>NZ_JBNPTI010000001.1:0-1872270 GCF_051167575.1 Bradyrhizobium sp. HKCCYLS3070
CGTCTAGCGCCAAGGACCCAACGGCTTCCCGCCCACCATCATCATGGCAGACTTTCCAGACACAGGGACCCATAACCCCAGGGAGATGTTGTTGCGCACGATGTTGGACCAGTCGTTCTTCGCAACGTCTGCCGCGGAGTATGGGTCCCTGCGTTCGCAGGGACGACAGCTGAGGTCGTGGCGATGGCCTGCCTCACACCGGCAGCGCGATGGAGTACTTCACCTGGCTCAGCGCAAAGCTCGACTCGATCGAGGCGATGCCGTCGAGCCTCGTCAGCTTGGTTTTCAGGAACGCTTCATAAGAGGAGAGATCGGCCGCGACCACGCGCAGGAGATAGTCGCGATTGCCCGTCATCAGATAGCACTCCAGCACCTCGGGCCAGGCCGAGATCGCCTTTTCGAACCGCTTCAAATCCTCCTCCTTCTGCCGCGCCAGCTTGATGGAGATGAAGACCGAAACGTGCAGCCCGAGCGCCTTCTGGTCGACGGTCGCGAGATAGCGGGTGATGACGCCGCGCTCCTCCAAGAGCTTGACGCGGCGGTGGCAGGGCGAGACCGACAGCCCGACCTTGTCGGCGAGCTCCTGCATGGTGATGCGGCCGTCGGCCTGGAGATGGCCGAGGATCTTGCGGTCGATGGCGTCGAGCTCGGACATTGGGATAAAATCGCTCAAAGTGGATTCTGAATGGGAAAATATCTCAACAATCGGCAACTGCACGCGAAAAATTGAGAATTATGGCCGGTGCGACAGGATTAAAATCGGCGAATCCAACAAGGCCCCGGGGAGCAGCGCGCCATGGCCACGCCATCCGCATCGTCAGACCGTCTCGACATCCTGAACGCGCTGACCCGCAAGGCGCTGTGGCTGTCGTCCTGGACCATCCATCACGCCAACCACATCCGGCCGAACACCGACGGCCTGAAGGTCGGCGGCCACCAGGCCTCCTCCGCCTCGCTCGCGACCATCATGTCGGCGCTGTACTTCTCGGTGCTGCGCCCGGAGGACCGCGTCGCGGTGAAGCCGCATGCGAGCCCGGTGTTCCACGCCATCCAATATCTGTTCGGCCGGCAGACGCGCGAGAAGCTGGAGAATTTCCGTGGCTTCAAGGGCGCGCAATCCTATCCGTCGCGCACCAAGGATGTCGACGATGTCGACTTCTCGACCGGCTCGGTCGGCCTCGGCGTCGCGCAGACTTTGTTCTCCTCGCTGGTGCAGGACTACGTGCACGCGCATGGCTGGATGAAGGACCGCCGCGAGGGCCGCATGATCGCGCTGGTCGGCGATGCCGAGATGGACGAGGGCAATATCTTCGAGGCGCTGGCCGAAGGCTGGAAGCACGGCCTGCGCAACACCTGGTGGATCGTCGACTACAACCGCCAGAGCCTGGACGCCGTCGTGCGCGAGGGCCTGTGGGAGAAGTTCGAAACCATGTTCCGCAATTTCGGTTGGGACGTGGTGATCGTGAAATACGGCCGGCTGATGCGCGAGGCGTTTGCCGAACCCGGCGGCGAGGCGCTGCGGCGCTGGATCGATAACTGCCCGAACGCGCTCTATGCGGCGCTGTGCTTCCAGGGTGGGGCTGCCTTCCGCAAGCACATCCAGGACGAGATCGGCGATCAGGGCGACGTGACCCGGCTGCTCGACAAGCGCAGCGACGACGAGCTGCTGGCGCTGATGAGCAATCTCGGCGGCCACGACATGGCCAGCATGCTTGATGCCTTCGAGTCCATCGACCACGACCGCCCGGTGTGCTTCATCGCTTACACCATCAAGGGTGTCGGCCTGCCGTTCCAGGGCCACAAGGACAATCACGCCGGCCTGATGACCGTCGCCCAGATGGAGAAGTGGCGCGCGCAGCAGAACATCCGTCCGGGCCATGAATGGGACAAGTTCGAGGGACTGACGCAGGATGCTTCGACGCTGGAGTCGTTCCTCGCGTCGGTGCCGTTCAATCGCGATGGCCGCCGGCTCGACGATGACGTGCTCGACGTGCCGGAGCGGCTGACCTTCACCGCCGCGGCGCAGATGTCGACGCAGCAGGGCTTTGGCCTGATCCTCAACGATCTCGCCCGCAGCGACACCGCGCTGGCCTCGCGCATCGTGACCTCGTCGCCCGACGTCACGGTCTCGACCAATCTTGGCGCCTGGGTCAACCGCCGTGGCCTGTTCGCCCGCGCGGAGAAGGCGGATTTGTTCCGCAGCGAGAAGATCCCGTCGACCTTCAATTGGGCGGCCTCGCCGAAGGGCCAGCATATCGAGCTGGGGATCGCCGAGATGAACCTGTTCATCATGGCCTCGGCGCTCGGCCTGTCGCATTCCATCAACGGCGCGCGGCTGCTGCCGATCGTCACGCTCTACGATCCCTTCATCGAGCGCGGCCTCGATGCGCTGAACTACGCTTGCTATCAGGATGCGCGTTTCATGGTGGCGGCGACGCCGTCGGGCGTGACCTTGGCGCCGGAGGGCGGCGCGCATCAGTCGATCGCGACCCCGTTGATCGGCATGGCGCAGGACGGGCTGTCGTCGTTCGAGCCGGCCTTCGTCGACGAACTCGCCGCGATCATGAAATGGGGCTTTGCCCACATGCAGCGCGAGGCAGGCGAGGGCGGCTCGCTCTATCTGCGGCTGTCGACGCGCACCATCGATCAGCCGCAGCGGATCATGACGCCGGAACTGGAATCCGACATCGCCGCCGGCGCCTATTGGCTGCGCAAGCCGGGACCGAATGCCGAGGTGATCGTCGCCTATACAGGCGCGGTCGCGCCGGAGGCGATCGAGGCCACCGGCCTGATCGGCGAGTCCCGCCGCGACGTCGGCCTGCTCGCGATCACCTCGGCGGACCGGCTGCATGCCGGATGGACGGCGGCGCGCAGCCTGCGGCGGCATCGCCGCGGCGTGCAACATCTCAGCCACATCGAACAACTGCTGGCGCCGCTGCCGCGCGATTGCGGCATCGTCACCGTGATCGACGGCCATCCGGCGACGCTGGGCTGGCTCGGCTCGGTGCGCGGCCATCGCGTCGAGGCGCTGGGGGTTGAGAAATTCGGCCAGACCGGGACGATCGACGATCTCTACCGACACAACGGCATGGACGCCAACGCGATCATCGATGCGGCCGAGAGCCTCACTGGCGCGCCGGTGCGGCATCGCAAGATGGCAGTGTGAGGGCGGGCCAAAAACGGGGACGCCGTCTCCCTCACCTGGATGAAGGAGACGGCGTCGCAACTTGGATCAAATGTCTACGTACTGAAAGGCTACGCAATAAGAACTGGCGAAAATATCGGTTCTGAAATCTTATCCGGCGTCCTTTCGAGATGCCGGGATGTCTATGAGGAGGAGATTAGCCAGAGCGATCGAACGGCGATGTGAAGCAGTTCACATCTTGGAAATGAATCTTCGACGGCAGGAATTCTGCCATCCGGAATGATGGCGATCTGGAGGGGGCGAAGGGGACACGCGGTTGCTGCGATGCAAAATGAGGCGGCGACGAAACGCAGGCCGGTCGGCTTGCGCCGGTCGCGGCCTTGCTCCTATATCCGCGGGACGCAACCCCGGTCCCCGCATGTGGCGGGTTCATCCCGCGGATCGCGCGTGCCAGGATGCCGGCCGCGTGCTGCCGCCCCCTCCAGATGCTTCCACGTGAAGAGGTTTTCCGATGGTCAATCGCCTGCAATTCTACATCGACGGCGCCTGGGTCGATCCGGTCGTCAAGAAGTCCACGCCGGTCATCAATCCGGCGACCGAGGAGGCGATGTACGAGGTTGCGCTGGGCTCCAAGGCCGATGTCGACAAGGCCGTCGCCGCCGCCAAGCGCGCCTTCGAGACCTTCTCCCAGACCTCGCGCGAGGAGCGCGTCGCGCTGCTCGAGAAGATCATCACGATCTACAAGGGCCGCATGAAGGAGATCGGCGCCGCCGTCTCCGACGAGATGGGCGCGCCGCTGCCGATGGCGGAGAAGCTGCAGGCCGGCGCCGGCCTCGGCCATCTGATGTCGACGCTCGACGTGCTGAAGAAGTACGAGTTCGAGGAGACGCTGCCTGCGTCCGTGGTCGTGCGCGAGCCGGTCGGCGTGGTCGGCATGATCACGCCCTGGAACTGGCCGCTCAACCAGATCGCCTGCAAGGTCGCGCCGGCGCTGGCCGCGGGCTGCACCATGATCCTGAAGCCGTCGGAATTCACTCCGACCTCGGCGCTGATCTTCGCCGAGATCCTGCATGAAGCCGGCGTGCCGAAGGGCGTGTTCAACCTGATCAACGGCCTCGGGCCGGAGGTCGGCGCCGCCATGAGCGAGCATCCGGACATCGACATGATCTCGTTCACCGGCTCGACCCGCGCCGGCATCGACGTCGCCAAGCGCGCCGCGCCGACGGTGAAGCGCGTCAGCCAGGAACTCGGCGGCAAGTCGCCGAACGTGATCCTGGAGGGCTCCGACCTCGTGAAGGCGGTGACCGGCGGCGTCATGCACATGTTCAACAATTCCGGCCAGTCCTGCAACGCGCCGTCGCGCATGATCGTGCCGGCCGCGCGGATGAAGGAAGTCGCCGCGATCGCGAAGGGCGTCGCCGACAAGACCAAGGCGGGTGACCCGCGCGGCGAGGGCACCACGATCGGCCCGGTCGTCAATCGCGGCCAGTGGGACAAGATCCAGGCCCTCATCAACAAGGGTATCGAGGAGGGTGCGACCCTCGTCGCCGGCGGCCCGGGCCTGCCGGAGGGCGTCAACAAGGGCTTCTATGTGCGGCCGACCATCTTCGCCGACGTCAAGCCCGAGATGACGATCTCGCGCGAGGAAATCTTTGGACCAGTGCTCGTGATCATCGGCGCCAAGGACGAGAACGAGGCGGTGCGTATCGCCAACGACACGCCCTATGGTCTTGCCGGATACGTCACGGCCCCGACGATCGAGAAGGCCCGCGAGGTCGGCCGCAAGATCCGCGCCGGCAACGTCAACCTGCAGGGTGTCCCGAACGACCGCACCGCGCCGTTCGGCGGCTACAAGCAGTCCGGCAACGGCCGCGAATGGGGCAAGTTCGGTCTCGAGGAGTATCTCGAGGTCAAGGCCATCGCGGGCTACAACGCGGCTTGATTGGTCGCCGTCATTGCGAGCGCAGCGGAGCAATCCAGGGTCGAAAAGGAAGTCTGGATTGCTTCGTCGCTTCGCTCCTCGCAATGACGGCCAATTACCCGCCCAGCGCGCCCTGCGTGTTGACGTAGAGCGCGTAGATCGACTGGCTGGCGGCCATGAACAGGCGGTTGCGCTTGAGGCCGCCGAAACAGACATTGGCGCAGCGCTCGGGCAAGGCGATGCGGCCGATCGGGGCGCCGTCGGGCGCGAACACCATGACGCCATCGAGCTCGGGGCTGCCCATCCCCCAGCCGCACCAGAGATTGCCGTCGACGTCACAGCGCATGCCGTCCGGCGTGCCCGGACCGGCATCGATGTGGACGCGCTTGTTGGCGAGCTTGCTGCCATCGGCGGAGACGTCATAGGCGAGGATCTTGCGGTTCGGCACGCCGCGGGATTCGACGATGTAGAGGATGGATTCATCGGGCGAGAAGCACAGCCCGTTCGGTCCCAGCACGCCCTCGGCGACGATGGTCGCCCGGCCCGTGGCCGCGTCGATCCGGTACACGTTGGCGTCGATCTCGGACTCGGCCTTGTAGCCCTCGTAATTGCCGAGCAGGCCGAAGGTCGGATCTGTGAACCAGATCGAGCCGTCCGATTTGACGACGACGTCGTTTGGCGAGTTCAGCCGCTTGCCGTCGAAGGAGTCCATCAGCACGGTGATGGAGCCGTCATACTCGGTCCGCGTGACGCGGCGGCCACCGTGCTCGCAGGTGACGAGCCGGCCCTGGCGATCCCGGGTGTTGCCATTGGCGAAATTGGAGGGCTTGCGAAACACCGAGACCGCGCCGCTTTCCTCCTCCCATTTGAGGATGCGCTGGTTGGGGATATCGCTGCACAACAGATAGCGCCCGTCGCCGAACCACACTGGCCCCTCCGCCCAGCGCAGGCCCGTCGCCAGCCGCTCCACGGCCGAGAGCTTGAGCCAGTATTTCTCGAAGCGCGGATCCAGCGCCTGGATCGCCGGATCGGGATAGAAGGTGGCAGGGCGCCAGCCCTGCGCGTGAGCGTTTCCGTCGGACATTTGGCCGGTCCTGTTATTGCGCGGTTGCGATCTCTGCTATCATTGGCCCGCCACAACCGCAAACCTGCGGACCCAACACGAGGGATGAAATGCCACGTATCTTGATGACCGGTGCGAGCGGTGGAATCGGCACTTCCTTACGGAAGCTGCTGCCGCCGATCTATCCGGACCTTCTGCTCAGCGACCTGAAACCGCCTGCCGATCTTTCCAGCCAGGAGACCTTCAAGGCGGCCAATCTTGCCGACCTCGCCCAGGTCGAGGCGCTGTGCGAAGGCGTCGACGGCATCATCCATTTCGGCGGCTATTCGGTCGAGGGACCGTGGAACGACATCCTGCAGGCCAACATCATCGGCGGCTACAACCTGTTCGAGGCGGCCCGCCGCAAGGGCGTCAAGCGCGTGGTGTTCGCCTCGTCGAACCATGCGGTCGGCTTCTATCCCCGTCACCGCAAGATCGACAATGACGTGCAGCCGCGTCCCGACGGCCGCTACGGCGTCAGCAAGGTGTTCGGTGAGGCGCTCGGCTCGCTCTATGCCGACAAGCATGGGCTGAAGGTGACCTGCATCCGCATCGGCAATTTTGGCGACAAGCCGCTCGACAAGCGCCGGCTGTCGATCTGGCTCAAGCCGGAAGATCTGGTGCAACTTTGCCGCATCGGCCTCGAGCATCCCGACATCCATTTTGAAGTGCTCTATGGCGCCTCGCTGAACGAGCGCGCCTGGTGGGACAACCAGCGTGCCTATGACCTCGGCTATCGCCCGACCGGCCGCGCGGAGGATTTCCGCGAGCATGCCTTGGCCGAGCAGGCCAAGCTGCCCGCCGATCCGATCGGCGACTATTTCCAGGGCGGCGCGTTCTGCACCACTGAGTTCGACGGCGACACCAGCCGGATCATCGACTGGGGTTGATCCGACCTCGTCATTCCGGGGCGCGTCCGCAGGACGCGAACCCGGAATCTCAATGTGAGAGCGCAAGACAATGTCTGGCTTCCGGGTTCGCGCTTCGCGCGCCCCGGAATGACGTTGAGAATGAAAGAAGAGAAGACCATGACCGATGGATTGCGCAAGGGACTGACCGCTTACGGCGATGCCGGCTTCTCGCTGTTCCTGCGCAAGGCCTTCATCAAGGCGGCCGGCTATTCGGACGACGCGCTCGATCGCCCGATCGTCGGCATCACCAACACCTACAGCGACTACAATCCGTGCCACGGCAACGTGCCGCAGATCCTGGAGGCGGTGAAGCGCGGCGTCATGCTGTCGGGCGCGATGCCGTTCGTGTTTCCGACCATCTCGATCGCCGAGAGTTTTGCGCATCCGACCTCGATGTATCTGCGCAACCTGATGGCGATGGAAACCGAGGAGATGATCCGCGCGCAGCCGATGGATGCGGTGGTGGTCATCGGCGGCTGCGACAAGACCCTGCCCGCGCAGATCATGGCCGCGGTGTCGGCCGATCTGCCGACGGTGGTCATTCCGGTCGGGCCGATGGTGGTCGGGCATCACAAGGGCGAGGTGCTCGGCGCCTGCACCGACTGCCGACGTCTCTGGGCGAAGTATCGCGCCGGTGAGATGGACGGCAGCGAGATCGACGCAGTCAACGGCCGGCTCGCTCCTTCCGTCGGCACCTGCATGGTGATGGGAACGGCCTCGACGATGGCCTGCATCACCGAGGCGCTCGGACTGTCCTTGCCGATGAGCGCGACCATCCCGGCGCCGCATGCCGAGCGCTTCCGCTCGGCCGAGGCCAGCGGCCGGGTCGCGGCTGAGATGGCCAAGGTGAAGGGACCGAAGCCGAGCGAACTGCTGACCCCTGCGGCGTTCCGGAATGCGCAGGTGGTGCTGCAGGCGATCGGCGGCTCGACCAACGGGCTCGTGCATCTCACCGCCATCGCCGGCCGGACGCCGCATAAAATCGACCTCGATGCATTCGACAGCATCGGTCGCGAGGTGCCGGTGCTGGTCGATCTCAAGCCGTCCGGCGATCACTACATGGAGCATTTCCATCACGCCGGTGGCGTGCCGAAGCTGATGAAGCAGCTCGGCGATCTCATCGATCTCGATTGCCGCTCGATCACCGGCCAATCGCTGCGCGACATCGTGGCCGCCGCCGAGGACGTGCCGGGGCAGGACGTGATCCGCGCGCGCGACGACGCGATCAAGCCGGAAGGCGGCCTTGCCGTGCTGCGCGGCAATCTGGCGCCGCGCGGCGCGGTCATCAAGCATTCGGCGGCAAGCCCCAAGCTGCTCCAGCACACCGGGCGCGCCGTCGTGTTCGAGTCGATCGAGGACATGACCTTGCGGGTCGATGCTCCCGATCTCGACGTCTCGGCCGACGACGTCCTGGTGCTGCGCAACGCCGGGCCGAAAGGCGCACCCGGCATGCCGGAGGCGGGGTACCTGCCGATCCCGAAGAAGCTCGCGCGCGGCGGCACGAAGGACATGGTGCGCATCTCCGATGCGCGCATGAGCGGCACCGCCTTCGGCACCATCGTGCTGCATATCACCCCGGAGTCCGCGGTTGGCGGCCCGCTGGCGCTGGTGCGGAGCGGCGACATGATCCGGCTCGATGTTCCCAAGCGCAGCATCGACCTGCTGGTCGACGACGCCGAGTTGGACCGGCGTCGCGCTGCGCTGAAGCAAGCCGCAACGCCCGAATGGGCGGAGCGCGGCTATGCGCATCTCTTCCATGAAACGATCCTGCAGGCCGACGACGGCTGCGATTTCGATTTCATGCGCCGGAAAGGGAAGGGGTGAGCGCAGTCCTACTTTCCCTTGCTGGTGAACCGCTTCACGGCGGCGCGGAATTCATCCGAGTGCATGCAGTTGATGATGGCATCACGCTCGGCGGCGAGCTGGTCTTCGACCGAGCTGGTTGGCGCGCGATGGATCAGCGCCTTGGTCGCCGCGATCCCCGCCGGCACATTCTGCGCCAGCCGCGCAGCCAGCGCGTCGGTGGCTGCCGCGAGCTCGGGGGCGGGGACGACTTTCGCGACCAAGCCCCATTCATGGGCCTGCGCGGCCGTGAAGCTGTCCTCCGCCAGGAAGATCTGCAGCGCCCGCCTGATGCCCACAGTGGCGACCACGCCAACTGTACCGCCGCCGTCGGGCGACACGCCGAGCTTGGCATAGGCCGGCGTGAAGCGCGCGTCCTCGGCGGCAATGCAGAGGTCGGCGGCGAAGGCGAGCGACATCCCCGCGCCGGCGGCGGAGCCGTGCACGCTCGCCAGCACGATCTTGGGCATGCGCCGCAGGCTCGCGATGAAGGCATGGTAGTGATGCAGCAGTTCGCTGACGACAGGCGTGATGGCGTCGGCCTCGGCGGCAGCGCCGATCGTCTGCAGGTCGCCGCCGGCGCAGAAGGCGCGGCCTTCGCCTTTCAGGATCAGCACGCGGATGGTGTCGTCGGCCTCGACCTGGGCCGCAAGCAGCTCCAAGCGCTTCGCAATCGCAAGGTTGATGGCGTTGAACGCTGCCGGGCGGTCGAGCGTGATGGTCGCGATCGGACCTTCGATGCTCAGGCGGGCAGGTTCCGCTACGGCGTCCGACATTCATACCTCCCGGGGCGTGGCTTTTGTTGCCGCATTTAAACCGTACGGCGGGACCGGTGACAATGCCGGACAAGTCTGCCAAAACCCGGTTCCGTCGGCGTGGACAATGACAGAATGGGGCAGGGTGCAGTGACGAAGGGACCGGTGGTGATCGTGGGTGCGGGGCATGCGGGATTCCAGCTCGCGACCTCGCTGCGTCAGGCAGGCTTTGCCGATCCGATTCATCTGATCAACGACGAGTCGCATCTGCCGTATCAGCGCCCGCCGCTGTCGAAGGCGTATCTGAAGGGCACCGGCGGTCCCGAGACCCTGATGTTCCGACCGCAGAAGTTCTACGCCGACCAGACCATCGATCTCGTCTACGATCGTGCCGTCGCCGTTCAGCGCGATCAGCGCCGGGTGCTGCTCGCCTCCGGTAGGACGCTCGACTATGGGCACCTCGTGTTCGCGACCGGTGCGCGCAACCGGCTGCTCGACATTCCCAACGCCAATCTCCCGGCGGTGCGCTATCTGCGCATTCTCGACGACAGCGAAGCGCTGCGAGGCTTGCTCGCCGATGCCAAGCGGGCCGTCGTCATTGGCGCCGGCTTCATCGGTCTTGAATTCGCAGCGACTGCGCGGATCAAGGGCCTCGAGGTCGACGTGCTCGAGCTCGGCGCCCGGGTGATGGCGCGGGCAGTGACCGCCGAGATCTCGGACTACTTCCAGAAGCAGCACGCGGAAGCCGGCGTGCGCATCCATCTCGGCGTGCAGGCCACCAGCATCGAGGCCGACGGCAACAAGGTCACCGGCGTCAGCCTCAGCGATGGTCGGCACATCCCCGCTGACCTCGTCGTGGTCGGCGTCGGCGTGCTGCCGAATGTCGAGCTCGCTGCCGAGGCTGGATTGCAGGTCGCCTCCGGCATCGTCGTCGACGAATATCTGCTCACCAGCGATCCGCACATCTCGGCCATCGGCGACTGCGCCCTGTTCGTCAGCCAGCGCTTCGGCGGGACGCTGCGGCTGGAGTCGGTGCAGAACGCCACCGATCACGCCCGCTGCGTCGCGGCACGGCTGACGGGCGACGTCAAGCCCTATGACGGACAGCCGTGGTTCTGGAGCGACCAGGGCAATGACAAGCTCCAGATCGCGGGGCTCACCACCGGCTATGACCAGGTCGTTCTGCGCGGTGACCCGGCGCAAAAGGCATTCTCCGCGTTCTGTTACAAGGAGGGCCGGCTGGTCGGCATCGAGTCGGTCAACCGCGCCGGCGACCATATGTTCGGCCGCAAGTTGCTGGCTGCGGGCGGCACCTTGGATGCAGCCAAGGCCGCTGATCCCAGCTTCGACCTGAAGAGCGCTCTGGCCTAGAGCCACGCGCGAACCTCCTCCTCGGTCGGCATCGACGGGCCGGCGCCCATGCGCTGCACCGAGATCGACGCGGCGACGTTGGCATAGCCGATCGCATCCGCAATCGCCGCGCCCTGCGACAGCCGCGCGGCGAGCGCACCGACGAAGCAGTCGCCGGCGCCGGTAGTGTCGACGGCCTTCACCGCGCGGCCTTCGACCAGCCGGGCCTCGGCACCAGAAACCGCGACCGCGCCACGCGCGCCGAGCGTGACGCAGACCGTCTGGTCGTCGCGAGGCTTGAGCGCGCGAACCGCCTCATTCACCTGCTGCGGCGTCGGCGCGTCGCCGAGCTCGATGCCGGCCAGGAAACCGAGCTCGGTTTCGTTGAGCACGAGGACATCAACCAGCGCAAACAGCGTGCTGTCGAAGGCGCTCGCGGGGGCGGGGTTGAGGATCGTGGTGGCGCCGGCCGCTTTGGCACGCTGGAAGAACGCGGCAATCGTCGCTTGCGGGATCTCGAACTGGCTGACGGCCACGTCTCCCGAGGCGAGAGACACCCGCGCCACATCGTCGGCGCTGACCTCGGCGTTGGCGCCTGATATCACCACGATCGTGTTGTCGGCCTTGGCCAGCGTGATGATCGCGGTGCCGGTCGACGCGCTGGCGCTGTCCTTCACGGCGGTGAGATCGATGCCCTGAGCCGTGAGAAATGCGCGCAACTGCTCCCCGAAGGCGTCGCGGCCGAGCCGGCCGATCAGCGCCGTCGGCACGCCGAGCTTGGCCGCGGCGACGGCCTGGTTCGCGCCCTTGCCGCCCGGAAAGTACATCACCGACCGGCCGGCGACGGTCTCGCCGATGCGCGGATGGCGCTCGGCCGCAGCCACCACATCCATGTTGATGCTGCCGGCGACGACGACCCGCCCCATCCGCCTGCTCCCCACAACCGCTAGACGCGAGCCTCGAATTCCTGCCGAACCAGCTCGATATCGGCGAGCGTCGGCAGGCCGGCCTCGTTGCCGAGCTTCTGGATCTTGAACGTCGAGGCCGCGCGGGCGAACTCGAAATGCTCCTTCCAGCCCTTCGCAGGATTGGCGAGATACGAATACACATAGGCGCCGTGGAAGACGTCGCCGGCGCCGTTGGTGTCGATCACGCGCTCGCGCGGGATCGGATAGGCGGGCAGCGTATGCACGGCGCCGACCTCGTCATACCAGAGCAGGCCCTTTTCGCCCTGGGTGACGCCGCCGATGCGGCAGCCGCGGCTCTTCAGGTAGTCGAGCATCTTCTCCGGCGTGAGGTCCATCTGCTCGCACAGCCGCTCGGCCACGATCGCGACGTCGATATATTCCAGGAGCTCATGGGTGTTGGTGCGCAGGCCGCCGCCGTCCAGCGAGGTCAGGATGCCGGCCTCGCGGCACAGCTTGGCATAATGCAACGCCGCGTCGGGCTGGTGGCCGTCGACATGCAGCGCCTTGCAATTGCCGAGATTGAGCAGCGGGAACGGGTGGATATGCGCATCGTCGCGGCAGCGCACGATGGCGCGCTTGCCGTCCTTCGGCATGATGAAGGACAGCGAGGAGGCATTGACCTTCCGGGGATGGACGGAGATGCCGTATTTCGCGGTCATGTCCTGGAACATCCGCCCGAGCCAGTCATTCGCGACGGTGGCGATCAGGTCGGGCACGATGCCGAGCTTGGCGCAGCAAAATGCCGCAGTCACCGCATTGCCGCCGAACGAGACGGCATAGTCGGATGCCACGTGCTTCTCGTCCCCCGTCGGCATGTGGTCGGTGATGAACGTCACGTCGATGTAGGTCTGTCCGATGAAGAGGGCCTGCATTGCCATTTCTGTCTCACTAAGGGGTGATCGCGGCCCCGGCGCCGCAGATTAGCAAGCGGTCAAAGCGGATCAACGCTGAAATTCTTCGTCAAATCGTCACCTTGGTGGTTGAGATCGGCCGTCTGCTACCGGTGGCCCCCTGCCGCCGGCGCTCGGGTCGCGCTATGGTTGCCGGCCTGCAGAAGCGCAGATTCGGGAGTGGAATATGACTGTCTATGCGGGTCCGGTCTTCGAGATGGCCACCAATCAGTTCAACGTGATCGCCGACCACCTTGGCATCCCAGCCGACGAGCGGGACCGGCTGCTCTTGCCGAAGCGGGCGATCACCGTCTCGTGTCCGATCCACAAGGATGACGGCACGATCGCGGTCTATGAAGGCTACCGGGTCCAGCATCTGCTGACGATGGGGCCGACCAAGGGCGGCACGCGGTTCGCTCCGACGGTCGACATTGGCGAGGTCGCCGCGCTCGCGATCTGGATGAGCTGGAAATGCGCGCTGGTCGGGTTGCCCTATGGCGGCGCCAAGGGCGGCATCAACGTCGATCTCTCCAAACTGTCGAAGCGCGAGCTCGAATCGCTGTCGCGCCGCTATATGCAGGAGATGATCCCGTTCGTCGGCCCGCATACCGACGTGATGGCGCCCGACATGGGCACCAACGAGCAGGTGATGGCGTGGTTCATGGACACGTATTCCATGTACCAGGGGCAGACGGTGATGGAGATCGTGACCGGCAAGCCGGTGTTCTCCGGCGGCACGTTGGGGCGCCGCGAGGCGACCGGCCGCGGCGTCGCCCATGTGTCGAGGCGGGTGATGGATGAGCTGGGCATCGACCCGACCAAGTCCACCGCGGTCGTGCAGGGCTTTGGCAACGTCGGCTCGTATGCCGCGCTCGGCTTCCACCAGATGGGCATGAAGGTGATTGCGGTCAGCGATCACACCGGCGCCCTCCATGATCCGCGCGGCCTCGACATCCCGGCCTTGATGGCGCACGCCGCCAGGCACGGCAGCATTGCCGGCTTCTCCACCGAGCTCGCCTTCGATCCGCGGGAGATCCTGACCCTGGCCTGCGACATCCTCGTGCCGGCCGCGGTCGAGCGGGTGATCGACGCCAAGGTGGCGGCGAACCTGAAATGCCGCGTCATTGCGGAAGCCGCCAACGGCCCGACCACGCCGGATGCCGATCTGGTGCTCGACCAGCGCCGCAACGAGATCTTCCTCATTCCCGACATTCTCTGCAATTCCGGTGGCGTCATCGTCAGCTATTTCGAATGGGTGCAGGACCTGCAGCAGCTGTTCTGGGAGGAAGAGGAGGTGATGCGCAGGGAGTACCAGATCCTTGACCGTGCCTTCGAGCGCATGCTGACGCGCGGCAAGACCGACGGCATCTCCCACCGGACCGCGGCGATGGCGATCGGCGTGGAGAAGGTGCGCGCCGCCAAGAACTCGCGAGGGCTGTTTCCGTGATCACCGGCCTCGACCACGTCGTCGTCCTGCTGCAGGACATCCAGGCCGGCAGCGCCGCGTTCGAGACGCTGCTGGCGCGCAAGCCGTCCTGGCAGAATTCGGGCGAGGGCGCCGATCGCGTCCTGTTCACGCTCGACAATATGAGCCTGGAGCTGATGGCGCCGGCGGGCCAGGGCGTGGCCGCCGACCGCATCCGCAACGTGATCAAGATCTGGGGCGAGGGGCTCGCCAGTATCTGCTTCGCCACCGGCGATATCGGCAA
Organism: Bradyrhizobium sp. HKCCYLS3070; assembly: GCF_051167575.1. Lineage (NCBI taxonomy): Bacteria > Pseudomonadati > Pseudomonadota > Alphaproteobacteria > Hyphomicrobiales > Nitrobacteraceae > Bradyrhizobium > Bradyrhizobium sp. HKCCYLS3070. Next base: position 14,594 of record NZ_JBNPTI010000001.1, read on the forward strand.
GATGCATCGGCGGCTCGAGCGGGTCGCGCTGAAGCCGGATCCGATTGCCGAGGTCGACAGCACCGACCGCATCTCGGGCCAGACGCTGCATTGGAAGCGCACCCGCGCCATGACCGATCTCACGCGTGGCGTGCGCATGTTCTTCCTCGAGCTCGCCGAGCCGCGCCCGCCGTCCATCAAGACCGCCGATACGGCCGTGCTCGGCCTCGACCATATCGTGATCTCGACCGAGGATCCCGAACGCGCCGCCGCGCTCTACGGCGCGCGGCTCGGCCTCGACATGGCGCTCGACCGCAGCCATCAGGAATGGGGCCAGTTGATGTTCTTCCGCTGCGGCGACCTGATCGTCGAAGTGGTGAAGCGGCCGGTCGCCGGCAACGACAAGGCCCATGACAAGCTGTGGGGCCTGAGCTGGCGCGTCGCCGACATCGAGGCGACGCGCGCGCGGCTGCTCGCCGCCGGCCTGCAGGTCTCCGAGCCGCGCGCCGGCCGCAAGCCGGGCACACGGGTGATGAGCCTGTACAGCGGCACCTGCGGCATCCATACGCTGATCCTGGAGAAGACGCCGCGCGCGGCGCGGTGAGGTCGAAGCGGAGCCGACGGCGTCATGGGCCAGCCGCCCGTGATATAGGTCGGAACGGCATTCGGAGTCTTTGCCACGCCGATGATCTCTCCTTCCGAACCGGCTCCCGCCACTGTGTCCCGTCCACGCCGCGTCTTCATGCTTGGCGCGACGGGAACGATCGGCCGTGCCACGGTACGCGCGCTCGTCGCGCGCGGGCACGAGGTGGTCTGCTTGGTGCATCCGCGCCATGACGCCGTGAAGATCGCGGGCGCCACCGTCAGGACGGGGGATGTCACCGATCCCGCCTCCCTCGCACGTGACGGCTTTGGCGGTGAGCGGTTCGACGCCGTGGTGTCCTGCATGGCCTCGCGGACCGGCGTGCCCAGGGATGCCCAGGCGATCGACTACCAAGCCCATGTGAACGTGCTGGATGCCGCGCGGAGTGCCGGTGTGAGTCACTTCGTCCTGCTGTCCGCCATCTGCGTGCAGAAGCCGCTGCTGGCGTTTCAGAGGGCCAAGCTGGCGTTCGAAGCGCATCTGATGGAGCAGGGGCTGACCTACTCGATCGTCCGCCCGACCGCGTTCTTCAAGTCGCTGTCGGGACAGGTCGCGCGGGTGAAGCAGGGCCGGCCCTATCTGGTGTTCGGCCACGGCCGGTTGACGGCGTGCAAGCCGATCAGCGACGGGGACCTCGGCGACTATTTGGCCGGATGTCTCGATGACGAGCGCCGCTGGAACCGGGTGCTGCCGATCGGCGGCCCAGGCCCCGCCATCACGCCGATCGAACAGGGCGAGCATCTGTTCGCGCTGCTCGGACACAAGCCGCACTTCCGGCACGTCCCGGTGGCGCTGCTCGATGTCATCATCGGCGGGCTCGATGTCGCCAAGCGGATCGTGCCGTCGCTGGCCGACAAGGCGGAGCTCGCCCGCATCGGCCGCTACTACGCGACCGAATCCATGCTGGTGCTCGATCCCGCCACCGGCCGCTACGACGCCGACGCCACGCCGTCGACGGGATCGGAGACGCTGTTCGACTACTACGCCAGGCTGATCCGCGGCGAGGCGACCGCCGAGCGCGGCGATCACGCTGTGTTTTAACCTCGATCTCTCCGCGTCATTGCGAGGAGCGCAAGCGACGAAGCAATCCAGAGTCGCGGGCGCGGCCCTGGATTGCTTCCGCCGTCGCCCTTCGGGCTTTGGCGGACAGGTCGCTTCGCTCGCAATGACGGAGAGATGAGACATGCGGTCTTCTTCTCGCGGCGCGTTTCGCGTCCGAGCTTTACCGTTCGTCCTGCCCTCTTCGAGAAGAGGGCACGGGGAATGCCGGGCGCTGGCCGCACCCATGGCCCGCCTGCGGAAAAAATGCAGGCGGCAGGAACCACAGGTTCAGCCGAGAACACCCGGCATTCCCCGCGCGATGGTTTGACGGCTGCTTCGCGTTCTCCCCGGTGCTCCGGGCTTTCTGGCCACCGTTGCCCGCGCGGCGCGTGAGCGCCGGCACGGGCGTGACACCAGCGTCGGGGTGTCAGGACCACGCGACTTGACCGTGCGCATCGCTGCCGTTCGTCCGCGCGAGGTTCACTCGCGCGCAGCACCGACACGCCCACCGCATCCCGCACCCGACGTTCGTGACGACCGCGAAGCGCCCCTCGTGTGAGGCGGGACGGGAGAACGTATACACGAATTCTGAAAAAAAGAAAGAAAATTCTTTCGACGGTTGAGTGTCGGCGGAAGCGGGCGGGTATCACCCTCTTTGTGTCGCTGGTCGGACCTTCCGACAGCCGCGCGTAGAGCGGATTGCGGACTGAATTGCTCCGGTCACGCCGCGCAACGTGATCCTCGCCTCAGCCGACCACACACGGCACACTCGCAAACCCGCGAAACCGCACCCGGCCGCCGCGCACTGGCTCGCCCTCGAGCTGATAGTTCGGAAACCGCGCCAAGAACCGCCCAATTGCCACGGCGCCCTCCAGCCTTGCCAGCGCCATCCCTGCGCATTGATGGGCGCCGGTGCCGAAGGCGAGGTGGCGGTTGGCGAGGCGGGTGATGTCGAAGCGTTCGGGATCGTCGAACTGGGCGGGATCGCGGTTGGCAGCGCCGATGCACAGCGTGACCGATGTTCCGGGCGCCAACGCGATGCCGCCAAGCTCGACGGCTTCCGTCGTCATCCGATTGCCGAGCTGGTTGGAGCTCTCGTAGCGCAGGATCTCTTCGACCGCGGTGCGGATCAGGTTGGGGGCCTCGATCAGCCTCCTGCGCTCGGCCGGATGCTGGCCCAGCAGCACGAGGCCGTTGCCGATCAGATTGGTGGTGGTCTCGTGGCCGGCATTGAGGAGGAAGATGCAGTTGTGCAAGAGCTCCGTCTCGCTCAGCCGCTCGCCGTCGGCCTCGCCCTGGATCAGCCGGGTCAGCACGTCGCGTTCGGGATTGCCGGGAGCCGCGCGCCGCCGCGCGACCAGGTCTTTGAGATAGGTCAGCATGTCGCCGACCGCCTGGTTGCCACGGGCGAATTGCTCGGCCGACAGCACCGGCTCGAGCGCGCCGAGGATGGCGAGCGACCAGTCGCGCAAGGGGGCGCGCTCCTCGTGCGGCACGCCGAGCAGGTTGCCGATCACTTCGATCGGAATTGCCGCGGCGAAATCCTCGATCAGCTCGAAGCGGTCCTTGGCGGCGATCCGGTCCAGCAGTCCGTCGACCAGCGCGATCAGCGCCGGCTCCATCTCGGCGATCGCGCGCGGCGACAGCGCGCCCATGATCAGGCGGCGCACCCGGGTGTGCGCCGGAGGATCGTTGAAGACGAGGCTCGTCGTGTGATGCTCGTACAGCAGCGAGTTGCCGTATTTGGGCGCGAACTCGCGCTTCTTGTCCGACGAAAACGTCCTGGTTGCCTTATAGGCGGTGATCAGATCGTCGTAGCGGGTGAGGAAATAGGAGCCGTTGCGCATGCGCTTGACCGGGGCGTGCCGGCGCAGCGCGCGATAGGTCGGGTAGGGATCGGCGTAGAACTCCGGCGTCAGGCTCTCGAGATCGAACTGGCTGGCGAGCGCTGCGTCGTCGGTCATGTCTGGTCCTCCCGGCCGATTCTTGTTTTTGTCCCGGCGACCGTCGCACGGCGAGCGGCGGAAGAAAATGTGCCCGCCGCGGTGGTCTCCGCGCGGCCTTGCGTCCACCGATGGAGCGGTGCCCCAGATCCGCCGCTTTGAGAGGTATAAAATTGCCTTTGGCGCCGGTGAAATCCCGCCTGCAATTTCAGGGACTTGGCCGCCGACCCTGCTGCGCCGCGGCATCTTTCTTGACACAGATCAAGTGAGTATTTACTCACGGCCGATGTCCACTTTGCGCATGACAAGCGATCTCCGCAGGCAGCTGATCCTCGGTGCAGCCAAGCGCTGCTTCGCGCGTCATGGCTATGCCGGCACCACGACCAAGAGCGTGGCCGCCGCGGCGGCGATCTCGGAAGCGCTGCTGTTCAAACATTTCCCCTCCAAGGCGGCGCTCTATGCGGAGATCCTCACCGAGGAGTGTGAGACCGATCCGGATTTCGAGGTGCTGCTCAGCCAGGAACCTTCGACCGCGACGCTGGTCATGCTGATGGCCGGGATGGTCCGGCATTTCCTCGGCATTGCCGACGGCCCCAATGAGGAAGAAGAGCAGCGGCTGCGGCTGATGGCGTCGAGCCATCTCGACGATGGCGAGTTCGCAAGGCTGCTGTATACGAAGATCGATGATCTGATCGGCGCCAAGTTCGTTAACTCTCTGGACAGCGCCGTTGCCTCCGGTGACGCCGTGCGATTGGCGGCCGCGCCGCGCGATCTGTTCTGGTTCGCGCATCACACGGTATTGATGGCGGCATTGACGCGGCTTCCATCCATTCCCTGTGTGCCGTATGGAACTGCGGCGAGCTTGGAGCGCCAGCTCAGCGAATTCATCCTGCGCGGCATCGGACTGACCGACGCCGCCATTGCGTGCTACCTCGATCACGAATTGTCGCAACCTCCGGCCCGGCCGGCGACGGCAGAAAGTGCATGACATGAACATTGCGACGGAACCCAAGCTCTCAGGAAAGCCGGTCGACGGCAAGCCGCGCAAGCGCACCCGCCCGGTGCTGTGGTTCATCGTGGTTGGCGGCCTGCTCGTGGCGCTGGTCGGCGGTCTCGTATGGTTCAACATGTTCCGCGACAAGATGATCGCGCAGTTCTTCGCCAACATGAAGCCGCCGCCGCTCAACGTCAGCGTCGCGACGGCGAGTTCGGAGACGGTGCCGAACCTGTTGACCGCAGTCGGCGATCTCGCCGCCGTGCATCAGGTCAACGTGACCTCGGACGTCAGCGGCCGCATCACCGACATCATGTTCACGCCGGGCTCCACGGTGAAGCAGGGCGCGCCGCTGGTGCAGCTCTATGACGCGCCGGATCAGGGCGATCTCGCCAACTACAAGGCCCAGGTGACTGTGGCGCAATTGTCGCTTGATCGCGCCAAGCAGCTGGCGTCGCGCCAGTTCGGGCCGCAGGCGACCGTCGACCAGGCCCAGGCCGCCTACGACCAGGCCCAGGCCGGCATCGCCAAGACCGAGGCGCTGATCGCGCAGAAGCTGGTGCGCGCGCCGTTCGACGGCGATCTCGGCGTCCGCAAGGTCGAGGTTGGCCAGTATCTCAGCGCCGGCACGCAGATCGTGTCGCTGACCGATCTGTCGGAGCTGTGGGTGAACTTCACCGTGACGGAGAAGGACAGCGGCCAGCTCAAGGTCGGCCAGACCGTCCGCATCGGCGTCGATGCCTATCCGGGCCGGACCTTCGAAGGCAAGATCACCACGATTGAGCCGCAGATCGCGACCGACACGCGCAACATCCGCGTGCAGGCGACGATCGCCAATCCGGAGCGCATCCTGAAGCCGGGCATGTTCGCCACCGCCACCGTGGTGCTGCCGGAGAAGCCGCCGGTGCTGACGGTGCCGGAGACCGCGGTCGACTACACGCTCTATGGCGACTCGGTGTTCGTCATCAACGAGAAGAAGACCGACGACGGCAAGACCGCGCTGACGGCCGACCGCATCTATGTGCAGACCGGCGACCGCATCAACGGCCGCGCGGTGATCCTCAAGGGCCTCAAGGAAGGCGATCGCGTCGTCGCCGTCGGCCAGCTCAAGATCCAGTCCGGCGCCGCGGTCGCGATCTCCACCGATCCGCTGCCGCCGGTCCCGGCGAAGCCGCCGCGCTACTGAGCGACCTCTGATCCAATGCTGGGCCGCCCTGAGGCGGCCCGCCCGGACCTCATCTGACTTCTGCTGACGGGATTGCCGCGATGCGTTTCACCGATATCTTCATCAAGCGCCCGGTGCTGTCGGTCGTGGTCAGCCTGCTCATTCTGCTGCTCGGCCTGCGCGCCGCCTTCGTGCTGCCGATCCGGCAATATCCGAAGCTGTCCAACACCGTCGTCAACGTGACGACCGTCTATCCCGGCGCCTCCGCCGATCTGATGCAGGGCTTCATCACCACGCCCTTGGAGCAGGCGGTCGCATCCGCCGAGGGCGTCGACTACATCACCTCGTCCTCGGTGCAGGGCACCAGCACGATCCAGGTGTTCATCAAGCTCAATTTCGATCCGAACCAGGCGCTCACCGAGGTGCTCGCCAAGGTGAACTCGGTCCGCTACCTCATTCCGAAGGAATCCAACGATCCCATCGTCACCAAGACGACGGGACAGACGACCTCGGTGATGTATCTCGGCTTCTCCAGCGAGGAGCTGTCGGGCTCGGCGATATCAGACTATCTGACGCGCGTGGTGCAGCCGGTGCTGTCGACCGTCGATGGTGTCGCCGCGGCGAACATCCTGGGCGGCCAGACCTTTGCGATGCGGATCTGGCTCAATCCGGAGAAGATGGCCGGCCGCAACGTGTCGCCGACCGATGTGGCGGCGGCCATCGCCGCCAACAACTTCCAGTCCGCGGCCGGCCAGGCCAAGGGCTATTTCATCGTCTCCAACGTCACGACCAACACCGGCCTGACCGACGTCAACCAGTTCAAGCGGATGATCGTCAAGGCCAAGGACGGCGGCTTCGTCCGCATGGAGGACATCGCCACCGTCGAGCTCGCCGCGCAGAGCACCGACGCCAGCGTCGCCTTCAACGGCGAGCGCGCGATCTTCATCGGCGTCGACGCGACGCCGCAGGGCAACCCGCTCAACATCGTCAAGGGCGTGCGCGCGCTGTTCCCGGACCTCGAGCGCAATTTGCCGCCGTCGATGAAGATGAAGGTGGCCTACGATTCCACCAAGTTCATCCAGTCGTCGATCGACGAGGTCGAGCACACGCTCGGCGAGGCCGTGCTGATCGTCATCGTCGTGATCTTCCTGTTCCTGGCGTCGCTGCGCTCGGTCATCATTCCCGTCGTAACCATCCCGCTGTCCTTGATCGGCGTCTGCACGATGATGCTGGCGTTCGGCTTTTCCATCAACCTGCTGACCCTGCTCGCCATGGTGCTGGCGATCGGCCTCGTCGTCGACGACGCCATCGTGGTGGTGGAGAACATCCATCGCCATCTGGAGGAGGGCAAAGCGCCCGTGCAGGCCGCATTGCAGGGCGCCCGCGAGATCGTCGGTCCCGTCGTCTCGATGACGATCACGCTGGCTGCGGTGTATGCCCCGATCGGCTTCCTCGGCGGTCTCACCGGCTCGCTGTTCCGCGAATTCGCGTTCACGCTCGCCGGCTCGGTCATCGTCTCCGGCGTCATCGCGCTGACCCTGTCGCCGATGATGTGCTCGGTGCTGCTGCGCAGCGCGGAGGAGGGCCGCTTCGCGCGGCTCGTCAACCGGGTGTTCGGCGCGATGACGCGCTGGTACGGCCGCCAGCTCGACCGCTCGCTCGACTACCGGCCGGTGACGGCGCTGTTCGCGCTGACGATCCTCGGCCTCGTCGGCTTCCTCTACATGCACACCTCGAAGGAGCTGGCGCCGGAGGAGGATCAGGGCATCGTGTTCTCGATCACCAAGGCACCGAAATACGCCAACATCGACTACATCAACTTCTACACCGACAAGGTCGACAAGGCGTTCCAGAAGTTCCCCGAGACCGACCTTCGCTTCGTTCTGAACGGCATCCTCGGCCCGCAGGGCGGCTTTGCCGGCATGCTGCTCAAGCCCTGGGACGAGCGCACGCGCTCCTCGATCAAGCTGAAGCCGCTGGTGCAGGCGGAGCTGTCCAAGATCGAGGGCATCAACGCCTTCGCCTTCAACCTGCCGGCGCTGCCGGGCGGCCCCGGCGGCCTGCCGGTGCAGATGGTGATCAGCTCGACCAGCGGCTTCCAGGCGGTCTATGAGCAGATGGCCAAGCTGAAGGACGCCGCCCGCAAGAGCGGCATGTTCATCGTCTCCGACAGCGACCTCGAGTTCAATCAGCCGGTGGTCAAGGTCTGGATCAATCGCAGCAAGGCGAGCGATCTCGGCATCACCATGCAGTCGATCGGCAACACGCTGGCCGTACTGCTCGGCGGCAACTACATCAACCGCTTCAACCTCGAGGGCCGCTCCTATCAGGTGATTCCGCAGGTGCCGCGTGACAAGCGGATCTCGCCGGAATCGCTGTCCGGCTACTATGTCGCGACCTCGGCCGGCCAGCAGGTGCCGCTGTCGACCGTCGTCAACATCGAGACCGCGACCGACCCGAACTCGCTGACGCATTTCAACCAGCTCAACTCGGCGACCTTCTCCGCCGTGCCGATGCCGGGCGTCACCGTCGGGCAGGCGGTCGACTTCCTGGAGAAGCAGGCCAAGAACCTGCCGTCCGGCTTCAGCCACGACTATCTCGCCGACGCCCGTCAATACGTCCAGGAGGGCAATCAGCTCGCCATCACCTTCGGCTTCGCGTTGGTCATCATCTTCCTGGTGCTGGCGGCGCAGTTCGAGAGCCTGCGCGATCCGCTGGTGATCATGATCAGCGTGCCCATGGCGATCGTCGGCGCGCTGATCCCGCTGTTCTTCGGGCTGGCGACCATGAACATCTACACCCAGGTCGGCCTGCTGACGCTGGTCGGCCTGATCACCAAGCACGGCATCCTGATGGTGGAGTTCGCCAACGAGCTGCAGCTCAACGAGGGGATGGACCGCCGCACCGCCATCGAGACGTCCGCGCGCATCCGCCTGCGGCCGATCCTGATGACCACGGCGGCGATGGTCACCGGCCTGATCCCGCTCTTGACCGCGACCGGCGCCGGCGCCGCCAGCCGCTTCTCGATCGGCCTCGTCGTCGTCGCCGGCATGTCGATCGGCACCTTGTTCACACTGTTCGTGCTGCCGGCCGTCTACACCGTCATCGCCACCAACCACCAGGCCGCCGCCAAGTCGCTGCGCGCCCGGCAGATCGCCCAGTTCGACGCCGAGACCGACCACGCGCTGAAGGCGACGTGAGCGGGCAGTTTCTTTGGGGGGCTGAAGATCAACGGCGGCTGCTCCTGGCAGTCGCCGTTTTTGTCGGGCCGTCTCTTTCTCCCCTTACTGTCGTCACGGCCGGCGGCGCCCGCCGCGGCGCTCAGCACAGCGGCCTCTTAAAGAACAGATGGTCGAGCAGGATCAGCAGAGCGGCGATGCCGATGATGATGAAAAACGCGAAGGCGTAGTGCAATGACCGATGGAAGTGCGCGCGATAGGCGCGGGAATATTCGTCGGCAGTGACACGGCGGAGCGTGAACCAGCCGCGCCATTCCGGTGCATGGCTCGCCATCAAGACCCGCTCGCGAAACGCCAGCGCCCAGATCACGACGCCAGCCCCCATGTCGACGATCGTCAACAATCGCAGGAGATCCTCAGCCATTCGAGCTAGCATGGAGAGACCTCGCTCACTCGTCCTGCTGCGGATCGAGCGCGTCGCGCAGGCCGTCGCCCAGCAGGTTGAGCGACAGCACGACCAGGAAGATCGCAAGCCCCGGCCAGATCGCCATCCACGGCGCGTTGGTGAGGAAGCGCTGGGCGGCGTTGAGCATGCTGCCCCAGGACGGGGCGGGCGGCTGCTGGCCCAGGCCTAGGAATGACAGCGCGGCCTCGGCGATGATGGCGGCGGCGACCGACAACGTCGCCTGAACCAATAGCGCCGGCATGATGTTCGGCAGGATGTGCCTGACCGCGATCTGCAGGTCGGTATCGCCGACGCTGCGGGCGGCCTCGACATATTCCTCGACCTTGACGCTCATCACCTCGCCGCGGGTCAGCCGGACGAAGATCGGCGTCGCCGAGATGCCGATCGCGATCATGGCATTGCCGAGGCTCGGCCCCAGGAACGCCGCCAGCGCGATCGCCAGGATCAGGAACGGGCAGGCCAGCATCGCGTCGGTGATGCGGCTGATCAGAGCATCGAGGAAGCCGCCGCGGTAGCCTGCGATCATGCCGATCGGGACGCCGATCGCCAGCGCGATGGCGACCGAGATCGCTCCGGCCAGCAGCGAGGCCCGCGCGCCGTAGATCACGCGGGCCAGCATGTCGCGGCCGAGATCATCGGTGCCGAGCCAATGCGCCGCCGACGGCGCCTTGCGCACCAGCGCCCAGCTCGTCTTGATGGGATCGTAGGGCGCCACCACCGGCGCGAGCACGGCGAGGAGGATGAAGGCCGTGATCAGGCAGAACCCGACCATGGCGCCTTTGCGCTTCACCAGTCGGCGCAAGGTGCGCTGCATCGGCCGCTCGAGCGGAGCGAGGGCGCGGGCTCCGTGCGGAGCTGACAGCATCGTCTCGGCCATCTCAGCTCCTCAGCCGCGGATTGACGAGGACATAGGCGAGATCGGCGATCAGGTTCAGCATGATGTAGACGGTGGCGGTGACCAGCACGACGCCCTGCACGACGGCGTAGTCGCGATTGAACACGGCATCGACGATCAGCTTGCCGAAGCCGGGGATCGAGAAGATCTGCTCGGTCAGCACGGCGCCGGACAACAGCGTCCCGAGCTCGAGCGCGCCCAGTGTGATCACCGGCGTCAGGGCATTGCGCAGCGCGTGGCGCAGGATGACCTGGCGTTCAGAGATGCCCTTGGCGCGCGCGGTGCGGATGTAGTCGCTGCTCAGCACCTGCAGCATCGCGCTGCGGGTGTGGCGCATCAGGATCGCGGCGATGGCATTGCCGAGCACGAAGGCCGGCATGATGGTGGCGGCGAGACTGGCCCGCCAGTCCTCGGCGGGCGAGACGTAACCGGAGGCGGGCAGCCAGCCGAGCTGGATCGAGAACAGGAAGATCAGCATGATGCCGAGCCAGAAGTTCGGCGTCGAGATGCCCCACAGCGCAAACAGGTTGGCGGCATAGTCCCAGGCCGTTCCGCGCTTCACGGCGGAAACGATGCCGGCGGGAATGCCGATCAGGAACGCGATCACGATCGCCATCGAGGCGAGCTGCAGGGTCACGGGCAGCTTCTGCAGGATGAGGTCGCGCACCGGCATCTTGATGCGCAGCGACTCGCCGAAATCGCCCGAGAGCACGCCCTTGATCCAGTAGCCGTACTGAACCGGAAGCGGCTGGTCGAGCCGATACTGTTTGCGGATCTGCTCGATCACCGCCGGATCGCGCTCCTCGCCGGCCATCACCAGCGCGGGATCGCCGGGCAGGAGCTGTTGCAGCGAGAAGATGAGGATGGAGACAAAGATCAGCGTCGGGATGATCTGGGCGATGCGGCGGGCGAGGAACGTCAGCATGATCTGCGTCCCTCGCGGCAGTCACCCGGCGCGTCATCGGAAACCGGTCGTGCTCCCAGCGTTCCCTCCCCCACAAGGGGCGAGGGAGCGCAGCGCGCGCGAGGCGTCGCGGTCGCGTCCCAACGAAGGGGGGCCAAGTGACTGCTCACTTCAGCTTCAGGCCGATCACGCGCACCAGGCCGTCCGGCATCTGCTTGTAGCCCTCGAGCTTCTTGGTGTGCGCGATCAGGATGCGTCGGTGGTAGAGGTAGAGAATCGGCTCGTCCTCGATCTCGAGCTTGGTCAGCTTCTCGTAAAGCGCCTTGCGCTGGGCCATGTCGGTCACCAGCCGTGCGTCGCTGAGCGCCTTGTCGGCCTCGGCGTTGGCCCAGACGCTGTAGTTCTGCGGCGCGTTGCTGTGCAGGAACACGTAGCTGTTGCCGTCGGGATCGATCCGGCCGCTCCATGACAACATGAACGCCTGATAGTCGCCGGCCTCGGCCTGCTTCAACGAGGTCGCAAACTCCGTCACTCGGATCTTCATGTCGAAGCCGGCCTCGGCGGCCATCGACTGTACGACCTGGGCGGCCGCCTCGGTCTCGGCGCCCTTCGGTACCATGAAGTCGACCGCGACAGGCGTCGTCACGCCGGCCTCTTTCAGCAGCGCCTTTGCCTTCTCGACATCGCGGGCACGCACCGGGAAGGCCTTCTGATAATAGGGATGCGAGGGATTGACCCACTGGTTGCCCGGCATGAATTCGCCGTTGAAGACCACCTGGTTGAGCGCCTCGCGGTCGATCGCGAGATCGAGCGCCTGGCGCACCTTCGCGGACTGGCTGAGTGGGCCCTTGGCCTTGTCCTTGCCGATGTTGAGCGTGATGCCCTGATAGCCGAGCTCGATCGCGGTCGACAGCGCAAGCTTGGAATCGGCGCGCACGTCCTTGATGTCGGTGGCGAGCACGCGCTCGATCAGGTCGAGGGCTCCGGACTTCAGGTTCGCCAGCCGCACCGTGGCGTCGACGATCGGCTGGTAGACGATCCTGTCGATGAAGACGTTGTCCTTGTTCCAGTAGTCGGCGAACTTCTCGAACACGATGCGGTCCTGCTGGACGCGCTCGACGAACTTGTAGGGACCGGCGCAGACCGGATGCAGGCCGAACTTGTCGCCGGCCTCCTTGGCCGCCTTCGGCGACACCATCATGCCGGCGCGGTCGGTGAGCTGGGCGATCAGCGGCGAGAACGGCGCTTTCAACACCAGCTTGATCGTCAAGGGATCGACGACGTCGACATGATCGAGCGAGGCCAGCTCCGGCTTGCGGAACGAGCCGGGGAGGGTGAGATGGCGGTCGAGCGAGAACTTGGCGGCCTCAGCGTCGAACGGCTCGCCGTCATGAAACTTGACGCCGGGCCGGAGCTTGATGGTGACCTCCTTGCCGTCGGCCGAGGTCTGCTGCGACAGCGCGAGCTGCGGCACGATGTTGAGCTTGTCGTCGATGTCGAACAGCTTGTCGCAGGTCGCGGCGAAGACGATGCGGCCGACATAGGTGCGGGCCATGGTCGGATCGAGAACGTCGGGGTCCTCGGCAAGGCCGATGCGCAAGGTGGTCTGCGCCTGCGCGACCGGCCCCCAAGAGGCCACGACAACGGCCGCGACCGCGGCCAAGCACCAGTTCCTCATCATCCGATGTCCCTCACGCGAATGCAGCCTGCGTTGTTGCACTATCAATACCAACCCCGATCACGCGCCGTCCTTCCGGCTCGGTCATGTCTGGTTCGCGAGCGCGGCGGCGATGCCGGCATCAATCGTGGCGCGATCCGTAATCCCTGCCGGATTGTCGCGCGTCGGCATGAACTGCCGGAACACGGCCCAATGCTTGCGGCTAACGCCCTCCAGTCGTTCGAGCTCTGCCAGCGGATCGGGGTGATCATCGACACGCAGATCGAGCTCGGACCATTCCTCCTTGCCGTGGACCAGAAGAGCGGCCGACTGTTTGCCGCGCTTGTCACCGCCGGCGGCCTCGCCGGCCTTCATGGCTGCGATCAGACGCTCCGCGAAGGGCAGGGCGTGGCTGGCGATAAACGCGTTCGCGGTTTCGTTCAGCACCTGCGGGCCGGCCAGCATGTTGCCGGCAATCGAAAAGCCACGGCCTTCGAGATGGCCGCACCAGTCGATGCAGTCGCGGCCGGTGTGGGCGGCAATCTGGCCGTTGTGATCGAGGACGTGGAGCTGGCGGCTCTCGCGGCCGGGATCGGCAGATGTCAGCAGTTGCACGATCTCGCGCGGATGCCGGCCGTCGCGCAGTAGCGTGACGCCGTCGATGCCGTAATAGGGATTGACCAGCGCCTGTGTGGCGATGCCGCCGTGGCCGGCGACGATGAAGGGCACGCGCGCGCCGACGGCGAAGAAGCGGGTGGCGACGGCGATGCCGATCCGGCCGGTGAGATCGTCCTTGGCAATGATCGACCAGGTCATCGGCGTCTCGCTGTCATCGTCCGGCGGCGTAGCCCTGCATGCCCCGTGGATTGGCCGCGGCGCGGCGGCGGCGGCCGACGCGTGATGCGGCCGTGAGCCGGCCTTCCGACCAGTCCGGCCCGACCTCGACGACATGGCCGCGACGGCGCAACTCCTCGACGGTCGCCTTGGGCACGCGGCCCTCGACCACGAGCACGCCGGGGCGCGCGGTGCGCGGCCAGAACGAGATCGGGAAATGCTCGGAGTGCCACGCCGGCGCGTCGATCGACTCTTGCAGGTTCATGCCGGCATGGACGTGGCGCAGGAAGAACTGCGTGTTCCACTGGTCCTGCTGGTCGCCGCCGGGCGAACCCCAGGCCACATAAGGCTCGCCGTCGCGCAGCGCCATGGTCGGCGACAGCGTGGTGCGCGGACGCTTGCCCGGCACCAGCGCGGCCGGATGATCCTCCTCCAGCCAGAACATCTGCGCGCGCGTCCCCAGGCAGAATCCGAGTTCGGGAATGACGGGCGAGGATTGCAGCCAGCCGCCGGAGGGCGTCGCCGAGATCATGTTGCCGTCCCGGTCGATGATGTCGAAATGCACGGTGTCGCCGCGCACCTCGCCGAAGCGGCCGACGGTCGGCTCGCCCGAGCCCATTGCGCCGACGGCCTCGCGGCGGCCTTGGGCCTCGCGCAACTTCACCTTGGCGCCGTAGCCGTCGAGCGTGCCGGGACGCAGCTCGAGCGAGGCCTTGTCGGTGATCAGCTTGCGGCGCTCGTCGTTGTAGGCATCCGACAGCAGCGTCTCGATCGGGATGTCGGCGAAAGCAGGATCGCCGTAGAAGGCCTCGCGATCGGCGAAGGCGAGCTTCGCGGCTTCGATCTGCCAATGAATGAAATCGGGACCCGTCGGATCGAGGCCGTCGAGCGCAAAGCCCTTGAGCAGCGCGAGCTGCTGCAGCAGCACCGGGCCCTGGCTCCAGACGCCGGCCTTGCACACGGTGTAGCGGCCGTACTGATAGGTCAGCGGTGCCTCGATGGTCGGCTGCCAGCGCGCCATGTCGTCGGCTGTCAGCACGCCCTTGTGGCGCGAACCCGAGACGTCCATCACTTCCTGCGTCCGGCAGAAGCGGTCGATAGCCTCGGCGACGAAGCCCTGCGACCAGGCCTTGCGCGCGCGCTCGATCTGCGCGTCGCGATCAGCACCCGCGCTTTCGCCTTCACTCAGGAGGCGTGCGTAGGTTTCCGCGAGCTGTGGATTGGTGAACAGCGTGCCCGGCCTCGGCACCTCGCCATTGGGCAGATAGAGCGCGGCCGAGGTCGGCCAATGCGTCTTGAACAGCTGCTCCACGGTCTGGATCGTCGCCGAGATGCGCTCGACAAGCGGATAGCCGTCGCGCGCGTAGGAAATCGCCGGCTCCAGCACGTCGCGCAGCCGCATCGTGCCGTAGTCGCGCAGCAGCAGCATCCAGGACTCGAACGTGCCGGGCACGCAGGCCGCGAGCAGGCCGGTGCCGGGCACCATGTCGAGGCCTTCGTTCTTGTAGTGCGCGATGGTGGCGCCTGATGGCGCCGGGCCCTGGCCGCAGATCACCTCGGTGCGCCCGCGCCTGACGTCGTGCAGGATGATCGGCACGTCGCCGCCGGGGCCGTTCAAATGCGGCTCCACCACCTGCAGGGTGAAGGCCGCCGCGACGCCGGCATCGAAGGCGTTGCCGCCGCGCTCCAGCATCGCCATACCCACCGCGGTGGCGAGCCAGTGCGTGGAGGTGACGACGCCGAAGGTGCCGTCGATCTCGGGGCGGGTCGTGAAGGGATCGGGGTTGATGAAGCTCATGTGACTTTCATTCTGATGATCGGTCCGTCCGCACCACGACTCGTTGCCTCATGCAGGAACGGCCGCGCTCGCCGGCTGGTTCACCGCATGGCAGGCCACGCCGCCGATGAGTTCGGGCGACTGCTGCCGACAGAGATCGAATGCAAGGGGACAGCGTGGGTTGAAGGTGCAGCCCGAGGGCGGATTGATCGGGTTCGGGATCTCGCCTCTGACCGGAATGCGCTGGCGGCCGGACATCGACAGGTCCGGCACTGCGCCGAGCAGCATCTTGGTGTAGGGCATGCGCGGGTCGCTGAACAGCGTGCGGCCATCGGCGATCTCGACGATGCGGCCGAGATACATCACGCCGATGCGGCTCGCCATGTGGCGGACGACTGCGAGATTGTGGCTGATGAACAGATAGGTCAGGCCGAACTTGTCCTGCAAATCGCGCATCAGATTGAGGATCTGCGCCTGCACGGAGACGTCGAGCGCCGAGGTCGGCTCATCGCAGACGATGAACTCGGCCTCGGAGGCGAGCGCGCGCGCGATGGCGATGCGCTGACGCTGCCCGCCAGAGAATTCGTGCGGGAATTTCTGGCCGTCGTCGGGATGCAGGCCGACCAGCGTCAGCAACTCGCCGACGCGGTCCTTGATCTGGCGCTCACCCTCGATGATGTCAAAGGCGCGGATCGGCTCGGCGATGATGCTATCGACGCGGAAGCGCGGATTGAGGCTCGCGTAAGGATCCTGGAACACCATCTGGATGCGGCGGCGCAGCTTGCGCCGCACCTGGGCCTGGCGCGCTTCGCTCATCGACACGCCGTCGATGATGACCTCGCCCGACGTCGGCGCCAGCAGCCCGACCACCATGCGCGCGACCGTGGTCTTGCCAGAACCGGATTCGCCGACCAGCGCGAAGGTCTCGCCCTTCCTGATGCCGAAGCTGACGCCGTCGACCGCCTTCAGGAACTCCTGCGGCTGACGCTCGATCACGCGGTTGAGCCAGGGTTTCGAGACGTCGAAGACCCGGCGCAGGTTCTTGACCTCGACGAAATCAGTCATGCCGCGGTCTCCGTCGCGCGATCGTACAGATGACAGGCGACGGCCTGCGTGCCCTGGCGCAGCGGCTCCGGCCGGTCGACGCGGCAGCGGTCGAAGGCGAAGCTGCAGCGCGGATTGAACGAGCAGCCGGGCGGGATCGCGGACAGTCGCGGCATCGAGCCTGGGATCTGCACCAGCCGCTTCTCCTCGCCCGCGAGCGTCGGGATCGCGCCCATCAGCCCCTTGGCGTAGGGGTGCAGCGGGTTGTTGATCACCTCCTGCACCGGGCCGATCTCGGCGACGCGGCCGGCATACATCACGGCGACGCGGTCGCAGGTCTCGGCGATCACGCCCATGTCGTGGGTCACCAGCATCACGGCGGTGCCGTGGTCGCGGCCGAGCCGCTTGATCAGCGAGATGATTTGCGCCTGCACGGAGACGTCCAGCGCGGTGGTCGGCTCGTCTGCGATGATCAGCTCCGGCTCGGCGCACAGCGCCAGCGCGATCACGACGCGCTGGCGCATGCCGCCGGAGAATTCGTGCGGATAGCCGTCGATGCGCTTCTCGGGCGCCGATATGCCGACCTCGGCGAGCAGGTCGATGGCTCGCTTGCGCGCCTGCTGCTCGGTGAGGTTGGTGTGGGTCCTGATGGTCTCGATGATCTGGTCGCCGACGCGATACAGCGGATTGAGCGAGGTCAGCGGATCCTGGAAGATCATGCCGATGCGCTTGCCGCGCACCTTGCGCATCTCCTCCGGGGGCAGGTTGTCGATCCGCAGGCCGGAGAGCTCAATCTCTCCGCCGGAGATGCGGCCCGGAGGATCGATCAGGCCGATCACGGCAAGGCCGGTGACGGATTTGCCGGCACCGGATTCGCCGACGACGCCGAGCACCTCGCCCTTGGCGATGTCGTAGGAGACGCCGTCGATCGCGCGCAGGGTGCCGCGCCGGGTCGCGAACTCGACCTGCAGGTTGCGCACGGACAGAACGGGGGCGGTCATGAGCTCAAGCCTCGGAAGGACGCATTCACGCGGGTCATCGCAGTTTCGGGTTGAGGGCGTCGCGCAGCCAGTCGCCGAGTAGATTGATGGCGAGGATCAGTCCGGCCAAAGCGATGCCGGGGAAGGCGACGATCCACCATTCGCCGGCGAACAGATAGTTGTTGCCGATCCGGATCAGGGTCCCGAGCGACGGCATCGTTTCGGGCATGCCGGAGCCGAGGAACGACAAGGTCGCCTCGGTGATGATCGCCAGCGCGAGGTTGATGGTGGCGATCACCAGCACGGGACCGGTGGTGTTGGGCAGCACGTGGCGCAGCATGATGACGGGCGCGGGCAGGCCGATCAGTTGTGCTGCGGCGACGTAATCCTTGTTCTTCTCGACCAGCACCGAGCTGCGCACCGTGCGCGCATATTGCACCCAGAAGGAGAGGCCGATCGCCAGCACGAGCACGACCAGCATGCTGAGCCAGTCCAGCCGGTTGCCGGATACGGACTTGGCGATGCCGTTGACCAGCAGCGCGATCAGGATCGGCGGAAAGGTGAGCTGGACGTCGGCGATGCGCATGATCACGGTGTCGACCCGGCCGCCGAAATAGCCCGCGATGAGTCCGAGGCCAATGCCGAGCGCACCGGAAAAGGCGACGCCGAGAATGCCGACCAGGAGCGAGATGCGCAGGCCGTAGAGGATGGCCGAGAGCACGTCACGGCCCTGCTCGTCGGTGCCGAGCAAGAACGGGCTCTGTCCGTCGGCGGTCCATAGCGGCGAAATCCGCGAATTCAACAGCTGCAACTGGGCCGGGTCGAACGGGTTCTGCGGCGACAGCAGCGGCGCGAAGATCGCCAGCAGGAAGAACAGCAGCGTGATCACGGCCGCGGCAACCGTCAGCTTGGAGCGGCGGAACGAGTAGAACAGGTCGCTCGCAAGCGCACGCTTCAGCCATCCGTCGGCGCGCGGCGTCTCGACGGGCGTGGGGTGGGGAAGGGCTGCGTCGCTCATGATCAGGCCGGACGGCTGATGGTCGCGCGCAGGCGCGGATCGACCACGGTGTAGAGGATATCAACCACGAGATTGATGGTGACGAAGATCAGCGACACCATCATCAGGTAGGCCGCCATGATCGGGATGTCGACATTCTGCACCGCCTGCACGAACAACAGGCCCATGCCCGGCCATTGGAACACCTGCTCGGTGATGATCGAGAACGCGATCACCGAGCCGAACTGCAGGCCGACCACGGTGATCACCGGCACCAGCGTGTTGCGCAGGGCATGGCCGAAATGAATCGCGCGCGTGGTCAGCCCACGGGCTCGAGCGAAGCGGATGTAGTCGGTGCGCAGCACCTCGAGCATCTCGGCGCGAACCAGCCGCATGATCAAGGTCATCTGGAACAGGCCGAGCGTGATGGAGGGCATGATCAGCGCCTTCCAGCCGGAGACGGTGAACAGGCCCGATGTCCACCAGCCGAACCTGACGGTGTCGCCGCGGCCGAACGACGGCAGCCAGCCCAGCGTGACCGAGAACAGGTAGATCAGGAGGATGCCGATCAGGAATGTCGGCAGGGAGATGCCGATCAGCGACAGCATCTGAAACAGCTTGGCGAGCAGGGAGTCGCGGTGCAGCGCCGAGAACACGCCCATCAGGATGCCGAAGAACAGCGCCAGGATCGTCGCGCAGACCGCGAGCTCCAAGGTGGCCGGCATGCGCTCCTTGAGCAGATCGGAGACCGGCTGCCGGAACTGATAGGAGACGCCGAACTTGAACTGCGCCGCGTCGAACAGATAGCGACCGAACTGCACGATGAAGGGATCGTCGAGCCCGAGCGACTGACGGATGCTGGCCCGTTCCGCGGCCGACGCGTCGATCGGCACGATCTGGCTCACCGGGTCTCCGGCGAAGCGGAACATGGCGAACGCGATGATTCCGACGGCGATCATGACGCCGATGGCCTGCATTGCTCGGCGAAGCGCGAAGGCGAGCATCTGATCCTTTCAGGTCCTTCGAGATGCGGCGGCGCGTAGCACCTGCCGCAGGAAATGAAAAGTCCCGAAAAGCAGTTCTGCTTTCCGGGACTTGTCGTTGCGTCTGGACTACTCGGTCTTGGTGGCGAGGAACAGCAGCACGGCGTTGTCGGCGCGCAGCGGAATCTTCACCTTCTTCGAGACGCCCCAGGCCACCGCCTGCTGATGCAGCGGGATGTAGCCGTAATCCTTGATGCCGATCTCGAAGGCCTGCTTGATCAGTTGATTGCGCTTGGCGGTATCGGTCTCGACCAGGACCTTGTCGGTCAGGGCGTCGAACTCCTTGTTGCAGTAATTGCCGAGATTGGCCTCGCCCCGGGTCGGGTCCTTGGCATCGTCACGGCAGCCCATGATGTCGTGCATCACGTTGTGCGCGTCCATCGAGGAGGGCGTCCAGCCGAGCAGGAAGAACGAGGTGTTGTAGCCGCCGGGCTTCAGCACCTTGGCGAAGTACTGCGCCTTGGGCTGGGCGTTCAGGTTCACCTTGACCCCGATGCGGGCGAGCATGCCGACCACGGCCTGGCAGATCGCGGCGTCGTTGACGTAGCGGTCGTTCGGGCAATCCATGCCGACCTCGAAGCCGTCGGGATAGCCGGCCTCGGTCAGCAGCTTCTTGGCGGCGTCCGGATCATATTTCGGCCGGGTGAAGTCCTTCGACAGCGCATAGAGCTGCGGGGCGATCATCAGCGCCGACGGGGTCGAGAGGCCGCGCATGACGCGGGTCTTGATCAGCTCGACGTCGATCGCCTTGTAGAAGGCCTCGCGGACGCGGACGTCCTTGAACGGGTTCTTGCCCTTGACGTTGGAGTACAAGAGCTCGTCGCGCGTCTCGTCCATGCCAAGGAAGATCGTGCGCAGCTCCGGTCCCTTCAGGACCTGGGCATTCGGGCTGGAATCGACGCGGCCGATATCCTGCACCGGGACCGGCTCGATGACGTCGACCTCGCCGGACAGCAGCGCGGCGACGCGCGTGGCGTCGGAGGCGATGGTGGTGAACACGATCTCCTTGAGATTGTGCTCGGGCTTGCCCCACCAGTTCGGATTGACCTTGAACACGGTCTTCACACCGGGCTGATGGCTCTCGATGATGAAGGGGCCGGTGCCGTTCTCATGCAGCGCGGCGTAGCTCGGCGTGGTTGCCGACACCGGCGTCGGCGCGACCGAGTTGTTGTCCTCGCACCACTTCTTGCTCATGATGTACCACGTATCCCATTGCGAGATCAGGATGGGATTGGGGGCATCGAGCTTCACGTCGACGGTGTAGTCGTCGACCTTGATGAATTTTGCGTCCGGCGGAACGTTGGAGAGGAAGTTGGAACCGGTGGCGCGCACGCGATCGGCGGAGAAGATCACGTCGTCGGCGGTGAAGGGTTCGCCATTGTGGAACTTGACGCCCTTGCGCAGATGGAAACGCCAGCGGGTCGGCTCGGGCGTTTCCCAGCTCTCGGCCAGCGCGGGGATGATCTTCAGATCCTTGTCGCGCGCGGTCAGCCCCTCATAGACGTGAGCATGGTGCGCAATCGTGGTCGATTCCTTGAAGGTGTAGGGATCGAGCGATTTCAGGGTGCCCTGGTTGGCATAGCGCAGGGTCTGGGCCGAAGCTGGCATGACGGCGAGGCCGAATGCGACCGCTGCCGCGATGAGCAGGGATTTGCGTCCCGACATATGTCCAAATTCTCCGCGTTTGACGCTTGGTTTTTCGGCAGGCGCGATTGTGTCCGGCCTGTTTTTGCTTCGAAGTTCGTGTTGTCTGCAGCGCCTCTTGCACGAACTTCAAGAAGCAACAAGACGCCGGGCGATATGCTTGCAAGTCTGATGCCGCGCCGGAATGAACTGATCCCGTTGGCTCTGGCCTGGCGGTGCGTCGTACGACCCGCGGCAGATCGATCCGAATATGTTGCCAGAGTTCAGCGGCGGCACACAAGTGCAGTTTGTTTAAGCCTAAACGATATGGTTATCCCCCCGCCGCCGCTGTGCGGCGCACGCGAGCGGCGGCTTCCGGGATGGGGCTGAGGGCTCGCCGGATTGACCATGTCCCGGGAATTGCGCACCTGCAGCAACGCGCCGCTTGCTAGAGGGGGGCCGGCGCGGTGATACTGGACACCCCCTGCCGCGAGTCCGGGATGGTCTTCCTGGTGAAGGGAGCCCGGCCCCGGGGCTCGCGTCGGGATGGTTCGAACAGCGGAGCGGACATGAAAGTCAATATCGAGATCGATTGCACACCGCTCGAAGCGCGGCAGTTTTTCGGACTTCCCGATGTCGGTCCGATGCAGGCTGCGGTCATGGACCGGCTGCAGAACCAGATGACGAGCAACATCGACAAGCTCACGCCCGAAGCCATCATGCAGAGCTGGTTCACGTTCGATCCCCGCTTGGCCGAACGGTTTCAGGACCTGATGCTGACCATGACAGGCCTCGGCGGCAGCCGCTCGAACGACAAGAAGTCGGCCTGACGCGGCCGACGGCCGCACGGATTACGCTTGCGCGGAACTCCGAAGGGACGTGTGGCGTGACGTCACGGCATGGAGCAGGCTCCATGCCGGCGCCGAAGACCGGTCGAAAAAGACCGGCTGAACACTTCAGGGGAGGACGCATGACCGATCCGTCTTGGATGCCGGCGCTGCAGTTCGCGACGACCAACGGCATCCGCATGGGCTATTACGAGGCGGGCCCCGTCAGCGACCGGCCGCCGATGATCCTCTGCCACGGCTGGCCGGAGCTGGCCTTCTCCTGGCGGCATCAGATCAAGGCGCTGGCCGAGGCCGGCATCCGGGTCATCGCACCCGATCAGCGCGGCTATGGCGCGACCGACCGGCCGGAGCCGGTCGAGGCCTATGACCTCGAGCATCTTACCGCCGACCTCGTCGGCCTGCTCGATCATCTGAAGATCGACAAGGCGATCTTCGTCGGTCACGATTGGGGCGGCTTCGTCGTCTGGCAGATGCCGCTGCGATACCCCGACCGGGTCGCGGGCGTGGTCGGCATCAACACGCCGCATCTGCCGCGCGCGCCCGCCGATCCCATCGCCATCATGCGCAAGCGGTTCGGCGACATGATGTACATCGTGCAGTTCCAGGATCCCGCACGCGAGCCGGACCGCATCTTCGGCAGCCGTGTCGAGGAGACCTTCGATGCCTTCATGCGCAAGCCGCTGCCGCGCAGCGATACGCCGCCGACGGAGCCGCCGGACGGCGGGATCGCAGCCTCGCCATCGCTCAACCTGGCGTTCCCGCAGATGATCGCAGCCTATGACGCCGCCAAGGACACGCGGCAGCCGATCCTGTCGGAGGCGGAGAAGCAGGTGTTCGTCGACACCTTCACGCGCACCGGCTTCACCGGCGGCATCAATTGGTATCGCAACATGACGCGCAACTGGCAGCGCGCCGAAGGGCTCGATCAAACGGTGCGCGTGCCGTCGCTGATGATCATGGCGGAGAACGACGCCGTGCTGCCGCCCTCGGCCGCCGACGGCATGGAGAAGCTGGTGCCGGACCTGGAGAAACATCTCGTCCGCGACAGCGGCCATTGGACGCAGCAGGAGCAGCCCGCGGAGGTCAGCGCCAAGCTGATCGAATGGCGGCGGCGACGGTTCGGTTGAAGAACGGCCGAGGCAGATTGCACGTCCGAGTGAGAGGCTGCGGCCGAGCCAAACAACAACAGATGTCGTCAAGCCTGCCGACGCAGCGCGTCGGCTCTCCTACGCCGCCTGCGCATTCGCGCCGTGCGCGTGCTCGGCGATCGCGTCGATGATCTGCGGCCACATCGGCCGCGGAGTAGCGTGACCCATGCCGTCGATCATCAGGAGCTTGGCATTCGGAATCGACTCCGCCGTGTCCTTGCCGGCGGTGGGATGGACCAGCGGGTCGACCTTGCCGTGGATCACGAGTGTCGGCGCCGTCACCAGATGCAGCCGCGGCTTGCGGCTGCCGGAGGCCAGGATCGCGCGCAACTGACGCCCGACGCCGGCGGGATTGATGCCGCGCGCGAAGCAGCGTTCGGCGAGCGCCACGTCATTTGCCTCGTCCTCGGGAAATGAGCCGACGCGCAGCGCCTTCCAGGTCTTCTGGAAGCGCTTGATGTACTCGTCCTTGGTCTTCGGCGGCGGTGCCATCAACAGCATCGCGACCTCGCGCGTCGGCGGCGGGATGCGCGGATTGCCGGTCGTCGACATGATCGACGTCAGCGAGCGCACGCGATGCGGAAAGGAGATCGCGATCTCCTGCGCGATCATGCCGCCCATCGACGCGCCGACCAGATGCGCCGACTTGATGTCGAGCGCGTCCATCAGGCCGACCGTGTCCTTGGCCATGTCGAGCAGCTTGTAGGGCGCGGAGACGGGAATGTTGAAGAAGCGCAGCTTGATCAGCTCGAACGGCGTCAGCCGGCGGCCGCCATGCAGCTTGCTCGACTGGCCGATGTCGCGGTTGTCGAAGCGGATCACGCGGAAGCCGCGGCTTGCGAGCTGTTCGCAGAACTCGTCGTACCAGATGATCATCTGCCCGCCGAGGCCCATGATCAGCATGAGGGGAGGGGCCGCCGGGTCGCCGAAGATCTCGTAGCAGATGTCGATACCGTTGGCGCGCACAGTCTGCGGCGGCTGATGAGCAGTTGCAGTCACTTGATCCCTCGTTCAAGGCCTTGGAACCCTCTATGGCATGGTTCTGTTGGTTGAGAGAAGCAAGCTACAAGTTCTCCCGCATCGCAGCGAAGGCGTGCTATGATAAGTTGTGTTTGAGTCTTGTATTGGTCTGAAGGAGCGTGCCGATGGCGAACAAAGCTGGCGACCCGATCGCATTCTGGCAGCAGATGGTCGGAGAGATGCAGAAGAGCTTCAGCGCCTTCACGCGGCTGCGCCCGATGGGTGTGACGCCCCGTCCATCCTCCGACGGTCCCGCAACTGGTTCAGGAAACGGACAGAAGCCCATGGTTGATCTGATGGAAAACTATTTCGCCGGCATGAACGTGCCGAGCCGTGGTCAGCTCACCGCCTTGAATGAGCGGCTCGCCTCCATCGAGGGCGAGCTGGCGGAGACACGGGTGTTGTTGAAGGAGCTGCTGGCTTCCGCGCAGGTGCCCGCGACGACGCCCGCCGATCTCGCTCCGCAATTGAACGAGATCAGGAGCGTGCTGGATTCGCTTCTCTCCGCGTCCAAGGCGCCGGCGCCAGTCGTGGCGCCGCCGCGCGACGTCACGCCGGACTTGAAGGGGATCAAGGACTTGCTCAACGAGCTTCTTGCCGCGACCAAGGCTCCGCAACCGGCGGCAAAATCCGCCGTCGACGTCACGCCCCAGTTGAGCGAGATCAAAGCATTGCTCGACCGGACGCTGAACGCTGCCAAAGCACCCGATCCGTCACCGACAGTCGCGATCGAGGCAGAGTTGCGCGAGATCCGGGCCATGCTCGACACGTTGATGAAGCCGTCTCAGCCCGTCGACGCCGCGCCCAAGGCTGATGAGGCGGCTCCAAAGCCGGCCGAGCCGGCCCGGTCGGGGAAGAACCGCAACAAAAAGCACGGCGGCGCCCCTGCCGAGCACTGAGGTTCACCCGAACGTTCCGACGTGCGGCGGGTCGCTCAGCGGTTGCCAGTTCTTTCCTCCCATCCCGGGATGGTGCGTTGCAACATTTATGTTGCGTTGCACCATTCAGAATGATATAGCTGAGTCACTCCGGTTTCATAAGGGACGGAGCGAGCCATAGCTCAGAAGCATTGAGGATGGAGACAGCCATGACCACCGAGACCAACACCGTGTTCGACACCGTCAAAGACGCCTTTGCGCCGGTGACCGACGCGTTCAAGAACCTGCAGACGATGGAAGTGCCGGAGTCCGCGCGGGAGTTCGTCAAGAAGACCGCGTCGACCGCCAAGGAGCGCGCTGCGGAGGCCCTCGCTGGCTCCGAGAAGGTGACGTCGGCGATCGAGACCGCCGTGTTCGACGGCGTGACCGAGGCCGGCAAGATCAGCCGGAACATTCAGCAGGCGCTGTATCAGGACACCGAGGCCTTCTTCGACGGCATCGACCGGCTGGCGTCCGCCAAGTCGATCAGCGAAGCCGTTCAGATCCAGGGTGAGCTGGCCCGTGCCCGTGGCGAGGCGCTCGTCGCCCGCGCCAAGTCGACCAGCGAGTATGTCGGCAAGCTCGTCACCGAGGGTGCCAAGCTCGCCCAGGAGAACATGGCCAAGGCCTACAACAAGACCGCCTGATCGCCTCGCGCATCAGCCGATCGACCTGCAAGGCCCGCATCGTGCGGGCCTTTTCTTTTGTGACCAGGCGAAACCGGATAAAGCGGAGACATGGCGCAGCCTCTGTCCCGCATCGTCAATCAACTGAAGAGCGAGCCGTCGCGCACGGGCTCGCTGATCATCACCGTGTTCGGCGACGCCATCGTGCCGCGGGGCGGCAGCGTCTGGCTCGGCAGCTTGCTCGCCTTCTTCGAAGGGCTCGCCATCGACGGCAGCGTGGTGCGCACGGCGATGTCGCGGCTGACGGCGGAAGGCTGGTTCGAGCGCAGCAGAATGGGCCGCAACAGTTTCTATCGCCTGACCCGGCGCGGCGAGCAGACCTTCGCCGGCGCCACCCGCCACATCTACGATTCGCCGCCGGCGGAATGGAACGGCAGCTTCGAACTGCTGCTCATCGGCAGCGCCGAGGATCGCGAGCAGGCGCGGACTGCGCTGCGCGATGCGGGCTTCGGCAGCCCGCTGCCCGGTGTGTTCGTGGCCCCCTCGAGCATCGCCGTCCCTGACGCAGTGGAGGGGGCCATCCGCCTGCAGGCGTCCGCCGGCTCCGACATGGCGCGACGGCTGGTCGCCGAGAGCTGGGCGCTGGAGCGGACGGCGGAGGCGTACCGCAAGTTCAGCGCCTCCTTTGCGCCGCTCAAGGACAGCATCGCGCGCGGCGAGGTGTTGTCCGACGGGCAGGCCTTCACCGCCCGGATCCTGCTGATCCACCACTATCGGCGCATCGTGCTGCGCGATCCGCTGCTGCCGGCCGAGCTGCTGCCGGGGAATTGGCCTGGACGGCAGGCCCGGGCGCTGTGCGGCGAGATTTATCGGTTGCTGCTGCCGGGTTCCGAGCGCTGGCTCGACGCGCATGCGACAAATGAAGAGGGGCCTCTGCCGGCGGCCGGAGCGGCGCTGCTGCGGCGTTTCGCCGTTGAGAATGAGGTCCGTTGATATATTACAGAATTCGATTGCACGGATGAAATCTCGTTATATATTGGCGTCAACCAAGTCCTGGGAGGACGCCGCCGCATGTACACGCAGGCGCTCAATTCGCCCGAGGAGGGCAGCTTCGCCGAGGACGCTGGACGCGCCTCGCGCTTTCAGGCGCGCATCGATGCCGAAGAGCGCATCGAGTCGAACGATTGGATGCCAGCGGCCTATCGCAAGACGCTGGTCCGGCAGATCTCGCAACACGCCCATTCGGAAATCGTCGGCATGCTGCCCGAGGGCAACTGGATCACGCGCGCGCCGAGCCTGCGCCGCAAGGCGGCGTTGCTCGCCAAGGTCCAGGACGAGTGCGGCCACGGGCTGTATCTCTACGCCGCCGCCGAGACGCTCGGCGCCTCGCGCGAGGAACTGGTCGATGCGATGCTCGCCGGCAAGGCCAAGTACTCCTCGATCTTCAACTACCCGACCCTGACCTGGGCAGACATCGGTGTGATCGGCTGGCTGGTCGACGGCGCCGCGATCATGAACCAGATTCCGTTGTGCCGCTGTTCCTATGGTCCCTATGCGCGCGCGATGATCCGCGTCTGCAAGGAGGAATCGTTCCATCAGCGGCAGGGCTACGAGATCATGCTCACGCTCTGCCGCGGCACGCCCGAGCAGAAGGCGATGGCGCAGGATGCGCTGAACCGCTGGTGGTGGCCGGTGCTGATGATGTTCGGCCCGCCCGACCAGGCCAGCCAGCACAGCGACACCTCGACCAAGTGGAAGATCAAGCGCTTCTCGAACGACGAGCTACGCCAGAAGTTCATCGATGCCACCGTGCCGCAGGCGCAGTATCTCGGGCTCACCATTCCCGATCCCGAGATGACGCAGGACGAGCAGGGCCATTGGGTGCACGGCCCGATCGACTGGAGCGAGTTCAAGCAGGTGCTGGCCGGCAACGGCCCGTGCAACCGCGATCGCATGGCCGCGCGCCGCAAGGCGCATGCCGAGGGCGCCTGGGTGCGCGAGGCCGCGACCGCCTACGCCGAGAAGCGCGCGCGGCGCCGGATGGCACAGGCTGCCGAATAGGACAGGGAGATCGAAATGGCGACGCCGAACACGCCGTTGTGGGAAGTCTTCATCCGCAGCCGCAACGGGCTTGCGCACAAGCATTGCGGCTCACTGCACGCGCCGGATGCGACCATGGCATTGCAGGCGGCGCGCGATCTCTACACCCGCCGCGGCGAGGGCCTGTCGATCTGGGTGGTGCCGTCGAGCGCGATCACCGCGTCCGATCCTGCCGACAAGGGCATGATGTTCGAGCCGGCGGAGTCGAAGATCTATCGGCATCCGACGTTCTACGAGGTGCCCGAGGAAGTCGGGCATATGTAAGTGCGGACGGCCGTCAGCCGTCGTCATTGCGAGCGCAGCGAAGCAATCCAGACTGCCGGCTCGGATGAATCCCTGGATTGCTGTGCTCGCAATGGCTGAGTTCGTGGCGGGCCTGATCGGATCACAACCATGACCGCTCCCTCGATCACCGTCTGCGAAACGCCGCTGGTGCTCTACACCTTGCGCCGCGCCGATGATGCGCTGATCCTCGGCCATCGCCTCTCCGAATGGTGCGGCCATGCGCCTGTTCTCGAAGAGGACATGGCGCTCTCCAACATGGCGCTCGACCTGATTGGCCAGGCGCGCGAGCTCTATGGCTACGCCGCCAAGGTCGAGGGTCACGACAATGACGAGGACAAGCTCGCCTATCTTCGTGATGTCAGGCAGTACCGCAACCTGCTGCTGGTCGAGCGTCCCAATGGCGACTTCGCGTACACGATGGTGCGGCAGCTGTTCTACGCGGCCTTCGCCGATCTGTATTGGCGCGGCATGATGGACTCGACCGATGCGACGCTGGCGGCGATCGCGGCCAAGTCGGAGAAGGAATGCGCCTATCATTTGCGCCACGCCAGCGAATGGGTGATCCGGCTCGGTGACGGCACCGACGAAAGCCACGCCCGCGCGCAAGCCGCGATCGATGACCTCTGGGCCTATACCGGCGAGATGTTCAGCGTCGACGAGAGTGAGCGCGGTCTGATCGACGCGGGTATCGCGATCGATCCGACGCAACTGCTGCCGGAATGGCTGTCGAGCGTGTCGCATGTCGCGCGCGAGGCGACCCTGGTGCTGCCGGAGAACGAGTGGATGCAGCAGGGCGGCCGCGACGGCCGCCACAGCGAGCATCTTGGCCATCTTCTCAGCGAGCTGCAATATATGCAGCGCAGCTTTCCCGGTGCGACATGGTAGTTGCGGATTTCAGCCCGGCCGAGCTGCGCCAGCGCGCCTGGGACGCCGCGGCATCGGTGGCCGATCCGGAAATTCCGGTGCTGACGATCGACGATCTCGGCGTCCTGCGCGAGGTCGAGGTCGTCGGCGACCGCGTCGAGGTCGCGATCACGCCGACGTATTCCGGCTGTCCGGCGATGAACATGATCGCGCTGGAGATCGAGCTGGCGCTGGAGCGCGCCGGCTTCCGTGATGCCCACGTTCGCACGGTGCTGTCGCCGGCCTGGACCACGGACTGGATGAGCGAGGCGGGGCGGCGCAAGCTGCGGGAGTACGGCATCGCGCCGCCGCAGCCGTCGAGCGGGCGCCGCGCTCTGTTTGGCGTGGCCGAGGTCGCGTGTCCGCAATGCGGATCCGTCGACACCGAGCAACTCGCCGAGTTCGGCTCGACCTCGTGCAAGGCGCTGTGGCGCTGCAGATCGTGCCGCGAGCCGTTCGATTATTTCAAGTGTCACTGATGCAGCAGCCGTCATCGCGAGCGCAGCGACTTTGTCCGCCGAAGCCCGAAGGGCGTAGGCGGAAGCGATCCAGAGTCCCGCGCGCGGTCCTGGATTGCTTCGTCGCTTCGCTCCTCGCAATGACGGGAGGATGAACCCGATGTCGACCACGCCACGCTTCCATCGTCTCGCTATCCGTGACCTGCGCCGCGAGGCGCCCGATGCCGTGTCGCTGACCTTTGCGATTCCGAACGAGCTGGCGGCGGACTATCAGTTCGCGCCGGGGCAATATCTCACGTTGAAGACCACGCTCGGCGGCGAGGAGGTGCGGCGCTCCTATTCGATCTGCTCCGGCCCCGATGATGACGAGATACGCATCGCGGTGAAGCGCGTCGATGGCGGCGCGTTCTCCAGCTTCGTCACTGACGAACTGAAGCGCGGCGACGAGATCGACGTGATGACGCCGACCGGCCGCTTCGGTGTCGCGCTGCAGCCTGAGGCGGCCCGCATCCATGTCGGCTTCGCGGCCGGCTCCGGAATCACGCCGATCCTCTCGATCGTGAAGGCCGTGCTGGCGCGGGAGCCGCACAGCCGCTTCTTCCTGTTCTACGGTAACCGCACCACCGCAGGCATGCTGTTCCGCGAACAGCTCGAGGAGCTGAAGGATCGCTTCCTCGACCGCTTCTCGGTGTTCCACGTCATCTCCGGCGAGGAGCAGGATCTGCCGATCCTGCACGGCCGGCTCGATGGCGAGAAGGTGCGCGTGCTGCTGCGCTCGCTGGTGCCGGCCGAGAGCGTCGATCACGTCTTCATCTGCGGTCCCACCGGGATGAGCGAGGATATCGAGGCCGCCTGCCGCGCGCTCGGGATCTCCGACGACCGCGTCCATGTCGAGCGCTTCGTCTCCGGCGCCGGCGGCAAGCCGCGGCCCAAGATGGTTGTTCCGGACTCGGCGCCGCCGAAGGCCATCGCCGCACTGATCATCGACGGCAAGCGCCGCGAGGTCCCGGTCGCCGACGGCGAAGCCATCCTCGACGCCGCGCTGCGTGCCGGTGTGGACTTGCCCTTCGCCTGCAAGGGCGGCATGTGCTCCACCTGCCGCGCCAAGCTGGTCGAGGGCAAGGCCGAGATGGAGCTGAACTACTCGCTCGAGCCTTGGGAGCTGAAAGCGGGGTTCGTACTGACGTGCCAGGCCAGGCCGGTGACGGAGCGGGTGGTGGTGGACTACGATCATATGTGAGGAACTACGCTCGCCGTCATTGCGAGGAGCGAAGCGACCAAGCAATCCAGAATCTTCGCGCTGCCCTGGATTGCTTCGCTTCGCTCGCAAGGACGAGCCGCGACCATTTGCCGAACCTCACACTCGCGACACCAACAATTACCCCACCGGCCGCTTGTCCTTGATCCGTTTCGCCTTGCCGGCCGAGCGCTCCAGCGTGTCGGGCGGGACGACTTTCACCTTTGCCGTGAGGCCAATGGTGTTCTTGATGTGGATGGAGATGCGCTCGGCGTGCGCGCCGAGGCCGCTCTCGTCCCAATGCTCGGGGCGCGACTCCGCGTAGATGGTCAGCTCGTCCATGCGGCCCTCGCGCGTCAGCTCCAGCATGAAATGGCCGCCGCACCACTCGGTCGACAGCAGGATCTCCTCGATCTGTGACGGGAACAGGTTGACGCCGCGCAGGATGATCATGTCGTCGGAGCGGCCCGTGACCTTCTCCATCCGTCGCATTCCCGGCCGCGCGGTGCCCGGCAGCAGCCGCGTCAGATCGCGGGTGCGATAGCGGATGACGGGAAAGGCCTCCTTGGTCAACGAGGTGAACACCAGTTCGCCCATCTCGCCGTCGGGCAGCACCTTGCCGGTGTCGGGATCGACGATCTCCGGATAGAAATGATCCTCCCAGATGTGCAGCCCGTCCTTGGTCTCCAGGCATTCCTGCGCCACACCAGGGCCGATCACCTCGGACAGGCCGTAGATGTCGGTGGCGTCCATCGCGAACGCATCCTCGATCTCGGCGCGCATCGCATTGGTCCACGGCTCGGCGCCGAAGATGCCGATCCTGAGCGAGCTCTGCCGCGGATCGAGGCCCTGACGCTTGAACTCGTCGAGGATTGCCAGCATGTAGCTTGGCGTCACGGTGATGATGTCAGGGCGGAAATCATTGATCAGCTGCACCTGCCGCTCGGTCATGCCGCCGGAGATGGGCACCACCGTGCAGCCGAGCTGCTCGGCGCCGTAATGGACGCCGAGGCCGCCGGTGAACAGGCCATAGCCGTAGGCGTTGTGGATGATCATGCCGCTCCTGCCGCCGGCGGCGCGGATCGAGCGGGCCATCACGGCCGACCAGGTCGCGATGTCGTTCCTGGTATAGCCGACCACGATCGGCTTGCCGGTCGTGCCCGAGGAGGCGTGTACCCTTACCAGTTGCTCGCGCGGCACGGCGAACATGTTGAACGGGTAATTGTCGCGCAGGTCGGTCTTCACCGTGAACGGAAACTTGGCGAGGTCGGCGAGCTCGCGGAAGTCGGAGGGATGCACCCCCGCCTTGTCGAAGGCGCGGCGGTAATGGGCGACGTTGTCGTAGGCGTGCTTCAGCGACCAGGCGAGCCGGCTCGTCTGCAGCGCCATGATCTCGTCGCGCGAGGCTCGCTCGGCTGCGTCCATCTCGGGAACGTAGCTGCCGGTCGATTGAAGCTTGGTCGATGTCATGGTCAGGTCCTCCGGCAGGGGCGCGGGGCGATAGGGAAGCGGATCAGCTCGCGGCGGCCGGGACCAGCGTGCCGCCGATGCTGCGGGAATGGCCGCGGAATTCGGCGATCACCGTGTCGCCTGCCGTAACGCGGACATCATAGATGCCTGAGCGCCCGCTGCGGGATACCTCGTGCGCGCGAGCAAGCAGAACGTCGCCGAGCTTGCCGGGGCGGATGAAGCTGATGCTGCCCTGTGCGGCCACGGTGCGGTCGTTGTGCGAGTTGCAGGCAAAGGCGAAGGCGGAATCGGCCAGCGTGAAGATGAAGCCGCCATGGGCGATGCCGTGGCCGTTGACCATGTGCGGCTGCACCGTCATCTGCAGCGCGGCGCGTCCGGGGCCGATCTCGACGATGTGCATGCCGAGCCCCTGGCTGGCGCGGTCATCCTGCCACATCGCGTCGGCGCAGGCGCGGGCGAGAGCGTCGGCGGAAAGTGTCGCCACGCCGCTCACCGTGCGGCCTCCATGCATGCGCAATGCGTCGGCCACCCCTGAGGATGCGCTTCTGAAATCACGGCGTTCTCTCCCGTCGATGCTTGTTGGAACAAGCATTCTCATCTAGTTAGGTGCGACATCGTGGCAAATATTCTGCGCGCGTCAAGCGAAAGCGCTGCCTGCGCAACGCGCGTGTTGTCCGCAACCGGAAGGAATCCCGAACGTGCCCGAAGCCGCCAATCTGGCCATGATGGCCGGTCTCATGATCGGCCTGGTCTATGGCGTGGTGGGGCTGCTCAGCGGCTTCTGCATGATGAGCAGCCTGCGCGGCTGGTGGGCCGACGGCGACCGCCGGCTGGTGCGAACTTACGCCCTGGCGATGGGCATTGCCATCATCGCCACACAGCTGCTCGCGGCCAACGGCGCCGTCGATCTCGGCAAGTCGATCTATCTGCAGCCGACGTTCTCGGTGCCGCTGATGCTCTTGGGCGGTGTTCTGTTCGGCTACGGCATGGTGCTCGCCAACGGTTGCGGTTCGCGCGCGCTGGTGCTGCTCGGCCGCGGCAATCTGCGCTCCCTCGTCGTCGTGACCGTGCTCGCGATCGCGGCGGAGATGACGTTGAAGGGCCTGATCGCGCCGCTGCGCATCGCGCTGATGCAGGGCTCACAGACCACGGCGACCGCGACGTCGCTGCCGGCTGTGCTGTCGGTCGGTGGCCTGCATGGTGCAGCGGCGCGGCTGCTGCCGGCCCTCGGGCTCGGCGGCGCGCTGATCGTCTTCGCCCTTGCGCATGCGCCATTCCGGCGCGCGCCCGGCCAGATGTTCGCCGGCCTCGTCGTCGGCCTGCTGATCGCGGCCGGCTGGTTCGCGACCGGCACTCTCGGCGCGGACGATTTCAACCCCGTGCCGGTCGCGTCCCTGACCTTCGTCGCGCCGATCGCCGATGCCCTGCAATACATCATGCTGTCGACCGGCTCGACCGCCAATTTCGGCATCGCCACCGTGGCCGGGGTGCTCGCCGGCAGCCTCGTCACCGCGTTGGCGACGCGGCGCTTCAGGCTCGAAGGCTTCCACTCTCCGCATCACATGCTGCGTTCGGTTGGCGGCGCCGCGCTGATGGGCATCGGCGGCGTGATGGCGCTGGGCTGCTCGGTCGGGCAGGGCCTGACAGGGCTGTCGACCCTGGCGCTGCCGTCCTTCGTCGCCATCGCGGGAATCTTCATCGGCACGGCGGCCGGCCTGCGCGGAGCGTTGCGCGTCAGGCCGCTGAAGATCGAGCCGCAGACCGCGCGTTAGTCTCATTGTGTCACGACCACCGTCATTCCGGGGCAATCGTCGATGCGAAGTCGCGAAGCGGCTGCGCGTCGGCGATTGAACCCGGAATATCGACATTGCCGGAAATGGACGCAAGACAATCTCGGGACTCCGGGTTCACGGCCTCACGGCCTTGCCCCGGAATGACGGTGGTTGTGACTCAGTCGAATGAGCTCACTCCGTCGCGCGCGTGACGATACGGATCTCCGACGTCAGCGTCCGGTGCACCGGGCATTTGTCGGCGATCTCCATCAGCTTCCTGCGCTGCTCCTGATCGAGCGCGCCGTCCAGGTGGATCTCGCGGTCGAGCTGATCGATCAGCCCGACCTTGGTCTCGCACTCCGCGCAGTCCTCCGCATGGATCTTGCTGTGGCGCAAGGTGACCGTGATGCGGTCGAGCGGCAGGAATTTGCGGTCGGCATAGAGCCGCATCGTCATCGAGGTGCAGGCGCCGAGCGCCGCGAGCAGGAGGTCGTAGGGGCCCGGGCCGGTGTCCTGGCCGCCGACCGAGAGCGGCTCGTCGGCGGTGAGATGATGCGGGCCGAGCGCGATGGCCTGCTGCAGCTTGCTCGACCGGGTCTCGCGCACGACCACGTCGCGCGGACCATCCGCGGGCGCCGGCTCGGCGGCCGCGGGCGCGACGTAACGGCCGGCCCAGCTCGCGATCACCTCGGCGATGTAGGCTGCGTCCTCCTTCCTGCTGATGAGATGATCAGCGTGATCGAGCGAGATGAAGCTCTTCGGATGCCTGGCGGCGACGAAGATGTGGGTCGCATTGTCGATGCCGACGGTCTCGTCGACAGGCGAGTGCATCACCAGCAGCGCCTTGTGCAGATGCTTGACCTTGTCGAGCAGGCGCTGCTCGGCGATGTCGTCGAGGAAGGTGCTGCTGATCCGGAACGGGCGGCCCGCGAGCGAGACCTCGGCCGAGCCGTCGCGGCGGATCGCCTCGAGGCTGTCCTTGAATAGCGCGGTGACGTGGCCCGGGTCGAAAGGCGCCGCGATCGTCACCACGGCTTTCGCATCGGGAATGTCGCCGGCGGCGGCCAGCACGGCGGCTCCGCCGAGGCTGTGGCCGATCAGGATCGCCGGCGCCTGTCGGGTCTCGCGCAGATGATTGGCGGCGCGGACGAGGTCGGCGACGTTGGAGGAGAACGTCGTATTGGCGAAGTCGCCTTCGCTGGAGCCCAGGCCGGTGAAGTCGAACCGCAGCACGGCGATGCCATGCGCCGTCAGCGCCATGGCGATGCGCCGCGCCGCATGCGTGTCCTTGCCGCAGGAGAAGCAATGCGCGAACAGCGCATAGGCCCGCGGCGCGCCATCAGGCAGATCGAGCGCCGCGGAGAGCTTGTCGCCGCCTGCGCCTTCAAACTGGAAACGTTCGGTCGGCATGATGTGGTCCCCCTCGTTTTGCCCGCTTGCGGCGGCTGCTCATGGGTTTACTCCGCCATGCCCAGCCTTGTCCCGGGCATCCACGTCGTTCCCAGCATGCCGAACGACGTGGATGGCCGGGACAGGTCCGGCCATGACGACGTGGAGAGAGACGATCGAACGAACTGCGACCGTCAAATGCGATAGCCTTGCGGGGCGGGGGAGGCCTCCCTCGCGCGCCGCGACGTAGCAATCATCACTCCCGCGGAGGCAGCAGCTCGATCTCCTGCTCGCCGCGGCGGATCGCTGTCGGCAGGTCCTGGGCGACGAGATTGGAAATCCATTGGATCAGCGTGGGAAGGCCTTCCTCCTTCGCGCGCCGGCGAAGCGGGGGCAGGTCGCGTTCGTGCGCGGTGCCGACCTTGATGTTGAGACGCTCATAGGGAATGTCTCCGTCCGGCGGACGATAC
Source organism: Bradyrhizobium sp. HKCCYLS3070 (assembly GCF_051167575.1). Taxonomy (NCBI): domain Bacteria; kingdom Pseudomonadati; phylum Pseudomonadota; class Alphaproteobacteria; order Hyphomicrobiales; family Nitrobacteraceae; genus Bradyrhizobium; species Bradyrhizobium sp. HKCCYLS3070. The sequence goes on from NZ_JBNPTI010000001.1 coordinate 50,401, forward strand.
CGCGCATCGAAGAGACGCCGGCCATGACTGCGTACGAGGTGGATGCGAATGCCGCCGAGATCCTGTGCGGTCAATGCGGCGAGGACGACGCTCGGCTTGAGCAGATACCCATAACCCTTGGGGATCTTGCCGGTCTCTGAGGTGAACTCCATGCTGGATCTCTGGCACGTTCGGATATCGCGATAACCGCGCTTTGGTGCGAAAGCGATAACATGCAGTCCGTAGGGTGGGCAAAGCGAAGCGTGCCCACCATTCTTTTCTTTTCGGCGGGACGGCGGTGGGCACGACGCTGCAAGCCTTTGCCCGCCCTACGGTCCTGTCGGCCCGTCAGTCCGAATAGCGCTGTTCGGCCCATGGATCGCCGCGGTTGTGATAGCCTCGCACCTCCCAATAGCCGGGTCTGTCGGCCTCGAGAAACTCGATCGCCTTGAGCCATTTCGCGCTCTTCCAGAAATACAGATGCGGCACGACGACGCGCACGGGGCCGCCATGCTCTCCAGTCAACGGCGCGCCGGACCAGCTATGCGCGAGCAACGCATCCTCGGCGGCGAAGTCTTCGAGCATCAGGTTCGTCGTGTAGCCGTCATAGGAATGCAGCACGACGAATTCAGCGCTGTCGCGCGGCCGGCAGGCGGCGAGCAGGTCACGTGTGGCGAGCCCTTCCCATTGATTGTCGTAGCGCGACCAGGTCGTGACGCAGTGGATGTCGGAGACGAACTGGCGCTGCTCCTGGGCGAGGAAGGCGCGCATGTCCCAGAACAGCGGGTTCTCGACGGCGCCATAGACATCGAGTCGCCAGCGCTCTGATGTGACCGACGGTGTCAGGCCGAGGTCGAGCACCGGCCAGTCGCGGGTCAGATGCTGCCCCGGCGGCAGGCGCTGGTCCTCCGGCCTGATGATGCGGCCGGTCAGGAATTTGCCCTCGCGCGCCCAGCGTTCCTTGCTGCGGGTCAGCTTGCTCTCGGGCGGCAGGCTGGACTCGTCGGCCATCTCGACACCTCGTCAATTCGTGCGGGCTTTTTCGTGCGGGCTCATTCGTGCCGGTGCATCGCGGACGCATGCTTGGTGTCGCGCATGGTCGCATAGATCAGCAGCGACAGGAAGATCACGCCGGTGAGATAATAATAGAACCACGTCTCGTGCCCTATGCTCTTGAAGTAGAGGGCGATCGCCGGCGCGGTGCCACCGAACAGCGATACGGTGATCGCATAGGGCAGGCCGACACCGAGCGCGCGGACATTGGTCGGAAACAGCTCGGCCTTCACCACCGCATTGATCGAGGTGTAGCCCGCCGTGAAGATCCAGGCGCCGCAGATCAGCAGGAAGGCTGTGAACGGCTCCTTGGTGCCCTTCAGTACCGTCAGGATCGGGATCGTCGACAAGGTGCCGGCGACGCCGAAGAAGATCAGCAGCGGCTTGCGACCGATGCGGTCGGAGATCGCGCCATACAGCGGCTGCAGCACGCAGGCGAACAGCAGCGAGCCGAAGATCACCATCGTGGTCTGGTCCTCGGTGAGGCCGACCGAGAGCTTCACGAAGGTCTGCATGTAGGTGGTGAAGGTGTAGAACGCGGCGGTGCCGCCCGCGGTCAGGCCGACCACCAGCAGCAGCTCCCGCGGATATTTGAACAGGGCGGTGATCGAACCGGAAGGGCCTACGGTCTTCTTGGCCTCCACGAAGGCTTCGGTCTCGTGCAGGTTCCGCCGCATCACCGCGACGAAGATTGCGAGGCCGGCACCGATCGCGAACGGAATGCGCCAGCCCCAGGCTCGCAATTCTTCCGGGGTCAGGAACACCTTCTGCAACAGCAAAAGCACGATGATCGCGGTGAGCTGCCCGCCGATCAGGGTGACATATTGGAAGCTCGAATAGAAGCCGCGATGCTTGGCGTCGGCGACCTCGGAGAGATAGGTGGCGCTGGCGCCATATTCGCCGCCGAGGCTGAGGCCTTCGATCACGCGGGCGAGCGCCAGGATGATCGGCGCGGCGATGCCGATGGTGGCATAGGTCGGTGTCACCGCGATGATCAGCGAGCCGAAGCACATGCAGAGCACCGAGACGGTCAGCGACAGCCGCCGGCCATGGTGATCGGCGAGATAGCCGAACAGCCAGCCGCCGAGCGGGCGCATCAGGAACGTCGCGGCGAACACGACGGCGGCGTTGAGCTGCTCGACCACCGGATCCTTCGACGGAAAGAAGGCCGGCGCGAAGTACAGCGCGAACGCCGTATAGGCATAGAAATCGTACCACTCGACCAGGTTGCCGGCCGAGCCGATCAGGATCGCCTTGATGCGCCGCTCGACGTCGGTGAATGTGGTAGTGTCCGCGGCAGGCGGCAGCGCCTGGTCTGTCATATCCGGTCTCCGGCAAGCATGATTTGCGGCCCTTCTACGGCAGCCGCCCGGATTGCCAACAGCCGATAACGGACATGGGTCCCATGTTCAGAGCATGGAACTCGGCGGATGGCGGCCTTGAAAAAAAGCCCCGTTCGTCGGCCATCGCGCCACGAAAGCAAGTCCCGATCCTCATGGTGAGGAGCGCCGCAAGGCGCCTCTCGAACCATGAGGCCGCCGACCAAACTAGCCCTTCGGCGCGCGCGGATCGATCGGGGTCGAGCTGGCCACGCCAAGAACATCTTCCAGCAACTTGGCGCCGGCGAGCAGCTCGGCGTCGGCGCGCGGCGCCGCGATCATTTGCAGGCCGATCGGCAGGCCCGCTTCCGTGAAGCCGCAGGGCAGCGACAGGGCTGGGCAGCAGGCCAGCGTGATCGCATAGACGATGCCGAGCCATTGCACGTAGTTGTCGAACTTCTGCCCGGCGCATTCGGCGACGTAGCGGTTCTCGACCGGGAAGGGGGGCACGATGGTCGCCGGCGCCAGCAGCAGATCATACGTCTCGAAGAACTTCACCGCGCGCGCGGTGATCGCGATGCGCTGTGCCTCGGCGCGCGCGATCTGGGCGACCGTGAGCTTCAGCCCTTCCTCGATGTTCCAGATCACCTCGGGCTTGAGCAGGTCGCGCTTGGTGCGCAGCAGCTCCGCCTTGCTCATCGCGAAGTCGAGCGCGCGCAGCACGTGGAAGCATTCATGCGCCTCGCTGAAATCGGGATGCGCCTCCTCGACGATCACGCCGAGCTCGGCGAAGCGCTGCGCCGCCTTGCGGGTGACGGCAGCGACTTCGGGATCGACGGGCGTGATGCCGAGATCGGGCGAGTAGGCGACGCGGACTGGCTTCCTGCCGGAGCGCGCGGCGGCCAGGAACGACGTCGCAGGCGAGGGCAGCGAGATCGGATCCGCGGCGTGCTCGCCGCTCATCGCGTCCAAGAGCAGCGCGAGGTCTGTGACGTTGCGGGCCATCGGGCCCTGGATGGCGAGATTGCGGTCGATGGCCACCGCCGGCGTATGCGCGACGCGGCCGAAGCTCGGGCGCAGGCCGACGATGCCGCAGAAGCTGGCGGGATTGCGCAGCGAGCCGCCCATGTCGGAGCCGTGCGCCAACCAGGCCATGCCGGTGGCGAGCGCCACCGCGGCGCCGCCGGAGGAGCCGGCCGCCGAGCGGGACGTGTCCCAGGGATTGCGCGTCGCGCCGAACACCTCGTTGAAGGTGTTGGCGCCGGCGCCGAACTCCGGCGTGTTCGACTTGGCGTAGATCACGCCGCCATTGGCTTCGAGATGCTCGACCACGAGATCGGAGCGTTCCGGAATCCGGTCCTTGAAGATCGGCGAGCCCTGGGTGGTGAGCACGCCGGCGACGTCGGTGAGGTCCTTGATCGGCACGGGCAGCCCGGCCAGCACGCCGCGCTCGGCAGCCGGTTTCTGCATCAGCGCCTTGGCGTGACCGCGCGCGCGGTCGAAGCACAGCGTCGGCAGCGCATTGACCTTGCCGTCGACGGCTGCGATGCGCGCTTCCAGCGCGTCGAGGCAATCCAGCGGCGTGACCTTGCCGGACTTCAACTTGTCGACGACGGCGCAGGCGCTCTCGCGGATCAATCCCTGGTCGGCCAAAGCTTAGTTCTCCTGATGGCAAGCGTCCCGGCGCTTCGCTGTAGATCACGTTTCGGCTGAGGTGGAAAGGTCGCGGCGATCAACCCCACCCTGCGCTGATGCCGCCATCGACGGTATAGATCACGCCGGAGGTGTAGCCGGCACGGTCCGAGGCCAGGAACGCCATCAGGTCGGCGATCTCGCTGACATGCGCGGGACGGCCAAGCGGCAGGCTCTTCTGGAATTCCGTGTAGCGGCTCTCGTCACCGAACAGATCGCGGGCGCGGGTCTTGAGCAGGCTGACGTGGCGATCGGTACCGACCGGCCCGGGATTGATGCCGACGACGCGGATGTTGTCGGCGAGGCTCTTGGAGCCGAGCGCGCGGGTGAAGGCCATCAACGCCGCATTGCCGGCGCTGCCGCAGATGTAGTTGACGTCGAACTTCTCGCCGGCTGCGCCGATGTCGTTGATGATCACGCCGCCGCCGCGCGCTCTCATCTGGGCATAGACCAGCCGGGTCAGGTTGATGAAGCCGAACACCTTGAGGTCCCAGGCATGCCGCCAGGCCGCCTCGTCGATCTTGTCGATCGCGCCGCCCGGAATATCGCCGGCATTGTTGACGAGAATGTCGATGTCGGACGCCTCCTGCGCCAGCCGCCCGACGTCTTCGGATTTCCGCAGGTCCACCACATGCGCGGCTGCATCGATCTGGTGCTTCGATCGGAGCTGCTCGACCAGGGCGGAAAGGCGATCGCCGCTGCGCGCAGCGAGCCGGACGTGGCAGCCTTCCTCGGCAAAGGCTTCGGCCGCCCCGGCGCCGATTCCCTTGGACGCGCCGGTGATGAGAACGCGCTTGCCGCGCAGATGAAGGTCCATGGAGGCTCTCGCTGAGGGGAGGGAGACCGGATTGTCGGGCGCGTCAGCCATGCGGTCAATCTTGCACCGCAGCGTTGCGCTTCCCGGCCGTTTGGTCCATTCAGGCGATCGACAAATCAGCCTGGACAACCGGCGCCAACACTCAAGGATCCGCTCGATGAGCAAGAAGCCCTATCGCATCGCAGTCATTCCCGGCGACGGCATCGGCAAGGAGGTCATGCCCGAGGGCATTCGCGTGATCGAGGCCGCCGCCAAGAAGCATGGCGTCGCCGTGCAGTTCGACCATTTCGACTTCTCGAGCTACGACTACTACGAGAAGCACGGCCAAATGATGCCGGACGATTGGAAGGCGCAGATCGGCGGCCATGACGCGATCTATTTCGGCGCCGTCGGCTGGCCGGCCAAGATCGCGGACCACGTCTCGCTGTGGGGCTCGCTGATCAAGTTCCGCCGCGAGTTCGATCAGTACGTGAATCTCAGGCCCGTGCGGCTGATGCCCGGCGTGCCGTCGCCGCTGGCGGGCCGCAAGCCCGGCGATATCGATTTCTGGGTGGTGCGCGAGAACACCGAGGGCGAGTATTCCTCGGTCGGCGGCCGCATGTTTCCGGACACCGACCGCGAGTTCGTGACGCAGCAGACGGTGATGACCCGCACCGGCGTCGACCGCATCCTGAAGTTCGCCTTCGAGCTGGCACAGTCCAGGCCGAAGAAGCATCTGACCTCGGCGACCAAGTCCAACGGCATCTCGATCACGATGCCGTATTGGGACGAGCGCGTCGAGGCGATGGCGAAGAACTATCCGGGCGTGAAGTGGGACAAGTACCACATCGACATCCTCACCGCGAACTTCGTGCTGCACCCGGACTGGTTCGACGTCGTCGTCGGCTCCAACCTGTTCGGCGACATCCTGTCCGATCTCGGCCCGGCCTGCACCGGCACCATCGGCATCGCGCCGTCGGGCAACATCAACCCGGAGCGCCATTTCCCGTCGGTGTTCGAGCCGGTGCACGGCTCGGCGCCCGATATCGCGGGGCAGGGGATCGCCAATCCGATCGGCATGATCTGGTCGGGCGCGATGATGCTGGAGCATCTCGGCGAAAAGACCGCGGCGCAGTCGATCGTCGGCGCGATCGAGCGTACGCTCGCCGAGCGCACCTTGCGCACGCGCGATCTCGGCGGCAATGCCGATACGGTGGCGTGCGGCAAGGCGGTCGCGGAGATGGTGGACTAGGAACAGCTATTGTTGTCGCCCCCGGCGAACGCCGGGTTGCATAGCCACGGTTCGTAGGGCGGGTTAGCGGAGCGTAACCCGCCTTACTCATCGTTGCTGGACGACGGCGGATTACGCTGCGCTAATCCGCCCTACGCGATTGCCACCGTCCGCTCTCGATCAATCACGCGGTATGATCCCGGCATTCGCCGGGACGACAGTGGTAGTTTAGGCGACAGCTCGACCAACAACGTCATTGCGAGGAGCGCAGCGACGAAGCAATCAGGGTCGCCGCGGGACTCTGGATTGCTTCGCTGCTGTTCAGCCCGGAGACATAGCTTACACCTGTTCGGGGACATAGTTGACAGTTTTGGGGTCGCGCAGATCAATCGCTGCGATCTGATGTGCGGCAAAGAAAATTCCGAACTTTCCGTCGGCACTGAGTGGCCGGATAGCCAGCCGCTCACCTCGGAAGGCTTGCGGGACTTTCCAGAGCCGCCCCTCGAAACTGACGTAGGCCTTCGTGCTCGACACGGAACGGATGCTCTCACCCTCGTCGTATTCGACGATCGGAAGCCGGTCTGGCATCGCACGTTGGCTCGGTTGATAGCGGCTTGCCGGCACGTCGAAGTTCAAGGCCTCGTGCGGCCGGTCGAGATTGTAGACGGAGCGCCATCCGTCGAGTGCCCGCTGGACATCGGGAAGATCACGGTAGCGCCTGAAGGCAAACACCTCGGCCTTCAGACTACGGTGGAAGCGTTCGTTCTTGCCGCGGCTCTGAGGATGGTAGGGCCGGCTGTGGATCGTTCGAACGCCGAGCTTCAGAAGCCAGACCGTCAACGCGGTCCAGGGGTCTTCGAGGGTAAATCCCCAGGGGCCACCATTGTCGACGAACATCGCATCCGGCAGTCCATAACGGCGGAACGTCGTCTCCAAATGTCCTTTGACCGTAGAGCCGCGCTCGTTGTCACAAGCCGCCAGGCACAACGAGAAGCGGGAGTGATCGTCCAACGCTGTCAGCGGATGACAGGACACACCGTTCTCCAGCGCACTGTGCCCCTTGAAGTCCATCTGCCACAGCTGATTGGGCGCATCCTTCTCGAACCGCGTGTAGGGCTGTCCGGGCGTGCCTGCAGGCTCGACCACTCGATCGTAGCGGCGCAGGATGGTGTGCACGGTGGATATCGCCGGGACAGCTTGACCATCACGCTCAAGACACCGTGCGAGCTTGCGCGCGCCCCAGGCCGGGTGAGCATCGCGCAATGCGACAATCTGCTGCTCGGTCGCAGCCGCGGTGCGCTCCGGACTTCGATGAGGCCGCCGCGACCGATCCGCCAGCGCCGTGTCCCCAGCGTCATGCCGCTGGATCCATTTGTAGCCCGTCTGAGGGCTGATGCCGAACCGCCGACACAGCTCCCGCCGGTTCGCCCCTTCCTGCTTGGCAAGCATCACAAACTCTCGTCGCTGGTCCATGACAGACACCTCTCGCCACGGCATCGCTCGCCCCTCTGCTTGACGAATCGAGCCGATTTTGAAGTGTCAACCATCTCCCCGAACACCCGTCAGCTATGTCCCCGGGCTGAACACTGCGCTCGCAATGACGGAGGAGAGAGCGTTTACTCTGTCGCCACCCGCCGGCAGTGCTCCCACGCGGCGTGGATCAGGTTTTCGCTCGCCTCCGGGGTGCGGAAGGCCGAGTGCGCGGACAGCGTCACGTTCGGGATCGTGGTCAGCACGTGACCGGCGGGCAGCGGCTCGGTGTTGAAGACGTCGAGGCCGGCGTGGCGGATGTGGCCGGAACGCAGGGCGTCGATCATCGCGGCCTCGTCGATGATGGCGGCGCGGGCGGTGTTCACGAAGATCACGCCCTTGCGCATCTGCGCGATGCGCTCGCGCGACAGGAAGCCGCGGGTCTCGTCGTTGAGCAGGAGGTGCAGCGAGACGACATGGCTCTGCTGCAGCAGCGTGTCGAGGTTGACGAAGTCGACGCCCGGATGGCTCTTCGGCGAGCGGTTCCAGGCGATCACCTTCATGCCGCTGCCCGACGCGATGCGCGCGACCTCGGCGGCGATGCCGCCGAAGCCGATCAGGCCGAGCGTCTTGCCGGTCAGCTGCATGCCGTCGTCGCGCAGCCAGTTGCCGGCGCGCATCTCGCGGTCCATCTGCGCGATGCCGCGCGCCGAGGCCCACATCAGCGCAATGGCGGCTTCGGCAACCGCCGTGTCGCCATAGCCCTTGATCAAATGCACGGTGATGCCGAGCTGGCTAAGCTCCTCGGGGTTCATGTAGCTGCGCGCGCCGGTGCCGAGAAAGACGACGTGCTTGAGGCCCTTGCACTGCTTCGCGACCTCGGTGGGCAGGGCGGTGTGATCGACCACGCCGATCTCGGCGCCGTCGAGGATCGCCGGCCAGTCCTCCGGCTTGATGTCGGGGTTGAGATGCACGCGCATCTCGGGATCGCCCGATTTGCGCTGCCGCTCGAAGATCTCGGCCAGCGAGTCGTTGGCGTCGATGAATACTCCGCGCACGGATACCTCCTAGTTGTCCTGCCTGGCTAGTGCGGCAACAGAGGCGAACTCCCTCCCCCCTTGTGGGGGAGGGTTGGGGAGGGGGTAGCCCCGGGCGACACCGCCGTTGTGGACCCCCACCCCCGACCCCTCCCCGCAAGGGGGAGGGGAGCCCAGCGTGCCCGCGCTATTCAGGCTTGTGATTGATCATTGATATTGGAGTAGATTGAAGCAGTAGATCACGACGCCACGCCCGCCAGCGACAGGACGGTGTGCAGCAGGACATTCGCGCCGGCGGCGCAGTCGGATTGCGTCGCGTCCTCGAGCTCGTTGTGGCTGATGCCGTCCTTGCAGGGCACGAACACCATGGCGGCCGGCATGATCGTGTTCAGATTGCAGGCGTCGTGGCCCGCTCCCGACGTGATGCGCCGGTGCGAATAGCCGAGCGTGCCGGCGGCGCGCTCGACGGCATCGACCAGCTTCGGATCGAAATGCGTCGGCGGCTTGCGCCAGACCTGGTCGATCGCGATCTCGACGCGGCGCTTCTTCGCAATTTCACCCGCGGCCGCGCGCAGGCTGGCATCGAGTGCGTCCAGCGTATCGGCATTGGCGCTGCGGCAATCGATGGTGAAGGCGATCTCGCCGGGGATCACGTTGCGCGAGGGATTGGCGATGACGGCCTCGCCGATGGTCGCGACCGCGTTCGGCCCGAGCTTGATCGCGATCTGCTCCAGGGTCAGCGCAAACTCCGACAGCGTCAGCAGCGCGTCGCGGCGCAGCGGCATCGGCGTCGAGCCGGCATGGCTCTCGAAGCCCGTGACCTTGCCGTCGTACCAGAACACGCCCTGGCCGTGGTCGACCACGCCGATGGTCTTGTTCTCGGCCTCCAGGATCGGACCCTGCTCGATGTGCAGCTCGACGAAACCGGAGAATTTCTGCGTGCCGACGGCCGTCGCGCCGCGATAGCCGATCTCGTCCAGCGCCGCGCCCACGGTCATGCCTGCGGCATCTGTCCGCGACAAAATGTCCTCGACCGTGAAGTCGCCGACATAGGCGGCCGAGGCCATCATGGCCGGCGCGAAGCGCGAGCCTTCCTCATTGGTCCAGTTGACGATGCACAGCGGCGCGTCGGTCTCGATGCCGGCGTCGTTGAGGGTGCGGATCACCTCCAGCGCGCCGAGCGTGCCCAGAATGCCGTCGAACTTGCCGCCCGTGGGCTGGGTGTCGAGATGCGAGCCGAGCCCGACCGGCGGCTTCGCCATGTCGCGCCCCTTGCGAAGTGCAAACATCGAGCCGAGCGTGTCGACGCGCACGTCGAGCCCGGCATCCTCGCAGGCTTTCCGGAACCAGTCGCGGACCTGCTTGTCCTCCTGGCTCAGGGTCAGCCGCCGCACGCCGCCCTTCGGCGTGGCGCCGAACCTGGCGGTCTCGTGGATGCTGTCCCAGAGGCGGGCGGAATCGATCTGCAGATTGGTGACGGCGCGGCTCATGCTTGAATTCCCTGTACTCCGGCATCCTGTCCATCGCGCGCCGCGACGAGCCCGTCAACCGATGCAGAGGGATGGCTGGCCGTCTGCGCCGTCCGGACTGCGAGCTCGGCGACGCGCTCGATCGCGATCATCTCGGGCGACGACAGCCAGCTCGCGGTGAAGGTCAGCGGTGGAATCCTCAGGTCCGTCTTCAACTCCTGCAGGCGGCCGCTCTCGATCTCGTTGGCGACGATCGCGGCCGGAATGACGGCGACGCCGAGCCCCTCGACCGCCATGTGGATCACGGTCGCCAGCGAGGCGCTGGCGTGCAGCCGCATCGGCGGCAGATGCGGGCGGTTGAACAGCGAACGCACATTGTCATAGGGCTGGGTGTTGCGCGGAAAGGTGATGATCGGAAACCGCGCCATCTGCTCGGCGGTGACCACGCCCGTGCCGAAGCCGAGGGCAGGGCTGGCGAGGAAGCTGATCGGATAGTCGCACAGCACGCGGCTGCGGATGCCGGACTCGGAGGGCGCGCCCAGCGCGAAGGCGAGCTCGATCTCCTGCGCCAGCAGCCGCGCGTGCAGATGGGGCGTGACGTCGACCTCGATCTCCAGCGACAGATTCGGATAGCTCTCGTTGACGCTCTTGATCAGCCGCGGCAGCCAGTCGTGCACGATGGTCTCGGCGACGCCGAGCCGGAGCACGCCGCGCATCGCCGAGCGGTCGCCGACCTCGGCCAGCATCTCCGCGCGCAGGCCGATCAGCTTCTCGGCATAGACCAGCATCTGCCGGCCGCTCGCGGTCGGGGACGCCACGCGATGATCGCGGTTGAGCAGCTTGACGCCGAGCTCGCGCTCGAGCTGGGCGATGCGCTGGGAGATGGCGGGCTGGGTCGTATTGAGGCGCTGCGCCGCGCCGCGGAAGCTGCCAAGCTTCACGACCCAGAGGAAGGTCTCGATGGAACGGAAATCCAGCATCGCGCCCCGCTCGGATCAATTCGTCTTATCGATCCTGATTAAAAACGAAGATTAGACTTTATAGCATGGCTGATGTTCAGTGAGTTTGTCGAGATATTAGGCAAGTGGCACAAATGACTGTTTCTGCGGCAGTGCAGCAATCAGCCGGCGAGACGGATCTTCTCCCGAGCCATCGGGCCCGCCTGGACTATCGCGCGGGCAGGGGCTGGAGCACGGCGGGCGTCGCCAACGGCTTCGTCCAGGGCAATCTGGCTGTTATCCCCGAGCAGTACGCCGGCGCCTTCCACCGCTTCTGCCAGCTCAACCCGAAGCCGTGCCCGATCATCGGCATGTCCGATCCGGGCAATCCTTTCATTCCGGCGCTCGGCGCCGATCTCGACATCCGCACCGACGTGCCGCGCTATCGCGTCTGGCGCGATGGCGAGATGGTCGAGGAGCCGACCGATCTCATGGCGCATTGGCGCGACGACCTCGTCGCCTTCGTGCTCGGCTGCTCGTTTTCCTTCGAGGAGGCGCTGATGGCCGACGGCCTGCCGATCCGCCACATCGAGCAGGGCTGCCGCGTGCCGATGTATCGCACCAACATCGCCTGCACGCCGTCGGGGCCGTTCGCGGGGCCGATGGTGGTGTCGATGCGTCCGTTCAAGCCGGCGCAGGCGATCCGCGCGGTGCAGATCACGACGCGCTTTCCCGCCGTGCACGGCGCGCCGGTGCATCTCGGCCATCCCGACCAGATCGGCATCGCCGACATCAGCAAGCCGGACTACGGTGACCCGGTGCCGGTTGGCGCCGACGAAATTCCTGTCTTCTGGGCCTGCGGGGTGACGCCGCAGGCGGTCATCGCTGCGGCCAGGCTGCCCTTCGCCATCACCCACGCACCGGGCCTGATGCTGATCACCGATCTCAGGAACAAGGATCTCGCCGTCCTCTAATCAGGCAGCCATGCTGCTCATTGAGCCTTTACCGTCGACCTCAACCGCTTCATCGATGCGCTTTCATCAGAGGATCTTGCCATGACCATCACGCGCCGAAACGTCCTGCTTGGAGCCACCGCCGCCGCTGCGCTCGGTCCGATCGCCGCCCGCGCCCAGACGTCGGAAGTGAAGATCGGCGTCATCTATCCGTTCTCCGGCGCCAGCGCCCAGATCGGCGTCGACGCGCAGCGGGCGTTCGAGACGGCGGCCGAGATCATCAACGGCAAGTTCGACTACGACCTGCCGCTGGCCCGTACCGAGGGTCTGCCGGGCCTCGGCGGCGCCAAGATCAAGCTGGTGTTCGCCGATCACCAGGCCGACCCGCAGAAGGGCCGCGCGGAGGCCGAGCGCCTGATCACCCAGGAGAAGGTCGCAGCCGTCATCGGCTCCTATCAGAGCGCCGTCGCGGTGACGGCGAGCCAGATCTGCGAGCGTTACCAGATTCCGTATCTGTCGGCCGACAATTCCTCGCCGAGCCTGCATCGCCGCGGCCTGAAGTATTATTTCCGCGCCGCCCCGCATGACGAGATGTTCTCGCAGGCGATGTTCGACTTCTTCGACGCGATGAAGAAGAAGGGCACCAAGATCGACACGCTGGCCCTGTTCCACGAGGACACCATCTTCGGCACCGATTCGAGCAATGCTCAGCTCAAGCTCGCCAACGAGCGCGGCTACAAGATCGTCGCCGACATCAAGTACCGCGCCAACTCGCCGTCGCTGTCGGCCGAGGTGCAGCAGCTCAAGGCCGCCAATGCCGACGTGCTGATGCCGTCGAGCTACACCACCGACGGCATCCTGCTGGTCAAGACCATGGCCGAGCTCGGCTACAAGCCGAATGCGATCGTGGCGCAGGACGCCGGCTTCTCCGAGAAGGCGCTTTATGACGCGGTCGGCGACAAGCTCGAAGGCGTGATCTCGCGCGGCTCGTTCTCGCTCGACCTCGCCGCCAAGCGGCCGATGGTCGGCAAGATCAACGACATGTTCAAGGCCAAGTCGGGCAAGGACTTCAACGACTACTCGTCGCGCCAGTTCATGGGCCTGATCGTGATGGCCGACGCCATCAACCGCGCCAAGTCCACCGACGGCGAGAAGATCCGCGACGCGCTGGCCGCGACCGACATGCCAGGCGAGCAGACCATCATGCCGTGGAAGCGGGTGAAGTTCGACGAGAACGGCCAGAACAACGACGCCGATCCGGTGCTGCTGCAATATGTCGGCGGCAAGTTCGTCACCATCTTCCCGACCCAGGCCGCGGTGGCCCAAGCCACCTGGCCGATGAAGTAACGAACTCCCGCCCGAAGTGGCGGGGGAGACCATGGCGGAGCATCTGTCGTGCTCCGTCATTGCGAGGAGCGTAGCGACGAAGCAATCCAGGGGCCGCAAAGAAGGTCTGGATTGCTTCGCTTCGCTCGCAATGACGGGGGAGCAAGTGAAGTGACAGCAGAAACAATCATCCAAAGTCTCGCCAGCGGCCTGTTGATGGGCCTGCTCTACGGGCTGATCGCCGTCGGCCTGGCGCTCATCTTCGGCCTGATGGACGTCGTGAACTTCGCCCACGGCGAGTTCCTGATGATCGCGATGTACGCGACCTTCTTCCTGTTCGCCTATTTCGCGCTCGATCCGCTGCTGTCGGCGCCGATCGTCGCCGCTGCTCTCTTCGTGTTCGGCGCGGTGGTCTATCTTCTGATTGTCAGATTTGCGGTCAGGGCGAAGGCCAATACCGGCATGGTGCAGATCTTCTCCACTTTCGGTCTCGCCGTGCTGATGCGCGGTGTCGCGCAGTACTTCTTCACCCCTGACTATCGCAGCATTCCGCACTCCTGGCTGGGCGGCAAGACGATCTCGATCGCCGGCATCTATCTGCCGCAGCCGCAGCTGGTCGGTGCCCTCATTGCGATCGCCGCCTTCGCCGGCCTGTACTTCTTCATCCACCGCACCGATTTCGGCCGCGCGCTGGAGGCGACGCGTGAGGATGCCGGCGCGGTGGCGCTGGTCGGCATCGACAAGAACAAGGTGTTCGCACTCGGCTGGGGCCTTGGTGCGGCGCTGGTCGGCCTTGCCGGTGCGGTCATGGCGATCTTCTTTTATGTCTTTCCCGACGTCGGCGCGTCGTTTGCGACCATCGCCTATGTGACGGTGGCGCTCGGCGGCTTCGGCAGCGTATTCGGCGCCTTTGCCGGCGGCATCGTGGTGGGCCTCGTCGAGGCCATCACCACGCTGATCCTGCCGCCGTCGCTGAAGACTGTCGGAATCTACGGGGTCTATCTCCTCGTCGTCTTCATCCGCCCGCGCGGCCTGTTCGGATCGATCTGATGGACAAGGCATTCATCCAACGCCGTCGGCGCGACCTCGTCCTCGCCGCCTTCCTTGCGGCCATCGCCGCCGTCGTGCCGTTCTTCGTCAAGGACGTCTACGTCCAGAACATCATGGTGCTCACCCTGATGTACGCGGCGCTGTCGCAGAGCTGGAACATCCTGTCCGGCTATTGCGGCCAGATCTCGCTCGGGCACGCGCTGTATTTCGGGCTCGGGGCCTACACCACCGCAATTCTGTTTACCAAGTTCGGCGTGCTGCCGTGGTTCGGCATGCTCGCCGGCGGTCTGATCTCGGCGCTGATCGCCATGGCGCTCGGCTATCCCTGCTTCCGGCTCGGCGGCCATTACTTCGTCATCGCAACCATCGTCATCGCCGAGATCACGCTGCTCTTATTCCAGAACTGGGATTGGGCGGGGGCGGCACTCGGCATCGACATTCCGGTGCGGCGTGACTCCTGGCTGACCTTCCAGTTCACCCGCTCCAAGCTGCCGTACTTCTACTTTGCACTCGTGCTCGCCTGCGTCGCCTGGTTCGTGACCTGGTGGCTGGAGGATTCGAAGTGGGGCTATTGGTGGCGCGCGGTGAAGGACAACCCGGTCGCCGCCGAGAGCCTCGGCGTCGACGTGTTCAACTCCAAGATGGGCGCGGCGGCCGTCTCGGCCTTCCTGGTCGCGATCGGCGGCAGCTTCTATGCGCAGTTCGTGTCCTACATCGATCCTGAAAGCGTGATGGGATTCCAGTTCTCGCTCTTGATGGCGCTCCCGGCCGTGCTCGGCGGCATCGGCACGCTGTGGGGACCGATGCTGGGCGCGGTTATCCTGATCCCGCTGACCGAGTTGACCCGCTCCTTCATCGGCGGCTCCGGCCGCGGCGTCGACCTGATCGTGTATGGCGGCCTGATCGTTGCGATCTCGCTGGCGCGGCCGCAGGGTCTGGTCAGCCTGTTCTCCCGCAAGCCGAAGCCGGCCGTTCAGCCGGCGAGAGAGGCGGTGGCATCATGACCGCGCTGCTGGAAACCCGCAACATCACCCAGCGCTTCTCGGGCCTGACCGCGAACTCCGACGTCTCGATCTCGGTCGGGCGCGGCGAGATCGTTGGCCTGATCGGGCCGAACGGCGCCGGAAAGTCGACCTTGTTCAATCTGATCGCCGGTGCGTTCAAGCCGACCGAAGGCGCCATCATCTTCAACGGCGAGGACGTCACCGCGCTGCCGGCCGCCGAGCGCTGCCAGCGCGGCATCGGCCGCACCTTCCAGGTGGTGAAAAGCTTCGAAAGCATGACGGTGATCGAGAACGTCATCGTCGGCGCGCTCGTCCGCACCACCAACATGCGCGAGGCGCGGCGGAAGGCGCATGAGGTCTTGGAGTTCTGTGGCCTCGGCGCCCGCGCCGATGTGCTCGCCAGCGATCTCGTGCCTTCGGAGAAGCGGCGCCTGGAAGTGGCGCGTGCGCTCGCCACTGAGCCGAAGCTGCTGCTGCTCGACGAGGTCCTGACCGGCCTGACGCCGGTCGAGTCACAGAAGGGCGTCGAGCTCGTGCGCCGCGTGCGCGACACCGGCATCACGGTGCTGATGGTCGAGCATGTCATGGAGATCGTGATGCCGCTGGTCGATCGCGCCATCGTGCTCGATCTCGGCAAGGTGCTGATCGAAGGCAAGCCCACGGACGTCGTCCGCGATCCCAAAGTCATTTCCGCCTATCTCGGAGACCGCCATGCTGTCGGTGCGTGACATCACCACCGCCTATCAGGGCCTGGTTGCGATCTCGAATATCTCGATCGATGTCGAGAAGGGCGAGATCGTCTGCGTCGCCGGCGCCAATGGCGCGGGCAAGTCGACCTTGTTGAAGTCGATCGCCGGGGCCGAGCGGCCGCGTGCGGGCAGCATCACCTTCGACGGCAGCCGCATCGACGGCATGGCGCAGCACCTGATCACGGCCAGGGGCATCGCCTATGTGCCGGAGAACCGCCGGCTGTTCCCGCGGCTCTCGGTGCGCGACAATCTGCGGCTCGGCAGCTATCTCTATCGCGGCGAGGCCAACCGCGAGGAGCCGCTCGACTTCGTATTCACACTGTTTCCGCGGCTGTCCGAGCGGCTCGAGCAGCGCGCCGAGACCTTGTCCGGCGGCGAGCAGCAGATGCTGGCGATCGGCCGCGCTCTGATGACCCGGCCGCGGCTTCTGATGCTCGACGAGCCGTCGCAGGGCATCATGCCGAAGCTGGTCGACGAGATCTTCCAGGCCGTCAAGCGCATCCGCGACGCCGGCATGACCGTGCTGATCGTCGAGCAACGCATGGCCGAATGCCTGGAGATCGCCGACCGCGCCTACATCCTCCAGACCGGCCGCGTGCTGATGCAGGGCACGGCAGCGGAGATCAGCGGCAACAAGGATGTGCGGAAGGCGTATTTGGGGCTGTGAGGCGATATGTTCAATTGCCTGCTCTGCGTCGTTGTGTTCGCGGCGCGTAGCGAAGCCATCTAGAGTCCCGTCCGAGGCCCCTGGATCGCGTCGCTGCGCTCGCGATGACAGCGTTCGTGGAAGGCGCGGTGTCCGCCACAACCGTCATTGCGAGCGCAGCGAAGCAATCCAGGGGCCAAGGCAAAGTTCTCTTTGGCTAAGATGTCGAGCAACAGCGGCGACTGTTCGGTCAGCCGCCGCGGCTACACCATCCCCTTGCCGGCGTCGGACCCCTGGCGGCGCTGCCGCGCCTGCAGCATCAGGATCACCGACAGCGCGGCGAAGATCACGACGAAGGACACCGCCGATGTCAGCGTGCCCAGCGCGTAGATGTCAGGCTTGGTGACGGTCGTCGTCAGGCCCTGCAATTCCAGCGGAAGCGTATTCACCGAGCCGATCGCCTGGCTGGAGCGGGCGAGTTCGTCCCAGGACAGGGTGAAGCCGAACAGGCCGATGCCGACCACGGATGGCAGGATGATCGGCAGCACGACGTGGCGGAAGGTCTGCCAGGGCGTGGCGCCGAGGTCGCGTGCGGCTTCCTCCAGCCGGCCGTCGAAGCGGTTGAAGATCGCGAACATGATCAGGAGTCCGAACGGCAAGGTCCAGGTCAGATGCGCGCCGAGGCCCGAGGTGAACAGGCCCATCGCAGTGGTGTAGCCGTCTGCGAGCCAGCCGAGCCCGACATCGGCGCCGTGCTTGTTGATGAAGTCGTCGATCAGCCGGAACTCCAGCGCGATGCCGAGCGAGGTGATGATCGAGGGCATGATCAGGCTGGCGATCGCGGTGTAGAACAGGATCGAGGCGCCACGGAACGGCTTGCGGAACGCCATGCCGGCGGCGACCGAGAGCACGACGGTGATCACCATCACCACGAGGCCGAGCGCCAGCGAGCGCTTGAAGGCGGCACCGATGTCGACGATGCCTCCGCCGGAGAACACCTTGCCGAACCAGGTCAGCGACACCCCGTTCATTGGAAACGTCAGGCCGCCGTCCGGTCCCTGGAACGACAGGATGTAGATCGCGATCATCGGCCCGTACAGGAACAGCACATAGGCTGCGAAGAAGGCCGCAAGGATGTAGAAGGAGCGGGGGCGCTTGTCTCCCATCTCAGAGCTCCTTGCGCACGTCGACGATCCGCGTCAGCGCGGAGATGATGATGATGGTGATGCCGAGCAGGATCACGGCATTGGCCGCGGCGGCCGGGAATTGCAGTGCCGACAGCCGGGACTCGATGATCTTGCCGGCGGAGGCGATCTGCTGGCCGCCCATCACGCCGACGGTGACGAAGTCGCCCATCACGATGGTGATGACAAAGATCGAGCCGATCACGATGCCGGGCTTCGACAGCGGAATGACGATGTTGACCAGTGTCTGCCAGCCCGATGCGCCGGCATCATAGGCGGCCTCGATCAGGCGCTTGTCGATGCGGATCATCGAATTGAAGATCGGCACCACCATGAAGAACGTGAACAGGTGCACCAGCGCCAGCACCACCGAAAATTCGGAGAACAGCAGCCATTCGATCGGCTTGTTGACGATGCCCACACCTTGCAGGCCCTGATTGACGAGGCCGTTGCGTCCCAGCAGCGGGATCCAGGCGATCATCCGGATCACGTTGGAGGTCCAGAACGGGATCGTGCACAACAGCGACAGCACGATCTGCCAGGTCTTGCTGCGAACGTGGAAGGCGAGGAAATAGGCGACCCAGAAGCCGATCATCAACGTCAGGCCCCAGGTCAGCAGGCACAGCTTCAGCGTCTTCAGATAGGTCTTCAGGATCGTGCACAGTTCGGGCAGGTTGGCGACGCAGCCTTCGAAGGTGTCGGTATAGCCGCGGAAGCTGAACGCCGGGATCATCTCATATTCGTTGTAGTCCCAGGCGCTGACGACGACGACGAGCACCAGCGGCAACAGGAAGAACAGCGCGAATACCAGCATCATCGGGCCGGCCTGCAGCCACGCGATCGAGCGCTGGGTCAGCTTGCGGAAGGTGCTCTCCGCGGGCGCTACGGTGTCGGGCGAATTGTCGATCGTCACGGCCACGTGGGAAACCTGTCGTCCGGTGCGGATGTTTCGAAACGTCTGAGACGAGCTGCCGCGCCCACGACGTCGCGGGCGCGGCAGCAATGGCGGTCACATCAGGCGGCGATGAACTCGTTCCACTTGCGGACCATGTAGTCGTTCTCGTCCATGACGGCGTTCCAGCAGACGACGTTGCCCATGCGGTCCTCGTAGGAGCCGCCGTCGCGCACGGCGCCGGCCTTCTCCATCAGGGTGCCGTCGGGGGCCTTGATGTCGTTCTTCGCCGGCTTGCCTTCCATCCAGTAGCCCCACTCGTCCTCGGTCATGTTGGCCTTGGCGGTGGAGAGCACGGCCGAGTAGTAGCCCTGGCGGTTGAGATAGGCGCCGGCCCAGCCGGACAGATACCAGTTGACGAACTCATAGGCCCAGTCGAGCTTCGGGCTGCCGCCCACCGCCTTGGAGACGCAGAAGCCCGAGGCCCAGGAGCGATAGCCTTCCTTGAGCGGCTGGAACACGCAGGGGATGCCCATCGAGCGCACCTTGGTGACGGCCGGCGACCACATCGACTGGATCACGGTCTCACCCGAGGCCATCAGGTTGACGGACTCGTTGAAGTCCTTCCAGAACGCGCGGAACTGGCCGGCCTTCTTGGCCTCGGTCAGCACCTTCATCGTCAGGTCGATCTCGGCCTTGGTCATGTTGCCCTTGTCGGCATATTTGTATTGGCCGGTCGCCTCGACGACGAGGGCGGCATCCATGATGCCAATCGAGGGAATGTTGAGGATCGAGGCCTTGCCCTTGAATTCGGGGTTGAGCAGCTCGGCCCAGGAGTTGATCGGGCGCTTGATCAGGTCGGGGCGGATGCCGAGCGTGTCGGCGTTGTAGACGGTCGGGATCAGCGTGACCCATTCGGTCGGGGTTGCCGAGAAGGTCTTGGAGTTTGCGCCGTCGAGATAGAGCACCTTCCAGGGCGCGGTGCCCTGGCCGCCGATCTTCTTGCCGTTCGGCAGCTCGCCCTTGGTGAAGACGGGCGTGATGTTGTCGAATTCCTTGATCTTGCGCGCGTCGAGCGGGAAGATGTTGCCCGACGGCACCAGCTTCTTGAGCGAGAAATATTCGGTGTCGAGCACGTCGAAGGAGTTCGGCTGGGTGATGACGCGCTTGGTGACGTCGTCGGTCGTCGCCGTGATGTATTCGATCTTGATGCCGGTGTCGGCGAGGCACTTCTTGGAGATCTCGTCGCCCTCGTTCACGGCGGTGCCGAGATAGCGCAGCACCTTGGCGTCGGCGGCGTGGACGTAGGGCGCGCTGAGCAGCGTGCCGGAGCCGGCGAGACCGGCAACGCCCGCCGCGCCCTTGAGCAGCGAGCGGCGGCTGATGGATGTCGTCTTCGATCGATCAGTCATGATCATCTCCTTGGGAAAGAACGAGCAAACGAAAATCAGGTGACCAGCTCCGCAGCCGGAGCGGCTGCGGCAGGGCGGGGCGTCAGTGCGTCAGCGAAGGCCATGTTCCAGGTGACGACGACGCGCTCGCCGATGCTGTGGGTCTGTGCATCGAACTGATCGTCGCTGAGCTGCGCCGAGATCTCGGGGCCACCGTCGGTCGCGACCGCGACCAGCACATAGGTGCCCTGATATTCGATCTTGCTGATGGTGCCGGGCACCACCGGGCCGTCGATCGCCGCATTCGGCGCCTTGAGCTGGATGCGGTCGACGCGCACGGCGAAGGTCTCGCCGTTCAGCGGGATCACGTTGTGGCCGCCGATGAAGCGGGCGGCGAATTCGGTGCGCGGATGATTGAAGATGTCGCGCGGGCTGCCCTGCTGCTCGATGCGGCCGCCATTCATCAGCACCACGAGGTCGGACAGCGCCATGGCCTCGTCCTGGCCATGGGTGACGTGAACGAAGGTGAGCCCGAGCTCGCGCTGCAGTCGCTTCAGCTCGGCGCGCATGCGCAGGCGCAGGAACGGGTCGAGCGCCGACAGCGGCTCGTCGAGCAGCAGGATCTGCGGCGAGGTGATCAGCGCACGGGCCAGCGCCACGCGCTGCTGCTGGCCGCCGGAAAGCTGCGCCGGCAGGCGGCCAGCATAGCTCTGCATGTCCACCAGCTCGAGCAGCTCGCGTGCCTTGGCGTGGCGCTCGGGCTTGGACACGCCTTTCATCTTCAATGCAAACGCGACGTTGTCGATCACCGACAGATGCGGAAACAGCGCATAGGACTGGAACATCATCGCGGTGCCGCGTCCTGCGGGCGGCAGCTCGGTCACGTTCCTGGCGCCGACGATGATGTCGCCCGACGTCGCGGATTCGTGGCCGGCGATCATGCGCAGGGTGGAGGTCTTGCCGCAGCCGGACGGGCCGAGCAGACAGCAATAGGAGCCGGCGGGAATCCGCAGGTCGATTGCGTCGACGGCGGTGACGTGACCGTACATCTTCGTCACCTTCACCAGTTCCAAGCTCGCGCCCGCCGCCATCCGCCCTCCGTCGTCCTGTCCCGTGTCGGTCATGATCGCAGCTCGCTCCGTCGGGCGCCCGCGATCCGGCCCGTCTGATGTCTGCAACGGATATGCCAAGGGTCGCCGTGGGCGCGGAGCAGCGCGTGAAGATTGCGCGCTGGATGAGATGCGTATGCAACGCTCGAAAGGGCATTCCCCGGTCCCGGCGTCAGTCCGCTCAGATGGGCCGCCGATCCGGCCAAACAGCCGCGCCCACGCCGATGTGGAGGCATTTTGCCCTGTCCTTTCGTGCTCCGGGCGTGCTCAGCGATAGGCTACAATCGATGGTGGAAGAGCGGGGCGCATCCTCGCGCCGCGGCAGCGATGAGCTGCCGGTGTTGTCCTTGCTCGACCGATCCGTCCCTGATTGCTGCCGAAGTCGCACTTTGCCTGAATATTAGGCATCGTTGTCCTCCCGAGGCAAGGCAGCTTGATGAGCGACAAGGCGGCGCAGGCTACCTCGCATGCAGGCCGGGCTGGCGGGACGCTAGATCCGCCGTGCCCGCGATCTCGCCTGCGCGGCGGCCACCAGCATGCGCTCGGCAATGCCGCGCAGCTCGCTGACCGCGATCGGATCAGAGGCGGCGAACGCGTCATAGGAGTCGGCTGCGATCGGAAACCAGCGATAGAAGCAGGCCTCCTCGTAGAGCACCCGGACAGCGGCATCGATTTCGGCCGGCGTTGTTGCGAAATATTGCATGCCCATCCATCCGCCGGCGGATCAGTGATGATCGTTGTGATCGGGCAGGGTGAGGCCGAAGACTTTGACCAGATCGTCGACCTGCTGCGGCGAAAGATGACGCGGGTTGAGCCCGCGCAGCAGCAGATAGAGCTTTGCGGTCTCCTCGAGCTCCTCCATCGCGAACACGGCGGCTTCCAGCGTGTCACCGGACACGACGGGCCCGTGATTTGCGAGCAGCACCGAGGCGTATTTGCCGGCGAGACCCTTGATGGCATCGGCTACCGCGGAATCGCCCGGACGATGATAGGGCACCAGCGCGGTCTGGCCGCAGCGCATCAAGTAATAAGGTGTCAGCGGCGGCAGCGCTGCGCGCGGATCGATCTCCGGCAGCATCGAGATCGCGACCGAATGGGTCGAGTGCAGATGCACGACGGCGCGCGCGGCGTCGCGCGTCTGGTACAGCGCCGTGTGCAGCGGCACCTCCTTGGTCGGTGCATCGCCCGAGACCAGTCGCCCTTCGGCATCGAGCCGCGACAAACGGGCCGGATCGAGGAAGCCGAGCGAGGCATTGGTCGGCGTCACCAGCCAGCCGCCATCATCGAGCCGCACGCTGATGTTGCCGGACGAGCCCGGCGTCAGTCCGCGCTCGAACAGCGAGCGGCCGAACCGGCAGATGGCCTCGCGAATCGCAGTTTCCGCCACGGGTCTTTCCTCGCATGTCGCTGTTTTGCCGCTTTGTCTCACGCTTTGGCAACGCGGCCAAGCCGTGATACCCAGGGTGCAGTCCGGGGCAACCGGACATTCTCCGGGAAACGCTTCAGGGATCTGCCGCATGCCGTCGCCATCGCAATTGAACGTCGCCGTGATCGGGCTTGGCTCGATGGGATTCGGCATGGCGACCTCGCTGAAGCGCGCAGGCTTCGAGGTGACCGGATGCGACGTCTCGGCGGACGCGGTGGCGCGTTTCGTGGCCGACGGCGGCAAGGGCGCGACGACTCCCGCCGAGGCGGCTGATGGCGCCGATATCGTGGTCAGCGTCGTGGTCAATGCGGCGCAGACGGAAGCCATCCTGTTCGGCCCGGGCGGTGCTGCCGAAACCATGCCGAAGGACGCCGTGTTCGTCTCCTCCGCGACCATGGATCCTGACGTTGCGCGGCGGCTGGCGAAGCAGCTCGAAGCCACCGGCCGGCACTACCTCGACGCGCCGATCTCCGGCGGCGCGCAGCGCGCCGCGCAAGGCGAGCTGACGATCCTGGCCTCGGGCAGCGCGGCGGCGTTTGCCAAGGCGCGGCCGGCGCTCGATGCGATGGCGGCCAAGCTCTATGAGCTCGGCGATGCCGCCGGGCAGGGCGCTGCGTTCAAGATGATCAACCAGCTTCTCGCCGGCGTTCACATCGCTGCCGCCAGCGAGGCCATCGCCTTCGCCGCCAAGCAGGGTCTCGATATCAGAAAGGTCTATGAGGTCATCACCGCCTCGGCCGGCAATTCCTGGATGTTCGAGAACCGCATGCCGCACGTGCTCGACGGCGACTACACGCCGCGCAGCGCGGTCGAGATCTTCGTCAAGGACCTCGGCATCATCCAGGACATGGCACGCAGCCATCGTTTTCCGGTGCCGGTCTCGGCCGCCGCGCTGCAGATGTTCCTGATGACGTCGGCCGCCGGCATGGGCCGCGACGACGACGCCTCTGTGGCGCGGATGTATGCGCAGGTCACCGGCACGACGCTGCCGGGCCCCTCCAAGTAGCAGCACGACGAGTCTTCACGCCATGCCCCGCTTCGCCGCCAATCTCTCGATGATGTTCACCGAGCATCCGTTCCTCGACCGCTTCGCGGCCGCCGCCAAGGCCGGCTTCACTGCGGTCGAATTCCTGTTTCCGTATGACCATCCGGCCGAGGAGGTCGGCCAACGGCTGCACGGCAACGGCCTGACCCAGGCGCTGTTCAACCTGCCGCCCGGCAATTGGGATGCCGGCGAGAGGGGCTTTGCGGCGCTGCCGGAGCGCTTCGACGATCTGAAGGCGAGCCTCGAGACCGCGCTGCCCTATGCCATGGCGACCGGCGTGAAGCGGCTGCACATGATGGCGGGGATCGCCGAGCGCAGCGATCCGAAGGCGGTGGAGGCGTACTACAAATCGGTCGCATGGGCGGCCGAGTTCTTCGCGCCCCACGGCCTCGACGTCGTGATCGAGCCGATCAATCCGCGCAACGTGCCCGGCTACTTCCTCAACGATTTCGGCTTCGCCCGCGATCTGGTCCGCGAGCTGAAGATTCCGAACCTGAAGCTGCAGTTCGACATCTATCATTGCCAGATCATCCATGGCGACGTCACGATGCGGCTGCGCGAGATGATGGACATCATCGGCCACATCCAGATCGCCAGCATTCCCTCGCGCAACGAGCCCGACGGCGAGGAGCTCAACTATCCGTTCCTGTTCGCGGAACTTGACCGGCTCGGCTATGCCGGCTTCGTCGGCTGCGAGTACAATCCGCGCGGCCGCACCGAGGACGGGCTCGGCTGGTTCGCGCCCTACAAGGGAGTGAAGCCGTGAGCCTGAAGCTCGGCTGCATCGCCGATGACTACACCGGCGCCTCCGATCTCGCCAACACCCTGACCCGCGCCGGCCTGCGCACGGTGCAGACCATCGGCGTACCGGCTGATGACCTCACGCTGCCCGAGGTCGATGCCGTCGTGGTGTCGCTGAAGAGCCGCTCGATCGAGGCGTCGCTTGCCGTGGCCCGCTCACGCGAGGCCGACACATGGCTGCGCGCACGAGGCGCCGACCACGTGCTGTTCAAGATCTGCTCGACGTTCGATTCCACCGACGCCGGCAATATCGGTCCTGTCATGGACGCGCTGGCGGGCGATGCCGGTGAAACGATCGTGCTGGTGACGCCGGCGTTCCCGGAAACCAGGCGGACCGTCTATCAGGGCAACCTGTTCGTCGGCGGCGTGCCGCTCAATGAGAGCCCGCTCAAGGATCATCCGCTCAACCCGATGCATGACGCCAATCTGGTGCGCGTGCTCGGCCGGCAGAGCCGACGGAAGATCGGTCTGGTCGATCTCGCCACCGTGGTGCATGGGCCCGAGGCGATCAGCCACCGGCTGCAGGAACTGGCCGGGCAGGGCATCGGTGCCGCGATCGTCGACGCCGTGTTCGATGCGGACCTGACCGCGATCGGTGCGGCCGCCTTGAAGAGCCGGGTCTCCGTCGGCGCGTCCGGCATCGGGCTCGGTCTGGCGCGCGCTTTGGTCGAGGCCGGGCGCGTGCATTCCCACGGCTTGGCGCATCACGCCGATGCCCCCGTCGGCGGCTTGGCCGCCTGCCTCGCCGGCAGCTGCTCGCAGGCGACCTTGCAGCAGATCGCGCAGGCCGAGACCATCATGCCGGCGCTGCATCTCGATGCGGCGGGCCTGGTCGCCGGTCCGGATGAGGCGCAGCGCGCGCTCGCCTGGGCGCGTGAGCGCATCGCCAAGGGGCCCGTGCTGATTGCCTCCAGCGCGACGCCGGATCAGGTCAGCGCGCTGCAATCCAGGCACGGCCGCGAGGCGGCGGGGCACGCCATCGAGCAGGCGATGGCCGATCTCGCCGAGGGGCTGATCCAGGCCGGCGTCCGGCGGTTGATCGTCGCCGGCGGCGAGACCTCGGGCGCTGTCGTTGACCGGCTGGGGATTCCCGGCTTCCTCGTCGGTCCGGAGATCGCGGCCGGCGTGCCCGTGCTTCGCACGATCGGCGCCGACGCAGGCGACATGCTGCTGGCGCTGAAGTCCGGCAATTTCGGTGGGCCGCAGTTTTTCGCCGACGCGCTCGGGCTGATGCGCTAACTGCGCGTCAGCCGACTCCCGGCTGCGTCGGCCCGTGCCGGATTTTGGAACGACGTGCTTGGCCTCGGTCCCGATCTCATCATCTGCTTAGTTTGTGAGCCGTCGCTCGGCGCGGCAGCGCCGTCGTGCCGCCATAAGCATCGGGACGCACACTGAAAAAGCAGAAGTTTTTTGCGTGTAATGCCCGATAACTCCCGTAAATTAACGGTCTCTAGGGACCTCACCGCTATACCTCCAGTACGGACCGTCGCGTGACGCGTTCATCTGTGGGTAGGGCAATGAAACTGAATCGGATCGGCTACAAACTCGGGCTCGCTGGCGCCATCGGCGCATCTCTCGCCGTCGGCATGATCGCTAACCAGTTGATGGCGGAAAGAGCGGTCAACCACGCCAATCAGCAGGCCGAGCGCGCGCGGCGCGTCGTCGAGAGCGTGCTGTCGGCCAGCATCAACATGCAGCAGACCCAGCTCGGTGGCCGTTCGGCACGGCTGGCGCGTGCGCCGGCCGAGGCAGAGAAGGCCGCCGCCGACATTCAGCAGTTCTCGACCGGGATGGTGACGGACATCGACGCCGCACTCGCCAACGTGTCGACCGCCGACAATCGCGCCCGGCTGACCCGGATCAAGGAGCTGATGACGAGCTATGCCGCAGGAGCGGTCGATCTCGCCGAGGCGCAGAAGAAGTTGCTGACGCAGATCGAGAAGCGCAGTGCCGTCTCCAACGACTGGAACACCAGCCTGAAGGCGCTGCTCGCCTCGCCGTCGCTGCCGAAGCTCGCCTTCCGCGAGCGGGTCGAGCGCCAGCTTCACGCCGCCGATGCCAAGTTGAACTACATGCGGTCGCAGGCCTGGCGGTTCGGTATGACTGGCGATGCCGCGACGATCCTGACGGTGAAGCAGACGGTGCCGGGGCTGAAGAGCTCGCTGACCGATGCCCGCATGCTGGCCGACGACCGCGAGATCCAGGCCACGATCACCAAGCTCAATGGCCTCGCCTCGGACTTCGTCGCCGCGAACGACGAGGTGGTGAAGACCGAGGGGATCAAGGAGGCCGTGCTGCGCGACCGCACGCTCATCTATCTCGGCGAGGCCGGCGAGCTGATGTCCTCTGCGATCCAGGACGCGCGCGCGCGCAACGCGAGCGCGCGGTTCGAGGCAGACCAGGTCGCCGCGCAGGCGAGCTATATCACGCTGTTTGTCGGATTGGCGGTTCTGTTGTCGGTGATCGGTTCGGTCGTGTTCTCGTTCCTCGGGATCGCGCGGCCGTTGACGCGGCTGAACGCGGCGCTCGGCGAGATGGCGCGCGGCCGGCTCGACATCGCCATTCCCGGCGCATCGCGGGGTGACGAAATCGGCGATCTCGCCAAGACCGTAACGGTGATCCGTGGCAATGCGGAGGAGAAGGCGCGCGCCGAGGCCGAGGAAAAGAGCGCGCAGGACGCGATCACGGCGCGCCAGCGCAAGGCCGACATGCAGCGGCTGGCCGAGCAGTTCGAAGCCGCGGTCGGCGAGATCGTGAACACCGTCTCGTCGGCCTCGAGCCAGCTCGAGCAGTCCGCCACCACGCTGACCCAGGCCGCGACGCGCTCGCAAGGCTTGACGACGGCGGTTGCGTCCGCCTCGGAGGAAGCCACGACCAACGTCCAGTCGGTGGCGTCTGCGACCGAGCAGATGGCCTCGTCGGTCACCGAGATCAGCCGCCAGGTGCAGGAATCGGCGCGCATCGCCAACGACGCCGTCGGCCAGGCCCGCACCACGACCGGGCGCGTCAGCGAGCTGTCCAAGGCTGCCACCCGCATCGGCGACGTCGTCGAACTGATCAACACGATTGCCGGCCAGACCAACCTGCTGGCGCTCAACGCCACCATCGAGGCCGCACGCGCCGGCGACGCCGGCCGCGGCTTCGCGGTCGTCGCCTCGGAGGTCAAGGCGCTGGCGGAGCAGACCGCGCGGGCGACTGGCGAGATCGGCCAGCAGATCTCGAGCATCCAGGTCGCAACGCAGGAGTCGGTCAGCGCGATCAAGGAGATCTCCTCCACGATCGAGAAGCTGTCGGAAATCTCCTCGACCATCGCAGCCGCCGTCGAAGAGCAGGGCGCGGCGACGCAGGAGATCTCGCGCAACGTCCAGCAGGCGGCGCATGGCACGCAGCAGGTCTCGTCCAACATCGCCGACGTCGAGCGCGGTGCGGCCGAGACCGGGTCGGCCTCGGCCCAGGTGCTCTCAGCGGCACAGGCGCTGTCCGGCGACAGCAACCGTCTCAAGCAGGAGGTCGCGAGCTTCCTCGGTTCGGTGCGGGCGGCGTAACGCCGAGACGCGGAAGCGGCCAACTCGGATTGCGCAGGGGATTAAAAGGCCGGAGCATCGAACGCTCCGGCCTTTTGCGTTGTCTCGCGTTGCATCGACGCCGGCAAACTAACCTGCGTAGTCAATCTGCGTTTTTAACTTGTGTTAAGAATCGGCGCGTAGGGTCTGATCGGCCTGACTGCCTTCAATTCCCGTGAGCTCGCTGCCGGCCTCAAGCAGCAGAAGCAGCTCGAGCTGCGGCATCTGACCGAGCTCGCGCTCGCCATCTTCGCCGAGGAGCATGCTGCCGCGCAGAAGGGGACGATCTCGGTCGCCGACGCGCAGAAGCGCGCTCTGGAGCGCGCCTCCCAGCTCCGCTATGGCGGCAACGAGTATTTCTTCGTCACGGACATGACCGCGAAGATGCTGATGCATCCGATCTCGACCAAGCTGATCGGGCAGGACGTCGCGGACATGAAGGATCCGAACGGCAAGAAGCTGTTCCAAGAGATGATCGACGTGGTTCGCCAGCATGGCCGCGGCTTCGTCGACTACGATTGGCCGAAGCCCGGCTCCGAGACGCCGCAGCCCAAGCTCACCCATGTCGCAGGCTTCGCACCCTGGAATTGGCTGGTCGGGACCGGCGTCTATATCGATGACCTCTCGGCTCAGGCCTGGGCCTCGACGCGGCAGTCGTTGATGGCGGCCGGGATCGTGCTGCTGATCCTGCTCGTCGTGTCGACGCTCGTCGGGCGCGGCATCACCAGCCCTCTGCATCGCATGACCAGCGCGATGAAGAGCCTCGCCGGCGGCCGTCTCGACGTCGAGGTCCCCGGCTTAGGACGCGGCGACGAGATCGGCGAGATGGCCGGCGCCGTCGAGGTGTTCAAGAGCAATGCGGTCGCACGTCACGCGCTGGAAGCGGAGCAGAAGGAAGCCGAGCAGCGGGCGCTGGCCCGCCGCAAGGCCGACATGCACAAGATGGCCGACGACTTCGAAAGCGCCGTTGGCGAGATCGTCGAGACGGTCTCGTCGGCTTCGTCCAGACTGGAAGTCTCGGCGGATACCTTGAGCAAGACGGCGGTCCGCGCTGGCGAGCTCGCAACCACGGTGGCGGCTGCGTCGGAGGAAGCGTCGACCAACGTGCAATCCGTCGCCTCGGCCACCGAGGAGATGACGTCCTCGGTCACCGAGATCGGCCGCCAGGTGCATGAATCGGCGCGCATGGCCAACGAAGCGGTCGAGCAGGCGAAGAAGACCAACGAGCGGGTGAGCGAGCTGTCGCGCGCGGCGAGCCGCATCGGCGACGTGGTCGAGCTGATCAACAGCATTGCCGGGCAGACCAATCTGCTGGCGCTGAACGCCACGATCGAGGCGGCGCGTGCCGGCGAGGCGGGGCGGGGCTTCGCCGTGGTCGCCGCTGAGGTCAAGGCGCTGGCGGAGCAGACCGCCAAGGCGACCGATGAGATCGGCCAGCAGGTGGCCGGCATCCAGGCGGCGACACAGGAATCGGTTGCGGCGATCAGGCTGATCTCCGGCAGCATCGAGCGGCTGTCGGAGGTTTCCTCGACGATTGCAGCCGCTGTCGAAGAGCAGAACGCCGCGACCAAGGAGATCTCGCGCAACGTGCAGCAGGCGGCGCACGGCACGCAGCAGGTCTCCGTCAACATCACCGACGTGCAGCGCGGCGCCACCGAGACCGGCTCGGCCTCGACCCAGGTGCTGGAGGCGGCCCAGGGGCTGTCGACAGACAGCAACCGCCTCAAGCGCGAGGTCAGCCGCTTCCTGCAGACGGTCCGCGCGGCCTGACAGGCCGCGGCAATCTCACTAGCTCAATCAACGATCCGACCAGCGTGTCTCAACGAGTTCAAATCCCGTCATGATGGCCTTCCTTGACCTCCGGCCCCGCCACGAGGTGGTGAACCGGATCCGATCGCTCGCGACTTCCTCGGTGATCATCCTCACCCTCATGCTCACGACCTCGGTCGGTGCCGCGCCCGGCGACAACCTCGCCGTCGTGCGCGACCTCGGCGGCAGGATCGGTCCCGCCATCGGAGCGGCCCTTGCCTGCAGCGAGATCCCTCGGCCGCGGATCCAGGCCATCATCGGCAAGTTCCAGGCCGTCATCCGGGAGGCGTCGAGCGACGACGGCGATCGCAACGAGCTGACGCGCGAGTTCGACCGCTCCATCGCCGACGGTCGCGCGGCCGTGGCGAGTGGCCGTCAGGACTGCCGGCGGGCCGAGCTTCAGCTCGCAGACATCGAGCGATCGATCGGCGCGCCCGCAACGGCGGCCGGCGCGCTGCCGGACTCTGCGCCCTCCATCGCTGCGGCTGGTGCGACGAGCGCCGTGCCTGCTCCATCGGTTCGCGGCGTCACGGAGCGCGACATCACGTTCGGCAGCGTCTTGCCACTGTCGGGCGCGAACAAGGAATCGGGTCGGCTGCTCAAGGTCGGCATCGAAGCCGCCTTCAACCGCGCCAACGACGCCGGCGGGGTCAATGGCCGGATGCTCAAGCTCGTCGTCGCCGATGACGGCTATGATCCGAACCGCACGCTCGACGCCATGAAGCAGCTCTACGAAAAGGAGCGCGTGTTCGGCTTCGTCGGCAGTTTCGGGACCGCGACGGCGGCCGTCGCGATCCCATATTCGCTCGAGCGCCGGATGCTGTTCTTCAGCCCCTATACCGGTGCGAACGTCTCGCGCCACGATCCGCCGGACCGCTACGTCTTCAACTATCGTCCGAGCTATTCGGAAGAAGCCGATGCGCTGGTCCGTTACCTGGTGAAGCTGCGCCGCGTGCCGCCACGCCAGATTGCGCTGTTCGCGCAGGACGATTCGTTCGGCGATGCAGGCTTTGCCGGCGTGGCAAAGGCGTTTCGCGTCCTCGGCCTCAGCGACGCCGCGATCCTGCGCGTCAACTACACCCGCAACACCGTGGATGTGGAGCCGGCGATCAACCAGCTCAAGGCCCAGAAGGTGCCCGTCCGCGCGGTCATCATGGTCGCGACCTCGCGCGCGGCGGCGAAGTTCATCGAAAAGGCGCGCGATGCGCTTCCCGGCGTCCTCTTCGTCAATGTGTCGGCGGTCGGCGCATCGGCGCTTGCCAATGAGCTCATGCTGCTCGGTTCGCGCTACGCGGCCGGGGTCGTCGTGACCCAGACCGTTCCCGCCGTCTCCGGCTATTCGAGCGTGGTGCTCGACTACAAGGCCGCGCTGGCTCGACACTTCCCCGGCGAACCGCCGGACTACACCTCGCTCGAGGGCTACATCGAGGCGAGTATCCTGGTTCAGGCCCTGAAGCAGGCCGGTCCGCAGCTCGATACCGAGCGGCTGATCGATACGCTGGAGTCGATGCGCAACATCGATCTCGGTCTTGGCGCCTCGCTCAACTTCGGCCCCGCCGAACATCAGGCCTCGCACAAGATCTGGGGCACGGCGCTCGACGAGACCGGCGCCTATCAGCCGATCGAGCTGGAATGACGCGGCTATCGCCGGGGTGCAGCGCGGCTCCGGCGAGACCGGCTCGGCGTCGTCCCAGGTGCTCTCGGCGGCGCAAATGCTGTCCGGCGACAGCAACCGACTGAAGCTCGAGGTTGGACGTTTCCTGGACACCGTGCGCGCAGCCTGATCCCGGCGCGCAGATCCCGACCAGACCAGGGCGTGGCCGCGAGGCCGCGCCCTTTTTTCGTGGGCCGGTCGGCGCGGACGGCGGGCGAGGCAGCCGGCCAGGCGCGCGGGACCACCGATCGCCTCGGCGGGCTGTCGAAGGCCGCGACCCGCATCGGCAAAATCGTCGAGCCGATCAACATCACCGCCGGCCGAACCAACCTGCTGGCGCTCTTGCGCTTCCTGCAAACGGTTCGCACCGATTGATCCAGTTTCCTGCATCAACGGCGGCAACATGGTTGGGCCGTTCTGTCTGGCTCGTATCGAGGAGACACGCCGGCGACAGGTCTTGTGAGATTGCGGCCGTCCGTGAACGGGGTCCAGCGACCCGTATTTCAACGGTTGCGGCATTTTATCTTAGGTTAATCGGCGACTGCGACAATCGATGCATCGTTTGCAGCAAAATTAGTCATGCCGATGCCGGCATGACTCGCGGCCATCATCGTCGATTGAAAGACTCGCCATGCGTAAGAATTTGCCCGTCACCAACGTCGAGTATCCGATCACGGATGACACGCTGATCGTGTCCAAGACCGACACGAAGGGCAAGTTGACCTTCTTCAACCAGGATTTTGTCGATGCGGCCGGCTTCACCGAAGCCGAGCTGATGGGGCAGCCGCACAACATCGTGCGTCATCCGGACATGCCGCCTGAAGCTTTCGACAATCTCTGGACCACGCTCAAGGCCGGCCGTCCCTGGGTCGGAGCGGTCAAGAACCGCCGCAAGAACGGCGACTATTACTGGGTGCTGGCGACGGCGTCGCCGATCTGCAAAGACGGCCAAGTCGTCGGCTACACCTCGGTGCGCACCAAGCTGCCCGCCGACCAGCGCGCAGAGGCCGAGCAGGTCTATGCGGCGATCCGCGAAAAGCGGCCACATGGTTACAAGATCGACGACGGCATCGTCCGCCGCCGCTCGGTGTTCGACCATCTCTCGATGTTCACCGGCACGATCGCGGCAAGGCTGCGAACGCTGGTCGGATTGCAGACGCTGTTCCTGCTCGTGCTTGGTGTCATCTCGTTCGGGGAGGGCGGGCTCGCCGGAATGACCGCTGTGGCGATTGCTGCTACCGGTGTCGTGCTGTGTGGCATGGTCGGACTGCGCACGATGAACGTAATCGTGGCGCCGCTCGATCATGTGAACGAGACGATGGAAAGCATCACCCAGGGCAAGCTCGACACCCGCATGCACATCGAGCGCGACGACGAGATCGGCCGCGCCTTGCGTAACCTGCAGACCGTCCAGACGATGGTGCGGTTCAACGCCAGGGAGCTCGGTGAGCAGGAGCGGCGCGCAGCCGCCTCGCGCAAGCGGGAGATGTCGGAGCTCGCCAACAGTTTCGAAGGCGCCATCGGCAACATCGTCAATACGGTGTCCTCGGCCTCCAGCGAGCTCGAGAGCTCGGCCAACTCGCTGTCGAGCACCGCCGTGCGAGGGCAGGAGCTTTCCACCACCGTCGCCGCGGCCTCCGAAGAGGCGTCGGCCAATGTTCAGGCCGTCGCCTCGGCGACCGAGGAGCTCACTTCGTCGGTCCGTGAGATCAGCCGCCAGGTGCAGGAGTCCGCGCGCATCGCCTCCGATGCGGTCGAGCAGGCACGCCGCACCAATGATCGTGTCGGCGAGCTGTCGAAGGCGGCGACCCGCATTGGCGACGTTGTCGAACTGATCAACACGATCGCCGGGCAGACCAATCTGCTGGCGCTCAATGCCACTATCGAGGCCGCGCGGGCGGGCGAAGCCGGCCGCGGCTTTGCCGTCGTCGCCTCCGAGGTCAAGGCGCTGGCCGAACAGACCGCCAAGGCGACCGGCGAGATCGGCCAACAGATTTCTGGCATCCAGGGGGCCACGCAGGAGTCGGTCGGCGCCATCAGAGAGATCTCGACGACGATCGAGCGGCTGTCGGAGATCGCCGCGACGGTGGCGGCCGCGGTCGAGGAGCAGGGCGCAGCAACCGCCGAGATCTCGCGCAACATCCAGCACGCCGCCGCAGGTACACAGCAGGTGTCCGCCAACATTTCCAATGTCCAGCGCGGCGCCAGCGAGACCGGCGACACCTCGGGGCAGGTGCTCAGCGCCGCGCGCCAGCTCTCCGGTGATAGCCAGCGTCTCAAGCTGGAGGTCAGCCGCTTCCTGCAATCGGTTCGCGCCGCCTGACCCAAGACATTGACGAAGCGGAGGACAGCGGCCGAGATTGGCCGCTGTCGCATCCGATAGTCGAACGACACAGCCCTAACGATAGCCGCGGACAGAGCCGACGATGCCCCCGCGAACCACGTCGACGCTCATGCGTGCGCCGTTCGTCAGGCGGCGCCCCGCTCGACCGGATCATCCCCCACCGTTGCAGACTCCCCACACCTGACGCCCCGGCCAGAAAGGCCGTTGTCGCGCCATAATCCCGCTAAGGTGCGGAGATTAACTTGTGTTAGGCATTTATTCAACCGACGGTATATTTGAGTGGCAGGCAATGTGATTGCGGGTGGTTTTTCGCGAAGGACCCTGGTGCTATCGGCCGCGACGGCCGCGGCTGCTTTGGGTCTCGATGCGGGACTAGCCGTCGTTGCCGCCAAGCCGCACCGCCGCACTGAGGATCCCGCACGCGGCTATCGCCGGATCACGATCGGCGAGGCGGAGGTGATCGCCCTCTACGACGGCGTGTGGGAAAAGCCGCACGAGGCCGGCTTCATCAGCAATGCCAGCATCAGCGACGTGAAGGACGCACTGCGCGCCGCTGGTCTGAGCCCAGCCTTCGTCCCGGTCCCGATCTCCACCTTCGTGGTGCGGCTGAAGGGCAAGACCGTGCTCTGCGATGCCGGCGGCGGTGGTCAGGTGCAGGGCTACAATTCCGACTCGATCTTCGTTTCGGGTCGCATGCTGGACAATCTGAAAGCAGCCGGCATTCGCCCGGAAGACATCGACACCATCCTGATCTCGCACTTCCATCCCGATCATATCTTCGGCCTGCTCGGCGAGAACACCGACGCGCCGGTGTTTCCCACCGCCGAGATCATCGTGGCTGCGGCCGAGTACAAATTCTGGACCGATGCATCTCTGACCAGCCGGCTGCCGCCGTGGCGGCAGGCGCTGGCGCGCCGCATCCAGAGCGTGATCCCGGGCTGGAAGAACGTGCTGCCGGTCGAGGGCGAGGACGAGGTGGTGCCCGGCATCCGCTTCGTCAGCGTCCCCGGTCATACCCCGGGGCACACCGCGTTTCATCTCGGCTCCGGAGCGGAGCAACTGATGATCTCCGGCGACACCGCCTATGTGCCGGCGTTGTGCCTGCGCCATCCGGAATGGCACGGCGCCTATGACCAGGACGGCGCGGCTGCCGAGGTCAGCCGGCGCAGATTGCTCGATCGTATCGTTGCAGAAAAGATGTTGGTTTGTGGATCTCATTTTCCGTGGGCCGCGTTCGGTCGGCTCACCCGCGATGGCGCCCATTATGCGCTCGACCTGCTCCCCGCGTGATCCCGGACCGGCCTCGGAAGAGAGGTTCGGGATCGCGCCATGACGACGCATTATGAGGTGCTCGGCGTATCGCCGCGGGCCGATCTCGACACGATCAAGCGGGCGTTCCGCCAGGCCGCCAAGGCGCACCATCCCGACCTCCGGGGCAGCGCCGATGCGGCGTCGGAGCATCAGCTCAAGCTGATCATCGTCGCCTACAACGTGCTGCGCGACGCGGGCCTGCGTGCCGAATACGACGCCCATCTCGCCTCCGAGCGCGACCGCGTCCGCCGCGAACGCTGGGACGCCATCCTGCAGTTTACCGCGGCGACCGCCGTGCTCAGCGCGGTCCTGATCGGCCTCGAGATTCTGCTGTTGCCCTCCGCCGGTGACTGGATGAGCAGGCAGGCGACGCGCTCGATCGTGACACCGTCGCCGCAGGCCCGATCGGGGCCGCAGCGCAAGGTCGCAGGTGAGACCGTCCCGGCGCCTGCCGTCCAGGACGCGACCGGAGCCGTGCTCCCGGTGCCGCCTCCGGCGGCGGAGGCGCCGCCTCCGCCGGCAGAGCCGAAAGCGGCAGAGCCGGTCGTGCCGCCTGCGCCGATGACCGCCGCATCCTTGGTGAAGCGCGCGATGGACCGCAGCCGACAGGGCGATCTCGAGGGCGCCGTCGCCGATTTCGACGAAGCAATCCGGCTCGCGCCCCGCAATGCCGATCTCTATCACTACCGCGCCAAGGATCTGGTCCGCATGGGCCGCTTCGACCGGGCGCTCGGCGATTATGAGCGGGCGATCCGGCTGGATCCGCACAACCCGATGCTGTTCCACGATCGTGGACTTGCGTTCCAGCGCAAGGGAGATCTCGACGAAGCCCTTGTCGATCTCGACCACGCCGTGCGCATGGGCTTCAGCGATGCCGCAACGTACAGCGACCGGGGCGCGGTGTGGCTGGCAAAGGGGCACTACGACCGCGCGCTCGCCGACTTCAACCAGGCGCTCAAGCTGGATCCGGAATTGGCGGTCGCGGCCGCCCGGCGTGACGAGGCGCTCGCGCGCAAGCGCGACCAGCAATTGGCGGGCGACGACAGCGCGCCTCCGGCGGCTGCGGAGACCACGGGCACGGTGCCTGCCAACGTGAAGCCCAGGCGAAGTGGGCGCTGAGCGCCGGCCCGTGATCCGCACTCCGACATCCAGGACGCGGCGGGCAGCGTTGTGCTCACACCTGTCGGCGCGACCGTTCCATCGCGCGGCGGTTTGCGATCCAGGAGCGCGCCATGAGCGTCTACGTGTCCGTCACCGGCTTCCGCCCGCATCGCGGCCTCACGCGGCGGGCGCGATTCTGGTGGCACACGCTGCGCGCCGTCCGCCAGGCGCGTGCGGCTCCCGGGAATCTGCGCGTCGAGCTTCGTCCGGTGAATGGCATCTATCACACGCTGACGGTCTGGACCGACGAAGCCAGCATGCGCGCCTATGTCAGAAGCGGCGCGCACCGCCGCGCCATGATCGGCTTCCGCGACCTCGGTGGCGGCAGGACGCTCGGCTTCGCGGCGGAGCGCGATCCCGATTGGGAGACGGCCCATGCGCGCTGGCAGCACGAGGCGCGGGAGGTGTGAGTCGACGGAAGCGAACTAATTCGTCCGCCACTCCGGCACACCATCGGCGGCCATCGTGATCGTGCCGAGCGCGCCGACCGGCGACCGGTCCTGATCCATCAGCCGCGCCAGCGTGGCTGCGTCCTGCGCCGGCACGCGCGCCAGCGTGCGCGTGTCCTGCTCGGTGCGCAGCATCACCACGCCATGCTCGACCTCGCCGTTGCGATCGAACAGCGCGGTGAAGCTCTCGACCCTGCCGCCGCCGCCGGCCTCGCTGACGAACTCCGGCGTTGCGGCGCGATGCCGATCGGCCTCGGCCTGCACGCTCACCTCCTGCGACAGCGATGACGGCGGCTCGCGCGAGATCACCAGCGCATGATGCTTGGTGACGAAGCCGCCCTGGCCGTACAGCAGGCCGCGCCTGGCGCCGCCGCGCAGCCGCCGCACCATCGCGCAGGCGGCATGCGTCATGTAGGTGTTGAGCGGCGCGCCGAAGAAGGTCAGCCCGCCGGCGACGGTCGGCTCCACGTCAGCGCCGAGGCCGAGGATCCGCCGCGCCATCTTCGGCACGCAGGGAAAGCAGCTGTAGAGCTCGATGACGTCGAACGCCGCGCCGTTGCCGCCGACGATGTTCATTGCGGCCCGCAACACGGCGTTCTGCGGATGACTCTCGGCGAACTGATCGCGCGTGAGGTAGTCGCGCGGATCCTCCGCCGATGCGCCGCCGAGCGGATAGATCATGCGGCTGTCGGCAATGCCTGCCGCACGCGCCTTGGCCAAGCTGGTCAGGATCAGCGCCGCGCCCATGTTGACCATGGGATTGGCGACCATCAGCTTGGTGTAGGGCCAGGCGATCGGGCGGTTGTCGGCCGACGGCGTCGTGATCTCCTCGGGCGCGAAGTGCCGCTTCAGCCAGGCGTTGGGATTGTAGGCGGCAACCGCGGAAAAGCGCGACCACAGCTCGCCGGATTCCGCGAGCGCCTGCCGCGTCGTCTGGCCCCATTTGGCTGCGCTCGCGACTTCGTAGAACGGATAGACCGAGACCGGACGGAACACGCCGAGCTTCACCGCCAGCGGCTTCTGGAATGCAGCGCCGCGCTTCGGCTCCTCGACGTCATGCGCGAACGGCGTCCACGGCAGGGTCACGCCGGCGCGTTCGGCCTTGGTCGCCGTCGATTGCGCCTCGGCGCCGCAGACCACTGCGACCTCGCATTCGCCGCGCGCGATGCGCAAGGCGGCCTCGTGCAGAAAGCGGATCGGGCTCTCGCCGCCGACGGGACCGTAGTGGCAGTGCGCCGGGCTCACGCCGAGCCGCTGCGCGAGAAGCTGCTCGGGATCGCGGTAGCGCCAGCTCAGGAAGTTGACGACGTCGAGCGAGCCGGTGTCCTGGATGAGCTTGGCGCCCGCGTCATTTTCCGCGCGGCGGATCGCCTGTTCGAGCAGCGCCAGCGGCTCGAGACCGTCGCCGATGTCCTTGGGGCGATCGACGATCTCGCCCACGCCGACGATCACGGGAATGCGGTCGGGGGGCAGGGGACTTGCAGTCATCGGCGTTTCCAGGAGCCGGCCCGCGACGGACCGTCATTGTTGTCTTGTCTCCGTTCTGTCATCGCAGGTTCGACCGCGCAATGCAGAAAATGCTGATGGCGCCCGCGCGCAGCGTGGCTTCCGCTCGACGGCATATGCGCCTAAAACGCTCGCTCCTGACGCTCACGCCGGAGTCTGCCGTGTCTGAACAGAACAGCTATGTGCCGCCCAAGGTCTGGACCTGGAACAAGGCGAGCGGCGGCCGCTTCGCCAACATCAACCGGCCGATCGCAGGTCCGACGCACGAGAAGGAATTGCCTGTCGGTCGTCATCCCTTGCAGCTTTATTCGCTGGGAACGCCGAACGGCGTAAAGGTCACAGTGATGCTCGAGGAGCTGCTGGCGCTCGGCCACAGCGGCGCCGAATATGACGCCTGGCTGATCCGGATCGGCGAGGGCGATCAGTTCGGTTCGGGCTTCGTCGCCATCAATCCCAATTCCAAGATCCCGGCGCTGCTGGATCGCAGCGGGCCGGAGCCGATCCGCGTGTTCGAGTCCGGCGCGATCCTGGTTCATCTGGCCGAGAAGTTCGGCGCCTTCCTGCCGACCGAGCCGGCCAAGCGCGCCGAATGCCTGTCCTGGCTGTTCTGGCAGATGGGGGCTGCGCCCTATCTCGGCGGCGGCTTCGGCCATTTCTATGCCTATGCGCCGACCAAGATCGAGTATGCCATCGACCGCTTCGCGATGGAGGTGAAGCGCCAGCTCGACGTGCTCGACCGCCGCCTGGCCGAAAGCGAGTATCTCGCCGGCCCCGACTACACCATCGCCGACATCGCGGTGTGGCCGTGGTACGGCGCGCTCGCCAAGGGCCTGCTCTACGAAGGCGGCGAGTTCCTCTCGGTGCAGGACTACAGGAATGTCCAGCGCTGGACCGACCAAATCGCGCAGCGCTCCGCTGTGAAGCGCGGCCGCATGGTCAACCGCGTCTCCGGCGATCCCAAAAGCCAGCTCCACGAGCGCCACGACGCCAGCGATTTCGACACCAAGACGCAGGACAAGATCGGGCAGGGCACATAGTTGCGCGTGTAGGGTGCACAAAGGAGCGGCGAGCTCATTGCGGCGTGCAACAACCGTGGAGCGCGCCGTGCCCAACGTCGTCCCTCGCCAGCGCCGTCGGTGGGCACGCGCCGCCTGACGGCCCCGATTGCCCCCCTGCGGTTCGATGCACGATTGCTCTTGTTGCACGTGCGAAGTCTCGGCCGTTGCCGCGCTGCGATGCTATGATTGCGGACGTTCGCGGCTTTTCTCGCAGTGAGAGAATGTGCAACGATCAATTCGCAGCGGCCGTGCATGCCGCCAGATTTCGATGAGAGCCGGCGCTGATGACCGCGGGTTCCAAACGACCACTCCGGAGGGAGAGCCATGATCGACAGACGTGATCTGCTCAAGGGAGCAGGGCTGGCGGCGCTGCTGGGCGGGTTTGGCGCGACTCGCGCGCTGGCCGAGGACACCGTGACGTTGCCCTTCGCCAACGGCGAGCGCCCGCTGGTGAAGTATCCGCAGAAGCGGCCGATGATCGGCCTGACCAGCCGGCCGCCGCAACTCGAAACGCCATTCGGGGTGTTCAATGACGGCGTGATCACACCGAACAATGCCTTCTTCGTCCGCTATCATCTGGCGGGCCTGCCTTACGATCTCGATCCGGACAAGTTCACGCTCGCGGTCAAGGGGAAGGTCGACAAGCCGCTCAAGCTGTCGCTCAAGGACATCCGCAAGATGAAGGCGACCGAGATCGTCGCCGTCAACCAATGCTCCGGCAACAGCCGCGGCTTCTTCGAGCCGCGCGTCGCAGGTGGCCAGCTTGGCAACGGCGCCATGGGCAATGCGCGCTGGCGGGGCGTGCCGCTCAAGGCCGTGCTCGAGATGGCGGGCGTCCAGACGGGCGCGAAGCAGGTCACCTTCAACGGTATGGACGGCCCGGTGATCGACAAGACGCCGGACTTCGTCAAGGCGCTCGACCTCGATCACGCCATGAACGGCGAGGTGATGCTCGCCTATGGCATGAACGGCGAGGACCTGCCGTTCCTCAACGGCTTTCCGCTGCGCCTGATCGTGCCGGGCTATTACGGCACCTACTGGGTCAAGCACCTCAACGAGATCACCGTCATCGACAGCGTGTTCGACGGCTTCTGGATGAAATCGGCCTATCGGATTCCGGACACGCCGAACAATGCGATCGAGCCCGGGACCGCGCCGAAGGCGACGATTCCGATCAATCGCTTTACGGTCCGCTCGTTCATCACCAGCCTGGCCGATGGCGCGAAGCTGAAGGCGGGCACGGCGACGCTGCGCGGCATCGCATTCGACGGCGGAAGCGGGATCAAGCAGATCGCGGTCTCGACCGATGGCGGCCAGACCTGGACCGATGCCAAGCTCGGCAAGGACCTCGGGAAGTATTCCTTCCGGGAGTGGAAGCTGGCGGTGAAGCTTGCCCCGGGGTCCCACGATCTGAAGGTGCGGGCCACCAGCAATTCGGGCGAGACTCAGCCAGAGACGCCACGCTGGAACCCGGCCGGCTATCTGCGCAATGTCGTCGAAACCGTCCGCGTCACGGCCGCCTGAGGAGAATGACCATGCAACGGACGTCCTTCCTCCTCGTCATGCTGGCTGTCGGACTTGGCTGCCTTGCCGGCACATCCGTCTCCCTCACCGCAGCACCGGTCAACTACAAGGTTCCGCAGGAGACGGCGGCCTTCAAGCCGGGGCCCGATCTCGCCGTCGTGCAGGGCAATTGCGCGGCCTGCCATTCCGCCGACTACATCAAGACGCAGCCGCCGATGCAGAACAAGAAGGAGTTCTGGCAGGCCGAAGTCACCAAGATGATCAAGGTCTATGGTGCTCCGATCGATGAATCCGATGTCGGCAAGATCGTCGACTATCTCGCCGCGACCTACTGACGTTTCGCGCCGGCGGAAGCCATCGAACGCTCAGCTGGCGCCCTTGGCCGGCGGGAAATCCATCCGGTCGTCGGTGCGGCAATAGCGGTCGGCGAACATGCGCCCGACAGGATGGAACAACTCCATCTCGACCCGCATCTTCTCGGTGTCCCACAATTCGTCACGGATGTGGAAGGCGAGGCCTTCGCCGAGCACCAGCACGCGATCGCCATTGACGTCGATGAGCTGCCAGGTCTTGCACTCCATCGCGAACGGCGCCT
Organism: Bradyrhizobium sp. HKCCYLS3070; assembly: GCF_051167575.1. NCBI lineage: Bacteria > Pseudomonadati > Pseudomonadota > Alphaproteobacteria > Hyphomicrobiales > Nitrobacteraceae > Bradyrhizobium > Bradyrhizobium sp. HKCCYLS3070. The sequence continues at coordinate 91,935 of NZ_JBNPTI010000001.1, forward strand.
CCGCCAACCGCGGAACGCCGATCATCCGGGACGGTGTGAGCTTGAGCCCAAGGTGATCCGGCTCGCCGATCTCGGGCGGAAAGTCGCCGCCGGTCTCGTGCATCGCCTGCGCCAGGGGCTCGTCGGTGATGTGGACCACGAACTCGCCTGAGCTGCGGATGTTGACCAGCGTGTCCTTGATCCGGCCGTCCGGCCGCAGGTTGATCGCGAACACGCACAGCGGCGGGTCCTCGCCGAGCACGTTGAAGAAAGAGAACGGTGCGGCGTTGACCACCCCGGTCTCGCCTCTCGTCGTAACCCAGGCGATCGGCCGTGGCAGCACGAAGGAGGTCAGGATCTTGTAGCGCTCGCGCGGGCTGAGATCGGTGGCGAGGTATTCCATGTAGAGGCCTCTGATGCGTCGGTTCCCCGACCGTAGTGGGCCGCGACGCGATCAGGAAGCCAATAAAGCGGGCAGGGGTGCGCACCTCGGCGTCGTCGCGGGAAATTCCATGTTTCCGGGAACGGCTCCGCCGGCGCCACGTTCGGACAGCACGGCAACTACAAATGGAGGTCGCCCATGAAGCCAATGATCGGTCTGATTGCTTGCGCATTCGTCGTCTCGGCCACGTCAGCGCTGGCGCAGGGCAGCCCACAGACCACGCCGCCGCCGAGTGCGCAGAATTCCGGAGCAGGCATCCAGGGCGCGCCTGGCAACAAGAACGGACCGGGCACTGAGACGAAAGGCGGCACCGTCGGCTCGTCCACGATCAACCGCCATAATCCGGACGTCAGCGCTCAGGACCCGTCGAACATCAAGGGCATGCCGGGGAATAAGAACGGCCCACCGGTCAAGAAACCGCAGTACTGACGCCTGCGATGGCAGCTGCGCGATTGCGCAGCTGCCATCGCACGCCAGCGCTGAGGTGTCGTCAGATCAGGGCAGGGCCGCTGCGCCGTTGGTCACGATCAGATTGTCGGTGTCTGCCGGGGCCAGTTCGCTCGTCGCATCGCCGCCGAGATATTTGTCGAGCGTCGCCTGGATCCGTTCCCGCGCCGTGTAGGGGCCGCGGTCGCTCATCCAGGTGTGCTGGAACTCGGTCTTGATGATGTCGATGCCGCTCTTCTTGTCGACATGCGTTGGCAGAACGCCGGGGTCGGTCTTGAACTGCGGATCATCCGAGCGGAACGACAGGATCTTGAGCTTGTCCCTGATAACGAAAGGAACGCGCAGATTGTCGAGCGTCACCACCTGCGAGACGATGTTCGGATGCTCCTTGGCGAAATACATCGCGGTATCGCCGCCATTGGAGTGGCCGACCAGGGTCAGGTGATCGTAGTCGGCATTCGGATGACGCTTCTTCATCTCGTTCAGCACGCAGAGGATGTTGGCCTCGCCTTTCCGGTAGACGTCGAGCCGGCCGACATAAGGCATCCCGACCTTGGTGACGAGCGGCGGATCAGTCGGAAGGTCCTGCTGGACGCTGGCGACAAGGTAGCCGCGCGCGGCGAACACGTTCGCGAGGAAGGAGTACTCGGTGTTTTTCACTGTGTTGCCGTTGCTGATGATGGCGACCGGCAGCCGCCACAGCCCGGCATTGGCCTTCATCTCGTAATCCGTGCGCACGGCCACGTCGACCGTGATCGGCCGCTGCCGCTCGGCGTCGAAAAATTCACGGCTCTCGTGCTGGATGCCCCACTTCGCAATGGCGAAATAGCCGGCCACAGTCAGGGCAGACACACAGGCCAAAACCGTCACGCCGCGCTTCATGGCTTCCTTCCCCTCGTCTTCTCCTCGTCATGTGATGAGGGACAACGCCGAGGTCACGAGGGCGTGGCAGCCCGGACAGCATTAAATTTCGGAAATCTTGGAATACGGATGTGGAACAAATCCGGGGTCGGCGGACCGGAGCACCGGCCCGCCGGTCGCTGCTGCCGGTCAGAATGCGGTATAGCCGCCGTCGATCACGAGGCAGTCGGCGGTGTGATAGGACGATGCCTTGCTCATGAGGTAGACGGCGATGCCGCCGAAATCCGACGGCTCGCCGAAGCGGCGCACCGGGATACGCGGCATGACGTTGGCAACGAACTTCTCGTTTCCCATGATGCCTGCGGTCATGTCGCTCTTGATCCAGCCAGGCAGGATCGCATTCGCGGTGACGCCGTGGCGTGCGAGTTCGACGGCGAGCGCGCGGCACAGCGCATTGATTGCCGCCTTGGTTGCCGCATAGTGCTCGTTCCGCGCGGTGCCGAACAGCGAGGCGAGGCTGGAGGTCGCGACCAGGCGGCCGAACGGATCGCCGGCTTCGGCGCGCGCGGTCATGTGCTTGGCGGCGGCCTGGAAGGCATGGAAGACGCCGTCGAGATTGGTCGCGAACATTGTGCGCCATTCCTCCTCGCTGCGCTCGATGAAGGGCTTGCGGCCGCCGCCGCCGATGCCGGCGTTGGCAAAGCAGCCGTCGACGCGACCGAAGGTGTCGAGTGTCGCCTTCATCGCCTCGTTGACGGAAGCAGGGCTTGTCACGTCGCAGACATGGGTATCGACCCTGCCGGGCCCCGCGGCCATCGACGCCGCAGCCGCCTTGTTCTTCTCGGCGTTGCGGCCCCAGATCGAGACGTTGCAGCCACTGGACGCAAGTGCCTGGGCGATTCCGAGGCCTATGCCTCCATTGCCGCCGGTGACGACGGCCACACGGCCGGTGAGGTCGAACATGCTCATGGGGTTCTCTTGGGCGTTTCCGTGATGATGTGAGCGCGCTGCGCGCCGCTTCGGTTATTGGGATGATCCAACCATGGACAAGCGAAGCGCAAAAATCAAATATGCTGACAGAACCATGCCGCGCTTCAAATTTCCGCGGCGAAGAATGCACTGACCGAAAAGCTCTTGAGAGGAAAACATGCAGTTCAAGCACGTCACGCTCGATTTCGACGGGCCCGTCGCCGTCCTCACGCTCGATCATCAGGAGGTCATGAACGCGGTCTCGATCGACATGCTTGGCGGGCTCGCCGAGGCGCTCGACGAGATCGAGGAGAAGAAGGCCGAGGTGCGCTGCCTGGTCGTAACCGGCGCGGGGCGAGCGTTCTGCACCGGTGCCAATCTGCAGGGCCGCAATGCGCAGGCCAAGCCCGGCCGCAGCAATGCGGGCGCCGCGCTCGAGACGGCCTTTCATCCGTTCCTGCGCCGCTTGCGCAATCTGCATTGCCCGATCGTGACGTCGGTCAACGGCCCGGCCGCCGGTGCTGGCATGAGCTTCGCGCTGATGGGCGACATGATCCTGTGCGCGAAGTCCGCGTATTTCCTGCAAGCCTTCCGCCGCATCGGTCTCGTTCCCGACTGCGGCTCGACCTGGCTGTTGCCGCGCCTCGTCGGCAAGGCGCGCGCGATCGAGCTGTCGCTGCTCGGCGAGAAGCTGCCGGCCGAGACGGCGCTGCAATGGGGCCTCGTCAACCGCGTCTATGACGATGCGGCCCTCAAGGAGGAAACGATGAAGCTCGCGCGCGAGCTCGCCAACGGGCCGACGGTGGCGCTGGCGCAGATCCGCAAGCTTTACTGGGACAGCCCGGAGAACTCATTCGAGGAGCAGCTCAACGCCGAATTCCAGTCGCAGCGCATCGCGGGCGGCACGTCGGATTTCAAGGAGGGCGTCACCGCGTTCCTCGAAAAGCGCCCGGCCAAGTTCAAGGGCCAATGATCGAGGCCGAGCTGTCGCGCTGCGTCGCCTCGTTCATGCCGGGGGCGACCGGCGTGCGCGGCGCCGCGAAACTCTCCGGCGGCGCCAGCCAGGAGACGTGGCGCTTCGACATCGTCCATCCCGGTGGTGATGTCGGCGCCATCCTGCGCCGCTCGCCGAAGGGCTACGGCGCCGCGCCCGGGCGTGCCGCCGGGCTCGACAACGAGGCGGCGCTGATGCGGCTCGCTTGTGCGGCCGGCGTGCCGTCGCCCGAGGTACTGCACGTGCTACGGCCGGAGGACGATCTCGGCGCCGGTTTCATCATGCGCCGCGTCGAGGGCGAGACCATCGCGCGCAAGATCCTGCGCGATGCTGAATTCGCCGAGGCGCGGCCACGCCTCGCGCGCCAGCTCGGCGGCATCGCTGCCGGCATCCACGGGATTCGACGCGAGACGCTGCCCGCGTTGCGCGAGATGAACGCGACCAGGGAGATCGCGGAGCTCGCGCGCGAATATCAAAGCTTCGACTGGCCGCGCCCGGTGTTCGATCTCGCGCTGCGCTGGCTGTCGCACAACGATCCCGGCCCCTCGGCGGAGGTGACGCTGGTGCATGGCGATTTCCGCAACGGCAATCTCATCATCGGCCCCGACGGGGTGCGCGCTGTGCTCGACTGGGAGCTCGCCCATCTCGGCGATCCCATGGAGGATCTCGGCTGGATCTGCGTCAACTCCTGGCGCTTCGGCGAGATCGACAAGCCCGTCGGCGGCTTTGGCTCGCGTGAGGAGCTGTACGCGGGCTACGAGGCCGCTGGCCGCAAGGTCGATGCCGGCAGGGTGAAGTTCTGGGAGGTCATGGGCACGTTGCGCTGGGGCGTGATGTGTTGCGGCATGATGCAGCGGTTTCGCTTGGGTCCCGACCACTCGATGGAGCGCGCCATGATCGGCCGCCGCGCGTCGGAGACAGAGATCGATCTGCTGCGGCTGCTGGCGCCGAGAGGAGAGGGCTGATGCAGGACGAACCGACGGCGACGGAGCTGGCGAAGGCGGTCGCGGATTTCCTGCGCACCGACATCGCGCCGCTGATCTCCGGGCACCCGGCGTTCAAGCTGCGCGTGGGAATCAACGCGCTCGATCTGGTGGTGCGGCAGTTGACGCAGGCTGCTCCGGCGGATGCCGCGGAGCACGCGCGGCTGAAACAGCTATTGAGACGAGACGGTGACTTGCTCGAACTGAATCGTGCGCTTTCCGAGCAGATCGCCAGTGGTGCCGTCGATCTCGGCACGCCGGGACTGAAGGACCACCTCTGGCAGACCACGCTCGACAAGCTCGCTGTCGATCAGCCCAACTACGCGTCCTACAGGCGCGAGGCGGGGAGGGGCACCAGCGATGCTTAGCTCTCCGCCGTCATTGCGAGGAGCGCCAGCGCCGAAGCAATCCAGACTGCTTCGGCGGTGGGACTCTGGATTGCTTCGCTTCGCTCGCAATGACGGCGGCGGGAGCTGGACAGGCGTTGCGATCACCTCGGCCGTCGTCCCGGGGCGCGACGCAGTCGCGAGCCTGGAATCCAGACTCCCGTTCGTGGTCACCGATTCCGGGCGCGCGCTCCGCGCGTCCCGGAATGATCACCTTGGCGATGCGCTACCGCCCCAGCCATTTCGGCGGTCGCTTCTCGGAAAACGCCTTCGGCCCCTCAATATAGTCCTGCGAGTGGATCATCGCCTGCACCGCCGCGTAGTCGCGCTGCTCGGTGATGGCCTGCTCCAGCGACACCGCGAGGCCCTTCTCGATCGCCTGTTTGGAGGCGCGGATCGACATCGGCGAGTTCTTGGCGATGGTCTCGGCCCAACGCTCCGCGGCCGCCAGCGCCTCGCCCTGCGGTACGACCTCGTTGACGAAGCCGAGCTCGTGGCCCTCGCGGGCGCCGACGTGGCGGCCGGTCAGGATCATGCCCATCGCGCGCTTCAGGCCGATCTGGCGCGGCAGCCGCTGCAGCCCGCCGGCGAGCGCGGCGAGGCCGACGCGCGGCTCGGGCAACGCGAAGGTCGCGTTCTCGGAGGCGATGATCAGGTCGCAGGCCAGCGCGATCTCGAAGCCGCCGCCCATCGCAACGCCGTTGACGGCCGCGATCAGCGGCTTGTCGCAATCGAAGCGCGAGGTCAGTCCACCGAAGCCGCTTTTGCCCCAGCCACGCGCGCCGCCGGCCGCCTGCCATTTCAGATCGTTGCCGGCGCAGAATGCCTTGTCGCCCTCGCCGGTGACGATCGCCACCCATTGCTCGGGATCGGCGGCGAAGCCGTCGAACACGCGCTCGAGCTCGTAATGCGCCTCGATGTGCAGGGCGTTGTAGACCTCGGGGCGCGCCAGGGTGACGATCGTGATCGGCCCCTTGCGCGTCACTCTCGAAAACTTCAGCTCCATCGGCCGTTCCTCCTGTTTTCTGATTGGTTGTCGCGCATCAACTTAGCGCCTGCGCAGGTGTCGCAGTCATCCAAATACGCAACGGCGCTGCGCGCCACAAGCGCGCGACGGGAGGTCGCGCCCATCAGGACCAAGAACAACAACGAAACGCACAGGGAGACACGCCATGGATTTTTCCTTGCCGAAGGAATTGGTCGCCTACCTCGACGAGCTCGATCGCTTCATCGCCGCCGAGATCAAGCCGCTGGAGCAGGCCGACGACAACATCCGCTTCTTCGATCATCGTCGCGAATGGGCGCGCACCGATTTCGAGAATGGCGGCCTGCCGCGGCATGAGTGGGAGCAGCTGCTGCGCAAGGCCAAGGATCGTGCCGACGCGGCCGGGCACCTGCGCTTTGCGATCCCGAAGCGCTACGGCGGCAAGGACGGCTCGAACCTCTGGATGGCGGTGATCCGCGAGCATTTCGCCTCGAAGGGCCTCGGCCTGCACAACGACCTGCAGAACGAGCACTCGATCGTCGGCAATCTGCCGATCGTCACCATGCTCGACCGCTATGGCCGCGACGACCAGAAAGCGATGGTCGACGGCTCGATCACCGGCAAGTACCGCATCACGTTCGGTCTCACCGAGCCGCATCACGGCTCGGACGCAACCCACATGGAGACGAAGGCCGTCCCAGCCACCCGCGACAACGTCAAGGGCTGGCTGATCAACGGCGAGAAGATGTGGACGACGGGAATGCACGTCGCCACCCATTGCGCGCTGTTCGCGCGCACCTCGGGCAATGACGGCGATGCGCGCGGCATCACCTGCTTCCTGGTGCCGGCCAAGAGCGAGGGCGTCAAGGTCGAGGAGTATCTCTGGACCTTCAACATGCCGACCGACCATCCGCGGGTCAGCTTCACCGACGTGTTCGTGCCGGAGGATGCGCAGTTCGGCGAAGTCGGTCGCGGCCTGTCGCTGGCGCAGTGCTTCGTGCACGAGAACCGCATCCGGCAGGCGGCGAGCTCGCTCGGTGCGGCCGTATTCTGCATCAATGAGAGCGTGAACTACGCGCGTGAGCGCAAACCGTTCGGGAAGGCGCTGGCCGAGAACCAGGCGATCCAGTGGCCGCTGGTCGAGCTGGCGACGCAGGCCGAGATGCTGCGGCTGCTGATCCGCAAGACCGCCTGGGAGATGGACCAGCTCACCCAGGCGCAGGTCGAGCACACACTCTCCGACAAGGTCTCGATGTGCAACTACTGGGCTAACCGTCTGTGCTGCGAGGCGGCCGACCGCGCCATCCAGGTTCATGGCGGTATGGGCTACTCGCGCCACAAGCCGTTCGAGCACATCTACCGCCACCACCGCCGCTACCGCATCACCGAAGGCAGCGAGGAGATCCAGATGCGCAAGGTGGCGGGCTTCCTGTTCGGGTATATGGGGGTGAACAAGAGGTGAGGCGGTTGTAGTTTGAAGGCGGCCATCGTGAGCGTCAGCCAGCAATCCAGACCTTGTTGTTTGGCCCCTGGATTGCTTCGGCGCAAGGGCGCCTCGCAATGACGGCGTGGAAGGAGCGTACCCTCTCTCCACGCCATCGCGAGCGTGGCGAAGCGATCCAGAATGTCTCAGCGAGCACCTCGTTCTTGATCAATTCACCTGCCGATCCTTGCCCGCCCAGTACGGGTCGCGCAGATTCCGCCGCAGGATCTTGCCGGACGGATTGCGCGGCAGGGCGTCGAGGAAGTCCACGCTCTTCGGCGTCTTGAAGCCGGCGATGCGGGTGCGGGTGAAATTGATGATGTCGGTCTCGGTGGCGCGCTTGCCGGGCTTCATCACGACGATCGCCTTGACGGCCTCGCCCCATTTGTCGTCGGGAATGCCGATCACGGCGGCCTCGGCGACATCGGGGTGGTCGCAGATCGCGCTCTCGACCTCGGCCGGATAGATGTTCTCGCCGCCGGAGATGATCATGTCCTTGATGCGGTCGTGGATGTAGACGTAGCCGTCCTCGTCCATGTAGCCGGCATCACCCGTGCGCAGCCAGCCGTCCTTGCCGAGCGTGCGTGCGGTCGCCTCCGGCAGGTTCCAGTAGCCGGTCATGTTGGAGCCGGAGCGGGTGGCGATCTCGCCGACCTGCCGCGGCGGCAGCGGGTTGCCCGAGGGATCGATGATCGCGACTTCGACGCCCGGCAGCGGCTTGCCGGCCGAGCGCATCCGCTCCAGCCCTTCGACGTGATCCTCGGGCGGCAGCGCGATGATGGTGCCCGTGGTCTCGGTCATGCCGTACATCTGCACGAAGCCGCATTTGAACACCTCGATGCATTCCTTCAGCAGCGCCGCCGGGATCGGCGAGGCGCCGTAGAGCATGTATTTGAGCCGCGAGAAGTCGACCTGCCGCGCTCGCGGCTGCCGGACCACGAACTGCATCGCGGCGGGCACCATGAACAGCTTGGTGATGCCGGACTGTTCGAAGAAGTCGAGGATCTTCGTGGGATCGAACTCGCGCGCGATCACGCCGCGGGCGCCGTGGTAGAGGCTCATCAGGCCCCAGCCGGAGCCGCCGATGTGGAAGATCGGCATCGCGATCAGCGAGACGTCGTCGGTCGTCCATTTATTCCAGTCCGGCTTCTCCTCGGGATTGCCGGTGTTGACGAGGTTGAGGAAGTTGGCGTGCGACAGCATCGCGCCTTTCGGCTTGCCGGTGGTGCCGGAGGTGTAGAGCTGCAGCGCGATGTCCTGCGGCGTGATCGCCTCGCCGGGATCGTCGGCGCTCTGCGCGTCGCGCCAAGCCGTGTAGTCCTGCCATTCCGGCGCGCCGCCTTCGGTGGTGATGATGTGCCGCACGCTCGGAATCTGGTCGCGGATGTTGCGGATCATCGTGACGAACTCGGGACCGACGAACAGGGCAGGCGCCTTGCAGTCCTCGACGATGAAGGCGACCTCGGGACCGGCGAGGCGCCAGTTTACCGGCGCCATGACGACGTTGGCCTTCATGGCGCCGACCAGCAGCTCGAAATAGATGTCGCTGTTCTTGCCGAAATAGGCGATTCGCTCATGCGGCTTGATGCCGATCGCCTTCAGCGCGTTGGCAACCTGGTTGGTCTTGCGGTCGAATGCGGCGAAGCTGGTGAGGCGGCCTTCGAACTCATAGGCGGTGGCGGAGCCAAGCGCTTCCGCCTGCCTGCGCACGACGTCGACGAGCGTCGACGCTGCCGTCGTGACGGACATGTTTCCCCTCCGATTGCGTCTTGTTCTTTGTTCGATGTCTTGTCGTGGTCCTCGCCCCGGATTGCGCCGGAGCAAGCATCTCTCGATCAGTCTACAGGGAGCAGGTCGCCGATCAACAGGGTGATTGAGCCATCAGCTCGTGCGCGTCGCGCGATCCTTTTCGTTCTGCGCCTTGATCGACTCCTTGGCCTTGGTCCAGTCGTCGTCGCTCCAGTCGCGCAGCTGATAGAAGTTGCCGCCCATCGCCAGCGCCTGGGCACCGTCCATCGCGATTGTCTCGCCGTTGATCCAGTTGCAGCCGCCGGAGATCAGGAACACCGCGAGGTTCTGCAGCTCCTCCATGGTGCCGACGCGACCCATCGGGTTCATCGCCTTGGTCCGCGCGCCGGCCTCGTCACCGGGCTTGATGCGCTTGCTCATGCCTTCGGTCGGGATTTCGCCGGGTGCGATGGTGTTGAGGCGGATGCCGTAGCGGCCCCATTCAGTCGCGAGCGACATCGTCATGGCGTGGATCGCTGACTTGCTCATCGCCGAGGGCACCACGTAAGGCGAGCCGTTGCGCACCCAGGTCACCGTGATCGACACGACGTTGCCCGGCTGCTTCGCGGCGATCCAGCGCTTGCCGACGGCGTGCGTCACGTAGAACGTGCCGTGCATCACGATGTTGGCGACGGCATCGAAGCCGCGCGGGCTCAATTCCTCGGTGCGGGAAATGAAGTTGCCGGCCGCGTTGTTGATGAGATCGGTGAGACCGCCTTCCTGGAAGATGGCCTCGATCATGTCCTCCACCGCCATGGCATTGCGGATGTCGACGCCATGGCTGGTCACACGGCCGCCGTAGAGGTCCATCAGTTCGGTCGCGGTCTCGTCGCAGACGATTTTCCGCCGGCCGCAAATATGCACTTCGGCGCCGAGTTGCAGGAAGCGTGCAGCCATCGCTTTGCCAAGGCCCGTGCCGCCGCCGGTCACCAGAATGCGTCGACCTTCGAGGAGATTGTCCTTGAACATGGGAGTTTCCGCCTGACATGTTGTGAGTTAATTGGTCGATTGACTAAATCGCTCCGACAGCCTTCTGTAAAGTCACAAAGACATCCGTAGGGAGACCGCTCGATGGACAACCGCCTCGCGATCGAGATCAAGGACGGCGTCGCCGATGTTCGCCTGGTTCGCGCCGACAAGATGAATGCGTTGGACATGGAGATGTTCGAGGCGCTGGTCGCGGCGACCGACCGGCTGTCGAAGGAGAAGGGCCTGCGGGCGGTGGTGCTGTCCGGCGAGGGCCGGGCCTTCTGCGCTGGCCTCGACATGGGCCGCTTCGCGGCGATGAAGGATTCCGGCGGCAACGGCATACCCGGCGGCGAGAAGCGCGACCTCACCATTCGCACCCACGGCAAGGCCAACTTCGCGCAGCAAGCGGTATGGGGCTGGCGGCAGTTGCCGGTGCCGGTGATTGCTGCAGTGCATGGCGTCGCCTATGGCGGCGGCTTCCAGCTCGCACTCGGCGCCGACATGCGCTACGTCGCGCCGGACACCAAGATGTCGATCATGGAGATCAAGTGGGGTCTGGTGCCCGACATGGCGGGCACGCCGATCCTGGCCACCCTGATGCGCGACGACATCCTGCGCGAGCTGACCTACACGGGCCGGGTGTTCTCGCCGGAGGAAGGCCAGTCCTACGGCCTCGTCACCCGCATCTGCGCCGATCCGCGCGCGGCTGCGCTGGAGACCGCGCGTGAGATCGCCGGCAAGAATCCGGATGCGATCCGCGCCGCCAAGCGGATGCTGAACAATCTCTCGGTCGATCCGGGGCCGGCGCTGCTCGCCGAATCGGTCGAGCAGCAGAAGCTGATCGGCAGCCCGAACCAGCTCGAATCGGTGCGCGCCAACATCGAGAAGCGCGCGCCGAAGTTTGCGGATTGAGTCCGTCATTCCGGGATGCTCCGAAGGAGCAGGCCCGGAATCTCGAGATTCTCCGGTGCGCAACTGCGCACCTGAGTTCGATGCTCCGCGCAAAACGGCACCGCCGTTTTGTCGCGGCGCATCGCCCCGGATTGATGGCGGAAACTCAAACCGACGCCAGATCGGATAACAAAGAAAATGGAAACGTCCTCCCTGTTCTGCGGCATCATCTCCGGCGAGCGCCGGCGCAGCCACGCCGAAATCGCCGACCGCGCCGCGCGGATCGCCAGCGGCCTCGCGCAGCTCGACGTACGCCAGGGCGATTGCGTCTGCATGCTGATGCGCAACGACATCGCCTTCATCGAGGCGGCCTATGGCGCGATGCGGCTGGGCGCCTATGGCGTGCCGGTGAACTGGCACTTCAAGCCGGAGGAGATCGACTACATCCTCAAGGACTCCGCGACCAAGGTGCTGATCGGTCACGCCGATCTGCTGCATCAGCTTCGCGGCCTGATTCCACCTGGAGGCACCGTGCTCAGCGTGCCGACGCCGCCGGAGATCCTGTCCAACTACAAGATCGACGCGGATCTGCTCGCAACACCGGAGTTCGCGACCGACCTGGAAAGCTGGCTGACACAGCAGAGCCCTTACGAAGGGCCGCAGGTGCCGCAGCCGCAGAACATGATCTACACCTCCGGCACGACCGGTCATCCCAAGGGCGTCCGCCGCAATGCGCCGACGGTGGAGCAGGCCGCCTCGGCCGAGCGCATGCGCGCGTTGATCTACGGGCTGAAGCCGAACGCGCGCGCGCTGCTGCCGGGGCCGCTGTATCATTCGGCGCCGAACGCCTTCGGCCTGCGGGCGGGCCGGCTCGGCGGCGCGCTGGTGCTGATGCCGCGCTTCGAGCCGGAGGCGTTTCTCGACGTCATCCAGACAGAGCGGATCGATACCATCTTCATGGTGCCGACCATGTTCATCCGGCTGATGAAGCTGCCGGAGGAGGTTCGCCGCCGCTACGACGTCTCGTCGTTGCGCCATGTCATTCACGCTGCCGCGCCGTGCCCGGCCGACGTCAAGCGCGCGATGATCGACTGGTGGGGGCCGGTCATCTACGAGTTCTACGGCTCGACCGAATCCGGTGCCGTGACCTTCGCGACCTCCGAGGACGCGCTGCGCAAGCCCGGCACCGTCGGCAAGGTCTCGCCGGGCGCGGAGCTGCGCTTTCTCGGCGAGGACGGTCGCATCCTGCCGCAGGGCGAGATCGGCGAGATCTATTCGCGCATCGCGGGCAATCCGGATTTCACCTATCACAACAAGCCGGAGAAGCGTGCCGAGATCGACCGCGACGGCTTCATCACCTCGGGCGATGTCGGCTACATGGATGCCGAGGGCTACGTCTTCCTGTGCGACCGCAAGCGCGACATGGTGATCTCTGGCGGCGTAAACATCTATCCCGCCGAGATCGAAGCCGTGCTGCATGCCGTGCCCGGCGTGCATGATTGCGCCGTGTTCGGCATCCCAGATGCCGAGTTCGGAGAAGCCCTGATGGCCGTGGTCGAGCCGCAGCCGGGCGTGACGCTTGACATTGGGGAGATGAGGGCCCGGCTGAGAGCGTCGCTGGCCGATTACAAGGTGCCCAAGCACATCGAGATCCACGAGAAGCTGCCGCGCGAGGACTCCGGCAAGATCTTCAAGCGGCGGCTGCGCGATCCCCATTGGGAGCAGGCGGGGCGGAAAATATGATGATGGGCCCGCACTTGGCGGCGAAAGGAGGCGAGACCGACATTGAATAGGGCAGGCGACGCCTCTTTCTTGATCTTGCGCTGCGGTATAGATACGGCAGACTGACCCGTAAATGGGCAGCTGCTGGAGAGCGCATCCATGTCGCCGCAAGCCATGACAGAGGAAATCCGTCCCAACCGCGCCGCCGAGGCGCAGGCCATGGAGGAGGACGCGCGGCTCCGGGACGATATCCGGCTGCTCGGCCGCATCCTCGGCGATACCGTCCGCGACCAGGAAGGCGCCGAATTGTTCGACCTCGTCGAGCGCATCCGCCAGACCTCGGTGCGCTTCCACCGCGACGAGGACCGCCAGGCGCGGCGCGAGCTGGAGCAGATCCTCGACGGCATGACGACGGCTGAGACGGTCCGCATCGTCCGCGCCTTCAGCTATTTCTCGCACCTCGCCAACATTGCCGAGGACCAGAACAACATCCGACGCATGCGTGCCAGGAGCGACTCCAATGGCGGGGCCGGCATGCTGGCGGCGACGCTCGCTCACGCAAAATCCGCCGGGTTCGAGGCTTCCGATCTGCGCAAGTTCTTCTCGACGGCGCTGGTCAGTCCGGTCCTGACCGCGCACCCGACCGAGGTGCGGCGCAAGAGCACGATGGATCGCGAGATGGAGATCGCGATGCTGCTCGACCGCCGCGAGCGGATGCAGTTGACGCCGGACGAGCGCGAGGCCAATGACGAGGCGCTGCGCCGCGCCGTGCTGACCTTGTGGCAGACCAACCTGCTGCGCCGGACCAAGCTGACGGTGCTCGACGAGGTCACCAACGGCCTGTCGTTCTACGACTACACGTTTCTGCGTGAGGTGCCGCGTCTGCTGTGCTCGCTCGAGGATCGGCTCAATGACGGAGCGGAGGTGGCAGGCGATCTCGCCTCGTTCCTGCGAATGGGGAGCTGGATCGGCGGCGACCGGGACGGCAATCCGTTCGTCACCGCCGAGGTGATGCGCGGGACGCTCAAGCTGCAATCCAGCCTGGCGCTGCACTACTATCTCGAGGAACTGCATCTGCTCGGCAGCGAGCTGTCCATCGCCGCGCATCTCGCCGATGTCTCCGAGGAGCTGCGTGCGCTGGCCGAGCGCTCGCCGGACACGTCGCCGCATCGTCGCGGCGAGCCATATCGTCTGGCGGTGTCCGGCATCTATGCGCGCTTGGCGGCGACGGCGAAGAAGCTCGGTATCCAGATCAGCCGGCTTCCCGTGGCGGCGGTGGCGCCTTACGACAGCGTCAAGCAGATGCAGGATGATCTCGACGTGCTGCATCACTCGCTGATCGCCAACAATGCCGAGGTGATCGCCCGCGGGCGGCTGCGGCTGCTGCGGCGTGCAGTGGATTGCTTCGGCTTCCATCTGGCCCGGCTCGACATCCGCCAGAATTCGGCGGTGCACGAGCGCACCGTCGCCGAGCTGATCGACACCGCGATGCCGGGCATGTCCTACATGGCGCTGAGCGAGGATGCCAGGGTCGGCCTGCTTGTCAGCGAGCTGCGCAATGCGCGGCCGCTGGTGTCGCAATTCGTCAAGTACAGCGACGAGACCGTCGGCGAGCTCGCGCTGTTCCGCGCGGCCGCCGAGGCGCACGCGACGTTCGGTGCCGACGTGATTCCCCAGTGCATCATCTCGATGTGCAAGGGCATGTCGGACATGCTCGAGGTGGCACTGCTGCTCAAGGAGGTCGGCCTGATCGACCCTTCGGGCCGCTGCGCCGTCAACATCGTGCCGCTGTTCGAGACGATCGAGGACCTGCAGGCGTCCAGCGGCATCATGGACCGCATGCTGGCGCTGCACGATTACCGCCGCCTGGTCGACAGCCGCGGCGCCGTGCAGGAGGTCATGCTCGGCTATTCCGACAGCAACAAGGACGGCGGTTTCGTCACCTCGGGCTGGGAGCTCTACAAGGCGGAGATCGGCCTCGTCGACATCTTCGAGCGCCACGGCATCCGGCTCAGGCTGTTCCACGGCCGCGGTGGATCGGTCGGCCGCGGCGGCGGACCGAGCTACGACGCCATCATCGCCCAGCCGGGCGGCGCGGTGAACGGCCAGATCCGCATCACCGAGCAGGGCGAGATCATCTCCAGCAAATATTCCAACGCCGAGGTCGGACGTAACAATCTGGAAATTCTCGCCGCCGCGACGCTCGAGGCCAGCCTGCTGCATCCGCGGCAGCCGGCGCCGAAGCGCGAATATCTCACCGCGATGGACCGGCTCTCGGAGCTCGCGTTCAAGGCCTATCGCGGCCTGGTCTACGAGACCGACGGCTTCGTCGACTATTTCTGGGCCTCGACCGTCATCAACGAGATCGCGACCTTGAACATCGGCAGCCGCCCGGCCTCGCGCAAGAAAACCCGCGCGATCGAGGACCTGCGTGCGATCCCCTGGGTGTTCTCCTGGGCGCAGTGCCGGCTGATGCTGCCGGGCTGGTACGGCTTCGGCAGCGCGGTCGAGACCTGGATCGCGGAAAATCCGGAGCAGGGCATGCCGTTCCTGCGCGAACTTTATCAGGAATGGCCGTTCTTCCGCATGCTGCTGTCGAACATGGACATGGTGCTCGCCAAGAGCTCGATCGCCATAGCCTCGCGCTATGCCGAGCTGGTCCCGGACGAGGCCCTGCGCGAAAAGATCTTCGGCCGCATCCGGCGCGAATGGAATCTGGTGATCGAGACTTTGCTCGACATCACGGGGCAGGAGCGGCTGCTGCAGGGCAACCCGCTGCTGGAGCGCTCGGTGCGCAACCGCTTTCCCTATCTCGATCCGCTCAACCACGTGCAGGTCGAGCTGCTCAAGGAGCATCGCGCGCAGAACCCGGACGAGCAGGTGCTGCGCGGGATTCAACTAACGATCAACGGCATCTCGGCGGGGTTGAGAAATACGGGATGAGGGCGAGTGGCGAGTAGCGAATAGAGGGTCTATTCGCTACTCCCTATTCGCCATTCGCTATCTTCAGGGCTTCAGCGCACCCTGCGCACTCGTATAGACCGCATAGAGCGACGTCGAGCCGCAGATGTAGAGCCGATTACGCTGCTGGCCGCCGAAGCACAGATTGGCGACGGTTTCCGGAATGTGAATCTTGCCCAGCAACGTTCCGTCCGGGGCATAGCAACGTACGCCGTCCTCGTTCGGATCGCCCCAGCCGACCGAGCACCAGACCCGCCCGTCGCGATCACATCGGACGCCGTCGGAGATGCTGGGCTTAGGCATTTCGGCGAAGACCTTGCTGTTCGTCAGCTTGCCGGCGGCGTGATCGACGTCGAACACGCGGATATGCGCGGGATTGTCGGGCCCGTCAGTGAAGCCAGTGTCGATGACGTAAAGCTTCGTTTCGTCGGGTGAGAAGGCGAGCCCATTGGGCTCGACGAAGTCGTCGGCAACGACCTTGACCTCTCCCGATTTCGGATCGACCCGATAGACATTGTGCTTGTCCTGCTCGGGCGCCGCCTTGAGGCCCTCATAGAAGCCACCGATGCCGTAGACCGGATCGGTGAACCATATTGCGCCGTCGGCCGCGACCACTGCATCGTTCGGCGAATTCAATCGCTTTCCATTATAGCTGTCGGCGATGATCGTGATCGAGCCATCGAGCTCGGTGCGAGTGACCCGCCGACCGCTATGTTCACACGTGATCAGCCGTCCTTCTCGATCGATGGTGTTGCCGTTGGAATTCATCGACGGCTGCCGATAGACGCTGAGGTGACCATCGTCCTCGGAGAACCGCATGATGCGATTGTTCGGGATGTCGCTGAACAGCAGATAGCGACCGGCGGCAAAATAGACCGGGCCTTCGGCCCAGCGCATTCCGGTCGCGACGCGTTCTACGGCCATCGTGCCCGCGAAGGCAGGAAACTCCGCCGGCCCGAATGACAGCTTGGGTTTTTTCGACGACTCCAGGTGAGAGTCCGGATAGCGGCTGCCCGGCAAGGGACCGAGAGGCAGCGGATCTGTCGAGATTGTCGGTGCCCCGGTCTGGCCGAAGGGCGTGACGGTTGCAGCCGATGCTGACGTCACGGTTGCCGCGGCAGCGGCGAATGCCGCGGCTCCTTTCAGCAATCTGCGCCTGTCGAAGCCATCTGCTCCGACCAGCGAGTTCTGCGCGACGTCGTGTCGTGGAGTCGTCATATGTGTCCTCCCATTTTTTTGTTGGGAGGCGACCATACGACAGAATCGTGGCGACGTGCGGGTCGTCTCGATAAAAAACAACTTGAGAGTGTGTGCGCTGCGAATGGACTTTGCGCGCTGCAAATCTCAGATCGGGTCCCAGCCGAACACGTCGGCGGAACGATCGAGCTTGTAGAACGACGGCTTCAGTGCCGGCATGCCATGCTCCGCAATGGTCTGCGGCGTCCAGCCTTCGCCGCGGTGCACCGAGCGCAATGGGCGCGACTGGCTCATCAGGAAGATCTCGTTCATGCGAACGGCGAAGATCTGGCCGGTGACGTCTTTCGAGGCATCGCCGAGCAGATAGGCGACGACGGGCGCGATCTTCTCGGGCCCCATCCGCTTCATGCGTTCGACGCGTTCCTTCTCGGCCTCGGTCTCCGCCGGGATGGTGCCGATCATTCGGCTCCAGGCAAACGGCGAGACGCAATTGGAACGCACGTTGAAGCGGCCCATGTCGAGCGCGATCGACTTCGACAGGCCGACGATGCCGAGCTTCGCCGCGGCGTAATTGGCCTGGCCATAATTGCCGATCAGGCCCGAGGTCGAGGTGAAATGGACGAAGGAGCCGCTCTCCTGCTCGCGGAACAGCCGCGCGGCGGAGTGAGCGACATAGAACGACCCCATCAGGTGGACCTTGATGACGGCTTCGAACGCCTCGATGCTCATCTTGTGGAAGATCATGTCGCGCAGGATGCCGGCATTGTTGACCACGCCATCGAGCTTGCCGAAATGGTCGGTGGCGGCCTTCACGATCCTGCTGGCCGGGATCGCCTCGGACACGCTCTCGAAATTCGCCACCGCCGTGCCGCCGCGCTTCTTGATTTCCTCGACCACTTCCTCCGCCGGCGCTGCGCTGGTGCCCGAGCCGTCGGAGGCGACGCCGGGATCGTTGACCACGACCTTGGCGCCTTCGGCGGCGCACAGCAGCGCGATCTCGCGGCCGATGCCGCGGCCGGCGCCGGTGACGATGACGACTTTGTCCTGGAGCGATTTGGTCATGAGAGGCTCTCCTTAGCGTGATGTGCTGTTCATCCTGCCCCGTTTGCGTCAGGGCTATTGCATTTGACGAGACAGCTCAGATCAGCCGGGCTGCCTGCCGATATGTTGCTCCGTCATGCCCGGGCTTGTCCCGGGCATCCACGTCGTTCCGAGGGCGCCGGACGACGTGGATGGCCGGGACAAGCCCGGCCATGAAGACAAAACGAAAGAAAGCGACCGGAACGGCGAGCGTCGTTACCTCTCGTTGGTGAAGATGATCGTCCCCGACGCGGCGAACATGCCGCCGACGCCGTGGCACACCGAGATCTTGGCTCCGGGTACCTGCGCCGGGGCGATGCCACGCATCTGGCGCACGCTCTCCTGCAACGCATACATGCCGTACATGCCCGAATGCATGTAGGACAGGCCGCCGCCATTGGTGTTGAGCGGCAGCTTGCCGCCGGGCCGTGTGTGACCGGCTGCGATGAACGGCCCGGTCTCCTCATGCGGCATGAAGCCGAGATCACCGAGACCGAACAGCGGCAGATGCGCGAACGCGTCGTAGATCATGAGATGGTCGACGTCGGCATGGCCGATGCCGGCCTCCTTGAAGGCGAGGGGGCCCGCGACCTTGAAGGCACGCGATGAATTGAACGTCTCCATCTGGCTGACCATCGGCGTCTCCACGCTTTCGCCGGTGCCGAGAACATAGACTGGCCTCTGCGGAAAATCCTTGGCGCGATCGGCCGAGGTCAGGATCAGCGCGCCGCCGCCATCGGTGACGAGGCAGCATTGCAGCAGCCGGAACGGGTAGGCGATCATGCGCGAGTTCAGCACGTCCTCGACGGTGATCGGGTCCTTCATCATCGCGCGCGGGTTCTTTGCCGCCCATTCGCGCTGTACGACGGCAACCATCGCCAACTGCTCATGGGTGATGCCGTACGTCTTCATGTAGCGCAGCACGGGGATCGGGAACATGCTGGGCGGCCCGTAGACGCCGAACGGCGCCTCGAACTGGCCCTGCAGGCTGTCCGGCGGGATCGAGCGCGGCAGCTTGCCGATCATCGATTTGCCGCTCTCGGCGTGGGTGATCAGCACGGTCTTGCATAGGCCGGCCTCGATCGCAGCCGCGGCGTGGCGGACATGCAGCATGAAGGAGCAGCCGCCGACCGAGGTGCCATCGACCCAGGTCGGCGTGATGCCGAGATAATGACAGATCTGCTGCGGCGTCTCGACCGCGGTGGCGAAGCCGTCGATGTCCGACAGCTTGAGCCCGGCATCGGCGATGGCATTCAGCGCCGCGTCCGCATGCAGCTGGATCTGCGACATCGTCGGGATGATTCCGAGCTCGGTGGTCTCGGCCGCGCCGACCACGGCCACCTGGTTTCGACGCATGGCGCTATCCTTTCGCCGGCCGGAACAGGGGCAGGGTGATCTGCTCGTCCATTTTCTCGAATGTGACTTCGAGGGCCATGTCGAGCTCCAATGCCTCCGGTGTCTGCGGGCAGCCCGTGATGTTGCTCATCATGCGCGGGCCCTCTTCGAGCGCCACGACGGCAATGGCGTAGGGCGGCGTGAAGCCGGGCGCAGGGGGACGATGGTTGATGACGTAGCTGTAGAGCGTGCCTTTGCCCGTGGCCTTGAAGACGCTGACCTTGCGGCTGGCGCAGGCCGGACAGAATGGGCGCGGCGGGAAGTAGACGTGGGCACAGGCGTCGCAGCGCTGCAGCCGCAATTCGCCGGCGCGGGTACCGTCCCAGAAATGCTGCGTCTCGGGTGTCGGTTTGGGGCGTGCACGCATAGGCTCGGCCATCCCGGTTGATCCTCCCTGCGGCGGGCTCCGTCGCCCGCTCCTTTGCATCCGTGATGCGCCATTTGACGCAGACGCGTCAACGGTCCATCACGCCACGCATGCGGCCCTCCGGGAGGCGCAGAGGTGTTTGGACGGCAATTGCCGCCTGATGAAAATTGGTCTTTGATGCTGGGAGTATGATCGGAGCCGAGATGAAGCTGCGTGACATCGCCCATTCCAGAACCGGCGACAAGGGGGACACCTCGAACATCTCGGTCATCGCCTACGACCCCAAGGATTACCCGCTGCTGCTCGCACAAGTCACGGCCGAGCGGGTGAAGGCGCACTTCGCCGGCATTGTCCAGGGCGAGGTGGTCCGCTATGAGCTGCCCAACATTGCGGCGCTGAATTTCGTGATGAGCCGGGCGCTCGGCGGCGGGGTCACCCGGTCGCTCGCGCTGGATGCGCACGGCAAGTCGCTGAGTTCCGCGCTGCTCGATCTGGACATCGCGGCCGATGCCGCAGACACGCGATAGGATGCCATGACCGTTTCGAATCCGACCCTGGCCGCGCTGGCCGACGATCTCGCCGCCGGTCGCACCACGTCCCGCAAGCTGGTGGAGGAGTGTCTCGCCCGGATCGCCGATCCCGCCGGTGAGGGCCAGCGCGCCTTCATCCATGTCGACAAGGAGGCCGCGCTGGCGGCGGCCGACGGCATGGACGCGCTGCGCAAGGCCAATGCGGCGCCGTCGCCCTACGCCGGCATTCCGGTCTCGATCAAGGACCTGTTCGACATCAAGGGCCAGGTCACCCGCGCCGGCTCGAGGGCGCTGGAGGATTCCGCGCCGGCCGAGGCCGATGCGCCGGCGGTGGCGCGGCTGCGCCGGGCCGGCTTCGTCGTGATCGGCCGCACCAACATGACCGAGTTCGCCTATTCCGGCATCGGCATCAACCCGCATTACGGCACGCCGAAGAGCGCCTGGAAGCGCGACGTCGGCCATGTGCCCGGCGGCTCGTCGTCGGGCGCCGCGGTCTCGATCGTCGATCGCATGGCCTATGGCGCGCTCGGCACCGACACCGGCGGCTCCTGCCGCATTCCCGCGGCCTTCAACGGCATCACGGGCTACAAGCCGACGCAGGCCCGCGTGCCGCTCGACGGCGGCGTGCCGCTGTCGACCACGCTCGACAGCTTTGGGCCGCTCGCCAACACGGTCGCCTGCTGTGCCGTCCTCGATTCCGTGCTGGCCGACGAGCCGGTCCGCCCGCTCGCGTCGCGCCCGGTGAAGGGTTTGCGGCTTGCGGTGCCCACCACGGTCGTGCTCGACGAGCTCGATGTCGAGGTCGCCGAGACCTTTGAGCGGGCGCTGCAGACGCTGGCGAAGCAGGGGGCGCTCATCGAGCGTATCGAATTCCCCGAGTTCCTCGACGTCGGCCTGATCGGCATGAAGGGCGGTTTCGCCGCCGCGGAGAGCTATGCCTGGCACCGCTTCCTGCTGACAGCCAAGGGCGACGTCTACGATCCGCGCGTGTCCGTCCGCATCATGCGCGGCGAGGCGATCACCGTGCCGGATTACATCGAGATGCTCAACGCGCGCCGCTCGCTGGTGAAGCGCGCCGCTGCACGCATCGCGCCCTACGATGCGCTGGCGATGCCGACCACGGCCAACGCGCCGCCTGTCATCGCCGATCTCGCCGACGACCAGGCCTTCGCCCGCGAGAACATCCGCGCTTTGCGCAATTGCACCTTCATCAACATGATCGACGGCTGCGCCATCTCGCTGCCGGCGCACCGCCACGGCGAGGTCCCGGTCGGCCTGATGCTGGCGCAGTCCGGCGGCCACGACCGCAAGCTGCTGGAGATCGCGGCGGGCATCGAGGGCGTGGTGCGGGGCTGAGTAGGGAAAGAGCCCGGCGTTCCGACGCCGGATGGGAACCTGTCGTCGTTACGGTATCATCGACATGGATGCTACCGGAAATCGGGTGGTGCCCCGCTGGCCACTCCGTAACACTGTCGTCATTCCGGGATGCGCGCCCTTGCGCGCAGGCGCGGAATACATAACCACGACCGTGCGTATGGATTCCGGGCTCGTCGCTTCGCGCCGCTCCGGAATGACAGCTGGAATGTCCGAATGACCAGGCTCAAACAGGCTGCGCTCGACATCGATACTCCCGCCGCGATCGGGATCGACCAGCTCGATTGGGCGATGGTCGAACGCGATCTCGATTCCAGCGGCTGCGCCGTGTTGACGCAGCTGCTGTCGTCGGAGGATTGCCGCGCCCTGGCGGCGCTCTATCCGGACGACCGGCACTTCCGCAGCCGCGTCGTCATGGCGCGGCATGGTTTCGGCCGCGGCGAGTACAAATATTTCAGTTATCCGCTGCCCGATCCGATCGCGCAGTTGCGGCCGCGGCTCTATTCGCATCTGGTCGCGATCGCCAACCGCTGGAATGCGACGATGGGGATCGACATCCAATATCCCGCCGAGCACGACGACTTCCTGGCGCGCTGTCATCAGGCCGGCCAGACGCGGCCAACGCCACTCTTGCTGCAATATGTCGAGGGCGACTACAACTGCCTGCATCAGGATCTCTATGGCGAGCACGTGTTTCCGCTGCAGGTCGCGATCCTGCTGTCGGAGCCGGGGCGCGATTTCGAGGGAGGCGAGTTCGTGCTGACCGAGCAGCGGCCGCGCATGCAGTCGCGCGCCGAGGTGGTGCCGCTCCGGCAGGGCGATGCGGTGGTGTTCGCGGTCCACAATCGCCCGGTCCAGGGCACGCGCGGCAGCTACCGTGTCAACATGCGTCATGGCGTGAGCCGGCTGCGTTCCGGCCGGCGGCATACGCTCGGCGTGATCTTTCACGATGCGAAGTAGCATATGACGGATCTGTTCGATGGATTTGAGATCGCCGGACCGGCGCGCGAGCCGCTCGCGCCCGGCGCGGTGCTGCTGCGTGGTTTTGCGCAGCCACATGCGACGGAGCTTCTGGCCGCGATCGAGGCGATCACCGCGCAGGCGCCGTTCCGCCGGATGATCACGCCCGGCGGGCACCAGATGTCGGTGGCCATGACGAATTGCGGCTCGGTCGGCTGGGTGACGGACCGCAGCGGCTATCGCTACGATCCCGTTGATCCAGACAGCGGACAGAGGTGGCCGGCGATGCCGCCGCTGTTGCGACAGCTCGCCGAGCAGGCGGCGAGCGAGGCAGGCTTTGCCGCCTTCGCGCCCGATGCCTGCCTGATCAATTGCTACGAGCCCGGCGCCAAGATGTCGCTGCATCAGGATCGCGACGAGCGCGACGTCGGCGCGCCGATCGTCTCGGTGTCATTGGGCCTTCCCGCGACGTTCCTGTTCGGCGGCCTCAAGCGCTCCGACAAGACGCAACGCTATCGGCTGGCCCATGGCGACGTCGTCGTCTGGGGCGGCCCGGCGCGGCTCGCCTTTCACGGCGTCGCGCCGCTCGCCGATGGCGAGCATGCTCGGCTCGGCCGCCGGCGCATCAACCTGACGTTCCGCCGCGCCCGATAGTCCTGGCCGCTCTGTGACGTTCCTCATTTTGCAGCGGGCATCCCTGGCTCTATGCTGCGCCCGGGAGAGGGGCCATGAGCACTGTCGAACTTGCGGACGAGCGGGCGCCTGCGGCGGCGCGAATAGGACTTCACCTTGCGCTGCTGCAGCTGGTGTTCACGCTGCTGTGGACGACCTACGTGATCTATCTGCCGAAGCTCGCCGCCCAGGCCGGCATCGCGCCCTCCGCCGTCGTTCTGATCCTGATGCTGGACCAGGCGATCTTCACATTGTCCGATACCGCGATGGGACTTGCGGCCGATCGCATCGGGCGCGCCGCCGCGCGGTTCGGTCTCTTCATCGGCCTGCTGACTGCGGTATCCTGCGCCGCCTTTGTCGCGCTGCCTTTCGTGGCGGCGTCCGCAGGTCCAGCGGTCTTCATCGGACTGATCGCGATCTGGGCGCTGACCTCGTCGGTCTTGCGCGCGCCGCCCTTGACGCTGCTCGGGCGCCATGCGGCCCGGCCGGCCATTCCGTTCCTGGCAGCGCTGGTCATGCTCGGCTATGGCGTGGCCGGCGCCGTGTCGCCCTATCTCGGCGTGATCCTGCGCGACTACGATCCGCGCCTGCCGTTCGTCATCTCATCGGCCGTGCTGCTGCTGACGGCGCTCGGTCTCTCGCGCATTCCGCAGGATAGCGGTCGGGCAGCGCAAGCAGCGGCCAAGCTCGAGCCCAGGCCACTGCGGGGACTGCCCCTGCTGTTCATCGGCGCCATGGTGATCCTCGCGCTCGGCTACCAGCTGCATTTCAGCATCAACAGCTCGGCCTTCTATCTCCGCTTCGCCAGGCCGGAGGACCTTTCCTGGCTGATGCCGGTGTTCTGGATCGGCTTCAACCTCGTGCTGTTCCCGGCCAGCGTGGTCGTCAAGCATCGCGGCGGGCTCATCGTGATGGGATTCGCCGGTCTGCTCGGTGCGCTCGCGATCGTGATCGCCGAGCTCGCGGGCGCATTGACCGTGCTGATCGCGGCGCAGTTCATCGCCGGGGCGGCCTGGGGCTGCATGATGATGAGCGCCATTTCCGCGGCGCTCGCGATCGGGACGAACGGCGCCGAGGGCAAGGTGACCGGGCTCGTGTTCTCGGCGCTGGCGCTGGCAACCTTCGCGCGGATCGCTGCCGTCGCCGGCGGTCTGCAGAAGTTGCCAGACTATGCGCCGCTGGTGCAGTGGGCGCCGGTCGCGTGCTGGCTCGTGGCCGGCGCGGGCCTGCTGGCGATGGCCGCCGCCGGATTGCAGGGACGCCGCGCGTCCCCGCCGTGAGGTCGATCAGATCCCTGGAGGCTTCGACGGATGGATGAAGGCCCAGGGCGAGACCTCGGAGTCGCGCGGCACCTCGATGTCGATCAGATATGGCCCGCCATGCGCCAGCGCCGTCTCGAGCGCGGATTTGAACTGATCGGGTGACGTGACCTTGCTGGCGGCGACGCCGAAGGATTCGGCGAGCGTGACGAAATCCGGATTGACGAGATCGGAGGCGACGACGCGGCCGTCGAAGCGCTCACGCTGGTCGCGCCGGACATTGCCATAGGAATTGTTGTTGAACACCAGGGTGACGACGCCGATGTTGTATTGCACGGCAGTCGCCAGCTCCTGCACGGCGAACATGAAACCGCCATCGCCGGTGATCGCGATCACAGGTCTGTCGGGATGCGCCACCTTGGCACCGAGCGCGGTGGGAAAACCCGCGCCGAGCGTGCCCTGATAGCCCGAGGTGATGAAGGTGCGCGGCTCGTAGACGGGAAAGCCGTACCAGGAGGCGAAGCCGACCTGCGACAGTTCGTCGGTGACGATGGCGTCGCGCGGCAGCACCTCGCGGAGCACGTTCAGATAGGCCATCTGCGGCTGTACCTTCTGGATCTCCTGCAAGGTCGCTGCGGTGACCTCCCGGATCGCGGCGCGGCGTCCCGAGCTCTTGCGGTACCCCGCCTTGCTCACAGCAGCGACGAGCGCGGCCGTGCCCGCCTTGGCATCGGCGACGATGCCGGCGTCGACGATCAGGCGCCGCATCTCCACCGGGTCGATGTCGATGCGGATCGACTTCAATCCATCCGGCTTGAACGGCCAGCGGAACGTGGTCGGCAGCTCCATGCGGGTGCCGATGCCGATCATCAGATCGGTCGCCGGCCAGAGCTTGTAGGCAGCAGCCATCGTCAGTCCGAGCTCGTGTGCATTGGAGACGATGCCGCGCCCGGACCGGAAGGCGACGACCGGCGCGTCGATCATCTCGGCGAGCTCGAGGATGTCCTCGCGCGCCTCGATTGCGCCTGAGCCGACGAAGATCATCGGCGCCTTCGCGGACGTGATCAGCCCGGCCGCCTTGGCGATGCGGTCGGGATCGGGCTGCGGCGGCGCGAACCGTGCCAGCGGCATCGCCGCGGCGGTGGCCGCCTTCTGCGTGAACACGTCCCACGGCATCTCGAGCGCAGCGGGGCCGCGCCGCCCCGACATCATCTCCTGGAACGCGCGCGCGACCTGCGTCGGCGCGCTGTCGGGGTATTCGATGCGCTCGGCCCATTTGACGAAGGTGCGCAGGGTCGCGAGCTGGTCCGGCATCTCGTGCAGATGGCCGCGGCCGCGGCCGAGATAGTCGGTCGGCACCTGGCCCGTGAGACAAAGCACCGGTTCGTTGCAGCCGAAGGCGGTGAGCAGTGCCGCGCCGGCGTTGAGCACGCCGGGACCCGGCACGACGCTGAACACGCCGGGCCTGCCGCTGGCGCGGGCATAGCCGAACGCCATGTAGCCGCAGGCCTGTTCGTGGCGGGCGCCGACGACCTTGAGCTGCGCCTGGTGGAAGGCATCGAACAGGCCATAGACCTGCGCTCCAGGCAGGCCGAACACGGTGTCGACGCCGTGGGCGACGAGCCCGCTGACGATGGCTTCGCCGCCGGTCATGGTGGTCATGCTGACATTCCGTTGCTGACTTTACAGAGCTTCGTCGACGACGCCATTGCGCAAGGTGCCGACGCCCTCGGCTTCGATCTCGACGACGTCGCCGGGCTTCAGATAACGCGGCGGATCGAACCGTGCACCGGCGCCGGTGGGCGTGCCCGTCACGATCACGTCACCGGGGACGAGCGTGGTGAAGGTCGAGATGTAGTTGATGAGGTAGCGGAAGCCGAAGATCAGCCGTGAGGTGCGGTCGTCCTGGCGCAATTCGCCATTGACGCGCGTCGTCAGCCGGATATCGGCAATCTGGCTCTCATTCGTGTAGGGCACGATCCAAGGCCCGAGGCTGCCGGTCGAATCGAAGTTCTTGCCTTGGGTGACGTTGAACTTGGCATGCCGCACCCAGTCGCGGATGGTGCCCTCGTTGCAAAGCGTGAGTGCGGCGATGTGATCCAGCGCCTGGGCCTCCGGGATGTGACGGCCGGCCTTGCCGATGATCAGCACGAGCTCGCCTTCATAGTCGAGCTGCGGCGAAGCGCAGGGACGCACCAGGGGCGTTTCATGGCCGACGAAGGAGCGCGGCGTCCGCATGAACATCGACGGATATTTCGGCGCGTCCTGGCCATCCTTGTATTCGGCATTCCGGTCCGGATAGTTGACGCCGATGCAGATGATCTTCTCCGGCGAGGGGATCGGCGGCTGCCAGGTGATCGCGTCGAGGCCGTGATCCGGCGACAAGCCGGCTGCAGCATCGATCAGCCGGGGCAGGGCGCCGGCGGCAATCGCCTCGCGCAGGGTCGGATAGTCCTTGGCAAAGCGCGCGGAGAGATCGACGAGGCCGGTGTCGGTCACGAGCCCGTAGCGGACCGAACCATCGACGGCATAGGTGGCGAGGCGAGGGGAGGTCATGGGCAGTTCTCCTTAGACGCCGAGCCGCTGGATCTTGTGGGTGCCGCGCGCGAGCGAAACGTGCTTGGTCTCCATGTAGAAGTCGAACGAATAGTCGCCGCCGTCGCGGCCGATGCCCGATGCCTTCATGCCGCCGAACGGGGTTGGCAGGTGGCGGACATTCTCCGAGTTCAGCCAGATCATGCCGGCTTCCAGCGCGTCGGCGACGCGCAGCGCGCGGCCCATGTCGCCGGTCCAGACATAGCCGGTGAGGCCGTATTGCACGTCATTGGCGACCGCGATCGCGTCAGCCTCGTCGCGGAACGGGATCACGGTGAGGAACGGCCCGAACACCTCTTCTTGCGCCACGCGCATGGTCTGGCGCGCGCCGGTCACCAGCGTCGGCTCGACGTAGTGCCCGCCGCCCGGGCCGTCGAACCGCTTGCCGCCGACGGCGATGATCGCACCGTCCTCGCGTGCAACGTCGACATAGGAGCAGACCTTGGCGAGATGCCGCTCGTGGATCAGCGGCCCGATCTCGGTGGCGGGATCGAGCGGATGACCCACTTTCAGCGCACGCACGCGCGCCGCAAGCTTGGCCGTAAAGGTCTCGGCGATACTCTGCTGCACCAGCAGGCGGCTGGATGAGGTGCAGCGCTCACCGTTGAGCGAGTAGATCATGAACACGACGGCATCGAGCGCGCGGTCGAGATCGGCATCGTCGAACACGATCACCGGGTTCTTGCCGCCGAGTTCGAAATGCACCCGCTTCAGGGTCGGTGCGCCCTGCGCCATGATCGCAGATCCCGTCGAGCTCTCGCCGACGAAGCCGATTGCCTTGATCGCGGGATGCTCGGTCAGCGCCTTGCCGGCCTCCTCCCCGAAGCCATGAACGGTGTTGAGGACGCCGTCGGGAATGCCGGCGTCCTTGGCGAGCTTGGCCAGCCACTGCGCCGTGATCGGCGACCATTCCGCCGGCTTGTGTACGACCGTGCAGCCGGCCGCGAGCGCCGGGGCGATCTTCCAGGTCGACAGCATGAACGGCGTGTTCCATGGCGTGATCACGCCGACCGGGCCGATCGGCACCCGCGTCGAGATGTTCCAATGCTCGTCGCTCGGCGTACTCAGGCCGTCACGCGCCTCGGTGCATTTGTCGGCGAAGAAGCGGAAGTTTTCCGCCGCGCGGACCGCGGCTTTGGCCATGAAGCGATAGGCCTGCCCGGTGTCGATGCATTCGAGCACGGCGATGTCGTCGGCATGATCCTCGATCGCGTCGGCCACGCGATGCAGCAGCTTGCGCCGCATCGCCGGCGCCATGTCGCGCCAGGATCTGAAGGCGAGTGCGGCCGATGTCGCCGCGCGGTCGATGTCCTCTGCATTGCCGCGAGCGACCTTGGCCAGAACAGTGCCGTCGATCGGGGACTTCGTCTCGAACGTCGCGCCCGAGATCGCCGGCACCACCTTGCCGTCGATGAAGTGGCCGATGCCCTCGTCCTTCAGCTTCGCGAGCAGGGGAGCGGCACGGTCGAGATTGGCCTTGTAGATGTCGGTCTTGGGGGTGGCCTTATCCATGGGATGCCTCCGCTTTCAGGGCGTCGTGGATGTTGTTGCGCTTCCAGCTGGTCGCGGCGTCGTTGATCTGCATGTCGAAGGACAATGCGAACTTGGTGCTTGCGAAGACCGGATCGAGATACGCCGAGAGTGCCTTGAAGACGTGCTCGCCGGCCTTCTGCCGTGCCGCGAGGTCGCGGCCTTCGCCGAGCCGCAGCAGCATGGCGAGGAAGGCGGAGTTGGGCTTGCCGTCGGCGATCGCGTAGTGCTCGCAGCGGATCGCGCGCACGCGGATGCCGCCGATCGGAAAGATCCCGGTCTCGCTGGCGGCCTTGCGGACCACTTCGCAGACGTTGGCCATCACGACAAAGGCGTCGAGATTGGCGGAGTATTCGATGCTGAAATGCGGCATGATGCGGTCGCTCCGGGGCAGGCTTCAGGCGAAGTAACAGCTCACCGTCCCATACGGGCCGTAGTCGGCCTGGATCGTGTCGCCCTTGCGCGCCTCGATCGGCCGGATGAACGAGCCGGCAAGGACCACCTGTCCCGGCTCCAGCGCGAATCCACTTGCCGCGATCTTGTTGGCGAGCCACGCAACGGCCGTTGCCGGGTTGTTCAGCACGCCGGCGGCCAAGCCGGTCTCTTCCAGTTGACCGTTCTTATAACAGAGTGCGCCGATCCAGCGCAGGTCGGCATCGAGCGGCCGCAGCGGCCGGCCGCCGAGCACGATGCCGGCATTGGCGGCGTTGTCGGCGATCGTATCGAAGATCTTGCGGGTCGCCTTGGTCGCGGGATCCACCCGCTCGATCCGCGTATCCAGGATCTCGAGTGCCGGCACCACGAAATCCGTCGCGTTGAGTACGTCGAACAAGGTGCAGTCCGGTCCAGACAGACGGTGCTTCATGACGAAGGCAAGCTCCGCCTCGATACGCGTCGCGATGAAGCGGTCGGACGGCACCAGCCCGCCATCGGCAAAGAACATGTCGTCGAGCAGCACGCCCGAATCCGGTTCATCGATGTTCAGCGCGCTCTGCATCGCCTTCGATGTCAACCCGATCTTGTGACCCTTGATGACGCGGCCCGCGGCCACCTTGATGCTGATCCAGGCTTCCTGGATCGCATAGGCATCTGCGATGGTGATATCGGGAAACTCCTGCGACAACTGCCTGATCTGGCGGCGGCTCTTTTCGGCCTGATCCAGGCGTAAGGCGCAGCTATGAATCTGGTCGCTCGCAAGAGGCATGGTCTATCGCTCAGAAAAGAGATGGCGGCAGATGATTAACATGTTAAGTTTCAGTCGGCAAACCGAAAGGACGTTTGCTGCAGTGCAAATGTTCAGAATGGCCCACGGGAGATTGAGGAGATTGATGTGAGCGAGACCAGGGCCAAGGTCGCCAGGCAGGCTGCGAAGGAAGCGCGCAAGGTGCCGATGCGCGACTTCTCGCAGTCGCTGCCGATGGCCTTGTTGCGGGCGCGTGAGGCCGTGATGCGGCAGTTTCGCCCCAATCTGCGACAGCACGGCCTGACCGAGCAGCAATGGCGTATCTTGCGCGCGCTGGCGGCGGTCGATGTGATCGAGGTGACGGAGCTGGCGAGGGTCGCGTTCCTGCTCGGGCCCAGCCTGTCCCGCATCCTGCGCGATCTCGAGGCGCGCGGCCTGATTCAGCGCGAAGTCGATAGCCGCGACATGCGCAGGGGCGTGTTGTCGATCTCGGCCAAGGGCATGAAGCTGATCGCACAGGTCGCGCCGAGCTCAGAGGCGATCTATGCATCGATTGCCAGCCGGTATGGCGCCCGCAAGCTTGCCGCATTGCACAAGATGCTGGGCGAGCTGGAGCAGAGCATCGGCGGCGATCTCGACGCCTCCGACGACGGCGATGGCTGATCTGCCGCGGACCAAGCGCAATGACGCGGTCTCATGCTTGGCAGGCCGTTCGGCGTTTTGATAAGAAGCGATGCAGTCCAGCGGAGAGGGCGTGCGTCGCAGGCATGGCAAACCATGCTAACTCTGTTTTCGCATGCTGATCGAACCCGCGAGTTGTCATGGTCACTATCAAGGTTGCGCATCTCATCGATTTCGTTGCCGACGTCTTTGAACACGCCAATTCCTCGCCGGAGGAGGCCCGCCGGATCGCGACCTATCTGACGACGGCCAACCTGACAGGGCATGACAGCCACGGTGTGATCCGCGTGCCCGTCTATATCCGTTGGCAGAAGATGGGTTCGATCGTGCCCAACCAGACCGCAGAGGTCGTGGTCGACACCCCGTCGCTGGTGGTCGTCGACGGCAAGTTCGGCTACGGTCAGACCGTGACACCACAGGCCGTGAGGATCGGCATCGAGCGTTGCAAGAAGGGCGGCTTGGCTGCGTTGGCGCTGCGCAATTCCGGCCATCTCGGCCGGGTCGGCGACTGGGCGGAAATGGCCGCCGCCGAGGGGCTCGTCTCCATTCATTTCGTCACGGCCGCAGGTTCACTGCTGGTGGCGCCCTATGGCGGAGTCGAGAAGCGGTTCTCCACCGCGCCATATTGTGTCGGCATTCCGCGCCAGGGAAAGGATCCCATCGTGCTCGATTTCGCGACCTCGATCGTGGCCGAGGGAAAGGTCTTGGTGGCGAGCCGCGGCGGCAAGAAGCTGCCCAAGGGCGCCTTGATCGATGCCGACGGGACGCTCAGCGAGGATCCGGCGGTGCTCTATGGACCCTATGAGGCCGAGGGGACGCGCGACCACACCAAGGGGACGGGAGCGATCCGCGCCTTCGGCGAGCACAAGGGCTCTGGTCTCGCCTTCATCTGCGAGCTGCTCGGCGGCGCCTTGACCGGCACCGGGGCGACGTCGGCAAATCGGCGCTTTGCCAACGGCATGCTCGCGATCTACATCGACCCGAAGGTGGTCGATCCGGCGAGCTTCTTTGATGGTGAGATCAGCCGCTATACGGATTTCATCCGGGCGACCAAGCCGGTCTCCGGCGTTGATCAGGTGCTGGTGCCGGGCGATCCCGAGCGCAAGATGCGGGCCGAGCGTACGGCCAATGGCGTGCCCTTGCCCGATGACACCTGGGCGGCAATAGTGAACACGGCACGCGAAGTGGGTGTCAGCGAAGCGAGCATTCAGCGGGCGACATCGTGAAATCAGTGTGACTGCGGGTGGTGCGAAGCATCCATGCTCAGATTGAGCGGGATTGCATTGCGTTGCGCCATCGGCGAGAACGAATTCTAACGAGACGGATCGGTTGAACAACAAGGGAAGGAAACGCAGTCGTGGCGAACAATAAGGTCAAGCAACTCTGGGCCGAAGGCAAGACGGTGGTGAATGCCTGGCTCGCGATCCCCTCGGGCTTCTCCGCGGAGGTCGTGGCTCAGTGCGGCTTCGACAGCGTCACCGTGGACATGCAGCACGGGGTGCAGGACTATCTGTCGATGGTGCAATGCTTCCAGGCCATGCATGGCCATCCGGTCACGCCGATGGTGCGCGTGCCGTGGAATGAGCCCGGCATCATCGGCAAGGTGCTCGATGGCGGCGCCTATGGTGTCATCTGCCCGATGGTCAACACAGCGCAGGAAGCGCGCAACCTCGTTTCCTATTCCAAATATCCGCCGAAGGGTGTGCGCTCCAACGGTCCGATCCGCTCGGGCATGTATGGTGGTGCGGGCGAGTATCAGAAGACGGCCAACGACGAGATCGTGCTGCTGCCGATGATGGAGACCAGGACCGCGGTCGAGAACATGGAAGCCATTCTCGATGTCGAAGGCATCGACGGCGTCTATATCGGGCCCTCCGATCTCGGCTTTTCCTATGGCCTGGTGCCGAAGCTCGATCGTGACGAGCCGGAAATCCTCAAGATCTATGAGAAGATCGTGAAGGAGTGTGGCAAGCGTGGGCTCAATCCCGGCATTCACTGCAGCGGCGCCGAGGGTGCGGTCCGCGCCATCAACATGGGCTTCAAGCTCGTGACCTTGTCGAACGAGGTCGGCCTGATGCAGGTCTATGCCCGCCAGCAGGTCGCGCAGACCCGCAAGGAATCCGGCGGCAAAGCGTAACGAGAAAGGCGAATGGCGAGGAGGGCGTAGCGAACGGGGATCCGTCCATTCGCTATGAGCCGCTCGCCATTCGCATATGTGTTCGCGATCGACGTATTGATACGAGAGAGACAGCCATGGCTCCCACCCCCGTCATCCGTCTTCATCCCGAGGACAGCGTCCTGATCGCGCGCGCCAGCCTGCCCCCGGGGCTGTCGATCGCCGATGGGGTCACCACGACCGACCGGATTCCGGCCGGTCACAAGGTCGCGGTGCGTCCGATCGCACAGGGCGAGCCCATCCGCCGCTACGGCCAGATCATCGGCTTCGCGACCGCGCCGATCGCGCCCGGGCAGCACGTTCATACGCAGAACTGCGGCATGGGCGATTTCGCCAAGGACTACGCCTATGGCGTTGACGTGAAGCCGACGCCGAATTTCGATCTTCCGGCGACGTTCGAGGGCATTCGCCGGCCCGATGGCCGGGTCGCGACCCGCAACTACATCGGCATTCTGACCTCGGTGAACTGCAGCGCGCATGTCGCGGGCCTCGTTGCCGACGTGTTCAAGCGCAATCCCTTCACCGGTGACGATCCGCTCGCCGACTTCCCGAACGTCGACGGCGTCGTGGCGCTGACGCACAAGACCGGCTGCGGCATGACGCTCGACGAGCCGTTGAAGCTGCTGCGGCGAACCCTCGGCGGCTACGCGCGGCACGCGAACTTCTCTGCGGTGATCGTGCTCGGCCTTGGTTGCGAGGCCAATCAGATCGGCGGATTGATGGAGGAGCAGAAGCTCGCCGGCCGCCTGCGCGCCATGGACATCCAGGAGGTCGGCGGCACCCGCAAGACCGTCGAGGCCGGCATCGCTTTCGTCAGGGAAGCGCTCGCCGACGCCAACAGGGTCAAGCGCGAGACGGTTCCGGCTAGCGAGCTGACTGTCGCCCTTCAATGTGGTGGGTCCGACGGCTATTCCGGCATCTCGGCCAATCCGGCGCTCGGTGCGGCAAGCGATCTGCTGGTGCGACATGGTGGCACAGTGATCCTGTCGGAGACACCCGAGACCTACGGCGCCGAGCATCTGCTGACGCGCCGCGCAGTCAGCCGCGACGTCGGCGAGAAACTCGTCTCCCTGATGCGCTGGTGGGAAGAGTATACCGCGCGTGAAGGGGCGGAGATGAACGCCAATCCCAGCCCGGGCAACAAGGCCGGCGGCCTGACGACGATTCTCGAGAAGTCGCTCGGCGCGATGGCCAAGGCCGGCAGCACCAATCTGGTCGATGTGCTGCATTATGCGGAAGCCGTCACCAAGAAGGGCTTCGTGTTCATGGACACGCCCGGTTACGACCCGGTTGCGGCGACGGGGCAGGTGGCCGGCGGCGCCAATCTCGTCTGCTTCACCACCGGCCGCGGCAGCGTGTTCGGCTGCAAACCGGCGCCGTCCATCAAGCTCGCGACCAACACGCCGATGTACAAGCGGATGGAAGACGACATGGACGTGAATTGCGGCACGATCCTCGACGGCGAGGAGACGGTGCAGGAATGCGGCCAGCGCATCTTCGAATTGATGTTGAAGACCGCCTCGGGGCAGCCGACCAAGAGCGAGAGCTTCGATTTCGGCGGGGCCGAGTTCGCGCCCTGGGTGCTCGGCGCGACGATGTAGCTGGATCACTCAGCTATTCGGCGGCCCTATCGGGGCTGCGGTTCGGTGTCCCGGCATCTGATCGCAGCTGAGATCGCAAGTTAACTGAGACTGGATCGCAACTGAGATCAGATGACAGGTGAGCGCGCCGCCATGGGCTGGCTGTCGTGGGCAGTCCGTCATGGGCTGGCCCTGCCGACGCTCGCGCGACAGCGGCGCCGAGCAATTTACCGCTGGTGGCCCAGGCCGATGCCGAGCGCCAGAGCCTTCTGACGGAGCGAGCCTTCGGTCCGCTTCATCGCCTTGGCGATCTTGGCAACCGGGGTCTTGGACTTCGAGTGCTGTTTCAGCAGCTTGATGTCGGCGGGCGTGTAGGGTTTCCGCGCCAACTTCTTGGTAGCTGCCTTCTTAGCTGTCTTCGCCACTTGATTCTCCTTTTGGCAATGATGGTCCTAAATAGCATGTGTAGTCGAGCTATCAAGCGATTGCGGCAAATGCAACGCTATTAGTTCTTGTTAGTTCATCATTCGGGGTTAATCCCTGCTTTGAGGGACTGGTCAATCTTCCGTGAGCGCCTGCGCGTCGTCCTGTGGACAACTCTCCGCGTGCGGCCGGATAGGTTGTTTGTTCTTCTCTCGTTCTTCGTGACGGGCCTGATTGAGGCGCGCAGCGGCCGGAAAAGCGACCGGTGCGTGCAGCGGAGACACCTGATAGGGCGGCTCAACTGGGCCGGCGCGGTCCAAATGCCGCCTTTCGGGCTTAGGATCGTCCAATAGGCAGCTCTGCCCTTTGTTAGTGCTTGATCCCTAAGCACAGCAATGTTCTGCTTAAAAAAGTTGCTGGAGCGCCGAAGCCTCGTGTCAATCTACGTCGCATTACATCACGTCACTCATTACAAATATGATCGTCCGGTCGAACTGGGTCCGCAGACCATCCGCCTGCGTCCTGCACCACATACCAGGACCCCCGTGCTGAGCTATTCGCTCAAGGTCACGCCGCCCAACCATTTCGTGAACTGGCAGCAGGATCCGCAAGGCAATTGGCTGGCCCGCTACGTTTTCCCCGAGAAGGTGAACGAACTCAAAATCGAGGTCGACTTCACGGCGCAGATGACCGTGATCAATCCGTTCGACTTCTTCGTCGAGCCTTACGCCGACAGTTTTCCCTTCGCCTATCCGGAGGGCCTCAAGGTGGAACTGGCGCCCTATCTCGAGACAATCGAGCCGGGGCCGTTGTTCGCGGAATACTTGAAGTCGATTCCCCGCGATGCGGACAACACGGTCAACTATCTCGTCGAACTCAATGCGCAGTTGCAGAAAAAGATTCGTTATATCATCCGGATGGAGCCTGGCGTTCAAACGCCGGAGGAGACGCTGTCGTCGGCCGCCGGCTCCTGCCGCGACTCGGCGTGGCTGCTGATCCAGACGCTGCGGCATCTCGGGCTCGCCGCCCGCTTCGTCTCCGGCTATTTGATTCAGCTTCGTCCCGACATCGATCCGATCGAGGGGCCGGTCGAGGTCGAGAATGATTTCACCGATCTGCATGCCTGGGCCGAGGTCTATCTGCCCGGCGCTGGATGGATAGGCTTCGACGTCACCTCGGGCATGCTGGCGGGCGAAGGACACATCCCCGTTGCTGCGACTCCCCACTATCACTCGGCCGCGCCGATCAGCGGCAGTGCCGGAGTTGCCGAGGTCAACTTCAACTTCGAGATGAATGTGAGGCGCATCCGCGAAGCGCCGCGGATTACCCGGCCATTTTCGGATGAGGCGTGGGACCGGCTCGACCGCCTCGGCGAAGCCGTCGATGCCGATCTCGCCGAAAACGACGTGCGCCTCACGATGGGCGGCGAGCCGACCTTTGTGTCGATCGACGACATGGAATCGGCGGAGTGGAATACGGCTGCCGTCGGCCCGGCCAAGCGCGGGCTCGCGGACAGCCTGATCCGGCGTCTGCGCGCGCG
Organism: Bradyrhizobium sp. HKCCYLS3070; assembly: GCF_051167575.1. Classification (NCBI taxonomy): domain Bacteria; kingdom Pseudomonadati; phylum Pseudomonadota; class Alphaproteobacteria; order Hyphomicrobiales; family Nitrobacteraceae; genus Bradyrhizobium; species Bradyrhizobium sp. HKCCYLS3070. The sequence continues at coordinate 128,337 of NZ_JBNPTI010000001.1, forward strand.
TTTCGCGCCCGGTGGCCTGCTGCATTACGGACAGGGCAAGTGGTATCCCGGCGAAAGCCTGCCGCGCTGGGCGTTCGGACTGTATTGGCGCAAGGACGGTGAGCCGATCTGGCGCAATCCGGATCTGATCGCCAACGTCGATGGCCCGCGCAGGGCGACGATCCAGGATGCAGAGCGTTTCCTGGACACGGCCGCCGAGACGCTCGGGCTCGAACCGGACTACGTGCTGCCCGCGTTCGAAGATCCCGCGCATTGGCTGCAGAAGGAAGCCGCACTGCCCGAGAACGTCGATGCGCTCGACTCCAAGCTCGCCGATCCCGAGGAACGCGCGCGGATGGCGCGGGTGTTCGATGAAGGGCTGCACATTCCGCGCGGCTTCGTGCTGCCGATCCAGCGCTGGAATGCACAGCCGCGGCGCTGGCGCAGCGAGCGCTGGGGCCTGCGGCGCAAGCGGCTGTTCCTGATTCCCGGCGACTCACCGCTCGGCCTGCGGCTGCCGATCGGCTCGCTGGCCCACATTCCGCCGAAGGATTTCCCGTACATCCACGAGCAGGACCCGATGGAGCAGCGCGGGCCGCTGCCGATGTTCACGCAGGGGCGTCCGGTGATCGTGCCGCAGGTACCGCCGCTGCCGAAGCTCGATCGCGCGCCGAAGCCGCAGCAGGACGTTCAGTATCAGTACTGGGGAGGGCTCGGCGTCCGCACTGCGATGTCGGTCGAGATCCGCGATGGCATTCTGTGCGTGTTCATGCCGCCGGTCGAAACCATCGAGGACTACCTGGAGCTGGTCGCAACGGTCGAAGCGACGGCCGAGTCGATGCAGATCAAGGTTCACGTGGAGGGCTATGCACCGCCGTTCGATCCGCGCATCGAGGTCATCAAGGTGACGCCCGATCCCGGCGTGATCGAGGTCAACATCCAGCCGGCCGCGAGCTGGCGGCAATCGGTCGACATCACCTTCGGACTTTATGAGGATGCCGCGAAGGTGAGGCTCGGCGCCAATCGCTTCCTGATCGATGGCCGCCACACCGGCACCGGCGGCGGCAATCATGTCGTCGTCGGCGGCAGCTCGCCGCAGGATTCGCCCTTCCTGCGCCGCCCCGATCTGCTGAAGAGTCTCGTCCTGTATTGGCAGCGGCACCCGTCGCTGTCTTATTTGTTCTCCGGCATGTTCATCGGGCCGACCAGCCAGGCTCCGCGCATCGATGAGGCGCGCCACGACAGCCTTTATGAGCTCGAGATCGCGCTCGCCAACGTGCCAAGGATCGGGCAGAGCGTGCCGCTGTGGCTGGTCGACCGGCTGTTCAGGCATCTGCTCGTCGACATCACCGGCAATACCCACCGCTCGGAGATCTGCATCGACAAGCTGTACTCGCCGGAGGGACCGACGGGCCGGCTCGGACTCGTGGAGTTCCGCGCGCTGGAAATGCCGCCCGATCCGCGGATGTCGCTGGCGCAGCAGCTTCTCATCCGTGCGCTGATCGCCAAATTGTGGCGTGAGCCGCAAGACGGCCGGTTCGTGCGTTGGGGCACGGCGCTGCACGACCGCTTCATGCTGCCCCACTTCATCTGGGAAGACTTTCTTGATGTCCTGGATGAGCTGCGGTCGTCCGGCTACGACTTCTCGCCGGAATGGTACCAGGCGCAGCTCGAATTTCGCTTTCCGACCTTCGGCCGCGTGCAGCATGGCGGCGTGACCCTGGAGCTGCGGCAGGCGCTGGAGCCCTGGCACGTGCTGGGCGAGGAGGGCGCCGCGGGCGGCACCGTGCGCTATGTCGATTCCTCGGTCGAGCGACTTCAGGTCAAAGCCGAAGGTTTCATCGAAGGCCGCCACCTCATCACCTGCAATGGTAGGAGGATGCCGATGACCTCGACCGGACGGTCGGCGGAAGCGGTGGCGGCGGTTCGTTTCAAGGCATGGCAGCCGGCCTCCGGCCTGCACCCGACGATCCCGGTGCATGCGCCGCTGACCTTCGACCTGATCGACACCTGGAACGGCCGTTCGCTGGGCGGCTGCGTCTATCACGTCGCCCATCCCGGCGGCCGCAACTACGATACCAAGCCGATCAACTCCTACGAGGCGGAGGCACGGCGGCTCGCCCGCTTCCAGGATCACGGCCACACTCCGGGACGAATCGCGCTGCCGCCGGAGGAACGCACAAATGAATTCCCGATGACCCTCGACTTGCGCAGGCCGCTCCTGCATTGATGGCACGGAGTTTGTGCGGAGGACCAGGGTATGGACGGCTCGAGCGGCCAGGACCAGGGAGCGAGCGCCGCCGGTCGGCCGGCGGCACGTTCTCCGCTGCGCCGGGCCGAGCATTGGGCCCGCGACTATGCCCGGCTCCCCGGCATCCCCGATGAGTTCATCGGGGCCGACGGCCGTCCGCGACCGGTCTGGACCCGCTTTGCCGAGACCTTCGCCGCACTCGCGCCGAGTGACATCGAGCGCCGCTTCGCCTCCGCCGATCGCCATCTGCGCGAAGCCGGCGTCACCTATCGCTCGCCGGGCGACAACGCCGAGCGATCGTGGCCGCTGAGCCATCTGCCGCTGCTGATCGACGAGTCCGAATGGGCGCAACTGTCCCAGGGCATCGTCCAGCGCGCCGAACTGTTCGAACGGGTGCTGCAGGACATCTATGGCGAGGGACGGCTGGTGGCGAGCGGCGCGCTGCCGGCAGCCGCCGTCGCCGGGTCCAGCGAATATCTGCGCCCGGTCTGCGGCGTCAAACCGCCCGGCGGCCGCTTCCTCAGCATCTACGCCGCCGATATCGGCCGCGGGCCCGACGGCGGCTGGTGGGTGCTCAACGACCGCACCCAGGCGCCGTCCGGCATGGGCTATGCGCTGGAAAATCGGCTCGTGCTGTCGCGCGCCTTCTCCTCGATCTACAAGTCCATGAACGTGGAGCGGCTCGCGCCGTTCTTCGAAGCATTCCGCGATGCTCTGCGCGCCAGCGCCGATCGTGACGAGCCGCGCATCGGCGTGCTCACGCCGGGCATGTTCAGCGAGACCTATTTCGAGCACGCGACGCTGGCGCGCTATCTCGGCTTTCTGTTGGTCGAGGGCGACGATCTCGCTGTCAGCGGCGACCGCGTGCATATCCGCACCGTCGCCGGCCTGAAGCGCGTCGACGTGCTGCTGCGGCGGCTCGATTCCAACTCGCTCGATCCGCTCGAACTCGATGCCGGCTCGCGACTCGGCGTCGCCGGCCTGATGGACGTCGTGCGCAAGGGCGGTGTGGTGATCGCCAACATGCCGGGTTCTGGTGTGCTCGAGGCGCGCGCGCTGCTCGGCTTCCTGCCGAGCCTTGCGCGGCGCGTGCTCGGTGAGGATCTCAAGATCCCGCACATCGCGACCTGGTGGTGCGGCCAGAAGTCCGCACGCGACGAGGTGCTGTCGCGGCTCGAGGAGTTCGCGATCGAAGGCGCCTATGGCCGCGCCGTGCCGGGCTTCGCAAGCAGCGGTCCGGTGCTGGCTGGTGAGCTCTCGGCCGCCGAGCGCGAGCGGCTGCGCGCTGCGATCAGCCAGCGCGGCATCGATTATGTCGGACAGGAGGTGGTGCGGCTGTCGACCACGCCGGTGTGGGAGGACGGTCGGATCGCGCCGCGGCCGTTCGTGCTGCGGGTGTTCGCGGCCGCCACGCCCGACGGCTGGACCGTCATGCCCGGCGGCTTCTGTCGCATCGCCGACAAGCTCGATGCGCGCGCGGTGTCGATGGGCGATGGCGCGCGCGCCGCCGACGTCTGGGTGGTCGCCGACAAGGCGGTGGCGGCGCGCACCTTGCTGCCGGGCTCCGACAACGTGCGGATACGCCGCATCGCCGGCGTGCTGCCGAGCCGCGCCGCCGACAATCTGTTCTGGCTCGGACGCTATCTGGAGCGCGCCGAGGCCACCGTGCGGCTGATCCGGGCGCTCGCAGCCCAGCATCGTGATCCCGGCAAGGGATCGCCGGCGCAGCTCAACACCTCCGAGCGTATCCAGCGGCTGTTGCTGGCGTGGGGCGCGGTTGAGCAGACCTCGCGCAGCAAGGGATTTCAGGTGGCGGCTGAGGCCCTGCAGGCCGAGGCGCAGTTCGGCTCGGCGCTGTCGCTGCTCAGATCGGCTCAGCGCACCGCGACCTCGCTGCGCGAGCGCCTCTCGCCCGACGCTTGGCAGGTCATCACCGAGATGCCGAATCGCCTGGCGCAGGAGGCCGAGGATGAGGACGCCGTCGTCAGCATCGCCGAGCTCACGCTCGACCGGCTTGCGAGCTTCGCCGGCCTTGCCCAGGAGAACATGAACCGCGCCGCCGGCTGGCGCTTCCTCGACATGGGGCGCCGCGCCGAACGCGCCATCAACACCGCGCGGTTTGCGCGCCAGTTCGGCTATGACGAGGCGACGCCCGAGGATCTCGACGTCCTGCTCACGCTGGTCGACTGCCAGATCACCTACCGCTCGCGCTATTTGATCGGCCCGTCGCTGGCGCCGATCCGCGATCTCGTCGTGCTCGACCTCTACAATCCGCGCTCGGTCGCGTTCCAGGTCGAGCTGCTCAACGAGCACATCGCGAGCCTCCCGGTGCTGAAGGAGAACGGGCTGATCGAGCGGCCGCAACGCCTCGCGATCTCGCTGGGCGCGCGGCTGACCGCGGCGGAGGCGGCCCATCTCGATGGCCGCGCCTTGTTTGCACTGGAGCAGGACCTGCTCAATCTGGCGGAGGCGATCGGTCAGCACTACTTCCCACACGGTCCGAACGCGACGCGGCCGGAAAAGCTGACGGGCCTCGCGTGATCTACGACATCCGCCATGTCACCACCTACGAATACGGGAGTGCCGTCAGCTTCGCGCGCTGCTCGCTGCGCCTGGAGCCGCTCAGCGGCGACGGCCAGGAGTTGATCTCGCACAGCGTTGACATCCGCCCGCGTCCCTCGGAGCGGACGGCGCGGCGCGATTTCTTCGGCACACTGACCGAGAGCATCGTGATCGACACTCAGCACCGCCACCTGCGCATCGACTCGCGCTCGCGGGTGAAGCTGTCGCGCACGCCGCCCGAGCGCGATGCGCCGAGTGCGGAGTGGGAGCAGGTGCGCGATGCAGCTTTCGAGGCGACGAGCCTCGGCCCGTCGTCGCCGATCGGCTACGTCTTCGCCAGCGCGCTGGCGCCGGTGCTGGAGCCGGTGACGGACTACGCCGCGGCGAGCTTCTCCGCCGAGACGGGGATCGTAGCCGGCGCCGCCGATCTGATGCGGCGCATCCGCAAGGAGTTCAGATACGATCCGAAGGCGACCGTGATCTCGACCCCGCTGCGCGAGGTGTTCGACAATCGCCACGGCGTCTGCCAGGACTTTGCTCACGTCATGATCGCCGGCCTGCGCGGCCTCGGCCTGCCCGCAGCCTATGTCAGCGGCTATCTGCGCACCATCCCGCCCGAGGGCCAGCCGCCGCTGCAGGGCGCCGACGCCACCCATGCCTGGGTGTCGCTGTGGTGCGGCGAGGAACTGGGCTGGATCGGCTTCGATCCGACCAATGATCTCCTGGTCGGCAATGATCACATCATCCTCGGCATGGGCCGCGACTTCTCCGATGTCTCGCCGGTCGATGGCATCATCGTCGGCTCGCGCAAGCAGAAGCTCGGCGTCGCCGTCGATGTCGTGATGGTCGAGTAGGGTTCCCTGACCGGGAACGGTCGGAACATTTTTCCCGCATCGCACTTGATCCGCCCGAGGGGCCCGAATGGGGGCTGGCTGACCCTTTCGAGCGATGGAGTGATCGACATGAAACGTGTTGCAATCGTCATTGGCCTGGTCGGCGCCTGCGTCGCCGGCAGCGCCTCGGCCCAGCCGAGTGCGAACCTCACCGGCACCTACCGCTGCATCCAGATGTGCCGCGACGGAATGATCGGCGCGCCGGCCTTCGTGACGCAGAACGGCGATGCCGTGAACCTGACCACCGAAACCGGCGAGTCCCTCCAGGCCTGGCCGGACTGGAATGCTCCCAATAGCCGGCTTTGGATCGACGCACGTGACGAAAGTGCAGTGTATTCGCCCGACGGCATGCGCATCCAGTTCGACGACGGCCGTGTCTGGGAGCGCGACCTGCCGCCGCCGCTCATCGTCCGCCGCGCGCCGGTGGTGTACGGGCGATAAGCGATCGCCATTGCTATCGAGGCTCTCGCGCACGCGGGGGCCTTGATTTGCGGGTGAGATGAAAGGTGCCGGCCTCACGATCCAGTACTCGCCGGAAGGGGTGATGAATCGAGACGCCGCGGCGTACCGGATGCCCGCCTGCGCGGACATGACACGGGGTACGGGGCGGCGTTCTCGCGACACGATCTGTCCGAGTCATGAAGGATAGCTCGAACCCTCTGAGAACAAGAGGGCGCAGGGAATGCCGGGTGATGGCCTCACCCATGGCCCGCCTGCGAAAAGAATGCAGGCGGCAGGAACCACAGGTGCAGCCGGATCAACCCGGCATTCCCTGCGCGATGGCTTTACGGCTTATACGTGGTCTCCCTGGTGCGCCGGGCTTTCTGGCCACCATCCCCAGCGCGATCGTATTGCGCCAGGTTGACACCAGCATCGGGGTGTCGGGACATCACGACTTCACCGTGCGCATCATGCCGTTCGTCCGCGCGACTGATCACGCTGCAGCATCACACGCCCACCGCTCCCCAGGCTCCACGTTCGTGACGACCGCGATACGCCCCTCTCACGAGCCCGGGATGGCCGGAAACATCGGTCTGATTTGCCCGACGACACAAGTGGGCAAGCGTGCGACAAACTGGCACGACGGGCAATTCGGGCATGGCGGATATGCGCGATCTATTAGTTGTCGTTCAGACAGCGAGCGCCATGCTGAATCCGGCACCAGCAGAGAAGCTCAGCACTTCCGCATCTGCAAACAATGCTCTCGCCCCTCGACATCAGTCCGAAACGACTCGATGAAGCCGCCCTGGCGCTGGGTCACATACACGGTCTTGCCGTCGCTGCCGCCGAAGGCGAGGTTGGTCGGCTCCCTGGCTTTCAGCGCGATCTCCCGGATCATGCGCCCATCCGGCGCCAGCATGGCGATGCTGCCCTTGAGGATGTGCGCGACCAGCAGCCGGCCGCTGGCGTCGGTGCGCAGTCCGTCGATCGTGTTCGGCTCGAAGGTCTTGATCAGCTTGGGCCGTGTCAGCGCGTCGCCGTCGATCGCATAGGACCAGAGCTCGCCGCTGTTGGATTCGCCGACATAGAGCGTGCGGCCGTCTGGGCTGAGATCGATGCCGTTGGCGGTGCCCATGGCACGCGGCGCCGACATGGCTGCGCCTTGCAGGGATCCGTCGGGTCCTTTCGCGATCCGCCAGATGCGGCCGCTGCGCGCCTTCCAGTTGGGATCGCTCGCATAGATCGTGCCGTCGCGCGCCAGCGTGATGTCGTTGGGCTGGCTCATGTCATCGGCATGGAAGACGAGGCGGGGCTCGGTCGTGCCGGGGGCGATGGCGAAGATGTTGTGGCGCTTGTAGTCGGCGACGAACATCGTGCCTGTGGCGTCGATGCGGATGGCGTTGCCAATGCTGTTGTCGGGCAGCTCGGTGAATTTTTCGGAGGCCGTCGCCTCCGGCGCGAGCTTGCCGATCGTGCCGGCCTTGCCGAGATTGACGACGAACAGATTGCCGTCGCGGTCGACGGCGGGCCCCTCGATGCCGAAGGTGTATTCGCCGGATGGAGTGAGCTGGGTGCTCTCGAACAGTTTTGGTGCGGCGAGGGTGGGCGCGCTCGCAAGCAAGAGCATGAGAACAGTCGCCAAACCCGAGATGCGTAGGGTGGACAAAGGCGCAGGACGACGCCGCTTGCGCCCGAACGCACGCTCGTTCGCGCCGTGCCCACCAGCCGCAGCACCGGTGCGCGCGGCCGGTGGGCACGCGCCGCCTGCGGCGGTCGCTTTGCCCACCCTACGGGCCATCGCAAGCCGGTCAGAGCGGCACCAGAAACTGCTGTTGGATGTAATAGCCATTGTCGTCCGTACAGGTGCCGTTGAGGTAGGTATCGGCGGGCCGGAAGAAACGGCTGAAGCCGGGCTTATTGACGGCAGACCTCTCGGTCATCACGACGACCTTGCCGAACGGGATCTCGCCGCATTCGCGGCCGTCGCCGGCGAAGAACTTGCGATGCGGAGGGCCGCCCGGTTTCACCCGCATCCTGGTTCCTGGAATCATGCGCGCGACCAGATCGTCCGCCACATCAAGCACCCTGGCGTAGCCTGGTTCCGTCTTGATGAGGTTGGCGCCCGGCGGCATCTGCCGCTCGGCACCCAATCCGCGCAATCGTTGACGCAGCCGGCCGGCTTCGGGATCGCCCGGATAGATCCAGCCGTCTTGCGCCAGCATGAAGCGCAGCACGGCGCGGTCCTTGTCGTCATCGGATTGCCCGGCCTTGAGGCCGAAATCCGAATGGCAGCCGCTGCAATGTTTTTCGATCAGGCTCCTGCGCACGGTCGTGAGCCGCGCGCGACTCGCCGCGTCCTGCATCACGAAAGCCGCAAGCCGGTCGATCAGCGCCTCGCTCCTGATGTCGCAGGGCAGGGGTTCGGGGGCAGCCTCGCCAGAGCGGTCGATGCGGATCACGGTCTGGTTCTTGTCCTCGACCAGCCAGATCGCGCCGTCGTCGGCGATGGTCATGCCGACCGGCGCGCCCTGCGGCCGGATGCCGTTGACGCGATGCCACCCCGTGATGATCTCGTCGAACGCCGCGGCCGGCGCGGGACCGGCTGCGGTCTGGAAAGCGCGGGTTGGCTCGGCGGCGCAGCTCACATGGTAGCGCACCGGCGCCGGGCTCAGCTTGGGCAAGCCGTGGTCGTCGACCTCGAAGGCGAGTAGCCGGCTGCCGGTCGGCCGATAGCCATGCAGGCCGACCAGCAGCTTGCCCTTCAGGTCGTCGAAGCGATCGCCGGTGTAGTAGAGCATGCCGAGCGGCGCGCCATGCGGCGGCAGCAGCGACCAGGGCTGCTTGTAGAGCGTGGTGGTGTTGCAGAGGTTCTTGAGCGCGCCGGACTGCAGCACACGCTTGAATTCCGGGCTCGGCGTCGTCAGGTCGTAGCAATAGGGCCAGCCATAGTGGCGGCCTTGCTCGATCGCGTTGATCTCCTCGTTGGGCGCGAAGATGTCCTGCAGGTCGCGCGCGTTCTCGCCCTGCAGGAACGCGGTGCCGGGATCGGGAAAGCGCGGATGCAGCGCCAGCGCCATCGAGTTGCGCAAGCCGCGCGCGAACACCTCATGAGGCGGAGCGGAATCGCCGGGTTTCAGCGCTGGAAAGAGGCCGCCGGCGGGCGGCGTGAACAACCAGATGGAAGCCAGCGGCGAGGTGCCGTCGCCCGCCGCGCAGGGGCGCGTGATCGGCGCCGGCGACAGGCAGTTGTCGCTGTGCGAGCCGATGTTGACGAACAGCCGCCCATTGCGGTCGAAAGCGAAGGCCTTCAGCGGATGCGCACTCTCCGCGATCCGGGTGCCGTCCGGCAAGGTCAGGCGGCGCCCAGGCAGATCGCGGATGATGGTCTCGATGGTCGCTCTCGGGTTCGCGGCGAGCGGATCGAAGCGGAAGATCGCGGTGTCGGTCGAGGCGTAGATCCTGCCGTCGAGGCCCGCGGCGAGGCCGAATGGATAGGACAGTCGCGTGACCGCCTCGCGGATGCGCTGGCCCGCGGGCGCTACGGGATCGAGGATGAGGAGGCGGCCGTCGTCATGGCCCCAGCCGCCCATGTCCGCGACCACGAACAGTTGATGGCCGGGAATCTGCACGATGCTGCGGGGAAATCGCAGGCCGTCGTCGCGACTGGCGACGAGGCCGGCGCAGAAGCCGGGCTTCATGTCGATCTGGAGGCGCGGAAAGGTGAGGGCGCCGTCGCCGCAACTGGCCGGGCCGAGCGCGTAGCCGCTGCGGATCGTCGCGTCGTCGGCGTGGCCAGCTCCGATGCCGATGAGCATGGCGGTCGCGACGGCTGCAAGACTGTGCCACGACCATTCCATGCGTCGGTCCCGCTCAGTGAAGCAGATTGTATTGGATAATGTAGGCGGCGGCGCCGGCAAAATAGCCGAGCAGGGCGATGCCGCTGATGCGGCGCACGTACCAGAAGAAGTGGATGTTCTCGAGCCCCATCGCGGCGACGCCGGCCGCCGAGCCGATGATCAGGATCGAGCCGCCGGTGCCGGCGCAGTAGGCGACGAACTCCCACAGGAAACTGTCCGGCGGAAACTGGCTCAGGCTGTACATGCCCATGGATGCTGCGACCAGCGGCACGTTGTCGATGACCGCGCTGGCGAGGCCGAGCACGATCACGATCAGGTCGAGCCGGCCGACGGTGCGATCGAGCCATTGCGCCAGCGCCTGCAGGATGTGGGTGTGCTCCAGCGCTGCGACGGCCAGCAGGATGCCGATAAAGAACACGATCGAGGGCATGTCGATGCGGGTCAGCGCATGTACGAGCGTCAGGCGCTGCTTCTGCTCCGAGGCCTTCTCGCGATGGATGATCTCGCCGACCATCCAGAGCAGGCCGAGGCCGAACAGGATGCCCATGAACGGCGGCAGATGCGTCAGCGCCTTGAACACCGGCACGGCGACCAGGATGCCGAGGCCCATGAAGAACATCAGGTTGCGCTCGAACGGCAGGATCGGGCTGATCGAGGCGAGCCCTGCGCTCGCCGGAGGCGCGAGCTGCTTGCCGCGCAGCGTGACGCTGACGACCGCGAGCGGCACCAGCAGGTTCAGGAGCGAGGGGATGAAGACCGACTTCATGATCGCGAGCGGCGTGATCTGGCCGCCGATCCACAGCATGGTGGTGGTGACGTCGCCGATCGCCGACCACGCGCCGCCGGCATTGGCGGCAATCACGATGATGGCGGCGAACACGAGACGATCTTCGTCACGCCCCGACAGCTTCTTCATCAGCGACACCATCACGATCGCGGTGGTGAGGTTGTCGAGCATGGCGCTGAGGAAGAAGGTCACGAAGCCGACCAACCAGACCAGCGTGACCTGATTCCTGGTGCTGATCAGCGAGGTCACGACCTCGAAGCCGTTGTGCGCGTCGATGACCTCGACGATGGTCATCGCCCCGATCAGGAAGAAGATGATCTGCGCGGTCGAGGCCACGGACTCGTTGAGTTCAGCCGCAACGGCCGGCGCGGTCCCGCCCATGACGGCGTAGATGGTCCACATCAGGCCGGCACCGACCAGAGCGGTGGCTGCCTTGTTGATCCGGAACGGATGCTCCAGCGCCACCACGGCATAGGCGAGCGTGAAGACGGCGACGATGGCGGCGGTCATGGGCAGGGCATTCCGTGCTGGATCGGCGGGAGACGGATGGAACTGCCCAAGATATGACCGATCGGCGTCCGGCCAGCAAGCCGTGAGCGCTGTTCAGGCTGGACGAACGCCGGTTACACCAGGGCCGACGCGATCGCGTCGGCGTGGCTCCGGATGGCGCGGATCTCCGCCGCGCTGCGGCGCTCGAGATTGACGTACTGGTTGCGCATGCGGCCATTATTGGCGAAGCGCCGGCGGTGCTTGGCAAGGAAGCTCCAATACAGCGTCGTGAGCGGGCAGGCCCTGTCGCCGGTCGCCTGCTTCGGATCGTAGCGGCAGTTGCGGCAATGGTCGCTCATGCGGTCGATGTAGTGGCCCGACGCCGCATAGGGCTTGGTGCCGACCACGCCGCCGTCGCCATGCTGGCTCATGCCGAGCGTGTTGGGCAACGACACCCAGTCGATGGCGTCGTGAAACATCGACATGTGCCAGAGGTGCACATCGTAGGGCCGGACGCCGAGCAGCATCGCGAACAGGCCGAGCACCATCAGCCGCTCGATGTGATGCGCATAGGCATGGTCGATGGTGTGGCCGATCGCCTGCGCCAGGCAGCGCATCTCGGTCTCGCCGGTCCAGTAGAAGCGCGGCATCGGCAGGCCGGCGTCGAGCGCGTTCTCATCGGCGTAGTGAGGCATGCGCTGCCAATAGATGCCGCGCACGAATTCCCGCCAGCCGATGATCTGGCGGACGAAGCCCTCGAGCGCGTTCAGCGGCGCGTTGCGGCTCTGAAGCGCGGCCGCGACCACCTCGCGCGGATTCAGCATGTGCAGGTTCAGCGCGCCCGACAGCCGCGAGTGATACAGGAACGGTTCGTCGCTCAGCATCGCGTCCTGATAGGTGCCGAACAAGGAGAGGCGCCAGCCGGCGAAATCGGAAAGCTCGGTCAGCGCGTCGACGCGCGACACCGGCAGGTCGAAGCGGTCGAGCTTGCCGGGACTGTTGGAGAAGCGCGCCGCGACCAGCTTGAGCACGTCGCGCGTGATCGCGTCGGGCGCATAGGATCTGGCGACGGGGATCGGCGGGCGCGACTTGCCGAATCCCTTGCGGTTCTCGGCGTCGAAATTCCAGCTGCCGCCGACCGGGCGGCCGCTCTCGTCGATCAGGATGCCGGTCTTGCGCCGCATCGCGCGGTAGAACGTCTCCATGATCGGGCGCGGATGGCGCTCGGTGAAGGCGTCGAACTCCTCCGCCGTGCACAGGAAGTGGCGGTCGGCGCGGATGTCGGGCCGCTGCGGCAGCTTGCGCAAGCCCTCGCGCACGCGAAAATCGCCGGGCTCCAGCACGATGGTCGCCGCAGGCCGCAGCGCCGCCTGATGCCGCGCGATCTCGCTGTCGAGTGCGCCGGTGTTGGCGGGATCATCGAGCCGGACGTAATGGACGGTGCGGCCGCGGCTCTCGAGATCGGCGCGGAAGTGGCGCATCGCCGCGAAGAAATACGCGATGCGCATCTTGTGCTGCGGAACGTAGCTGGCCTCGTCGCTGACCTCCATCTGCAGCACGACGTCCTGCTCCGGGTCGAAGCCGTCGAAGGCCGCCGAGTCCGCATCGAGCTGGTCGCCCAGCACGATGACAAGGTGTCTTACGGCACGTGTCCTGGTCATGGGACCTTGGTCATCACGCCATGCAGCCGATCAGGCGGCCGCCGCGGTAACCGCGTGGGCCTGGCCAAGACAGTCCTTGCGCACCGTGAGCAGGCTGCGATGCAGCCAGGTCTTGATGGTGCCGACCGGCACGCCAAACCGTTCCGACAAACGCGTCCGGCTTTCGCCCTCGAGATAGGCGAGCGCCAGCAGCCGTCGGCGCTCCTCCGGCAGCCGCTCAAGCGCCTCGCGGGCGATCGGTTCCGCCAGCGCGTAGTCGAATTCGTCGGCGGCGCTGTCGGCGGGATCAGGGATCGCGAGGGCCTCATCGAGCTCCGAGGTCGGCACGCCGGTGGCGCGCAGCGCGTCGATCGCGGTGTTGCGCATGATGCTGCACATCCAGGTGATGGGCGAGGCGCGCGTCGGGTCGAAGCTCGCGGCATGCCGCCAGATCTTCAGGTAGCCATCCTGCAGGATGTCGTCGAGGTCAGCCGCGGACGGCAGCAAGGCGCGCACGGTCTTCCGCATCTTCAAGATCGTTGCAGCATGGAGCTCGGCAAAGGCTTGCTCATCGTTGCGTCCGGCACGGGCCAGCAGGCTGCCAAGATGCGCGACGCAACCCTTCTGATCCGCGCTTGCTGATCGCATCATTCTCCTCCATGCGCTCTCTCTGAACGGAAACGGGTCAGAGTCAGATGCGGATCACCGCCAGCGTGCTGTCGGTATCGCGCGGAGGGAAGTGGCGAATCGTCCAGCCGATCTAGCTCGTCTTGATTGCTCCGCGGCGGCACGCCACGATGCGATCAGAGCTCAGAGCCGGACGAAGGGGCTGATGAGGCGGCCGAGCAGGCCGTGCATGCGCAGGTCGCCGGTCATGGCGACGAGGCAGAGGCAGGGGCCCTCGTCACCGACCACCGGACGATGGTCGACCTCGTCGTCGCCATAGTCGAAGTCGCCGGGTCCGTAATAGCCGCCGAGATGGCTGAAGCTGCCCTTCAGCACGCAGGTCAGCTCATTGCCGGAATGCGTATGCTCCAGCATCCGCGCCCCTGGCTCCGAGCGCAGCAGGAAGGCGCGCGATTTGCCGGTGCCAGGCAGCAGGATCGGGCGCATGCTGATGCCGGGCGCCACGCGCCGGCGCTTGCCGATCTTGCAGCGCTTGACCATCTCGGGCAAATCCGCGAGCTCGGGATCGTGCTCGGCGACCTCGCTCACCTGCGGCGCCGCCTGCGGGCGTCGATCGATGCGGGCCATCACGGCATCGAAAGCGTCCGCGCCCGTCGCGATCGGCTCGGCCGCGTCCAGCGAGGCGCCGGCGAGCTGCTCGATGGCGCGGACGAAGCGCTGGCATCGGCCGCAATCGGCGACATGTACACCGACGACCAGCCGCTCGGCCTCGTCGAGCGCACCAGTGGCGAAGTCGGCCAGCAGGTCTTCCGGCGGGTGGTGGCTGATCGTCATGTCGCGTCGTCCAACAGGTCTCTCAGGCGGTTCATCGCCAGTCTGATTCGTGACTTTACCGTACCCAGCGGCAGGCCGAGCACCGCCGCGATTTCCGAATGCGGTCGTTCCTCAACGAACGACAGGCGGATCACGGTGGATTGCTCCGCCGATAATCTTTCGATCGCGGCCGCTACCCGTGTGGCATCTTCGACACGCGAGACGATCTGGTCGGCTGCGAGCGTCGGATCGGCTTCCTCGTCGCGCCCCACTTCTCTGCTCAGCCGGCTGTCGCGGGCGGCCTTGCGCACGGCGTCGATCCGCTGGTTGCGCGCGATCGTGAAGATCCAGGCGGCCGCGCCGGCCGTCGACGGATCGAATTGCCCCGCCTTCGTCCACACCGCCACCATGGTGGATTGGGCGATTTCCTCGGCGTCGTCGGCGTTGCAGCCGGTCTTGATGAGGAAACCTTTGATGCGGGGCGCAAAATGCGCGAACAGGGCCTTGAACGCCTCGCGGTCGCCGCGCGCGGCGACGCGTCCGATCAATTCAGCCCAATCCACAGTCGCCTTCGGCCCTCTGCTCACATTCACCTTGGTACGGGCGCCCAAGGCCCGTGCAAATCGATGCCGGGACGATGCCACGTTCCATTGCGCTAATCCAGCCGCTCTCATCGCGTGGTCATGGTCCCCGGCACGCATGCTTGATCCCGGATAACGTGGCTCATGGACGGCTGGATCACAGCGGGCGGACGATTTTCCGTGCCCCTCAATCCTTCAGATCGGAATTGACCATCGCCAGGAACTCCTGGCGGCTCATCGGGTCGGTGCGGAAGCAGCCGAGCATGCGGCTGGTGGTGAGATCGACGCCGTGCTTCTTGACGCCGCGCGAGCTGATGCAGTGATGGGCTGCCTTGATCACGACCGCCACGCCCTGCGGCTGCAGCACCTCGTCGATGATGTTGGCGATCTCGGCGGTCATGCGCTCCTGGATCTGCAGCCGGCTGGCATAGGCCTCGACGACCCGGGCGAGCTTGGAAATCCCGACCACGCGGTTGCGCGGCACGTAGCCGACCCAGGCGCGGCCGATGATGGGCGCCATGTGGTGCTCGCAATGGCTCTGGAACGGGATGTTCCGCAACAGCACCATCTCGTCGTAGCCGGCGGTCTCCTCGAACGTCTTGCGCAGATACTCCTCGGGGTTCTGCTCATAGCCGGAAAAATAGCTCTTGTAGGCCCGCGCGACGCGGGCCGGGGTCTCGGAGAGACCCTCGCGTGACGGGTCCTCGCCGATCCAGGTCAGGATGGTGCGGATGGCGTCCTCGACGTCATCCTGGGTGACCGCAACCGGGTCGCAGGCGAACGGAAGTTTCTTGGCTGTCTGGCGCACGATGGCTCTCCAAAAACCAAGAAACGGTTCCGGTGTCGGAACGGATCACGTCTTGTGGGGGCGATTTCCGCAACCGATGGCTCGCCGCCGTCAGCTCGCCTTGCGCAGCCGCATCTCCGCAGACGGACCCGAGCGGAGGTTCTGGAAGAACTTCTCGACCTCGTTGGCAAGCGTCTGCGCGGTCGCGTTGAGGTCGCCGGACGCCGACAGGACGGAGGCGGCGGCTGTCGAGGTCTCGCTGATGGCGTCGCGGAGCGAGTCGATGTTCATGACCAGCGTCTGGTTGCCCTGGGCGGTCGACTGCGCGTTGGTCGAGATCTCCCGCGTCGCCTGGTCCTGTTGCTGGATGGCATTGGAGATGTTCGAGGTGATCTCGTTGATGCCGCGGACCGCCTGGCCAATCTCGCGGACGGCGTCGACCGCGGTCTTGGTCGAGGCCTGGATCAGGCCGACGTTCTGGCTGATCTCCTCGGTCGCCTTGGCCGTCTGCCCGGCCAGCGCCTTGACCTCGTGAGCGACCACGGCAAAACCACGGCCGGCCTCGCCGGCGCGGGCGGCCTCGATGGTCGCATTCAGCGCGAGGAGATTGGTCTGCTCGGCGATGGTCTGGATCAGGGTCAGTACGCCGTCGATGCGCTGGGTGGCGGCGGCAAGGCCCTCGATCTCCGTGACCGACTTCTCGGTGCGCTGGCCGGTCTGCTCGACGGCGCCGGCCGACTGCCGGATCTGCCGGCCGATCTCCTCGACCGACGTCGACAGCTCCTCGGCGGCGCTGGCGACGGCGGAGACGTTGGTCGAGGCCTGCGACGTGGCGCCGGCCGCGGTGACCGCGCGCTCGTTGGCATCGGCCGTCAGCCGCGTGATCATCTCGGCGGTTTGGCGCATCGCGGCGGCGTTCTCGGTGACGGTCCGCATCACGCTGCCGATCGCGGTGCGGAATTGCTCGACCGCGGTCTCGATGTGGCGGGCCCGGGCTTCGCGGATTTCCGAGTCCTGCGAGACCTGGACATTGAGGTCGCGGTTATGGGCCATCGCCTGCTGGAACACGCCGATGGCGCGGGCGAGCTCGCCGATCTCGTCGGCCCGTCCGGCATGCGGCACCTCGACGTTCTCGGCGCCGGTCGCGACCTGGCGGATCGTATCGGTGATCTGCGACAGCGGCCGAGCGATCGAGCGGGCGATGATCACCACGCCGGCTGCGACCAGAACCAGCATCAGGCCGCCAAGACCGGTCAGCACGAGCGAGAGCTTGTTGTTCAGCGCCGTTTCCTCGGCGATCTTTCCTGCGCGCTCGACATAGACTTTGGACAGCGCCTCGAGATCCGTGTTGAGCGCCTTGCGCACGGAGCGATTGGCATCGTTGTCGCCCCACTCGCGTCCCGCAGCCGGGCTGATTTCATTGGCGCGGCGGACCAGTTCGGCGCGGAATTCGACGAACTGCTCGATCCGCTTCTTGAACGTTGCGAATTGCTGGGCGTCGTCGGCCTGGACGATCGCCTGCCACTTGTCGACGACCTTCAGGATCTCGGCATTGAACTTGAGCAAGCCGTTGCCGTATTGCTTCACGACGGCGGGGTCTGTCGACATGTAGACGCCGCGCGACTCCATGACGACGGCATAGACGAGGCCGTTGACCAGCTGAACGTTGTGAGCGGCGAGATTGGCTGTCTCGATGGCTTTGATGAGCTCCGTGGCTCGCCGCGAGTTGTAGTCGGACAGCCAGGTGATTGCGGCGGTCAATAGCGCAAACAACGCAAAGATTGCATAGAGCTTGACTGCGATGGATTGGCGCGTGGCCGTCTTCGTTGACGTCGGGCGTGAGGTCATGAGGTGAGATACCGCGAGTTTTTGCTACGACGGAGGAGGCGCTGATTGTTAATAGTTATGCAAAACCTTCATGGAGAAAGCGTTAAGTGGACACCGTCAGTATTATGCAACCACAGCGTACTTTGCTTGGCGTTTCAATCGATTAGTTGGTGCTCCGCAGCAGGGGCGGGCGCCGGGGCATCCGGTCGACTACGGAGGGCATGCGCCATTTCGAGGCTCCTCGTTCCCCTGCAAATGCATTGCAAACCAGTGGCCGCGCACGCGCGCTCCGCAATTGGTTCGCCGGTCGGAGACAGGCGGGAGCAGTCGTCGCGCTCGACCGATCAATTATCCATCCGATTGGAACTTTGGATCGCCCTTCGCATTCCGCCATCCGTATTGCGATGCATCGGATCAGGTCGCCTCGTCAGGTCGCGTCTGATCATGCCAGGCAGCGTGAGCATCTGGCACGCGGCGGGACCTCGCGCCTTGCGACAGGAGCGGAAGGCGCGATCGCACTCAACTTTTCCGGAAGGGGTAGCGAAGCCTTATCTTCGGCCGTAAGGTAACCGGTTAGCGGGTTGTCGCGAGGGGCAGTCGATGAGATTCGAGGGCATCGAAACGGTACGTCGCATTCTCTGTGTGTTTCCGCGCTACACCTCGTCGTTCGGAACCTTCGAGCATGCCTATCCGCTCACCGACGGCATCCAGGCTTTCATGCCGCCGCAGGGGCTGCTGCTGATCGCGGCCTATCTTCCGGGTTCCTGGCAGGTGCGCTTCATCGATGAGAACATCCGCCCGGCGCAGGACGAGGATTTCTCATGGGCCGAAGCGGTGTTCGTCAGCGGCATGCACATCCAGCGTCAGCAGATGAACGACATCTGCCAGCGGGCGCACGCGTTCGACCTGCCGGTCGCGCTCGGCGGCCCCTCGGTCAGCGCCTGTCCGGACTACTACCCGAGCTTCGACTATCTGCATGTCGGCGAGCTCGGTGATGCGACCGACGAGCTGATCGCGCGGCTGGCGCGGGATCCGTCACGGCCTGCGCAGCAGGTCGTGCTGCGGACCAACGAGCGGGTGGCGATGACGGATTTCCCGGTGCCGGCCTACGAGCTCGCCGAGGTGAAGAAGTACTTTCTCGGCAGTATCCAGTATTCCAGCGGCTGCCCCTATCAGTGCGAGTTCTGCGACATCCCCGGCCTCTATGGGCGCAACCCGCGCATCAAGTCGCCGCAGCAGATCATCGCCGAGCTGGACAAGCTCAGGGAATGCGGCGTCACCGGCTCGGTCTATTTCGTCGACGACAACTTCATCGGCAACCGCAAAGCCGCGACGGAGCTGCTGCCGCATCTGATCGAATGGCAGAAGCGCACCGGCTATGTGATGCGGCTCGCCTGCGAGGCCACGCTCAACATCGCCAAGCGGCCCGAGATCCTGGAGAAGATGCGTGAGGCCTATTTCATCACCATCTTCTGCGGCATCGAGACGCCCGATCCGGATGCGCTGACGGCGATGCAGAAAGATCACAACATGATGGTGCCGATCCTGGAGGGGATCAGGACCATCAACAGCTACGGCATGGAGGTCGTCTCCGGTATCATCATGGGGCTGGACACCGACACGCCGCAGACCGCGGACGCGCTGCTGCAGTTCGTCGAGGAGAGCCGGATCCCGCTGCTCACGATCAATCTGCTGCAGGCGCTGCCGAAGACGCCCCTGTGGGACCGCCTCGAGCGCGAGGGCAGGCTTGTCCACGATGACGGTCGCGACTCCAACGTGAAATTCCTGATGCCCTATGACGAGGTGGTCACGGCGTGGCGGCGCTGCATGGAGGTGGCCTACGAGCCGGAGCGGCTGTTCGCGCGCTACAAGCACCAATGCGACACCACCTATGCCAACCGCATCGAGGTGCCGGTCAGCGACGAGATGAAGAGTTGGCCGAACATCAGGCGCGGCCTGGTCATGATGGGCAAGATCTTCTGGAAGGTGGGCGTGCTCGGCGACTACAAGCGGCCGTTCTGGCGCTTTGCCTGGAGCCAGCTCAAGCGAGGCGAGATCGAGAATTTCATCGCCGTGGCGCTGATCGCGCATCACCTCATCATGTTTGCGCGCGCCGCCTCGCGCGGGCATCAGAACGCGTCGAACTACTCGATCCGGCTGCGCGAGGCCGCCCTTCCCGCAGGGTGATGGTCCTCTGTGGAACTGGGGGCGGCGGGTGGTGCTCGCCAGCACCGGCTCGCGGCCTGCCCAGAGCAAGGGACGGCTCGGTCGGATACCGGTCCTTGAGTCGTTCAGGTTTCGAGGCCCCGCGTCCGTCGGGGCCATCCACGCTCTTTTCAAGCACGGCAGAATCGTGGCGTGATCGGAAGCCGTGGCGGCTCGCCGTATTGTGTGGCCGCGCATGGTTGCGGCCGGGGAGTGAACCCTGCTAGATCGCCTCGACGAATTTTCACGTGTTTTCAAGGATTAGCTTGGGCTGCGGGCCACAATGCGGTCATCTCTGCTTCGCTGAGCGGCCTTATTTCTGCCCTATGCGCTCAGGCCCTCAGAATTGGGCCGCACCCCAACCACTGGACACCGCATGCTGGAAGTCAGGCACGACAACGAAGTCCATGTCGAGAAGGTCGAGCACCGGCCGGCCGACAGCATCGCTTTTGGCATCGAACGACTCGGCCTCCTCGCGGTCAAGGCGCCGATCTTCTCCTGCGTCGTCCTGCTCGTCCTCATCGTGGCGGCGGTGTTCGGCATCAAGCGCATCCAGATCGACGATTCGCTCAGCCAGCTGTTTCGCTCCGACAGCAAGGAATTCCACCAGTACGAGGAGGTGACGAAGAAGTTCCCGGCCGAGGAATTCGACGTCCTCGTCGTGGTCGAGGGCAAGACCCTGCTGGCCCGCCAGAACCTCGAGAAGCTTCGTGACTTCGTGACCGACCTGCAACTGGTCGAGGGTACCCGTGGCCTGGTGTCGCTGTTCTCGGCCCGTCAGGCGCCGGCGCCCGGCAAGCTGCCGGCCGCGCTGTTTCCGTCGGATCTGCCGGAGGGCGAGGCCTACGACAAGTTCATCGAAACGGTGAAGTCGAACGAGATCATCCGCGGCAAGCTGTTGTCGGAGGACGGTACGCTCGCCCTGATCGTGCTGTCGCTCGAGCCCAAGGTGGTGGCCTCGAACGATCTCGGGAAGGTGGTGGGCGACATCCGGAAGCTGATGGCGGAGGACCTCGGCGACACCGGCCTGAATGTCCAGCTTTCCGGCGTGCCGGTCATGCAGCTCGAGATCCGCAACGCGGTGGAACGTGACGGGCTGACCTACAACATTCTCGGCATTCTCGCCGGCTGCATCATCGCCATCATCTTCTTCCGCAAGGTCTCCTTCATGATCGCAGCGGCGTTTCCGCCGCTGATCGCGATCATGCTCGCGCTCGGCGCGCTCGGCTGGGCCAATTTCAATCTCAACATGTTCCTGAACGTGATGACGCCGCTCATCATGGTCATCAGCTTCTCCGATTCGATGCAGCTTACCTTCGCCGCCCGCGACCGCCTGATCGCGGGGCAGGACAAGGTGACGGCGTTCAAGAACGCCGTGCTGGTCGTCGGCCCGGCTTGCGTGCTGACCCACGCCACCGCCGGCATTTCCTTCATCGCCCTGCAGTTTTCCGACAGCGACCTGATCCGCAAGTTCGGCGAGGCGGGGCTCGCAGCCACCATCATCGCGCTGGTCGCGGTGCTGTCGCTGGTGCCGGTGTTCGGCGTGCTGCTGGTGCGCAACGAGAAGACATTCGCGGTCAAATTCCAGGGCGCCGACGCCGGCGTCCAGGCGCTGCGCAATTTCTGCTACTGGATCGCGGTGCGCATGGTCGGCCGTCCCGGCCTGTTCAGCCTGATCGCGGTGCTGTTCGTCGGCTCGCTCGCGGTGGTGTATTCGACCCTGGAGCCGCGCTATCGCCTCGCCGACCAGGTGCCTGACAAGCAGCAGGCGGTTGCAGCGAGCAACCGGCTCGATGCCAAGCTGACCGGCGCCAATCCGGTCAACGTGCTCATCCAGTTTCCGAAGGGCGCCTCGCTCTATGCGCCGGAGACGTTGCAGGCGATCGCCGACGTCCATGCCACCGTCGAAAAGACCGCTGGTGTCGGCAACGTCTGGTCGGTCGAGACGCTCCGGCGCTGGCTGGCCGAGAAGGCCGGCTCGTCGGATACGGCGACGTTGCAGGAATATGTCAATCTGATCCCCGAGCACCTCGTGCGCCGCTTCATCGACAAGGAACAGGATGCCGTGGTGGTCGCCGGCCGCGTGCCGGATGTCGATTCCAGCCAGCTGCTGCCGGTGGTCGACAAGCTCGACCGCGAGCTCGATGCGGTGAGAAAGAAGCATCCCGGCTATGAAATCGCCGTTACCGGTCTCGCCGCCATCGCCGCGCGCAACTCCGCCGGCATGATCGAAAAGCTCAACCATGGGCTGACGATCGAGTTCGCGCTGGTCGCGATGTTCATCGGGCTGGCCTTCCGCTCCTGGGTGGTGATGCTCGCCTGCATCCTGCCCGGCATTTTCCCTGTCGTGATGTCGGGCACCGTGCTGTGGGCAATGGGTGAGGGGCTGCAATTTGCCAGCGTGGTGGCGCTCACGGTCTCTTTCGGCCTTGGCCTGTCGGCGACTATCCACTTCCTGAACCGGCTGCGGATGGAAAGCGCGCCCGGCGTCAGTGCCGCCGTCGCAGTGGAGCGCGCCACCGTGCTGGTCGGACCGGCGCTGATCCTCACCACCGTGGTGCTGGCCTGCGGCCTGGTCGTCACCGTGTTCTCGGATCTGCCGTCGCTGCGGCTGTTCGGTTGGCTCAGCGCGTTCTCGATGGTGGCGGCGCTGTTTGCCGACCTCTTCATCCTCCGCCCGACCGCGATGTTCCTGATCAACCTGTCGCAGAAGCTGAAGCGCAAGCCGCTTTAGCCCAGGCTATTGCGTAAACCAGGCCGTCATCACCCGTGAAAGCGGGTGATCCAGCACGCCGCGGCCTATCGGTTCAATCACGACAGCCTCCGGAAGACTGGGTCGCCCTCAAGCCGGGCGACGACAGCGGCGGGTCTCATTCGTATCCGAGGGCTGCGGAAGCACCGCAAAACAAAACGGCCCTGACATTGTCAGGGCCGTTTGCGCATTCGACTGCCCGTGAGCGCGCGACACGCTCCGGTCCAAGGATCAGGTCTTCGACATCGTGATGTTGACGCCGCGGATCTCGCCCTTGGAGGAGATCTGCACGACCTGCTTGTTGCCGCTGGTCCTCAGGGTGATGCTGGCGGCGAAGCCGGCGGCCTGCACGAACACGTCGATCTGGCCGTTGCCGGCGGTGCCCTGCAATTCGCCGTTCACGTTGCGGCTGGATTCGCTCCAGTTGCCGGAGATGCGGTCGCCCTGGCTGGTGACGTCACTGGACAGGAGGAACTTGTAGCTGTCGCTGGCGCATTGCAGGCTCTGCTTCAGATTGGCGCCGGCCACCTTGTAGCTGGCCTTGCAGCGGATGCGCTCGGTGGTGCCGTCCGACAGCGCGACCGTGCCGTTGCCCGACCACGAGCCGTCGAAGCCGGCGAACGGGCCCGACTGAGCCTGAACTGCGGTCGCCGCCACGAACAGTGCCGCTCCGAGACCGGCGGCCTTGATGACGTGCCCCGAGAAAGATGAGCCGAACAGTTTCATATCGAGTTTCCCATCCAAAATGACACCGCTGTGTCGGCGTATGCCGCCGCTTCGAACACTTGGTGTTCTCGCCGAAGGTTAGGTTCAAATGACGGCCGGTCGGGCGCTGCGACCGGATGCCATGATGCCCGCCGACGCCGTGCGACCGGTCGGCGCCGAATGGTCGTCCTCGCAAGACGGCTGCACGCAAGCCGCCTCGACGGCGCTGCATCTAACGGTCCGCGCGGCATGCTTGCAACAGCCAAATGCGAAAAACGTGTTCCGAGAATAACGCCCTAGTATCAACGCCTTGTTTGTGCCAAAGCTGTGATCTCCGAGCTTGATCCGCTCGGGATCATAGGGCGCAAATTTGGCCGCATTTGGCAGCGTACCTCCGGCGCTGGGGGGCTTGCGGTCCTTGCCAAACCAAACAGGTGTTTCCCGGGCAGCATCGGCGATCCGGGAGGTCTCCTCTGCTGTCAAAATGAAGGAACACGATGCGTAAGATTTTCCTGGCACTTTCCCTGCTGTCGTCGGTGTCCGTTTCCACCGGTGCGTTTGCGCAAGGCCGCGGCGGCACGCCCGAAGAGCAGGCGGCCTGCACGCGTGACGTTCAGAAGTTCTGCCGTGCCGTCATCGATCAGGGTGACTTCACCATTCTGGCGTGCCTCAAGGAGAACCGGCCCAAGATCAGCCCGGCCTGCGACCAGGTGCTGAAGACCCACAACCAGTAAGCGGTTGCCGTTCGGAACGGTTGTTTCCGAACTCCCTTGGTTAACGACCGCCGGCCCGCCCCTCGGGGGAGGCCGGCGGTTCGGTCCTATGGGCTGCCCGACATCGATTGCATTGGTTTTGGCGGGATCTTCGCCTATATGGGGCGAGCAATCCGTTCGCATGAGCGAAGCGGCGGGCATTGTTTTCGGTAGCGCCCTTTCAACCTGATAGCTGTTTCGTCCATGACCACCGCGAGCGATTTGCGATCCGGCAAGACACACCGGGACGAGAACTTTCCGGTGGCGTCGTGGATCATCCGTCCCGAGCACCGGGGGCTGATCCTCGCCTTCTACAATTTCGTGCGCACCGCCGACGACATCGCCGACCATCCGAGCCTGCCGGGCGACGAGAAGCTGCGGCTGCTCGATCTGCTCGAAGCCGAGCTGACCGGGACTGGCGAAACCCAGGACGTCGCCGTCAGCCTGCGCCGGGCGCTCGCCGAGCGCGGCATGCCGCCTCGGCACGCGCTCGATCTGCTGGTTGCCTTCCGGATGGACGTGACCAAGCTGCGCTACGAGAACTGGGACGAGGTCATCCACTACTGCCGCTACTCGGCGATGCCGGTCGGCCGCTTCATGCTCGACGTGCACGGCGAGTCCACCGCGACCTGGCCGGCCTCGGACGCGATCTGTGCGGGCCTGCAGATCAACAACCACTTGCAGGACTGCGGCAAGGACTACAAGGCGCTCAACCGCGTGTATCTGCCGCGCGATGCGCTGGCGGAAGCCGGCGCGACCGTCGAGATGCTCGGCGAGGCCAAGTCGCCGCCGCCTCTGCTGGCCTGCCTGCAGAAGCTCGCGGTGCGCAACGCGGCGCTGCTCGATGAGGGCAGGGACCTCAACAGCGGCGTCAAGGATTTCCGCTTCGGACTGGAGATCGCCGTGATCCAGGCTTTCGCCGACCGCATCGTGGCGTTGCTGAAGGTGCGCGATCCGCTGAGCGAGCGCGTGCACCTGTCGCCCGTCGGCATGCTCGGCCTCACCTTCACGTCGGTCATGGGCGAGATCGGCCGCCGCGTGGCCGGGCGTCATCCCGTCACCAAATCGGCAGCCGGCGCATGACCCTCGAGGCAACCGCAGACAATATCGATCACGGCACGGCAGCCTCCGGCAGCTCGTTCTATGCCGCCATGCGCATCCTGCCGCGCGCCCAGCGCGACGCGATGTTCCAAGTCTACAGCTTCTGCCGCGAGGTCGACGACATCGCCGATTCCGACGGCCCGCGGCCCGAGCGGCTGGCGGCGCTGCAGAAATGGCGCGACGACATCGACGCGCTGTACCAGGGCAACCCGCCGCCGCGGCTGCGCGACTATGTCAGCTCGGTGAAGACCTTCGGGCTGAAGCGCGAGGACTTCCTCGCCATCATCGACGGCATGGAGATGGACGTGCCGCAGGAGATCCGCGCGCCGGATCTCGCGACGCTCGACCTTTATTGCGACCGCGTGGCGAGCGCGGTCGGCCGCCTCTCGGTGCGCATCTTCGGCATGCCCGAGGAGGACGGCATCCTGCTCGCGCACCATCTCGGCCGCGCGCTGCAGCTCACCAACATCCTGCGCGACATCGACGAGGATGCCGGCATCGGCCGGCTCTATCTGCCGCGCGAGGCGCTGCTGTTCGCCGGCATCACCGGCGACGATCCGGTCAAGGTCACGCAGGAGCGCGCGCTGCCCAAGGTCTGCAACTCGGTTGCGGTCAGGGCCAAGACGCATTTCGAGAAGGCCGACGAGATCATGCGGCGAAATCGCCGGCGCGCCGTGCGGGCGCCGCGGATCATGTCAAAATATTATCGTGCCGTGTTCGACCTCTTGCTCGAACGAGGCTTCGCGCTGCCGCGCGAGCCTGTCCGCGTGAGCAAGCTCACGAAGATCGGCATCATCCTTCGTTACGCAATCATCTGATGCACAAGACAGCTCACATCATCGGCGCCGGCGTGTCCGGCCTTTCCGCCGGCGTGCGGCTCGCCAATGCGGGCTACATCGTCCATGTCCACGAGGCGACGCAGCAGCTCGGCGGCCGCTGCCGGTCCTATTACGACGCCGCGACCGACCTGGTGATCGACAACGGCAACCATCTGCTGCTGTCGGCCAATCATCACGTGTTGGCCTATGCCCGCGCGATCGGCTCGGAGGCGGGGCTCGTGGGGCCGGCGAAGGCAGAGTTCGCCTTCGTCGACATCCGGAGCGGCCAGCGCTGGCTGCTCGATCTCGGCAACGGCCGGCTGCCGCTGTGGGTGTTCGACGAGGGCCGCCGCGTGCCGGATACCAAGCTAGGCGACTATCTCGCGCTGTCGCCGCTGATCTGGGCCGGTACGTCCAGGACGATCGGCAGCACGATCCCCTGCAAGGGTACGCTGTATGACCGTCTGGTGCAGCCGCTGCTGCTTGCGGCGCTCAACTGCGATCCGCCGGAGGGGTCGGCGGGGCTGGCCGGCGCCATCGTTCGCGAGACCTTGCTCGCCGGCGGCCAGGCCTGCCGGCCGTTGATCGCGCGCGACGGCCTGTCGGGCGTGCTGATCGATCCGGCCGTGAAATTCCTGGAAGGCAAGGGCGGCAGCGTGCGGATCGGCCGCGAGCTGCGCGGCCTCGACGATGGGGGCGGTCGCGTCACCGGGCTCAGGTTCGGCGGCGATGAAACCGTCGCGCTCGGTCCTTCCGATGTCGTGGTGCTCGCCGTGCCGCCGCGGCCGGCGATGGCCCTGCTGCCGGGGCTCACGGGGCCGACGAAATATCGTGCCATCGTCAATGCCCATTTCCGCATCACGCCGCCGCGCGATGCACCAGCTCTGCTCGGGGTGGTCGGCGGCCTGGTCGAGTGGCTGTTCGCCTTCCCGCAACGGCTCTCGGTCACCATCAGCAATGGCGATCGCCTCGTCGACATGCCGCGCGAGGAGCTCGCCGCCGCGATCTGGGCCGACGTCTGCAAGGCCGCCGGGATCACGGCGGAGCTGCCGCCGTGGCAGATCGTGCGCGAGCGTCGCGCCACCTTCGAGGCGACGCCCGAGCAGAACGCGCTCCGACCGGGAGCGAAGACGGCGTTCGGCAATCTCGCTCTGGCGGGGGACTGGACCGATACCGGCCTGCCGGCAACCATCGAAGGCTCGGTGCGCTCCGGCGACCGCGCTGCGAATCTCCTGCTCGGGCACGGTTGACCCGCGCAGGGGCGGCCGAATCTGCCCGCGCCGTCATGCCGCCTGCCGTGAGTCTCACATTTTCGTGGCGTGGTTCTTGCTTAAAGTTCCACGCCCGGTGGCACCGGCGCAATCTGTTCCAGGACGGAACAGGGATCGGCGGGGCCAAATGGCAACACCGGGCAAAAAACGCATCAGGTGCCGGTGCAGTGCGGCGCAAACGGGGTTTCCTCGCGGATTTTTTCTGCGTAATCCTCGGTTTGTTAAGGCCTTTCCGCTCTGGCGCCGCCGTGGCTGAGGCTTTGGAACAAGAGACGGAGACGTCGGATCACGCGACGTCCGAGAAGGTGTCAGGGGTCGGATTGTGAAGTTGGGGATGGGGGACGACACGTCCGCGGATCGCCCGATTGATTCGCGGCCGGTCTTGGTCGTGACGGGCTTGGTGCAGGAGGCCCGGATTGCTGCCGGGCCCGGCATGATGGTGATCTGCAGCTCGAGCGACCCCAGGCAGTTGCGCTCGCTGCTCACCGTGTTCGATCCGACCTCGATCCGCGGCGTCGTCAGCTTCGGCGTGGCCGGC
This sequence comes from Bradyrhizobium sp. HKCCYLS3070, assembly GCF_051167575.1. Lineage (NCBI taxonomy): Bacteria > Pseudomonadati > Pseudomonadota > Alphaproteobacteria > Hyphomicrobiales > Nitrobacteraceae > Bradyrhizobium > Bradyrhizobium sp. HKCCYLS3070. The sequence goes on from NZ_JBNPTI010000001.1 coordinate 156,013, forward strand.
GGTCTCGATCCGAGCCTCAAGGCCGGCGACATCGTCGTCGCCACCGAAGTGACCGCCGGCGATGCCCGCTGGCTGTCGGGCCTGTCGCTGCGCGAGGAGCACATCGCCCGCGCCGCCCTGAAGAAGCGCCGCGTTGTGCGCGGCGTGCTCGCCGGGGCCGAAGAGGTGGTGGTGGCCCAGGCCCGCAAGGCGGCGCTGCGCATGAAGACCGGTGCGGCCGCGGTCGACATGGAGAGCCACATCGCCGCCGCCTATGCCGCCGAGTACGGGCTGCCGTTCGCGGCGCTGCGGGTGATCTCCGATCCCGCCCATCGCACCCTCCCGTCGCTTGCCAAGGACGCCATCAAGCCAAACGGCGACATCGACCTGCCGATGATCCTGCGCGGCGTCGCCCGCAATCCGGCCGTACTGCGCGGCCTGGTGTCGACGGGCATCGAGTTCAATCGCGCCCTGCGCTCGCTGCGCGGCGCGCGCGACCTGCTGCTGAGCGGCATGCTGGCGGCTGAGCATTTCCTCGAGACCGAGACGCTGGCCGCTGCCGAGGCGTGAGCCGTTTGCTCATCGCCGAGCGTAGCGTCCATCCCGATCCACAGATCAGTTCAATGAAAAAGGCCGCCGATCACTCGGCGGCCTTTTGATTGATCAGAGCCGTGAAGATCAGGCGGCCGTCGAGGCCTTCTGCTGCGCCTCGATCGCCTCGTCGTGACGGATCTCGGAGAGGCGCTTCTGCACCTCCGACGAGAACACGTACTGCGCCGGGCGCTGCTTGGAGAGATCGATCTCCGGTGCCATCGGACCCTCGGTCTTGATGCCGCGCAGCGACACGAACATCGCCTTGATCGGGTTGGTCAGCGCCGCATTGGCGGCGGTGGCCTCGTAACCGCAATGCGCCATGCAGTCGGCACACTTCTCGTACTTGCCGGTGCCGTAGGAGTCCCAGTCGGTGGTCTCCATCAGCTCCTTGAAGGTCTTGGTGTAGCCTTCGCCGAGCAGATAGCAGGGCTTCTGCCAGCCGAAGATGTTGCGCGCAGGCATGCCCCAGGGGGTGCACTCGAACTCCTGGTTGCCGGCCAGGAAGTCGAGGAACAGACCGGAATGCATGAAATTCCACTTCTTGCCCTTGCCGAGCTTGAAGACGTCGCGGAACAGCTGCTTGGTCTTGGTGCGGTTGAGGAAGTGCTCCTGGTCCGGCGCGCGCTCATAGGCATAGCCGGGCGACATGGTCACGCCGACGCCGAGCTCGGTCGTGAAGTCCAGGAACTTGGCGATCTCCTCGGCGGGATGGCCGTCGAACACCGTGGCGTTGACGTTGACGGTGAAGCCGCGCGCCTTGGCGGCCTTGATCGCGGAGACGGCGCGGTCGAACACGCCCTTCTGCGACACCGCCTTGTCGTGATGCTCGCGCAGGCCGTCGAGGTGCACCGAGAAGAACAAATACGGCGACGGCTCGAACAGGTCGAGCTTCTTCTCCAGCAGCAGCGCGTTGGTGCAGAGCGAGACGAACTTCTTGCGGGCGACCAGGCCGCGCACGATCTCGCCGATCTCCTTGTGGATCAGCGGCTCGCCGCCGGGGATCGCGACCATCGGCGCGCCGCACTCGTCGGCCGCGTCCCAGCACTCCTGCGCGCTCATGCGGCGGTTGAGGATCGCGTCGGGATAGTCGATCTTGCCGCAGCCGGCGCACGCCAGGTTGCAGCGGAACAGCGGCTCCAGCATCAGCACGAGCGGATAGCGTTTCCGGCCGAGAAGCTTCTGCTTCATCAGATAGGCCCCGATACGCAGTTCCTTATGGAAGGGGATTGCCATTACGTCTCTTCTTTCTGGACCAAACGAGGACCGATCAGCCCGCGACCAATTCGGCCGGCAGGCGGAATTCGATGTTTTCTTCCCGCCCCGGGACCACCGCGACCTCGACCGGTCCGATGCGCCGCAGGGCTTCGATGACGTCGTCGACGAGAACTTCGGGAGCCGAGGCGCCGGCGGTGATGCCGACGGCCTTGGCATCCTTCAGCCAAACCGGATCGAGCTCGCTGCCATCAGCGATCAGATAGCTTGCGACGCCGGCCTCGGTGCCGATCTCGCGCAGTCTGTTCGAGTTGGAGCTGTTGGCGGCGCCCACCACCAGGATGACGTCCACCAGCTTGCTTAAGTCCCTTACCGCAGATTGCCGGTTCTGTGTCGCATAGCAGATATCCCGGATATCGGGACCTTGAAGGTCTGTAAAGCGGGCTTGGAGGGCTAAAATGATGTCTCTTGTGTCGTCCACGCTGAGCGTAGTCTGGGTAATATAGGCCAGCGGGGTATCGACCGGCAGGGGCAGGGTGGCCACATCGGCCACGTTCTGCACCAGGTGGACCGGGCCGGGAACCTGGCCCATGGTTCCCTCGACTTCCGGGTGGCCCGCATGGCCGATAAGTACCAGGGTACGGCCTTTGGACATGTAGCGCTTGCCCTGGTTGTGGACCTTCGTCACCAGCGGGCAGGTGGCATTGAGCACCGGCAGCCCGCGGGCGGCCGCTTCCTCCTCCACCGTCCGGGCGACGCCGTGGGCGCTGAACACGGTGACGGCGCGCGGGGGGACCTCGGAGAGGTCCTCGACGAAGATGGCGCCCTTGGCCTTCAGGCTCTCGACCACGTGCTTGTTGTGGACGATCTCATGACGCACATAGACCGGCGGGCCATACTTCTCCAGCGCGCGCTCCACGATCTCGATCGCACGCACGACTCCAGCACAAAAACCGCGCGGCTGCGCGAGATACACCTGCATTGGACGTCCAGCCACGTTGCCTCACTTTCGACCTGGCACCTCCGTGCGTGCGACAGGGTTGCAATAATCGCACCAGCGAATGCCCAATGGCCCGCCACACGGATGGAAACGCAGGACTTTGTGTCAAAAATCGAGCGAAGAAGAAAGCCGGTCTGCAAGTGGCTCGCATGTGACACGTCGCACACAGCTCGCGACAGGTCGCCGGTAATTTAGTAATTATAAATTAGATCAATTAATTGAGTTGGTTATGCTCTCACTCGTTCGTCACTTTACCGCCGAGAACAGCCGCTATATCAGCCGCCCCGACGGTTCCGTGCATCGTTCGACCTGATCCGCCGTCGACGGACCACCCTCGTCTTCAAGGTTGGGCCAGGCCGGGTCGGGGCGCCGCTCAGGATGTGTGCGTCCGGGGCTCGCCCTGATCGGGGAACTCCGCCATGAAGCGGACGTTTCCGCCCAGCTCTCTAAACATTAGAAAGTCACGAAGTGCTGACCACGTTTGTCGTCTCGATCGTCAAGGCCTGCACCCGGTTTGCCTGGCCGACATTGATTGCGGCCCTGCTGCTTTCCGTAGGCGCGGGCTTCTATACGGCGCGTCATTTCTCGATCAATACCGACATCAACAAGCTGATTTCGCCCGAGCTCGACTGGCGCAAGCGCGACCAGCAATATGAGCAGGCGTTCGATCGCGATCGGATGATCCTGGCGGTGGTCGAAGCGGCGACGCCCGAGATGACAGGTGTGGCGGCCGATGCGCTCGCCAAGAAGCTCAAGGGCGACACCGCGAACTTCTCATCGGTCGAGCTGCTCGGCGGCGGCGAGTTCTTCGCCAGGAACGGCCTGCTGTTCCTGCCGACCGAGGAGGTCAAGCAGCTCACGGACCAGTTCGCGGCGGCAGCGCCGCTCGTCGAGATCATGGCCGGGGACCCGTCGATCCGCGGCCTGACCGGTGCGCTGGAGACCGGCCTTGCCGGTGTCAAGCGCGGCCAGGTCAAGCTCGACAATGCCGCACGGCCGTTCGACTACATCTCCCAGACGGTGGAGACCGTGCTCGACAAGGGCGATGCGACCTTTTCCTGGCGCCAGCTGATCTCCGACAAGCCGCTCGAAGACAGCGACAAGCGCGCCTTCATCCAGTTCAAGCCGATCCTCGACTACCAGGCCCTGGAGCCCGGCAAGGCCGCCACCGATGCGATCCGGCAGGCCGCGGCCGAGCTCGATTTCCCCAACCGCTTTCACGCGCGCGTGCGGCTGACCGGTCCGGTGCCGATCGCCAACGAGGAATACGCCACCGTGCAGGAGGGCGCCGTCGTCAACGGCATCGGCACCGTGGTCGTCGTGCTGATCATCCTGTGGCTGGCGCTGCATTCGGCCAAGATCATCTCGGCCGTGTTCATCAACCTGTTCATCGGCCTCGCCCTCACCACGGCCGTCGGCCTGATGATGGTCGGCTCGCTCAATCTGCTGTCGGTTGCGTTCGCCGTGCTGTTCATCGGCCTGGGCGTCGATTTCGGCATCCAGTTCAGCGTGCGCTACCGCTCCGAGCGATTCAAGAACGACAATCTGCCGGAGGCGCTGGCGGAAGCCGCGCGCCGCTCCGCGGTGCCGCTGTCGCTCGCGGCGATGGCGACGGCTGCCGGCTTCCTGTGCTTCCTGCCGACCGACTACAAGGGCATCTCCGAGCTCGGCGCCATCGCCGGCGCCGGCATGATCATCGCGTTCCTGTCGTCGATCACGGTGCTGCCGGCGCTGCTGAGGATTCTCAATCCGCCTGGCGAGAAGGAGCCGGTCGGCTATGCCTTCCTGGCGCCGGTCGATCATTTCCTGGAGAAGCACCGGGTGCCGATCATCGTCGGCACGCTCGGCCTGGTCGTCGCCGGCCTGCCGCTGCTCTACTACATGAAGTTCGACTTCAACCCGATGAACCTGCGCAATCCGCGCGCCGAGTCGATCGCGACCTATCTCGACCTGCGAAAGGATCCGAACACGGGCGCCAACGCGATCGACGTGCTGACGCGCTCCGAGACCGAGGCCAAGGCGATCGAGGCCAAGCTCGGGAAGCTCCCCGAGGTGGCGCGCGTGATGTCGCTCGACAGCTTCGTCCCCGAGGACCAGCCGGCCAAGCTGAAGCTGATCGCGCAGGGCGCGAAGGTGTTGGGGCCTGCGCTCAATCCGGATCAGGTCGATGCGGCGCCGAGCGACAAGGAGAATGTCGACGCCCTGAACTCGACCGTCGACAATCTCCGGCGCACCGCGGGCGAGAGCAATGGGCCGGGCGCGGTCGCGGCGCGGCGGCTCGCAGATGCGCTTGCCAGGCTCGCGGGCGCGAGCGAGGCGGTTCGCAACAAGGCACAGGCGGTGTTCGTCGAGCCGTGGAAGATCACGCTGACGCAGCTCAGCGCCACCCTGCAGGCGCAGCCGGTCAGCCTCGCGAACCTGCCGCCGGAACTGGTGTCGCAGTGGAAGAGCAAGGACGGACTGATTCGGGTCGAGGCGCAGCCCAAGGGCGATCCGAACGACAACGACAATCTCAGGCGATTCGCCAACGCCGTCCTGACGGCCGAGCCCAACGCGATCGGCGGGCCGGTCTCGATCCTGAAGTCCGGTGACACGATCGTGAAGGCGTTCATCCACGCCGGCATCTACTCGCTGGTCGTGATCAGCCTGCTGCTGTGGGTGACCTTGAAGCGCTTCACCGACGTGCTGATGACGATCGTGCCGCTGCTGGTCGCAGGCGCCGTGACGTTGGAGATCTGCGTGCTGATCAAGCTGCCGCTGAACTTCGCGAACATCGTCGCCCTGCCGCTACTGCTAGGCATTGGCGTCGCGTTCAAGATCTACTACGTGGTGGCGTGGCGCGGCGGCCGCACCAATTTGCTCCAGACCAGCCTGACCCGGGCGATCTTCTTCAGCGCACTGACGACGGCGACCGCATTCGGCAGCCTCTGGCTGTCGAGCCATCCCGGCACGTCCAGCATGGGCAAGCTGCTGGCGCTGTCGCTGGTCACCACGCTCGCCGCCGTGCTGCTGTTCCAGCCGGCCCTGATGGGCAAGCCTCGCGAGATCAAGGAGCAAGAGAGCTCTTGATCACCGAATAGAAAAAGCGGCCGATCTCTCGGCCGCTTTTTTGTTCGGGTGACGGACGCCAACTAGCGGGCGCGCGCAATATCGGGCAGCAGGCAGATATCGCCGACCTGGTCGGCGGGCTTGTGTCCCGGCTTGGCCGATGCGGTTGCGCCACTGCCGACGCCGGTCGTCGTCCTGGCCGCTGGGGCAGGGGCCGGCGCGATTGGTTTCTGTGTACCTTTGGCCATGCTGTTCACGGGGCTCGACGGGATCGGCGGAGCAACCCGCGTCCAGGTCTCGCCGCCGCACAGGAAGCCGAGCACGCAGCCCTTGATCTCCAGGTGATCGGGGTCGACCGGCGTGATGGTGGAGCTGTAGAGCTGCCCATCCTTGGCGTTGTAGACTTGGCCTTCCCACGCGTCTGCGCCGGGCTTCTTCTTCATGTCGATCAGGATCGGCATGCCGAGCGTCGGCCGGCTCTGGCGGGCCGGATCGGGGTTGTTGCTGTCGCGTCCGCCCGGGGTCTTCTCCCAGGCCACGACGCCCCACATGCTGCCATTACATTGTGCGACTCGGATGTTAGCGACGCCGTCGGCGACCCGCCAGTCGCCGGTGGGGTCGGCCGCGAGCGCGGAAGAAATTCCTGCTGCGAACACGACTGCGGAGTATGCTAGTGTCGTCGACATGAGATATCTAAGGCGATGCAACATTGGCAGAAACCCGTGCTTGCTTTGATGGTGCGAATGAGGGCAAAACGCCGCATTGCGCGTTTTCAGTTGACGTCACGTCCATCAACCGAAGTATGTAGCCGATGCTAAAACCCAATCTAGACGTTTCCGAGATGTTTGTGGAGCGCCAAGCGCAGCGCAGCACGATGCACTCTCGGCATCTGAACGAGCAGCTTGTCCGCGTTCTAAAGACGATTGGATATGATGTTGGGTTCCAGAAGGGACAAGGGCAATATCTCTACGATCGTGATGGCGCCCGTTATCTTGACCTGCTCAGCGGTTTTGGCGTCTTTGCAATCGGCCGCAATCATCCGACGCTGCGCGCCGCGCTGAAAAGCGTCCTCGACACCGATCTGCCGAATCTCGTTCAGCTCGACGTCTCGACCTTGGCGGGCGTTCTTGCCGAGCGGCTGCTGGAATATGTCCCGTATCTGGACAAGGTGTTCTTCGCCAATTCCGGCGCCGAGACGGTGGAAGCCGCGATCAAATTCGCGCGTGGCGCGACCGGCCGGCCCGGCATCGTCTATTGCGGGCACTCCTATCACGGTCTCACCTACGGCGCGCTGTCGCTGACCGATGATTCGAACTTCCGCAACGGCTTCGAGCCGCTGCTGCCGGGCTGCACGGCGATCCCCTTCAACGATCTCGCCGCGCTCGAGCAGGCGCTGTCGTCGCGCGAGATCGCAGCGTTCATCGTCGAGCCGATCCAGGGCAAGGGCGTCAACATGCCCTCCGACGAGTTCCTGCCCGGCGCCGCGGCGCTCTGCAAGAAATACGGCACCATCTTCATCGCCGACGAGATCCAGACCGGCATGGGCCGCACCGGCCGGTTCCTTGCGGTGGAACATTGGAACGTCGAACCCGACATGGTGCTGCTGTCGAAGGCGCTGTCCGGCGGCCATGTCCCGGTCGGCGCGCTGCTGACGCGCAAGCAGATCTTCGACAAGATCTTCAACCGCATGGACCGCGCCGTGGTGCACGGCTCGACCTTCGCCAAGAACGACCTCGCGATGGCCGCCGGCATTGCCACGCTCGAGGTGATGAAGGCCGAGAAGCTGGTGGAGGCCGCAGCCAAGCGCGGCGCCGAGCTGCGGCTGGCGCTGACGCGGATGGTGCCGGGCTACGAGCTGCTCAAGGAAGTGCGCGGCAAGGGACTGATGATCGGCGTCGAGTTCGGTCCGCCGAAATCGCTGCGCCTCAAGGCGTCGTGGACCATGCTGGAGAGCGCCAACAAGGGCCTGTTCTGCCAGCTCATCACGGTGCCGCTGTTCAAGGATCACAAGATCCTGACCCAGGTCGCCGGCCACGGCTTGCATACGATCAAGCTGCTGCCGCCGCTGACCATCACCGAAGAGGACTGCGCCTGGATCGAGCGCGCCTTCGACGACGTCATCGCGCAGAGCCACAAGGTCCCCGGCGCGATCTGGTCGCTCGGCAAAACCCTGGTCGACAACGCGATCCGCAAGTCCGCGTGATGTTCGCATCGGGTGGGCAAAGGCGCGTGGCGCCGTGCCCACCGTTTCAGTTCGTCTCCGGACAGACCGTGGGCACGCTTCGCTCGCAATGACTGAAGCGCAAGAGCGCGTCACCCCTCCTTGTTCGCACCCATCGCGCGCTCGAACCGCTCGCCGAACTCGTTGAGTTCGTCGGCGCCGATATCGCTGACCGCCCAATAGCTCAGGCCGCGGTCGCGCCAAGAGCGGATGTTGAAGCCCTGGATCGTGTCCATCCGTGCGGCGCGGCGCTCGGTGGACGAGGTCTGCGCCACGAACAGGTTGATGATGTGCTGGCGGCGGCGATAGACCACCGCGCCGATCGCGCGTGCGTCGACGTAATCGAGCCGCCCGCCGATGAGGGTGAAGCCCTGCGCGGTCAGATCGATCACCGGCGGCGCGACGTCGAGCTTGCCGTTGAACCAGGGCTTGACGGTGTGCTGGTCGGTCGAGATGACGTCGGTGAGGTGGCCGGCCTGTAGCGAGCGCAGATGCGCCGAGACGATCTCGGCCTCGATCCGCTGCTGGTCGTCATTGCGCAGCACGATGGCGACGAGGCCGGTGGCGGCCAGCGCCGACACCGCCGAGCCCAGGGCGAAGCCTCGCAGCAGCGTGCGGCGGCTCGGCGGCACGGCAGCGAGCGGGATGATGGAGGCCGCATCGGCCGGCGGCAGGGCGGCTTCGATGCGCTGGCGCAAGGCAGGGGACGCCCTGTAGCCGAGGTCGGTGCCGGCGAGCATCTGCTTCATCTGCCTGACCGCGGCAAGCTCCGCGGCGCAGCGCGGGCAGGTCGCAACATGGGCTTCGACCTCACGAGCGTGGCCGGCATCGAGCTCGCCATCGGCCAGCGCGTGGATCAGGATCTCGGCTTCATCGCAGGTCATGGCTTAAGGCTCCTCCTGCGCGAGCCAGGCGGCGCGCAGCATCGCGCGGGCGCGGGCAAGACGCGACATCACGGTGCCGACCGGCACGCCGGCGGCCTCCGCGATCTCGCGATAGGACAGATTGTTGACCTCGCGCATGACGAACGTCTCGCGAAACGGCTCGGCCAGCGTGTCGATCAGCCGGCGGATCGCCGAGGCATCACGTTCCCGCAACACGGCGCCTTCCGGCGTCTCGGCGCTCTCCTGCCACAGCGGGGGCTGCTCGGCCGCTTCCGGCGCGTCATCGAGCGCCTTGACCGGCGCGCCGGCCCGGCGCGCGAATTCGGCGTGGCAGACATTGCGCAGGATCGCGAACAGCCACGGTTTCATCGCCGGGCCGCGATAGGTGTCGAAATGCTTCAGCGCGCGCAGGTAGCATTCCTGCACCGCGTCCTCGGCGTCGGCGGCGTTGCGCAGCAGATAGCGCGCCAGCGTGTAGGCATCGTCGAGATAGGGCAGCGCCGCCTCGCGGAAGCGTCGCGCCTTCTCGGGATCGTCACTGGCTGTCGTCACCGGCGAGGTCTCCGGCCCGGTTCGCGGTCGCACGGCGCGGCCGGCGGTACGCCGCCGACCGGCCCATCCGACGATGCTCATGCCCTGGTTCGCGATGCTACTCAACCTTGACCAGCCCCGTCATGTGCGGATGCAGCGAACAGAAATATTTGTAGTCGCCGGCGGCTGCGAACGTGAAGGAGAAGCTGTCGTCGGTGTCGAGCGTTTTCGATCGGTATTTCCCGGCCGACACCACCGTGTGCGGAATGTCGTCGTGGTTGGTCCAGGTGACGGTGTCGCCGACCTTCACCGTCACTTCGGTCGGGGTGAAGGTGAAATTGTCGATCGTGACCTTGATGGTCTCGGCGCGCAGCGGCGTGGCGCAAACAAGCAGTACGGCGGCCAAGCCGGCACCGCGAAGAACAGGCTGGATCATCGCGTTTTCGTCCCTCAGCCCGCAAGCGGCGTGTCGATGATCGCGAGCCGCTCGTCACCGACCTTGAAGTCGATACTGGCGATGCCGAGCAGGCTGCGCAGCCTGGCGTCCTCGACCTTCATCGGGCCGGGCGAGGGCGCCGTGCCCGGCGCCGGCTGCGGAAAGGCGGTCGAGCGCGCGGTATGGAAGGTGACGTTGCCTTCGACCTTCTGCATCACCTGATGGATATGGCCGTTCAGCACCGTCACCGAGCCGAAGCCCTTCAGGCTGTCGAGCGCGCGCCCGCCATCCTCGGTCCCCCAGCCCCATTGCGGATACACCGTCCACAGCGGGATGTGCGCGAACACAACGATCGGCGTCGATTTCGAGCGGCCCTTGAGATCCTGCTCGAGCCAGGCAAGCTGCTCGGCGCCGAGATTGCCGAGCCCGCCGGCCTTGAGATCGACCACGTTGACGAGCCCGACGAAGTGCACGCCATTGGCATCGAACGAATACCAGCCGGAACCGCGCGTGCCCTTGCCGTAGCGCTCCTTGTAGAGCTTGACGTCCTCGTCGAGGAAGTCGTGCTCGCCCGGCACGTAGTGCACGTCGAGCCTGGACTGCGAGATGATGCGGTCGGCATCGTCGAACTCGGCTGCCTTCGACAGATGCGAGATGTCGCCGGTATGGATCATGAAGGCGGGCTTCACCGGCATCGCCTTGATGCGGTTGACGGCCTCCTCGAGCGTGCCGGTCGCGTTGGGATTGGCTGGCTTGTCGAAGCCGACATGGCTGTCGCTGATCTGCAGGAAGGTCAGGCCGGGCGCGGGCTGCTCGGCCGCCCGCGCCGCGTCGACCAGGCCGAGCGAACGTGGCACGCCGCCCGACAGCGTCCAGAGCACGCCCGTGCCCGCCCATGTCATGCACTCCAGCACCTTGCGGCGGCTGACGCCGTTCTCGTCATGATCACCAAGGCTCATCGTCATCTCCCGTTGCCCGTCATCGGGCTTGCGGGTGAGAAGAGCGGTCGCGGCCCGGTTTTATTCCCGGCTTCTCGCGATCGAAACGCGATGACGTGTTCGTGATCATGCCGGCCATGGCTGGCGGCTCACCTGGTCACGCAGGATGTGGCGCAGGGCCGCGCGAATGACATGAGCGGCGCGCGCCGCCGAGGGGCGGCTGATGGACTGGATGCGACGTCGATGCATGAGCGCGTGACCCCGACCCTGCAACGAACCGAGACGTCGCGCGATCGGATCGTGCTGCTCGACCGCGCCAGGACCTTCATCACGCTCTCGGTCGTGCTCTATCACTCCGCCATCAACTACACCGATTTCGGCCAGGGCGGCGACCGCATGCACTGGCTCGGCTTCGATCTCGTCGCGCTGTTCAACGACAGCTACTTCATGTCGTGCATGTTCTTCATCTCCGGCCTGTTCGTGCCGGCAAGCCTGGCGGGCAGGGGCGCGTCGGACTATGTCGGGCGCCGTGCGCTGCGGCTCGGCGTGCCCTATATCGTGTCGATCTTCGTGATCATGCCGATCGCCTACTACCGCTACTACGTGGCGGAGGATCAGTTCAGCGCGGTGTGGTGGCGGATGATCAGCGAGGGGCCGTGGCCGTCCGGCTCGGCCTGGTTTCTCGGCGTGCTGCTGGGGTTTGATATGCTGGCTGCGCTCGTCTGGGTCCTGGCACCGCAGGCGGTCGGCGCACTCGGGCGTTGGGCGGGAATGGTGCTGCACTATCCGCTCACTGGCTTCCTGATCTTCCTCGTGATCGCCAACCTGGTCTATCTGCCGCCGCATCTCGGCTTCGGTGACGGATTCTGGTTCATGCCCGGACATTTTCCGCTGCCGCTGCAGGCGAGCCGGGTGCTGCTCTATCCGGCCTTCTTCGTCGGCGGCGTCGCGATCGGCGCAGCCGGGCTGCGGACGGGGCCGTTCGCAGCCGACGGCGCGCTGGTGCGGCGCTGGTCGATCTGGTTCGGTCTTTCCTACGGCTGCTATGGCGCGATCCTTTTGCTGGCCTACGCGCATCACAACTGGATCGCCGATTTCGATTCCCCGCCACTGTGGTGGCGCGCGGCCTATGGCATGGCGGTGGCGAGCTTCTGCGCCGCGATGGCGTTCGGCGTGCCGACCTTCTTCCTGCGCTGGGCGAAGGCACCGCTGGCGCTGATGGATCGCCTGCAGCCGTCGGCCTACGGCATCTACCTGCTGCACTTCCTGCCGCTGCTGTGGCTGCAATATCTGGTCTACGACCCGGCGTGGCCGGCGGGAGTGAAGTTCGCGATCGTGCTGATCGGCACGCTGTCGGTGAGCTGGCTCGCAGCAGCACTGTTGCGCCGGGTTCCGCTGGTGGCGCGGATCATTTGAAGCTGAACCTCTCTGACGTCAAAGGCCACCGTTCATTGATGGTGTCATTGCGAGCGAAGCCGACGAAGCAATCCAGAGTCGGGACGGGGCTCTGGATCGCTTCGCTTCGCTGCTTCGCTCCCAATGACGGCAGCGGTGGTTGTTGGACGTGAGCGCCTAGCGCCCATCCTCCAAGATCATCGACGCCGCCTTCTCCGCGATCATCGCCGTCGGCGTGTTGGTGTTGCCTGACGTGATCGTCGGCATGATCGAGGCATCGGCGACGCGCAGGCGGTCGATGCCGCGAAAGCGCAGCCGCTCGTCGACCACGGCCATCGGATCATCAGCGGAGCCCATCTTCGCCGTGCCGACCGGATGAAAGATCGTCGTGCCGATGTCACCGGCGGCCTTGGCCAGCGCCGCGTCGTCGTCGCCGACGGACGGGCCCGGCAGGTATTCCTCCGGCCTGTAGGCGGCGAGCGCATTCTGCTTCATCAGCCGGCGGGTGACGCGGATGGCGTCGGCCGCCACCTGGCGGTCGTCCTCGGTTGCCAGGTAGTTCGGCGCGATCGACGGCGCGTCGTCGATCCCCGCCGAGCGGATGCGAACGGTGCCGCGCGAGGTGGGGCGCAGGTTGCAGGCGCTGACCGTGATCGCGGGAAAGCGATGCAGGGGATCGCCGAACTTGTCGAGCGACAACGGCTGCACGTGGAACTGGATGTTGGCGCGGTCGCGCGTCGCATCCGAGCGCGTGAAGATGCCGAGCTGCGACGGCGCCATGGTCAGCGGCCCGCGGCGCCGGAACGCGTAGTCGAGACCCATCAGGCCGCGGCGCACCAACGAGTAGTAGGTCTCGTTCAGCGTCTTCACGCCCGTGACCTTGTAGATCGCGCGCTGCTGCAGATGGTCCTGCAGGTTGCGTCCCACGCCCGGTCTGTCGAGGACGACATCGATGCCGAGCTCGCCGAGCCAGTCGGCCGGGCCGATGCCCGAGCGCTGCAGCACCTGCACCGAGCCGATCGAGCCGGCGCTGAGGATGACCTCGCCCCTGCTGCGCGCCTCGATGGTCTCGCCGTTCTGCCGGTAGCGCACGCCGACAGCGCGGCCGTTCTCGACGATCAGGCGATCCACCAGCACCTGCGTTTCCAGCCGCAGGTTCGGCCGGCTCAGCGCCGGCTTGAGAAAGCCCCGCGCGGAGGACCAGCGCCGGCCGCGCTTCTGGTTGACGTGGAAATAGCTGATGCCTTCGTTGTCGCCGGTATTGAAGTCGGGGATGCGGCGGAGGCCCATCTGCTCGGCGGCATCGCCGACCGCGTCGAGCACCGCCCAGGACAGCCGGGGCGCCTCGATGCGCCAGCCGCCGCCGGTGCCGTGATGCTCGCTCTCGCCGAGAAAATGATCCTCCAGCCGTTTGAACACCGGGAGCACGTCGGCATAGCTCCAACCGGCGAGACCGAGCTGGCGCCAATGGTCGTAGTCAGCGGCCTGGCCGCGCATCGAGATCATGGCGTTGATCGCCGAGCAGCCGCCGATCACCTTGCCGCGGGGGTAGGCCAGCGAGCGGCCGTTCAGCCCCGGCTCGGCCTCGGTGCGAAACATCCAGTCCGAGCGCGGATTGCCGATCGCGAAGAGGTAGCCGACCGGAATATGGAACCAGATCCAATTGTCATTGCCGCCGGCCTCGAGAATCAGGACGCGGCGCTTCGGATCGGCCGACAACCGGTTGGCGAGGATGCAGCCGGCGGTGCCGGCGCCCACCACGATATAGTCGTAATCCCCCTCGAGCTGTCTCGGCATCGGCATTCCCTTCCCATCGTTGCCAGCTTTTAGTCAGCTCAGACGGGACCGGACAAGCGCCACGTTCATGGCTGGTTGACCGAGCCATGAGACGGGCGCAGCCCTTATCTTGGGCGGTGCGGCTTTTGCATGCTAAACAGGCGCAAAGTCCCACCGGAGTTACGAGATTCCCCATGCCCATCGTCAACCGCGTCGCCGATCTGCAGCCCGATATCCAGGCCTGGAGGCGGGATATCCATTCGCATCCGGAGCTGCTCTACGACGTGCACCGGACGGCGGCCTTCGTCACCGAGCGGCTGCGCGAGTTCGGCTGCGATGAGGTCGTGACGGGCCTCGGCAAGACCGGCGTGGTCGGCGTCATCAAGGGCCGCAAGCCCGGCCACGGCGAGGTGAAGGTGCTCGGACTGCGCGCCGACATGGACGCGCTGCCGATCGAGGAGGCGACCGGGCTGCCCTATGCCTCGAAGACCCCGGGCATGATGCATGCCTGCGGCCACGACGGTCACACCGCGATGCTGCTCGGCGCCGCGCGCTATCTCGCCGAGACCCGCAACTTCGCCGGCGAGGTCGCGGTGATCTTCCAGCCCGCCGAGGAGGGCGGTGGCGGTGCGGACGCGATGATCAAGGACGGGCTGATCGACCGTTTCAAGATCGACCAGGTTTACGGAATGCACAACGGGCCCGGCCTGCCGGTCGGCGCGTTTGCCATTCGCCAGGGCCCGCTGATGGCATCGACCGATGCGGTCGACATCGCGATCGAGGGCCATGGCGGTCATGCCGCCAAGCCGCACAATTGCATCGACTCCCTGCTGGTCGGCGCCCAGCTTGTCACCGCGCTGCAGCAGATCGTGTCGCGCAGCGTCGACCCGCTGGAGGCCGCGGTGTTGTCGATCTGCGAGTTCCACGCCGGCAATGCCCGTAATGTGATTCCGCAGAGCGCGGTGCTGCGCGGCACCGTGCGGACGCTGACGCCGAAGGTACGTGAGCTGATGGAGAAGCGCGTGCGCGAGGTCGTGACCGGCGTCGCCCAGATGACCGGCGCCAAGATCGACCTGAACTATGCACGCGGCTATCCTGTCGTCATCAATCACGCCGAGCAGACCGAGATCGCGATCCGCGCCGCCAGGGAGGTCGCGGGCGACGCCAATGTGCACGAGATGCCGCCGATGATGGGCGGCGAGGACTTCGCCTACATGCTCGAGGCGCGCCCCGGCGCCTTCATCTTCGTCGGCAATGGCGACAGCGCCGGCCTGCATCACCCCGCCTACAACTTCAATGACGAGGCGATCGTCTACGGCACCTCGTTCTTCATCAAGGTGGTGGAGAATACGCTGGCGGCGTGAGGCTCGCGGCCGCGTGCAGCGGCACCGCCGCGATCAGGCACGAAAGTGGACTGGCAGGGCCCGTGCGATGAGCGCGGGCCTTTTGCTTTCCATATGCACGTCGAGCTTCATGAGCTACGCGAGAATGTGCGCTGCCGCGGAATGAGGTGCGACAATATGCCTGGCGGGTGACATCCGAGAGCGCAAGACGTCATCACGCGTGGTCACTGCCGGCCTGAGACGACCGCAGTGCGTCGCTCATTCGAGCAATCAACAGGTGTATCTGACAAACTACTCTATTGTTAAAGAACTAGCTTCATGTTAGTTTTTTTCTGGCTTCGACGACTGGCGAATTGGGACAGCCTGAGCGAAGTGCTTAGCACAGCTACATTGCTTCAGGTTCTGTGAGTTCAGGGCGCGAGATCACAGAGCTTGTACCGGGACGTTGCTATTTCCTTTCTGAACGATGGCGGTTCTCAACCGACTGGGAGTATAGGAATGGCTGATCGCGATCCGGCGGAAATGCGCAAGAAGGTCGATCTGGCGCTGAAATCCGTAGTCGACTCAGAGATCGCACGCGCGTCTCTGAAGATCGACATCATGGCAGAAGGCGTTCCATTCTCGCGTGGAGCGATCTTCAGCAAGACCAATCCATTCTCGCGCGGCATCGTCTTCAGCCGCCTTGCGGCGATGGAGCGTCCGGACGAGATGGAACGTGAAATCGCCAACGATCCCGCGGTGTTGGGGGCTCTTGCGGAGCGTCTCACGCAGGTACGGGCGGTGAAGGACCTCAAGGGTCAATTTAGCGTGCCGCAGGCGGGGGGCGCGCCGAAATCGGTCAGGTGAATGGATCGATCGTTCGGCTAAGACGGAGCGAAGCGGGCCTGCGATGTCGGATCTTTCCGACGTGACGTGTCGTGGGCCCGCCCGCGACTCGCTGGTGCGGATGACGGGCAATGGTCGCCGTCATCAGCGTGACCTTTCCTGATAGCTGCTCTTGATTCCGGCATCGGTTGCGGTCCTGTCTGACGGCGGGACAGCTTGCGGCCGGCTTCGTTGGCGTATTTCCGGAGGCATGCTCGATCATGAGTGACGCGTGGACCTGGCGACCGTCGAAATCTGCCTGGCATGAAAAATTCAACGACAGGATCCTGAGATGGCAGCCGGAGGATCGCCTCGGCCTCGACTGCGAGCCGCTCAAGGCGTCGCTCATCGAAGCCAACGCGCGTGAAGCGGACTGGCTTCGTCATCCCTGCATGAACTCCATCACCTATGAGGGGCATGACAAGAGCCCGCAGCGTGATCTGCAGGTGGCGATCTGGACGGCGGCGAATGCGCCGACCGCATCCACCTCGCTGACGACGCCGGAGCCGTTGACCTTGTGGTCGCCGGTCGGAGGCTACCGGATCGAGGCCGGCAGCTATGACCTGAACGAGCTCGCTGGGCTGCTCCCGATGAAGGAATGGCCCTACGACATATCGGTCGACGTGGGGTGCCACTCCCTCGGATTTCCGATTCCCGACACCTGGGCCGAGCACACCGATCTCTCGGCCGACGAGCAGGCCCGGATGACGCGCGAGGTGACGAACGCGCTCGAGATCCTCGTGACCGCCGCGAAGAAGTTTCCCGAGTGCGTGAATTGGGTGTCCGATGTGACGCGGGTCCTGATCCCCCTGCGCAGCAGCGAGCGATCCTATTTCCGCAGCGGGTCGCAAGCCGATGTGCCCGGGATGGTTTACGCCGACCTGTTCGGCGGCCTGATGCAGGTGATGGAGGCCATCGTCCACGAATCCGCGCATCTGCATCTGTTCATGGCGGAGGCGTCGGGACCCCTGGTGGATCCGCAGCACCAGGGGCGCTACGCATCGCCGTTGCGGCCGGAGCCGCGGCCCTTGCGCGGGATCCTGCTGGCCTTTCACGCCATCGCCTACATCTGCGCCTTCTATCGTGAGGCCGAGAAGCAAGGGTTCGGCGGATCAGCCGAGTATCAGGCCGAGCTTGCCAATATGCTGACCAAGCTCAAGGAGGCGCAGGTCGTACTGGACGGTGCCCGGCCGTTCCTGACCGAGGACGGCCGCATCTTCGTCGATCGCACCGCCGAGATTGCGTACCAATGAACGACGGTCCCCATCTTCACTTCGTGTTCAAGGTCGCGTCGCGCTGCAATCTGAACTGCTCCTATTGCTACGTCTACAACAAGGGCGACAGCACGTGGAGAGAGCGGCCCGCGATCATGGATGATGAGGTCGTCGAGATCGCGATCGACCGCATCCGCCGCCATTGCCAGGCAACAGGTCAGAGCTATCTGACGATCACCTTTCATGGCGGCGAGCCGTGCCTGGTCAAGCAGGAGCGGTTCAGCTCATGGTGCCGGAAGATCAAGGAGGGGCTGGCGGGCGTCGCGCGGGTGCAGCTCTGCATGCAGACCAACGGCACGCTGCTCGACGACGGCTGGGCCGAGATCATCAAGAGGTTCGACATCGATCTCGGGATCAGCATCGACGGAACCCCCGAGGTGCATGATGCCCTGCGCGTCGATCATGCCGGGCGTGGCTCCTATCGCGATGTCGAGCAGGGCCTTGCCGTGCTGCGCCGCGCCGGGATTCCGCTGCGCTTCCTGTCGGTGATCCAGCTCGGGGCGAGCGGTGCCGCGGTGCATCGCCATCTGACGAGCCTGGGCCCGGCCTCCATCGACTATCTGCTGCCGGATTTCACCCACGACACCATCGCGGCGGTTCGCGACCGGTATGGACCGACACCCTGTGCCGATTTCCTGATCCCGATCTTCGAGGATTGGTGGCGGGACGGCACGCTGGACCTCCGGATCAAGATCTTCTGGAACATCGCGTGGCTGGTCCAGGGCGGGGAGAGCCGCATCGACATGCTCGGCAACCAGCCGCTGACCTTCCTGTTCGTCAACACCGATGGCGAGATCGAAGGGCTGGATGTGCTGCGGGTCTGCTACGACGGCGCCGCGCGCACCGGCCTGAATGTGCGGACGTCCGACTTCATGGACGTCCGGCACGCCGGCGAATTCCATCGTGCGGCGGTGTTCGAGGGCATGCCGCTGCCCGACGGCTGTCGCGCGTGCCGCGAGCGCGACACGTGTGCCGGCGGCTATCTTCCGCATCGCTATGCATCGCGGACGGGCTTCAACAATCCGACGGTGTGGTGCGCCGATCTCCTGAAACTGTTCGATCACGTCCGCGAGCGGCTGGGAACGTCGGTGGAGGAAACCAAGCTGCGCCGGGCTCATCTCCTCGACACCGCCCTGCGGCGGGCGGTGGGGCTGCAGCAGGAATCTCCGGCCATCGGCTGAGGTCGGACCTCGATCGCCGACTTATGCGCGCTGTCGCGCGGGCCTGCTGCAAGGCGGCGTGGTCGAGAGTGGAACGTGGAAGGAGTGCGCACGATGACGATCACCCTGATGCCTGACGTTCTGCGCTGGAATGACTACGAGGCGGTGTGTGACGGCGTGCTTGCGACCTATGGCGACCGGCTCGCGCAGAAGCTGGGCGAAGCCCTCGGCGAGATCGGCCGCGACGACCCTGCGGGCGGGGACGAACTGCGCAGCCTGATGGATCGCGTGGCGGACGACGGCTTCATGCGGGTTCTCGATGCCCCCGAGACCTCGTTCCGTCTGCTGTCGGCGCCGGGCCGGTACGCCGAGGACAAGGGACGATTTCTGCGCGATTCATTCGTGGCTGAGGCCTTGCGCCAGGGACTCGAGATCACCGCCGATCGGGAGCTGTGGACCGCGCTCGGCGATCGCGGCTATCGGCGTGACGGCGCCTGCATCTGGCCGCAGATCGAGGGCATGCCCGTGACCGATTACGGCAGCCCGCATGCGGTCAAGGTGGATCTGTCCGGCCAGGACCGGCCGGTCCCGCCGCAGCGCCCGCCGTTCTCCGAGGACGAAATCGACCGGCTGCACGATCTGCTGCACCGGTCCCGGGATGCGCTCGAACGGACCGAAGCGGGGCTTCCCCGCTTCGTCGCGCGCTTCAACATCGCGCTCATCCTGCAGAAGGATCCGGAGAGCCCGGGCAGCTTCTCGTCAGGATCGAACGGCTACTACATCGGCCGCACCTTCCTCGCCAACCCGCATCTTCCCGAGATCGACGAATCCCACATCGCCGATGCGCTCGTCCATGAGGGCATCCACGCGCTGCTCTACATGCAGGAGCAGGAACAGCCCTGGTTCCTCGATTCGACGGCGAAGGGCTCGCTGCCGCGCATCACCTCGCCCTGGAGCGGCAGCCGGCTGCCGTTTCCGTCCTTTCTACAGGCCTGTTTCGTCTGGTACGGCCTGCTGCACTTCTGGAGCCTGGCGATGCAGTCCGGCGCGTTCGAGCAGGGCGTCGCGATGAAGCGCATCCAGCTCTGCCTGCGCGGCTTCTGCAAGCAGCCGTTGCTCGACAGCATCGCGGAGTTTTCGTCGGTGGTCGACGCCGACGTGCAGAAGACGATCGAGGAGATGCAGAACGTCGTGGTCGGCGCCTTTGCCGATGTCCGCCGTGCGGGCTGATGCGACGACGTCAGCGGCGGTTGAGTGTGGAGGCTGCGGATGGCGAATGGAACGGCACTGCATCGGGATCGTCTGGCGCGTCCGGTCCCGAAGAGCTTTCGATGGGGAACTCAGCGGTCGGTGCCGCCGTCGCAGACGGTCGAGCGGGTGCGTCCGTTCCTGGGAGAAATGGGAATCACGCGCATTGCTGACGTCACGGGTCTCGACCGCGTCGGCATTCCCGTCACCATGGTCTGCCGGCCGAACTCGCGCTCGGTCTCGGTGTCGCAGGGCAAGGGGCTGACCCTGGATGCTGCGAAGGCGTCGGGCGTGATGGAATCGATCGAGCTGTTTCACGCCGAGACGATCACATTGCCGCTGAAGCTTGCGACCTATGCCGAGCTGATCAGCGACCATGAGGTGGTCGACGTGGCGGACTTGCCGCTGATCGCCGGCGGGCGTTTCCATCCCGATCTGCAGATGCTGTGGATCGAAGGGCGCGATCTCATGGCCGATGCCGACGTCTGGGTGCCGTTCGAGATGGTGAACCTGTCGACCTCGCGGCCGGAGATGCCGGCCGGCAGCTTCATCTCGTCGTCGAACGGGCTGGCGTCCGGCAACCAGCTGATCGAGGCGGTCCTGCACGGCATCTGCGAGGTCGTGGAGCGCGATGCGACCACGCTCTGGCACCTCCGCAGACCGGACGAGCAGCAGAGCCGGCGCGTCGCGCTCGAGACGGTTCAGGACGAAGGCAACCGGCGGCTCCTGGAGATGTGCGAGCGCGCGGGCCTCGAGGTCGTGGCGTGGGACATCAGCTCCGATGTCGGGCTCGCCGCCTGCCAGTGCCTGATCTTCGATCGTGACGAGGAGCTGGGGCGGGATCTCTACGCGGCGTTGGGCATGGGCGCGCATCTGTCGCCAGAGATCGCCTTCCTGCGGGCGCTGACGGAAGCCGCGCAGAGCCGGCTGACGCTGATCGCGGGCGCGCGCGACGACGTGTTCCGCGAGGAATATGACGAGAAGGCATTGGCCGCACAGTTTCTCGGCGAGCAGCGGGCGCTGCTGCGAAACAGCCCGCCGACGCGAAGCCTGCGCGAAACTCCGTCGCTGGCAGCGGAGACGTTCAACGATGATCTCGCCGTGGTTCTCGAACGGCTGCAATCCGCCGGTGTCCGGCAGGTGATTGCGGTCGATCTCACCAAGAGCAGGTTCGAGATCCCGGTGGTGAGGATCATCATTCCGGGGCTCGAAACCTTCGACAAGAATCCTGACTACAGCCCGGGGCGCAGAGCGCGGGCGTTGGCCGGCGATCAGATCTCGCGGCATCAGCCATCGGGGCATCCGCTATGACGTGCATCGTATTCACCGGGCCGACGCTGCATCCGCGCGACGCGGCGCTCGAATTGGAGGCCGAGTATCTCCCGCCGGTGCAGCAGGGCGACGTCTATCGTGCCGCGCTGGCGAAGCCTGCGGCGATCGGAATCATCGACGGCTATTTCGAGCAGGTGCCCTCGGTGTGGCACAAGGAGATCCTGTGGGCGATGGCCAACGGCATCCACGTGTTCGGCAGCGCCAGCATGGGCGCGCTGCGCGCGGCCGAGCTGCACGCGTTCGGCATGGAAGGCGTCGGCAAGGTGTTCGCGGCGTATCGCGACGGCGTGTTCGAGGCCGACGACGAGGTCGCCCTGATTCACGGACCGGCTGAGCTCGGCTTTCCCGCGCTGTCCGAGCCGCTGGTCAACATCCGCTTCACCCTGCAGAAGGCGGTCGACCATGGCGTGATCTCGGAGGCGTCCCGCCTGGTCCTGGAGGCGCTCGGCAAGGCGAGCTTCTATCCCGAGCGCAGCTACCCGGCGCTGCTGCAGGGCGCGCGGTCCGACGGCAGCCTGGCCGCGGAGGAGATCGACGCGCTGAAGGCGTGGCTGCCGGATCACCGCGTCGACCAGAAGCGCGAGGATGCGCTGGAGATGCTGCAGACGATGCGGCGCCGGTTTGCCGGAGACACGGTGCCCAAGGCGGTCGATTACGCCTTCGAGCACACCCAGCTATGGGACGGCCTGATGCAGGACGCGCAGCGTTCGGCGGCCGCAGCGCGCGAGACGGTGATGCCGGACGGAACGCCGCACCTGCTGGACGAGCTGCGCCTGCTGGCCGTGCGCGGCAGCGACCTGTCCGACAAGGCGATCGCGCGATTTCTCGCGGCATCGGAGGCGAAGCGCCGCGGCATCAGGGTCGACGCCCAGGCGCTGAGCGCGGAGATCATCCGGTTTCGGCAGAGCAGGGATTTGATGGACCCGGCCGAGCTCGAGGCATGGATCGCGCGCAACGGCCTGACCCGGTCGGAATTTCTGGAGCTGATGCTGGACGAGGCGCGCATTCGATCGTTCAGGAAGGGGCTCAACGGCTCGGCCCTGAATGCGCTGGCCGACTGGGCGCGGATCGACGGCCATTTCGAGGATCTGCTGGCGCGCGCGCGCGACAAATGCGACGTGCTGAAGCAGACGGAACTCGACGGCGGTGGCAGTCCGGCGGACTATGGCCTCGGCGAGGACGAGCTGATGGCGAGATACCTGCCCGCGATGCAGGCCGGCGCACCCGACCGGGACGAGACGGACGTGGCGGTGTCGCTCGGCTTTCCCGACCGAGCAGCGCTGATCCAGGCCTTGCTGCGTGAGCACGTCTACACGTCGCGCAAATCCTGAGGCCCCGTTGTCGCGTGGGGGCGGCCCGGTCGAGGCCATGCCGGCCCGTCACGCCGCATGTGCGCGCTTGATCGCGGCCGCGGCAATCTTCAGGTCCTCGACGAAGCGCTCATACTCCCGCGCCTTGGCGTCGGCATCCGGCAGCCGCAGCAGGTAGGACGGGTGCACCGTCACCATCGCCTTGGGGCCGTCGGGCAGGTCGGCGACATGACCGCGGTTCTTGGTGACCTGCGTGATCTTGCCGAACACCGCTTGCGCGGCGGTCGCGCCCATCGCCACCACCAGCGCCGGACGCACGGCGGCGAGCTCGCGCTCGTACCATTGCCGGCAGGCCTTGATCTCCGGCGTGTTCGGCTTCTGATGCAGCCGGATCTTGCCGCGCGGCACGAACTTGAAGTGCTTCACCGCATTGGTGACGTAGACCTTGGACCGGTCGATGCCGGCCTCTTCAAGCGCGCGGTCGAGCATCTGGCCGGCCGGGCCGACGAACGGATGGCCGGCGAGGTCCTCCTTGTCGCCGGGCTGCTCGCCGACCAGCATCAGCGGCGCATGCGCGGGGCCTTCGCCGAACACGGTTTGCGTGGCGTCCTTCCACAGCGGGCAGGCGCGGCAGGAAGCGGCTTCTTCGCGCAAGGTCTCAAGATCGGCGGCCTCGACATCACGTGAGGTCTCGGCAGCGGGCGCGTGGGCTTTCGGCTTGCGGCTCATCGCAGTCTCCTCGACGCGTTTCTGCGGCTTGTGGGGTTCAGTGCCGGCTTCGGCGATCATCGATGACGTGCGCCGGCTGGCTGCCGCGATCAGCGGCTGGATCAGCTTGGCCTCGGGCAGGTTCTGCCAATATTTCTTCGGCATCTCCTTTTCCATCGCCTTCACTTTCAGCCGTGCCGGATTGAAAATGCTGGCGTAATAACGCAGCCAGACCTCTTCGAGCCGGTCCTCCGACGGCGCTTCAGCCTTGCTCACACCGGGCGTGAAGCTGACGCGGCTGCCGTCCCAATGCGCACAGAGTTCGGGCGTCAGGATCGACCACGGCATGTCGGGGAAGCGGCGGGCGAAGAACGGCGCGGCGCGCTCGACGATGTGGTGCTCCGGCTCGAACCAGGCGACGTAGCGCGCCTCGCGCTCGCGGCCGACCTCGCGGAAGCGGACGAAGGCATGCATCTTGTGGACGTCGCGGCGCACCGCCCGCGCCAGCGCGTTGGCCTGGGCGACATCAGGATCGGTCGCGATCTCCATGAGATCGTGGTTGGTCCGCAGACGCCACAGCAGCCGGTAGAGCAGGGCGAAGCGGTTGGGATCATTGTGCAGAATCGCGCTCTCGGCGAGCTCCATGAAGCTCGCCGGCACCGAAAACGCGCCCTTTGGCACCTCGGGAAGCTGCGTGTCGGCCTGATCGTCGAACAGGTCGGGCGCCGCGCCCTTGACGCGCCAGCTGACATCGGCCGGCTTGACGTCGTTCATCGCCAGCGCCCGCGCCGCCTGACGCCAGCCGTCGAAATCAGTGTCGCTGTCGAGGGTTACGACGTGCATTTCACCTCTCTCGTCATTGCGAGCGAAGCCGCCGCGTCATTCCGGGATGGTCCGAAGGACCAGACCCGGAATCTCGAGATTCCGGGTTCGCCTCTTCGAGGCGCCCCGGAATGACGGCAGCTATGTCACTGCGCTCGCGATGACGGCTTCCGTTAGAATCCAAATCCCAACTGCTGCGGTTTGGGCCGCAGCCGGGCCGCCAGCCCGGCACCGTCGAGCAGGGACGGCTGTGGCCGGTGGTCGGAGAGAACGATGAACGGCAGGACCTTGTTCCGGACAACGTTGAGCCGGGCGAGATCCGCAAAGCGGATCGTGGTGGTGCGGCGGGTGGCGAGGATGCGCTGCACGGTGCGGGTGCCGAAGCCGGGCACGCGCAACAGCTCCTCGCGGCTCGCTTTGTTGATGTCGAGCGGGAAGCGGTCGCGGTGGCGCAAGGCCCAGGCGAGCTTGGGGTCGATGTCGAGCGGCAGCATGCCTTCGTTCTCCTCGACGATCTCGTCGGCATCGAAGCCGTAGAACCGCATCAGCCAGTCGGCCTGGTACAGTCGGTGCTCGCGCACCAAGGGCGGCGCCTGCAGCGGTAGCGCGCGGCTGGCATCGGGGATCGGGCTGAAGGCGGAGTAATAGACGCGCTTGAGCTTGTAGGCGCCGTACAGATTGGCCGAGGTCGACAGGATGACGCGGTCGTTGGCGTCGTCGGCGCCGACGATCATCTGCGTGCTCTGGCCGGCCGGCGCGAAGCGCGGCGGCTTGGCCCGGCGCACCGTCTTCTTCGCCTCCGCCGTCTCGTCGAGCTTGAGCCGGAGACGGCCCATGGTGCGGCGGATGGCGCGCTGGTCCTTTTCCGGCGCGAGCGTCGTCAGGCTCGCCTCCAGCGGCGTCTCGATGTTGATGCTGAGCCGGTCGGCATAGCGGCCGGCCTCGGCGATCAGCGCCTCGTCAGCCTCCGGGATCGTCTTCAGATGGATGTAGCCGCGGAAGCGATGCTCCTCGCGCAATTTGCGCGCGACGTTCACGACCTGCTCCATCGTGTAGTCGGGGCTGCGGATGATGCCCGACGACAGGAACAGTCCTTCGATGTAGTTGCGGCGATAGAAGTCGATGGTCAGCTTCACCACCTCGTCGACCGTGAAGCGCGCGCGGGCCACGTTGGAGGAGGCGCGGTTGACGCAATACAGGCAATCGAAGTTGCAGGCATTGGTCAGCAGAATCTTGAGCAGCGAGATGCAGCGTCCGTCCGGCGCATAGGAATGGCAGATGCCCATGCCGGGCGAGGTCGAGCCGAGCCCCTTGCCGTCGCGGGAATCCCGCATCCCGGTACCGCTGGAGGCGCAGGACGCATCGTACTTGGCGGCATCGGCCAGGATCTCCAGTTTGCGCATCAGCTCCATGGCTTTGAATCCCTTTGATTCCATTCGTTGAATCACACCCGGGTCAATCCCGATTGACTCTCTCGAAGGCGTTAGCTTTATATTAGAACATATCATGAACAAAGAGGGTCGTCGCGGGTTCACTGCCTGATCACTGAAACAACGGCAGCGCCCGCACGATGGATTGAAGAGGAGCGGCGACGGATGACCGGCGCACGCATGGATACGCTCGCGCGTCTGCGCGGCCGCATTGCCCGTCTCGAGGCGGGAGATGGCGCACATGATTTGCGCCGGGTCGCGCTCGGCCATGACGAGGCCGACGCGACCTTGCAGGGCGGGCTCGCTACCGGCGCGCTGCACGAGGTGTTCGCCGAGACCGCCCGCCAGGCGGTGGCCGCGACCGGCTTCCTGTGCGGGCTCGCCGCGCGCGTCGCCGCGCGCCGGCCGCTGATCTGGATCCGGCAGGATTTCGCCGAGCGCGAGATGGGCGCGCTGTCGATGAGCGGGCTTGCCGAGCTCGGCCTCGATCCGCGCCGCATCGTCATCGTGCGCGCGCCCGATCTCGACCACGCCTTGCGTATCGCCGCCGACGCGCTCGCCTGCGATGCGCTCGGCAGCGTGATGCTGGAGGTGTGGGGCGAGACCTCGAGGCTCGATCTCGTCGCCAGCCGCAAGCTGACCCTGGCGGCGCAGGAATCCGGCGTCACCGCGCTCATGTTGCGCATTGCGGCCGCGCCCGAGCCATCGACCGCGGAGACGCGCTGGATCGTGCGCACCGCGCCGTCACCGCTCGTTGCCCCGTGGATGGCGTGGGGCGCGCCGCGCCTCGATGTCGAGCTCATTCGCAACCGTCACGGCCAGACCGGACGATGGATCATGGAGTGGACACCCGATGCATGCCGTTTCAACGAACCGGCGGCGGATCCTCAGCCTGTGGCTGCCGCGCCTGCCCATCGATCGCATCAAAAGACAGCGGGCGCTCACAGGCGCTCCGCCTGAGAGCAAGCCGCAGGTCGTCGTCATCAAGGACGCCAATGCGCTCTTGATCCATTCGCTGGACGAAGCGGCGGCGTGCCACGGTGTGTCGCTCGACCAGCCCTTGGCGAATGCCCGCGCGGTCTGTCCCGACCTCGTCGCGCACGAAGCCGATTTGGCGGCTGATGCAAAGATGCTGGAGAGCATCGCCGACTGGTGCGACCGCTTCACGCCGCTGGTGGCGCTCGACCCGCCGCATGGGTTGTCGCTCGACATCACCGGCTGCGTGCATCTGTTCGGCGGCGAAGCCAGGCTGATGCAGTCGGTCTGCGACGCGCTGACCGCGCATGGCCTCATTGTGTCGGCGGCGATCGCCTCCAACGCCGTCTGTGCGCGTACGCTGAACCGCCAGGTGCATGGCCGCATCGTGCCCGACGGCGAGGAGGCGGCCGCGGTGGCGCCGCTGCCGGTGGCCGCCCTCGGCGGCAGCGAGGCCATTACGCTCGGCCTGCGCCGAGCCGGCCTCAAGACCATCGGCGACGTCGCCGCGCGCGGCCGCAACGAGATCACCGCGCGGTTCGGCGCCGCCTTCACCCGCGTGCTGGCGCAGGCGCTGGGCGAGGCCGATGCGCCGATCAGCCCGCGCAAGGTCCCGCCGGACTACATCGTCGACAAGCGTTTTGCCGAGCCGGTCGCGACCGACACGGTGATTGCGGCCAGCCTCTCCCGTCTGGCCGCGATGCTGGTGGCGGCGATGGCGCAGCAGGGCAAGGGCGCGCGGCGGCTGGAGGCCTGCTTCTTCCGCACCGATGGAATGGTGCGCGTGATCACGGTCGACACCGGCCAGCCGGTCACCGAGGCCGCAATCATCGACCGGCTGTTCCGCGAGCGGCTCGAGGCGCTGAACGATCCGCTCGATCCCGGCTTCGGCTTCGACATGATCCGGCTCGCTGCTGGCCGCAGCGAGATCGTGGTGCAGCAGCAGCGCGATCTCGATGCCCATGTCCACGACAATGACGAGCTGTCGGCACTGATCGACCGCATCGCCGCGCGCATCGGCGGCAAGCGCGTGGTCGTGCATCTGCCGGTCGATACCCATGTTCCGGAGCGCGTGGCGCTGCCGCTGCCGGCGCAGCAAAATCTCGCCGCCGCCACTGCTGCCGCCTGGCCGGAGCGCGCCGAGGGCGAGCCGCCGCTGCGACCTCTGCGGCTGTTCGCGCACCCCGAGGCGATCCAAGTCATTGCCGGCGTGCCGGACGGCCCGCCCGCGCGCTTCGTCTGGCGCCGTGCCGCGCATGCCGTGGTCCGCGCCGAGGGCCCGGAGCGCATCGCGATGGAATGGTGGCGGCCGGACGGGCAGGGCCTCACGCGCGATTATTTCCGCGTCGAGGACGAGCACGGCCTGCGCTTCTGGCTCTATCGCGACGGGTTGTATGACCGTGAGTTCGAGCAGCCTGAGGGCCTGCCGGTGCAGCCCGCCTGGTACATGCATGGCCTGTTCGCATGAGGGTCGGGATCGCACATCTCTCGCGGCGATCTCGCTGCTCACCCTCCCCTGGAGGGGGAGGGTCGGCTCGCATGCGCGCATGCGAGCCGGGGTGGGGTGACAGACCATCCGCACCTGCGGTGCTCGTCGAAGCCAACTCACGCACGGCTGAGAAGAGCGGGCCCAATGACGACCGGTTGCTGGGCTCACCCCACCCCGCCGCGCGCTCTGCGCGCGTCGACCCTCCCCCTCCAGGGGAGGGTGGGCACTTGTGCAAGGCGACTTGTTGCTCATCACCTGCAGGGAGCGGGCAACGCGGCATCGTCAACGCAGCCTCCGCGATCGTGCCATGACTCCCATCCCCTATGCCGAGATCGGCGTCACCACCAATTTCTCCTTCCTGCATGGTGGTTCGCATCCGCAGGACTATGTGCACCAGGCCGCCGAATATGGCCTCACCGCCATCGGCATCGCCGACCACAACACGCTGGCCGGCATCGTGCGCGCCTATAGCGAGTTGAGTAACGACCGACTGAGTTACAGACCGAAGCTGCTCTACGGCGCGCGGCTGGTGTTCACCTGCGGCACGCCGGACATCCTGGTCTATCCGCGCGACCGCGCGGCCTACGGCCGGCTGTGCCAGCTGCTCACCCGCGGCAAGCGCGGCAGTGACGCGGACAAGGTCGCCAAGGGCGATTGCCGCCTGAGCTTCGAGGACCTGTTTGAGTTCATCGGGGGACAGTTGCTGGTGCTGATGCCGCCGCATCGCTTCGACGAAGCCGCGCTCACCACCATTCTCACGCGGCTGAAAGACAGCCCCGCCGAAGGCGTGTGGCTGGCCGGCAGCCTGCTGTATCGCGGCGACGACCGGCGCCGGCTGGCGCGGCTGTCGCGCCTCGCAGCTTCAAGCAAGGTGCCGCTGATCGCCACCAATGACGTGCTCTATCATCATCCTCGACAGCGGATGCTGCAGGATGTGCTGACCTGCATCCGCGAGAAAGCCTCGATCGAGGCCATCGGCCGAAGGCTCCAGGCCAATGCCGAGCGCCATCTCAAGCCGGGACACGAGATGGCGCGGCTGTTCCGTGACCACCCCGACGCCGTGACCGAGACGCTCCGTTTCACCGACCGCATCGTGTTCTCGCTCGACCAGCTCAAATATCAATATCCCGACGAGCCGGTGCCGCCCGGCAAGACTGCGCAGGGGCATCTGCAGGATTTGACCTGGGCCGGCGCCAAGACCTATTTCGGCGACCATCTCGATGACAAACTGCGCGCTGTCCTCGACAAGGAGCTGGCGCTGATCGCCGAGCTCAACTACGCGCATTACTTCCTCACCGTTCACGACATCGTGCGTTACGCCCGCAGCCAAGGCATCCTGTGCCAGGGCCGTGGCTCGGCGGCCAATTCGGCCGTGTGCTACGTGCTCGGCATCACCTCGGTCGATCCGACCAAGATCGACCTGCTGTTCGAGCGCTTCATCTCCAAGGAGCGGCTGGAGCCGCCCGATATCGACGTCGATTTCGAGCATTCGCGACGCGAGGAGGTGATGCAATATGTCTATCGTCGCTACGGCCGGCACCGCGCGGCGATCATCGCCACTGTCATCCATTATCGTCCGCGCAGCGCCATTCGCGACGTCGGCAAGGCGCTGGGCCTGACCGAGGACGTCACCTCTGTGCTCGCCGACACCGTGTGGGGCAGCTGGGGCGACGGCCTCTCCGACATGCAGGTGCGCCAGGCCGGGCTCGATCCCGCCAATCCGATGATCCGCCGCGCCGTGGAGCTGGCATCGGAGCTGATCACCTTCCCGCGTCATCTGTCGCAGCATGTCGGCGGCTACGTTCTGACGCAGGATAGACTTGATAGTTACGTCCCGATCGGAAATGCCGCGATGGACGACCGTACCTTCATCGAGTGGGACAAGGACGACGTCGATGCGTTGTCGATGATGAAGGTCGACGTGCTCGCGCTGGGCATGCTGACCTGCATCCGCAAATGCTTCGACCTGATCGCCGATCACAAGGGCAAGCGATACGTGCTCTCCGATATCCGCTCGGAGGACGATAACGAAGTCTACCGGATGCTACAGCGAGGCGAGTCGCTCGGCGTGTTCCAGGTCGAGAGCCGCGCGCAGATGAACATGCTGCCGCGGCTGAAGCCACGCACCTTCTATGATCTCGTCATCGAGGTCGCGATCGTCCGGCCCGGGCCGATCCAGGGCGACATGGTGCATCCCTATCTGCGCCGCCGCAACAAACTGGAGAAGGTGAGCTATCCGTCGCCGTCGCCGGATCACGGCCCGGCGGATGAGCTCTACAAGGTGCTGCACAAGACGCTCGGCGTGCCCTTGTTCCAGGAGCAGGCGATGCGGATCGCGATCGAAGCCGCCAAATTCTCGCCCGAGGAGGCCAACGGCCTGCGCCGCGCGATGGCGACCTTCCGCAACGTCGGCACCATCGGCTCTTATGAAGAGAAGATGGTCAGCAGCATGATCGCGCGCGGCTACGATCCCGCCTTCGCCAAGAGCTGCTTCGACCAGATCAAGGGCTTTGGTTCCTACGGCTTTCCGGAAAGCCATGCCGCGAGCTTCGCCCAGCTCGTCTATGTCTCGTCCTGGCTGAAATGCTTCCACCCCGACGCGTTCTGCTGCGCGCTCTTGAACTCGCAGCCGATGGGTTTCTATGCGCCGGCCCAGATCGTCGGCGACGCCCGCAAGAACGGTGTCGAGATCCGCAACATCGACGTGTCCTACAGCTTCGCCGACAACACGCTGGAGGAAATGGGTGGTAAATACTGCGCCGTTCGCCTCGGCTTCCGCCAGATCGACGGCTTCCGCTGGATCGACCGCGACGAGGAACGGATCAGGAAATTGTCGGAGGCGCTGCGGAGGAAGGCGCAGCCTGCTCCAACATCTTCAAAAGGTGCTGGGGAGGCTCTCTCCCCATCGTCATTCCGGGGCGCGCGCAGCGCGAGCCCGGAATCCATACTCCCGATCGTGGTTATGGATTCCGGGCTCGCCCTCCGGGCGCCCCGGAATGACGGCGTGGGTGGAGTTGTTTCTAACTCGCAAACGCTTGGTGCATTTGGAGAGCATGCAAACGCATCGCCCCGCAACGATAACGAGACACAAGCCGACATCTTCGACCGCGAGGACGACTGGGCCGACCGCATCATCCGGGCGCGCGGCCGCGGCCCCTTCACCTCGCTGGAAGACTTCGCTCGCGACACCGCTCTGCCCAAGCGCGCGCTGCTGCTGCTGGCCGATGCCGATGCGTTCCGCTCGCTCGGGCTCGACCGTCGCGCCGCGCTCTGGGCCGTGCGCCGGCTGCCCGACGACGTGCCGCTGCCGCTGTTCGAGGCTGCCATCGCCCGCGAGCAGCCGGACGAGGGCGCCAGGCCCCTGCCCGAGATGCCTCTACCGGAGCACGTCGTCGCGGACTATCAGACCATCCGCCTGTCGTTGAAGGGGCACCCGATGGAGTTCCTGCGCGAGCGTTTCGCTGCCGAAGGCGTGCTGGCCTGCCGCGACGTCAATGATGCCAACGACCGCCGTCGCGTCCGGTGCGCCGGCGTGGTGCTGGTGCGGCAGCGGCCGGGCAGCGCCAAGGGCGTCGTGTTCATGACCCTGGAGGACGAGACCGGCATCGCCAACATCGTGGTGTGGCCGAAGGTGATGGAGACCTTCCGCAAGGAGGTGATGGGCGCGCGCTTGGTGCTGGTCGAAGGCCGCATCCAGAGCAGCCCGGAGAAAGTGGTCCATCTCGTCGCCGAGCGCCTGGTCGACCGCAGCGCCGATCTCACCTTGCTGTCAGACGATCGTCTCGGTGCCGTGCCGCACGGCCCGATGCCCGTCGAGCCGCTCAACGACGACCGCCGCGATCATCCCGACACTCCCTCCCAGCGCGTCAGCCACCCCCGCAACGTCCGCATCCTGCCGCGCTCGCGGGATTTCCATTGAGGGAGTGTGAATTCGTAGGGTGGGCAAAGACGCGCCGCGCATCGCTCGTCGCGACGTGCCTACTGGCCGCGAGTACGACGCTCACTATCATCGCAAGCGTAGCGACGCGATCCAAACGTCCCACGACATTTCAGCACCCGCCTAAAAATTCCACTTTCTTTTTTTCAGAAATCATGCTTTATTCCGCGCATCCCGCTCCATGAAGGGGCGTTGCGCGCGATCGTCACGACACGCGGGGCGGGGAGCGATGGCCGTGTTTGTGCCGCAGCGTGCGTCATGCACGCCGACGAACGGCATGGCGCGGACGTGAAGTCGCAGCGTCCTGGCACCCCGATGCTGGTGTCAAGTTCGCGACGGCGCTGGCGCGCCGCGCGGATGATGGTGGCCAAAAAGCCCGGCGCACCAGGGAGACTGCGTATAAGCGTGAAAACCGTCGCGCAGGGAAGGCCGGGTGATCTCGGCTGCACCTGTGGTACCTGCCGCCTGCATTCTTTTCGCAGGCGGGCCGCAGGCGTCAGTCGGCGCCTGGCCTTCCCTGCGCCCTCCTCACGAGAGGGTGAAACGGTCAGCACAACTCGGACGCATCCGCGCCGCGAGGCGGCGTTCCAATGTTCATTGCGCAATTGATGAATCTCGGAGACCCGCGATGAACCGTGTCACCATCTCTCTCGCACCAGGACCGGTCAGACCCGCCGCGCACGTGTGAAACATGGCTCCGACGCCGGGGGTAGGCGCGTACCCGCAGAGGTTGGCTTGTGAAGTCGCGACATCGTCCCGGCGATCCCCTACGCTCAGACGACGTCATGGTGCGTCGCGGTGGAACCGCGATTGCCCAAAGCGAGCTGAATGCAAGCTGAATGGCTGTCGTTCAACTTTCAAATTTTTAAAGCAAAACAGAGGCGGGTTGGGCGATTTTTAGGTTGTTTAAAGCTCCAGTTCCGCACTATTAGCGCGACGATGAGACCGCCAAAGCCGGAATCGTCGACCGACCACGCGAGCCGATCTGACCAGCCATGGCGTCTGACATGAACCCATCCCCCCAGATGCTCAGCACCAAGCGGCTGCTGATCGGCCTTGCTGCCCTGGCGATGGCCGGCGCGGGCGGCTATGGCTACATGCAAGTCCGGTCGGAGACGGCTGCGAAAGACAATATCGAGCTCTCCAGCCAGTCCAAACGCAACGGCACCACCTTTACGCCGTCGGCAGCGGAATGGTCGACGCTGACGATCGAGCCGGTGTGCGAGAAGATATTTCGTGCCGAGCATATTACCGAGGGCAAGGTCGCCGTCGACGAGGATCGCTCGACACCGGTTTTCTCGCCCTATGCCGGCCGCGTCACCAAGCTGCTGGCGCGCCCGGGTGAGACGGTGCGCCAGGGCCAGCCGCTGTTCGTGATCGAGGCCGCCGACACCGTGCAGGCCCAGAACGATTTCATCGCCGCCATCACCGCGATGAACAAGGCGAAGTCCGCGCTCGACCTCGCCGACATCCAGTACAAGCGCGCCAAGGACCTGTTCGAAGGCCGGGCGATCCCGCTGAAAGATTTTCAGCAGGCGGAGGCGACCTCCGTTCAGGCCCAGAACGACATGCGGTCGTCACAAACGGCCCTGGAGGCGGCGCGCAACAAGCTGCGCATCCTCGGCTTCACGGATGCTGCGATCGCCGATTTTCAGAGCAAGGGCGTGATCGACCGCGAGATCACGATCTACTCGCCGATCGCCGGCACGGTCGTGCAGCGCAAGGTCGGCCCCGGACAATATGTCAACTCCGGCGCGAGCGACCCGGTGTTCGTGATCGGCGATCTCTCCACCGTCTGGCTCACGGCGTTCGTCCGCGAGAGCGACGCGGCGCTGGTGAACATCGGCGAGGAGATTCTCGTCAACGTGCTGGCGCTGCCCGGCCGACCGCTCAAGGCCAGCATCAACTACGTCGCCGCTTCGATCGACCCGGCGAGCCGCAGGCTGCTCGTCCGCGCGACCATCGACAACAAGGATGGCCTGCTGAAGCCCGAGATGTTCGCCAATGTGACGATCTATTCGCCGGGCGAACAGCCCGCGGTCGCGGTGCCCCGCCAGGCACTGATCTACGAAGGCAATCAGGTCCGCGTCTGGGTCGCCCGTCCCGACAAGTCGATCGAGCTGCGCAAGATCAAGACCGGTCTGATCAACGGCGACCAGGTCGCGGTCGAAAGCAATCTGAGCGCGGGCGAGCAGATCGTCACCAAGGGCAGCCTGTTCATCGATCGCGCAGCCTCGGGCAGCTGAGATGCGCTTCTCCTGCATGCCTTCCTGAAAGTGCCGATTTGAATGGACCGTCTCGTCGCCATCGCCGTTCAGCGGCGCTTCCTGATGGTCGGAATGTTCGTCGCCGTCCTGATCGGGGGTCTGATCGCATTCCGCCAGCTCAACATCGAGGCCTATCCCGATCCGACCCCGCCGATGGTCGACATCGTGACGCAGAGCCCCGGCCTCTCGGCCGAGGAGATCGAGCGCTACATCACGATCCCGATCGAGACCCAGGTCGCCGGCATCAAGAACCTGCGCACCATCCGGACGATCTCGTTGTACGGCCTGTCCGACGTCAAGCTGCAGTTCTCGTTCGACTACACCTACGACGAGGCCCTGCAGCAGGTGCTGAACCGCCTGTCGCAATTGTCGCCGCTGCCCGGCAACGTCACGCCGCAAATCTCGCCCTTGAGCGCGGTCGGCGAGATCTATCGCTACCGGCTGCGCGGTCCGCCCGGCTACAGCGTGCTCGACCTCAAGACCTTGCAGGACTGGGTGCTGCAGCGGCGCTTCCGCGCCGTGCCGGGTGTCATCGACGTTACCGGCTGGGGCGGCAAGACCAAGACCTATGAGATCCAGGTCGACTTCAACAAGCTGGTCGCCAACGGCCTGACCCTGCCGCAGCTGTTGCAGGCGGTCGGCAACTCCAACATCAATGTCGGCGGCAACACCGTCGAGATCGGCACGCAGTCTGCCGTGGTGCGCGGCGTCGGCCTGATCCGCTCGATGGACGATCTCGCCAACACCATGGTGTCGCAGAGCGGCGGCAATCCGGTGCTGGTCAAGGACGTCGCCAACGTCACGGTGGCCGAGAAGCCGCGGCTCGGCATCGCCGGCCTGAACAACAATGACGACATCGTCCAGGGCATCGTGCTGATGCGCCGCGGCGAGCAGAGCTCGCCGACCATCGCCCGCGTCGAGCAGCTCGTCGACCAGATCAACAATTCGACGATCCTGCCGCCGGGCGTGCGGATCGAACGCATCTACGACCGCAAGGACCTGATCGACACCACGACGCACACCGTGCTGCACAACATGGTGGTCGGCATCGGCCTGATCGTACTGCTGCAGTGGGTGTTCCTCGGCAATCTCAGAAGCGCGCTGATCGTCGGCGCCACGATTCCCTTCGCGCTGTTCTTCGCCGTCATCATCCTGGTGCTGCGCGGCGAGTCCGCCAACCTGCTGTCGGTCGGCGCGATCGATTTCGGCCTGATCGTCGATGCCACGGTGATCATGGTGGAGGCGATCTTCCGACGATTGACGCAGACCACGCCGCTGTCCGAGGCCGAGGAAAGTCACATCTCGCCGGAGACGATGATGGGCATGAAGAGCCACGCGATCCTGTCGGCGGCCGCCGACGTGTCGCGCTCGATCTTCTTCGCCGCCGCGATCATCATCGCCGCCTTCCTTCCGCTGTTCACCTTGAGCGGCGTCGAGGGCAACATCTTCGGGCCGATGGCGCGCACCTATGCTTACGCGCTCGCCGGTGGCCTGCTCGCGACTTTCACGGTCACGCCGGCGCTGAGCGCCATCATCCTGCCTGCGCATGTCGAGGAGACCGAGACGCGCCTGATGCGGTTCTTGCACGCGATCTACGCCCCGGTGCTGCGCTGGGCGGTGGGCAACCGCAACCTGGTGATGACCGGCGCGATCGCCCTTGTGCTGCTGACCGCGGTGGTCGGCCGGCTGCTCGGCCTGGAATTCCTGCCGAAGCTGGAAGAGGGCAACCTCTGGATCCGCGCGACTCTGCCGCCGACGATCTCGCTGCAGGAGGGCAATGCCTACGTCAACGAGATGCGCAAGATGATCCGCGCGCGTCCCGAGGTCGAGGCCGTCGTCTCGCAGCATGGCCGTCCCGATGACGGCACCGATGCCGCCGGCTTCTTCAATGCCGAGTTCTTCGCACCCCTGAAGCCCGTGAAGGACTGGCCAGGCACCAAGGACAAGGACCAGCTCACGGCGGAATTGTTGAAGCAGCTCGACGACCGCTTCCCCGGGGTCGAGTTCAACTTCTCGCAGTATCTGCAGGACAACGTCTCCGAAGCCGTCTCCGGCGTGAAGGGCGAGAACTCGATCAAGCTCTATGGCAATGACCTGCAGGCGCTGACCGACACCGCCAACAAGATCAAGCAGGTGCTGTCGACGGTGCAGGGCGTCACCGATCTTGCGGTGTTCACCTCGCTCGGCCAGCCGACGGTGCAGATCGACATCGATCGGGCCAAGGCCGCGCGCTACGGGCTGGCGCCCGGTGACATCAACGCCACCATCAAGGTGGCGATCGGCGGCGACACTGCGGGCGATCTCTACGAGCCCGGCTCCGACCGGCATTTCCCGATCATCGTTCGTCTGGCGCCGGAATATCGCAAGAGCGCGGAGGCGATCGAGAATTTGCGCATCGGCGCGCAGGGGCCGAACGGCATCACCCAGATTCCGCTGAGCGAGGTCGCGACCATCAAGCTGGTCTCGGGCGCAGCCTATATCTATCGCGAGCAGCAGGAGCGCTACCTGCCGATCAAGTTCTCGGTGCGCGAGCGCGACCTCGGCAGCGCGATCCAGGAGGCGCAGCAGAAGGTCGCCGATCAGGTGCAGCTGCCGCCGGGCTCGCGCGTCGAGTGGGTCGGCGAGTTCGGCAATCTCCAGGACGCGATCAAACGGCTGTCGATCGTGGTGCCGATCAGCCTCGCACTGATCGGCGTGCTCCTGTGGTTCAATTTCGGCTCGATGGCCGACACCTTGCTCGCCATGAGCGTGATCCCGATGGCGATCTTCGGCGGCGTGGTCGGCCTCGTTTTGACCGGCATTCCGTTCAGCGTGTCGGCGGCGATCGGCTTCATCGCTCTGTTCGGCATCGCCGTGATGGACGGCATCATCATCCTGTCTCAGTTCAACCAGCTGATCGACGAGGGCGTCGACCGCATCGAGGCGGTCATCCGCACCGGCGAATTGCAGCTGCGTCCGGTGCTGATGACCTGCGTCGTCGCCGGCATCGGGCTGATGCCGGCCGCGGTGTCGACCGGCATCGGCTCGCAGGTGCAGAAGCCGCTCGCGATCGTCGTGGTCACCGGCATGATGCTGGCGCCGGTGGTCATCCTCATCACGTTGCCGGTCCTGATCTCGCTGTTCTCGCGGCGACGGGTCCGCTAGATGCGCATGTGCTCGTCGATGCGCGCGGCGGAGTCACGATCGACCGCGGCGGCATCGACGATCTCGCCGCGCTTGAACACGAGGTATCTGTCGCTGATCGAGAGCGCGAATGGCAGATGCTGCTCGACCACGATCATGGAAGATGCCGATCTCGCGCCGGACGCGCACCAGCGCCTCGGACAGCCGGTCGACGACGGACGGCTGCAGACCTTCCGTGACCTCGTCGAGCAGCAGCACGTCGGGCTTCGCCATCAGCGCGCGCCACGATCAGCATCTTCTGCTCGCCGCCGGACAGCGTGCCGGCCCGCTGGCTCAGCCGCTTGGTCAGCACCGGAGACCAGCCGCCGACCTGCTCGAAACGCGCGCTCATGTCACCGTCCGTGAGCACGCCAAGTCTGAGATTGTCGCGGACCGACAGGTCCTGGAACAGCGCATGTTCCTGGGGAACATAGACCAGCCCCATCTTCCGCTTCAGATGCGGCGCTATTCGCGCCACGTCCTTGCCTGCAAGTTTCACTCGGCCGCGCCAGGCCGGCAGGAAGCCGACGATGGCCTTGAGCCGCGAGGTCTTGCCCATGCCGTTCTTGCCGACGATGGCGAGGGTTTCGGCTTTGCCGAGCGCAAAACCGACGTTGCTGATCACCTCCGACGAGCCGTAGCCGCTTGCGCGCTCGTCGACGTCCAGAACTCTGCTCGTTTGCTGATTTTCAGAAGCGATTTATTTGTCGCGCAGGCTCTTGAAATCGGCGTTGTTGCTGGAGCGGCAGACAAATTCGGCATTCTGGAGCATGTTTTCGCCGGCAACATCGCGTCGTGGCGGGGGCCAAAGTCGAATTCGAACGTTGACCATCTCGCGACCAGGCGGCAAACCGTCCGCCGTGGAGGAAGGAACGGTCCAACTCACGGTCCCGGTCCGATAGGAAAGCCAGATGCGTAGCCTCGAAGACCGAGCCCTGCTTCTCTTGCTCGTCGCGATATCGCTGATGTTCGGGTGGATCCTGCTGCCGTTCTACGGCGCGGTTCTGTGGGGCATCATCGGCGTCATCGTCTTCGTTCCGCTGCACCGCTGGCTGTCGCGATCGATGCACGGCCGACACGGCCTGGCGGCGGCCGTCGTGGTGTTGATCTTCGTCGTGATCGTCATCCTTCCGCTGTCACTGATCGGGGCGTCGCTGGCGCAGGAGGCCTCCGGAGTCTACAAACAGATGCAGTCCGGTCAGCTCGACATCGGACAGTACTTTCGGAAGATGCTGGCCGCGCTTCCGACATGGGTGGTCGATATGCTCAACCGATTCGGGCTCGGCAGCCTCGCCGGAATGAAGGACAAGCTGTCGGCCGGCCTGCTGAAGGGCAGCGAGGTCATTGCGAGCCAGGCGCTCGTGATCGGACAGGGGACGTTCGAGGTCTTCGTCAATCTGTTCATCATGGTCTATCTGCTGTTCTTCCTGCTGCGTGACGAAGAGACGCTATCGGAGCGCATCAAGAGCGCCATTCCCCTGCGCCCGGAGCAACGCGATGCGCTGCTGCGCAAATTCACGGTGGTCATCCGCGCGACGGTGAAGGGCAGCCTGCTCGTCGCTCTGGCGCAAGGCGCGCTGGGCGGCCTGATGTTCTGGTTCCTCGGCATCAACGCGCCCCTGCTGTGGGCGGTCGTGATGGCCTTCCTGTCCCTGCTTCCGGCAGTGGGAGCGGGCCTCGTCTGGTTTCCGGTCGCGCTCTATCTCCTGGCCACCGGATCGATCTGGCAGGGCGTGGTCCTGATCGCCTATGGCGCCCTCGTCATCGGCCTCGTCGACAATGTCCTGCGTCCGATCCTGGTCGGACAGGACACCAAGATGCCCGACTATGTGGTGCTGATTTCGACATTGGGCGGGATCGAGGCATTCGGCCTCAACGGGTTCGTCATCGGGCCCGTGATCGCGGCAATGTTCATCGCAATCTGGGACATTTTCTCCACCTCGCGTCGCGAGGGGGCCGTGGCGCAGGATGCCTCGCGCGGGACGGGGTGAAGGGAACGCGGTGCACAATCGAAGCGCGGCATTTCATCCGGCGGATTAACGGATCGTAACCCGTCCTCTCCTAGCAATGAGGCGTTCGACGGGTTAAGTTCCATTGATCCGCCGCACGCGCTCTTTACCCGTCTCCTGACGGGCGTCCGCATCCCAGACTTTCTCGTCCAGAGCGGTTCATCGCCGGGCGCACGATGAACCATTTGGCTTCGACGGCGGTTAAACCGACGAAAGCTCGTGATTTCGAACTCCTGCAGCCCGTTCGGCGCTGCGTAGGGGTCCATTTGGCCGCGGTCGCGCCATGCGCGATCGCCAAGAACACAAGGTGGAGACGACATTGCAGTTCGATCAGCCAGTCGCGATGGCGACTGTGCCGCCCAAGGACCGCGCCACGCTGCGCGCCGGCGACGACGAGGGCCGCGCGGCGGCCGACGCCCGCTACTGGATGCAGATTCTCAGCAGCTATCGCACCCCAAACCGCGTCCGCAGCGTCACCGAGCTGGTGATCACGGCGGTGCCGCTGGTGGCGCTGTGGGCGGCAGCCTGGTTCGCATTCTCGCTCGGCCATGCCTGGGCGTCGTTGCTCATCGCGATTCCTGCTGGCGCCTTCCTGGTGCGCCTGTTCATGATCCAGCACGATTGCGGCCACGGCACCTTCTTCGCCGGGCGTCAGGCGAACGACTGGGTCGGCCGCGTCCTCGGCGTGCTGACCCTGACACCTTACGACTGGTGGCGGCGCACCCACGCGATCCACCACGCCAGCAGCGGCAACCTCGACCGGCGCGGCATCGGCGACATCGATACGTTGACGGTGCGGGAATATCAGGCGCGATCGACCTGGGGCCGTCTGCGCTACCGGCTGTACCGCCACCCGCTGGTCATGTTCGTCGCCGGACCCGCCTACCTGTTCTTCCTGCAGCACCGCCTGCCGTTCGGCCTCATGCGCGCCGGCTGGTCGCCCTGGGTCAGCACGATGGCGACCAATTTCGGCATCGCCCTGATCGTCGCCGGGCTGGTGTGGCTGATCGGCATCCAGGCGTTCCTGGTCGTACATCTCCCGATCATGCTGCTCGCCGCCATGGCCGGGGTGTGGCTGTTCTATGTCCAGCATCAGTTCGAGCACACCGTCTGGGAGCGGAGCGAGCGCTGGACGCAGCAGCAGGCCGCGCTCTACGGCAGCTCACATTACGACCTGCCGGCATGGCTGCACTGGCTCACCGCCAATATCGGCATCCACCACGTCCACCATCTCTCGAGCCGGATTCCCTATTACCGGCTGCCCGTGGTGCTGCGCGATCATCCCGAGCTGCGCGAGATCGGCCGCATCACGCTGCCCGAGAGCCTGCGCTGCGTCCGGCTGGTGCTGTGGGACGAGTCGCAGCGCCGGCTGGTGTCGTTCCGCGAAGCCGGAGCGGGAGCATTGGAGCTTCGGACAACGACACCGAAGCTCGCTGGGCCACAACCATAGTACGTAGATTAGGCAGAGGCGCGCGAACGACCTGCCCACATACAAGTTCTGAGCCGGCGGATTGAGCCGTCAGATGGAAACCCAGGCGCGACCGCGCGCGTCTCAGGCCGCGCCGCTTTGTTTGGCCGGTGCCTGTCGTTGGGCCGCCGACCAGGATGCGTGGAGCCAGCCGCCGAGGCCCCAGGGGTGGGTCCGTTCCAACCAGATGAACGGTCCCATCGGCGTTTCAAACTTGCCGGGCTGGGGCCCGACCACACCCCGACCATGCAGCAACTCGCCCTGCCAGCCTTCGTTCTTGGAGCCTTCCGCGCCGACATGAAGCCGGTAGGCCCAGGGCTCGGTGTCCATGATGACGTTGCCCTGCGCCGTCTTCATCCAGGCGATGGTGTCGGCGTGGATCGCACCAAAGGGATGGAAAGGACGGTCCTCGGGGACGCCGACGAACACGCCGACGCCGGTCTTGACCGTCGCGCCGGCGGCGATCGTCACGGGCTCGCCTTTCTGATCGTACAGCACGCCGTGCCAGTTCTGCGATTTCGTGCCCGGCGCAGTGACGATGATCTGGTAGGCGAGGCGCGGCTCGTCGAGGAGCGGCTTTTGTGACATGATCGTCTCCCATCCATGCGGGCCGGGCGTGACCGCCGGGACACGTGCGGCCCTATGCTGACGCAGTATCGGCACGGCGCTAGATCGGGCGTTGATCTGAATCAACCATCACGAGTGGAGTGCAATTTCAGATTGAGTAAAAGGCTGATGCGGAGTGTCAGCGGACGCGCCGTGCCCACCGCCCGTCGGTCGTAGTAATCGACCTCATAGTAGGACGGCAGGCACGCATCTTCCTTCACTCTGTCGAGCGAAGGCAGATGCCTTGTCCGTCCTGCGGGCTAAAGGCTCAATCCCTCACCGGCGCTTGAGGCGAACGCGGCGTAGGCCTTCAGGGCGGCGTAGCATCGTGCGGCGGCTGCGCTAACCCGCCCTACGGACTAACAACGCCATCAAAACCCGTACAGCTTCGCCGGATTATAGACCAGGATCTTCTCGCGGACCGCGGCGTCCGGCGCCCAGACCGGGAGCTGGTTCATCAGGCGGCCGTCGTCGATGGGATAGAAGGGCCTGATATCCGTGACCTTCAGTTCGGGATGCGGCGACGAATCCGGGTGGGGCCAGTCGGTGCCCCAGACGATGCGGTCCGGGTTGGCTTCGATCAGGGCCTTCGCGAACGGGATCACATCGGTGTAGTCGGGACCGCGGGTCGAGGCGCGGTAGGCGCCGGAAATCTTCACATAGGCCTTGCCGCTGCGGACGAGCTCGACCAGATCGGCAAAGCCCGGCTGCCCGAGGCCCAGATCGGCCTGCGCGCCGCCGAAATGGTCGAACACGGCCGGCACGGGCGATTGCATCACGAGGTCCTTGATGGCCGCGATCATCGCCGTGTTGGTGTAGAGCTGGACGTGCCAGCCCCGCGCCTTCATCCGCTCGACCGCGGCCTGGAAGCGGGCGCGGCCGACATTGGGGTCATTGATGCCACCGGTCGCGAGATTGAGGCGGATGCCGCGGAAGCCCTCGGCATGCATGGCATCCAATTGCGCCTCGGTGGTCTTGTCGTCGATGACGGCGACGCCGCGCGCGTCATTGCCGCGCGCCTTCATCCCGTACAGCGTCGCGGAGTTGTCGGTGCCGTAGACGCTTGGCGTCACGATCACCACGCGCTGGATGTGCAGGGCCTTGTGCAGCGCCGCCATCTCCTTGGGCAGGGCCGGCTCCGGCGTGTAGACGCGGTTCGCTGCAAACGGGAATTGTTTCGGATCACCGTGGATATGGGTGTGGCAGTCGCAGGCTTGCGCCGGCACGTCGAAATCGACCGGGGTCGAAGGTTGCGCCGGCTTGGCGCGCGCGGCTGTCGTGGTCATCGTCACTCCGGCGGCAAGTGAGGCGAGCAGCAGGCTGCGGCGATTCAACATGGCGATCCTTCCCAGGGCCTGGCGCGTGCATTGTGGCTGACGCGCTCATTGTCGATGAAGGGAGCCTGAACCCGCTGTCGTCAGTGGGCAACAACGAAGTGCGGCATGGCTGTTCGCAGGACGAGAGCGAGACGAGGAAGTCTATGGTGAGGCCGCGGCCGCCGGCCGCAGCAACCGGTCGGAAAGGACCGGTGCTGCCGACCGAACAGATCGGTCTTACTCCTTGACGATCCGCACCGCGCCCTTGGCGGCGCTCGACGCGAACGCGGCGTAGGCCTTCAGCGCGGTCGAGACCTTGCGGGCGCGCGTCTTCGGCTTCCAGGCTTGATCGCCCTTCGCCTCCATCGCGGCGCGGCGGTTGGCGAGCTCCTCGTCGGACACTGCGAGATGAATGGTGCGGCTGGGAATGTCGATCTCGATGCGGTCGCCGTCCTGCACCAGGCCGATCAGGCCGCCCTCGGCGGCTTCCGGCGAGACGTGGCCGATCGACAGCCCCGAGGTGCCGCCGGAGAAGCGGCCGTCGGTGATCAGGGCACAGGCCTTGCCGAGGCCCTTCGACTTCAGATAGCTGGTCGGATACAGCATCTCCTGCATGCCCGGGCCGCCGCGCGGGCCCTCATAGATGATGACGACGACGTCGCCGGCCTTGATCTTGTTGGTCAGGATCGCTTCGACCGCGGCGTCCTGGCTCTCCATCACGCGCGCAGGACCCGAGAACTTCAGGATCGAGGCATCGACGCCCGCGGTCTTCACGATGCAGCCGTCGCGCGCGATGTTGCCGGTCAGCACCGCGAGGCCGCCATCCTTGGAATAGGCATGCGCGAGGTCGCGGATGCAGCCCTTCTCGCGATCGAGATCTAGCTCCTGATAGCGGCGGTCCTGGCTGAACGCCACCTGCGTCGGCACGCCGCCGGGGGCGGCCATGTAGAAGTTCTTCACGCTCTCGCTCGACGTTTGGCGGATGTCCCAGCGCTCCAGCGCTGATGCCAGCGAGGCCGAATGCACGCTCGGCAATTCGGTGTGCAGCAGGCCGGCGCGGGCGAGCTCGCCGAGGATGCCCATCACGCCGCCGGCGCGATGCACGTCCTCCATGTGCACGTCGGCCACGGCCGGCGCGACCTTGCACAGGCAGGGGACCTTGCGCGAGAGGCGATCGATGTCGGTCATCGTGAACGGGATCTCGCCCTCATGCGCGGCGGCGAGCAGATGCAGCACGGTGTTGGTCGAGCCGCCCATCGCGATGTCCATGCTCATCGCGTTCTCGAACGCCTTGAAGTTGGCGATGTTGCGGGGGAGCACGGACGCATCGTCCTGCTCGTAATAGCGGCGGGCGAGGTCGACGACGAGATGACCGGCCTCGACGAACAGGCCGCGGCGGTCGGCATGGGTCGCCAGCACCGAGCCGTTGCCGGGCAGCGACAGGCCGAGCGCCTCAGTCAGGCAGTTCATCGAGTTCGCCGTGAACATGCCCGAGCAGGAGCCGCAGGTCGGGCAGGCCGAGCGCTCCATCACCTCGACATCGGCATCCGACACCTTGTCGTCGGCGGCCACGATCATCGCGTCGATCAGGTCGACCTTGCGCAGCTTGCCCTCGATGTTGACCTTGCCGGCCTCCATCGGGCCGCCCGAGACGAACACCGCGGGGATGTTGAGGCGCATCGCGGCCATCAGCATGCCGGGCGTGATCTTGTCGCAGTTGGAGATGCAGACCATGGCGTCGGCGCAGTGCGCGTTGACCATGTATTCGACGCTGTCGGCGATCAGCTCGCGCGACGGCAGGCTGTAGAGCATGCCGTCATGGCCCATCGCGATGCCGTCGTCGACGGCGATCGTGTTGAACTCCTTGGCGACGCCGCCGGCCTTCTCGATCTCGCGGGCGACCAGCTGGCCGAGGTCCTTGAGGTGAACATGGCCGGGCACGAACTGGGTGAAGGAGTTGACGACGGCAATGATCGGCTTGCCGAAATCCTCGTTGGTCATGCCGGTGGCGCGCC
Source organism: Bradyrhizobium sp. HKCCYLS3070 (assembly GCF_051167575.1). NCBI lineage: Bacteria > Pseudomonadati > Pseudomonadota > Alphaproteobacteria > Hyphomicrobiales > Nitrobacteraceae > Bradyrhizobium > Bradyrhizobium sp. HKCCYLS3070. The sequence goes on from NZ_JBNPTI010000001.1 coordinate 200,762, forward strand.
ACAGGCCGCGGGCGCCGGCCATGTTGCGGCCATGGGTGGAGGTGCGGGAGCGATAGGCGGGCATGACGGTTTCCTTAGGCGTTCCTCGGGATCAGGCAATGTTGGTCCGCGGGCGGAAGGGTCCCGACAACCGACGGACGGCAATGATGCGGCGAGGCATACAGCGAAGTGCTTGATGATTCGACCCTAAATTTCGCTGTTCCGGGATGCCCTGCGGGCAGGGCCGGGGCCACGTGCCGCTGCCGGAGGGGCCGGCCGGCCCCGGTCACGCGTTTGTGGCTACGTGGGGAACAGGAAGGTCGCTTAGATTAGAACGGTCGAGTTTTGTTCGCCCCGATCCAGCCCGACGTTCCTGCCGCAGCCTCCGCCGCCCGCGCGTCCCATGCCGTCCGTCATCCGCTTCCGCCACCTGCCGACCCTTGCCGCGCTGCTTCTGGGCGTTCCCGGCGTCGCCTCGGCCCATGCCATCATCGTCTCGTCGCAGCCCGCGGCGGGTGGCACCATCGAGACGCAGGCGACAATGATCCGGCTGCGCTTCAACAGCCGCATCGATCACGCCCGCTCGCGGCTGAAGCTGCGCGCGCCCGACGGTGCCGAGCAGGCGCTTACTCCGGCAGTCGATGCGCCGGCCGACGAGATCGACGCCGAGGCCAAGGCGCTCAGCCCTGGCGCCTGGCACCTGCAATGGCAGGTGCTCAGCGTCGATGGCCACATCACCCGCGGCGACATTCCTTTCAACGTGCGCTAGCCGTGTCGCTGTTGCTCGACATCTTCGGCTATCTCTCGGTGGTGCTGCGCGGCCTGACCCTGCTGGCACAGTCCTTCACCATCGGCGGCTTGGCATTTCTGCTGTTGCTGCTGCGCCCGCTACAGCAAAGGCTGTCCGCTGACGCGATCGTGGTCGGGAAGCGCGGCCAGCGCTTCCTGCGCCGAAGCGCATTCGGCTGGTTCGCGGTCGTGCTGGCTTCGCTCGCAGTCAACATGGGTGCGCTGATCGGGACGCTCGATCTGTCGCTCGGCGCGGCGGCGAGCGCAGATTTCGCGCGCTCCGGCCTGGCTGTTGCCGCGTGCGCGCTCGGCATCGCCGTGCTCGCCCGGACCGGCAGTTGGGCCGCCTGGCGCGTCCTGACACTGACCGTGCTGGCCGTCTCAGCGCTGCTGCTGCAGCTCAACCTGACGCACGCGGTGAGCCGGCTCGAGGTACGCTGGCCGCTGCTCGCCGCCGACTTCCTTCACATGCTCGGCGCCGGCGTCTGGATCGGCGGCCTGCCGTATTTCCTGATGGCGCTGAACGGCTGCAAGGCGGATGACGATCTGCGCAGAATCGGACGGCGCTACTCGTTGATGTCGATGGTCTCGGTGGCAGCCATCGTGATCGGCGGCACCGTGATGGCGATCGCCTATCTCGGCTCGTTCGCGGCGATCTACGGTACGGCCTATGGTGTGATGACCTCGGCCAAGGTCGCGATGCTGCTGATGCTGCTCGCGCTCGGGGCGGGCAATTTCCTGGCCGTGGAGCGCCTGCGTCGCCGTGATCCCGCAGCGCCGCTGCTGCGGATGAAGCGCTTCGTCGAGGTCGAACTCGGCATCGGGTTGACGGTGCTCCTGACGGCGGGTTCGCTGACCTCGCTGCCGCCGGGCATCGACCTCAGTCAGGACCGCCTGAACTGGGCCGAGATCGTCGAGCGCGCCGCGCCGCAACGGCCGCGGCTGACCAGCCCCTCGGTCGACCAGCTCACGATCTCGCAGTTGCAGGCGAGGATCGACGCCGCCGACGCGCAGCGCGTGACGGCGCCGCAAGCCTACGTGCCGGGCGAGGGCGTGATCCTGCCGCGTAGCGCCGCCGATATCGCTTGGTCGGAATACAACCACCATTGGGCCGGCATCTTCGTCGTGCTGATCGGGCTGCTGGCGCTGATCGAACGCTTCGCCTGGGGACGCTGGGCGCGGCACTGGCCGTTGCTGTTCCTGGTGATGGCGGCGTTCCTGTTTCTCCGCGCCGACGAGATGGCCTGGCCGCTCGGCCCGATCGGGTTCTTCGCGTCGCTGCGCGATCCCGAAGTGGCGCAGCACCGGCTGTTCGTGGTGCTGATCGTCCTGTTCGGCCTGTTCGAATGGCGGGTGCGGCTGCGCGGGCAACAGGCGGGGCGGGCGGCGCTGGTGTTTCCGCTGACGGTCGCCGCCGGCGGCGCGCTGCTGCTGACCCATTCGCACGCCATCGCCAACATCAAGGATCAGCTCCTGATCGAGATGAGCCACACGCCGCTGGCGCTGTGCGGCATCATCGCCGGCTGGGCGCGCTGGCTCGAGCTGCGCCTGGACGGCCGCATCAGCCGCGCCGCCGCCTGGGTCTGGCCGGTGGCCTTCGTGCTGGTCGGGCTGATCCTGCTGGATTATCGCGAGGCGTGAGCAGCCTTACTGCTTCTGCAGGAACACGTAGTCCGCGGAATAGGCCACGCTGCGGAGTTGCCCGGCGGTCTCGCAGGCGCCCTCCAGCTTGCCGCCCGACGTGTTGATCCGCTGCACGGTGGTGACGTCCGATAGCACGCCCTTGCTGCCGCGGTGGGCGACGACGGCGAGCTTCAGCCAGGGAATGTCGTTGTCGGTGGCCCCGATGGCGGTGCCCTGGACGCGGCCGCCGACGATCGAGCCGTCCTGATGCTCCCAGCTCGGGCCGGCGTAGTGCCGACCGACGGTCTTGCCGTCCTCGAACAGACTGGCGATCGGTTCGCGAAAGGTCCAGGCGAGCTTGCCGTCCTTGTCGGTCTTGCATTCGTAGACCTGCGCGCCTTCGGCATGCAGCGTCAGCACGGCCTTTTCGCCGGCGGCGATCAGCGCGTCGGGAATCGTGGTCTCTGCAGCGTGGGAGGAGCCGATCTGGGCACCGAGCAACAGCAGGGCGAGCGATGAGGTCAAGCGCATGATCAGGTTCCTCGACAGCAGAAGTGAAACAGAAACGGGCCACGCTTGTGGCGCGGCCCGTTGATAGGTGACGAAACCAGAAGGCGAAAGTGGGGAAACTTACGCCGCCATCGCCTTGGTCAGGTTCTCGGCGATCTTGTCGAGGAAGCCGGTGGTCGAGAGCCAGCGCTGATCGGCGCCGACCAGGAGCGCGAGGTCCTTGGTCATGTAGCCGGACTCGACGGTGTCGACGCAGACCTTCTCCAGGGTGGCGGCGAACTTCGCCAGTTCGGCGTTGTTGTCGAGCTTGGCGCGGTGCGACAGGCCGCGGGTCCAGGCGAAGATCGAGGCGATCGAGTTGGTCGAGGTCTCCTTGCCCTTCTGGTGCTCGCGGAAGTGGCGGGTCACCGTGCCGTGGGCCGCCTCGGCCTCGACGGTCTGGCCGTCCGGGGTCATCAGCACCGAGGTCATCAGGCCGAGCGAGCCGTAGCCCTGCGCCACGGTGTCGGACTGCACGTCGCCGTCATAGTTCTTGCAGGCCCAGACATAGCCGCCCGACCACTTCAGCGCCGCGGCGACCATGTCGTCGATCAGGCGGTGCTCATAGGTGATCTTCTTGGCCTCGAACTTGTCCTTGAACTCCTTCTCGTACACCTCCTGGAAGATGTCCTTGAAGCGGCCGTCATAGACCTTCAGGATGGTGTTCTTGGTCGACAGGTAGACCGAGTAGTTCTTGGCGAGGCCCATGTTGAGCGAGGCGCGGGCGAAGTCGTAGATCGACTCGTCGAGGTTGTACATCTCCATCGCGACGCCGGCGCCGGGTGCCTTGAAGACCTCCTTCTCGATCACGGTGCCGTCGTCGCCGACGAACTTCATCGTCAGGACGCCCTTGCCGGGGAACTTGAAGTCGGTGGCGCGGTACTGGTCGCCATAGGCGTGGCGGCCGATGATGATCGGCTTGGTCCAGCCGGGAACGAGGCGCGGCACGTTCTTGCAGATGATCGGCTCGCGGAACACGACGCCGCCGAGGATGTTGCGGATGGTGCCGTTCGGCGACTTCCACATCTCCTTGAGGCCGAACTCCTTCACCCGGGCCTCGTCCGGGGTGATGGTGGCGCACTTCACGCCGACGCCGACCTTCTTGATGGCGTTGGCCGCATCGATCGTGATCTGGTCGTTGGTCTTGTCGCGGCTTTCCATCCCCAGGTCGAAATACATCAGGTCGATATCAAGGAAGGGGTTGATCAGCTTGTCCTTGATGTACTGCCAGATGATCCGGGTCATCTCGTCGCCGTCGAGCTCGACGACCGGGTTGGTCACCTTGATTTTTGCCATGATCGATGGGGCCTTCTTGGGAACAGCGCGCCAGGAATGGAAAGCGCTTGTGAAATCAAGCGCGTCATAGCACTGCTGCACCGCGGGCGGAAGCGCACCCGGTATGCGTCCGGTGCTGATTTTCGCAGCCCGCTCATGCGGTGGGCAACGGCGGCCGCGGGCCGGCCTGCCGTTTCGCGGAAACTGCAAAATTCAAGTGTAAGCCGATTATTTTGCTTGAGAATTCTCATCAGCCGGGCCAACGAGCGGGCAGGGCGCGATCGGCGCTTCAACTGGATCTGGAAGTCGAGGATTGAGCGTGTCGGGCACCGACAAGACGAAGGCGGGCGTGGAGATCGCAGGGCCAGTGGTGATCCTGGTCGAGCCGCAGCTCGGTGAGAACATCGGCATGGCCGCGCGCGCCATGGGCAATTTTGCGTTGTCGGAGCTGCGACTGGTCAACCCGCGCGACGGCTGGCCGAACATCGCAGCCCAACGGGCGGCGGCCGGGGCCGACCACATCATCGATCATGTCCGGCTGTTCGACACCCTGCCGGAGGCGATCGCCGACCTCGACCTGGTGTTCGCGACCACCGCCCGCGCCCACGACCAGGCCAAGCCGGTGATGGGACCAGAGGCGGCCGCCCGCGAGATGCAGGGCCAGATCGCCGGCGGCGGCCGGGCCGGCATCCTGTTCGGCCGCGAGCGGGCGGGGCTCACCAACGAGGAGGTCGCCCGCGCCAACCGCATCATCACCTACCCGGTCAACCCCGGCTTTGCCTCGCTGAACCTCGCCCAGGCGGTGCTGCTGATGGGCTATGAATGGTTCAAGCTGGTGACATCGGGCGCGCTGCCCTTCGCCATGCCCGAACGCTCGGAGCGCGCCAGCCAGGGACAGATGGAGGCGTTCTTCGAGAACCTGGTGCGCGAGCTCGACCGGGTCGAATTCCTGCGGCCCGCCGAGAAGCGCGAGACCATGCTGGTCAACCTGCGCAACATCTTCTTCCGCATGGAGCCGTCGCGGCAGGACATCCACACCCTGCACGGCGTGGTCATGGCGATCGCCGAGGGGCGCAAGGGGCCGGCCAAGGGCGGCGTGCTCGACAGCGAGCAGGCGACGCGGCTGCGGGCGCTGATCGCCGAGCAGGGCACGGTCGCCAACCTGCCGGATTCGCGCGGCTCGCTGCGCGGGCTGGCGCGGCTGCTCCGCCGCAACCCGACCGACGCCGAGCGCGCGCTGTGGCACGCGCTGTCGCGCGACCGCCGCTTCGCCGGCCAGTTCAAGCGCCAGACCCCGGTCGGCCGCCACATCCCCGACTTCGTCTCCTTCATCCACCGCCTCGCGATCGAGCTGGTCGGCCCCGACGAGAGCGAAGGCGTCGTCGCTGATCGCAGCGCAAGGCGGGCGTGGCTGGAAAGCCGCGACTATCGCGTCACCGAGGTGAAGGCGGCGGATGTCGAGGCGAATCTGGAGGCCGAGCTGGTGCGGCTGCAGGCGGTGATCGCCGCAGCCAAGTAGTCGCCGACGGTTGCATCGCGAGCCGCGTGGCGGCTATCAATGGCTTCGCGCGTCCGTTCATCACGCGCAAGCGTCGATTGAGTTGCCGCGTGGCATGCGCGGCCCTCGCAACTCATCCGCGCCCGGCAGGCCCCGAGTCTGCGATCTCGTTTACACCGGCTGAACGATGATTTGTGAACGCAATTCCAGATTGTGGTTCTCCCAATCGGTTCTGGTTAGATCGCAGCACCAAGAGCAAGACCTAAGGGGGCATTCATGGCTACGCGACGATGGCGCTCGATTCTGTGTTGTGCGTTGATCATCGGCTCGATCTTCGGCTTGTCGGCAAGCGCCGAACCGGCGGCACCGAAGCGGTGCACGACGGCGGCCGATCTCGGTGCCGACGAGCGCATCGCCGGCTGCACTGTCGTGATCGAGCGCGGCAAGCCGGCGACGCCGCAGGTGATCGAAGCCCGTTTCGCACGCGCCGGCGCCTACTTCCACAAGGGAGACGTCGAGCATGCGATCGACGACTACAAGATCGTCATCGAGCAGTCCTCGGCTGGTCTTCTTGCCGCATTCGATCGCGCCGCTCCTGATCTGCGCGAGAGCGAGCCGCAGCCGGGGTCGGGTTTCGGGCGGGCGTTCGGTCGCAACGGCTACCGCGCGCAGGCCTATCGCGCGCTGGGGATCGCAAGCTTCCAGGCCGGTCTCCTGGAGGAGGCGCAGGACGATTTCAGATGGCTCAGCGAGATCGATCCCCACAATGCCGAGGCGGCCTTGTGGCTGGATCTGGCGCGCCGCCGTGCCGGGCTGGGGAGCGAGCTCGCCGACCACGCGAAGCGGCTCGACATGGGTAAATGGCCGGCCCCGATCGTCCGTCTCTTCCTCGGGCAGGAAACGCCAGAGGCTGTGCTTGCGGCGGCCGACCGCGGTGCTCCCGTCACGCGCCGGGCACGGCGTTGCGAGGCGAGCTTCTTCGCCGCCGAGCTGATGCTCGACCAGAGTCGTGAGCGCGACGCCATGCAACTGATCGACCGGGCTCTCGCCGAGTGTCCGTTGACATCGCGCGAACGCTCGGTCGCCGAGGCGGAGGCGCGCGCGCTCCGCATCATGCCGTAAAAGTCATGCGGAGAGGCACGGCAATCCCGCAGCGAGCTGTTCTCCGGCCGCATGCTTAACGCGCGCGTGCGCATTTGAGTGAAAATGCCCGGTCAAATCCGCACGCGGCGGGTTACGGAACGCTCGGGTTCGAACGGTATGGTCTGCGCATTGCCCTTTCATCGTTGCAACTGTGCGGCCTTTCATCATGAACGAAACCAGATCCGTGTTGCGGGACCTCGAGGACGCGATTGCGCGGGGGACCGCGGACAGCCGCGAGCGCGCGCTGTGGCATGCGACCGACCTGCTGATCGCGGGGCGCTACTGCGAGGAGGAGATCGCCACCTTCGGCGAGGTGATCGGCCGGCTCGCCGACGAGATCGAGATCGAAGCGCGCGCCAAGCTCGCGGATCGCCTCGCCAGGATCGAATATTCGCCGGCCAGCGTCATCCGCAAGCTCGCCTTCGACGACGAGATCTGGGTCGCCGGCCCGGTGTTGCGCGAATCCGAGCGGCTCGATGACGCCACGCTGGTCGAGAACGCCAGCACCAAGAGCCAGGACCATCTGCTCGCGATCGCCGAACGAAAGACGTTGAGCCCGGCCGTGACCGACGTGCTGGCGACGCGCGGCGACCGTGCCGTCGCCACGGCGGTGGCGCGCAATCAGGGCGCCCAGTTCTCCGGCGCCGGATTCCTGCACATGGTCAAGCGGGCCGAGAACGACTCGATTCTCGCCGAGCATCTCGGCCGCCGGCTCGACATCCCCCGCCATCTGTTCCAGCAACTCATCGCCAAGGCCTCGGACGATGTCGGCAAGCGGCTGGCCAGCGAGCGCCCCGAACTGCTCGGCGAGATCAACAGCTCGGTCGCCAACATCGCCGGCGACCTGCAGTCGAAGTTCGGACCCGGCTCGCGCAACTACTTCGTCGCCAAGCGGACCGTGACGATCCAGCACCGCCTCGGCAATCTGCACGAGAGCACCATCGCCGGCTATGCGACCGCGCACAAGGTCGAGGAGGTGACGATCGGCCTCGCGCTGCTGTCGGGACTGCCGGTCGACGTCGTCGAGCGTGCCTTGTTCGACCGCAACCGCGAGATGCTGCTGATGCTCGCCAAGGCGCTTGGCTTTACCTGGGATACGATGATGGCGCTCGCGTTCCTCGGCGCCCGCGACCACCGCATCACGGCCGGCGAGTTGCAGGAGCTGGAGCGTGACTATGCCAAGCTCCAGTCGCTGACATCGCGCAGCGTGCTCGAATTCTATCAGTCCCGCAAGAATCCAGGCAAAGGCGGCAAGGCATCCGCGCCGCGCGCCGTGGCCTATTGAACCTGCAGCGACGGATGGAGGTGATCGCGGATGAAGGGTATGGGACTTCCTCTTCGCAGAGAGCAACGGCTCGGCCATCGCGAGGCGCCTGCGGACCGCGCGGCGGTCGATGCGGCCTGGCACGTGCTCGAAGCGGCCAACGAGCTCGGCGATGAGGCTGCGGTGGCCGCCTGCCGCCGCGTCATCGATGCCAGCCTCAACGGCGCGGGCGCAGACCAGGCGGACCTGAAGCTGGTAACGGAGTATTTCCGCTAGTTCTGTCGCTCGGTTCGCGGGGCAGGGCGGCTCAGACCGCAGCGAGCTGCGGGCCCGCCGCCTTGCTGTTGCGCTGGCCCGCCTTCAGCTTCGCCGGTTCGATCAGCGCCTTCGCCGCCAGCCCGGCGGTGTCCGCGACCTCGGGATTGCGCGACACCATCGCCGCCACGATCGCGCCGTCGATCAGCAGTGCAAGCTGATGCGAGAAGCTCTCCGGCTCGGCAGCGCCCATCTCACGGGCGAGCTTCTCGATATGCGCCAGCACCACTTTCTTGTGGCGCATTGCGATGGTGCGAAACTGCTTCTGGTCCTTGTCGTGCTCGCCGACCGCATTGATGAAGGGGCAGCCGTAGAAGCGCTCCTCGCCGAACCAGCTCTTCAGCGCCGGAAAGATGCGTGCCAGCTTGGTCTCGGCGTCACCGCCGCCGCTCTCCATTTCCGCGATGAACCATTCGCGCCACTGCTTGCCTTCGCTTTCCAGCACGGCGGTGACCAGCGCGGTCTTCGATCCGAACAGCTTGTAGAGCGTGGTCTTCGCGGTGCCGGCCTCGCTGATGATCGCATCGATCCCGGTGGCATTGATGCCGTTCTTGCAGAACAGCCGCGTGGCGGCGCCGAGCAGACGGCCGCGCGCGGATTCGTCATCGCCAGCCGAGATCGTCCTCGCGATCGCCTGCTTCTTGCCGGTTTGTTTGCCCGCAACTGACTTTGCCATGCGTGCAAGCTTAATCGCTGTGCGCGTGAGTCAGCAAGACTGCTGATGTGCTCGAGGCAGCGTTGCGCTCAATTTGATCTCCGAAGGCGGCATTCTGCACTGCGCTTGGGCAGCGGAGGGGACGCAGCGGCTCGCCACTTGCCGCGATGATCGCGTAAGCCGCGAGGATCACTCCGGCTTTTGATTTTCGGCCTCTCTGGCACGCTTCGTGCAGGATACAGACCGTTCGGTATCCTCATCCCAGGGAGAGAAATGAGATGACCGCTGTGGTTCAGAAGACGGCGCTGACGGGCTGCCTCGCACCCATCGACAAGAACGGGCTTGAACAGCTCATCGTCAACGGCAAGGCCAACCCCAAGGTCATCAAGACCCTGAAGTGCAAGACCGTCGCCGAGGGCAAGTTCCGCCACGCCAACTACATCCGCAACCTCGCGCCCTACATCGTCGACGAGCCGCCGGGGCTGCTCGGTGACGACACCGCGCCGAATCCGTCGGAAGCCTCGCTCGCCGCGCTCGGCTCCTGCCTGGCCGTCGGCCTGCATGCCAATGCGGTGCATCGCGGTTGGATCGTCAACAAGCTCGAGCTGGAGCTCGAGGGCGATCTCAACATCACCGCAGTCTGGGGCACCGGCGACGTCAGCGAGAAGCCGGTCGGCTTCACCGACGTCCGCGTCAAGGTCGACATGGAGTGCGAGGGCATTCCGCAGGAGGAGGTCAAGGCGCTGATCGACCACGTCAAGAAGTGGTCGCCGGTCGCCAACACCTTCACGCGTCCGGTCAATCTCGAGGTCGGGATCTGAGGCGGCCCTCGAGGTCAGCGTAGCGGAGGACGTCATGAACTCAGTAGTCTCGGGTTCACTCGGACAGCATCTGGCGGTCGACGGCGCGGGCGTCATGCCCATACCGTCGACCGTGGAGCAGGTCACGGCGATCGCGCGCAAGGAGCTCGCGCCGCTGGCCGCTGGCATCGACGCCGGGACGGTGTACCCGGCCGACGTGCTCCGCCGCTTCGGCGAGGTCGGCGCGTGGAGCAGCCACGTGCCGGAAAATGGCGCGGCGGATCTCAACTGCGCGATCGACACCATCGGCGCGATCGGTGAGGTCTGCGGCGCCTCTGCCTTCATGGCGTGGTGCCAGAACACGCTGGTCTGGTACATCGCCAACTCGCCCAACAAGGCGCTCGTCGACCGTCTTCTCGACGACGCCGCGAGCGGCCGGTTGCTCGGTGGCACCGGCTTGTCCAATCCGATGAAGAGCTTCTTCGGTATCGAGAAGCTCAAGCTCAGGGGGCGCAAGGTCGAGGGCGGCTACGTCGTGCGCGGCGTGCTGCCCTGGGTCTCGAACCTCGGGCCGGACCACATGTTCGGCACGATCTTCGAGCGTGAGGACGCGCCCGGCGAGATCGTGATGTTCATCGCCGACTGTGCCGATCCGGCGGTGACCCTGCAGCCATGCCAGCCGTTCCTGGCGATGGACGGCACCGGCACCTACGGCATCCAGTTTCGCGACCTGTTCGTGCCGGACGAACTGATCCTGGCCGATCCCGCCGGTCCCTTCGTCAAGAAGATCCGTGCCGGATTCATCATGTTGCAGGCCGGCATGGCGCTCGGCCTGATCAAGGACTGCATCAAGATCATGCAGGAGGTCGAGGCGCCGCTCGGCCACGTCAACCGCTATCTGCCGCAGCAGCCGGTCGATTTCAGCGCGCTCGCCGATGAACTCGCGAAGGAGACGGCCGAACTCGCCAGCGATCCGTTCAACCCCGACGAGACTTATTGGCGCAAGGTCGTGGCGCTGCGCCTGCGTGCCGGCGAGGCCAGCGTCGCTGCGGCTCATGCCGCGATGCTCCATTGCGGAGCCCGCGGCTACCTCAAGGGCAATCGCGCCGAACGTCGCCTGCGCGAGGCCTATTTCGTCGCGATCGTGACTCCCGCGACCAAGCAGCTCCGCAAGATGCTCGCCGACGGCTGACGCCGGCGAGAACGGCAAACCAACAAATCCCAACCAGGAGAGGCCTGCCATGACGGACGTTCTGATTACAGCCGGCGAACTCGCTGAGTTCACCAAGACCGAGCCGTGTGTCGTGATCGACACCCGCAATCCCGATGCCTACGCCGCGGGACATCTCCCCGGCGCCGTCAACGTCCACGAGATCTTCACCTATCTCGCGACGTCCACGCCGGAAGGCATGGAGGAATTGAAGACGAAGTTTGCGGACGCGTTCGGCGCCGCCGGCCTTTCGGGCGCCGAGACCGCCGTCGTCTACGAACAGTCGATGAACTCCGGCTTCGGCCAGTCGTGCCGCGGCTATTTCCTGCTCACGATGCTCGGCTATCCCAAGGTCAAGGTGCTGCATGGCGGCTACGATGCCTGGGTGGCCGCCGGCATGCCGGTGACGACCGACGTGCCGTCGCCGGCCAAGGCCTCGTTCGCCATCGTGCCGGAGGCGGGCAGCATCCTGATCGACGCCAAGGCGATGCTGGCGGCGGTTGGCAATCCCGCTATCGCGATCCTCGACGTCCGCGATGTCGATGAGTGGATCGGCGATTCCTCCTCGCCCTACGGCAAGGATTTCTGTCCGCGCAAAGGCCGCATCCCCGGCGCCGTCTGGCTCGAATGGTACCGCATGATGAAGCCGACCGCCGAAGGCCCGCGCTTCAAGTCGAAGGACGAGATCCTCGCCGAATGCGCCACCGTCGGCATCACGGTCGACACGCCGGTTTATCTCTACTGCTTCAAGGGCGCGCGGGCCTCGAACACCTTCCTGGCGCTGAAGAACGCCGGCGTGAAGGATGTGCGGATGTACTTCGGCTCGTGGAACGAGTGGTCGCGCGACCCGTCCCTGCCGATCGAGGAAGGACTTCCGATGCCGGCGATGACCAGCAAGGCGGCATAGAAGCTGCATGTTAAGCACGTCCGGCCGCTGAAAAATGCGGCCGGATGAGCAGTTCGAAGGCGCTGACAGCGCAGGTGTGACAAAGGGGCGCAGCACATGTCGATTTTCGATGATCCGTTCGATGCCGATTCACGCGTGAATGCCGGTTGTATCTGCGGCCAGCATCGCAGCCCGGCCGAACATGAGCACGCCGCGCTGGCGCTGCGCTGCGAGCCCGTGGCGGACTCCACCGAGAAGCGCTACCAGAACGTGGTCGCGTCAGCCGTGCTGCGCGCGGTGTTTCCGCAAGCTGCCACCCGCCGCGCGTTTCTGAAGTCGGTCGGCGCCGCCACTGCGCTCGCCGCAGTGTCCCAGTTCTTCCCGCTGAAGACCGCGACCGAGGCGTTCGCCGAAGCGGGCACGCCCGAGAAGAAGGATCTCAAGGTCGGCTTCATCCCGATCACCTGCGCGACCCCGATCATCATGGCGGCGCCGCTCGGCTTCTATGCCAAGGCCGGGCTGAACGTCGAGGTCGTCAAGACCGCCGGCTGGGCCGTCATCCGCGACAAGACCATCAACAAGGAATACGACGCCTCGCACATGCTGGCGCCGATGCCGATCGCGATCTCGCTCGGCCTCGGTGCACAGCCGATCCCGTTCACCGTGCCCGCGATCGAGAACATCAACGGGCAGGGCATTACGCTTGCGATGAAGCACAAGGACAAGCGCAACCCGAAGGACTGGAAGGGCATGAAGTTCGCCATTCCGTTCGACTATTCGATGCACAACTATCTCCTGCGCTATTATCTCGCCGAGCACGGCATCGATCCCGACACCGACGTGCAGCTGCGCTCGGTGCCGCCGCCGGAGATGGTCGCGAACCTGCGCGCCGACAACATCGACGGCTTCCTCGCGCCCGACAACATCTGCCAGCGCGCGATCTTTGACGGCGTCGGCTTCCTGCACATCCTGTCGAAGGAGATCTGGGACGGTCACCCCTGCTGCAGCTTCGCGGCGAGCCGCGAGTTCATCACCACGGCGCCGAACAGCTTTGCCGCTCTCACCCGCGCCATCGTCGATGCCACCGCGTACGCGTCGAAGGCTGAGAACCGCAAGCAGATCGCGGAGGCGATCGCTCCGGCGAATTACATCAATGCGCCGGTGACCGTCATGGAGCAGGTCTTGACCGGCACCTACGCCGATGGCCTCGGCGGCGTGAAGACCGATCCGAAGCGCGTCGATTTCGATCCGTTCCCGTGGCAGTCCTTCGCGGTGTGGATGCTGACGCAGATGAAGCGCTGGGGGCAGATCAAGGGCGACGTCGACTACAAGGCGGTCGCCGAGCAGATCTATCTCGCCACCGACACCCGCAAGGTCATGACCGACATGGGCCTGACGCCGCCGACGGACTCCTACAAATCGTTCTCGGTGATGGGCAAGCCGTTCGATCCGACCAAGCCGGACGACTACGTCGCCAGCTTCAAGATCAAGAAGGCGTCGTGATGGGGGGAATGGGCGCGACGCTGCTGATCCCACCCATGGTGATGAACACGCCGCCAACCACACCACCGGTGTCGTCCCCGCGAACGCGGGGACCCATACGCCGTGACCTGTCTTGGGGCGGGGGCGGTAGCGACAATCGTTTCCACCAACTGCCGACGGTGGTTATGGGTCCCTGCGTTCGCAGGGACGACACCGTAAGTGGAGCGCCGGCATGACCGCCTCTCTTCGCCTCCGCGCCGCCGTGGTTTCCATCGTGCTGCTCGCCGTGTTCCTCGGCGCCTGGCATATCGCGACGCGCAGCACGGGCGCCGCGGCCAACATGAGCCCGGAATACGCCAAGCTGATGGGCATGACGGCCACGCAGGGCAAGTCGGCGATGCCCGGGCCGCTCGATGTCGGTGCCAAGCTGTGGGAGCATCTGCGGCGGCCGTTCTACGACAATGGTCCGAACGACAAGGGGCTCGGCATCCAGCTCGCCTTCTCGATCGGGCGGGTCATGCTCGGCTACCTGATCGCAGTCGCGGTCGCGATCCCGCTCGGCTTCCTGATCGGCATGTCGCCCTTGATGAGCAAGGCGCTCGATCCGTTCATCCAGATTCTCAAACCGATCTCGCCGCTCGCCTGGATGCCGCTCGCGCTCTACACCATCAAGGATTCCAGCCTGTCGGCGATCTTCGTGATCTTCATCTGCTCGGTGTGGCCGATGCTCATCAACACCGCCTTCGGCGTCGCCAGCGTGCGCAAGGAATGGATCAACGTCGCCCGCACGCTCGAGGTCGGGAATTTCCGCCGGGCCTTCACGGTCATCCTGCCGGCTGCGGCGCCGACGATCCTCACCGGCATGCGGATCTCGATCGGCATCGCCTGGCTCGTCATCGTCGCCGCCGAGATGCTCGTCGGGGGCACCGGCATCGGCTACTTCGTCTGGAACGAGTGGAACAACCTCTCGATCACCAACGTGATCATCGCGATCCTGCTGATCGGCCTTGTCGGCATGGTGCTGGATCAGATGCTGGCCCGCGTCTCGCGACTCGTGACGTTTCCGGAGTAGGGCGGTGATGATGAAGCGAGCTGCTGCAACGCGCGTACCTCTGTTCCCCTCCCCCTTGTGGGGAGGGGTTAGGGGTGGGGGTGCCCCAGGCGCGAGTCCCCGTGGGGGACCCCCCTCCCTGACCCTCCCCCACAAGGGGGGAGGGAACGGAAAGATGTTGCCATGACCGACAAATTCATCTCCATCGAGGGCATCGCCAAGCGCTACGACGGGGCGCGGAGCACGACGATCTTCGAGAACCTGTGGCTCGCGATGGCGCGCGGCGAGTTCGTCTGCGTGATCGGGCATTCCGGCTGTGGCAAGACCACGGTGCTGAATGTTCTTGCCGGCCTCGACGTGCCCAGCGAAGGCGCCGTCATCGTCGATGGCCAGGCCATCGAAGGTCCGAGTCTCGACCGCGCGGTCATCTTCCAGAGCCATGCGCTGTTGCCGTGGCGGACGGTGCTCGGCAACGTCGCCTATGCCGTCTCGTCGAAATGGCGCAAATGGGATCGCGCCAAGGTCAAGGCGCATGCGCTGAAATACATCGAGCTCGTCGGCCTGTCCGGCTCCGAGCACAAGCGGCCGTCAGAGCTGTCCGGCGGCATGAAGCAGCGCGTCGGGATTGCCCGCGCGCTCTCGATCACGCCGAAGATCATGCTGATGGACGAGCCGTTCTCCGCGCTCGATGCGCTGACGCGCGGCACCCTGCAGGACGAGGTCCGCCGCATCTGCGTCGAGACCGGGCAGACCGTGTTCATGATCACCCACGACGTGGACGAAGCGATCTATCTCGCCGACAAGATCGTGCTGATGACAAACGGACCCGGCGCGGTGCTCGCGGAGATCGTCGAGAACCCGCTGCCGAAGGACCGGCTGCGCGGCGACCTGCATCGCCATCCGCTGTACTACGCGCTGCGCAACCACATCATCGATTTCCTGGTCAGCCGCAGCAGGACGTTCGCTGCCGAGACGCCGGATCACGATCCGCGTAAGGTGCCGGTGGTGAAGATCGGGCGCACCGAGCCGACGATCGTCGCGTCCAAGCCGGCCGACAGCGACGCGCCGCAGGCCATCGCGCGCTGAGGCTCGGAGAAACCCATCAACGAAGACCCATCAAGGGAGACCAAGCATGAAACGATCCGACCTCACCGAGAAGCTGCTCGACATCAAGCGCGAGAAGGGCTGGAGCTGGAAGTACATCTGCGATCAGATCGGCGGCTATTCCGAGGTGCTGATCGTCGGCGCCGTTCTCGGCCAGATGAAGCTGACCAAGCCGCAGGCGGCGAACGCCGGCGAGCTGTTCGGCCTGTCCAAATCCGAGATCGCGATGCTGAACGAGACGCCGATGCGCGGCGAGGGCGTGCAGATGCCCCCGACCGATCCCTTGATCTACCGCTTCTACGAACTCGTGATGATCAACGGCCCGGCGTGGAAGGAGCTGATCCAGGAGGAATTCGGCGACGGCATCATGTCGGCGATCGATTTCGACATGGTGATGGAGCGCCTGCCCAATGCCAAGGGCGACCGCGTCAAGATCACGATGTCGGGCAAGTTCCTGCCGTACAAATATTACGGCGCCAGCGGCAACGTGCCGGAATACGGCTTCAAGGAGGAATAGGGGAGGGGCGAGTCGCGAATAGGGAGTAGTGAATAGGGATCTCAGCTATTCACTACTCGCCATTCACTCTCGTCTCGGATATCTCAAGCCGCGATGGGCCCATATCGGCGGAGACTCGGCGTGAGCGTCATGCAGACCAACTTCCTATTTTCTTATGGCACGCTTCAGCTCGAAAGCGTTCAACTGAAATCTTTCGGTCGACGGCTTGTCGGTCGTCCGGATTCGATGCCGGGCTTCAGAAAGAGCTTCATCGAGATCACGGATCCAGACGTGCTCGCTAGCAGTGGTGAGCGGTTTCACCCTATCGTCGTGCCGAGCGACGATCCTGATGACGCTGTCGACGGGACTGTGTTTGAAATCACGTCAGATGAATTGCGTGCAGCCGACCAGTACGAAGTCGCCGATTACGAGCGCATCGGTGTTGTGTTGCGCTCCGGCACGCGGGCGTGGGTGTACGTCAAAGCAGCCGAGTAGCGAATAGGGAGTAGCGAATACGGGAAGGACATCGCTGCCCGCCACTCCCTATTCGCTATTCGCCCACTCGCTATTCGCTTCTTCTCACTGTCCCGCCTTGACCTGCGCCACGGCGGTCACCAGCAGCTCGCTCATCTTCGCGCGCACGTCTGCCTCGGTGACGGCCGCGCCCTTGGCGGTGAGGTCTCCCAGCACCTTGCGCAGCACGTCGGCATCGCCCGCTTCCTCGAAATCGGCCGCGACGACCTCCTTGGCGTAGGCGTCGGCGTCAGCGCCGGACTTGCCGAGCTTTTCGGCTGCCCACAGGCCGAGCAGCTTGTTGCGGCGGGCTTCTGCCTTGAACTTCAATTCCTCGTCATGGGCGAATTGCTTCTCGAAGGCGTCCTCGCGCTTGTCGAACGTGGTCATGGTCGGAACTTCCAGTGTTGCCGAAGAGGGTTAACCGCGCAGGCGGTTGCGGGGCGGTGGCCGCACGCCTAAATAATTGGAACATCTTGCCAATACAACGGGTACGAGGCCGCAGGGAAGGGCGGTAAAACTCCGCTCCCGAGGCCCGGATCGATTGTGCTCGGGACACCAATGAGATAGGTTTCCCACAGGCCCGGTTCTTGTTCTGTTTCCGTCCGTCCGGGCCCTCGCGGCAGCTCCGTCGTGGTCCTGTCCAAAGTCATCCGGAGCCCACCATTTCATGGATTTCAACAAAACACGGTACATCCCAATGAGCCGTCGGCGTCGCATTTATGAAGGCAAGGCCAAGGTCCTGTATGAAGGCCCCGAGCCGGGCACCCTGATCCAGCACTTCAAGGACGACGCCACCGCCTTCAATGCCAAGAAGCACCAGGTGATTGAAGGCAAGGGCGTCCTCAACAACCGCATCTCGGAGTACCTGTTTCAGCACCTCAACGACATCGGGGTTCCGACTCACTTCATCCGCCGGCTCAACATGCGCGAGCAGTTGATTCGCGAGGTCGAGATCGTGCCGCTCGAGGTCGTCGTCCGCAATGTGGCGGCGGGCTCGCTGTCGCAGCGCCTCGGCATCGAGGAAGGCACCCAGCTGCCGCGTTCGATCATCGAATTCTATTACAAAAACGACCAGCTCAACGACCCCATGGTGTCGGAGGAGCACATCACCGCGTTCGGCTGGGCGACGCCCCAGGAAATCGACGACATCATGGCGCTCGCCATTCGCGTCAACGACTTCCTGACCGGGCTTTTCCTCGGCATCGGCATCCGCCTGGTCGACTTCAAGATGGAATGCGGCCGGCTGTTCGAGAACGAGATGATGCGCATCATCGTCGCCGACGAGATTTCCCCCGATTCCTGCCGGCTGTGGGACATCAAGTCGAACGAGAAACTCGACAAGGACCGCTTCCGTCGTGATCTTGGCGGCCTTCTGGAGGCCTATACCGAGGTCGCCAAGCGGCTCGGCATCCTCATCGAGAACGAGCGCCCGGCGGGCTCCGGCCCGGTCCTGGTCAAGAGCTAAAAGGGAACAAGACGTGAAAGCGCGTGTCACGGTGACGCTGAAATCCGGCATCCTCGATCCGCAGGGCAAGGCGATCGAGGGCGCCCTGAAATCGCTCGGCGTCGACGGCGTCGCCAGCGTGCGGCAGGGCAAGGTGTTCGAC
This sequence comes from Bradyrhizobium sp. HKCCYLS3070, assembly GCF_051167575.1. Classification (NCBI taxonomy): domain Bacteria; kingdom Pseudomonadati; phylum Pseudomonadota; class Alphaproteobacteria; order Hyphomicrobiales; family Nitrobacteraceae; genus Bradyrhizobium; species Bradyrhizobium sp. HKCCYLS3070. The sequence goes on from NZ_JBNPTI010000001.1 coordinate 219,004, forward strand.
ATCGAGCTCGCCGGTGCCGACAAGGCCAAGGCGGAGGCCGCCCTGAAGGCGGCCGCCGACAAGCTGCTGGCGAATACGGTGATCGAGAATTACCGGGTGGAGTTGCTGGGGTAGGCAATGGCCGTGATCGACCGCGAGATCTACGAGCTTCTGCTGGAAATCCCGCGTGCTCAGGTCCGTGTCGAACATTCAGTCGATGAGCTGCTTGCTGGTGCGCGAGCGTTGAACAGAGAGCTCTCGTCGGACTCACACACTCTCGCGACGCTGCGAGGGGATCATTATCGAGCAAACACGTAGCATCATGAAATCCGCCGTCCTCGTCTTCCCCGGCATCAACCGCGAACGCGACATGGCCCGCGCGCTGCGCATGATCTCCGGCCATGAGCCTGCGATGGTCTGGCACGCCGAGACGTCGCTGCCGAAGGGCACCGATCTCGTCGTGGTGCCCGGCGGCTTCTCCTATGGCGACTATCTGCGCTGTGGCGCAATCGCGGCACGGGCTCCGGTGATGGACGCAGTACGCGATTTCGCCGCCAAGGGCGGCTTGGTGCTCGGCGTCTGCAACGGCTTCCAGATCCTGTGCGAGTCCGGCCTGCTGCCGGGCGTGCTGATGCGCAACGATAAGCTGAAGTTCATCTGCAAGGACGTGCATCTGCGGGTCGAGCGCTCCGATTCGCCGTTCACCCGCGGCTACAATGCGGGTCAGGTCATCCGCGTGCCGGTCGCTCACGGCGAGGGCAATTATGCGGCCGACGAGGAGACCTTGAAGCGGCTCAATGGCGATGGGCGCGTGCTCTATCGTTACTGCTCAGCCGATGGCGAGGTCGGCGACCTCAGCAACATCAATGGCGCTGCGCATTCCATCGCCGGCATCGTCAACGAGAACGGGAATGTGCTCGGCATGATGCCGCATCCCGAGAATCACGTCGAGGACATCATGGGCTGCACCGACGGCCGTGGCCTGTTCGCCGGCCTCGTCGCCCATCTCGACCGCGCGGCCTGATCGGCGGGCTGCGCCCGTGACGTTTCCGTCGGGCCGCTCGCCCGGCCCGACCCACAAACGACCGATTGGTGATCGAGGTTGCGGGACGTCCTCCATCTCCCGGATCGTCCCTGACGTCCGTCCTGCCTGCCACTTCCTCGATCCCGACGGTGCCTTGATGTCGACGCTGCCTCTCACTCAGCGCGCCCTGCGCTGGCTTCTCCTGTCCGTGTCGCTCTCGCTCGTCACGGGCGTTGGCGCCGCTCGGGCCGAGACCCCGTCGACGACGCCGTCGGTCGCCACACCGCCTCTGCCGTTCACCGTGGGCGGCTGGAAACCGCAGCGGCCGAACGGCACCGATGTGACCTTCTTCCTGTGCGACGATGCGAAATGCGGCCCTGGCTCGAAGGTGAGCTACCGGCTCTACGGACCCAACACGACGATGACGATCGAGCAATTCCGCGCCTCCCAGGACCAGACCGTCAAGCTGCTCGACCAGCGCGTGCCGGGTCAGACCACGACGATTCTGGGCGTCGAGGGCGGCAAGGGCAGCGGGCTGCCGCGCATGTTCTATGCACGGCGCCTGAAAGTGTCGCCAGGCGGAGAGAAGGAATATCAAGTGAGCGGCATGCTGTTCGGCGCGAGAGGCAGTGCCAGCCTGATCAGCTCCGCGACTGGCGAGGCGAACAGCACGGCCAACTTCAAGCAATTCGCGGTCCCGGTCATGCTTCTGCTCGCGCCACGGTCAAAATGATCGCGTGACGGCGCGCCGAAGCCGTTCATCAAAATCGTTCCGGAGTTTTTTCTCGCGCCGTCCGGCAACGCCGGGCGGCTGTTTGCGTTGTCCGCCAGCGAATGGGGCAGGGATCCAAGGAGGTTCTCATATGACGACGAAACATTGGCTGGGAACGGCCGCGATCATCCTGGCGATCGGCACGGCATCAGGTGTATCGGCGCAAGGCGACATGAAGCGCGAGGGAGGCCCGGCCGCTGCGACGGCGCACGAGGCCACGCGTCCGGCTGCCGAGGCGAAGGGAGAGGCAAAGGGCGGCGCCGCCGCGGCGGAACGTGCCGGCGCCGAGGCAAAGCAGAGCGCGCAGGAGCAGCGCCGTGGCGAGCCTTCATCCGCAGCAGGACGCGAGCAGGCTCAGGAAAGGTCCTCCGAGCGGTCGGCACATGATGCCAAGCAGAGCGCCGAGAGCAAGGGCGGTGCGGCCGCCGAGCGTGGCCGCGAGGCCAAGGAGAGCGCCGAGTCGAAGTCGTCGACTGACAGCAAGCAGGCCGACAAGCAGTCTGACAGCAAGAGCAAGGCTGAGTTGAAGCAACAGCAGGGGCGCGCCGACGAGCCGCGCAAGGGCGAGGATCGCGCCGCCGAGAGCAAGTCGGGGGCGACGGATCGGAAGTCCGACCGTGAGGCCGATCGCAATGATCACGATAAGGACAAGACCCGGCAGAGCCAGGACGAGCGCAAGACCGGCACGTCCGACGAGGCCGCGGACAAGCAAACCGGCGACCGCAACAAGCAGGCCAACCAGCCGAACGCGGCCGACAGCAAGAACACGACCGCGCAGCAGAACCAGCCGACCGGCGCCGGTCAGCGTGATCAGACCGGGCAGGCCACCAATCAGACCCAGCCCAATGGCAGCCGCTCCAGCACGCAGGTGTCGGTCAACGAGCAGCAGAAGACCCGCGTGGTCGATCAGCTCAAGCGCGATCACGACTTCGACCAAGCGCGCACCAATCTCAACATCAACATCAATGTCGGCGAGCGCCTGCCGGAGCGCGTGCGGCCGCGTCCGCTGCCGTCGGACATCGTGACGATCGTGCCGGAATATCGCGGCTACGAGTACACCGTGATCCATGACGAGATCGCGATCGTCGACCCGCGCAGCCGCGAGATCGTCGACGTAATCCCGCAGAACGGCATGCGCGCGGACCGCGGCTATGATCGCGGCGGCTATGGCGTCGGCTCGAACCGCATCGTGCTGTCGGACGATCAGCGCCAGATTCTGCGCCGCGCCGCCACCGAGACGGGCACTGTGGGCTCGACGACATCGTCGTCGTCCTCGTCCGGATCGAGCTGCCTGAGCCTACGCCGCGTGCCCGATGAGCTCGCGCGCAGCAATCCGGAGCTGGCCAACTACCAGTATCTGGCGATCGGCGAGCAGGTCGTGCTGGTCGACCCGCGCGATCAGAAGGTGGTGCAGGTCATCGACCAGCAGCAGTAGGGCCGAGGCGCGGCTGCGCCTTGTCTCATCGATGGCCTCCCTTGCCGCTGCGGCATGGGGGGCCATCGAAAGATTGATTTGGACATAGCACGTCCGGCTCTGCTTCAGTTCGCTCACAACGGGGAACGAGATTCCATCTCGTCCACAAGGGGAGCGAAACGAGCCATGGCGATCATCCGCCAGCTGTATGTCCAAGTCCTGATCGCGATCCTGCTCGCGATCGCCGTCGGCCTGCTGGCGCCAGAGGCGGCCGTTCAGATGAAGCCGCTCGGCGATGCGTTCATCGCACTTCTGCGCATGATGCTCGGGCCGATCATCTTCTGCTCGGTGGTGCTCGGGCTGACGCATGTCCGCGATATGAGGCAGCTCGGCCGGCTCGCGTTCAAGTCGCTGCTGTATTTCGAGATCCTGACCACGCTCGGCATGGTCGTCGGCTTCATCGCGGTCAACGTGTTCCAGCCCGGCGACGGGCTCCATGCCGGCAACCTCGCGCTCAATGACAGCGTGACGCGCATCTCCAACGCCGCGAGCAATTTCACGGCTATCGGCTTCTTCCTCAGCATCATCCCGACCACGATCGTCGACGCCTTCGCCAAGGGCGAGATTCTCCAGATCCTGTTCATCTCGGTGATGGTGGGCGCGGCGCTGAGCGTCGGCCTGAAGACGGAGTCGGCGATCCTGCGCGGCATCGAGGAGGGGCAGGACGTGCTGTTCCGCATGCTGGGTTTCATCATGAAGCTGGCGCCACTCGGGGCGTTCGGCGCCATGGCGGCGGCGATCGGCACGCATGGCGGCGCCACGCTGCTCTATCTCGGCAAGGTCGTGCTGCTGTACTGGATCACGGCGGTCGTCTTCGTCGCAGTCGTGCTCGGCGGCGTGTGCGCCATCATGCGGCTGTCGCTGCTCAAGCTGCTGCGGCTGATCCGCGAGGAGCTGCTGCTGGTGCTCGGGACCGCGTCCGGCGAGGTTGCGCTGCCGCGGCTGATGCAGAAGCTCGAGCAGGCCGGCTGCGACGGCGCCATCGTCGGTTTCGTGCTGCCGGCCGGCTACAGCTTCAATCTCGACGGCACGGGCATCTACATGGCGATTGCCGTCGGCTTCATCGCCCAGGCCACCGACACGCCATTCAGCTACGGCCAGCAGCTGGCGGTGCTCGCGGTCATGCTGCTGACCTCGAAGGGCGGCACCACCGTCGCGGGCGGCGCCTTCATCAAGCTCGCGGCGACCCTGCAATCCGTCCGCGTGCTGCCGCTCAACGGCCTCGGCCTGCTGTTCGGCATCGACCGCCTGATGGCGACCTGCACCGCGCTCACCAACGTCGTCGGCAACACCGTTGCCGTGTTCGTCATCGCGCGCTGGGAAAATGCGCTGGATGCCGCCAGGCTCGATGCCTATCTCGCGGGCGGCACCGCGTTGACGGCCGCGGAGGCGGCGGTCGACGAGGGCCGCGCTGCAATCGCCGGTGCGGGCGAATGAGCTCAGCGCACGTAGTCGCCGATGATCTTGGCGCCGGGCCAGGCGCCGTCCGCCACGCTCTGCGCGATCACCTCGCGCATCAGCGCCAGCAGCTCGTCGGCAAGCCAGGTCGGCTGGCGTTCCCGCGGCATGCCGATCGAGACGGTCGAGATCAGCGGCGGCCGCTCGATCGACCGCACGGTGAGCTCGCCGCGCTTCGCCTCGGCGACGACCGCGGCATGGGCGAGGATCGTTGCGCCGAGACCGCGCCGAACCATGGCCTTCGTCATGCTCACGCTGTCGACCTCGAAGGCGACGTTGAGCCGCGTGCCGTTCTGGATCGCCGCCTGCTCGATCAGCCGCCGGTTGCTGTGCGGAAGACTCGGCAGGATCAGCGACAGCCCGGCCAGCTCGCGCCAGCGGATCGTCTCGGCCACGGTGTCGCCGCGCTTGGCCGGCGGCAGGGCGACGACCATCCGCTCGTGCAGGATGGGGGTCAGCGCGATGCCGTCGAGCGGCGGCGGATTGTAGAGCACGGCGATGTCGAGCCGGCGGTCCAGCAGCCATTCCTCCAGCGACGAGCTGATGCCCTCGCGGACCTGCACGGAGGCCTGCGGCCAGCGCCGGCGCAGTTCGACCACCACGGACGGCGCGATGCGCAGGCCCGCGACCGGCGGCACCCCGAGCGCGATGTGACCGGCGAAGCTCGAATCCGGCGAGCGCACCGCGCCGGGCATCTGGTCGATCTGCAGCAGGACGGCATGGGCGTGCTCGAGGAACGTCGTGCCGGCGCGGGTCAGGCGGACGCCGCGGCCGTGCCGCACCAGCAGCGCGACGCCAAGCTCGTCCTCCAGCTTCATCAGCTGCCGGCTGAGCGCGGATTGCGCGACATTGAGCAATGCCGATGCCCGGCTCAGGCTGCCGGCGCGCGCCACCTGCACGAAGTAACGAAGCTCGCGGATGTCGATGGCCGTGTCCTCCGCGCCGCTGCCCGCCGCAGTTTATTGCAAGCGGCCCAGGGCGAGTCAAACCGCGCGCCGACAACGATGAGACGGGCGCCTTGCCGATGAACTTCATCCATCTCGACGGCTTGACGCTGCGCTATGAGCTGCGCGGCGGTGGCGCGAGGACGTTGGTGTTGCTGCATGAGCTCGGCGGCAGCCTCGAAAGCTTCGATGCCTTGATGCTCGAGCTGCCCGACGACCTGCGGGTGCTGCGCTATGATCTGCGCGGCGCCGGCCTGTCGGAAAAACCGCGCGCGCCGTTCGGCTTCGCCGATCACGTCGGCGACCTCGACCGGCTGCTGCGGGCGCTCGGCACCGACGGACCGGTCGATATCGCCGGCGTCGCCGCCGGTGCGGCGCTCGCCGTCAGCTTCGCGCTGGCGCATCCGCAGCGCGTGAGCGCGCTGGCGCTGTGCGCGCCGGCCCTCAGCGTCGATGCTGGTCGCGTGCAGTATCTGGCGGCGCGCTCCGCGCTCTGCATGCGCGCCGGCATGCGCGCCGTGGCGGCGGATACGCTCGATCGTTCCTATCCGCCGGTGCTGCGAACCGACCGCAACGCCTACCTCGCTTATCTCGGCCGCTTCCTCGGCAACGATCCGGTCGGATATGCCCATAACAACCTGGCGTTCGCCGAGGTCGATCTGCGCGAACGGCTCGCGGAGGTTCGGCAGCGCTGTCTGCTGCTTGCCGGCGCGCATGATCTGTTGCGGCCGCAGGCGCAGGTCGAGGCGCTCGCCCGTCTCATTCCCGGCGCGGCGTTCGCGACCGTCGACACGGCCGGTCATCTGATGCAGGTGCAGGCCCCGGCCGAGCTGGCGGGGCGGCTGACGGCTTTTCTTGCCAGGCCCGGGACACAGCCGATTCCTCGCGCCTCGTGACCAGGAGCATCGCATGCGCATCGAGGACCTTGCCCTGGCCGAGATGGACGAGACGCAGCGCGCGGTGGCCGAAGAGGCCATCGCCGGCCGGCGCGGCCGGATCCCGGCGCCGCTGCGGGCCTGGCTGCACAGTCCCGAGCTCGGACGCCGGGCCCAGAAGCTCGGCGAGTTCGCCCGCTACGAGACGTCATTGCCGCCTGCGCTGTCCGAGCTCGCGATCCTCGTGACGGCGCGGCACTGGACCTCGCATGTCGAATGGTATGCCCACAAGCGGGATGGGCTCGCGGCGGGCATCGCCCCGTCGGTCATCGACGCGATCGCGCAACGGTGTGATCCAGAGTTCACCGATCCCGCCGCGAAGCTCGTTCACGACTACACCCGGCTGCTGCTCGCCAGCGGCCGCGTGCCGGACGATCTGCACGCGCTGGCGGCCGCAACCCTCGGCACGCGCGGCGTCGTCGATCTCGTCGGCATCATCGGCTATTACGGGCTGGTGGCGCTGACCCTCAACGCGTTCGACATCGGCCTGCCCGATGGCGAGACGCCGGAGCTGGAGCCATGACCATGACGAAGCGCCTGGAGGGCAAGGTCGCGATCATCACCGGTGCCGGCTGCGTCGGTCCGGGCTGGGGCAACGGCCGCGCCGCTGCGGTCATCTTCGCGCGCGAGGGCGCCAGGGTCCTCGCCGTCGACCGCGATGGCGGCCGCATGGACGAGACGCTGGCGCGCGCCCGGGACCACGGCGGCGTCATCCAGGCCCACCGCTGCGACGTCACCGATGCGGCGGATGTCGCCGCGATGGTCGACGCCTGTATCGCAGCGTTCGGCCGCGTCGATATTCTGGTCAACAACGTCGGCGGCTCGGCGCCGGGAGGCCCGGTCGAGCTGAGCGAGCAGGGCTGGGACGCGCAGCTCGATCTCAACGTGAAGAGCGTCTTCCTCACCTGCAAGGCGGTGCTGCCGCACATGGCGGCGCAGGGCGGCGGGGCCATCGTCAACACGGCCTCCACCTCGGGCATCCGTTGGACCGGATCGGCGCAGGTCGGCTACGCCTCGGCCAAGGCCGCGGTGATCCAGTTCTCGCGCGTTGTTGCCGTGCAGTATGCCCCGCAGCGCGTGCGCGTGAACACGGTGGTGCCTGGCCAGATGCACACGCCGATGGTCGAGGCGCGCCTCGCCGGGCAGCGCGCCGGCGGCGATGTCGCGGCGCTGCTGCGGACGCGGCAGGCTCGCATCCCGCTCGGCTTCATGGGCGACGGCCGCGACACCGCCCACGCCGCGCTGTTCTTCGCGTCCGACGAGGCGCGCTTCGTCACCGGCACCGAGATCGTCGTCGATGGCGGCATGAGCGCCCGCTGTGACTGAACCCATGAGCACGGGCATGGCTGCCGTTTCCCGCGCATGGCCGGCAGGGGCCTGCGATGCGCATTGTCACATCTTCGGTCCGTTCGACCGCTTTCCGCTGCCCGACGATCGCAGCTTCACGCCGCCGGAGGCGCCGGAAACGGCGCTGCGCCGTCTGCACGATCGGCTGGGCACCGATCGCGCCGTCATCGTGCACAGCCAGGGTCATGGCCGCGACCATCGCCCGCTGCTCGATGCGCTGGCTGTTGGAGAAGGCCGCTACCGCGGCGTCGCCGTGCTCGGCGCAGAGGTCACGGCTGCGGAGGTCGCGCGCCTCGATGCAGCCGGCGTCTGCGGTGCCCGCTTCAACTTCCTTGCGCATCTCGGCGGCGCGCCGTCGGCGGAGCACATGCGGGCCGTGCTCGCGCTGGTGAGGCCGCTCGACTGGCATGTCGCCATTCATGTCACGGGCGCCGATCTCATCCGCTATGCCGAGCTGATCGCGGCCATCGAGGTGCGTGTGGTGATCGACCACATGGCCCGGCCGGACCTCGGCCGGAATCTCGGCGCCTGTCAGGAGATCCTGTGCCGCTTGCTCGACAGCGGGCGGGTCTGGATCAAGCTCAGCGGTGCCGATCGCATCTCGCGCGAGGGCGCGCCCTATCATGACGTTGTGCCGTTCGCCCGAAGCCTTGCCGCGCACGCCCCTGAGCGAGTGCTGTGGGGCAGCGACTGGCCGCACGTCAACATCAAGGGACACATGCCGGACGATGCGGTGCTGGCCGACCTCGTGGCCGAGATCGCGCCGTCGGAGACGGCGCGACAGCGGCTTCTGGTCGACAATCCCTCGGCGTTCTTTCGCTTCGATGAATCTCGCCGGGGTCCCGTGGGAGCTTAGCCACGAGCGTCGCGGAGGCCGCCGCCACAGGCGTGCGTCCATTGAACCTGCTGTGGCCGTGATGCGTCAAAACGGGATCGTCCGCAACGGCCTGCGTGAGCGCGGGATTGTCCGGGCTGGCCGGCCACGCTATCAACGTCGGCGTGTAAAATCTCGCCGTGAGTTGGGGATCTGCCGTGCCTATCGCGCTCGTCGTACTGCTGCTCGACATTTCGCTGATCTACCATGCGTCGCGGACCGGCCGTCTGCAGCCCTGGGCCTTCATCATCCTGATGGTGCCGATGATCGGCGCGCTCGCCTACATCGTCGTCGAGCTGGTGCCTGAATGGCTCGGCAGCCACGACGTCCAGAAGGCGCGCAAGCGCGTCGCCAACAAGCTGGACCCCGAGAAAGACTACCGCGAGCTGTCCGATCGTGTCGCGATCACGGACACGATCGCCAACCGCGCGGCGCTGGCCGAGGAATGCGTCGCGGTCGGGCGTTATGACGAGGCCGAGCAGCATTACGATCACATCCTGAGCCTGCCGATGGGCCACGAGCCGCTGTTCGCGCTGGGCAAGGCCAAGGCGCAGTTCGCGCGCCGCCGCCCAGCGGATGCGCTGGCGACGCTCGACGAGCTGCAGAAGAGCTGGCCGGACTACAATTCGGCCGAGGCGCATCTGCTCTATGCACGGGCTTTGCAGGAAGCCGGCCGCATCGATGAGGCCATCGAGGAGTACCAGGCGCTGCTGGACTATGCGCCGGGCAGCGAGGCGAAGGTCCGCTACGGCACGCTGCTCAAGCTGGTCGGCCGGATCGATGAAGCCAAGGTCGTGTTCACGGAGCTGCTGATCCAGATGAAGCGCGCGCCACGACATGTGCGCAAGGCGCAGGCCGAGTGGATCGCGATCGCCGAGAAGCAGATCGCGGGGTAGCTCCGCAACGGCAGGGTACATCTTCTCCGCGCGTCATTCCGGGGCGCGCGAAGCGCGAGCCCGGAATCCATAACCACGCATGTCTTGGGAGGCGGGATGCGCGTGGCGCTGTTCTTCGACCATTTTGCGGCTGCCGGCTCATTCGCGCTGCTTCAAAATGGCTACGCCATTTTGCGCGCGAATGCCCCGGAACGACGGAGAGAGTTGAGCGCGATCCCCCTTGCTCCGTCCCTACGGCGAGTTCGCCGCCTCCGGTGTCCGCCGCCTGATGCGCTTGATGGTGCCGGAAAACGAGAACAGCGGCTTTGGGCCGGAATGCAGCATGCCGCGCAGGAAGATCAGCGACGCGCCGGCGCGGGTGACCTCGCCTGTGGCCTCGATCAATTCACCCTCGCGCGCCGCGTCGAGGAATTCGCTCGAGAACGAGACCGTGACACCTGGGCCCTGCATGATCGGCGCGGCGAAGGCGAACAGGCAGTAATCGGCGAATGTCATTAGGCAGCCGCCATGGACGTTGCCGCCGCCGTTGAGGTGCTTCTTCTCGACCCGGAAGGCGCAGCGGATCGAGCCATCGTCCTCCATCCGGTGCCAGAATGGCCCGGTGTGGGATTCGTAGCTGTCGCGCATCCAGGTCCGCCAGCCGGCGAACTCGCCGTCGGTCGCGATGTGGATGCCAGGGCGGTTCTCGAAGGCGGAACGGGACAGGTCGTGCACGTGTCAGGGCCTTTAACTGTTGATTTACCGTCTTAAATCCGATTGGTCGCCAATCTGCAAATATCCCTTCTGGCGGTCCGGGCCAAAGCTCTGGACAGGGCGGAATAGGGCCGTAAAAGGCCTTTTCCCGCCCTGGCGATCTTTCTATGAAGCAGGCTTCAAGGGACCAGCGGCCCACGGGCAAAGGCATTTCTCCATGCGCAATGAACCGCAGATCACCCCCGAGCTCGTCGCCGCCCACGGGCTGAAGCCCGATGAATATGAGCGCATCCTGAAGCTGATCGGGCGGGTGCCGACCTTCACCGAGCTCGGCATCTTCTCGGCGATGTGGAACGAGCACTGCTCGTACAAGTCGTCCCGCATCCATCTGCGGGGACTGCCGACCAAGGCGCCCTGGGTGATCCAGGGCCCCGGCGAAAACGCCGGCGTGATCGACATCGGCGACGGCCAGGCCGTCGTGTTCAAGATGGAGAGCCACAACCACCCGAGCTACATCGAGCCGTATCAGGGTGCGACCACCGGCGTCGGCGGCATCCTGCGAGACGTGTTCACCATGGGCGCACGCCCGATCGCGTGCCTGAACGCGCTGTCGTTCGGCGCGCCGGAGCATCCCAAGACCCGGCATCTGGTGTCCGGGGTGGTGGCCGGCATCGGCGGCTATGGCAACTCGTTTGGCGTTCCGACGGTCGGCGGCCAGACCCGCTTCCACACCCGCTATGACGGCAATATCCTGGTCAACGCCATGGCGGTCGGCCTCGCCGACGCCGACAAGATCTTCTATGCGGCGGCTTCCGGCGTGAACATGCCGATCGTCTATCTCGGCTCCAAGACCGGCCGCGACGGCATCCACGGCGCCTCGATGGCCTCGGCCGAGTTCGACGATTCCTCGGAGGAGAAGCGCCCGACGGTGCAGGTCGGCGACCCCTTCGCCGAGAAGCTGCTGCTGGAGGCGTGCCTGGAGATCATGGCCGCCGATTGCGTGATCGCGATCCAGGACATGGGTGCGGCCGGCCTGACCTGCTCGGCGGTCGAGATGGGCGCCAAGGGCGACCTCGGCGTCGATCTCGATCTCGATGCCGTGCCGACCCGCGAGATCGGCATGAGCGCCTACGAGATGATGCTCTCCGAGAGCCAGGAGCGGATGCTCATGGTGCTGAAGCCGGAGAAGGAGAAGGAAGCCGAGGCGATCTTCCGCAAATGGGGGCTCGATTTCGCGGTGGTCGGCTACACCACGCCGAGCAAGCGGTTCGTGGTGAAGCATGGCGGCGACGTCATGGCCGACCTGCCGATCAAGGAGCTCGGTGACGAGGCGCCGCTGTACGACCGTCCGCACGTGGCCTCATCGGCGCTGCCGGTGATCCACGCCCGCGAGGTCAAGCCGCCCCTGGACATCATCCCGGCGTTGGAGAAGCTCGTCGCAACGCCCGATCTGTGCTCCAAGCGCTGGATCTGGGAGCAGTATGACCATGTGATCCTCGGCAACACCGTGCAGCGCCCCGGCGGCGATGCCGCCGTGGTGCGCGTGCAGGATGGCCCGAAGGGGCTTGCGCTCACGGTCGACGTCACGCCCCGCTATTGCGAGGCCGACCCTTTCGAGGGTGGCAAGCAGGCCGTCGCCGAAGCCTGGCGCAACATCACCGCGGTCGGTGGCCGGCCGCTTGCGATCACCGACAATCTCAATTTCGGCAACCCGGAGCGGCCCGAGATCATGGGCCAGTTCGTCGGCTGCCTGAAAGGCATTTCGGAGGCCTGCCGCGCGCTCGACTTCCCCGTCGTCTCTGGGAACGTCTCGCTCTACAACGAGACCAACGGCCGCGCGATCCTGCCGACGCCCTCGATCGGCGGCGTCGGCCTGCTCGATGATTTCACCAAGTCGGCGAGCATCGCCTTCAAGGCCGAGGGCGAGGCGATCCTGTTGATCGGCGAGACCCATGGCTGGCTCGGCCAGTCGGTCTACTTGCGCGACGTCTGCGGCCGGGAGGAGGGCGCTCCGCCGCCTGTCGACCTCGCCGCCGAGAAGCGCATCGGCGATGTCGTCCGCGGCATGATCCATGCGGGCACGGCGACAGCTGCGCATGATCTGGCCGACGGTGGTCTGCTCGTCGCGCTCGCCGAGATGGCGATGGCCTCCGGCATCGGCGCGCGGCTGCTGGCCGCGCCTGCCTCGATCGTGCCGCATGCCTATTGGTTCGGCGAGGACCAGGCGCGCTATCTCGTGACGGTGCCGGAGACCGAGGCTGGCCGCGTGCTCGCCAAGATGCGCGGCGCCGGCGTGCCGTGCACGCGCATCGGCACGACAGGCGGCACTGCGCTGGCGATCGCCGGCGATGGTGCCGTCGAGGTCGCCGCGCTCAAGACGGGATTCGAAAGCTGGCTGCCCAAATACATGGGCGGGTCAGCCGCCTGACCCCGGATGCACGCCACGGCTGTCACAGTCAGGCACGCTGGCCGACGACGACGGAGTTCGTCGTGAGAGCGTTGGCCTCGCCCAGCGTCATTGCGAGCGCAGCGTAGCAATCCAGGAACGCCATCCGCGGATGCGGTCTGGATTGCGTCGTCGCTGCGCTCCTCGCAATGACGGAGGAGGCAGGACCGTCCTACAACACGTTCTTCGCCCCCGGAATCTGCCTGAGCACCCAGGTCGCGCCCCAGCTCAGCAGCATGCTGCCGACAAAGGCGATCGTCGCCTTGGCGATGGCTGGCAGGCCGAAGTCGAACAGCCAGTACTGGATCCACAGCACGATCGGATAGTGCACCAGGAACATGCCATAGGCATCGGCCTGCATGCGATCGAGCACGGAGAATTCCGAGCGGCGGTTGTTCAGGAAGTAGGACAGGATCGCAAACAGGATCGCGGCGCTGAAGATGACGAACAAGAAGCCATAGGCCGCCTCGTACCATTGCGGCAACACGGGCGGATTGCCCAGCACTTGGCGCTTGATCGTGATGAGCACCCAGAGCAGCGCATAGGGCACGAGCGTGACCACGATCCAGGCCCCGAGTCCGCGCTGCGACATCTGCCCTTCTGCGGCCAGCAGGCCGCGTTCGAAATTGGCCGAGCCGATGCCAGCCCCGACGTAGAAATAGGCGGCGTAGAGCAAGACGCGGCTGGCCTGCACCGAGAGCGGCCCTGCCTCGAACCACAACGTCGGGCCGAAATAGAGCCGGGACGGGATGTAGAGCCCGCCCGTGATCAGCAGGAAGACGAAGAAGAAGTCGCGCGGATGCTCGAAGGCGCGCTGCGACAGCCGATTGATCGGATCCAGCAGGCGCGGCGAGACGCGGTACAAAAGGGCTGCCGAGGTGTCGAACGCCAGCAGCACCCAGATGAACCAGATCGGCCCGCTCGGCCATGGGCCGACCGTGACCGTCTTCCACCAGAAGGAAGCGAAGCGGGCGTCGGGATTGGCGCGCAGCTCGATCGCGTAATAGGCAAGCGGAATGACGGTCAGGGCCGCGATGGCGAAGGGCAGGCCAAGGCGCAATAGCCGGTCACGCAGGAACTGCAGCGTCGACTTGTGGGCAAGGCCCGACCACACGAACAGGCCCGACAGAAAGAAGAACATGGCCATGAAGAAGCTGTCGGTGGCCAGCACGATGGCGTCGAAACCGAGGAAGGACGTCGGATCGGTGTGCCCGAAATAGGTATAGGGAATCACGGCGTGGTGGAGCAGCACCACCAGCGTCAGGAATGTCCGGGCGTGATCGAGCGCGGCGTTGCGTGCCCGAGCGCGCGGGCGGGCCTGAAGCTCGACCTTTGCGGCCGCCGCCGATTGTGTAACCGATATGACCATACGCCCCCCGGCGTCGCTGCTGCCCGGCCCGTGCAGCGGATGTGACGTTCGCATCCCCCTTCGGCCGCGGGGCGTCATGCAAACGTCGTCCAAGGCTGCGCGAGCTGGAATGAGTGGATGAGCTCGTGTGACCCTCTGGCACCGCCATTCGCTGGAGTCGCCCAAAAGCGAGCGAATGACGGCGCCGGACTACCAGATGTCGTCGTTGGTGCTGCAAATCAGCAAGTGCCGCGGTCCGCAAGCCGGTTTCTCACACACTCTGCCGATTTCCGCTCCGGATATCCTTACGAACCGACGACCTACGAAGTTACGGCCGGGACTGTCGTGGGTTGCGCATTTCTTCGGCACCGGGACCGATGGCCGAAGGAACCGGTTCCCCGCGTCATCGTTAGTGAGGCGCCGCGCCGGCGCGGCGCAGAACCGGAGGACCATACCGTGACTATTCTCAAATGGGCGCTGCTGTTCTTCGTGATCTCGGTGGTGGCCGGTATTCTCGGCTTCACCGGCATCTCGGCAGCTTCCGCCGACATTGCGCGGATCCTGTTCTATATCTTCCTGGTGATCTTCCTCGTGCTGCTGATTCTCGGGCTTACGATTTTCAGAGTGTAGCACGCCATCAGGTCAGTGACCGAAACGACCGCCGCGCCGGTATGGGCCTCGTGCCGGCCGCGCGGCGGGCTGTCACCGCAGTTCAATCAGCTGCGACCTCCTCGATCCGCACCTTGTCCGGATAGAACGCCAGGTGGCCCGAGATCTCGGTCATCGCCGGGAAGGGCGCCTCGTAGCTCCAGATCGCATTGTCCAATGTCTTGCCGTTGGCGACGACGCTAAAATAGCTCGCATCCCCCTTGTACGGACAATGGGTGACACGATCGGTCTTCTGCAGGGCCGCCATGTCGGCGTCGGCCCGCGGCACGTATTGAACAGCGGGGTAGCTCGCTTCCTTCAGCGTCAACGCGCGGGTGGTGTCGGCAATCACGACGCCGTCGGCGATCACCCGCACACGTTTCGGATTGGGGGTGATGGTGATCGGGTGATCCGGTCCTGGAAGCTTCATGTCGCCCTCACGATTCAGCCTTTTGGGTGCGTCACCCGGTCCGACGTATCTCGTTTGACCCGGTATATAGTGGTTCCGCGCGTGACCTCGAAAGCGGTTCGCGCTAGATTTCGCCATCACGGTCCCGCGAGAACGCCTTGATTCGCCGTGCTCGGCGGGCCACTGATGGGAGTGCAGCCAAGCCGCGGGCCCTGCGGGCTACATCGTCCACGGGATGCGGCGCCTGCCCGACACAAGGAGATGCACCGGGATGCCCATGGATGCCCACGATATCGAGCAGATGATCAAGTCTGCCATCCCTGACGCACAGGTGACGATTCGCGATCTCGCTGGCGACGGCGACCATTACGCCGCGACGGTGATCTCGGAATCGTTCCGCGGCAAATCCCGCGTTCAGCAGCATCAGCTCGTCTATCAATCGCTGCGCGGCCAGATGGGTGACGTGCTGCATGCTCTGGCCCTGCAGACCGGGGTGCCGGACCAGCGCTGACTGCTTAGGGGGAGATCGCTCATCCGGGGGAGATGGCGGTGGACAATCCGCGTGGTGCGCTGTTTCGCGTCATCGAGCCGAACCGGCACAGCCGGGTCACGTTCGTCGAGCTGTTCTTCGATCTCGTCTTCGTCTACGCGGTCACGCAGATCTCGCACTATCTGATCGGCCATTTCTCGCCGCTCGGCGCCGCCCAGACGGCCGTTCTGTTTCTTGCGGTCTGGTGGGTATGGGTCTACACCGCCTGGGTTACCAACTGGCTCGATCCAGAGAAGGCGCTGGTCCGAGGTCTCTTGTTCGCGCTGATGCTGGCGGGCCTCGTTCTGTCGATGTCGATCCCGCGGGCGTTCGAGGACCGCGGCCTGTGGTTCGCCATGGCCTACGCCGCCATGCAGGTCGGCCGGACCGCGTTCTGGCTGACCGCGACGCCGCCGCAGCGATCTGCCGTCCGCCGCAACGCCGCCCGCATTCTCTCCTGGCTCAGTGCCTCCGCCGTGCTCTGGCTGCTCGGCGGCCTTGCCGAGGGCCCGGCGCGGATGGGGCTGTGGGGGGCGGCGCTCACCCTGGAATATGCGTCGCCGGCCGTCCGCTTCTGGGTCCCCGGGCTGGGTGCC
The DNA here is from genome assembly GCF_051167575.1 of Bradyrhizobium sp. HKCCYLS3070. Taxonomy (NCBI): domain Bacteria; kingdom Pseudomonadati; phylum Pseudomonadota; class Alphaproteobacteria; order Hyphomicrobiales; family Nitrobacteraceae; genus Bradyrhizobium; species Bradyrhizobium sp. HKCCYLS3070. The sequence goes on from NZ_JBNPTI010000001.1 coordinate 235,376, forward strand.
TCCACCGTCGAGGACTGGATGGTCGAAGGCGGCCACATGGCGGAGCGCTGTGCGCTGTTCATCATCATCGCGCTCGGCGAATCCATCGTCGTCACCGGCGCGACCTTTGCCGAGCTCGACTGGACCGGAGCCAACATTGCCGCCTTCGCCAGCGCCTTCATCGGCACGGTGGCGATGTGGGCGGTGTACTTCAACCGCGGCGCTGAGGCGGGATCGGAAGTGATTTCGCAGTCGGCGCAATCCGGGCTGATGGCGCGCTCGGCCTACACCTACTTGCACATGCCGATCGTCGCCGGCATCATCGTGTCGGCGGTGTCGGACGAGATCGTCCTGAAGCACCCCCTCGGGCATACCGACCTGAATATGGCGGCGACGACGATCGGCGGTCCGTTCGTGTTTCTGCTCGGGACCATCCTCTTCAAGTTCAACATCCGCGGCTTCCTGCAGTTGTCGCACGGCGCCGGACTGCTCGCACTGATCGGGCTCGGCTGGTTCGCGACCGAACTGTCGCCTCTCGTGCTTTCGGCGCTGACGAGCGCGCTACTGGCGATCGTCGCGCTGTGGGAGACGCTGTCGTTGCGGTCGAAGCCGGAGCCTCACGCCTCGGCGACGAGCGCCTGAACCGAGAACATCTTCTCGGCATCCGTCCACACGGTCTGGACTTTCCAGCCGGATCCGCGGGCCAGCGCGCCGAAGCGCGCGATGCTGTATTTGTAGCTGTTCTCGGTGTGGATGCTCTCGCCGGCCCGGAACGAGATGGTGGTGCCGAGTAGCCGCACCGTTTGCGGCTTCCGCGCCACCAGATGCATCTCGATGCGGTGCTGCTCGCGATTGTAGATCGCGCGGTGGACGAAGGCGGACAGGTCGAAATTGCCGCCGAGTTCGCGGTTGATCCGCAGCAGCAGGTTGAGATTGAAGCGCGCGGTCACGCCGGCCGCGTCGTTGTAGGCGGCGTGCAGCACACGTTCGTCCTTCTCCAGGTCGACGCCGACGATCATCCGTGCGCCGGTCCCCAAGATCTCGCGTGCCGAGCGCAGGAAGCGGCACGCCTCATGCGGCTCGAAATTGCCGATCGTCGATCCCGGAAAGAAGCCGACCTTCGGCTTGCCTTCGATGGCGTCAGGTAGTTTGAACGCCGTCGTGAAGTCGGCGACGACCGGGTGCACGGCGAGCTGCGGGAAGTCGCGGCGCAGGCTGTCGGCCTGTGCGGTCAGGAACTCGCCGGAAATATCGACCGGCACGTAGGCCGCGAAGCGGCAGCTTTCCAGCAGCAGCCGCACCTTGGTGGTGGCGCCGGCGCCGAACTCGACCAGGGCGGCATCGTCGGGAATGACTGCCGCGATCTCGGCGCCGCGATCCCTCAAGATGCCGAGCTCGGTCCGCGTCGGATAGTACTCCGGCAGGCGCGTGATCTGCTCGAACAGATCGGATCCGGCGGCATCGTAGAAATATTTCGGCGATAGCTGCTTGGGCTGCTGGGCGAGGCCTGCGACTGCGTCCGTCGCAAAGGCCGACGTCTTGTCGTCGGGGAGATGGGCGTCGAGCAGCGCGTTGACGTGCACGTTCATGATACTCTCCTGGACGCGCACACACGCGCGACTGTCGGGCAACGAATGCTGATAGCTCAGGTGTAGTCGGCGAGCCGGAGCCCGGTGAATTGCCAGCGATGATGCGGATAGAAGAAGTTGCGATAGGTGACGCGGCTGTGGCCCACCGGCGTCGCGAGCGATGAGCCGCGCAGCACCAGTTGATTGACCATGAACTTGCCGTTGTACTCGCCGAGCGCACCCTCGATGGCACGATAGCCGGGATAGGGACTGTAGGCGCTGCGGGTCCACTGCCAGACAATGCCGAAGGCATCGTTGAGCTGGTTGCCGCGCGCGGCGACCTCCCATTCCATCTCGGTCGGCAGATGCTTGCCGCGCCAGCGCGCGAAGGCGTCAGCTTCGTAGTAGCTGACGTGGCACACCGGAGCAGCGGGATCGACCGGCCGCAGTCCGCCGAGCGTCATGATGCGCCATTCGCCCTCGACCTTGTACCAATGCCCGGGAGCCTGCCAGCCCTCGCGGCTGGCGGTGGCGAAGCCGTCCATGAGCCAGAGCGTGGCGGTCCGGTAGCCGCCGTCATCCATGAAGGCGAGCCACTCGGCATTGGTGACGAGATTGCGCGCGATGCCTACCGGCCCGACGAGCGCGCGATGGGCTGGCTCCTCATTGTCGAAATGGTAACCATCGCCGGCGTGCCCGACGGTATGGATGCCCTCGGGGAGGTGAATCCAATCCTCGCCCGTTTCCGTGGGGGCAGGGAAGGTCCAGGATGGATCGTAGGCCGGGGCCGTCGGGTTCTGCGCGAACGCATGCAGGATATCGGTCAGCATCAGCTCCTGATGCTGCTGCTCATGGTTGAGGCCGACCTCCACGAGCGGCGCCACCGCGGCCAATGTGGCGGTATCGGCGCTGCCCAGGAAGTCCACCATCGCCGCATCGACATGCCGCCGATATGCCGTGACCTCGGCCACGCCCGGGCGGGTGATCAGGCCGCGCTCGCCCCGCGTGTGGCGCGGGCCGGCACTGACGTAATAGGAATTGAACAGGAACGCGTAATCGGCGTGAAAAGGGGTATATCCCGGGCAGTACTCGCCCAGCACGAACTGCTCGAAAAACCAGGTCGTATGGGCGCGATGCCACTTGGCAGGACTGGCGTCCGGCATCGACTGGATGACCTGATCCTCCGGGCTCAGCGGCGCCGCGCGCCGCTCGGTCTCGCCCCGGACGGCGAGGTACGCCTCGGTCAGGCGCCCGGCGAGGGAGCCGGACCTGCTCTGAAGCGCATCAGTAACGGGGATCGGGGCCGTAGCGGAGGCAGAACTGGTCACGAGGGTCTCCGTTTGCCAGCAGAAAACGATGTTCGACGGAACAAGTTCCTTTCGACAGTTCGTCCTAAATAGGGGCTTGGTTACGGGATGAAACCCTCGTGCCGGCTATAATATTGCTGCCGTCAGCCTATGGTCCGGCCGGGGCCTGGGTCGCCGGCCGATCCTCGGCATTTTACTTTGGTTGAACAACGGTTTGCGCTACATATAGAGAAGTGACGGTCGGCTGCGGACGAAATCCGTCCGGTGGCGATCAGCGCGCACCGAGCCCCAGGCGTTCCTTGAGGCGCCCTAGAGGAAGCGAAGATGAGCATTGAGCAATTCATTGACAATGAAGTGAAGTCGAACGACGTCGTCCTGTTCATGAAGGGGACGCCGCAGTTTCCGCAGTGCGGATTTTCCGGCCAGGTCGTGCAGATCCTGGATCATGTCGGCGTCGGCTATAAGGGCCTCAACGTTCTCGAATCCGCCGAGCTGCGCAACGGCATCAAGACGTTCTCGAACTGGCCGACGATTCCGCAGCTCTATGTGAAGGGCGAGTTCGTCGGCGGCTGCGATATCGTGCGCGAGATGTTCCAGAGCGGCGAGCTGCAGCAGCTGTTCACCGACAAGGGCATCCCGGTCGGCACGGCGGCCTCTGTCTGAGCTATCCGGCTGAGCTATCCGGTCCGAAAGGTCGGCGCGACCCGATTCGAGGTCATCGTCGCCGACATCACCAAGCTCGGCGTTGACGCCATCGTCAACGCCGCGAACTCGTCTCTGCTCGGTGGTGGAGGCGTCGACGGTGCGATCCACCGTGCGGCGGGACCGGACCTCGTCATGGAGTGCCGCATGCTCCACGGCTGCAAGACCGGCGAGGCCAAGATCACCAAGGGCTATCGGCTGCCGGCGCGCCATGTGATCCATACCGTCGGCCCAGTCTGGCAGGGAGGCGATCGCGGCGAGCCGGAGCTGCTCGCCTCGTGCTACCGGCGCTCGATCGAGCTGTGTCACAAGCATCGTTTGGACTCGGTCGCGTTCCCCGCGATCTCGACGGGCATCTTCCGCTTCCCTGCGGATCGTGCGGCATCGATAGCGGTCGCCACTTCGATCGAGATCATCAGCGCGGAGACGTCGCTGTCGCAGATCGTGTTCTGCTGCTTTTCCGATGCGAGTGCCGAGCTGCACGATGAGGCGTTGAGCCGGGCCGTCGAGAGCCGCGCTCGCAAGGGATCGCCGCGCTGACAGCGGCGTGCCCTGTGCGGCATTAGGTCTGCCGGGCGCGCGTGCGATGATCCTCATGCCCTGCGTACGATCTCCCTGACGTGGCCGATCGTCTCTTCGATCATGGCGGCTGTCACGTCGAGATGGGTGCAGGCGCGGATGCGGCCGTCCATCATCGCCAGCAGCACGCCGCGCTTGCGCAATTCACTCACCATCGTCTCGCCGGACACGCCGGCGCCGTCCGGCTTGAAGAACACCAGATTGGTCTCGGGCTCCTGGACCTCGACGCCCTGGATCTGCGACAGCCCGCGTGCCAGCGCCCGCGCATTGGCGTGATCCTCGGCGAGCCGGTCGACGTGATGATCGAGCGCATAGATGCAGGCCGCGGCGACCACGCCGGCCTGGCGCATCGCGCCGCCGAGCCGCTGCTTCCAGCGCCACACCTCGTCGATGAAGGCGGCGCTGCCGGCGAGCACGCCGCCGATCGGCGCGCCCAGCCCCTTAGAGAAATCGATCCAGGCCGAATCCCAGCCTGCGGTCATCTCGGCCGCCGGAATGCCGGTGGCAACCGTCGCGTTGAGCAGCCTTGCGCCGTCCATATGCGTCGCCATGCCGTTCGCCTTGGCGATCTCGGCGATCTCGTCGAGCGCGGCCTTCTTCCAGATCGTGCCGCCGCCGATATTGGCGGTCTGCTCGACGCTGACGACGGTCTGCGGCGGCTGGTAGCGCGAGCGCGGATGCAGCGCGGCGCGGAACGTCTCCGGTGTGAACTGCCCGTCGGGTCCCTTCAACTGCGTCACCTGGAAACCGCCGAGCGCCGCATGCGCGCCGCCCTCGCGCGAGATGATGTGCGCGGTCTCGTGTGCCAGGATCTCGTCGCCTGGGCGGCAATGCACCAGCGTTGCCGCGACATTGCACATCGTGCCCGACGGCATCAGCACGGCGGCCTCCTTGCCGAGCAGCGCGGCGACGCGGCCGCACAATTCATGCACGGTCGGATCGTCGCCGATCTGCTCGTCGCCGACCTCGGCCCGCGCGATGGCCTCGCGCATCGCGGCTGTCGGGCGGGTCTGCGTGTCCGACAACAGATTGACGCGCACGGGCGGCGCCTTGGGATCACGCGCGGGCGGGGTGTAATACATCGGCGGTCCTCGTTCGGCTTATCACGACCCGGACCTTACCCAACTCGCATCGCCCCCGCAAAACGCCTCCTCGATTACGCCGCGCGCGGCGGGTTGAGCCAGATGTCCGGCCGCCGCAACGGCTTGCTCTCGATCGGCTCGGCGACCAGCGGCGGCGCCTCGGTGCAGTCGAACACCCAGGAGTCCATCGGGCTCTGTCGCGACGGTGAAAGAAGCAGCGCTGCGCCAGGCTGTTGCCGCTTGATGTTCCAGCCCATGTTCACCGCGGCCCAGCCGACCAGCATGGTGTGCCATTCGTCGGCGAGCTCGCGCGAATCGTCGAAACAGTGGAGGAGCTCGAGCGCGTAGGGATCGTGGCGAAGCTGCGCGTCGGCAAAGGTGAGCCCGGTCCCGACATGGCGGATCACATGGGCTGTCGCATCGGACTGGACGTGCCAGCAGGAGCGTTCCAGGAGGTCGAAGACCGTCGAGGGATAGAGGCCGTCGTTGAAGCGGTAGCGGACGCCGGAGGTCCGTGCGCGTAACGGCGGAGCGCTGAGCGGCGGCACCCGCAACGGCGGCAGAGGCGGGGCACCGACCGCACCGGTCGGCAACGCACCGAAGATGATATTGCGCCTGTTGAACTCCATGGCGAACGCCCCGCTACTTTACAACTGCAGACAGTGAATCACGGGACGGAGTAGCTGTCAGCCCAGGTTGGGGCGAATTCGTGGCAGGTGTGGCATTCGGGAATCGGTTCGCCCCATCCGAAAAGAAGCCCAAAAAGAAAAGGCCCCGGCGCATGCCAGGGCCTTCGGATTATCAGATGGGACCGGACCGCGGTCCGGTCAAGCTCAGCGCGAGTAGAACTCGACGATCAGATGCGGCTCCATCTGCACCGCGAACGGCACGTCCGACAGCGCGGGGATGCGGATGAACTTCGCGGTCATCTTGGAGTGATCGGCCTCGATGTAGTCGGGCACGTCACGCTCGGCGAGCTGGGTCGCTTCCAGCACCACGGCGAGCTGCTTGGAGGCTTCCTTGACCTCGATCACGTCGCCCGGCTTGACTTGGTAGCTCGCGATGTTGACCTTGCGGCCGTTCACCTTGATGTGGCCGTGGTTGATGAACTGGCGCGCCGCGAACATGGTCGAGACGAACTTGGCGCGGAACACGACGGTGTCGAGACGGCGCTCGAGAATGCCGATCAGGTTCTCGCCGGTGTCGCCCTTGAGACGGCCGGCCTCGACATAGATGCCGTGGAACTGGCGCTCGGAGATGTTGGCGTAGTAGCCCTTCAGCTTCTGCTTGGCGCGCAGCTGCACGCCGAAGTCCGAGAGCTTGCCCTTGCGGCGCTGGCCGTGCTGGCCGGGGCCGTATTCGCGGCGGTTGACGGGGCTCTTCGGGCGGCCCCAGATGTTCTGGCCCATGCGGCGATCGATCTTGTACTTCGCCTCACTGCGCTTAGTCATCGCGTCCTCTTCGATCAAGTTAGGGTTTGAGGAAACGCGCCCTCCTGTGTGTCCGGAAATCCGGCCCACCGACAGGCCCATCCCCAAAGCATGAAGGGAGAAGGCCACGGGTCGCGAAACGCAACGCGGGCCGAAAGCGGCCCGCGAGCAGGGGGGTCTTAGGCGAGAAAGCGCCGGTTTGTCAAACCGCAACCGCCGCTTTTGCCGACAAATCACCCTTTCGGCCCCCTCAGGATGGTCATTTTCTGCCGCGCCGCCTCGCATCCCAGGTCAGCGTCCGCCGGCCCGCGCCCGGGAACCGGGCGGCCCCGCAGCTCGGCCGCGATCTCCCCATTCAGCATCTGCTCGAGCCGGATCGCCGTCCTGGCGATCATGGCACCGTCGGTAACCCGGTGATCCCAGCGGATCAGGATGGGAATCGTCTGGTCCGGCCCGACGACGTCGTAATTGATGATGAACGGTCCCGGGCTCAGGGCGAGGAGCTGGCCGCCGCCGCAGGCCGCGACGCTGGTGACGGAGAAATTGCCGAACCAGTTGGCGCGCTGGCGGCCGAAATTCAGCCCGACCCACCAGGCGAACCGGCGCAGTGGCAACGGCAGCCGGGTCGCCCGCATGATCTTGCGGAACATGGCGACGTCCCCGACCGGCGCCTCCTTGCCCTGCCGGATCACCGCGTCGATCTCGGCCAGCGACATGGCCTCCGGCCCGGAGACGCGCTGCGGCAGCACGCAATCCTCGCCATTCTCGACCCGGGCAATGGTGACGGTGGCGACGCTGCGCGGCAGCTCGTAGAGGCAGCGCCGCGGCCACCCGGTGTAGAGCGTGCGCAGCACCGGTTCGTCGCGGGCAACCAGGGCGAACGCCTTGACGAAGATCGCGGCGAAACCGGGCGGGCGGACGGCCGCGGCGCGGGCCTCGAGCATCGGGCCGATCTGGATCGTGCGGGCCAGCGAGACGAACGGCACACCACGGGAGGCGAGCATCAGATCGATGATCAGACGGCGGTGCAGCGAAATCGGCCTGGTGGTTCCGCGCATCCTGGACCTGTCGCTCCCGTTCGTTCTGCTTGGCCTGATCCGGCTCCCCGGCGGCGGCTGCTGTTAACACCGCAGGCCGGGTTACGGAAGCGCCGTTCGAGGGCGCCGGCGAGGCGAGCGGCTTGGCCTCAGACCCCGAGGACGGCCGGCGACAGACCGAAAATCGTCTTCTTCCTCATGGTCTTCTTCCGCAAAGTTGTTTTTCGTTTGAAACATGAAGCGCGGCTCGAAACGGCGCGAATCAGCGCTTGATCCCCTCGAAGCTCGCGGCGATGCCGCGCTGGAACAAGGACCAGTCGAAGCCGAGCGCCAGCGCCACGTAACCGCGCGCGATCATCGCATTGGCCTGATCGGCCGAGCGCGCGGCGCCGCCGATCGGCACGCCTGATCTGAGGATGCCGGCCTCGGCGCGGGCGATCAGGGATTTCACTTCGGGATCATCGAGCTGGCCGCGCTTGTTGATCGAGGTGGCGAGATCGCCCGGGCCGATCACCGCGATGTCGATGCCGGGCGTGGCCATGATCTCGTCGATCCGCTCGACCGCCTCGACATGCTCGATCGTCACCATGCAGATCATGTCGTCGTCGGCGGTGGCCATGTAGTCGGCCATCGACACGTTCCAGCGGAAGGGGGCGTGGAACGGACCCCACAGGCGGTCGCCCTGGGGCGGGTAGCGCACGCTGCGGACCGCCTTCTCGGCATCAGTGCGGCTGGAAATCATCGGGAAGTTGATGCCGAGGGCGCCGAGGTCCATCGGCGCCTTGGCGAGATGCGGCTCGTTGGCGGCGATGCGCACCAGCGGCACGCAGGGCGTGCCTGCGGTGGCCGTGATCATCGCGTGCGCGGTGGAGAGATCGATCGGCCCGTGCTCGAGGTCGACGATGATCCAGTCGAGCGACTGCGCCATGATGCGCACGGTCTGGATGCTCGGGATGGTGGCGATGGCGCCGAAGGTCGGCCGCTTGTCGCGCCAGGCCTGCTTGAGGCGGTTGAGCGGTTTGGGCGCTGCGGCCATCGGCGGTCTCCGTCAGGCCGGGACGCGGCCGCCGAAATAGGGCGTGAGCGCGCGGCCGAGCTGATGTGGCTTGCTCGAGGTGAAGATCATGGTGGCGCCGCCATTGTCGGGGCCGCCGGCCGAGGGGCCCAGCAGGTCGACGACACGGCGCGCGATGGCGGGCGCGGGATCTATCCAGGTCACCGGCCAGGGCGCCAGGCGTTCGAGCCGGTCGAGCAGCAGCGGATAATGCGTGCAGGCGAGCACGACGGTGTCGGTCCGGCCCGCGGGATCGGCGGCGTCGCCCACGAAGCAAGGCGCGATCTCGGCGGCAATGGCCGCGTCGCTGACCTGGGTTCCGCTGAGCGCGGCCTCCGCCAGTGACGCGAGTTCCGGCGAGCCGACCAGCGTGACGGCGCAGCCCCGCGCGAAGTCGCGGATGAGGGCGTGGGTGTATTCGCGCTGCACCGTCGCCTTGGTGCCGAGCACGGAGACGCGCTTCGTCAGGGATTGCGCGCAGGCCGGCTTGATCGCCGGCACGGTGCCGACGAACGGCGTCGCGTAGGCCGCGCGCAGCGGCGCCAGCGTCTGCACCGAGGCGGTGTTGCAGGCGATCACGACGAGGTCCGGCTCGTGCGCGGCGATCAACTCGCCCATCAGCGGCACCACGCGGGCGATCAGCGCCGCCTCGCTGTGATGGCCGTACGGAAAGAACGCGTCGTCGGCGACATAGACGTAGTGGGCATCGGGCCGCGCCCGCACCACCTCGCGCAGCACGGACAGGCCGCCGAGGCCTGAGTCGAAGACGAGAATCGTAGGGCGATGGGTCACGCGGCGAGTCTACCGGATCGGGGAGGCGGATTCAGTCGGTTTTTCTGCGGGATTTGGCGGGAATGAGGCGCTTGGGTGTGTTCGGGCAGCGGGGGCGAAGGTTCAAAGCTGCGCATTGGGGCCACGGTGGCTGTCAAAATCTCAGTGTCATCCGGCGAACGCCGGGATCCATAACCACCGGCGGGGTTGGGCGTGCGAGCTGGACGCTCCAGCGTGCGTCACACGACCGCTGCGGAGTATGGTCCCGGGGGCGGCGCCGCGCCAACGCTGACGCGTTGCCGCAGCTTGCCCGGGACGACAGTGGAGATGGAGGCGTCATGCCGAGCGAAGCAATCCAGAGTCTCGCGACGACTCTGGATTGCTTCGTCGCTGCGCTCCTCGCAATGACGCTGAAACATGAATGACGCTGAAACATGTGCTCTCATCCTCGCGCCCGCTTCCGCGTCCGAGTGTTGCTCGTCTGATCGCCCTCTTCAGAATGAGGGCGCGGGAAAGGCCGGGTGCCGGTCGCACCCATGGCCCGCCTGCGAAAAAAATGCAGGCGGCAGGAACCACAGGTACGGGCCGGATCATCCCGGCCTTCCCCGCGCAATGGTTTGAACGGCTTATACGTGATCTCCCCGGGGATCGGCTTTCTTGCCCCCGTCGCCAGCGCGCTCGTCGTACTTGCAGCGCCGGCTTGGCATCAGCACCGGGATGCCAGGACCACACGATTTCGCCGTGCGCATCGGATCGTTCGTCGGCATGATTGCTCATGCTGCAACCCGACACGCCCACCGCATCCCGCACCCAACGTTCGTGACGATCGCGAAACGCCCCTCAATCGAGGCGGGACGCGACACCATAGCATCAAATTCTGAAAAACGGAAGAACAAAAATTCGGATTTTCGAGTGGGCGATTTAGCCGTGAGGTTGGCTCCCCTTGCCATGGCGAAATGCCAGGCGGTCTTTCCAATAATATTAGCATTGACTAATTGATTAGTGATTGCTATTGTTTTTCCATGATCCAGCCTGAACCCATCACTGCCGTCATGCGCGCGCTGGCCGATCCGACGCGGCGTGCGGTGTTCGAGCGCATCGTCGAGGCCGACGAGATCACCGTCGTCGAACTCACCCGCGGCAGCACCGTCACGCAGGGCGCGATCTCCCAGCATCTGAAATCCTTGAAACAGGCCGGCCTGGTCTGCGAGCGCCCCGAGGGCCGCAAGGTCTATTACCGCGCGGAGCCACGCGGCCTGGAGCCGCTGGCCGACTGGATGAGCCATTACGGCGCGTTCTGGCGCGACCGCTTTGCCAATCTGAGAAACCTGCTGAAGGACATCGATCCATGAACCAAGCCGTGAACGCGGATACGCGGGCCATTGTCGTCGAGAACATCTTTCCGCATGCGCCGGAGATCATCTGGAAAGCCTTGACCAACGGCGAGCTGATCGGCCGCTGGCTGATGGCGCCCAAGGGCTTTGAGCCGATCATCGGCAATCGGTTCACCTTTCAAACGACGCCGGCCGGCCAATGGGATGGCACCATTCACTGCGAGGTGCTGGAGGTCGTGCCGAACGAGCGGCTGTCCTACGCGTGGAAGGGCGGCCACGACAGCAATGTCGGCTACGGCGCGAAGCTGGAGACGGTGGTCACCTTCAGTCTTTCCAAGGCGGACACGGGCACGCGCCTTCGCCTGGTGCATTCCGGCTTCGTGCTGCCGACCAATGACACCGCCTATCGCAAGATGGGCGAGGGCTGGAAGACGGTCGTCAAGAAGCTCGATCAGATCGCCGCCGAACAGGCGTCATCGCAGCGGCCGCATTGAAACAAGCAGGAGAGCGACATGACGAAGTCCTATGCCGGCGGCTGCGCCTGCGGCGCGGTGCGTTACGAGATCACGGGCGAGCCGGCCGTGATGCTGGACTGCCAATGTCGGCAATGCCAGCGCGACAGCGGCACCGGGCATCAATCGCACCTGACCTTCGTCGCGGCGGAGGTGAGGGTCGAAGGCGAGGTGTCGCATTGGCAGACCACAGGCGACGGCGGCACCGTCAAGCGGCGCGCGTTCTGTCCGACCTGCGGCTCGCACGTTCACCTGACATTTCCCGCGATGCCCGAGGTGTTCATCGTCCCGCCGGCCAGCCTCGACGACCCCGGCCGCTACAAGCCGCAACTGGTGTCGTGGACATCAGCCGGATACGCCTGGGATCACCTCGATCCGGCGCTGCCGAAATTCGAGAAGATGCCGCCCCGGTGAGTCTTGGTGCTTGGGGCGAACGAGACGAGCATTTCCTGAGAATCGGCAATTGGCCGTGGGATGAGCTCTCGCCGTCTCCAATGCTGTCATGCTCCGCCAAAAGCGGAGCATCCAGTATTCTGCTGCAGAAGATACCGAACCGAAAAACCTCGGCGTACTGGATCGTCCGCCTTCGACGATGACCAGGGTTACGGCCCCGGGGTTACTGTGCACTACACTAACGACGGCGTGCGCGGCGGTGGGGCAGTGGCGACTGCACGCTCTATCTTGCCCCTCCGATGTTGGACCGGCCCTTTCCTCGGTTGCTGCATCGAGCCGGGCCGCGCTGGCAGGCGATAGGATCGACAGGAAGCTCGCGGCATCACCGGTTCCCTGGCGGAACATTGCGCTTGCGCCTTGAATGTCAACGGTGGGCATCCATATGCCATCCATGCACCATCCCGGTGGATGGTGGAATTGGATGCCGCTGTGCCCGACAACGTCCACCCACTCCGCGGGAAAGTCCCGGACACCGAGAAGATCACCGTCAATCTCGGCTACGTCGATCTCGGTCAGGTCGATCTGATGGTGCGGGAAGGGTTCTATTCCAACCGCACCGATTTCATCCGCACGGCGATCCGCAACCAGCTCGACCGGCACGCCGACGTGGTCAGGCAGTCGACGGTGCGCAACAGCCTGGACCTCGGCTTGCGGCATTACAGCCGCGCCGATCTCGAAGCGGCGCAGCGGGCAGGGCAGATGCTGCAAATCAACGTGCTTGGGCTTGCCACCATCGCCGCCGATGTGACGCCCGAGCTGGCCCGCGCCACCGTCGCCTCGGTCTCCGTGCTGGGCGCACTCCATGCCACCCCCGCGGTCAAGGCCGCTCTCGCCGACAGAATGAGGTAGCGCGATGCTGAACCCAGAGATCATGCGCGAAGCGACGCGCCTGACGCGGGCCGGCCAGTTGGGCGAGGCCACGGCGTTGCTGCAACGTATGCTGCGCGGCGACAGCGCACCGGCGGCAGCGGCGGATCCAGTGCGATCAGCGCCGGCGCGGCTCGCGCCCCCGACCATCGAGGGACAGGCGACGCGCGTCAGTGAGCGCGACCGGCCGTCCGCGAAGGTTGCCCCGGCGCAAGCGCGCGCCATGCAGGCCAAGCCATCGCACAAGCCATCGCAAGCCAAACCATGGCAAGCCAAGCCCGCTCAGGCGCGCCAGCGACCCGTCCGGCGCGAAGATCTCGGCGAGCTGCCGGGCTTCGGCCTGCGAGGTCCGCATCTGCGCGCGCCTTCGGCGCGCGACACCACCCCCGAAGGTGCAAGATTCGTCCAGGCCAGCTTCGGCAATGCGGCGGGACGCCGGAGCTACAAGCTGTTGATCCCCAGCAGGGCCGAGGGCCGTCAGCTTCCGCTCGTCGTCATGCTGCATGGCTGCACACAGTCGGCGGACGATTTCGCGGCCGGCACACGGATGAACTTCCTGGGCGAGGAGCAGAGCTGCCTCGTCGTCTATCCGGAGCAGCCGAGCGGTGCCAATCAGTCGAAATGCTGGAACTGGTTTCGCACCGGCGACCAGCAGCGCGAGGGCGGCGAGCCGTCGCTGATCGCGGGCATCACCCGCCAGGTGATGCGCGACCATGCTGTAGATCCCAGGCGCGTCTATGTCGCCGGCCTGTCGGCCGGAGGCGCCACGGCCGCCATCATGGCCGCGACCTATCCCGATCTCTACGCCGCGGCGGGCGTCCATTCCGGTCTCGCCTGCGGGGCCGCGCGCGATCTTCCCTCGGCGTTGATGGCGATGCGCCAAGGCGCCGGCCACACGGCGGATCGGAGATCGGCTGTGCCGACGATCGTCTTCCATGGCGATCGCGACACGACCGTGCATCCCGCCAACGGCGACCGGGTCGTTGCGCAGGCGACCGGCGCCATGCGCGGGACATCGTCGGTCGTGCACGGGCGGGTGCCTGGTGGCCATGCCTATACGCGGACGATTCTGACCGAGCCGAGCGGGAAGGTGACGTCGGAGCACTGGACCGTCCACGGCGCCGCTCACGCCTGGTCCGGCGGCAGTCCGGCCGGATCCTACACCGATCCGAAAGGACCGGATGCGACGCGGGAGATGCTGCGGTTCTTCCTCGCGCATTCATGCGCGGACTAGCAAGACAACGGCGCCCGTGAAAATGCCGGTGGCGCTGCATTCCGTCTTGCGAGGTCAAGACATCTGCACATCTGCGCGTCGCTGCTACCAGCAACCATGATGCATCTCCCCCGTTAAGCGGGCACGAATATCCTGGCGGGTGTCGTCCTCGGGAGGGCGAATGACCATGTCACGACGAACGCGGGTGGTCCGATGTCGCGATTCCTGAACTGGTTCTTCCGCAATCGCGCGACCGGCGAGATCACGATCGCCCAGATGCCGAACCCCGCTCTTTGGATCGTGCTGGCGGGCAGCCTCGTCGGCTGGGTCTGGCATCCGCCGGGTCAGACAGGCGCCAATCTGGATTGTCTGGTCAAAGCCAGTCTCTTCGTCTGGGCGTTCGACGAACTCCTGCGCGGCGTCAACCCCTGGCGCCGCTGCCTCGGCGCAGCCGTGCTGGTGTATGTGATCGCGACCGCGGTCTGATGGGCATCAGCGCGTTGGCCACGGGATGATGTGGCCAGCTTGACATGCATCAACGGATGGCGATGGCTGCCGACCGATGGTCGGGGATGTCATCCGATGTCGAGGATTCAGGCGTGAGACGTCTCGCACGTTCGATGCGGGCCTTTGGTGCAGGAACCGCAGCCCGATGAGTTCGGCCGTCACCAACGACGGGGGCCTTGCCGCGCCTTCTGATCGGCCCGGCGCCGCACCGGTGTTCCGCGCGCGCAAGCTCTCGAAGACCTATCGGATGGGCGAGGTCGAGGTGCATGCGCTGCGCGATGTCGACCTCGACATCTACGAGGGGGAGCTCGTGGTGCTGCTCGGGCCGTCGGGATCGGGCAAGTCGACCCTGCTCAACATCCTCGGCGGACTGGACAGCCCGACGTCGGGCGAAGCGCAATGGCGCGATCATCAACTGGTCGGCGCCGGCGATGCCGAGCTGACGCGCTACCGGCGCGAGCATGTCGGCTTCGTGTTTCAGTTCTACAACCTGATCCCGAGTCTGACGGTCCTCGAGAACGTCGCGCTGGTCACCGAGATCGCCGACAAGCCGCTCGATCCGCTCGAGGTGCTCAAGCTCGTCGGCCTCGAGCGGCGGATCGACCACTTTCCCTCGCAGCTGTCCGGCGGCGAGCAGCAGCGCGTCGCGGTGGCCCGCGCCATGGTCAAGGCGCCCGACGTGCTGTTGTGCGACGAGCCGACCGGTGCGCTGGACTATGAGACGGGGAAGGTCGTGCTCGCCGCGATCGCGCGCGCCAACGCGCAGCTCGGGACGACCACCATCATCATCACGCACAATGCGGCGATCGCCGGCATGGCCGATCGCGTGCTGCGGCTCGGCGGCGGACGCATCGTCGGCGAGACGCGCAATGCGCGGCGCCTCTCGGCCGATGAGGTGCGCTGGTGAGCCTGCTGGACCGCAAGCTGTGGCGCGACGTCGGCGCGATGCGCGGACAGGTGGTCACGATCGCGCTGCTGGTGGCGGCCGGTGTCGCCGTGTTCGTCGGCTCGGTCTCGACCTATTTGTCCCTGCGCGGCGGCTGCGAGCAGTTCTATGCCGACGGCCGGTTTCCGCAGATCTTCGTCACGCTGAAGCGGGCGCCGCTGGCGCTGGTGCCGCGGCTCAGTTCCATTCCTGGCGTGGTCGCGGTCGAGCCGCGCATCGTGCGCGAGGTCATCGTCGATTGGCCGGCCGTCTCGCAACCGGTCTCGGCCCGCCTGGTGTCGCTGACCCACGCCGGCGATGAGCCCCTGGCGCGGTTGCATCTGCGCCGCGGCGCCGCGCCCGAGCCGGGTGCCGCCCGCAGCGCCGCGGTCAACGAGGCGTTTGCCGAGGCCAATGGCGTCAGTCCGGGTGACGACATCCGCGTGCTGCTCAATGGCCGCGTGCAGGGCTTCCGGGTTTCCGGCATCGCGTTGTCGCCGGAATATGTCTACGCGGTGAAGCCGGGATTGCCGATCCCCGACGATCGCCTCTACGCCATCCTGTGGGTCGACCGGAGCGCGGCCGAGGCCGCCTTCGACATGAAAGGGGCGTTCAACGATGCCGTGGTCGCGCTCGCTCCGGGTGTCGATCCCAAGCCCGTGATCGAGGAGCTCGACCGGCTGCTCGAGCCCTATGGCTCGATCGGCGCGATCGCGCGGCGGGACCAGCCGTCGAACCGCTTTCTCGAGGACGAGCTGAACCAGCAGAAGGTGATGTCGATCACCATCCCCATCATCTTCTTCGGTGTCGCCACGTTCCTGCTCAACGGCGCGCTCGGGCGGCTGGTCGCCGCGCAGCGCGAGCAGATCGCGGCGCTGAAGGCGCTCGGCTTTCCGACGCTGCGGCTCACCTTCCACTATCTCAAGCTGATGCTGGTCATCGTGCTGATCGGATCGGTGCTCGGCATCGCCGGCGGCGTCGGCTTCGGCCATGCCATGATCGCGAGCTATCAGGGGTTCTTCCGTCTTCCGGAGCTGCCGTTTCGGCTGGCGCCCTGGGCGGCGGTGGCCGGTGTCGCGATCAGCGTCGCGGCGGGCGCCCTCGGTGTCGTCACGGCGCTTCAGGAGGTCGTCGGCCTTGCGCCGGCGGAGGCGATGCGGCCCGCGATGCCGCTGGGGTTCCGCCGCTCCTGGATCGAGCGCATCCTGCCCGGCACGGCGTTCGGCGCGCGGCGGATGATGATGCTGCGCAACGTCGCGGGGCGGCCGTTCCGTTCGCTGTTCACCATCGTCGGCATCGCCTTCGCGGTGCCGATGATGGTGCTCGGGATCTTCTGGCGCGATGCCATCGGCGAGATGATCGAGCTGCAGTTCAATCTGGTCGAGCGCGGCAACGCCACGATCACTTTCATCCATCCGATGGACCGCGCGATCCTGCGTGACCTGGCGCGCCAGCCTGGTGTGCTCGCGATCGAGGGCCAGCGCATCGTTCCGGTGCGCCTGCGCGCCGGGCACCAAAGCTACCTCACCTCGGTGATCGGACTGGCGGCCGCCGACGAGCTGCGCCGACCGCACGATTCCGCGCGCCGTCCGATCGTCGCTGTGCCCGATGGCATCACGCTGACCCGACGCCTTGCCGAGCGCCTGGCGCTGAGCGCAGGGCAGGTCGTGACGGTGGAGGCGATGGAAGGCCACCGTCGGCGGCGCGACCTGCCGGTGAGCGCCATCGTCGACGAGGCGATCGGCATGGCGTCCTACATGGACATCGACACGCTCAACCGCTTCACCGGCGAAGGCGCGGTGATCTCGGCGGCGAGCCTCCAGGTCGAGCCGGCGGCGCTGGTTGCGCTCGGCGCGAGGTTCAAGAGCATGCCGAAAATCGAATCCGTGACGATGAAGGCCTACACCCTCGCATCCTTCATCGAGAAGATCGCGGGCCTCGTGTTCGTCACCGCCGGCATCCTCACCGGCTTCGCCGCGATCATCACCGTGGGCGTGGTCTACAACAGCGCCCGCATCAGCCTGCAGGAGCGCGCCTGGGAGCTCGCGAGCCTGCGGGTGCTGGGCTTCACTCGCGGCGAGGTCGCGGGCATCCTGTTCGGCGAGTTCGCGCTGGACATCGCGGTCGGGATTCCGCTCGGCCTGTGGCTGTCGCACGCCATCATCGGGCTGATCGCGCGCCTGCATTCCAGCGAGAGCTTCCAGATCCCGGGCGTGATCGCGCCGCAGACCTACCTGATCGCGACAGCGGTGGTCTTGGCCAGCGCCGCGATCAGCGCCATCATCGTCCGCAGGAGGGTGGATCAGCTCGATCTGGTCGCGGCCCTCAAGACCAGGGAATGAGCATGCCACCCGTTTTGCGCCGCGTCGTCATCGTATCGAGCGTTCTGGCGGCGGCCGCCGTCATCGCCTGGATGCTGATGCCCGGCCCCGTCCCGGTGGAGACGGCCGCGGTGACGAAAGGGCGGTTCGTTGCCACCGTCGAGGACGACGGCAAGACGCGGGTGCGCCAGCGCTACGTCGTGGCCGCGCCGCTCGCCGGCCGTCTCGGCCGCATCCGCTTCAAGGCCGGCGACCAGGTCAAGGCCGACGACGTGGTCGCCACAATCATGCCGGCGCCGGCGCCGCTGCTCGATCCGCGGGCCCGCCGCGAGGTCGAGGAGCTGCTCGGTGCGGCCGAGGCCAATGTCGAGCGCGCCAAGGAGGTAGTGGCCCGAGCGCAGGCGCAGAGCGCACAGGCGAGCGCCGATCTGGCGCGTACCACGGCGCTGGCCGCCAGCGGAGCCGCGACGGCGCAGGCCCGGGAGCGCGCCGAGCTCGCGATGCGGATTGCCGAACGTGACCTGCGCGCCGCCGAATATGCCGACCATGCCGCCGAGCACGAGCTCAGCCAGCTCAGGGCGATGCTGGCGCGCTACGGGAGCAAGACCGATGCCGATGCGCCGGCGGATAGCTGGAGCGTGACCGCGCCGGTCGGCGGGCTGGTGCTGAAAGTGATCCAGGAAAGCGAGACGACGGTGCAGCCAGGCGCGGCGCTGCTCGAGCTCGGCGATCCCCGTGATCTCGAAGTGGTCATCGACGTGCTGAGCACCGACGCGGTCGAGATCCGTCCCGGCGCCGAGGTCACGATCGATCGCTGGGGCGGGGCAGGCCGCCTGTCGGGCCGGGTTCGCCGGGTCGAGCCGGCGGCCTTCACGAAGATCTCCACGCTCGGCGTCGAGGAGCAGCGGGTCAACGTGCTGATCGACATCGTCTCGCCGGCCGAGCAATGGCAGCGGCTCGGCGATGCCTATCAGCTCGATGCGCAGATCGTCGTCTTCACGCAGGAGGATGCGACCATCGTTCCGACCGGCGCGCTGTTCAAGCGCGGTGACGACTGGTCGGTGTTCGCGCTGAAGGATGGGCGCGCCGAGTTGCGCACCGTCCGGCTCATCCGGCGCTCGGGCCGGTTCGCCGCCGTGGCCGACGGCGTCGCCAGCGGCGATGTCGTGATCATCTATCCCAGTGACCGGGTCGCCGCCGGCGTCAAGGTGGCGCCGCGCTGACCTGCGGCGGCCGCAGACGCGTTCCTCAGCGCTGCGACGCCAGTTGCCTGAGCCGGGCATGGCGCGCCAGCGCGTGTGCGACCAGGCTGTCCATCAGCGCCGGCTGGGGCAGGCCGGTGGCCTCCCACATCTTCGGGTACATGCTGATGTTGGTGAAGCCCGGCAGGGTGTTCACCTCGTTGACGTAGACCTCCTCGCCGCGGACGAAGAAGTCGACGCGCGCGAGACTCTCGCAGCAGAGCACGCCGAACACCTCGGTGGCCATTTTGCGGATGCGCGCGGCGAGAGCGGGTTCGACCTGCGCCGGGACGTGCAGCGAGGCGCCCTTGGCATCGGTGTATTTGGCCTCATAGGAATAGAAGCCGTGGCTGTCGGCGGGCACGATCTCGCCGAGCTCGGAGGCGGCGATCTCGCCGTCGGCATGCTCCAGCACCGCGCATTCGATCTCGCGCACCGGGCTGATGCAGCGCTCGATCAGGATCTTCAGGTCGAAGCGCAGCGCCAGGCGGCAGGCGGCTTCGAACTCCTCGGCGTTGCGCGCCTTGGAGATGCCGACGGAGGAGCCGAGATTGGCCGGCTTGACGAACAGCTCGGATGACCCGACGGCGTCGACCGCCGCCGCATAGGTCACAGGCGACGCTTCCGTCATGGTGACGAACGGCACGATCGGCAGGCCGGCATCGCGCAGCAGGCGCTTGGCGACGTCCTTGTCCATCGCCGCCGCCGATCCCATCACGCGGCCGCCGACATAGGCGACATCGGCGAGCTCCAGCGCGCCCTGCACGGTGCCGTCCTCGCCGTTCGGACCGTGCAGCACCGGAAACACGACGTCGAAGGCGAGCTCGCGCGGGGCGCCGTCGCCGATGACCAGCGCGCGGCCCTGGCCGGCCGGCAGCAGCACGATCTGCGGGCCGTCAGCGGGTACGGTCAGCGCCGCGCCTGTGCCGTCATTCGCAGCGTCGGCGAGCACCCAGCGTCCGTCGGTGGTGATGCCGATCAGCGTGACGGCGTAGCGGCCGGCATCGAGCGAGCGGACGATGTTGGCCGCCGAGGCCCGCGAGACGTCGTGCTCCGCCGAGCGCCCGCCGAACAGGATCGCCACGCGCGTCTTTGTCTCCGTCATCGTCCTCATCCAGCCCTGATCTCTGCGATGCGCGACCGTACAGCCAGAGGCCAACGCGTGGCAATTGAGGTGTTGTGTCGGGTGTGGTGGAAGGCGACGTCGTCATGCGGCGGCGCTCACCGCCAGCCGATCCCGCCGTCCGAGCACACCGACGTCGTGCCGCCGGCATGCATGCAGCTCCGATAGAGCGGCGGCTCGATGAAGCGGCCCGACCAGATGCCGCGGCCGGCGCGGCGGGCGGCGCGCTGATCGGCGGTGTAAACGCCGCGCGAATATTGCGGCTCCTCGACCGCAAGCCCGCGCGACACCATGAACTGGCCGAGATCCGTCGCGCCGGCGGCGCAACGCGCGACGATGCGGCCGTAGCGATCGCCATCGACCGGCAGGCAGCGCAGAACCTTGCTGCGCGTGAACGCGTCCAGCGTGTTGGCGGCCAGCGCGCCGCAGCGATATGGCTTGCGGTCGCGGCCGCGGCAGAGCTGCGCGCTTTCGGGCGCGTCGATGCCCCACAGGCGAATCCGTTCGCCGTGAATGTCCAGCGTGTCGCCATCGACGATGCTGACGCGGCCGACGAGCTCAGCGGCTGTGGCGGGGAAAGCGAGGAGAAGCGGCAGAACGAGGCAGGCGAGACGGGGGAGGAGACGTCGCAAGATCGGCACCTGTGGCGCTGAGAGGGGCGTGATCGCTCGCTGCGCGAATCGATCGCGGATCATCCCGATCTATAGCGAATGGGAGGTGCGCGATTGTGTGGCGAGCACCGCAACAGCAGCGGAGCGCAATCGGCGCAGTTCGTCCGGCGAGCGTCGCGGTTCAGCGCAGGCTCGCATTCTCTGCGTGCCCATCCCGTGCGCGCGCCGCGTGCTCGACCTCGGCGGCGAGCATGCTCAGATGCTCGGCCAGGCGCGCGAACAGCTCGCGCTTGTCGCGGTCGGTGGCGAGATCACGAATGAGGGCGCATTCCGCTGCGTCGGCCCGCAGCTTGTCCGGCTGGGTCATCAACTCTGACATGTTCCGCTTCCCTGCCGCGCCGGCAAGTTTTCGAAACAACGGATCGTCATGATTGTTCCGGGTGTCCATGCATTTTTTCGAGCGGCGCCGTCAGCGCCTGATCGGAGTACCTCTATGGGGATGCGAGATGACGCGACGCTCGGCATTCGACTGTCTATCGTTCACCGGGCCACCATGTCGAGGCCGGATGCGCGGCCGAGATCTTGGTCTCGCGCAATGCCACCAGCGCGCTGCGCTTGTAGGGACGACCGCGCAGCCGCGAGCAGTCCTGGCAGCGCATGTAGCGCTCGAGTTCATGGATTGGCGTCGTCTTGGCGCGCCTGATGATGTCGAGCGCAACGGTCTGATTGGTGTCGCAGCCGAGGCAGCGCACTTCGAGATAGTAATAGCCCGCGTTGAGCGCGTCGCCGAGCAGCGGCGACGGCTGCGCCGGTCCCTTGTAGCCGAGCATCCGCTTGTTCCAGGCGTCGCAGGCCAGACGATCCGCTTCCTTGCGCGCGCGCGCGGCCTGCTCCTGCGCGATGCGGATGCCGGCACCGTAGAGTCTCTCGCGCGATTTCGTCGTCATGACCGCCATGATCGACGCTGCGGCGCTCAGCGGCAAGCCGCTAGGGTTAGCGCAGCAAGAGGCGCTGGATACAAGCTCTCTCGCGTGCAGCGTTCCGATACCGTTGTCTTTCAGTTCATCGGCGCAGCCGGCGACGAGCTCATCATGCAACGTCCAGCATTCGTGCTGCGCCGACGCGACGCGGAGTAGCGCTGATGGTGTCGAGCAGAGGCGCTGCGGGCGCCAGGGGCCATGTAGTCACGCTCGCCGGTGGCGGCGCAGCGGTCGCTTCTCCCACCACGCGGCATGATGCGTTCCGTCTGGCGCAACAGGGCCGTCGAACGCAACGGCGCGGCAAAAGTTCCTAAAATTTTTGCGCCCATGCGGCAGTTGCTTCAGCTTGTTCCAGCAGGCGTCCGGCGATAGACCTTGCGCTCGGGGTCAATCGTGCGCGCGGGTCGGAGTTTCTCAGATTGGATCGTTCGGGGCAGACAGTGGTCGGCGACCACGTTTCTGCTCACCATGCTCGCCGTCGCGATTTCGACCGCGGGCCGGATCGGGCTGGACTATGCCGGCGCGACGCTGCCCTACGCGACGTTCTACCCTGCGGTGGTGTTCGCCGCGCTGCTCGGCGGCATTCCCGCGGCCATTTTTGCCGCCTGGCTGTCTGCCACCGTGGTGCTCGTCGGCTTCACCGATCGTCCGGATCATGCCGAGGCGATCAACCTCGTCGGATTCCTGAGCACCGCGGCGCTGATCATCTGGCTCGGGCATCTCTGTCGCGGCGCGCTGATGGAGCTGAAGCGCAGCGAGCATGCGCGCGAGTTGCTGCTCGGCGAGCTGAGACATCGCGTGAACAATCAGCTCGCGTTGTTTCAGGCGATCGTCAGATCGAGCCTGTCGGGCGAGGATCGCGCCAAAGGGGAAGCGATCGCGCTGCGGCTCGACGCCGTCGCGCGCGCCAATAGTCTCGCCTGGTCGGACCACCGCCTGATGACCTTGCGCATGCTGCTCGACGTCGAGCTGCAGCCGTATCGCGCCTCCGGCGCCGTGACGGTGGACGGCCCGGACATGCCGTTGGGGCCGGAAGCGGTGCGTAATCTCGCGCTGGTGTTCCACGAACTTGCGACCAATGCCGTCAAATACGGCGCGCTGCGCGGTCAGGGCGGACGGCTAGAGATCCAGATTGCGCAGGAAGGTGGTCGCGGCACCGTGGCCTGGCGCGAGCTCGGTCCGCACGCAATCGAGCCGCCTGGGAGCGAGGGATTCGGCACGCGCATGATCCGGGCGAGCCTCGCGGCGATCGGCGGCAGCATCGAGCAGGATTTTCGTGACGAGGGTCTGGTCTGCCGGATCAGGTTCGAAGCGGCGATGTGACGGCGGACCGGCGGTCGCCGCGCGCGGTTCCTCACAGGCTGTCGCATGTCTCGCGGCGCGTGGCATGGCTGCGATGCGAAACGCGCAGCGGCGCTGCTGCGTATGTGTTCGATGGAACGGCGCGACATGCTGCTGCTGGCTGGATTGCTGCTGCTGGCAATCACCATCACCTGGATTGGCACGGAATATGTGCTGAACCATGTCGTGATCCCGCTGATCGATGACTGAGAGCCGGCGGCGCCGCGACCATCGGATATGCGCGCGTTCGAATTGTCTGTCCGCCGCGCGGAACGGGGCTCGGCTTGATCGCCGGCACGAAACGCTTCACCATTCCCGGCAGAACAACGAAGCGGCGGCGCCGCGTGGGCGGGAGACATCGGATGCAATGTTACGAGCTGCAGGGGCCCGGCGGAATCGATGCGCTGGCGCTGGTCGACAAGCCCGTGCCGCAGCCGGGGAGGGGCGAGGTGCTGGTGCGGCTGACGGCCGCGAGCATCAACTATCGTGACCTGATCACGGTCAGGGGCGGCTACGGCTCGCGGCAGAAATTTCCGCTGGTGCCGCTGTCCGACGGCGCAGGCGTGGTCGAGGCGGTCGGTGAGGGCGCCACAGCATTCGCGGCCGGCGACCGAGTCATCGGCAGCTTCTTCGAGAGCTGGACCGGCGGCGAGCCGAGCGAAGCGAAGATGCGTGCGGCGCTGGGCGGCGCCGTCGACGGCACGTTGACGGAGTATCGGGTGTTTCCCATGCACGCGCTGGTGCGGACGCCGGCGCATCTCACCGACGTCGAGGCCGCGACATTGCCGTGCGCCGGCGTCACCGCCTGGAGCGCGGTGATCAAGCTCGGCGGCATCAGGCCCGGCCACACCGTGCTGACGCAAGGCAGCGGCGGCGTCTCGATCTTTGCGCTGCTGATCGCGAAGATGGCCGGCGCGCGGGTGGTCGCGACGTCGTCGAGCGACGCCAAGATCGCGCGGCTGAGGGCGCTCGGCGCCGACGTGGCGCTGAACTACAAGCAGGTGCCGGACTGGGGCAAGAAGGCGCGCGAGATCACCGGGCAGGGCGTCGATCTCGTGGTCGAGGTCGGCGGCGTCGGCACCTTGAACGAGTCGATCCGCGCCACCCGGATCGGCGGCACCATCGCCTTCATCGGCGTGCTCGCCGGTGCGCCGGCCTCGGAGCTGCGGCTGCCGCTGATGGTGATGCAGCAGCAGCGGCTGCAGGGCGTCACGGTCGGCTCGGTCGACGATCTCCAGGCGCTGGCGAACGCGCTGACGCTGCATCAGGTGAAGCCGGTGGTCGACCGCGTGTTTTCGTTCAGCGAGGCGCGCGAGGCGTTCCACTACATGGCGAGCGGCGCGCATCTCGGCAAGGTGACGATCGCGATCGGGGGATGAGTGACCACGCTGCTGTCGGCGACTGCGTCATCGAAGCAGGGCAGCGCTCTCTTAGCCTCACTCTCTCCGCCGTCATTCCGGGGCGCGTCGCGCAGCGGCGCGAGCCCGGAATCCATAGCCACAGGATGCTGTGCGACGCGAGCTGGCCGGTATGCTCGTCTTCGCCACATGCACAGTCGTGGTTATGGATTCCGGGCTCGTCGCTTCGCGCCGCCCCGGAATGACGGCGAGAGAAACGGGCTGCTAATGACGTGGCGGTTTGCGGTGCTGTTTTGGCAGCTTCAATTGCCAGCGGCCGTTGATGCGTTCGACAGAGGCCGGGAATGGCTTCATCTCGGTGCCAACCTTGAAGGTGGCGATGAGCTTGACGCGGTCGTCGCCGTCCCAGCCGTCGAACTCGTAGAAGGTGTAGTCGTCGTCAGGGGTGAGATAGGACCAGCCCCCCAGCTTGAGGTCGAACGGCGCGGCAACGATCTCCATCCCGTTGCCGCAGCCGGAGGGACCTTCGCTGGAGCAGACCGAAAACAGCCAGCGGCGGCTTGGCGAGGCGTGCGGCGGCGAATGGATCTTGGTCTCGATGCCGCGATTGAGCCACAGCAGCATCCATTGCACGCCTTCCCAATAGCCGATCTCGATCAGCAGGAGTTCGTGCTCCGGAAAGTAGCCGACGAGCTTGTACTCGACCGAGCCGTCCTCATGTCCGGGTAGGTCATCCGGAAGTCGGGTCACGTAGCTTCTGGTGAAACCATCCTTGAATGTGATTTCCAGCGACTTGCCGTTGCGCCTGACGACATCCTTCAACTGAGCGAGGCAGGCCTGCTCGTCGCGGTCGAGGTCGGCCTTGCCGGTGTCTCCTTTGCAGCGGCCGTCTTGTGAAGGATGCTCCGACATCGCGTAGGGGATGTCGGCCGAGGCCGCGGCCGGACCAATCGTGGTTGCCAGCGCGACAAGAAGCAAAACGAAGACGCATTGCATTTTATTGACCCAGCGTTGCCGCTTTGGGTTCAAAGCAGCGCTGGTGCGTACGGTCAACCTTTGATCGAATCGCCTGTCGGCTTCTTGCGCGCGGGCAGCGTCATCGCGATCACACCAATGAGGACACAGGTGAGGCCGATCAAGGCGGTCGGCGCGAGGTGCTCGTCGAGCCCGGCCACGGCGATCGCAACGCCGATCGGCACCCGCAGATAGGATTGCGCGGTGGCGCCGATCGAGCCGAGCGTCTGCACCAGGCGGAAATAGATCACCATCGCGGCCGCAGTCGAGACGGTCGCGAGCGCGGCCAGCGCCAGCACCGAGCGCAGTGACGGTGCCAGCGTCCACGGATGGTCGACGACCAGCGCAAGCGGGATCAGCACCGCGGCGCCAGACAGCAGCGATCCCGCGGCCGGCAACATCGGATCGAGTCCCTTGAAGCTCTTTCCCATGATCGCCGCACCCGCATAGCAGATGGTGGCGGCGACGATCGCAATCTGCGCCCACAGCTCGCGGCCAAGCCCGCCCAGCGCCTCGGTGCCGACGATGAGGCAGGTGCCGGCGAGTCCGGCGGCGACGCCGACCAGCTTGCGCAGGGTGACAGGCTCGTGGTGCGTCACCAGCGCGGTCAGCAGGAAGGTGAAGATCGGAGAGGTCGCGTTGAGGATCGTCGCAAGACCCGCCTCGACGGTGCGCTCGGCCCAGGCGATCAGCGTGAACGGCACGACGCTGTTGAGACCGGCCTGGATCACGAAGCGACGCCAAATCGTCCGGTCACGTGGCCAAGCGAGGCCGCGGCTTCGGATGATCGCGGCCAGCAGCAGCCCCGCAATCAGCGTGCGCACGGCGATCAGGGTCAGCGGCGGAATGGTTTCGACGCCGATCTTGATGAAGGTGTATGAGGCGCCCCACAAGGTGGACAGAACGAGCAGGAGGGCGAATTCTGTCGTGAGATCGGAGCGGCTCTGCATGGTGCCTCGCGGGCGGGAGAATGGCTTCTCCTAGCCGGGCGGCGGCGCGTGATGTTTCGATACGGGGCGAACTGTTCGTGGAAGGAAACCGAAGCCATTCCGATCGGTGCATTGCGTCCCTGGACGCTTCGCTGGCGCTCGCGATGACGGAGCCTGTGGGGCCGGCGATGTCAGCCACACCCGTCATTGCGAGCGGAGCGAAGCAATCCAGACTGGCGATCCGATGAAGATCCTGGATTGCTTCGTCGCCTACGGCTCCTCGCAATGACGCCGTTGCGAGCTTGCG
Source organism: Bradyrhizobium sp. HKCCYLS3070 (assembly GCF_051167575.1). NCBI lineage: Bacteria > Pseudomonadati > Pseudomonadota > Alphaproteobacteria > Hyphomicrobiales > Nitrobacteraceae > Bradyrhizobium > Bradyrhizobium sp. HKCCYLS3070. Next base: position 261,921 of record NZ_JBNPTI010000001.1, read on the forward strand.
CGGTCGCTCCGATCAGTTCGCCGGCATGCTCTTCTCGACCAGCTTCACCCAGTACGATGCGCCGGCGCTGAGGATGTTGTCGTTGAAGCGGTAGGCCGGGTGGTGGCATTCGTTGCCGGGGCCCATGCCGAGGAACACGAAGGCGCCCGGGCGCGCCTCCAGCATGAACGCGAAATCCTCGCCGCCCATCAGCGGAATGGCGCGGTCGTTGACGCGCTCAGCGCCGGCGACGTCGCGGGCGACGTCGGCGGCGAAAGCCGCCTGCGCAGGGTGATTCATCGTCACCGGATATTTGCGCTCGTAGATCGCCTCGGCCGAGCCGCCATAGGCGCGCGCGGTGGCCTCGGCGACCTCGACGATGCGCCTCTCGACGAGATCGCGGATCTCCGGATCGAGCGTGCGCACGGTGCCCAGCATCTCGACCGTCTCGGGGATCACGTTGAAGGTGGTGCCGCCATGGATCGAGCACACCGAGATCACCGCCGACTTCAAGGGATCGACGTTGCGGGCGACGATCGACTGCAGCGCGTTGACGATCTGCGAGGCGATCAGGATGCTGTCGACCGCCCGGTGCGGGCCGGCACCGCCATGGCCGCCCTTGCCGGTGACCTTGATGTGGATCGCATCAGCCGAGGCCAGCATCGCGCCGGGCGAGATTTCGAAATGGCCTTCGGGCACGCCCGGCATGTTGTGCATGCCGTAGACCTCCTGGATGCCCCAGCGCGTCATCAGCCCGTCATCGACCATCGCCTTGCCGCCGGCGCCGCCTTCCTCGGCCGGCTGGAAGATGACGATGGCGGTGCCGTCGAAATTGCGGGTCTCGGCGAGATATTTCGCAGCGCCCAGCAGCATCGCGGTGTGGCCGTCGTGGCCGCAGGCATGCATCAGGCCCGGCGTCTTCGAGGCGTAGGGAACGCCAGAGGTTTCCTCGATCGGGAGCGCATCCATGTCGGCGCGCAGGCCGATGGTCTTGCCCGAGGCCGACTTGCGGCCGCGGATCACGCCGACCACGCCGGTGCGGCCGATGCCCGTCACCACCTCGTCGCAGCCGAATGCGCGCAGCTTGTCGGCGACGATGCCGGCGGTGCGATGCACCTCGTACAGCAGCTCGGGATGTTCGTGGAAGTCGTGGCGCCAAGCGGCCATTTCGTCGGAGAGCGCGGCGATGCTGTTGAGGATGGGCATGAGGACCGGATGACTCGCTGAAGTGGATCGGGACGCTGCAGTGGATGCGGCCAAGCCAGCCGGCAGCACCGCGCGGTGACCGACTATGACCCGGTCAAAAAAGCCAGGCAAGTTGCCGCCGGCCATGGCGCCATGCGCGGATGCGCGGTCACCTCGACGGACCACGCCGGGCGTTCCGGATTGCGGAACGGGAGTCAGGTGAGCGGGGCGGGGGCCGGCACGCGGGGATATTTGCGCTCGGGTGGTACCTCCAGGCGGAAGGCCCGCAGCTTCGGCTCGTCCCACGCCGCCAATGGCGTGCCGCAGACGCCGCAGTCGAACCGCCCGGCAGCGCCAATGGCGGAGGTCGATTCCGCGATCTCGTAGGCGGCACGGCAATGGGGACACGTCACGCTGGATATCTTCATGAGATCACGCTCCCAAACAGCTCGACCAGACGCCTTGAACCAGATCAATGCGGTCCATGAACCGACGTCACCGCGTCCGGCCGTCACGCCTCCTCGGCCTGCCATGGCGTCGGCGCCTTGGTGAAGGCGCGCCACGCCTCGCGCAACGGCTCCTCCACGCCGGCCATGGCATGCGACTGCCAGCCGGTGATCGCGGCAGCCGCGATCGCCGCCTCGGTGGAGGTGGTGCCGAGGGTCTCGATCACGCCGGCGGTGACCGCCATGTCGTTGTAGTGGCCAAGCTGCTCCTGGAAGCCGGCGAGCGTCCTGGCATATTTCTTCGCCGATTTGCTCGCGCCGTAGAGCGCCAGCAGGAAGTCGATGCTGTAGCGCAGCTTCTTCAGCGCGAGACGCAGCCGGTGGCGCCGCTCGGCCGACAGCTTCTTGAAGCGGCGGCCGCGCTTGAGCACCTTCTGGTGGCGCTCCGACAGAACAGGCCCGGCAAAATCGATCGCGGGCGCCGCGAGGCGTCGGAGATCGTCGGGGGAGACGTCGTTGCGCCAGCCGCGGGTCTCGATCCATTCGCCGAGGCCGAGCACGAAAGCGGCGCAGCGGCGCTCGGCAAGCGCGATGCGCAGCGTGCGATAGGCGAGATCGCGGCGCCGCTCGGCGAGCGCCCGGAGCGAGTCGAAGCCTGCAACAGTGGGGCAGGCCTCGGCGATCTCGGGCAGCGTATCGGTCAGGAACACGTCGAGGTCGCGCGCCGCCGAGAGGCTCTGTGCCAGCCAGCGCGCATCCGCCTCAAGACCGTCGAGCGTCGCCGAGGTCCCGAGCGGCCGCATCAGGTGCAGCGCGGCGCGCAGGCGGCGCAGCGCCACCCGCAACTGATGCACGCCTTCCGTATCGCGTCCGTCCTCTGCCGCAGGCATGGCCTGCAGCAGATGATGCAGGCTGCCGCGCAGGACGAGGGCGAAGCTCTCGTCGAGAGACACCGCCGGATCGAGGCGCAGCTTGGGCGGCTTTTCGGCCCCCGGCGCTGCTCCGGCTGCGAGGTCGAAACCGCGCGCCGATTTGCTGCGGATCGAAGGTCTGATCGGTCCGTGATCGGCGATGCGCTGTGCGATCTCGTAGATGGCGGCGGGGTTGCCGCTCTTGAGCTCCAGCTCGATCTCGCTCACGATCTCACGGTGCTCGCCGGCCTTGATGACACCGCTGTCGAACGCGATCTCGATCGTCGCGCCGGGCACGTCGAGCATGCGCGCGTGACGATGCACGTCGGCCGTGAACACCGCCTCGAGCGTTGCCTCGGCCAGCGCGGAGCGAAGCTCCTCCGGCAGCAGCGCGGCCGCCAGCACCGGATCGGGCGCCAGCGAGCTGACGCTGGCCTCCCACTCTCCGCGCTTGAGCGGGTCGTCGCTGTGCTGCTCTTTCACGGTCTGCACGAAGCGCGAGCCGCTCTGGCGCACCCGCAAGGTGAAGCCGTTCTTCCACAGCATGCGCTTCGGCGTGTCGTAGTAGACCGATGTCAGATGCTTGCGCGAGCCCTTGTTGCGCGCATGCGCGGTGACGACCGGTGCGTTGTTGAAGCCGGCGAGTTGATCGGGCGCGACGAGGAGTTTCAGCTCGATCTCGTGGCCGCTGCCGGCCGCCGGATCCGGCAAGGACGGCGCCGCGACCTCCACGCCAAGCGCTGCGGCATCCTCCTGCGTGGCCGCGTGATCGGCTAGGTGCTGCGCAGTCAAGCGATCGGCGGCGCCACCGGGATCGCTGCTCGCCGACTCACCACTCTCCCGCACGCCGACCGCATGGCCACTGCCGTGGATCGACGCCGGTGCGTTCGAATCGGGCATGTGTCGATTCTGTAACCGTTTAATGACAGTCATCTCTCGTATAGCTGCAGCCGGCACAAAGGGACAGTGGCATTTCTCGCAGGCCGTCGACGATGCGCGACGCGCCAGAGCTTACCGGTCGCATTTTTTGTTGCTGCTTCAATGACAAGTGCTCGCGCTTGCGGCCGGCAGGTGCTCACGAAGATATGTCCGTCGCAGCCGCAATGCACCGTCGTGCGGCCGCGCCGCCACAGGCGGAACCTCAGATCGAGCCGGTGAGCATGAAACGCGTGGCGATGAAGACGGCGGCTGCGGTGGTCGCAATGCTCGCGGCGGCCACGAGGCCGCGGCCGCGACGCGCCAGCGCGCGGGAGCGCTCGCGCGGATCCTGCGCCGGATCGACGGATGCGCGCCGGCTGCGCCGATGGCGTACCGCCTGCACCCAGAAGGCAAGCGCAGCGATGCCGGTTACCACTGCAAATACGGTCGTCACGCCTGCGGCAAAGCCGAGATCGACACCGACGCTTTCCAACATCGCCCGCAGATGCACAGCTAAGCGGGCCAGGAGAGTTGCGGCATAGTCGGCTGCTGCAGCGCCGGTGTAGAGCAGAACGGCAGTCCAGACCACCGCAGCCATCGCAATCAGGATCGACACCAGCACGGCGAGGCCGTCGCCTGCCATGAAGCCGATCGAGGCGGCGATCAGCGCCAGCGCCGGCATCACGTTGCCCATCGGGATCGGCAGGATGATGGTGACCGCCATCAGAAGCAGCGGCAGCGCGAGCAGCATCCGCGCCGGCCGGCCGGTCAGCCAGACCAGCCGGTCCTCGCGCAGGCCGCGTTCGGCATAGCCCGCCCAGTCGAGACCGGCGCGGATGATCTTGCGCAGCAGCCGCTGCGGCACCGGCCGGCTGCGCAACTGTTCGGGCAGCCATAGCCGCTCGGCGCCGAACAGGATCTGCAGCGCGACCAGCGCGACAAAGGTGCCGAACACCATGCCGAATGGGCCCGGCAACGGGATCAGCGCCGGCAGGGTCAGCAGCAGCAGGGTCAGGCCAAGACCTTCCGATTCCAGCCGGTCGAACAACTCGCCGATCGACGGTTCCTCGGACCGCACCGTCCGGGCGATCGCGAGCAGCCGGCGGCTGATCGGCCCGTTGTGACGGCGCGGCGCCGAGGAGTCCTCGTCGTCGGATGCGACATCATTCACTGCCACGCAGCAACCTCTTGTCCTTTGACCTGCCTCACTTCATCGGCTCGACCGCAGGCCGCGTCTTCCACAGCGAATAGGCGATGCCGGCGCCGAGCAGACCGAAGGTGATGCCGAGCGAAATCGCGGGCGGAAACTTCTCGAGCCCGAGCAGGTCGGCCAGGAAGATCTTCGAGCCGATGAAGATCAGCACCGCCGCCAGCGCCAGCTTGAGATACTGGAAGCGATCCACCATCGCGGCAAGCGCGAAATAGAGCGCGCGCAGGCCGAGGATCGCGAAGATGTTCGACGTGTAGACCACGAAGGGGTCGGTCGAGATCGCGAAGATCGCGGGCACCGAGTCGACCGCGAAGATGACGTCGGCAAACTCGATCAGGATCAGCGCCAGGAACAGCGGCGTCATGAACCAGGTCGGCTTGCCGCGCGCATCAGGCTGGCGCACGAAGAAGCGCTCTTCGTGCAGGCGGTCGGTGACGTCGAAGCGGCGGCGCACCCAGGCCAGCGCCGGGTTGGCGCCGATGTCGTGCGGCGTGTCCTTGAACACCAGCATCTTGATGCCGGTCGCGACCAGGAACAGCGCGAACAGATACAGCACCCAGCTCGCCTGGGCGACGATCGCGGCGCCGAGCCCGATCATGATCGCGCGCAGCACGATGACGCCGACGATGCCCCAGAACAGCACGCGGTGCTGATAGGCGCGCGGGATCGAGAAGTAGCTGAAGATCATGGCGATGACGAAGACGTTGTCCATCGCCAGCGCCTTCTCGATCGTGAACGCGGTGAGATAGGCGGTGCCGGCCTCGGCGCCGATTTGCCACCATACCCAGGCGCCGAAGGCGAGGGCGAGCATGATGTAGATGCCGCTCATGACGAGGCTCTCGCGTACCGAGATCTCGCGCGTCTTGCGATGGAGGATGCCGAGATCGAAGACGAGGAGGGCGAGCACGATTGCGAGGAAGGCGAGCCACATCCAGACGGGCTTGCCGGCAAACGCGATGAGCAGGAATTCCACGACGGGTCCCTCTTTCAAGCCGGTGAGATTGATGTCAGGTCCGACATCGTGAGCGCACCGGCAGCTTCACCAGAGGGGCCCGGACCAGGGGTAGGCGACGGACGTATGTGTCTGCCGATTGGTTTTCAAGAGCCTGCGGTTTTCAAGAGCCCGCCGTTCGCATCTGCGTTCAGCAAGATGGACGGCGAGGTGCGACAGAGTGTCTGCTGCCCGGCGGCCGTCTTGCGGCCGTGCGGCGGTGAACTAATTCCAGAGGGCCGGAGATCCGGGCCCCTCTGATAGTCCGTGAGACTATGATGTCGGACTCTCTTTCATGACCGCTGCCGCTGGCGGTATTGCGCACTTCGGGCGCTATTGAGGAGTTTGACGAGATGCGGCCCCACGCGTCGCTTGTTGCTATCGGGCCTTGCGGCTCTCGCCCCCACATCACCATCCCAACAATCGTTACCCCGCTGAAACCTCCCGGCATCGCCTGGATGGGCGGCGGTGATCGTGATGGAACCGGAGCGCCTGCTCGCCACTTTGTATGGAACCTGTGCGCTGGAGCGCGCTGGCATTTTGTGTACGGGAGACAATCGTGACCACGGGGGGTGACCAGGTATCGATCGCGAAGGCGCCGCCGTCGCGCCCGGCCGTGGCAACGCGCCGCCTCTTGATGATCATCAATCGCGGCAGCCGCTCCGGCGGCGAGGCGGCCGGCGTTGCCGTGTCGCGGCTGAGCGCAGCCGGCTATGATCTCGTGATCTCGGCGCCGCATAGTCCGCGCGAGGTGGCGCCGTGGATCGAAGCCCATGCCGACGATGCGGAAGCGGTCGTCGTCGCCGGGGGGGACGGCAGCCTGAACGCGGCTGCGCCTGCACTGCTCAAGACAGGCCTGCCGCTGGGCATCATTCCGGCTGGCACCGCCAATGACCTTGCCCGCACGCTTGGCCTGCCGGCGGATATGGAGGCCGCGGTCGATGTGATTGCGGCCGGCCATCGCCGCCGGATCGATCTCGGCGAGGTCAACGGGCACCCGTTCTTCAACGTCGCCAGCCTCGGCTTGAGCGCCGAGCTCGCGCGGCAGCTGACCAAGGAAACCAAGCGGAGGTTCGGCCGGCTCGGCTATGCGCTCACGGCGCTGAAGGTGCTGACCAATGCACGGCCGTTCCGCGCGATGATCGTATCGTCCGACGGCGCGGTGCGGGTGAAGACACTGCAGATCGCGGTCGGCAATGGCCGCTACTACGGCGGCGGCATGGCGGTCGATCACCGCGCCGAGATCGACGATTCCCATCTCGATCTGTATTCGCTGGAGATCGGCCGCATCTGGAAGCTGCTGGCGATGGCCTATGACTTCCGCAAAGGCCGCCACGGCCTGTGGCAGGAGGTGCGGGCCTCGCGTGATACATCGTTCGAGATCCGCACGCGCCGTCCGCGCCGGATCAATGCCGATGGCGAGCTCGTCACCTTCACGCCGGCGCGCTTCTCCGTGCTGCCGCGTGCGGTCACGGTGTTCGTGCCCGAGGTCGCAGCGCAGGACCGCACCTGACGCGCGGCCGCTTGATCCGCCGTTCGCGGACACTCGATTTCGACTGATCACCCGATTGAGAGACCCATGACCAAGCAGACCCGCTTCAATCTCTGGTACGCAATCGTCGCGATCTTCGTCGCGATGATGATCCACAATGCGTGGACGAGCTATCGCCAGGTCGCCGTCATTCCCTACAGTCAATTCCAGGACCTGCTCGCAGCCGGCAAGGTGAAGGAGGTCGGCGTCTCCGAGAACTACCTGGAAGGCACGCTGAAGGAGCCGCTGCCCAGCGGCCAGTCGCGCTTCGCGACGACGCGCGTCGACCAGGAGTTCGCCAAGGAGCTCAGCAAGGCCAACGTCACCTTCACCGGTCGCGTCGAGAGCAATATCCTCGGCGACATCCTCTCGCTGGTGATGCCGATCGCGCTGTTCTTCGGCGTCTGGTACTGGCTGTCGCGCCGGATGATGGGTGGCGCCGGCGGGCTCGGCGGCGGCCTGATGCAGATCGGCAAGAGCAAGGCCAAGGTCTACGTCGAATCCAACACGGGCGTCCGATTCGACGACGTTGCCGGCGTCGACGAGGCCAAGGACGAACTGCGCGAGATCGTCTCGTTCCTGAAGGATCCGAAATCCTATGGCCGTCTCGGCGGCCGCATGCCCAAGGGCGTGCTGCTGGTCGGCCCGCCCGGCACCGGCAAGACGCTGCTCGCCAAGGCGGTCGCGGGCGAGGCCGGCGTGCCATTCTTCTCGATCTCGGGCTCGGAATTCGTCGAGATGTTCGTCGGCGTCGGTGCCGCGCGCGTGCGCGACCTGTTCGAGCAGGCCCGCGCCAAGGCGCCCGCGATCATCTTCATCGACGAGCTCGATGCGCTCGGCCGCGCCCGCGGCATGGGCCCGTTCGCCGGCGGCCATGACGAGAAGGAGCAGACTCTGAACCAGTTGCTGGTCGAGCTCGATGGCTTCGATTCCTCGACCGGCCTCGTGCTGCTGGCAGCGACCAACCGGCCGGAGATTCTCGATCCGGCGCTGCTGCGGGCCGGCCGCTTCGACCGCCAGGTGCTGGTCGACCGGCCCGACAAGCCGGGTCGCATCCAGATCCTGCAGGTGCATCTGAAGAAGGCCAAGCTCGCCGCCGACGTCGATCCGGAGAAGGTCGCGGCGCTGACGCCCGGCTTCACCGGCGCCGATCTCGCCAACCTCGTCAACGAGGCGACCTTGCTGGCGACGCGGCGCGGCGGCGACGAGGTCACGCTCGATGATTTCAACAATGCGATCGAGCGCATCGTCGCCGGATTGGAGAAGCGCAACCGGCTGCTCAATCCGAAGGAGCGCGAGATCGTCGCCTATCACGAGATGGGGCATGCGATCGTCGCGATGAGCCTGCCGGGCACCGATCCCGTGCACAAGGTGTCGATCATCCCGCGCGGCGTCGGCGCGCTCGGCTACACCATCCAGCGCCCGACGGAAGATCGCTTCCTGATGACGCGCGAGGAGCTCGAGAACAAGATGGCGGTGCTGCTCGGCGGTCGCGCCGCGGAGCTCGTGGTCTACGGCCATCTGTCGACGGGCGCCGCCGACGATCTGCGCCGCGTCACCGACATCGCGCGCTCGATGGTGACCCGCTACGGCATGTCGGAGCAGTTGGGCTCGGTCGCCTATGAGCGCGACAACCAGTCGTTTCTTGCGCCGGGCGTCTCACGCAGCGCCGAGTATGGCGAGGCCGCAGGGGATGCGATCGACGCCGAGGTGCGTGCGATCGTGACGAACGCGCTGGAGCGCACCCGCAAGCTGCTCCAGGACAAGCGCGACGTGCTGGAGCGCGCGGCGCGCCGCCTGCTGGTCAAGGAGACGCTCGACGAGAGCGAGCTCGCCGCCCTGCTGAAGCAGGACCAGCGCGCCGGCGATCTCGTTGTGGCAGCGAAGCCGATATAGTTGTCGAGTCGGGGAGCAAAGGCGCGGCCGTGCGGTCTCCAGGGATTGTGTAGCGCCGTGCCCATCGTCTTGGCAATGAGCTCGCCGCACGACGATGGGCACGCTGCCGGCTGACGGCGGCTGCTTTGCCCACCCTACGGCGGCCACGCTCACCGCCGCGGCCACATCCGGGCCAGCGCCTCGTCCTTCTTGACAAACGCGTGCCAGAGCGTGGCCGCAATGTGCAGGCCGACCACGAGATAGACCAGATAGGCCAGCGTATCATGCGTGATCTCGCCGGCATGGGCGATCGTCCTGTCGCCGGCGAACAGGCGCGGCCAGCTGAAGGTCCCGAAATAACGCAGCGAATAGCCGCCGGCCGACGAGAACATGTAGCCGGTGACGGGCATGATCAGCAGCAGCGCATAGAGCGCCCAATGATTGAGCTGCGACAGCGCGCGGACCATCGGTCCGAACGTGGCCGGAGCGGCCGGCGCCGTGGTGCGAGCCCGCACGATCACGCGGAGAATGGCCAGCATAAACAGCGTGACGCCGAGCGATTTGTGAACCTCCAGCAGCTCCCGCCGCGGCGACGTCCCGGCCGGCTGAAGGCCGCAATACAGCCCGATCAGCATCGCTGCGATGAACAGCAGGGCGGTCGCCCAATGAATCCATCGCAGCAGGGGATCGTAGCTCGCGATCGTCTCGGGCATGTCGGGCTCGTCAGTGGTGAATTCCGGCGACCTGCTTAGTCGCGGATCTGACCTCTGTCGAAGGATCAGAGGTCGACGACGAGATGTCGGACAACCGCACAAAGGCATCTGCTGATCATTTTTGAGTGATTCCATGCGTGCCGCTCTGTCAGTCGCGCCTCGATAAGCCGTCCCCCGTTCGATGACTGCATTGGATCAAGCGACGATGTTGCCTTGCGGATGACGGGCGGTGCTGAGAACTGAGCGGGTGGTCCTGCGGGCTCGCGCAGGGATTGTGCCTTGATTTTCCTGCAATTGCGGACCAATCTCCCTGCCGGCATTCTGGTCGGGGGGCCTCGTGTCCAATCCTGTTGCAAAGAACATCGTGCTGTTGTCGGACGGGACCGGCAACAGCGCCAAGGCCGTGTTCAAGACCAATGTCTGGCGCCTGTTCCAGCTGCTGGACCTGCGCGATCCGCGCCGGCAAGTCGCCTTTTATGACGATGGCGTCGGAACGTCCTCCTTCAAGCTGTTCGCAGCCCTCGGCGGCATCTTCGGCTTCGGCCTGAAGCGGAATGTGATTGCGATCTACAGCTTCTGCTGTCGCAACTACAAGCCGGGCGACCGCATCTACTGCTTCGGGTTCAGCCGCGGTGCCTTCACCATCCGTATCGTGGCGGCAATGATCGCGGGGCAGGGGCTCGTCGCCTACGACGACAATGAAGCCGATCTCGCCCGGTTCGCCGCAGACGCCTATCGCCGCTATCGGCGTCGCTACAATAGCGGAATTCTCAGATATCTCGGCAAGATCGGCCTGGACCTGCGCGGAGTGCGCGACTGGGGAATTAGAACGCTGCGCAGAGTGCAGGGCGTGGCGCTGCAGGCTCCGCCAGCAGTCGAGGTCGAGAGCGTGCATTTCGTCGGCATTTGGGACACCGTTGACGCCTACGGCGGGCCGATCGAGGAGATGACGCGCGCCATTGACTATTGGATCTGGCCGCTGTCGATGCCGGACCAGTTCATGAATTCCAAGATCCATCGCGCTTGCCACGCCCTCGCGATCGAGGAGGAGCGTGACGCCTTCCGCCCGGTGATCTGGGATGAGCGCTATGTGTGGGGACGGGACGAGGCTGTTTCAGGCCGCAGTGACAAGAAGGACTGGCTGTTCGGCATCGACCACGATCCGCGCAGCGCGGCTGCGAAACTGGCCGAGCCGCCGCCGCATCTGCGCACCGATCTGCCGCCACGTGACCGCGAGCGCATCAGCCAGGTGTGGTTTACCGGCGTGCATTCCGACATCGGCGGCGGCTATCCGCAGGATGGCCTTTCCTATGTGACGCTCGATTGGATGCTCGACCGCGCCCAGGCCTATGGTCTCGTCTATCTCGACGGGCGGCGCAGGCTGCTCTACGATCCCGAGATCGATCCGCTCGACACGCTGAACGACTCGCGCAAGGGGCTTGCGGCCTACTACCGCTACAAGCCGCGCAATCTGCGCGAGATCTATGACGCGCCGCCCTACAAGCTATCGCTCCGGTACGATGTCAGTCGCATCAAGTGGCTGCTTCATTCGCCGTTCAAGGCCCAGACCGGGCTTCTTGCTGACGATCTGCATCCGAGCCTGCCGCAGCCACCTCTGCCGCCGGTGAAGCCGACGATCCACCGCACCGTGTTCGAACGCATTGGGTCGGGTCCCGATCACTATGCACCGGTGGTCGTACCCGCCGCTTACCGCGTCACGGATGAGACCGATACGCCGGTCGATGCGCTGCATCCGCTCGATCACGGGCACGCGCGGACGCGGGTGCAGGACGATGTCTGGAATTGGGTCTGGCTGCGCCGCGTGGTCTATTTCGCCACCATGTTCGCGCTGCTGTTCGTCGCGGCGATCCCATATTTCGTCATCTATTGGCCGCGCGTGCTTTATGAGCCCTTGCATGGGCTGGTAAATCCGCTGGTCAACGGAGCGGCAGCCTTCTTGCCCAAATTTCTCGACCCATGGTTCGTCGCGTTTCGGGATTCGCCGGGTTTGCTGGTGGTCGGTGTGGCCGCTGCGCTCGGCTTGACGGCGTGGGGCACCTCACTGCAGCGAACGATCCGCGACGCCGCACGCATCGCCTGGAACGATCCATCCCGGCACAAGCCGGTGACCGGCTGGCGCGCGACGGTTTATTCGCTGCGACGCCAGGGCTGGTATGTTGCCGGTTTCTATCTGCTGAAAACGTGGATCTTCCCGTTCGCCATCATGTTCTGGCTGTTCTGGTGGCTGGGGTTCGGCGCGGCCAATACGGCCGGGCTGTTCTGCAAGGAGACGCTGAGGCCGATCGAGGTCGAGGAGACAGAGATCGGCGCATACCCTGGTGGAAGCATCCGGCCAGTATTCGAGACGCGTCACCATTGCTATCCGACAGCGCTGACCGTGGCGCAGGGCGAGACCTATCAGATCGTGCTCGACGTCGGGGAGGCATGGAGCGACGGCGGCATCCCTGCGACTCCGGCCGGCTTCGGTTACGGCACCTGGACCCAATTGCCTGGGATACCCTTCAAGCGGCTGATCTGGTCGAACTGGTTCGCACCGATCGTGCGGGTGGGCAGCACCGGGCTGGAGGAGCATCTCCCGGCTTTCCAGCAGGAAACGCCCGGCAGCAGCCGCTGGACAGCCAGGTTCACGGCCCGCAGCGATGGGGAGGTGTTCGTCTACGTCAACGACACGTCCATCATGCTTCCTTGGCTGCTGTTGTATCGATTCTACTTCAACAACAAGGGCAACGCGGTCGTCTCGTTGAAGAAGCTGTAGCTGCAAGCGCTGCCAGGTCTGGCACTTGTCGAGCGTGACGTCGTCACGCTTCAGATGCTGCGCGGCACGGGCTGGTGTTGGCGTCGGGGCTGGGTAGGATACAGGCATTGATCGACTGCGAAGAGTACCATGACCCGACGAAGCTGGACAGGATGGACCGCACGCTTGGCGCTCGCCGCCGTCACGCTCGCCGGTGCCAGCGCCCATGCCGCCGAGCGGACGATGTCCTGGGACAGCGGCTGCCGTTTCACGGTCCGGTACGATCCCGCCAAGCACGACGAGACGCGGCTGCGCAACACCGTCCGTCTGCTGTTTGGCCCGTCCGATTTCGACTCGCCGGGCACGTTGCCGGCATTCGACCCGAAGGCGGTCGCGGCGCTCGACGCCGACAAGATCGACCGCGCCTGCAAGGCCACGCTCGACGCTGCCGCGCGGCTGGAGTTCATCGCGCTGCCCGGCATCGATGACTATCGGCGCGCCAGGGTGGCGGAGCTGAAGGACAGTTGCGATTTCGACCTGGTGCAGACCCGCGGATTCAAGACGCCCTCTACGCTGCGCGACTACCAGCCTGCCGCCGCCTGTGCAAAGTTCGTCGACGCGATCGAGGGCAAGACCGACCTGCAGCAGATGTTTCGCCAGACCGTCGACAAGGGCTGTGCCGACAACGCCAGTCCGAAGGCCTGCGTCGCTCGCTACGCCGCCGAAGCGCAGAAGCCGGACGGCCAGGAGCGCATGCGGATCTATCTGGTCAATTTCGGCTGGACCAATTGCGCTATCAACTACAACCTCCGCAACACCGGCGAGACGAAGATGGAGGCGATGCGGAGCGCGCTCGAGACGCAGTTCCGGAAGATGTTCAAGGTCAGGCAGGACAAGGTCGAGGAGGCGGACTGACGCGGCGTCCGCCTGCTCGACCTGGGATCAGCCTTCGCCGAACACGCGCCGGAAGATCGTGTCGACGTGCTTGAGGTGATAGCCGAGGTCGAACTGCTCGTCGATCTCGGCGTCGGTCAGGTACTTCTTCACGTCGGCATCGGCCTTGAGCAGGGTGCGGAAGTCGCCTTCGCCGCGCCAGACCGGCATCGCGTTGCGCTGGACCAGTCTGTAGGAGTCCTCGCGGCTCGCGCCCTTCTGGGTCAACGCGATGAGCACGCGCTGCGAGTGGACGAGGCCGCCGAGCTTGTCGAGGTTCTTCTCCATGTTGGCCGGGTAGACCAGGAGCTTCTCGATCAGGCCGGCGAGGCGGATCAGCGCGAAGTCGAGCGTGACGGTGGCATCGGGGCCGATCATGCGCTCGACCGAGGAGTGCGAGATGTCGCGCTCGTGCCAGAGCACGACGTTCTCCATCGCGGGCGTCACATAGGCGCGCACCATGCGGGCGAGACCGGTGAGGTTCTCCGACAGCACCGGATTGCGCTTGTGCGGCATCGCCGACGAGCCCTTCTGGCCCTCCGAGAAGAACTCCTCGGCTTCGAGCACCTCGGTGCGCTGCAGATGGCGCACTTCGGTCGCCAGGCGCTCCACGGACGATGCGATGACGCCAAGGGTCGCAAAGAACATCGCGTGGCGGTCGCGCGGAATCACCTGGGTCGAGATCGGCTCGGGGCTGAGGCCCATCGCCTTGGCGACGTGCTCCTCCACCCGCGGATCGATCTGCGCGAAGGTGCCGACGGCGCCGGAAATCGCGCAGGTCGCGACTTCCTTCCGCGCGGCGACCAGGCGCTCGCGCGCGCGAGAGAATTCGGCATAGGCATAAGCGAGCTTGAGACCGAACGTCACCGGCTCGGCGTGGATGCCGTGCGAGCGGCCGATGGTCGGCGTCATCTTGTGCTCGAAGGCGCGCGTCTTCAGCGCCGCCAGCACGCGGTCGAGATCGGCGAGCAGCAGGTCGGCCGCACGGGTGAGCTGGACGTTGAGGCAGGTGTCGAGCACGTCCGATGACGTCATGCCCTGGTGCACGAAGCGCGCCTCGGGACCGACGATCTCGGCGAGATGGGTCAGGAAGGCGATGACGTCGTGCTTGGTCTCGCGCTCGATCTCATCGATGCGGGCGACGTCGAAGGTGGCGTCCTTGGCCTTGGCCCAGATCGTCTTGGCGGCCTCCTTCGGGATCACGCCGAGCTCCGCCAGCGCGTCCGCCGCATGCGCCTCGATCTCGAACCAGATCTTGAACCGGGTCTGCGGCTCCCAGATCGAGGCCATTTCGGGACGGGAATAGCGGGGGATCATCGACGGCGCTCCGAGGCGGGAGGGAAGGTGGGCGGGACCAAGCGTCCGCGCCGGCATTTTACGCCGCGCTTTACCAGAGCGGCCGGATCGACACAAACGGCGGTCTTTCCGGCCGCTCGGCATGCCGTTACCGGATCATAATACCATTTTCAAAAAATCGCGCTGACAGATATTGAAATCTGTCAGCGCGATGGTGTATGTCGATCCTGCCATCTTGCTTAAGACCAACTTCCACTGTCTGACCTTGGGTTCAGCGGTTTCAACTGCGAAGGACCGCTTCGATGAAGATTGAAAAGCGATTGTTGCACTCACAATTTCAGGACTGGCTGAATCTCCAGGTCGCGCGTCACCTGGAGGCCCAGGCCACCAGGTTTCGCGCGCCATCGTCCACCGACCAGGCTGAGACGATCCAGATCAAGGCGAATACGTCCGACGCCGATATGGTGCACGCATGAATGAGGCCGTGGTTCTGACATCCGAGCGCATCCTCGAAGTTACCGAGGACGTGTTGCGCCGTTATGGGCTCGCCAAAGCGACGGTCGTCGACGTCGCGAGAGCGCTCGATGTCAGCCACGGCTCCGTCTACCGTCACTTTCCGAGCAAGGCGTCGCTGCGCGAGGCGGTTGCCAAGCGCTGGCTCGAGCGGGTCAGCGCGCCGCTGGCGCAGATCGCGGCCGAGCCGGGACCGGCGCCGGCGAAGCTGGAGCGCTGGCTGCGCGAGCTGTTCGGCGCCAAGCAGAAGCGGGTCTGTGAAGATCCGGAGATGTTCGCGACCTATCTCACCCTGGCGCGCGAGGCGTGCTCGGTGGTCAAGGCGCACAAGCAGAACCTGATCGCCCAGGTCGAGGGCATGATCGCTGAGGGGGTCGCGCAGGGGACGTTCGATGTCGCTGATCCCAAGACCGCGGCCGCGGCGATCTTCGACGCGACCCGAAGCTTCCATCATCCCGCCCACGCTGAGGAATGGGGCGAATGCACCTGCTCGGCCCGCGTCGATGCCGTGCTGACCCTGCTGCTCCGTGGACTTCAGGCACGCTAGGCGCGCGCTCATCCGGGCTACAAATCCGTCAGCCCGCTGGTCACCGCCAGCCGCACCAGCTGCGCATCCGTCTGCAGTCCCGTCTTGGCCTTCACCAGATAATGATAGTTCTGCACCGTCTTGACGCTGAGGTGCAGGTTCGTGGCGATCTGCTCGGTGGTGAGGCCCGACGCGAACTGGCGCAGGATTTCGATCTCACGCTCGCCGAGCCGGTCGAGCACGGTCTGCTGCGGATCGAGACTGTCGGCGGCCAGCACATGGGCGACGTCGTCGCTGAGCGCGCGCTCCCCGCTGATCACCATGCGGATGGCACGGACCAGCGCCGACGGCTCGCTGCTCTTGGTGACGAAGCCGCTCGCGCCGGCGGCGAACGCCGCCTTCACCAACGGCGCCTCGCCATGCATCGAGAACACGAGGATGCAGGCGCGATTGTCGCGAGCGCGGATATTGCGGATCGCCTCCAGCCCGCTGGCGCCCTTCATCGAGATGTCGAGCACGACCACGTCGGGCGCATGCGCCTTGAACGCGGCATAGGCCGCCGCGGCGCTGTCGGCCTCGGCGATGACTCGAAACCCGTCCTGGCTCTCCAGCACGCGGCGATAGCCTTGCCGGACCACCGGGTGGTCGTCGACCAGCAGGATCGAAATGCCTGTGCGCTCGGGCATCCCCGTAATCTCAGGCGGCCAGTGGAATTGTCGCGGAGACGCTGAGCCCGCGCGCGGCCGGTCCGATCGACAGCGAGCCGCCGACGGCGGCGATGCGCTCGCGGATTCCGGTCAGGCCGAAGCCGCTCGATTGCGCCAGCAGGGTCGCATCGCCGCCGCCGTCGTCCTCGACTGAAATCAGCAGCGCACCGTCGGGCCCGGAGCGCCGCTCGACCCGCAACGACACCTCGCTCGCACTGGTGTGGCGCAGGGCGTTGGTCAGGCACTCCTGCGCCATCCGGTAGGCGGTGACCGCGACCGGGCCCTGGATGTCGGCGAGATCACCGTGGAGGTCGAGCCGGATCGCCGGTCGCGCGGCGTGCTGATAGTTCTCGGTCAGCGCGATCAGGCCTGCGGCGAGGCCGAGCTCCTCGGTGAGCGGACGGCGCAGTCGGCTCAAGGTGCCGCGCAGGCACGCCATCAGATGGCTGACGGATCGCGTGATCATGCGTGCGTCCTGGGCGATCTGATCGTTGCGGCCGTTGCCGGCGCTCTCGATCGTCGAGGCAAAAGCGAGGATCGCCGTGAGGTTCTGCCCGAACTCGTCGTGCAGCTCGCGGGCGAGCGCCCGCCGCTCCTCGTCGCGGATGTCGAGCAGGCGCTCGGTCAGCGCGGCGCGCTGCTCATTGGCCTGCGCCAGCCGGTCGCCGAGCTCGCCGACGGCGCGGCCGATCATCGCGAGCTCCATCGAGCGGAAGCGCGGCAGCGAGGGGCGGTGGTCGCCCTCGGCCATCCGCTGCAGCGCCGAGACGATGCTGCGCGCCGGCGCCAGCGCATGGGCGATCGCCAGCGAGGCCAGTACGCCGATCGCGACCGCCATCGCCAGCGCCACGCCAAAGCTGTCCTGGATGCGCAGCCAGGCGAGCTGGATCGCCGCATCGGGATCGGCGATCGCCGAGACGGTTCCCGCCGTGGTGGCGCGCGCGCTGATCGGCTGCGCGACCGCCGCGTGATCGCCGAGGATGGCTTCCACGGCGCTTGAGAACCAGCGCGGCGGCGCGGCGCCGAGGCCCTTGCTCTGGCCGCACAGCGGCTTCTCGAATGCGGCCTCGGGCTTGAACTGTACGCAGATGCCGGGCGCGATCAGCTTCATGGTCTCGGTCGTGCGCCAGTCGGGCAGCGGCAGCAGCCGCTCGCGCGATCGGTTGCCGCGCAGCAGCAGCTCGCGCCAGTACAGCGCCTCCAGCGCCTGCGAGACCCGGTCGGCCGATGCCGCGGTGGCGCGGTCGACGCTGCGATAGGCGTCAACGGTGACCCATACGGCCGCGGCGGCCAGACACAGCAGCACGATCAGCGCAAGGCGCGCAATGAGCTGGAGCACGAGACGCATGCGATCCTCTCCACGGCTTTTGCCGCAGCGTAACAATGGGCTGGTGCTCCGCCAAGCAAATGCACTGCAGCAAGCGGCAGGTTGGGAAATTTTCCCGAGAGCCTCGAGGCAGATGTCTTTGGACGCTGTTCCGCTGCTCTGCTTAACTCGTCTGCGAAGCGCCGAACGAAACGGCGCGCATCGGGAGTTCATGCATGAGCGTGGTCAGCAGTGCCGAACGAGTGGAACCTGCGCGCGACGCAGCCGAGCGCGGGCCGCTGCTGCTCTGGATGATCTTCACCGGCCTCACGATATTCGCCGCCGTGGTGCTCGCCCGCTACGGCTATTTCCACCTGATGGTCGCCTCCGACCGCACCTACATCTCCAGCGTCATCGCCGTGCTCTACGTCGCCACGTGCTGCCATTGCTTCTGGCGCACCAGAGCGATCGCGCGCGAGGCGGATGCGGCGCGGCGCTGCCGCGCCGTGCTGATCGGGCCCGATGCGGCGCGCGCGCTCGAACCTGATGCGCAGTTGCTTCCCAAAGGGCTGGTCACCAACCACATCCGCAGCCTCGTCACCAAGGCGCGGACGCAAGGGGCAGGGCGGCTCGACCAGACGCTGCTGCTGCGGACGCTCGCCGACCGCCTGCGCGGCTCCAACGGCTTCGGCGGCTTCGCATCGGACACGCTGATGAAGCTCGGCCTGCTCGGCACCATCATCGGCTTCATCATCATGCTGGCGCCGATTGCCGGCCTCGACGTCAACGACAAGCTGGCGATGAAATCCTCGATGGGGCTGATGAGTGACGGCATGGCGGTGGCGATGTACACGACGCTCGCCGGCCTCGTCGGCTCGATCCTGGTGCGCATCCAGTACTACATGCTGGACGCGGCGACCGGGCGCGTGTTTTCGGACGCGGTCATGCTCACCGAGACGCGGGTGACGCCGCGGCTCGAGCGCGCGATGGATCGCGCGCCGGAGCAGGGCGCATGATGGACGATTTCGGGCTCTATCCGCGCGAGGAGCAGTTCGACCCGTTCAGCGTCATGCTGTTCAAGGCGCTGCAGATCGTCGCGTTCTTCTTCTTCATCGCGGTGCTCGCGATCTCGCCGGACGCCAAGGACGGCAAGGTCGACTCGAAGGCCGAGTTCCTGATCACGATGGACTGGCCGGATAACCATCCCGACGATCTCGACCTGTTCGTGCAGGACCCCGTCGGCAACATCGCCTGGTACCGGCATCGCGAGGCCGGCTTCCTCACCCTCGATCGCGACGACCGCGGCGGCGCCAACGATTTCATCCTGGTCAACGGTCTGAAGATCCCGTCGCCGATCCGCGAGGAGATCGTGACCATCAGAGGCATCGTCGCCGGCGAATACACCGTCAACATCTCGCATTTCCAGAACGTCAGCGGCGCGCCGGTCGAGGCCACCGTGAAGGTGCAGAAGCTCAACCCGACCGCGCAGGTGATCTTCGACGACAAGGTCGTGCTCGACCATTCCGGCGACGAGAAGACGGCGCTGCGCTTCAAGCTCAATGCCGAGGGCAAGGTGATCGACGTGCAGCGCCGACCGAAATCGCTTTTGGAGACGTTCCGCAGCAATTGGCGCAACGGCGCCGATCTCGATCCCAAGACCGGCGTCAGGGTGATCAGGCGATGATGAGCAGTCTGCAGACCGTCATCGTCACGCTGTCCGTGTGCTACGCGCTGATCGGCGCGCTGCTCTTGCTGGTGCTGGTCTATGCAAGGCTGCCTTGGCAGGCCAAGGCGGTCGCCGTGGTCATCACCAGTGCGTTCTATGTCGGCAGCTTCGCCGGCGCCCGCGGCCTGCTCGGCTGGGCCAGCGTCGACCGGCTGCCGAGGAGCTTCAAGGTGCTGCAGGTGCGGATCGTCGATCCGCACTCCGTCGAGGGCGATCCCGGCGCGGTCTATCTGTGGGTCGAGGCGCTGGACGACGACAACCGTCCGAGCGGCGTGCCGCGCGCCTATCGTATTCCCTACAGCGACACACTTGCCGACAAGGCTCAGCACGCCGCCGACCAGATCGCGGCGGGCCATCCGCAGGGCGGTCGCGCCGCCGATTTCGGCACCGGCGACGGCGGGGTCATCGACGCCGCGCGCGAATACATTCTGCCGAAGACGATCATCGAGACCGCCGGCGGTGATCCCTCCACCGGCGAGTTCAAGGCCGCCAAGAACGCCGGCGACGGCGTCTCGTTCACGCCACTGCTGCCGCCGCGCATGCCGCCGAAGGACGAGCAGTAGGCGGCTGCAGCCGTATCCTCCCGCGCGAAGCTCGCGCGCGGGTGATGGCGAGCATCGGGACGTTCCTGGCACGGCGCCTCGAGCTCAAGGTCAACAAGGTCAAGAGTGCGGTCGCCAGACCGAACCACCGCAAGTTCCTGGGCTTCGGCTTTACCCAGGGAAGACAGCCGCACCGGCGCATCGCAGGGGACCTGCAACGCTGACATTCCGCATCTCTCCGCCTATCTTGTTTGATGTTCCTCAAGTCTCGTGTGGCCACGGCCGCTAGCCTTGAGAACCGGAGGACACGGGTGCTGCTGGCGATTTTCACCGATATCCATGCCAATCGGCAGGCCTTCGCGGCCTGCCTGGAGGCGGCGCGTGCGCGTGGCGCGGATCGTCTCATCTGTCTCGGCGACATCGTCGGCTATGGCGCCGATCCAGAATGGTCGGTCGACACCGTCATGGAGATCGTCGCCGGTGGCGGGCTGGCGGTGCGCGGCAACCACGACAATGCCGTCTCGACGGCAAGCGAGAGCATGAATGCCGAGGCGCAGGCGGCGATGGAGTGGACGCGCGGGCGGCTCAGCGCCGAGCAGCGCCGCTTTCTCGCCGAGCTGCCGATGAGCATCGGTGACGACGACCGGTTGTTCGTGCATGCGGAGGCCTCGAGCCCGCCGCGCTGGCGCTATGTGCAGTCGTCGGCCGACGCGGCCCGCAGCATGATCGCGACCGAGGCGCAGGTGACGTTCTGCGGCCACATCCACCGTCCGGCGCTGTACTCGATGTCCGCCACCGCGAAGATGACGAGCTTCACCCCGACCGCCAACATGCCCATTCAGCTGTTGCGCGGCCGGCAATGGCTGGCCGTGGTCGGCTCGGTCGGCCAGCCGCGCGACGGTGATCCGGCCGCGTCGTTCGTGACCTTCGACACCAGGACCCGCGAGCTGACCTATTGCCGCGTGCCCTATGACGTCGAGGCGGCGGCGCAGCGCATTCGCGACAACGGCCTGCCGCCCTGGCTGGCGCAGCGGCTCTCGATGGGGCGCTAGAGCATGACGAAATCAAGGCTCAAGCCGGGCGTCGTGATCGACGGCTTCACGGTGGGTGAATGCGTGCATTCCGGCGGCATGGCGACGTTGTGGAGCGTCACCCATCCGGACATCGACCGGCCCATCCTGATGAAGGTGCCGCGCGTCTCCGAGGGCGAGGATCCTGCGGCGATCGTCAGCTTCGAGATGGAGCAGATGATTCTGCCAAAACTGTCGGGACCGCACGTGCCGGCCTGTTTCGGCACCGGCGATTTCGCCACCCAGGCCTATGTGGTGATCGAGCAGATTCCAGGCGATACGCTGTACAAGCGGCTGCCCGAGCTGCCGCTGGCTTACGAGGAGGCGCGGGTGCTGGTCGCGAAGATCGCGACCGCGCTCGCCGATATTCACCGGCAGCACGTCATCCATCACGACATCAAGCCCTCCAGCATCATGTTCCGGCCGACGGGGGAGGCGGTGCTGATCGACTACGGCCTGTCCTGCCACAAGCACTTGCCGGATCTCTTGCAGGAGGAGTTCCGCCTGCCTTACGGCACCGCGCCCTACATGGCGCCGGAGCGCATGATGGGCACGCGTAGCGATCCGCGCAGCGACATCTTTTCGCTCGGCGTGCTGCTCTACTTCTTCACCACCGGCGTGCGGCCGTTCGGCGAGACCGAGACCCTGCGCGGCATGCGCCGGCGGCTGTGGCGCGATCCCTATCCACCGCGACAGCTGAAGCCGGACTATCCGCCGTGGCTGCAGGAGATCGTGCTGCGCTGCCTGGAGATCGAGCCGGTGTGGCGCTATCCGACCGCGGCGCAGCTCGCCTTCGATCTCGGCCATCCCGACCAGGTCAAGCTGACGGCGCGTGCGGAGAAGGTCAAGCGCGACCCGATCACGGCCGTGTGGCGCCGCCGCTTCAACCGCGGCCTGGTGCAGCCGGAACAGAAAACATCCGACGTCGCGGTGCAGATCGCCTCCAGCCCGATCGTGGCGGTCGCGATCGACACCGTGGAAGGCGGCGAGGAGCTCAACGGCGCGCTGCGGCTGACCGCGCAGCGCATCCTCGCCACTTTGCCCGCGGCTCGGCTCGCCTGCGTCAACGTGCTGAAGCTCGGGCGTCTCACCATCGACCGCACCCTGGACGAGGAGGGCAACAACAAGCACATCGACCGCATGGTCGCGCTGAAGCACTGGGCGACGCCGCTCAAGCTCGACGCCAGCCGGCTGACGGTGCACGTGCTGGAGGCGGTCGATCCGGCGGCCTCCATCATCGAATTCGCCGAAGCCAACCAGGTCGACCACATCATCATCGGCGCCCGCCGCGATTCCGTGCTGCGCTCGCTGCTCGGCAGCGTCTCGGCGAAGGTCGCCGCGGAGGCGGGGTGTACGGTGACCGTGGTGCGGACACGGCTCGCGGCACGGGAAGCCGAGGGCGACGATGATGATGCGCCGGCAAGGGTCGTGTCGGGGGAATGATGGACATGCGATGAAGATCCACGGCGCCTCCAAGCACGACAGTCAGAACGGCATGCACAGGCTGAAAAGTGAGGCGCGGCTGCGGTTGCGTTTCGAAAGTTCCCCCTCCAAAGTGATCCGGCGCGTGCGGAACGTGTCGGTTTTTTTCTGAGGGGGGACGATCAATGGCGGCAACGGATGTGAGCATGGCGGGGACAGCCGCGCCGAAGCGAGGCCTGTTCGGCTCGCTCTTCTTTCAGGTCGTGGCTGCGCTCGTGCTCGGCATCCTGATCGGCGTCTTTGCGCCCGAGACCGCCCAGGGGCTCAAATTCTTCAGCGACGCTTTCCTGCGTCTGATCGCCATGGTGGTCGCGCCGATCGTGTTCTGCGTCGTCGTGCACGGCATTGCGAGCGCCGGCGATCTCAGGAAGGTCGGCCGCGTCGGCGTCAAGTCGCTGGTCTATTTCGAGGGCATGACCACGATCGCGCTGGCCTTCGGCCTCGTGCTGGCGCTGGTCTTCAGCCCCGGCCACGGCATGAACATCGACGTCTCCAAGCTCGACGCCAAGCAGCTCGCGAGCTTCGCCGACAACGCCCACAAGCTGCAGGGCGGCGGCTTCGGCGGCTTCATCCTCAACATCATTCCGCCGACGGCGTTCGACGCCTTTGCCCGCAACGACGTGCTGCAGGTGCTGTTCTTCGCGGTGATCTTCGGCGTCAGCCTGGCGCTGGTCGGCGAGCCCGGCAAGCCCGTGGTCGACCTGATCGAGTCCGTCGCCAAGGTGCTGTTCAAGGCGATGGGGCTGATCGTGCGCGTCGCGCCGCTCGGCGTGCTCGGCGCCATCGGCTTCACCGTCGGCAAATATGGCGTCGGCTCGCTCAAGCAGCTCTTGGCGCTGGTCGTGCTGTTCTACGTCTCGGTGGCGCTGTTCGTCGTGACCGCGCTTGGCCTCGTGATGCGCATGGCCGGCCTCAGCCTGTTCAAGTTCCTGCGCTATTTGAAGGAGGAGCTCCTGATCGTGCTGGCGACGGCGTCGTCCGACTCGGTGCTGCCGCAGATCATGCGCAAGCTCGAGGCGATGGGCGTCAAGCAGGAGGTCGTCGGCCTGGTCATCCCGACCGGCTATTCCTTCAACCTCGATGCGTTCTCGATCTACCTGACGCTCGCCGTCGTCTTCATCGCCCAGGCCACCAACACGCCGCTGTCGGTCAGCGACCTGCTGCTGGTGCTCGGCGTGTCGCTGGTCACGTCCAAGGGCGCCCATGGCGTGCCCGGCTCGGCCATCGTCATCCTGGCCGCAACGCTCGGCGCCGTGCCGGCGATCCCCGCCATCGGTCTGGTGCTGGTGCTGTCCGTCGACTGGTTCGTCGGCATCGCGCGCGCCGTCGGCAACCTGATCGGCAACTGCGTCGCCACCGTCGTCGTCGCCGCCTGGGAGGACGACCTCGACCATGCCAAGGCGAAGGCCGTGCTCGACCGCGGCACGGCGGAAGAGGTGGAGTATCAGGGGGCGTGAGGGAGGATCACTAGGGGGAGAATGAGGGAGCGAGTACGGCGTGGATTGGTCGATCGCGCGATCGACCCGGTGTTCGAGGCCGATGAGGAGAAGCTCTTCGTCGGCGGTTGCGGCCGAAGATTCGACGAGCGCATCAGGTGGCAGTCTTGCGATAGCCGATGTCGTGGCCGCATTCATAGCGGCCGCTCGGATCATGATTGCGCAATTCGTAGACCCGCTGCCATGTGCTCTCCCACGCGCCTTCGGCGGTCAGACAGGTCCGGGTTCCGTCAGCATCGATGTTGATCACCTTCCAGATTAGAAGCGCCACGCAGGCGAAAGAATCGAAAAATGCATCCAGAAACGAGGTGAACCAGCCGGAGTCCATGCCCATATGGCGGAACTCCGGTTCGTGCGCAGAACTCACCAGGCCCCAGGGGCAGCCCGGTCCGAAGCCGTGCTCACAATAGGCGATCTCGGCACCGGATTGTGCATCGCGAAGCACGAACCAGCAGGGATATTGCTCCCCCGGTTGGCCATAGTCCCAATCGCGCAGCACCATGTGAGGTGCGACGAGCATGCCGCGGATATGCGAGAGCACACGCTTGTCGGACAGCTCAGCCAATTCCCCTTCGATCAAGCTCTCCAGGCGTTCGGGAACGGTCGACATCAGCCGTGTATCCAGGACTCATTCAGCGGATGCTGCTGGCCTTCACCTGAACGGCCGCAGCTTCATGTGCCGGTTGGCGTCCTTGTAGAGCAGGTAGCGGAAGCGGCCGGGGCCACCGGCGTAGCAGGCCTGCGGGCAGAAGGCGCGCAGCCACATGAAGTCGCCGGCCTCGACCTCGACCCAGTCGCGGTTGAGCTTGTAGACCGCCTTTCCCTCGAGCACATAGAGCCCGTGCTCCATCACATGCGTCTCCAGGAACGGGATCACGGCGCCGGGCTCGAAGGTGACGATGTTGACGTGCATGTCGTGGCGAACGTCGAGCGGATCGACGAAGCGCGTGGTGGCCCAGCGGCCCTGCGTCTCCGGCATCGCGGCAGGGGCGATCGTCGCCTCGTTGGTGACGAAGGCCTCGGGCACGGCGATGCCGGGAACGGCCTCATAGGCCTTGCGGATCCAGTGGAAGGTCGCGGGCGCCTGGCTGTCGTTGCGCATCGTCCACTTGCAGGACGGCGGCAGGAAGGCGTAGCCGCCATGGCCCAGGCGATGCTCTTTGCCGGCGATGGTGAGCATGATCTCGCCTGACACCACGAACAGCACGCCCTCGGCCTCCGGATCCGGCTCGGGCTGGGCGCTGCCGCCGCCGGGCGAGACCTCGACGATGTATTGCGAGAACGTTTCCGAGAAGCCGGAGAGGGGACGCGCGATCACCCAGGTTCGCGTCTTGTCCCAGAACGGCAGCGCCGAGGTGACGATGTCGCGCATCACGCCCTTCGGGATGACGGCATACGCCTCGGTGAACACGGCGCGGCCGGTCAGCAGGTCGGTCTGCGGCGGGTGGCCGCCATGCGGCACGAAGTAGTTCGGCTTGTCCATCATCGTCTCTCCACGGCGCGGATGATCAACCGGCGCGCCATCGGTCATCAGGGAATGGCAAGGTAGAGCGGCTCGTCGAGCCACAGCTCCTCGAGATTGTCGGGGCTGATGCGGTCGACCACCATGAAGCGCGAGGCCTCGTCGAACACCAAGAGCGGATGATGCCAGACGTTGCGCGCGTAGTTGACGCCCTGGCGGCCGGTTGCCGTGAAGGCCCGGTAGCTCGCGGGATCGCGCGGATCGGCGCAGACCAGCACCAGCCACGGCCGGTCCTGCAACGGCATGAACAGCTGGCTGCCGAGCGGGTGCCGCTCCATCAGCTTGATCTCGATCGGCAACGGCCGCGGCTTGGCCTCGAACAGGCTGATGTTCACGGCCGCGCCGCCCGATGTCACGTCGACAGCAGCGAGGCCGTTGCAGCGGCGGGCGAAGCCCTGGTTGATGTCGATGGGCTGGGCGCCATCGGTCTCGACGACGTCGCCGAAAGCAGCGAAGGCCGCTTTCGTCAGCGGCTGCGGCGTGAGCGTGTGCATCCCGTCTCGCGTGCCTCAGATCGCTTCGCCGCGCGCCAACGCGGCGGCGCTGCGGATCGCGGCGATGTTGCTGCGATAGGCTTCCATCGTGCCGCCCTTGAACACGGCGGAGCCGGCGACGAAGGCATTGGCGCCGGCCGCGGCGAGCGCGCCGGCATTGTCGCGGCCGACGCCGCCATCGACCTCGATATCGATCGGCCGGCCCGCGGTCATCGCGCGCAGATCCTGGATCTTGCCAATCGCCGAGGGGATGAAGGCCTGGCCGCCGAAGCCGGGATTGACCGACATGATCAGCACGAGGTCGACGAGGTCGAGCACATATTCGATGACGTTGAGCGGGGTCGACGGGTTGAGCGAGACGCCGGCCTTCTTGCCGAGCGCGCGGATTGCCTGCAGCGAGCGATGCAGATGCGGGCCGGCCTCGGCGTGGACCGTGATGTGATCGCAGCCGGCCTTGGCGAAGGCTTCGAGATAGGGATCGCACGGCGTGATCATCAGATGCGCGTCGAAGATCTTGGTGGTGTGCGGACGCAGCGCCTTGATCACGTCAGGGCCGTAGGAAATGTTCGGCACGAAATGGCCGTCCATGACGTCGAGATGGATCCAGTCGGCGCCGGCGGCATCGACGGCGCGCACCTCCTCGCCGAGCTTGGAGAAATCGGAGGCCAGGATCGATGGTGCGATGACGAGCGGACGCGGCGTGAAGGACTGGGTCATGGGCGGCTGTTCCAGGACGATCGGGGATGTCGCCGTATCATGCAGGGCCGGCTGCGGCAACGCGAGCGGGAAAAATCTGCCGGGCGCGGCACGATCTGCCGGGTTCAGGCCACCGTAACATCGCGAAATATCCGGACATATCAGCGGTTTGGCGCTGGCATGGGGATTGCGACGGCGGTGGGAAGATGTTCTGCCGCCGCGTGGGCGGCCTTGCGGGAGTTTCGCCATGTGGTTTGCACTGGGGGCCGCCTCGTCGGTCCTGGACAGCCTGCAGTCGCTCGGCTCGACCAAGTCGGGCTCCGGCAAGTCGGGCGGCGGTCCGTTCAGCCTCGACACCAAGGGGGCGAGCGGCTCCGGCAATTTCAGCCCGTGGTCGAGCGCGGGCGGCAGCAGCAGCTCGGGGCAGATCGCGCCGGAGACCATGAGCGCGCTGCTCGCAGCGCAGAGCCAGTCGGGCGCGTCGTCGAGCGCAAGCTCATCGACCAATCCGCTACAGGACCTGTTCTCGCAGATCGACGGCGATGGCGATGGTCAGATCAGCAAATCGGAGTTCGAGAGCGCGCTCGGCGCCGGCGGCACCAACGTCGCCAATGCCGACAAGGTGTTCGGCAAGCTGGATACGAACGGCGACGGCAATGTCAGCCTCGACGAGCTGTCCTCGGCGCTGCAGGGCGCCAAGGGGCGACGTGGCCACCATCATCACCAGGAGGCGGGCGGGAGCGGCGGCTCGGGCACCTCATCCAGCGCGGGCGCAGATGCGCTGATGCAGGCGCTGTCGGGCGCCTCGAGTTCCTCGTCCACCAACAGCGACGGCTCGACCACGACCACCATCACCTATGCCGACGGCTCCAAGGTGACGCTGACGACGCCGGCAGCCACAACCGCGTCCAACGCTGCGACCTCGTCCTACAACATGATCGAGAAGCTGATCCAGCGGCAGTCCAACATGCTGTCGGCCTCCACGTCTTCAACGACCGCGGTCAGCGCGTAAGCTCAACTGCCGAAGCGGCCTTGCCAGGACGGCAGCGCGCCGGCGAACGGCAGCGGGCTCGCGTGATAGACGCCGCGGGCGATCGCGCGCGCCAGGACGTTGGCCGCGACCATGCCGAGCTCACTCAGCTCGACCAGCGGCTCGATCGGCCTGGTGCAGGTCGCGGCCGCGAACACGATGTCGCCGTCGAGCGGCAGATGCACCGGATAGATCGCGCGCGCCATGCCGGTCTGCGCCATCATCGCGAGCCGCTTGGCCTGCGCCTTAGTCAGGATGGCATCGGTCACGACGAGGCTGATCGTCGTGTTCTCGGAGGCCGATGCTGCCGGGCCGCCCTTGATGCGCATCGCCAGCATGTCCGGCGTGAAGGCGGCCGGCAGGCCGCGGCCGCCGAACTCGCCGTCGATCTCGTACGGTGCCGCCCAGAACCAGGGACCGTCGCCGACAGTGACGCTGCCGACCGCATTCACCACAACAATGGCCGCAACCTTGATGCCGCCTGTCGTCGTCGCCGACGCCGAGCCGAGCCCGCCCTGCAGGTTGGCCGTGGTGGCGCCGAGCCCGGCACCGACGCTGCCGAGCGCGAAGGTCGTGCTGGCCGCCGCCGCCGCCGCGTAGCCGAGCTCGCGATACGGCGCGTAGCGGCCCCAGGCCTTGTTGCCGCCGTTCAAGAGGTCGAACACGATCGCGCCGGGGACGATCGGGATCAGCGCGTCGCGCACGGCAAAGCCGCGCCCCTGTTCCGCCAGCCAGGCCTGAATGCCGCTCGCGGCCTCGAGCCCGAACGCCGAGCCTCCCGACAGGGCAATGCCGTCGACCCGTTCCACCGTATTCGCAGGATCGAGCAGCGCATCCTCGCGCACCCCGGGTCCGCCGCCACGGATGTCGATCGCGGCGACCGCCGGCTGATCGAACAGGATCGCGGTCACGCCGGAAGCGAGCGCGGCGTCATGGGCATGGCCTACGCGTACGCCGGGGATGTCGGTGAGGAGGTTCTGCACGATCGTCCCTCGCTGCAGATGATGATGCCGGATGGATAGCGCGGCCGGCGCGAGGCCTCAATGCAGGAGGGCACGCGCCTCGGCGCTGGTATGAGCGCCCCGCTTGCGTCCAGCGGGCGCGAAGGGGCAGGCGACATCCGGGTCTCACGTGCCGCGCCGGTGGGCCCGGATGTCGCTTACGCCGATCCGGGCGCGTGCTTCAGCGCTCCAGCGCGATACGGATCATGCGGGCCAGCTCTGGCTTCCGGTAAGGCTTGGGCAGCAGCAGCACGCCGGCGTCGAGGCGGCCGTGGTGCACGATCGCGTTCTCGGTATAGCCCGAGGTGAACAGCGTCCGCAGCGCCGGCCGCCGCACCCGCGCGGCGTCGGCGAGCTGGCGGCCGTTCATGGCGCCGGGCATGATGACGTCGGTGAACAGCAGGTCGATCTCCGGATGGCGATCGAGCACGTCGAGCGCCTCGGCGGCATTGGCTGCAGCCAGGGTGGTGTAGCCGAGGCTGCCGACCTGGGCGATCACGTGCTGGCGTACCAGCGGATCGTCCTCCACGATCAGGATCGTCTCATTGCCGCCGCGCGCGTCTGGCGCCTGCAAGCCCGCGCTGGCCGCCGGAGCGGACGCCGAGCGCGGCAGATACAGCTTGATCGAGGTGCCGTGGCCGACCTCGCTGTAGATCTTGATGTGGCCGCCGGACTGCTTGACGAAACCGAACACCATGCTGAGGCCGAGCCCCGTGCCCTTGCCGGAGCCCTTGGTCGAGAAGAACGGATCGAACACCTTCTCGAGATAGGCCGGCGGAATGCCACAGCCGGTGTCGCTCACGGCGATCATCACGTAGTCACCGACGATGACCTCGCTATGGACGTCGGCATAGTCCCGGTCGAGCGTGACGTTCGCTGTCTCCAGCGTGAGCTTGCCGCCCTGCGGCATCGCATCACGCGCATTGAGCGCGAGATTGATGACCGCGGTGGCGAGCTGGTTCGGATCGGCGAGCGCGGTGCAGGGATCGGCGTCAAGGATACGCTCGATCTCGATCTGCGCGCCGAGCGTCGGCTGCAGCAAGGCTGCGGTCTCGTTCAACAGGGCGTTGACGTCGAGATCCGTCGGCTGCAGCGGCTGCTTGCGGGCGAAGGCCAGCAACTGCCGCGTGAGCTGCGCGCCGCGGTCGGCGGAGTCGTCGATCAGCTTGGCGACGGAGGCGAGCTCCGGCCGGTCGGACACGGCGTCGGCAAGAATGCCGATGCTGCCGGTGATGACGGTGAGGATGTTGTTGAAGTCGTGGGCGACGCCGCCGGTGAGCTGA
Source organism: Bradyrhizobium sp. HKCCYLS3070 (assembly GCF_051167575.1). NCBI lineage: Bacteria > Pseudomonadati > Pseudomonadota > Alphaproteobacteria > Hyphomicrobiales > Nitrobacteraceae > Bradyrhizobium > Bradyrhizobium sp. HKCCYLS3070. The sequence continues at coordinate 292,058 of NZ_JBNPTI010000001.1, forward strand.
CCGACCGCCTCCATCTTCTGCGCCTGGCGGAACTGCGCCTCGGCCGCGCGCTTCTCGGTGAGGTCGCGGCCGACGAAGAAGTGGCGCTGCACCGGCTCCGACCAGCTCGCCATCCAGTTCAGGACGACGCCGCGGCCTTCCTTGTGCATGAGCTGCGCCTCGAAATTACGGACGTCGCGGCCGCGGCGGCAGGCGCGCATCTGGCTACGGACCGCCTCGAGCTCGGGCGGATAGACGAAGTCGCTGGCATTGCGGCCGACCATCTCCTCCGGCCGGTAGCCGAGCACGTCCAGCGCGCTCGGGCTGACCTGCATCAATTGTCCGTAGGAGTTGGCAACCAGGATCAGGTCCTGCGAGGTCTCGAAGATGCGGCGGCGCTCCTCGGTCTCACGGGTCAGGGCGGTTCGGGTGCGCTTGCTCTCGGTGATGTCGTGCGCCACCTTCGAGGCGCCGATGATCACACCATGCGCGTCGAGGATCGGCGACACGCCGAGCGATACTTCGATCTCGCGGCCGTCCTTGTGGCGGCGGATCGTCTCGTGATGCTCGATCTTCTCGCCGCCGCCGATCCGGCTCAGGATGCGATCGACTTCGCTGCGCCGTTCGGCGGGCACGATCAGGCCGATGTCGTTGCCAAGCGCCTCGTCTGCGCCGTATCCGAACAGGTGTTCGGCGGCGCGATTCCAGGACGTGATCTTGCCCTGCAGCGTCAGCGTGATGATGGCGTCGTTGGAGGATTCCACCACAGCGCTGAACAGCCGCTCCCGCGCGATGAAACGGGCCCGCTCGCTTTCGCTCTGCCGGCGCTGCTGCTGCAGCAGCCGCGTGAGCCTCGTCTGCAGCCTGACATTGTCGGCGAGCAGGACGCCGAGGACGAAGCTCGCTGCCAGCAAGCCATAGATGCGGCCCGCATAGTAGCCGAGGTCGAACCGGGCGGCGTTGAGCAGCGAGGAGAGCGAGAGATCGAACAGCCAAGCGCACAGCACCACCATGACCCAGAGGTCGAGAATGCTGTGCGGCCTGCGCAACGCCAGGACGAGCAGGGCAGCCGATGTTACGCACCAGATGGCGCCGACCACGATCTTCAAAGCCGGAGTGGCAGCGTCATCGCGGACGAGCGCAGGCAGTGCCGTATCATGGGCGATCACCGCCCAGGTGAGTGCCGCAAGTGCAATCGCGACGCCGAGCACGGCGACCGAGAGAGACAGCGCAACCGACCCAACGGGCGCCGGACGGAGACGGTCGTGCAGCGCATAGACCAGAACGAACAAGGGGAACGCGCCGTGCCAGATCATGTAGATCCAGGCTGCGGTCTGCGGCCCTGCATCGAGCAGGCCGGTTTGAGAATACAGGCCTGGGAACACCAGCGTGTGCAGCAGCGAGGCCGGCGCGGTAAACAGGTAACCGGAGGCCAACCACAGCAACGGTCGCGAGCGAAGCAGCACGAACTGGGAGAACAGCAGGAACGCGGTGATGAGATCGTTCAGCGCCAGCGCCGACTGGTAGCTCGCGACGAACGCAGGCACCGGCGGCAACTGCACCTTGGCAAAGGGAGCGGCGGCGGCAAACAGCAAGGTCGAGATCGCAACCGCGGCGAGTGCTGCGATTTGGTCTCGGCGCGTCGCGGTGGACGTCGACAGGAGGACTTCGCGATGATCCTTGATGCTCTGCATCTCCAAGGGTCCTGCGCAACAGAGCCGACGTGCAAGAGGGGAGGTTCTACAGCTGGTGCGCGAAGAAAATCACTGTTCTAATGAAGGTTGTATGGTACCAGATCGGATCGTTCTGTAGAATGAGTCGATAGTTGGAGTAACCGCACCTTTACCGCAAATGGGATAAATATACTCATAGTTGTGTCCGAATTCTTTCTACGTTGTAGGCTGTCCAACGGAAAAATTCTGGAGAAGTTGATGCCACGGATTCTGGTGGTCGACGATCAGAAGGATGTGCGCGCCATGATCTGTATGGTGCTGCGCGTCAATCAGTTCGACGTGGTCGAAGCGGGAACCGCTGCGTCCGGACTGCAGTTGTTCCGCGACCAGGCATTCGATGCCGTCATCGTCGACATCTATCTCGATGATTCCAACGGGCTCGATCTGGTCAGCAGTATGCGCGCGCTGGTTCCCGACGTTCCGGTGGTCGCCGTCTCCGGCATGACTGCCTTCGATGGCGCGTCGATGTCGGACGAGCTGACCCGTGTCGTTTACCTGCAGAAACCGTTCCGCCCGGCCGAGCTGATGCGTGCCGTTGAAACGGCCCGTGCAGCAGTGGCGGCGAAGGGGGCCCCATCGCTTTCGGCCTGTGCCGGCTGAGCCGGTCTGTTCCTCTGTACGACGTGGTTCCCCACGGTCGGCGGGCCTCAACGACGAACCAAGCGCTCAGCAGAACGCCCCGGTCCAGGACCGGGGCGTTTGTATTTTGCTGATGATGATCGAGACGGTCAGGAGTTCTATCAGGAGCCCTTGCCGCCGAGCTCGGCGTAGCCGCCCTTGGCGTCCCACTTGTAGACGACGTAGTCGATCTGCTTGATGTCGCCCTTGGCGTCGAAGCCGAGCTTGCCCAGCACCGTGTCCCACTCGCCGGCCTTGATGGTGTCCATCACCTTCTTGGCGTCGGTGGTGTTGGCCTTCTTGACGGCCTGCGACCAGACCTGGATCGCGGCGTAGGTGTAGAGCGTATAGCCCTCGGGATCGATGTTCTTGGCCTTGAACTTGTCCACGATCGCCTTCGCGCTCGGCTTGTTGCGCGGCTCGGGGCCGAAGGTGAACAGCGTGCCTTCCGCGGCCGGACCGGTGATCGAAGCGAACTCCTTGTCGTTCATCGCGTCGCCCGCCATCAGGATGGTCTTGAGGCCCTGGTCGCGCATCTGGCGCAGGATGAGGCCGGCTTCCTGATGATAGCCGCCGACATAGACGAGATCGATGTTGTCACGCTTCAAGCGGGAGACGATGGCGTTGAAGTCCTTGTCGCCCTTGTTGTAGGACTCGAACATCTTCTCGGTGACGCCGGCCTTGTTCAGCGCCTTCTTGGTCTCGTCGGCGAGACCCTTGCCGTAGGTGGTCTTGTCGTTGAGGATCGCGATGTTCTTGCCCTTGAAGTTCTTCGCGATGTAGTTGGCGGCAACGAGACCCTGCTGGTCGTCACGGCCGCAGACGCGCGCCACGTTCCACAGCTTGCGCTCGGTGAACAGCGGGTTGGTCGAGGCCGGCGTGATCTGCAGCACGTTGCTGTCGGCATAGGCCTCGGAGGCCGGGATCGACGACGACGAGCAGAAATGGCCGGCGACGAACGGAATGCCGGAGCCGGCGAGCTTTTCGGCAACCGAACGCGCCTGCTTCGGATCGCAGGCATCGTCACCGACCTGCAGTGCGAGCTTCTTGCCGAGCACGCCACCGGCGGCATTGAGGTCGGCGACCGCCATCTCGGCGCCGTTCTGCATCTGGCGGCCGAAGGCCGATTCACTGCCGGTCATCGGGCCGGCCACGGCGATGTTGATGTCTTCGGCGAAGGCAGCAGTCGAGAGCGCCAGCGATGCGCCCAGAGCCAAGCCGATGAGTTTGAGTGGTTTCATGAGAAATCCTCGCGGGGGTAGGTCGACACGGAACGGCCCGAACGGCGGGCCGCAGACCGCGCGCATTGTGGCTGATTTTCCGGCGAAGTCACCGGCAATTTTTGACCACACCTACGAAGGACTAAGGCCATTCTGGCCGCGTTTTGAGGGCCCGCCTCAGTGGCGGCCGCCCTCCAGATAGGCAGCGCGGATCTCCGGTCGCTGCAGCAGCTCGGTGCCGGTGCCCGACAGCGTAATCAGGCCGTTGACCAGCACATAGCCGCGATGGGCGAGCTTCAGCGCGTGATTGGCGTTCTGCTCGACGATCAGCACGGTCAGACCGTCCTGGCGGTTGAGTGTCCGAATGGCGTCGAAAATCTGGCGGGCGATCAGCGGCGCCAAGCCGAGCGAGGGCTCATCCAGAAGCAGCAGGCGCGGCCGGCTCATCAGCGCGCGTCCGATCGCCAGCATCTGCTGCTCGCCACCGGATAGCGTGCCGCCGCGCTGGTCGACGCGCTCCTTCAGGCGCGGAAACAGGGCGAAGACGCGCTCCAGCGTGCTTGCCCGCTCCGCGTCGGTCGTCTCGCCGGCGTCGGCGCCCATCTGCAGGTTTTCCGCCACGCTCATGCGCGGAAAGATGCGGCGTCCCTCCGGCGACTGCGCGATGCGCAGCCGCGCGATCTGATGCGTCGGCACCTGTGTGATGTCGTTGCCGTCGTAGACGATGTTGCCGGAGCTTGCGCGCGGGCGGCCGAAGATCGACATCATCAGCGTCGACTTGCCGGCGCCGTTGGCGCCGATCAGCGCGACGATCTCGCCCGGCTTGATGTCGAGATCGACGCCCTTCAGCGCTTCGATCTTGCCGTAGGACGCGCGCAGATTGCGGATCGCGAGCAGGGACGCACTCACGCCTCGGCCTCCATCACGGCTGCGGCCTCTTCCTCGTCGGTGCCGAGATAGGCGGCGATGACCTTCGGATCGTCGCGGATCTCGCGCGGCGTGCCCTCGGCGATCTTGACGCCGTAGTCCATCACGACGACGCGGTCGGAGATTTCCATCACGACGCTCATGTCGTGCTCGATCAGCAGGATCGACGTGGCGTGATCGGCCCGGATCGACAGCAGCAACTCGCTGAGGGCCGCACTCTCGCGCGCGTTGAGGCCGGCGGCCGGTTCGTCGAGGCAGAGCAGGGCCGGCGAGGTGCACATCGCGCGCGCGATCTCCAGCCGACGCTGGTCGCCATAGGCGAGATTGCCGGCCGCGTCGTCGGCGCGGTCGATCAGCCCGACGCGCTTCAGCCAGAACACGGCCGCATCGATCGCGTTCCGCTCGGCCGCGCGCCACGAGGGCACGCCGAGCAGCCCGAGCACCGTCATGCCGGACGCGCGCATCAGCGCGTTGTGCTGCGCGACCATCAGGTTCTCGAGCGCCGTCATGCCCGGAAACAGCCGGATGTTCTGGAACGTCCGCGCCACCTTGGCCTGCTTGGAGATGTTGAAGTCCTTCAGCTTCTGCATCTCGAACTGCGCGCCGTCATCATGGGTCAGGCGGATGACGCCGGAGGTCGGCTTGTAGAAGCCGGTGATGCAGTTGAACACGGTGGTCTTGCCGGCGCCGTTGGGGCCGATCAGGGCCGTGATCTGCGTGCGTTGCGCGGTGAACGACAGCGCATTGACGGCGACGATGCCGCCGAAGCGCATGGTGAGGTTTTCGAGTGCGAGAATGGGAGCGGAGCTCATCCGTGGCCTTCCTTGACGAGGTCCGAAGAGATGCTCTTGGATTTTTCCAGGAATACGGTCGGCGCGCGATGGCCGACAATGCCGCGCGGCCGCCAGATCATCACCAGCACCATGGCGAGACCGAACACCAGCATGCGGTAGCCCTCGAGGCTTCTGAACAGCTCGAAGCCGCCGATCATGGCGAGCGCCGCCAGCGCGACGCCGAGCTGCGACCCCATGCCGCCGAGCACGACGATGGCGAGCACCAGCGCCGATTCCTGGAAGGTGAAGGATTCCGGGCTGATGAAGCCCTGGCGCGTGGCGAAGAAGGCGCCGGCGAAACCGCCGAACATCGCGCCGGTCGCAAATGCGGTCAGCTTGGTGGTGGTGATGTTGATGCCGAGCGCGCGGCAGGCGACCTCGTCCTCGCGCAGCGCTTCCCAGGCCCGGCCGATCGGCAGCCGGCGCAGCCGGATGGTGACCCAGTTGGTCAGGAGTGCCAGCGCCAAGATCAGATAGAACAGAAAAACGATGCGATGCGTCGGCGAGAACGGGATGCCGAGCATCGATGCAAGGCCGCCTTCGCCCGGTGCGAGCGGAATGCCGAACAACGTCGGTCGCGGAATCCCGGAGACGCCGTTGGGACCGCCGGTCACGTCCTGCCAGTTGATGAGGACGAGGCGGATGATCTCGCCAAAGGCCAGGGTGACGATGGCGAGGTAGTCACCGCGCAGCCGCAGCACCGGAAAGCCGAGCAGCACGCCCCAGAATGCGGCGAGAATGCCGGCGAGCGGCAGGCAGACCCAGAACGACAGGCCGAAGGTGGTCGAGAGCAGGCCGTAGGAATAGGCGCCGACGGCGTAGAACGCGACGTAGCCGAGGTCGAGCAGGCCGGCGAGACCGACCACGACGTTGAGGCCCCAACCCAGCATGACGTAGGTCAGGACCAAAATGCCGAGGTCGAGAATGTAACGCTGATTGTAGAAGATCACCGGCACCAGCAAGGTGAAGATCAGCAGCGCCGGCGCGAGATAGCGGCCGGCTACCGACATGCCGCTCCGCACGGACGGCGGCACGAAGCTGCCGAGGCCGCCGCGCGGTCCGAGCCACAGCCGCAGCAGCTCGACCGCGATCGAGCCGACGAACACCGCCACAACCAGGCTGGCGAGGTCGCCGAAGCGGGTCCAGTATACGAGCTGGCCGCTCTGACCCGCTTCGGTGCGGACGCCGACCATCAGGGAGAACAGACCGAGAGCGACCAGTGCGCTGAGAAAGGCCTTCTTGAGGATGAAGGCGGCTCCGACCGGTTCGGAGCCTTTCGACGAGGCGGGAAGGGACGCGCTCACGCGGACTCCATCTTCAGACTTTTTCGACTTCGGGCCGGCCGAGCAGGCCGGTTGGCAGGAAGATCAGCACCACGATCAGGATCGAGAATGCTGCGACGTCCTTGTACTCCACCGAAAAATAGGCCGACCAGAACGTCTCGATCAGTCCGATCGCGAGGCCTCCGAGCATCGCGCCCGGCAGCGAGCCAATGCCGCCGAGCACCGCCGCCGTGAACGCCTTGATGCCGGCGACGAAGCCCATGAAGAAATCGACCAGGCCGTAATACAGCAGGTACATCATGCCGGCGACGGCCGCGAGCGCCGCGCCGATCACGAAGGTCATCGAGATGGTGCGGTCGACGTCGACGCCCAGCAGTGCCGCCATGGTCTGATCCTGCTCGCAGGCGCGCATGTCGCGGCCGAGCCGCGTGCGGGATACCAGCCAGGTGAACAGCGCGAGCAGAACGATGGTGGTGATGACCACCACGATCTGGATGTTGGAGAGCTGGACGACGAAGCCGCCCGCGCCCTCGTGCAGCGTGTAGCCGCCGGTGATGATCGGCGGCACCGGCTTGACGCGCGCGCCCTGCGACACCTGCGAATAGTTGGTGAGGACGAACGACATGCCGATGGCGGACAGCATCGGCGCCAGGCGGAACGAGTGCCGCAGCGGGCGATAGGCGATACGTTCGATGGTCCACCCATAGAGCGCCGTGATGGCCATCGACACCAGCAGCACGATCAGCAGGATCACCGGAACCGCGGTCAGGCCCAGCGACACCAGGACCAGGAAGCAGATCAGCGCGATGAAGCCGCCGATCATGAAGATGTCGCCATGGGCGAAATTGATCATGCCGACGATGCCGTAGACCATGGTGTAGCCGATGGCGATCAGGCCGTAGATCGAGCCAAGAACGAGGCCGTTGATGAGCTGTTGCGCGAAATAATCCATGAACTGCCGTGAGTGAGACTGCCGATACCGGTTCGCAACGCGGCGGGGGCCTTGTAGAGCGGGTGCCGGTATGCCTGGAGACGCACCCGCGCCCAAGGCGACGCGTGCGGCAGTACTAACAGTTCGGAACCGGGTGCCGCAACAGCGTGCAGTGCCACAATTGCGGGCTTATCCCGCCTCCTTTGATGGCGCGGTTCCCCTGCCTTCCTCGGGGCCGGCCGTCGCCATCAAATGACCGCTTGGGAACCCAGCACGTAGCGCCGAAAAGGAGGGTTCTCGCACCGGTTGCTGGCGCCGCTATATGCCGCTACCGCTGTCTTCCGTCGAACCAGGCACTTTTGCCATCAGCTTCGACTGGAGCCTGACCAAGGCGTCGCGCAGCCGCGTCGCCTCATCGTACCGGGTTTCCCGAGCCACCATGCCAGAAAACGGATCTTTCACCATGGTCTCGGCGGCCTGGGCAAGACGGCGCATCGGCGTCACCACCCATTTCGCGGCGAAATTGAGCAGCACCAGGATCGAGAACACGCCACCGGCAACGTTGAACCAAAACGAGCGCACAAGCTGGCGGGTCGGCACCATCGCGGCAACGGCGTCCTGCCGGATCAGAAGGGACCAGCCGAAGCTCGGCAGATCGGCGTACTTCACGGTGGGGAACGTGAGGGTGAAATAATCCTTGCCGTCGGGCCATCGCTCGATGAGCGCGACCGAGGCCCCGCGGCTTGCGGCCTGCGCCGAGCCGATCGTCAGTTGCTTGCCGACGAGATCCGGCGGGCCGAACAGCACGATGCTCTCGCGCGACAGCAACACCAGATCGATGTCGCGCGACGCCAGCGCCGCGACGGATTCGATCACCCATTTCCAATCGATCTGGGCCCCGATGACGCCGGCGGGGGCGCCGTCGTGCACGAGCGGAGCCGACATGGCGATCAAGCGGTCCGGTCCCGAAGCGGCCTGCAACATCCGGCCCAGGGCCTCTGATTCGCGATCATCGACCGCCGTCGGCACCCCGAGTCCATGCCGGAACCAGCGCAGGTCGGCGACGCTTTGTCCTTCCAGCATCCGGTCCTTGCTCGCGATGACCTTGCCGCCGGGGTCGGCGATGCCGAGCCAGGCATAGCGCGGCTGGAACTGGCTCACGAACTGGATCTGCCGGCGCGCCTCGGCGACGTCGGCGGGGTCGATGATCGCGGCGAGCCGCGACACGTCGCTCCACGTGCCGTACAGCTGTCGCGCCAGCAGGTTTGCGCTGAGCTCACCGCGCGTCCTCAGCTGCTCGATCGCGAGCTCCTCGCCGCGCCGCTGCAGCGACGCCGAATAGAGGATGGCAACGGCCAGCGCCGTCACGACGATCAGTGTCGTGCCGCCGAGGAAAACCGCTGTCTGTAAGCTCCACCGTCGCCTCGTCATCGTCCACTCCTCAATCGGCCACGGCTCGCGCGATTTCTTTCAGCATGCGGCCGAGATCGCCGCTGTCGGCGCCGGGCACTCCGCTCGCGGTGTGCAGCCGCTCGATGATCTGGGCGCGCTGCTGCGGCGTCACCGCAAATATGAGCCGGTAGCCGTCGTTCGTCGGAGCCGCGACCTTGGTTGGGATATCGCCGATCAGGGGCAGGGTGAGCGTGCCGATGGCGCCGGTCGCAAGGCCGACCGGACCGCTGACGCGTGCGCCGCCGGGGCCGAGATTGACGATCCAGCCGCGTTGCGGCTCGCCGTCGACCGTCAGGGTTATCGGCTCGACGATCTGGCGTTGCGGCCGGTTGTAGCGTGGACGGTCGATGCACACGGCGATCGCCACCGACAGCACCAGAATGTTGTAGATCGTCCAGAACATCACGACGATGACGCCGTCTCCCGCGGTCCCCGTGGTATTGAAGACGAAATCGGACGTCAGCGACACGATCAGGCCACCGATCGTCAGCGCCATCAGGATCAGGAAGGGCCGCATCAGCGGCCATTGGACAATGATCTTGGCGCGATCGCCGCCCTTGGCGGTCACCGAGAATTTGTGCGGACCGGGGGAGAGCAGGCCGAGAGCGGCGGCGCGGAGCACGGGCCAGGCGGCGACGATCTGCGAGACATCGTTGACGATCGGAATGAACAGTCCCTTGGACAGCCAGTTCAGCGTGTACATGATCGAGAGATAATAGGGGCCGTAATACCGGATGATGTCGGCGATCGAGGCGTTCACCACCGTCACCCCGCCCCACCAGTAGAGCAGTGGACAGATCAGCGCGGCGAGGCGGAACGGATAGGTCGACGTCCAGTAGAGCAGCGAGTCGAGCACGCTGAGCCGGTGGAAGAAATCGAGACCATGGGAGCCGAATGGATTGTAGACGTTGCGCACGATCTGCATGAGGCCGAGGCACCAGCGACCGCGCTGCGTGACGTATTCCGCAAGGCCTTCCGGCGCCAATCCCTCCGACAACGCCTCGTTCAGGTACACGGTCTGGTAGCCGTGCGCGGACAGGCGCAGCGTGAGCAGGAAATCCTCGGTGACGCTCTCGGTCGGCACGCCGCCGATCATCTCCACGGCGGAGACGCGGAATATCGAGGAGGTGCCGCAGCACATTGCGATGCCCCAGGCGTCGCGCGCCGGCTCGACGTTGTCGAAGAAGTGGCGCTGCTCGTCGGGATAGGACGCGCCGATGCCGAGATTGTGCTGGATCGGGTCCGGGTTGAAAAAGTGCTGGGGCGTCTGTACGAGGCCGACAGCCGGATCGTGGAACAACGCGAGCGTCCGCTCGACGAAGTCGAGATGAGGCACGAAGTCGGCGTCGAGAACGGCGACGAAATCCGGCCGGTCCGCATCAGCCGCGCGCAGCCGCAAGGCATTGTTGATGTTGCCGGCCTTGGCGTGCGACTTGTCGGTACGGGCGACATAGCCGATGCCGTGCTCGGTGCAGTAATCCCGGAGCCAGGCCCTGCTGCCGTCGTCAAGGACGAAGACGCGCAATGCCGCATAGGTGATCGCCTTGGCGCCGACGATGGTTCGCTCCAGGACCTCGAGCTGCTCGTTGTAGGTGGTGATGAAGATGTCGACCCGAGGCGGCGGCCTCGGAAGCCACCAGCCGGCATGGCGATCAGCCTCCGTCGTCCGCTCCTTGGTCCTGGTCAGGATCAGGAAGGCGAAGGACGACGAAACGACGGTGAGCGCTTCGAGAATGGCGAAGCCCCAGCTGAGGATCCCATCCGGCGTGAGGCCGGGCGGAGCAAGGGTCTCGGTGAAGCGCCAGGCGACATAGCGCCAGGCCAGCAGGATCGAGCCGCTGAGGAGCAGGGTCCGCCAGTACCATATTTTCGGGTCCAGGAGGGGCAACGCCAGGACGCGCAGCCCTACGATGATCGCAACAACTGCGAACGCGGACAGGAATGGTGACAACGTCGGCATCAGTAGCCGTACCGGGCGATGAAGCCGCGCAATGCCGCGATCGGTCCGCTGGTGAAGATCACCCGGCCGGTGCGCCCGATGGCGCAGGACAGATCCGGCTGCTTGGCGAGATCTGGCACCGCAACGGTGACGTCGAAGCGCTGCAAGTGCTGCGGCGTCGGGCCGACGGCGAGATTGGCGTAGAGTTGCGAGGCGCCCGAGCCGCCGAGACGTGTCACCGTCCCATCGAATATCCGGTCGTCTCCGAACAGACGGAACTGCACCGGGGCGCCGATCGACAGGCGGGCGTAGAGACTTTCGGGAACGCTCGCGGTCACCACGAGACTGTTGCAGTCCACCAGCTTGACGAGATCCTGACCGCGACGGGCATATTCGCCATCGTCGACGAGGAAATCCCAGGCCATGCCCAGGACGCGGGCCCTCAGCGTCGCCGAGGTCAGCCGGTTGATCCGGACGCGTTCGGCGTTGATCTGCTGCTCGTATTGGACCAGGCGGGATTGGATCTGCTGCTCGTCCACGGCAAGTTCGGCGAGGCGCAGGTCGAGCTCGTGAATGCGCTGCATCGAGAACGGCACGTCGTTGTAGGAGTCGCCGATGAAGACCCCCGATTGCGCGGAGCCGAGCTCGGTCTCGACATAGTTGCTGCGCTGTTTCGCGCTTTCCAAATCCTGCTTGGCGATATCGAGCGAGGCGCTGGCCTGGTCGAGGCCGGCGACCGTCTGGACCCCGCGTTCCTTCAGCTCGTTGGCCCGCGTGAAGGTGAGATCCGCGAGCTTCAGCCGGGCGGCCGCGGCATCCTCCGCCGCCTTGGCCTCGGCGATGCGTGCCGCGATCTGGCGGACGCGGCCGGTCTTGTAGTTGGCCGACTGGGCCGCGAAGGCGGCCCGCGCCTGCTCGAGCGCCGAACGCTGCGCCGGAACCCGCTTGAGCGCGATCTTCTGCTCGTCACGGTCGCGCTCGAGATTGAGCAGGCGCGTGGTGTCGAACCGGTCGTCGACGATCTCGGCCATGAGTTCCCCGGCGTTGACCCTGGCGCCGATATTGCTCACCCCCAGCGTCACGCGGCCTTCGATCGGCGCGCGCACGACGTAAAGCCGGGCATTGACGGTCGCGTCGCCTGAAGTTCCGGCGAAATGCTCGCCGACCAGGATGTAGAGGCCGCCGGCCAGCAGGAGGATGCCGATGAAGATCCGAGCTACTCTCATGCGGTACTCCCGCTCGGCAGCTGCCTGCCGCATCACGATCCCGCTGTGCGAAACGCAGCGGCGTTCGCCTCTAAGGTAGTATATCTGTTCTAGACTACTTTGACGCTAGTCAAGAACACCGATGGCGTGGCGCACAGAGTTGCGAGGCGCATGGACGTGAATCAGCGGCCGCCGACGGACGCAATGTCGGATGCGATGCAGATGTTCGAGGAGGCGTCGATGGCCGGAAAGGCCGCTATCACGCGGGAATTCGGGGCCTGATCGGCGAGGTCATCGGCACGGTCTCTTGGACGGTGACCGTTAGTGGATCGCGCCCGTCGCCCCCCTGTTAAGGTAAACGAATGGTTTAAATTGCCGGGCGCGTTTGCCGGGCGTTAGCTCGTCTGGAAATCGGCCGGACGGGCAGTTGATGGGATGCAAAGGTGGGCGTGACATGATCAAGGATTGCGTGATCAGGAATTGGCGGCTCAGCTGCGTCAACGGTGTGCTGCTGGCGCTCTATTTCGTGCCCGCCTGGACCATCATCGCGTTTCAGATCATGGTGTCGCCGATCCAGGGGTTGTTCGCGCGGCCGAATATCGCGGTGGCCTTGTTCATCAGCGACCACCTGCAGCTGTCGGGCATCGAGACGGTTCGCGCCGCCTGGCTGCTTGCGCTGGCGCGACTGACGGTCGCAGGCTTCTTCGCGATGTTCCTGGTGCTGATCCTGGTTCCGCGGGTGCGAAAGGTGGCCGGCTATGTCGAGGCGCTGTCGATCGGGCTCGGCTTCGGCAGCATGCTCGCCTTCTTCAGCATGATCATGGCTGCCAAAGTCGGGGAGCCCCAGGCGTTGCGTCTGCATGCCACGGAACTCCTGATGCTGCTCGGCACGGCCATCGTCATGCTGGTGGAGAAGCCGACGACGCAAGCCTCGCCGTCTTCCGCATCCGCTTCGCCGAAGATGGAGCCCACGGCGACGCCGTCGCCGCAGCAGGCATGACGCCCCGATCCATCGCGGTGCATCAGTGCTGGGTCAGAAAGCCCAGCACGGCATCGTTGAACTGGCCCGCCGCTTCGACATTCGAGATGTGCGCGGCATCGACGATGGTCATGCTGGCGCCGGGGATGCGGCTGCGGATTGCTTCCGCCATCGCGATCGGCGTCGATTTGTCGTAGCGGCCGGCCACGACGAGGGTCGGGCTCTTGATGGCCGGCAGATCCTCACGCAGGTCCAGGGCACGCAGCGCCGCGCAGCAGGCAAGATAGCCGCCGACAGGGGTGGCCACGAGCATTGCCTTCATCCGGTCGGCGACATCAGGATTGTGATCACGAAACTCCTGCGTCAGCCAGCCAGCGATGACCGTGTCGGCGATTCCAGCGAGTCCGCTGTCCTCGACCGCCTTGATGCGGGCGTCCCAGATTGCCGGATCGGGGTAGTAGCAGGTGGTGTTGGCGAGCACGAGCTTGCCGATGCGTTCAGGAGCATGGGCGGCGAGCCACTGCCCGACCATGCCGCCCATCGACACGCCGCACCAGTGCACCTTCTCGATGTTGAGGTCATCGAGAATCGCCAGCGCATCGCGGCCGAATCGCTCGATCGAGTAGGGCCCGGGCGGCACTTGCGATTTGCCATGACCGCGCCGGTCATAGCGGATCACGCGGAACACCTGCGTGAAGGTGCGCATCTGCGGCTCCCACATCTGCAGGGTCGAGCCGAGCGAGTTCGAGAGCATCAGGGTCGGCCCGCCGTCGCGGCCCTCGACGGTGACATTCAACAGACAGCCGTCGGCATCGATCATCGGCATGGGCGGAATCCTTGTCGCAGGCGGCCGCGCCGCCGGAGGAATCGTGCAGATTTGATGGCGAACTAACCACCGCCGCCGCCGTCTGCCAATCAAAACCCGACGGCGGCGAGGTCCGGAATGCTGCGGTGCCCGGCTTTTCTGCAACGCTTCCGGGCGCTGCTCGCCCTTCCTTTTGGGCGTTCGGTGCTTTACTTGAATGCCTCTAACCGCGCCAATCGGGGGGAGATGCACATGGCTATGACGATGACGGGCGAAGTCCAGCTGGCCGCTCCGCGAGAGCAGGTCTGGGACAAGCTGAATGATCCGGAGGTGCTCAAGGCCTGCATTCCCGGCTGCGAGGAGCTGGAGAGGACCGAGGATGGCGGCCTCCGCGCCGTTGCCAAGATGAAGGTCGGACCGGTCTCTGCGCGCTTCAAAGGCAAGGTGACCTTGAGCGATCTCGATCCGCCGAACGGCTACAAGATTTCAGGCGAAGGCGAGGGCGGTGTCGCCGGATTCGCCAAGGGTGGCGCGGTCGTCGCGCTGGCGGATAAGGACGGCGGCACGCTGCTGACCTACAATGTCGAAGCGCAGATCGGCGGCAAGCTGGCGCAGCTTGGCCAGCGGTTGATCAACGGCACCGCAAAGAAGCTCGCCGACGAATTCTTCGCCAACTTCGCCAAAGCCGTTCAAGGCTGACCGCAACCGACCCATGCGCGGCCGGGGGCGAGGTTGCCCGCCGCCGGGAGCGCCCATATGATGGTTTTCGACTGATTTTGCTGGGCTGCGCTGCAGTGCAACGCTGTCGCGCGGATAATAGAGAGTCCTGAATGGCCAAGATTTCCATGATTGTGAACGGTAATCCCGTCACGGCGAACGTCGACCCGCGGACGCTGCTGGTGCAGTTCCTGCGCGAGAATCTGCGCCTCACCGGCACCCATGTCGGCTGCGACACGTCGCAATGCGGCGCCTGCGTCGTCCATCTCGATGGCAAGGCAGTGAAGTCCTGCACGACCTTGGCCGTGATGGCCGACGGTCATGAGGTCAGGACGATCGAGGGACTCGCTGCCGACGGCGCGCCGCTGCATCCGATGCAGGAGGCGTTTCGCGAGCATCATGGCCTGCAATGCGGTTTCTGCACGCCGGGCATGATCATGACCGCGGTCGACCTCGTCCACCGTAAGGGACATGAGCTCAGCGACGAGACCATTCGCGAGGAGCTCGAGGGCAATCTCTGCCGCTGCACGGGCTATCAGAACATCGTGCAATCGATCGCCGCCGGCGCCAAGGCGATGGCCAAATCGGACCTCGCCTAAACGTCTGACCTTGCCTTAGTCGGCCCGCTGCGCACAGGACATTCCCCCATGTACGAATTCAAATATCATCGGCCGGCGACCGTGCGCCAGGCCGCAAATCTCCTCACCAAGAACGAAGACGCCAAGCTGGTCGCTGGCGGCCACACGCTGGTGCCGGTCATGAAGCAGCGGCTCGCGAGCCCGCCGCATCTGGTCGATCTCTCCCATGTCGAGGGGCTCGATACGATCGAGGTGAAGGGCCGAAACCTCGTGATCGGCGCGATGGCGCGTCATGCCGACGTCGCCAACTCCGCAACCGTCGGCGAGGCGATTCCGGCGCTCGCCCATCTGGCGAGCCTGATCGGCGATCCCGCGGTGCGCCATCGCGGCACCATCGGCGGCTCGATCGCCAACAACGATCCGACCGCGGACTATCCAGCCGCGTGCCTTGCGCTCGGCGCCACCATCGTCACCAACAAGCGCAAGCTGAAGGCCGAGGAGTTCTTCCTCGGGCTGTTCACGACCGCGCTGGAGCCGGACGAGATCATCACCAAGGTGAGCTTCCCGCTGGCCAAGAAGGCGGCCTACGTCAAGTTCCGCAACCAGGCCTCCCGCTACGCGCTGGTCGGCGTGTTCGTCGCCCGCCGTCCGTCCGACGTGCGCGTTGCGGTGACCGGGGCCGGCGGCAATGGCGTGTTCCGCGTCACCGCCTTCGAGGAGGCGCTGCAGAAGCGCTTCTCGCCGAAGGTGCTGGAGGGCATTCCGGTCTCGGCTGAAGGCCTCAACAGCGATATTCACGGCAGCGCCGAATATCGTGCCCATCTGATCGGCGTGCTGGCGCGCCGTGCGGTCGATGCGGCCAATGCCGGCGCCAAGGCCTCAACCGCGTCGGAGGGAGCCGCCGAACCCGAGGCTCCGGCTTCGTGACGGACGCGTGAAGAAGGAAGCGGTCTCGCCCATGAGTGCTCCGGCCCTGCCAGCATCGGTCGACGCGATGCTCGAATTGTTGTCCTCGCGCGGCTATCTGGCCGAGCGATCGCTGGCGACGGTGACCTATCTGTCGCTGCGCATGGGCCGGCCGCTGTTCCTCGAAGGCGAGGCCGGCGTCGGCAAGACCGAGATCGCCAAGGTCCTGTCGGCGGCGCTCGGCCGCAAGCTGATCCGGCTGCAGTGCTACGAGGGTCTCGACGTCGCCTCCGCCGTCTACGAATGGAATTCAGCGGCGCAGATGATCGCGATCCGGCTGGCGGAAGCGGGCGGCGAGGTCGACCGCGATCAATTGACGTCGGACATCTTCGCCGACCGCTACCTGATCAAGCGCCCGCTGCTGCAGGCGCTGGAGCCGGATGTCGCCGGCGCGCCGGTTCTGCTCATTGACGAGCTCGACCGCGCGGACGAGGCGTTCGAGGCCTATCTGCTCGAGATCCTCTCCGACTTCCAGGTCACGATCCCGGAGTTCGGTACCGTCAAGGCGCCGCATCCGCCGATCGTCATCATCACCTCGAACCGGACCCGCGAGATCCATGACGCGCTGAAGCGGCGCTGCCTGTATCACTGGGTCGATTATCCCTCCGCCGAGCGCGAGCTTGCCATCGTCAAAACCCGGCTGCCCGGCATCTCGCAGCGGCTGTCGCAGCAGATCGTGCGCTTCGTCCAGGCGCTGCGCGACCAGGACTTCTACAAGTCGCCGGGGGTCGCCGAGACGCTCGACTGGGCCACGGCGCTGACGGAGCTCGATGCGCGCTCGCTGAACGCCGAGGTCGTCGGCGACACGCTGGGCGCGCTGTTGAAATATCAGGACGACATCGCCCGCATGCAGGGCGATGCGTTGCAGAAGGCGATCAAGGACGCGACCAACGAGACGTAGTTCACGCCGGTGCCCACAATAAAGGTCGTCATTCCGGGATGCGTGCGCAGCACGCAGGCCCGGAATCCATAACCGCGATCGTCAGTATGGATTCCGGGCTCGCCCTCCGGGCGCCCCGGAATGACGAGCTCAATTTGAGGCGTGTGCGAAGCGGACGAGGGATCAGAACGTGCCCACAAGCATCAATCACCTCGCGCCGCCGACCGGCGGCATTGCCGACAACATCGCGGGCTTTGCGCGGGCGCTGCGTGCCGCCGGCCTGCCGGTCGGTCCCGGTGCCGTGATCGACGCGATGACCGCGCTCGAGGTCATCGACATCGGCAAGCGTGCGGACGTCTTCACCACGCTTGAATCGATCTTCGTCAAGCGCCACGAGCATGCGCTGATCTTCTCTCAGGCCTTCGACCTGTTCTTCCGCCCCGCCGAGGAGTGGAAGTCGATGCTCGATTCGGTGCCGCTGCCGGATCACGCCAAAAAGAAGCCGCCGCCGGCCTCGCGCCGGGTCCAGGAGGCGATGTCGCAGCCGCAGACCCATGAGGAGCCGAAGGCGCAGGAGCAGGACCTGCGGCTCGCGGTGTCCGACCGCGAGGTGCTGCAGAAGAAGGATTTTGCGCAGATGAGCGCGGCGGAGATCGCCGAGGTCGCGCGCGCCATCGCCAAGATGCGGCTGCCGCAGGCCGAGCTGAAAACGCGCCGCCACACCGCGGACCCGCGCGGCCGTCGAATCGACATGCGCAAGACGCTGCGTCAGGCGCTGCGCACCGAGGGCGAGATCATCAACTTTCATCGCTTGGGGAGAATCGAGAAGCCGGCGCCGATCGTGGCCTTGCTCGACATCTCCGGCTCGATGAGCGAGTACACCCGCCTGTTCCTGCATTTCCTCCACGCCATCACCGATGCGCGCAAGCGGGTCTCGGTGTTCCTGTTTGGCACCCGGTTGACCAACGTGACGCGGGCGCTGCGCCAGCGCGATCCCGACGAGGCGCTGGCGAGCTGCTCGGCCAATGTCGAGGACTGGGCCGGCGGGACCCGGATCGCCACCTCGCTGCAGACCTTCAACAAGCAGTGGGCGCGCCGCGTGCTCGGGCAGGGCGCGATCGTGCTGTTGATCTCCGACGGGCTGGAGCGCGAGGCCGACAGCAAGCTTGCCTTCGAGATGGACCGGCTGCACCGCTCCTGCCGGCGGCTGATCTGGCTCAATCCGCTGCTGCGCTATGCCGGCTTCGAGGCGAAGGCGCAGGGCATCAAAACCATGCTGCCCCACGTTGACGAATTCCGCCCGGTACATAACTTGACTTCGATCGAGACGCTGATCTCGGCGCTGTCGTCGCCGCTGCCGCCGCACGAGCGCAGCGCGATCCGGCCCGCCGCCTGAGAGGGAGATGACCATGCTCAACCGCGACGAAGACATCCTCAGGGCCGCCGAGGACTGGCACAAATCCGGTCACGGCGTGGCCCTCGCCACGGTGGTCGAGACCTGGGGCTCGGCCCCGCGCCCGGTCGGCTCCAACCTCGTGATCAACGATGAGGGCACCTTCCTGGGCTCGGTGTCCGGCGGCTGTGTCGAGGGCGCCGTCGTCACCGAGGCGCTGGACGTCATCTCCAGCGGCCAGCCCAAGATGCTGGAGTTCGGCGTCGCCGACGAGACGGCCTGGAATGTCGGGCTGTCCTGCGGCGGCACCATCCGCGTGTTCGTCGAGAAGGTGGGTTGATCCATGCAGCTTGCAACGCTGGCCGAACTGAACGCCGAGCGTGCCGCGCGTCGCCCGGCGATTCTCGTCACCGACGTCGGCTCCGGGGCGCAGCGCCTGGTCAGGGCCGCCGCCATCGCCAACGATCCGCTGCGCAACGAGCTGTCGACCCATCTGCGTATGGGCAAGAGCGGCATGGTCGAGGTGGACGGCAAGCGGCTGTTCCTGAACGTCTACGCGCCGACCGCCAAGCTCGTGATCGTCGGCGCCGTCCATATCAGCCAGGCGTTGGCGCCGATCGCCAAGTCGCTGGGCTATGACGTCACCGTCGTCGATCCGCGCACGGCTTTCGCCAGCCCCGAGCGCTTCCCTGACGTGCCGCTGATCGCCGAATGGCCCGACGTGGCGCTACCCCCGCTCAACGTCGATCACTACACCGCCTTTGTCGCGCTGACGCATGATCCGAAGATCGACGATCCGGCGCTGCTGCACGCCTTCTCGCGCGACTGCTTCTATATCGGCGCGCTCGGCTCGCGGAAGACGCACGCCAAGCGCGGTGATCGGCTGCGCGCGCAGGGCGCCAGCGATGCCGACATTGCTCGCATCCATGCGCCGATCGGGCTCGCCATCGGCGCGGTGTCGCCGTCGGAGATCGCGGTCTCGATCATGGCCGAGATCACCGCCACGTTGCGGCTGCCGGCCAAGGAGAAAGAGCAGGCGGCATGAAGTTCGGTCCTGCCAGTCCAGCCGAGGCGATCGGCGGGGTGACGGTGCACACCCTGCGCAAAGGATCATTGGTGCTGAAGAAGGGTACGCTGATCGGTCCCGCGGAGGTCGAGGCGCTGGTCCGGGAAGGCGTCAAGGAGATCGTCGTCGTCCGGCTCGAGGCCGGCGACGTCTCCGAGGACGAGGCGGCCGCCGACGTCGCCAAGGTCGTCGCCGGCGCGGGCATTCACGTCGATCGCGCCTTCACCGGGCGCGCCAATCTGTTCGCGGCGCAGGCCGGCGTGCTGATGATCGACCGCGCCGCGGTCGAGCGCATCAACGGCGTCGACGAGGCCATCACCTTTGCGACCCTGCCGGCGTTCAAGCCGGTGGTCGAAGGCGAGATGGTTGGCACCGTCAAGCTGATCCCGTTCGGCGTCGAAGGCCGCCTGCGCGATGCCGCCGTCGCGGCGGCGGGCAGGGGCGCGCTCAGCATCGCCTCCTATGTGATCAAGCGCGTCGGCGTGGTCTCGACGCTTCTTCCGGGGCTCGCACCCAAGGTCATCGACAAGACGCTGCGCGTCACCGCAGAGCGGCTCGCACCGGCCGGCGCCACCATCATCGCCGAGCGCCGCGTGCCGCATGAGCAGGCCGCGCTGGCTGCTGCGATCAGGGAGTTGTTGGCGCTGGGCGCCGAGCTCGTCATCGTGTTCGGCGCGTCCGCCATCGCCGACCGCCGCGACGTCATTCCAGCCGCAATCACCGGCATCGGCGGTGCCATCGAGCATTTCGGCATGCCGGTCGATCCCGGCAATCTGCTCTTGATCGGCAATGCCGGCGGTGTGCCGGTGCTCGGCGCGCCCGGCTGCGCCCGTTCGCCGGCGGAGAACGGTTTTGACTGGGTGCTGATGCGGCTGCTCGCCGGCATCAAGGTCAGCCGCGCCGAGCTCACGGCCATGGGCGTGGGTGGCCTCCTCATGGAGATCGTGACGCGGCCGCAGCCGCGCGCCAAGCCGGAGGTCGAGGGCGAACGCAAGGTCGCCGCCGTCGTGCTCGCCGCCGGACGCTCGACCCGCATGGGGGGACCGAACAAGCTGCTGGCTGAGCTCGACGGCAAGAAGCTGGTGCGCATCGTGACCGAGCAGGCGCTGGCCTCCAAGGCCGGTGAGGTCATCGTCGTCACCGGTCATCAGGCAGAGCTGGTCGAACAGGCGCTGTCCGACCTCAACGTCCGCTTCGTCCGCAACCCGGATTTCGCCGGCGGCCTCGCCAGCTCGGTGAAATCGGGCATTGCCGCGGTGCCTGAGGGCGTCGATGGCGCGGTGGTGTGCCTGGGTGACATGCCGATGGTGTCCTCGGATCTGCTCGACCGCCTGATCGGCGCGTTCGCGCCCGATCGCGGCAATTTGATCGTGGTGCCTGTGTCCGAGGGACGCCGCGGCAACCCCGTGCTGTGGTCGCGCCGCTTCTTCGCCGAGCTGATGACGCTGGACGGCGATGTCGGCGCGCGGCACCTGATCGCCAAGCACACCGAGGCTGTCGCCGAGGTGCCGGTCGACGGTGACAGTGCATTTCTCGACATCGACACGCCGCAGGCGCTGGAAGCCGCGCGGCGCGGTTGAAGCCCGTAGCCCGCATGAGCGTAAGCGACATGCGGGACGCCGTGCGTGAGAGCACGCATGTCGACTACGCTCGTGCGGGCTACGACTTCCCTCCGACTCAACCTCTCATTCACCAAGTTTCAACGACCCCCGGCTAGATTTGCCGACATTGGGCCTCGGGGGAGGAGAGAGTGATCATTTCGACCGCCGCGCGACGTTTCGCGCTGTTTGCATTTGGATTGACCGTGATCGTTGGTGCCGCGCGCATCGCAGACACCAGCGCTATCAGCCCGGCGCATGCGGCCGGCGCGTTCGCCATTGGCCAGTGCGCCGCCTATGGCCAGGCGTTCGACTATCCGGCGGAGCATCTCGCCAAGGCCGCGGCGCTCAAGCAGTGCAAGGGGGACTGCACCGCGGTGACGATGAAGAAGGCCTGCGCGGCGTTCGCGGTCGATCTCACCAATCCCTGCGGCGCCCACGGCTATGCTGTTCGGCCGACGATCTCGACCTCGCTCAACGAAGCGACCCGGGAATGCTACAAATATGGCGGCAAGGAATGCGTCATCCGCGCCTGGGTATGCGACGCCAAGGATTGATTCAAGTCTGATGATCTCAGCGGCTCCGCTGCCGGGGTTCCGCTTCCGCTTTCATTTCGATGCTTCACCCTGAGAACGGCTCGGCTATTCTCGGGGTTCGATGACATCGAACCCTGGAAGTGGCATGCAATTCGACACCAAGATCGCGCTGATCATCCGCAACGATCTCGAGGCCTGGCAGAAGCTCAACGTCGCGGCGTTTCTTTCCAGCGGCATCGCCGCGGCATTTCCCGAATGCATCGGCGCACCTTATGAGGACGGCTCGGCAACCCTGTATCACGCGTTGATCGGGCAACCGATCCTGATCTACGGCGCGCCGGATCGTGCCGCGCTGGCGCGTGCTCTGGATCGGGCGCTGTCGCGCAGCGTGAAGCCGGCGCTCTACACCGAGGACATGTTCAAGACCGCGCATGACGAGGCCAACCGTGATGCCGTGAAGGCGGTGGCGCGCACCGATCTCAATCTGGTGGGATTGGCGTTTCGTGCGGAGCGCAAGGTGGTCGACAAGGTGGTCGACGGACTCAAATTTCACGCCTGACAGCCATGGGCACATTGCGCTGTCATCAAACTGTTACTTCATGCAGCGGCGCGGCTTGATGCCGATCAAGCCCGGAATACGCCGACGTCGTTAGTTTGCGCCGCGACATGAGGAGCAGACAGATGCAGACCATGAAAGCCGCCGTCGTCAAAGCCTTCGGCAAGCCGCTCGACATCGAGGACGTTCCGATTCCTGTGCCGGGACCCGGCGAGCTTCTGGTCAGGGTGAAGGCTTGCGGCGTCTGCCACACCGACCTTCACGCCGCCTCCGGCGATTGGCCGGTGAAGCCGGTGCCGCCATTCATCCCAGGACACGAGGCGGCCGGGATCGTCGCGGCGCTCGGGCCCGGGGTCACCGACTTCAAGGTCGGCGACGCCGTGGGCGTGGCGTGGCTGCACGATGCCTGCCTGCGCTGCGAGTATTGCGAGACCGGCTGGGAGACCTTGTGCGAGCACCAGCACAACACCGGCTACAGCGTGAATGGCGGCTTTGCCGAATACGTGATCGCATCCGCGGCGTTCGCTGCGCGTCTGCCGGCCAATGTGGATTTCGCCAGGATCGCCCCGATCCTCTGCGCCGGCGTCACCACCTACAAGGGTTTGAAGGAGACCGACGCGCGGCCGGGCGAGTGGGTGGTGGTCTCCGGCGTCGGCGGCCTCGGTCATGTTGCAATCCAGTATGCGAAGGCGATGGGGCTGAAGGCGATCGGTCTCGACATCGCCGAGGACAAGCTGAAACTCGCGCTGCAGGCCGGCGCCGAACATGCCGTCAACGCGCTCGACAAGGATGCCGTGGCGCAGGTGATCGCAATCACCGGCGGCGGCGCTCATGGCGTGCTGGTCACCGCGGTGTCGACGCCGGCTTTTGCCCAGGCGCTGCACATGGTCCGCCGCAAGGGGACGGTCAGCCTCGTCGGCTTGCCGCCGGGCGAATTCCCGACACCGATCTTCGATGTCGTGCTGAAGCGCATCACCGTGCGCGGCTCGATCGTCGGCACCAGGCGTGATCTCGACGAAGCCATCGCGTTCGCCGCGGACGGCAAGGTGACGGCCGAGGTGACCACGGCGCCATTGTCGGAGATCAACACCGTCTTCGACCGCATGAAGGCCGGCAAGATCGACGGTCGCGTGGTGCTCGACTTCGGCTGATCGCAAGACCGATCGACGCGCCGCCGTGCCGAACATTGGGGCGGCGGTTTGATCTGGATCAGGAATGGGGACGCGCGGCGCTGGCACAAATTGCTCATGGCAGCCGTCACCAAGATCGTCTTCCTCGGCGCGAGCAGCGCGTCCTTTGGACTCAGCGTGTTCCGGGACCTGTTCTCGACGCATGATCTCGCTGGTTCGACGCTCGTGCTGGTCGGCCGCGACCCGACCCGGCTTGCCCGGTCGGAAGCGCTGGCCCGGCTGCTCAACGACCTCTCCGGCGCCGGCCTTAAGATCGAGGCGACCACGGATTGGCGCGCGGCGCTCGACGGCGCCGGCTTCGTGATCCATGCCACCGCGATCGACCGCAACCGCCTGTGGAAGCTCGATTTCGAGGTGCCGCGCAAATACGGCATCCGTCACACGCTGGGCGAGAATGGCGGGCCGGGCGCATTGTTCTTCACGCTCCGCACCTTGCCGGTCGTATTCGACTTCGTGCGCGAGATGGAGCGGCGCTGTCCGGACGCGCTGTTCATCAACTTCTCCAATCCCGAGAGCCGCATCATCCTCGCGCTGGGGCTTCACAGCCGCCTCGCGCATATCGGCCTGTGCCACGGCATCTTCATCGCGCGCAGCCAGGTGGCTTCCATTCTGGAACTGGCCGAGGAGCGCGTGGACGTGTGGGGCGCCGGGCTCAACCATTTCCAATGTCTCATGCAGATCCGGGATCGCGACACCGGGGCCGATCTCTATCCACTGCTCCGCGAAAAGGCTGGGAGCCACGACCCCAAGGTCGCGCCGCTGACGCGGGCGCTGTTGCGCGACTTCGGCTTCTGGCTGGGCTGCGGCGACAGCCATGTCGGCGAATATCTCGCCTATGGCTGGGAAGCGGGCGAGAGCGGGTACGACTTCGCCTGGGACGAGGCGGAACGGGCCAAGCTGATCCGGCAGATCGACGAGGTCCTGGCAGGCAAATCCGGCATGCCGGACTGGTGGCGAATGCCGTCCGGAGAGCGCGCGGTCACCGTGATCGGCTCGGTGCTGCACGATCGGAAGCAGGTCATCGAGTCCGGCGTCGTTCTGAACCGTCACGTCATTCCCAACCTGGCTGCCGAGGCCGCGGTCGAAGTGCCCGTTGTCGCCGATCGCGTCGGTATCCATCCGGTGTCGCTGGGCCCGCTTCCAGATGCCGTCGCCAAGCTGATGTCGGTCCAGGTTCAGGTTCAGCAACTGGCGGTGCAGGCGGCCATGACCGCCTCCAAGGATCTCGCGCTGCAGGCGCTGCTCATCGATCCCGTCGTCAACTCGGCGGCCGCCGCGCGCCAGATCGTGGACGAGCTCTGGGAGGTCAATCGGCCTTACATCAGGTCCTGTGCGTGATCGCGCCGACTTCGTCTGACGAGGGGGCCGCGCGCGGTCGGGTAGGGCTCCTGACCCGCGCCGATAGATCTGCGAGGCCTCTTTACAATGACTGACTAGTCAGTCATAATTGTTCCATGTCGAAGCCGTCGAAATTGTCCGAGCGCAGAGTTCAGGCCGCCAAGCCAGCGGGAGCTGGCGCGTCGCGCCGGGCGGATCGCTCCGCCGAGCGCCGCGCGGCGATCGTGCAGGCCGCGATGGACGAGTTCATCGCCCGAGGCTTCGCGGCGACCCGGCTGGACGACGTCGCCAAGCGGGCCGGGGTCGCCAAGGGGACGATCTATCTGCACTTCAAGGACAAGGAATCGATGTTCGAGGAATTGATCCGGACCGCGATCGTGCCCTTCGTCGGCCGTCTTGCCGCACCGCCGCCTGCCGGCGGCTCGGTGCGCGACATGGTCGAGGCGTTGGCGCGCATGTTCCTGCAGGAGGTCGCCGGCACCCGGCGGGCCGATCTCGTCCGGCTCATCATCGCGGAAGGGCCGCGCTTTCCGGCCATTGCCGATTTCTATTATCGCGAGGTCGTCTCCCGCGGTCTCGCGGCCATGCGCGCGCTGATCCAGTTGGCGATCACGCGCGGCGAGATCCGCGAGCCCAAGCTGGTGCAACACCCGCAATTGATGATCGCGCCAATGATGGTCGCGGTGCTGTGGAAGAGCCTGTTCGAGCGACATGCGCCGCTCGACGCCGAAGCGATGCTGCAGACCCATCTCGATCTGATCTTTGGCACGAGGAGGCCGACATGAGCCTGCTGCATTGCCTCGCCGTGCTGGTCACGGCCTTCACGTTCAACGCCTGCAAGGAGACGCGCGATCCCGGCTATCAAGGCTGGGTCGAGGCCGACATGATCTTCGTCAGCCCGGACGAAGCGGGTCGGATCACGAAGCTGAACGTGCATGAGGGCGACGTGGTCAAGGTCGGCGATCCGCTCTATTCGGTCGACGACGATCTGCAGCAGGCCGATCTCAACCAGACCAAGGCGACGCTGGCCAACGCGCAGCAGACCTATGACCGCGCCGCGGCCCTGAGCAAGACGGGCGCGGGGACACAGGCGACGCTCGACTCCGCCGTTTCGGCGCTGCGCGTCGCCGAGGCCCATCTCGTGACCTCGCAGACGCGGCTGGCACGGCGCAAGGGCGTGGCGCCGGTCGCGGGCACCATCCAGCAGATCTACTTCCGCGAGGGCGAGATGGTCGCGGCGCAACGGCCGGTGCTGTCGATCATGCCGCCGGGCAACATGAAGCTGCGCTTCTACGTGCCCGAGCCTGATCTGCCGAAGCTCGCGATCGGTGACGAGGTCCGCGTCACCTGCGACAACTGTGCTGATGATCTGACGGCCAGAATCTATTTCCTCGCGACCTCGGCGGAATACACGCCGCCGGTGATCTACAGCCTCGATGAGCGCAACAAGCTCGTCTATCTGATCCAGGCGCGGCCGTCGCGGCCGGATGCGCTGCGCGTCGGCCAGCCGGTCAGCATCTATCCGCATTCCAGGACGCCTGATCCGAAGACCCCGGTGGCGGACAAGCAATGAACGGAACGGGTCCCGCCGAGATCGCGATCGACGTCCAGGGATTGACCAAGTCCTTCGACGGCCGCGAGGTCGTGCATGATCTGTCGATGCAAGTGAAGCGCGGCTCGATCTACGGCTTTCTCGGCCCGAACGGCTCGGGCAAGACCACGACCATCCGGATGCTGTGCGGCCTGCTGACACCCGACGGCGGCGAGGGCACCTGCCTCGGCTTCGACATCCGTCGCGACGCCGACAAGATCAAGCGCCGGGTGGGCTACATGACGCAGCGCTTCAGCCTCTATCAGGACCTCTCGGTGCGGGAGAACCTCGAATTCGTGGCGCGCCTCTATGGCATGTCCGATCCGCGCCGGGCCGCGCGCGACATGGTGCAGCGGCTCGGGCTTGCCGGCCGCGAGCGGCAGCTCGCCGGCGAGTTGTCGGGCGGCTGGAAGCAGCGGCTGGCGCTCGGGGCCTGCACCCTGCCGAATCCGCAACTGCTGCTGCTCGACGAGCCCACCGCCGGGGTCGATCCCAAGGCGCGGCGCGACTTCTGGAACGAGATCCATGCGCTCGCCGGCGAAGGGCTGACCGTGCTGGTCTCGACCCACTACATGGACGAGGCCGAGCGCTGTCACGAGATCGCCTATATCGCCTATGGTCATCTGCTGGTGCACGGCACCGTCTCGGAGGTGATCGCGCAATCGGCGCTCACCACGTATACGGTGAGCGGCGACGATCTGCGCGAGCTCGCGGCGGACCTCACCGGCAAGCCGGGGGTCGACATGGTGGCGCCGTTCGGCACCAGCCTGCACGTGTCCGGCCGCGACCGCGACGCGCTGGACGCTGCGATCGCGCCCTGGCGCGACAAGGCTGATCTGCACTGGCAGCCCGCCGCGCCCTCGCTCGAGGACGTCTTCATCGACCTGATGAACCGTTCACGGGACAATTTCCAATGAGCGACGCAGCCGTCCATCACGCGTCTTCCGAGCCGCGCTTCGGCTTCTGGCGGCGCACCTATGCGATGCTGGTCAAGGAGTTCATCCAGCTCAAGCGCGACCGGGTCTCGTTTGCGATGATCGTGATGATCCCGGTGATGCAACTGATGTTGTTCGGCTACGCGATCAACACCACGCCGCATCATCTGCCGGCGGCGGTGCTGCTGCAGGAGGACAGCGATCTCGGCCGCTCGATCCTGAAGGCGATGGAGAACACCGCCTATTTCCGCTTCACCCGGGAGGTCAGCAGCGTCGCCGAGTTCGACGATCTCCTGCTGTCCGGCAAGGTCCTGTTCGGCGTCGAGATCCCGCGTGGCTTCGAGCGCGCGGTCCGCCGCGGCGACCGGCCGGCCTTGCTCGTCGCGGCCGACGCGACCGATCCGGTCGCGGCGTCATCGGCGCTGTCCTCGCTCGGCATGATCGTGCAGACCGCGCTCGCGCACGATCTCTACACCGGCAATCCCGTCACGACGCCGTTCGAGATCAGGGCCCACGCGCGCTACAACCCGGCGGCCTCGTCGCGGCTCAACATCGTGCCGGGCCTCGTCGGCACCATCCTGACCATGACCATGCTGATCTTCACCGCGCTCTCGGTGACGCGCGAGATCGAGCGCGGCACGATGGAGAGCCTGCTGTCGATGCCGATCAAGCCGGTCGAGGTCATGCTCGGCAAGATCATCCCCTATGTGATGGTCGGCTTCCTGCAGGCGACGATCATCATCGGCATCGGCGTCCTGCTGTTCGGCGTTCCGATCATGGGCAACCTGCTGCTCTTGGCGCTGCTGTCGACGCTGTTCATCGCGACCAACCTCTCGATCGGCTACACCTTCTCGACCCTGGCGCAGAACCAGCTGCAGGCAATGCAGCTCTCGATGATGTTCTTCCTGCCGAGCATCCTGTTGTCTGGATTCATGTTTCCCTTTCTCGGCATGCCGCAATGGGCGCAAGTGCTCGGTGAATGCCTGCCGCTGACGCACTATCTGCGGATCGTCCGCGCCATCATGCTGAAGGGCTCGACGCTCCAGAACCTGCAGCATGATACGATCGCCCTGTTCGGCCTCATGCTGTTCGCCATGACGGTCGCCGTCCTGCGCTTCCGCCGCACCCTCGATTGAGGCACAATGGCGGCCGGGAGCAGGAACGGCTGAGGCAAGATGCAGATCGTGGGAGGAGCAGGACAGGCGAACGAAGCGCCGGCCGGAGCGCCGGCCGAGTTCGACCAGGCGCTGATGCGTCAGACGTTGAACACCGAGCTGCTGCGGGTGAGGGCGCTGATCGCCACTGCGGCTCTGTTTCTCGTGATATCGGTGCTGGTCGAAATCTTCGAGCCCAAGATCTCGGAGTGGATCTGGCCGACCCGAACCGGGGTCCTCTACGTCTACGCGATCATCGTCGCATTCATCAGCTTCCAGACTCTCATCCTGTTCAGGATCAAGGCGGACATCCGCCACGGCCGGGACGTGCCGGTGATCTGGCGCTATGTCAGCGCCCTGGTCGAGACCTCGCTGCCAACGTTCGTCCTCATCCTGCAGATCGAGGGCATCGGCCACGACAAGGCGCTGGGCTTCGGCGCGCCGCTGGTCTATTTCATCTTCATCGTTCTCTCGACGCTTCGTCTCGATTTCTGGCTGTCGAGCTTCACCGGTCTGGTTGCTGCGGTGGAGCTGCTGGTGGTGGCGCTGTTCGACCGGCCTTCGATCGATCTCAGCCAGAATCCGGAGATCTATTATCACGGTGAGCGCAGCTTCATCATCCTGTTGTGCGGGATGCTCGCCGGTGCCGTCAGCGTGCAGCTGCGACGCCAGTTCGCGGCGAGCATCGAGGCCGCGTCGGCGCGCGACCGCGTCACGGATTTGTTTGGCCAGCACGTCTCGCCCCAGGTCGTCGAGCGCCTGATGAAGGAGGGGACGGCGGAGGCGCGCGACATCCACGAGGTCGCGGTGATGTTCGTCGACTTCCGCGGCTTCACCGCGGCGGCGCGGTCGAAGACGCCGCAGCAGGTTGTCGATCGTCTCGACGGAGCGTTCGCGGTGCTGGTGGAGATCCTCGAGCGTCATGGCGGCATCGTCAACAAATTCCTCGGCGATGGCTTCCTGGCGCTGTTCGGCGCGCCGTTCGAGGCGCGCGATGCCGCCGTGCAGGCGGTCATGGCTGCGCGCGAGATGGTGGCAGCGATGGAGCGCGTCAACGCATCGTCATCCTGGCAGCTCAGGATCGGGATCGGCATACATCTGGGCGAGGTGGTCGCCGGCAGCATCGGCTCGCCGCGGCGCAAAGAGTATACCGTCATCGGTGACACCGTGAACTTCGCCTCGCGGCTCGAGGCGCTGAACAAGGAGTTCGATTCGCAACTCCTGATCTCGAGCGAGGTGCGGCAGGCGGCCGGCGACGGGGCGCGCGACGCCGTCTTCCACGGCGCGGTGTCAGTGCGTGGCTACGACCGGCCGTTCGAGATCTGGCAATTGCACTGACGCAGGCGATACGGCGCGCGATGTCGGAGATTTACATTGGCTGGCCTCCGCGTTTAACTGCCCCCAACGAGAAGCATCATCAGGGGGAATGCATGATCCGAACCGGGGCGTCGTTTTTGGCCGCAGCAGGGATCTTGTGCGCAGCCGGGCTGGAGGCGGTGCGGGCTGAGGATGTTGCCTGCAGCAAGGTGACGGCCGAGGCGTTGAAGATCCCCGGGCTGACCTTGACGGGATCGAAGCTGCAGGAGGCCGCCGACGGGCTGCCGCGGCATTGCATTCTCTCCGGCAAGGTCAATGAGCGCACCGGCGTCGATGGCCATGCCTATGCGATCCAGTTCGAGATCAGGCTGCCGGAGACCTGGAACGGCCGCTTCCTGCATCAGGTCAATGGCGGCAATGACGGCGTGGTGGTGCCGGCGCTCGGCGACAAGGCCGACGGTCTCGTCGGTGGCGGTGTGACGCCGCTCGGCCGCGGCTTTGCCGTGCTGTCGTCGGACAGTGGCCACTCCGGCAACGATCCCGCCAACAAGCCGCGCGGGCTTGCGTCCGGCTCAGCCTTCGGGCTCGATCCGCAGGCGCGCCGCGACTACGGCTATTCGGCCGACATCACGCTGGCGCCGATCGCGAAGGCGATCATCTCGGCGCATTACGGCAGGAAGCCGGACTATTCCTACATCGCCGGCTGTTCCAATGGCGGCCGCCACACCATGGTGGCTGCCGAGCGCATGCCCGAGCAGTATGACGGCTTCCTGGTCGGCAATCCCGGCTTCAACCTGCCGCGCGCTGCCGTGCAGCACGCCTGGGACGTGCAGGCGCTGACCAAGGCCGACGTCGACATCCGCAAGTCGATCACGCGGGAGGATGCCAAGCTGATCGCTTCCAAGATCACGGAGGTCTGCGACGGGCTCGACGGCGCCAAGGACGGCCTCACGGCCAACCTGAAAGCCTGCCAGAAGGCGTTCAGTTTCGACAGCCTGCGCTGCGCCGCTGGGGCAACCGAAGCCTGCCTGCCGGCCGCCAAGGTCGATGCCTTGAAGAAAGTCTTCGCGGGCCCCCACAATTCCAAGGGCGAGCCGCTGTATTCCGACTGGCCGGCGGATGGTGGCGTCGGCACCGGCAACTGGCGCGCCTGGAAGGTCGAAAGCCCGGTGGCGCCGTGGAACAACCTTCCGATCATTGCCACCATGGGCGGCGCCTCGCTCAACTACATCTTCTCGACGCCGCCGGTCGAGATCGAAGGCTCGCCCGACAAGCTCGTCGAGAAGCTGCAGACCTACGACTTCGACAAGGACGCACCGAAGATCTACGCCAAGGAAGGCCCCTTCACGGAGTCGGCGATGGACTTCATGGCTCCGCCCGCGGTCGATCACCCGACTTTGCCGGCGTTCCAGAACGGTGCCCGCAAGATGCTGATCTACCACGGCCAGGCTGATCCGGTGTTCTCAATCAACGACACGATCCGCTGGTATGAGAAGCTCAACGCCAACGTCCAGGGCAAGGCCGACGGTTTCGCGCGGCTGTTTGCGCTGCCCGGCGAGACCCATTGCGGCGGCGGCGTCACGCTGGAGAAGTTCGATGCGCTGGGCGCGCTGATGGACTGGGTCGAGAAGGGCAAGGCGCCGGAGGCGATCACGGCCTCGGTCAATGCGGCCAACAAGGAGCTCCCATCGACATGGAGCCCGCAGCGGACGCGGCCGCTGTGCCCGTGGCCGAAATTCGCCAAATATGTCGGCGGCGACGTCGAGCAGGCGTCATCCTTCACCTGCGCGGCGGAGTGAAACGTCAGACCTGCGGCGCGATCAGATTCTCGACTCGGACATGGTCGCGCTCCTCGATGATCTCGGCGATCCATTGCCGGTGGCAATGAGCGTGGTCGCGCTCGTAGCAGAGCAGGCAGACGGGACCGGCGCTCTTCACGAGCGAGGCCAGCTCGTCCATCTGCTCCTTCGCCTGCGGCGTCTTCAGATGCGCGCTGTAGATCTTGTGCAGCGTGTCGTAGTGGCCGCTGCGGGCCGCCTCGCGGCCTTCCTTCGGCGTGCCGAGCCCGCGCAGGTGCACATAGCCGATGCCTCGCTCGTCGAGCCCGGCCGCAAGCTGGCTCTTGGAGAAGCCCGGTCGGCGCGAGGCCGCCACCGCGCGCACATCGACCAGCAGCTTGACGCCGGCGGCCTGCAACTCATCGAGCACGGCCTTGGCCGGCGTGTGCTCATAGCCGATGGTGAACAGGGTCTTGCTCTTGGCCATCATGCGCCTCCTGCGTCAACTCACGCGCTCGATGAGCTCCATCGCGCCAGCCGGCGCGCGCACCTTGCCCTCGTGGATGACATAGGCGAACACGTCGCGCGGCACCTTCTTCGCCGGCTTGTCGTCAACCCGTGGCAGGTCGTCCGGTTCGCCGCCGCCGGCCCACAGTTGCAATCGCTTCGCCCAGGCGTCGAGCTGCTTCGGCGGATAGCAGGTCGCAAGCTCGTCATTGCCCTTCTGCAGTCGGGCGTAGACGAAATCACCCACGACATCGGCGATCGCCGGATATTTGCCGTGCTCGGCGAACACGACCGGCGTGGCAAACTCGCGCAGCAGCGCCACGAAGCCGGGGACGCAGAAACTGTCATGGCGGACCTCGACGACGTGACGCAGCTTGCGGCCGTCGAGCTCGCGCGGCAACAGCTCGAGGAACTTGCCGAAATCGGCCTCGTCAAACTTCTTGGTCGGCGCGAACTGCCACAGCACCGGCCCGAGCCGGTCGCCGAGCTCGAGCACGCCGGTGTCGTAAAAGCGCTTCACCGAATCACCGGCCTCGGCGAGCACGCGGCGGTTGGTGGCGAAGCGCGGCCCCTTCAGCGAGAAGATGAAGCCGTCCGGCACCTCGCGCGCCCATTTGCGGAAGCTCTCCGGCTTCTGGGAGCCATAATAGGTGCCGTTGATCTCGATCGAGGTCAGCTTCGAGGCGGCGTATTCGAGCTCCTTCGATTGCGGCAGCTTGTCCGGATAGAACACACCGCGCCACGGCGCGAAGGTCCAGCCGCCGATGCCGATGTAGATGTGGCTCTTGGATTGCGAGGCGCGTGCGGGGGCTTTGCTCACGGACCAATTCCGATGCTGATTGCCGAGGGTGTTGCGGTAGGGGAGACGATAGTCAACCGGGCCGGTTCTGACCAGTTCGGCGCGGTCGCGCCGTCGCTCTTCCCGTGCTCCGGAGCCTCGTGTATCCAGGGCGGGGGCCGGGAAGGGGAGATAGGACAATGAGAGCGGAATCGGTCGGCGGCCTGCTGGGGGCAATCGTCGCCGCTGTCGTGCTTGCGGCAGCCTTCTACTATGTTCCCGTCGGGCCGATGGCCCGTCAGATGCAGCCGGCCAAGGTCGAGGTGCCGCCCACGCCGGTGCAGACGGTTCCGGTGGCTCCGGCCGTACGCGGACCCGTGGTCCGGGAGGTTCCGAACTAGGCCGGCCAGGGACCCCTTGCAATCCCGCCGAGGTACCCCATTTTGGTCGGGACGGTGACGTCGAGCTGTAACGGCTCCGGCACCGAGACGACCACGGCAGAGCGGTTGCGCCGGATGTACGCGCGCCCTTTGTTTGTGGTCGTTGGCATTTTGGGCCGCCCGTTCGGCAGCGGTGCACGCCGGCACCACAGTCCGGGCTTTTTGCGTCTTCCTTCAGCCGTTGCGCTTGGCAGTGTGGAACGCGGCAGATATACGCATCCGCACCATGAACGATGTCCTCCGACCGGCCATGCCCGCGCCGCCGCAAACCGCTGATATTCCGATCGTTTCGGTGGTCGTTCCGACCTTCAACGAGCGCGACAATGTCACCACGCTGTACCGGCGGCTGGAGGCGGCGTTCAAGGATGTGCCGTGGGAGGTGGTGTTCGTCGACGACAACTCCCCGGACGGCACCTGGCAGGTGGTGCGCGAATTGTCGCGCAGCGACAAACGCGTCCGCTGCGTCCGCCGGGTCGGCCGGCGCGGCCTGTCCGGCGCCTGCATCGAGGGCATCCTGGCCGCCAGCGCGCCCTTTGCCGCCGTGATCGACGCCGATCTGCAGCATGACGAGACCCAGCTGCCGAAGATGCTGTCGCTGCTGCAGAGCGGCGCGGCCGAGCTCGTCGTCGGCAGCCGCTACATCGAGGGCGGCAGCGCCGCAAGCTTCGACAGCAAGCGGGCCGGGGCCAGCGCCTTCGCCACCGAGATCGCGCGCCGCGCGCTCAAGGTCGAGGTCAACGATCCCATGAGCGGCTTCTTCATGATCCGCCGCGATCGCTTCGAGGCGATCGCGCCGAAGCTCTCCACGCAGGGCTTCAAGATCCTGCTCGACATCATCGCCAGCGCCGAGGGTGGTCTGAAGACGGTCGAGGTGCCCTATACGTTCGGTTCGCGCCTGCACGGCGAGAGCAAGCTCGACTCGATGGTCGCGCTCGACTTCCTCGGCCTCGTGCTGGCCAAGATGACCAACGACGTGGTGTCGCTGCGCTTCCTGTTGTTCGCGATGGTCGGCGGCACCGGCCTGGTGGTCCATCTCGCCACGCTGTTCCTCGGTCTCAATTTGTTCGACCTTCCGTTCGCGGAGTCGCAGGCGCTCGGCGCCTTCGTCGCGATGACCTCGAACTTCATCCTCAACAACTTCCTCACCTATCGCGACCAGCGGCTGAAGGGCTTTGCCATCCTGCGTGGCCTGCTCGTCTTCTATCTGGTCTGCTCGGTCGGCCTGCTGGCCAATGTCGGCGTCGCCTTCTCGGTCTATGACCAGGAGCCGATCTGGTGGCTGGCGGGCGCCGCCGGCGCGCTGATGGGCGTGGTGTGGAATTACGCGATCTCCGGATTGTTCGTCTGGCGCAAGCGATGACCCCTGCGGCATGTGCCGAGGACGCCCGGCTGGTCCGCAATGTCTGGCTGACCATCGCGGGCCTCGTCGTTGTCCGGCTGATCGCGGCCGCGGTCACGCCGATCACCTTCGACGAAGCCTATTACTGGATGTGGTCGAAGCATCTCGCGGGCGGCTATTACGACCACCCGCCGATGGTTGCGGTCGTGATCCGGCTGGGCACCTTGATCGCCGGCGACAGCGAGCTCGGCGTGCGCCTCGTCTCGATCCTCCTCGGCCTGCCGATGAGCTATGCGGTGTATCGCACGGCCGAGATCCTGTTCGGCGGCGTGCGCGTGGCGGCGACGGCGGCGCTGCTGCTCAACGTCACCCTGATGGCGGCGGTCGGCACCTTGATCGTGACCCCCGACGCGCCGCTCTTGGTCGCCTCCAGCTTCGTGCTGTTCTTCTGCGCCAAGGTGCTGGAGACGGGGAGAGGCGCGTGGTGGCTCGCGGTCGGCGCAGCCGTCGGTGCGGCGCTGCTGTCGAAATACACCGCGATGTTCTTCGGCGCGGCGATCCTGATCTGGCTCGTCGCCGTGCCGAAACTGCGCCGTTGGCTGGCCTCGCCCTGGCCCTATCTCGGCGGCCTCGTGGCGTTCGCGCTGTTCGCGCCGGTGATCCTGTGGAATGCCGATCACCAATGGGTGTCGTTCATCAAGCAGCTCGGCCGTGCCAGGGTCGAGGCGGTCAGGCCTGTCTACATCGCCGAGATCATCCCGACGCAGTTCGCCTTCGCGACGCCGCTGGTCTTCATCCTCGGCCTGATGGGCCTCTACGGCCTGGCCCGGCGCAGGGCAGGGGATGCGGCGGCGCGCGTCCTGATCGAGGCGATGGTCTGGGTCATCGTCGCCTATTTCGTTTGGCATTCGCTGCATGCCCGGGTCGAGGCCAACTGGTTCGCGCCGGTCTATCCGGCGTTCGTGGTGGCTGCCGCGGCGGCGGCCCATCTCGTCGCCTGGTCGGCGCGCGAGCAGCGCACCGCGACGTTCTGTCTGCGCTGGGCCGTGCCCGTCGGCGTCGTGATGTTCGTCGCGCTGATCGTGCAGGCCAACACGGGCCTGCTGTCCGGCTACCGGCGCGATGCCACGGTGCGCAGCGTCGGCGTCGGCTGGCGGCCGCTGGCTGCCGAGATCGAGGCGGCGCGGGTGCGCGCCGACGCGTCCTGCGTGCTGGCGATGGATTATGGCACCACCGCCTGGCTGTCGTTCTATCTGCCGCCGGGGACCTGCGTGCTGCAGCCGATCCAGCGCATCCGCTGGGTCAATTTCCCGGAGCCGGATCCGGCCAAGCTCGCGGGCACGCAGCTTTTCGTCGACGAGGCCCAGATCGCGACGCGGGTCTACGTCAGCAACACGTTCGGCCGCATCGAGAAGGTCGGCGAGGCCGCACGCAAGCGCGGGTCCTTGACCATCGAGACCTACGCCTTCTACGCGCTCAGCGAGCCGAAGGGCGATCTCCTCGACCGCACGCCGCCGCCGGAGCTGCAGCGCTGACACGCGCCTCAGGCCTGCTGCGGAATGATGTCCGCCAGCGCCTTGTCCCCGCCGTGGATCGCGACCATGTTGATGTCGGCGTCGATGGTCTTGTAGCCGCGGCGATCGAACCATTGCCGCAACTGGTCGGCATCGGTCTTGATCTTCTCGACCAGCATGATCGGCGTGCAGCGTTCGATCGTCGCCGCCGCACCTTCGAGCGCCTCGAGCTCCATGCCCTCGACGTCGAGCTTGATCAGGTCGCAACGCGGCAGGTTGAAATCGTCCAGCGGAAGCTTGCGCACCTCGACCGTGTCGTTCGCATAGTCGATGGCCTGGCCAATGAACTCGGTGTTGGGACGCTGGCGCAGCTCGAGGCTGCCAAAGCTCGACGGGGTCAGATAGTTCGGGCTCGGGATGTTGAGCACGCCGCGCTCGGAGGATACCGCGGCATGGATCGCAATCGCGTTGAAGCAGTTGTTGATCGCGATATTGCCGGCGAGCGCGTAGTAGATCCGCTCCTGCGCCTCGATCGAGAGCACGGATCCCCAGCCGGTCATCGCCTTCGCCCATTCGATCGTGTGGACGCCGATGTTCGCACCGCAGTCGATCGCGACCGCGCCGTCCCCATGGTGCCTGCGGCGCACGCCGAGCAGGCGGACGGCCAGCTGCACCTCTCCCGGATCGAAGGCGCCGGTGTTGAGGATCTGGAAGCCGACGCCGTAGCCGCGGTTGGCGTCGATCATGCGATAGTCGAGCCGGTTGACGATCATCGTACCTTGATTGGTCGAGGCCAGCACGAAGGCCAGCTTCCGGCCGGGGATCTGCATGGAGAGGTCCTCTCGTGTCGTCTTGGCCGGGAGCGGACGCGGTACGATTCGCCGACGGCGTGTCGCAGAGAATCGTCCCGTACCATACTGTCGCCAGCGGCCACAGCACCTGTAACTCCGGGTTGCTACGGATGCGCTTGTCGCGCACCCGGCCTGCCGGAGCAGGGGCTTTCGACTGGCGAGACCTGCGGCCTTTACCTCGTCAGCGCACGCATACGAGAGATCATCGATCGCTCGCCGCCGCCCCGGCCCAATCGTTAACGCGGCGTGCGCTGTTTTACGGATCGGCGCGACCGACGGATGCTGCCTCTCCCGATTTTTCCGGTACGGCAATATTGCCTCCGGCTGCAGTTTTGCCCTGTTTCTGCCCTGTTTGCCGGCAAAACAGGCCCTGATGGTTAACCCGCCTCTAATCCGCCAAAACTTAATCAGCATTTAACTAAAAGTCGCCTTAATGAAGCTCTGTGCTTCTGCGAGATGCAAAGCGGGTGTCCGTGGCGCATCGAGCGAGAGTTGTCGAGTATTCGTTCGGGCGTGAGTGAATGAGTAACAGTCGAGCTGCGTTGGCCGCACGAAATCGCAGGAAGTCCTCCCTGATCGCGTTCTCTCACAAATTGATCGGTGGCGCGGCAATCGCATGCCTGATCGGGGGCTGCGCCGTAACGGTCTATACCAAGATCATCGCGGCCGACGCTTATCCGACCCTGGGCAGCATCGAGCAGGATGAGCCCGTCGTGCGCCCGGCGCCGCGGCTTGCAACGCGCAGCGCCGCCGATGCTGTGGGTGAGGCCTTCTCGGCATTCCCGGAATCTCCGCCCGTCACCACGGCCGCCGCCATCACGCCGCAGATGTTCAACGACCGCTTCGGCGCGGCCGTGCCGCAGGGCGTCGCCTCCAACGCCGCGAACGGCGCGCCGCCGCTGCCCAAGCTCGCCGAAGCCGCGCCCAAGCAGATCGAGACCAGGCAGATCGAGACCAAGTCGGCCGAGGCCAAGCCGGCCGAGCCTGCGAAGGTCGCCGAGGCGTCGAAGAAGGATGCCCGGCCGCCGATGCAGCTGGCGCTCGCCAACACCAGGCCGGCCGCGCAGCCCGCGACGCCGGCGCAGGCTGCCGAGGCCAATGCGCCGAAGAGCAGCGGCTTCTCGCTGCGCGCGATGACCGAGCGTGCCAAGGCGGCGGTGCTGTCGATCGCGGGTGAGCGCCACTCGATCCAGGAAAAGCTCTGGGGCAAGCCGGAGAACCAGGATGGCGGGCTCCTGGCCTATGCCTCGGCTGATTCCAACATCACTGCCAGCATCGCCAAGGATCCGACCCGCGGCGGCCGGCCGCCGTACGATTTGAGCACGGCCGTGTACGACATCTCGGCCAAGGCGGTGTATCTGCCCGACGGCACCAAGCTCGAGGCGCATTCCGGCCTCGGCGACAACCTAGACAAGCCGAGCTCGGAGAAGATCAAGATGCGCGGCGTCACCCCGCCGCACATCTACGAGCTGAAGCCGCGCGAGGCGCTGTTCCATGGCGTGCCGGCGCTGCGGCTCAACCCGATCGGCGGCGAGGACGCCATCCACGGTCGCAACGGCCTGCTGGCGCACACCTTCATGCTCGGCCCGAACGGCGACTCCAACGGCTGCGTCTCGTTCCGCGACTACTATGCGTTCCTCGATGCCTACAAGAACAAGGGCATCCGCAAGCTCGCCGTGCTCGCCCGCATCGAGTGAGCCGGACAGGCGGCGTTGAGGTGGGATCTGCATGGTCGCCCTCACACTCAGCAGTAGTTCCGAACTGTAGGGCGTGCAAAGGTGCGCCGTGAATCCCGTCGCACGAGTGCTATATCGCCAACTACTACGCTGCGCGATACAGCGCCCTCTTCCCTTGTGGGAGAGGGCGCATTCACTTGTAGCGCTCGTCCGATCTCCCAATCTCCTAGAGCACGCACTTTTAGAGCCACAAGATCGAGAATCCGTTGGCTGCCGTGCAGTCACGAGCGCACGATTTCTGATGCGGCTTCGGGATCGGCGTCGCTCCGGGCGACCGCTTCATGCGATCGCACTGGAAGAAGGAAAAACGGATACACAGCTCGAACACTCCTGGACACGACATCGCATTCTCGCGGCGAATGACGCCCGAGGCTTGCCAGCGACATCGCCCTCGTAAATCAGGAGAGGGCGCGGGGAATGCCGGGTGAGGGCCTCACCCATGGCCCGCCTGCAACAAAGAAAGCAGGCGGCAGTCACCACAGGTTCAGCCGCATCATCCGGCATTCCCCGCGCGATGGACCTACGGCTTATACGTGGTCTCCCTGGTGCGCCGGGCTTTCTGGCCACCATCGGTCGGAGCATTCGTCTCTCTCGACCTTGACACCAGCATCGGGGTGTCAGGACATCACGACTTCGCCGTGCGCACCGGATCGTTCGTCCGCGTGATCAGATCACGCTGCAACCCGACGCGCCCACCGCATCCCGCCCTCCACGTTCATGACGATCGCGAAGCGCCCCTCTCATGAGGGCGGGACCGGCATAGAATGCATGATTTCCGATTTTTGGAAACAAGAAAATGCGAGGCACAGGAGGCGAGCGGGGCGATCTGATTGACCCGGCTCAACAAATCAGCTTTCGCGCGCGCGTCTTCGATCGTTCGAGCGGGCGACAGTGCTGTTGTCGTGCGCGAAAATGCGCAACTGATTTGCCCGACGAGCAGTCCGGCTGTTGCAGATCCGTCGCATTGCGGAAGCCGGCAACGTCATCGCATCACGCTTTGGTCTTGACGGTTTCGGAAAATTCTGCGCATAGCTCTGCCCCATCGCAATCGGCCGCCGATCATCACCGGCGCGCTCTTGAGGACTACGACCGTGTTGAGCCTACGCTCACATCTCGCGAACGCCGCCACCAACGAACGACCCTTTAATCGGTCGAGCGATTGGTCGGGTCTGCGCGTCGCCTGTCAGGGTCCAAGCGATCTCGTGAAAATCCTGGCCCGACCGGGACTCCAGATTTCAGCAAGAGCATAACAGCGGCGGGACTGCACCCTCCGCGCACCAAGCGGAGGGTTGGATGACCCGGACGTCAGGCGAAGATCCCGAGACTTGCAACATTGCGCGCGCACTGGATTCACCGGTGGCAGCAGCCTTCGTGCGCATCGTCATGACGTGCCGAGGCGTGACCGAGGCGCGCGCGCGGCAGCTCTATCTCGACTACCTCAATCGCACCGATCCGGACGCGTTTCATCCGCACTCGGCGGACGGCGGGCGCGATGGCCGGCGAGCGTCGAGCGGTGCGCCGGGTAGACCCTGAGGCCCATGTCCCCATCTGGCGAAGGGACCGGACCGTCGATCCGGGAAGGCGGGTTCGATTCCCGCCATGGGCGCCAAAAACGACCAGGCGGTTGAAGCGAAGAGAGGAGGTCGACGATGTCAGCAACAAGTCCGGCGCTGGTTCTCAACGCCGACTTCCAGCCGCTGAGCTACTTCCCGCTGTCAGTGGTCAGCTGGGAGGATGCGATTAGGGCAGTCGTCAGCGGCTCTCACGTCGTCGTCGCGGAATACGACCGGGTCGTTCGTAGCCCGAGCGTCACCATGCGGCTGCCGTCGGTGATCGCGCTGCGCGACTACGTCAGGCCCGCGATGCGCGTGCCTTTCACGCGGTTCAACGTATTCCTGCGCGATCGCTTCGAATGTCAGTACTGCGGCGGCCGCTATCTGCACGGCGAGTTGACGTTCGACCACGTGGTACCGCGGGCCGATGGCGGCGAGACGTCGTGGACCAACATCGTCGCCGCTTGCAGTCCATGCAACGCGCGCAAGGACCGGCGCTATCTCAAGCCGCGACGGCCGCCCTTCGAGCCGACGCGGCACGAGCTGATGGCCGCGCAGCGCCTGTTTCCGCCGAGATTCCTGCACGAGACGTGGCAGGATTATCTCTATTGGGACGTGGAGCTGGAGCGGTGAGGAGAGGTGGCCCAGATGAGCGTGCGCCGAGGTCCAGCGGGCCTCGGCGTAAGCGACATCCGGGCTACGAAATTGCGTCGCCCGCATTTGCATGCGAGCGACGTCGTTATGAGTAGATCGATATGTAGACGATTAGTTACGGAATGAGATCGTTCGAAGATAATCGATGTCTACGTCTTGCGCGTGCCGTTGATTGTGTGTAGTAGCACCGTCCTTCGTGATGACTTTGGTTCGGGCTCGCTGAAATCCCGACTGGCGCGGCCGGTGTCCGGTCCCGTGTTCCGTCGTCGCAAAGAACAAGGAGTCTGTAGCTCATGGAGAGCGTCGGGTTGAAGGCCCGAAGGCATCGGTTCGATTCCGATCGACACCACCAAAGGATAGCTCAGTTAGGTAGAGCAGATGACTGTGAATCATCGGGTCGCGGGTTCGACTCCCGCTCCAGCGCTTCGGTTTAGCCTGAGAAGCTAATCGCCTCTGACGAGGACCGGACGCGCGCTTCAGTCGCGGTCCGGCCGTTTTGCCCAAGAAGAAAGTTCT
This sequence comes from Bradyrhizobium sp. HKCCYLS3070, assembly GCF_051167575.1. Lineage (NCBI taxonomy): Bacteria > Pseudomonadati > Pseudomonadota > Alphaproteobacteria > Hyphomicrobiales > Nitrobacteraceae > Bradyrhizobium > Bradyrhizobium sp. HKCCYLS3070. The sequence goes on from NZ_JBNPTI010000001.1 coordinate 333,443, forward strand.
AGGGCATTTCGACCAGATCAAGACACTGCAGAACCGGCTCTGTGCCGCGGTGGATACCGCGTCTGAAGATGCCGGGAAGGCTGCGCAAGGACGCTCGGGCTGATAGCTCGTGTGACCGCGCGCGTGCGCCCGGCATCGTCAGATGCTCAAGCCTCGGTCCGCTCGGTTCACGCAGGAAGCGTCGTCCGGTCCTCACGTCCTTTGATCAATGAATCGCGTTTCGGCCGATGGGCCGGACGCAAGCTGTGGGAGTGTGTTGTGACTTGGCATCTGGTGACGAAGACCGTGACGGTGGAGGATGGCGAGCGGGCGCTGGTCTGGCGCGACGGCCAGCTCGTGCGCGTGCTCGCGCCCGGCCGTCATGCGCTGCTCGACCCGCTGCGCCGGCTGAAGGTGCAGGTGTTCGACGTGGTCAAGGCCGAATACCCGGCCGAGCGCTACGCAGTGCTGAAGGCCGCACGTCCCGATCTCGCCGCGGAGCTGTTCGCGGCGGTCGAGACCGGCGCGAACGAGATCGCGATCGTCAGCCTCGATGGCCGGCCGACGCATCTGCTCACGCCCTGGCAGACCCGGGTCTACTGGAAGGTTGCGACTGAGGTCGAAGTCGAGCGCATCGACATCACCAGCGACGTGCGCGTGAGCGCGCGGCACCTGGCGATGATCGAGCGTAACCGGCCGGGCATCGTGACCGAGGCCGTGGTCGAGAACCACGAGGCTGGTCTGCTCTATGTCGACGGCAAGCTGACCGAGCGGCTGGCGCCGGGCCGGCACGCCTTCTGGGCGGTCGGCCGCAAGATCGAGGTCAAGCGCCTGGATCTGCGGCCCACGGTGCTGGAGATCACCGCGCAGGAGATGCTGACCAAGGATCGCATCGCGCTGCGGGTGACGCTCACGGCGTTCCGGCGGATTGCCGACGCGGAGGCGGCTGTCGCGACCACGCCCGACGTGGATGCGTGGCTGTACCGGCTGGTGCAGTTCGCGATCCGGGAGGCGGTGGCGTCGCGCACGCTCGACGAGGTGCTGGCGGCCAAGGTCTCGCTCGATGCCGAGCTGCGCGACTACGTGCGCGCGCGGCTGGGTGTTTCGGGCGTCGAGGTGACGGAGCTCGGCGTGAAGGACGTGATCCTGCCCGGCGAGATCCGCGACCTCGTCAACAAGGTGGTGGAGGCGGAGCGGCTGGCCAAGGCCAACCTGATCCGTCGCCAGGAGGAGACCGCGGCGACGCGCTCGCTCCTGAACACTGCCAGGCTGATGGAAGAGAACCCGCTGCTGCTGCGGCTCAAGGAGCTGGAGTCGCTGGAGCGCCTGGTCGAGAAGGTCGGCCGTATCGACCTGCACGCCGGCGACGGCGCCGGCCTCGACGCGCTGCTGACGCGGCTGGTGCGGCTGAAGGCGCCGGAGACGGCGTGATCGAAGAGAGGCCGCCCAAGGGCGGCCTCTCGCTTGGAAGTGAGAGGGCGTAGGACAGAATTGAAATTGCAGCTCAGTTTCGTGAGTATGGATTCCGAGCTCTCGCTGCGAGCCCCGGAATGACGGGAGGAGAGATCACACCTCTCTCCACGCGTCATTCCGGGGCAGCCGCGTAGCGGCTGAGCCCGGAATCCATAACCACGGCTCTCGGATGGCATACTACGTCTATCTACTGGCGAGCAAAAAACACGGGACGCTCTATCTGGGCATCACGAATGATCTCATTCGACGCGTCTACGAACACCGAACCAAGGCGGCTCCGGGCTTCACCTCGCGCTATGACATCGGCAAGCTCGTCTGGTTCGAGATCTACGACAACGCGATCACGGCCATCGCGCGCGAGAAGGAGCTGAAGAAGTGGCGGCGCGACTGGAAAATCAGGCTGATCGAGGAGAACAACCCGAATTGGGACGATCTGTATCCGGGGATTTGTGGTTGAGACGGTGCCTCACACTGACCGTCGGGAGTATGGATTCCGGGCTCGCGCCGTCTGCGCAAATGGCTTTGCCATTTGCTTGCCGACGCGCCCCGGAATGACGCATCGAGAGATCACGCGCTCTTTCCTCCGCCATTCTCGGCCAGCACAGTGTCGGGGGTATAGATCATCGACGGATGCCATATGCTTGGCCGGCGATGAGCGCAACATCTTGGTGTCACGAACTACGCACGCACAGGCGCCACTGATCGCGCTACGAGCGGCGAATGAACGCAGCTGCCGCTGGATGTTACAAACTGACCTGATTGGAATGTGAGACGAGCCATGATCGACGGAAACACCCTGATCGCCTGGGGCTTCAAGCCCGGTCGCTGGTTCAAGGAGGGACTGGCGACGGCCAATGCGATGCGGGCCGATGGCGCCGATGATGACGCGATCTTCGCCGCGCTGCAGGAACTGCAGCCGGCGGAGACGCTGATGCGCACCAACGGCGTGCCGTTCGCGATGCTGATCGAGGCCGACAACGAGCTGGAGCGCGCCAATGTCGCGGCGGTGACCCAGCACATGGATGCGTTGATGCGGGTGCCGACCATCGTAGCCGGCGCCGTGATGCCGGACGCCTGTCCGTCGGGAACGGCGCTCGGCACCATCCCGGTCGGCGGCGTGGTCGCCTGTGAGGACGCGATCCATCCGGGCTTCCATTCCTCCGACATTTGCTGCTCGGTGGCGGTGACGGTGTTCGCGCGCAAGGACGATCCCAAGCGCATTCTCGATGCGGTTCACGCCGTGACCCATTTCGGTCCCGGCGGACGCGACCGGCTGCATCAGCCGCCCGACGAGGTGATGGCAGGGTTCGAGGCCAATCCCTTCCTGAAGGGGCTCGAGCGCTTCGCGATCGGCCACTTCGCCACGCAGGGCGACGGCAACCACTTCGCCTATGTCGGCCATCTCAGGTCGACCGGGCAGGCGGCGCTGGTGACGCATCACGGCTCGCGCGGCTTCGGCGCACAGCTCTACAAGCGCGGCATGGCGGTGGCGAAGCGGCACACCGCGATCCATGCGCCGAAGGTCCCGGAGCACAGCGCCTGGATCAAGGCGTCGAGCGACGACGGCCGCGCCTATTGGGAGGCGTTGCAGGTCGCGCGGCTGTGGACCAGGGCCAATCACCACGCGATTCACGATCTCGCTGCGGCGAAGCTCGGCAACGCCGTCGCCGACCGGTTCTGGAACGAGCACAACTTCGTCTTCCAGAAGAGCGACGGCCTGTTCTACCACGGCAAGGGGGCGACGCCGAACTGGTCCGGCTTCTCGGCTGACGATGACGGACGCACGATCGTGCCGCTCAACATGGCCGAGCCGGTGCTGATCCTGAAGCATCGCGACAACAAGGATGCGCTCGGCTTCGCGCCGCACGGCGCTGGCCGCAATCTCGGTCGGAAGGCGTTTTTGCGCGCGCATCGCCCGGAGATGCCCGAGGGCATCGATGCGCGGTTCTATTGCGGCAAGCCTGATTTGTCGGAGCTGCCGCAGGCCTACAAGAACGCGGCGTCGGTACGGGCGCAGATCGCACGCTACGGCCTCGGCGAGGTGACCGACGAGGTGATCCCTTACGGCTCGATCATGGCCGGTGACTGGGAAGCCGACGCGCCGTGGCGGAAGGGGCGGTGAAGACTCCAAATCGGTGAGGTCGCCCACGGGCGGCCTCCTGTTGACGGGGCGGCAGGCGCCGGAGGTGATCAGCGGCCGCGTGGCCGCCGGTTCATTTGGCGATTGCGCATGGCCGGGCCTTCCATCATCCTCAGGCTGTGAAGAAGGGGGGAGACGCGATGACGAGCCTGGATGCGGGTGCAATCGGGCCGAAGCGCGAGCCGTGGTGGGCGATCGCGGGGATCTTCATCGCGGGCTTTGCGCTGCTGTGCCTGCTGCTGGCCTCACCGGTACTGATCCGCTCCTTCCTGTATCAGCCGTTCAACATCCCTTCATCCTCGAACATTCCAACGCTTCGCGTCGGCGATGTCTTCTTCGTGTCGAAATATCCCTACGGCTACAGCCGCTTCACTTGGCCGTTGTCATGGCCTTCCTCGTTGCCGCCGTCGGCGCGCATCTGGGGCGCGACACCTGCGCGCGGTGATGTGGTCGCGTTCTTCCTGCCGAAAGACAATGCGACCGTCTACATCAAGCGCGTCGTCGGACTGCCCGGCGATCGCGTCCAGATGAAGGATGGAGTGCTCTACATCAACGATACGGCCGTCGAGCGCGAGCGGGTCGAGGATCTGACCGGAGAGGCTGCCTGCGGCGGCGATGCCAACGAGCGCGTCAAGCGTTGGCGCGAGACGTTGCCGAACGGGGCAAGCTACGAGACGCTGGATTGCCTGGACCACGGCTTCTTCGACAATACCAACGTCTTCGTCGTGCCGCCCGGGCGGCTGTTCATGCTCGGCGACAACCGCGACAACTCGACCGACAGCCGTGTGCTTGGCACCATCGGCTATGTGCCGATCGAGAATGTCATCGGCCGCGCCGCGATGATCTTCTTCTCGGCCACCAGCGCCGAGAAAGGCAAGCCGGGCCGGATCCGTTTCGAGCGGATCGGGACGATGGTGAAGTAGGGCGGCGCGGAGCCCGTAGCCCGCATGAGCGAAGCGACATGCGGGATCACCTGGTCGGTTCGTGACACCCCGGATGTCGCTCCCGCCTGCGCCCTTCGGGATGCGGCGTGCGCTCATCTGAACTACGCATTGAATGCATCGGGGGCATGAGCCCGAAACCGAGGCTGGCGATGCGACAATTCCAGCACAAACGAAAACCCCGGCATCGCTGCCGGGGTTTTGCAATTGTCGTCTGCGACGAAGCGTCGGACTTAGAAGTCCATGCCGCCCATGCCGCCGCCCGGAGGCATCGCGGGGCCGCCGGCGTTCTTCTTCGGCAGCTCGGCGACCATGGCTTCGGTCGTGATCAGCAGCGCGGCCACGGAGGCGGCGTTCTGGATCGCGGCGCGAACCACCTTGGTCGGGTCGATGATGCCCTTGGAGACCAGGTTGCCGTACTCGCCGGTCTGGCTGTCGAAGCCATAGGCGTACTGGTCCTTCTCCAGGATCTTGCCGACGATGACCGAGCCGTCCTCGCCCGCGTTGATCGCGATCTGGCGGGCCGGAGCGGAGAGCGCCTTGCGGACGATCTCGATGCCGGTCTTCTGGTCGTCGTTCTTGGTGCGCAGGCCCTTGAGCTGCTCGGAGGCACGGAGCAGGGCGACGCCGCCGCCCGGCAGGATGCCTTCCTCGACAGCCGCGCGGGTCGCATGCATCGCGTCATCCACGCGATCCTTGCGCTCCTTGACCTCGACCTCGGTCGCGCCGCCGACGCGGATCACCGCGACGCCGCCCGCGAGCTTGGCCAGACGCTCCTGCAGCTTCTCACGGTCGTAGTCCGAGGTGGTCTCCTCGATCTGCGCCTTGATCTGCTGAACGCGCGCCTCGATGTCGGCCTTCTTGCCGGCGCCGTTGACGATCGTGGTGTTCTCCTTGTCGATCATCACCTTCTTGGCGCGGCCGAGCATGGAGAGGTTGACGTTCTCGAGCTTGATGCCGAGATCTTCCGAGATCGCCTGGCCGCCGGTCAGGATCGCGATGTCCTGCAGCATGGCCTTGCGGCGATCGCCGAAGCCCGGCGCCTTGACGGCCGCGACCTTCAGGCCGCCACGCAGGCGGTTGACGACGAGCGTAGCCAGCGCCTCGCCCTCGACGTCCTCGGCGACGATCACCAGCGGCTTGCCGGTCTGCACCACGGCCTCGAGCAGCGGCAGCAGCTCGTTCAGCGACGACAGCTTCTTCTCGTTGATCAGGATGTAGGCGTCATCCATCTCGACGCGCATCTTGTCGGCGTTGGTGACGAAGTAGGGCGAGATGTAGCCGCGGTCGAACTGCATGCCCTCGACGACGTCGAGCTCGGTCTCCAGCGACTTGGCTTCCTCGACGGTGATGACACCCTCGTTGCCGACCTTCTTCATGGCGTCGGCGAGGAACTTGCCGATCTCGGCGTCGCCGTTGGCGGAGATGGTGCCGACCTGGGCGATCTCGTCGTTCGACGTGACCTTCTTGGAGTTCTTGACGAGGTCGGCAACGACCGCCTCGACCGCGAGGTCGATGCCGCGCTTCAGATCCATCGGGTTCATGCCGGCGGCAACCGCCTTGGCGCCTTCACGCACGATGGCCTGGGCCAGCACGGTCGCGGTGGTGGTGCCGTCGCCGGCCGCATCAGCGGACTTCGAGGCGACCTCGCGCACCATCTGCGCGCCCATGTTCTCGAACTTGTCGTCGAGCTCGATCTCCTTGGCGACGGTGACGCCGTCCTTGGTGATGCGCGGCGCGCCGAACGACTTGTCGAGGACGACGTTGCGGCCCTTCGGACCGAGCGTGACCTTGACGGCATTGGCGAGGATGTCCACGCCGCGCAGCATGCGGTCGCGAGCGTCGACGCCGAACTTTACGTCTTTTGCTGACATATTGGGTTTCCCTGAGTTGAATTGGTCGTCTCACCCTGGGCAGGGCGCCCGCAGGCGCTCCTCAGGGTGAGCGTTGAGCGGGTTGGCTTAGGCGGCCTTCTTCTTCGACGCGGTGTCGGTGAGCACGCCCATGATGTCGCTTTCCTTCATGATCAGCAGCTCGTGGCCGTCGATCTTGACCTCGGTGCCCGACCACTTGCCGAACAGCACGCGATCACCGACCTGGACGTCGAGCGGGACCAGCTTGCCGCTCTCGTCGCGGGCGCCCGGGCCCACCGCGATCACTTCGCCCTGCGAGGGCTTTTCCTTGGCCGAGTCGGGGATGATGATGCCGCCAGCGGTCTTCTCTTCGGCGTCGATGCGCTTGACCACGACGCGGTCGTGAAGCGGACGGAAAGCCATACAGTCCTCCTAAGCTATTGAGGCGATTGTCAGTTTCTGGAAATTTGGCAGTCGGCGCCGGCGAGTGCCAGCACGCAGGCTGGATTTAGGGGAGAGCATTCAGCCGGGCAAGGGCTTGTAGCAGAAAAATTAGCAGTCAACTGCGGGCTCTGCCAAAGCGTTCCGATAGCGTTAACGGGAGCGGAACGGACCGTGAAACCCCGTATTAGCACCTGGGCTAAGTGGCTGCTAATGCAGCATTTTTCAACATGTCGTTAAACATTTAAGCTTGAGATGGGTTGAGGACATGCGTCACATTTCTAGGCAGTGAGCGCATCTTTGCCGGGTGGCTCCATCCCGGATGGCCACACGGACATGCGCTCCAGAAACGGAGGTTGGCATGGTGTCGAAGGTTGAGGTTTCCGAGGACTTTCGGAAACAGGTGCTGGGTTACGGGCTGACGACGGCGCAGATCCTGTATCGGATGCCGGACCATCGCTCGCTGCTGCAGACCTATGTCTGGCAGAACTACGACCTGTTTCCGAAATTCCCGGCGCTGCAGGACTTCCTGGCGTTCTGGCAGGAGAAGATCGAGGGTCCGCTGTATTCGGTCACGGTGGCGCATTCCAAGCTGATCAAGCCGGCCGAGCTGCGCGCCGTCGACGGCGTCTTCCGGCTGCATTGAGGCTGACAGCCACCGCTGCCGCCTCATGAGATTCCGGGGCGCGCGAAGCGCGAGCCCGGAATCCATCGGGCGGCAGAACGCGCGGAGGAATGGATTCCGGGCTCGTGCTTCGCACGCCCTGGAATGACGACCTTTGTTGGAGCGGCTGCTGGGACTCTCCATATGTGCTACCCTCGCGACGAGGATACGCAGGGAGAGCACCATGGCCACCAAGAGCCGGACGACCAAGCCCGCATCACGCGCCGCCGCCAAGTCAGCGGCGCTGAAGACCGGCAAGAGCAGTAAGGCGACGGCGAAGGCCGTTACGAGAACTAGCGCCAAGCCGCTGGCGAAGACGCCCGCCAAGCCGGGCCGGGCGGCTGCGCCCTCGGCGCGCAAGGCGCTGGCGAGCAAGGGGCGACCAGCGCCGGCGCCGCGCCGCCGCAAACAGAAGGTCGCGATCAGCCATCACCGCGAGGAGGACTTCAAGGCCGACGGCCTGCGCGCCTATGCCCATTACCGCGACCTCGGCATCGCCGACGCGACGCACGGTTTGGCGCGCGCGCATGTCATCCGCATGCTGCCGCCGTGCAATCCGCAGGAAGTCTCCAAGCTGCACACCCATGCGGTCGACTTCCAGATGGTCTATGTGCTCAAGGGCTGGGTGAAGAGCTACCTCGAAGGCGTCGGCGAGACGCTGATGCAGGAGGGCAGCTGCTGGACCCAGCCGCCGAAGATCCGGCACATGATCCTCGACTATTCCGACGACGTCGAGCTGCTGGAAGTGATCCTGCCGGCCGACTTCAAAACCGTCGAACTGTCGACGTAAAGCCGACAGAAATGGATGGAAACATTTGCGTGCGATGGACGGCGGTCCCATCGCGCGTGTGTGTTGACATCCGGTCTCGCGTCACTGGGACGGATGGGCCGGCGACGAATCCGTAAGAGGTGTTCGCCGCGGGCTTGCGTAAAGGCGTACCCGTCCCGTTGCCGCGCTTCGTCGTCCAGTTCGCTCCCACGATCCCGCGCGCGCCTCGCACGCGCGCATCGATGCAGCCCCGCTTCGCCAGCGCGGGCGCCGGCTCGGCTTCGGGTGTAGGACATCGCGAGGACATCGACTGGCTGCGCGCCATCGCGGTGCTCTCCGTCGTCGCATTCCATTTCGAGGCGCCGGCGATCTTCGGCGGCTTCGTCGGCGTCGACATCTTCTTCGTCATCTCCGGCTACCTGATCACCGGCATCATCGCCGCGGAGATCGCGGCGGGCCGCTTCTCGTTCGTGCAATTCTACGAGCGGAGGGTGCGGCGGCTGCTGCCGGCGCTCTACGCCATGGTGGCGTTCGCGGCGCTCCCGGCGTCGCAGGACATGCTGGGCTCCGAGCGCGCCGAATTCTTCCGTTCCGCGGCCGCCGTCGTCACCTTCACTTCGAACATCTTCTTCTGGCAGCAGTCGGGCTATTTCGACCACGCCGCGGTGGAGAAGCCGCTGCTGCACGCCTGGTCGCTCGCGGTCGAGGAGCAGTTCTATCTGGTGCTGCCGATCGTGGTCTGGGCCGTGTTGCTGCTAGCGCGCGGCCGCAGGCTGGCGCTGACTTTCACGCTGGCGCTGCTGGCTGCCGGCTCGTTCGCGCTCGGTTTGCTGCTGATGCGAGGCGGCGCGTCCGCGAGCGCATTCTTCCTCAGCCCGCCGCGCGCCTGGGAATTCCTGCTCGGCAGCCTGGTCGCGATATCCGGCCTTCCCGCACCGCGGCCTGGTCTCGCCCGGCGCGGCGCCCGCGCGCTGTCGCTGCTGCTGATGGCGGTGCCGATTCTGGCGCTGCGCCCCGGACCGGGTTTCCCCGGCGTCGACGCGCTGGCGCCATGCCTCGGCGCCGCGCTGTTCCTGTGGAGCGGCGCCCGCGTGGCCAACGTGCCGCGTAGCCCGCTATCGCCGCTCGGCGTGGCGGCGTTCTTCGGCCGCATTTCCTATTCGCTGTATCTGTGGCACTGGCCGTTGTTCGCCTTCGCGCGCTTCGCCAAGCCCGGCCTCGCGCTCGACGGCTGGGAGCGGGCGGCCCTGTTCGTCCTGACGGTCGCGGTCGCCACGCTGTCGTGGCGCTTCATCGAGCAACCGTTCCGCAACCGCCGGCTCGCGGCGACTCCGCGCGCCGCGTTCGGTCTCGCGGCGGTGGCGAGCCTGCTGCTGCTGGCCGGCAGCGGCGTCGGCCTGCTGCGCGCCGGCGCCGTGTCGGACGCCGACCGCGCGGCGCAGCGGCTGGACGCCTACAACGCCTACGACATGAAGCCGGTCTATCGCTACGGCACCTGCTTCACGACGCCGGACGGGCGCGTGCCCGAGGATTGTCTCCGTCCAGTGCCAGGCAAGACCAATTTGCTGCTGTGGGGCGACAGCTTTGCGGCGCACTACTACCACGGCCTCAAGGCCGAGCTCGATCCGGACACCGTCAACATCATGCAGGCGAGCCAGCCCACCTGCATGCCGACCTTCAGCGCGGAGACGCAGGGCGTGGCCGCCTGCCGCGCGCTGGCGGCCCAGATGCGCGACTACTTCGCGGCACACCGGCCCGATCTGGTGGTGATGTCAGCAGATTGGCTCGAAGATGCCCGATCGCCGCGCTTTGCCGGAATGGTGCGCGACCTCAGGTCGACCCTGTCTCGGCTCAATGATGCCGGCATTCCGGTGGTGCTGCTCGGCCCCTCCGTGCAATTCCGGGCGCGGCTGCCGTCGATGCTGGCGCGCGCCACCTTGCGCGGCGCGACTCCGGATCCCGTGGCTTTCGTCCGCTCGGACATCTTCGCGCTGGATGCGGCCATGCAGGCGGCGCTGCCGAGTGGCGAAGGCCTGTCCTACATCTCGATCCTGTCGGCGGTCTGCGAGAACAGCCGCTGTCCGCTCACGGTCGGCGACGTCCCGCTGTCGTTCGATCATGCGCATCTCACGGCGGAGGGCTCCCAGCTCGTGATGGCGAGGATCGTGCCGCAACTGCTGCCGATGACGACCGAGCTCAGCTCACGTCAGCAGGCCGACGATCGCACCCATCAGGCAGGTGGTGAGGGTGCCGGAGACGATTGATTTCAGGCCGAGCGCGTTGATCTCGTCGCGCCGGGTCGGCGCCATGGTGCCGAGGCCGCCGATCATGATGCCGAGGCTGGCGAAGTTGGCGAAGCCGCACATCGCGTACAGCATGATCAGCCGCGCGCGCGGATCGAGCGCGCCTGCATCGAGCTTGGCCAGCTCGACATAGGCGATCAGCTCGTTCAGCACCGTCTTGGTGCCCATCAGGCCGCCGGCGGTGACGGCCTCCGACCACGGCAGGCCCATCAGCCAGCACACCGGCGCCATCACGAGGCCGAGCAGCCGCTGCAGCGAGATGTCGGCGCCGCCGATGGCGGGCAAGAGCGACAGGATCGCGTTGGCGAGATGCACCAGCGCGACCAGCACCAGCAGCAGCGCCACGATGTTCATCAAGAGTTCGAGCCCGGCGCTGGTACCCTTGACGATCGCGTCCATGGTCGAGGTGGCCTGAGTCCCAGGATCGCCGAGCGCGCCGCCGGTGAGCTGCTTCGACGTCTCCGGCACCATGATCAGGCTGACCAAGATCGACGCCGGCGCGCCGAGCACCGAGGCGATGACGAAATGCGCGGCGGCATCCGGGATCAGTGGCGCCAGCAGCGTGGCGTAGAGCACCAGCACGGTGCCGGCGATGCCGGCCATGCCGCCGGTCATGACGAGAAACAATTCGCTTCGCGTCATCTGCGCCAGATACGGCCGGATGAACAGCGGCGCTTCGACCATGCCGAGGAAGACATTAGCGGCGGTCGACAGGCCGACCGCGCCGCCGACGCCGAGGGTGCGCTCCAGCAGCCAGGCCATGCCGCGCACCAAGGGCGGCAGCACGCGCCAGTAGAACAACAGCGTCGTGAGCACGCTCATGACCAGCACGATCGGCAGCGCCTGGAAGGCGAGCACGAAATCGGCACCGGGCGCCTTCAGCTCGAAGGGCAGGGCGCCGCCGCCGACATAGCCGAAGACGAAGGAGGTGCCGGCCCGGGAGGCCGACGAGATGGCGCCCACGACGTCGTTGATGGCGCCGAACGCGCGGGCGACGGCGGGCACCTTGAGCAGGACGATGGCCGTCACGAGCGTCACCACCAGCCCGAGCCCGGCCTGCTTCAACGACACCGCGCGCCGGTTTTCACCGAGCGCCCATGCGATCGCGAGCAGTGCGATTATCCCGAACGCCGATTGCAGCTGAAGCATCAGATCCCCCGAACCCCGTTTCATTATGGGCGCAGGGAACTGCCGCGTGCAATGCCGCGCGGCCATGCGGGGCCCGCGATTGACAAGCAGTGAGGGCTGCGTCACGCAGGCGCCATCATGTCGTCCACCTTCCCGATCGGCGCGCGCGATCTCTTGAAGCAAAGCGCGTTCCTGTTCTTCCTGTCGTCCCGCAGCCTGTCGCGCTTTGCGAGCCAGATCGCGGCGGTGGCGATCGGCTGGCAGATCTACGACCTGACCGGGCGCGCCTTCGATCTCGGCATGGTCGGGCTGATCCAGTTCCTGCCAACGGCACTGCTGGTGTTCGTCGCCGGCAGCGCCGCCGACCGATTCCAGCGCAAGCGCGTCGTGCAGCTCTGTCAGCTCGTCGAGGCGCTGACGGCGCTCTATCTGTGCTGGGGCGCTTACGCCGGTCAGCTCGGCGAATTCCAGCTGTTCGCGGCCGTCTTCGTGCTCGGCATTGCCGGCGCCTTCGAAAGCCCGGCCACGGCGGCGCTGCTGCCGCTGATCGCGCCGTCCGGGACCTTGCAGCGGGCCAGCGCGCTGTCCAGCGGTGCAGCGCAGCTCGCGACCATCGCGGGGCCTGCGATCGGCGGCTTCGCCTATGCGGTCGCGCCCGGTGTGCCCTACGGCATCATGATGCTGTTCTGGATCGGAGGCATGGCCCTGACCGGCCTGATGCAGGTGCCTGATGACGTGCCGGCCGAGCGGCTCGAGGGCAGCAAGGACGATCTGTTCGCCGGCGTCCGCTTCATCCGCGCCAATCCGGCGATCCTCGGCACCATCTCGCTCGATCTGTTCGCGGTGTTGCTCGGCGGCGTCACTGCGCTGCTGCCGATCTACGCGCGCGATATTCTCGACACCGGGCCGTTCGGGCTCGGCGTGCTGCGCGCCGCGCCCGCGGTCGGCGCGCTGGCGATGACGGCGGTGCTGGCGCGCTACACCATTCGGCGGCGCGTCGGCCTGCGCATGTTCCAGGCGGTCATCGTGTTCGGTGCGGCGACGGTCGTGTTCGCCGTCTCGCATGTGATGTGGATCTCGGTCGCTGCGCTCGCCGTTCTCGGCGCCGCCGACACCGTCAGCGTCGTGATCCGCTTTTCTCTCGTTCAGCTCGCCACGCCCAACGAGATGCGCGGTCGCGTCGGCGCGGTGAACTTCCTGTTCATCAACGCCTCCAACCAGCTCGGCCAGTTCGAGAGCGGCGTCACCGCCGCGCTGCTAGGGGCCATGCCCGCCGCCATCCTCGGCGGCGTCGGCACCATCGCGATCGCGCTGGCGTGGATGACGCTGTTTCCCGAGCTGCGGAAGGTGGAGCGGTTGGAGTAGGGCGAGCCGGCCGCGCTCTCTCCGTCATTCCGGGGCATCGCGCAGCGATGAGCCCGGAATCCACCACCATGAGACGTCGTGTGACGAAGATAAATGCCACATCCATCTCGCGCCACACCACCGCGTGTGGCTATGGATTCCGGGCTCGCGCTGCGCGATGCCCCGGAATGACGAGTGGAGAGAGCAGGGAGCGGGATCTGAAAGAAGTGATCACCCCCGTCCGACGAACGGCATCTTTGTCGCCATCACCGTGATGAACAGGACGTTGGCGTCGAGCGGCAGGCTGGCCATGTAGGCGACGGCGTCGCCGACCGCCTTCACGTCCATGCGCGGCTCCGGCATCATGCGGCCGTCGGGCTGCAGCACGCCGCCGACCATGCGCTCGGTCATCGGCGTCTCGGCGTTGCCGATGTCGATCTGGCCGACCGCGATGTCATAGGCGCGGCCGTCGAGGTTCGACGCTTTCGTCAGACCCGTGATCGCGTGCTTCGTCGAGGTGTAGGGCGAGGAGAACGGCCGCGGCGCGTGCGCCGAGATCGAGCCGTTGTTGATGATGCGGCCGCCGCGCGGCGATTGATCCTTCATGATGCGGAAGGCGTGCTGCGTGCACAGGAACGGCGCAGTGAGGTTGGTCGCCACCACCGACTGCCATTGCTGCAGGGTGAGGTCCTCGAATGGCACCGGTGGCGCGCCCATGCCGGCATTGTTGAACAGCACGTCGAGCCGGCCGTAGGTCGACTTCACGGTGTCGAACAGCGCCGCGATCGAGGCGGGGTCCATCATATCGGCGGAGACGGGGAGGCTCATGCCGGCTGGGCCGAGCTTGGCGGTCTCCTCCAGCATCTCCTTGCGGCGACCGGCCAGCACCACGGTGAAGCCGGAGTTCATCAACGCGAGCGATGCGGCGCGGCCGACCCCCGTGCCTGCGCCTGTCACCAGCGCGATCTTCTTTGCCGCTTCAGCCATGTTTCCTCACCTTCAGTTCAAGTGTTTTGCAGTTTCAGTGTTTTGACTCGCTCTGAGTCTTATAGGGCGGCCTTGGAATGTTGTTATGCGCAGCGCGCAGGGCCGCCGACCAGCGCGAGCGGAGATCGTGGAAATAGGGCTCGCCGGCCTCGATGCGATGATTGAGGTCGGCCTCGCAGGCCTCCGCGCGCACGACCAGCACGTCGATCGGCAGGCCGACGCCGAGATTGGAGCGCATCGTCGAGTCCATCGAGATCAGGCCCGTCTTCAGCGCCTCGTAGAGCTCGACGTCGTAATGCATGGCGCGGTCGAGCACCGGCTTGCCGTATTTGTGCTCGCCGATCTGCAGATAGGGCGTGTCGGTGGTGCATTCGATGAAGTTGCCGGCGGTGTAGACCATGAACAGCCGCATCCGCGAGCCCTTGATCTGGCCGCCGAACAGGAACGAGACGTCGAACGAGATGTCCTCGGCCTTCAGGGCCGGCCCTTCGGTGGCGTGCACCATGCGGATCGCCTTGCCGATACGCTGCGCCGCCTGGAACATGGTCGGCGCGTTCATCAGCGTCTCCACCTCGCCGGTGTCGGGGTCTTCCATCCCTTCAGTCAAGGTCGATAGGACGGACTGGCTGATGGCGAGATTGCCGGCGCTGGCGACCGCCACGATGCGCTCGCCCGGATTGGAGAAGATGTGCAGCTTGCGGAAGGTCGAGACGTTGTCGAGACCGGCATTGGTTCGGGTGTCCGCGATCATGACGAGGCCGTCACGCACCAGAATTCCGCAGCAATAGGTCATCTCAGTCCCCTCGAGCCATTGCGCGAATTACTAGCGAAAATCGGCCTCCCGTCCACCCCCGCCAATGTCGAAGCCGGAATGAGCGGTCGCTCCACAAAAGGTCGTCATTCCGGGGCGGAGCGAAGCGACGAGCCCGGAATCCATCCCTCCGTGCATTCTGCCGCCCGATGGATTCCGGGCACGCGCTTCGCGCGCCCCGGAACGACACCATGGCTGGAGCGCGCGTTCCAGAATTCAGGACTGCCGCTGCGACTGGGATTGCGACGGACCGCCGCGGCCGACCTGCTCGACCTTCACTTTCACGGTGAGCGTCTCGGTGCCGCCGCCATAGCGTGTGCCGCGCACCGGCGCCGCACCGAGATAATCGAGCCCGATCGCGACCCGGACATGAGCGTCGGTGGTGCAGATGCAGTTGGCGGCATCGAAACCGACCCAGCCGAGATCCGGTACATAGGCTTCCGCCCAGGCATGGCCGGCCTCCTGGTGCACTGCACCATCGGAACGCAGGAAGTGGCCGGATACGAAACGCGCGGGAATGCCGGCGGCGCGCGCGCAGGCGATGAAGATATGCGCATAGTCCTGGCAGACGCCGCGCTTCAGCACGAAGGCTTCCGCTGCCGAGGTGCCGCTGTGGGTCGGATCCTCGTCGAAGGTCATGTGCTCGTAGACCTGCATCATCAGCGTGTGCAGGAGGCCGAGTACGTCGCTCTCCGACTCCGCGCGCAGATCGCGCACGACGGCGGCCATGGCCGCATTTGCGGCCGTGAGCGGCGTCTGCCGGAGGAAGAAGCTGGGCGGGAAGCGTTCGTCCGCTCCCTTCAGCACGCCGCCGGTGTCGTGGGTCTCGACCAGTCCTTCGGCGGTGATCGTGAGGTCCTCGAGCGCGCCATGCGTGATCACGTGGGTGATGTTGCCGAATGCGTCCTCGTGCATGTCGAGGCGGGAATCGGTCGACACGTCGATCTGCCACTCCGCCACATATTGGCCGTCATTGCTGCCGGGCGTCATGCGGATGATCTGGATCGCGCCGGTCGCCGCCGGCTCGTAGCGGTAGGTGGTGGAATGGGAGATACGCAGGCGCATGGCGGTCGACCAGTCTTCGTCAGATGTACTGTCCGCGGTAGCTCGTTTCACCTCTCCCTGAAAGGGGGAAGGAGGATCCCTCGGGCGGAGGGTAGGGGCCGGGTGCCGGACGTGGTCTCGCAGTCACAGTCCGACGGCCGCCCATCGCCGTATTCGCCGCGCTCCAGGCGCTCAGATCAGATACTGCTTGGTGATGATCTCTCCGAGCCGTGAATTGTCGGCGATGAACTCCTGGATGAACTCGTGCACGCCGCGCTGGAAAATGTCGTCCATGTTGGAGTGGTCGAGCCGGTTGCGGACGCCGCGGGCATGGCGCTGCGCGGCCCCCTGGCGGCCATAGGCGACGCCGATCTGGTCGAGATTGCGGACGAGGTTGCCGTAGCAGCTTGCCAGCGAGCGCGGCAGCGTGTCGTTGAGGATCAGCAGGTCCGCGATCAGCCAGGGCTTCAGCGTCTCGCGATAGACCCAGTGATAGGCCGTGAGCGCCGAGACCGAACGCAGGATCGAGGTCCACTGATAATAGTCCAGCGGGCCGCCGACATGCTCCTCCTCGGGCAGTAACACGTGATATTTGACGTCGAGGATGCGGGCGGTGTTGTCGGCGCGCTCCAGATGCAGCCCGAGCCGCGAGAACCAGTAGGCGTCGTTGCGCAGCATGGTCCGGTAGGCCGAGCCGTCGAAGCGCAGCGAGGTTTCCTGCACGAAGCGCAGGAAGCGCGCCAGCTCCTCGCGCGTCTTGGTGCCCTTGCTCCAGACCTCCTGGAGCTCGATCCAGGAGCCGTTGAGGGTGTCCCACATCTCCGACGTCAGCGCCGTCCGCACCGAGCGGGCGTTGAGGCGGGCGGCCTCGATGCAGTTCTTGATCGAGGACGGGTTCGACTGGTTGAACGAGAGATATTCGACGACGTTCTGCTCGTTGGCCTCGGAGTAATGCTCGTAGAAGCTGACGTTGACGCCGGCGGTCATCAGCGCCGATTCCCACTCATTGGTCTTGCCGATATAGGCCGCGGGAAGCGCCGTGACGCGCAGGGTGGCGTCGATGGTGCGGGCGAGGTACTCGGCGCGCTCGACGTAGCGGGCCAGCCAGTACAGATTTTCGGCGGTGCGCGACAGCATGGGCAATCTATGAGGTGCGATGTGAACCCGCCCCGGCGAGGGGGAAGGCATGCACGGGAACGAAGCGCGTGAAGCGAGGGCGGCGAGGCTTACTCATCCAGCACCCATGTGTCCTTGGTGCCGCCGCCCTGGCTGGAATTCACCACCAGCGAGCCTTCCTTCAGCGCCACGCGGGTGAGGCCGCCGGGCACGATGGTGGTGCGGTCGCGGCCGGTCAGCACGAACGGGCGCAAATCGACATGGCGCGGTGCCAGCCCTGACGTGACGCAGGTCGGGCAGGTCGACAGCGCCAGCGTCGGCTGCGCGATGAAGCCCTCCGGCTCGCGCTTCAGCTTGTCGCGGAACGCCTCGATGGTCGCCTTGGTGGCGGCCGGGCCGATCAGCATGCCGTAGCCGCCGGAGCCGTGCACCTCCTTGACGACGAGCTCGCCGAGATGGTCGAGCACGTAGGACAGATCCTGCGGCTCACGGCAGCGCCAGGTCTGCACGTTCTTCAGGATCGGCTCCTCGCCGAGATAGAACTTCACGACATCGGGCATGTAGGAGTAGATCGCCTTGTCGTCGGCGATGCCGGTGCCGACCGCGTTGGCGAGCGTCACGTTGCCGGCAACATAGGCCGACATCAGGCCGGGCACGCCGAGCGCCGAATCCGGGCGGAAGGTGAGGGGGTCGAGGAAGTCGTCGTCGACGCGGCGGTAGATCACGTCGACCCGCTTCAGCCCCTCGGTGGTGCGCATGAACACCTCGTCGTTCTTGACGATGAGGTCGCGGCCCTCGACCAGCTCGATGCCGAGCTTGTCGGCCAGGAACGAGTGCTCGTAATAGGCGGAGTTGTAGATGCCCGGCGTCATCAGCGCTACCGTCGGCTCGGCCGAGGCGCTGAGCGGCGCCACCGAGCGCAACGCCGACAGCAATTCGTCCGGATAGCGCTCGACCGGCGCGACGCGGTGGCGCGCGAACAGGTCCGGAAACAGCCGCATCATGATCTCGCGGTTTTCCAGCATGTAGGACACGCCCGACGGCGTGCGCGCGTTGTCCTCGAGCACGATGAAGTCGTTGGCGTCGACGCGGACGATGTCGATGCCGGCGATATGGACGTAGACGTCGTGCGGCACGTCCTGGCCGTTCATCTCCGGGCGGAACACCGGGTTCTGGAAGATCAAGTCATCCGGGATGACGTTGGCGCGGAGGATGTCCCGGCCATGATAGATGTCGCGCAGGAACATGTTCAGCGCCTTGACGCGCTGCTTCAGTCCCTTCTCCAGCAGGGTCCATTCCTTGCCCGAGAGGATGCGCGGGATGACGTCGAACGGGATCAGCCGCTCCTGCGCCTCCGCCTCGCCATAGACCGCGAAGGTGATGCCGATTCGCCGGAACAACAGCTCTGCCTCGTGGCGGCGATACTCGAGCGCCTCCGGCGGCGTTTCCTTCAGCCACCGCGACAGCTCCTGATACGCCTGACGGACCTCGCCGCCCGGCCCGTTCATTTCGTCGAACGCAACTGCCATAGATGCCCGTGTGTCCCAGCCTCGCCATACACTGCATGACTCCTCGGGATGGTAGCAAGGGGCGGGCCAGCGCGATATGCATTCTCCTGCGGCATTTCGTGGGGGGGTGCGAAGGCCGTGCCCGAAAAACCGGCTGCGTGGTGCTCAAATCCGCGGCATAGACTGCGACGTTCCGGATGACATTGGCGCCGTGGCGGGCCAAAAGAGACGACAGATGCGAGGAGAAACCATGAGCGAGATCGTCACCGCGGGGTTGCTGGTCATCGGCGACGAGATCCTGTCCGGCCGCACCAAGGACAAGAACATCGGCTTCATCGCCGAATACCTCACCAATCTCGGCATCGACCTCAAGGAGGTCCGGGTGGTCTCCGACGACGAGCCGGACATCATCGCGGCGCTCGATGCGCTGCGGCATCGCTACACCTATGTGTTCACCACCGGCGGCATCGGTCCGACCCATGACGACATCACCGCGGATGCGATCGCCAAGGCGTTCGGCGTCGGCATCGACCACCATCCCGAGGTGGTGGCGCGCTTCCGCGAGCGCTGGAGCGAGCAGGAGCTCAACGAGGCGCGGCTGCGCATGGCGCGCATCCCCGACGGCGCCGAGCTGATCCAGAGCGCCACCATCCTGGCGCCCGGCTTCAAGCTCGGCAACGTCATCGTCATGGCCGGCGTGCCGTCGATCATGCAGGCGATGATGGACATCGTCGCGCCGAAGCTGAAATCGGGCGTGCGCATGCTGTCGGAGACCGTGCGCGCCAATGCCCGCGAGGGCGATATCGGCGGCCCCCTGCGCGAGATCGCCAAGGCGCATCCGGACACCATCATCGGCAGCTATCCCTTCATCGACGAGGATCAGAAGCCGAACACGCATCTCGTCGTGCGCTCGCGCGACCAGGATAAGCTGTCGGCCGCGATGGCAGCCGTGAAGGAGATGCTCGCCGGGCTCAACGTGACGCGCTAAAGCAGGTGCAGCTGTCGAGAACTCGCGGACGAGATGAGATGCCAGACAAGACTTTGAGTGCAGAGGAGCGCGCGGGCCGGGCCTTCCCGGTGTCCTGGGACCAGTTTCATCGCGATTGCCGGGCGCTGACCTGGCGGCTGAACGAGATCGGGCCGTTTCATGCCGTCGTGGCCATCACCCGCGGCGGACTGGTGCCGGCGGCGATCGTGGCGCGCGAGCTTGGCGTGCGCGTCATCGATACGATCTGCATCGCGAGCTATGACCACACCAAGCAGGGCGAGCTGCAGGTCCTGAAGGGCATCTCGGCCGACACGGCGCAACTCGGCGGCGGCACCGGCAAGGGGCTCCTGATCGTCGATGATCTCGTCGACACCGGCAAGACCGGACGCATGGTCCGCGAGATCCTCCCCGACGCCCATTTCGCCACCGTCTATGCCAAGCCGAAGGGCCGACCGCTGGTCGACACCTTCATCACCGAGGTGTCGCAGGACACCTGGATCTTCTTCCCCTGGGACACCGCGCTGTCGTTCGCGCCGCCACTGCGCGACGGGGCGGCGTAAGCCCGGAGAGTGGCGAATAGGGAGTAGCGAATAGGGAATTCGGGTGGGCGAGGCGTTCGCTATTCGCTACTCCCCATTCGCTATTCGCCAGCCGAAGGCTCGCCATGCCGCTGCAGAACCGCGTCACGCCGATGGGCGATATCGTCGCCGCGCCGCATCGCGGCCTCTTCACCGGAAATCGCGGCATCATCCACGACCCCGCGACGAAGACGCTGTTGCGGAAGCGCTGGTCGAGCCCCGCCTGGCTGGTCTGCCTGTGCGAGTTTCGCGGCAAGCGCCGAAAGGTCATGGCAACGCAAAGCTGGACCGAGCTGTTCTTCCTTGACGAGGCGACCGCGCTCGCCGCCGGCCATCGCCCCTGCTTCTATTGCCGGCGCGACGACGCCAAGAGGTTTCGCGCCGCATGGCAAGAGGGCAACGGCGTCGGGGCTCTGCGCATCTCCGAGATTGATCGCGTGCTCCATCGCGAGCGCCTCGATCGCGGTCGCAAGCGCCTGCATCCGCTGCCGACGCCGCTCGCCGCCTTGCCTGACGGGGCCATGGTGCAGGCAGGCGAGGAGAGCTTTCTGATCCGAAAAGGCAGGGCGCTGCCCTGGTCGGCGGCGGGCTATGACGCGCCACGCGCAGGGATCACCGACGCGTTGCTGCTGACCCCGCCCTCGACGCTGCGCGCGATCCAGGCGGGCTATGCGCCGGTGCTGCATCCGAGCGCGATGACCTGACCGTCGGGTGATCGGGGCGCCGCGCGGATGTGCCGCGCGGAGCTCCGCGCGTCACCACGTGTAGCGCACGATGCCCTTGCCGGCGTAGCTGCGGGTCACATCCGAGAACTCGCCCTCGAAGCTCGCGGCGGCCGACCAGCCATTCCGCCACTTCATTTCAGCGGAGACCGTGGTCAGCGCTGAATTCTGCGCCTGCCGCGCGCCGTTGACGACGAAGGATGCGCCCGGAAGGGTCTGGAACGTGGCCCCGGCCGACCGGCTGGGGTTGAAGTCATAGGCCCAGGCGAAGCGGCTGCGCAGCGTGAAAACGCCATCAGCCAGCGCATAGGCCTTATCGGTGCGCAGGCCCAGCTCCGACCGCGTATCGGTGACGTTCTGCGATCCAAAGCGCAGCGCGAAGGTATTGGCGCCGGAGACCGCATTCTCCGCATAGCCCGGCAGGCTGAACGTCGTGAACTGCGCCGCGGCGTAGGGCGTGATCCCGAACCCCATCCAGGGCGACACGAAGCGATAGCCGCCCTCGACCCGGCCGGCAAAGGTGTTGGCGTCGAAATTGGCCCGCAGCTGGTCGACGCCGGCCACGGTCACGGTGCGGTTGGTGGTGATGTTCTGCCAGCCATAGGCCAATGCCGCGGAGATATAGGCCGGGCCGACCGTGTGCCGGACGAAGGCGCCGGCCTGGAACAGGTCGGACCGGCCGCTGCCGCCATTGGCGACGCTGAACGTGGTGCCGCCGCCGGCCATCGAGAACCCGGCGATCGTGGACGGCGAGAAGCGGTAGTCGGCGCCGACGGCCGTGCCGTAGATGTTGCTGGTGGTATTGTTGGACCCGAGCGCGGTGTTGCCATCAGTGGTCTGCGAGCCGCCGAAGCCGGCTGCCCACACGCTCCAGCCCGGCCTGACCACGGGCGCGGCCGGCGCCTTGGTGTAGATCGCGGCCAGCGCGTCGTTCGGATTGCGCTTGGAAGCAAAAGCGAGCGTCTCCTCCGCGTAGCCGATCGCGCCGCTGGGCGCAGAGCCCTGGTCGCCGCGGCCGCCGACGAACGGATCGGTCATGACGCCCATGAATTGCGTCATCGCATTGAACGTCGTCTGCTGCGAGCCGGTCGCGGTCTCGCCCGAGATCTGCGTCAGTCCCGCTGGCGTCAAGCCGGTGAAGACGACGGGAATGCTGCCGTTCGTGTTGAAGTAGTTGCTGAGCGCGTTGCTGACGTTCTGCTGGTTGATGTTCCCCGACGAGCCCATCGTCAGATTGAGGAAGGCGTTGTTGGCGTCGTAGCTCAACGTCGCGCTGAAGCCCGCCGGCAGGTTGGTGTTGGTGACGCCGCCGAAGGTGCCGCTGACGCCGCCGGTGGCGGTGAGAATGGTGTATTGCTTGGAGATGTAGCTGCCGTTTGCGAAGGTCGCGGTGACGGCGGCGCCCCCGAGCGTCGCAGTGCCGGTGACGGTGGCGAACGACGCCGTGCTCGGATTCACCTGCACCAGGTATTGCGCGCCCGACTGGAACGCGAGGTTGCCGACGATAGCCATGGAGGACGCCGGGGTGCCGTTGCCCGGCGCGAACGAACCTGAGATCGTCGCGTTGGCGCCGGTGACGGTGCCATCTCCGCTCAGCGTGCCGAACGTCTTGTTGAAGCCGTTGAGATCCAGCGTGGCGCCGGACAGCACGCTGAACACCGTGCTGGCGCCGAACGCGCCGGCCGAGCCCGCGCGCAGCGTACCGGCGTCGACATTGGTCGCGCCGGTGTAGGTGTTGGTGCCCGAGAGCAGCAGGATGCCGCCGCCCGCCTTCACCAGGGTGCCGGCGGAGGCGCCGTCGCCGACGATGCCTTGC
The DNA here is from genome assembly GCF_051167575.1 of Bradyrhizobium sp. HKCCYLS3070. Classification (NCBI taxonomy): domain Bacteria; kingdom Pseudomonadati; phylum Pseudomonadota; class Alphaproteobacteria; order Hyphomicrobiales; family Nitrobacteraceae; genus Bradyrhizobium; species Bradyrhizobium sp. HKCCYLS3070. The sequence continues at coordinate 356,048 of NZ_JBNPTI010000001.1, forward strand.
AACGTGGTCGTGGTCGCGCCGGCTACGTCGATCGTCGACAGCCCGGCAATCTTGAAGTCGCGGCCGTTGGCGAACGTCGTCGTGCCGGTGACCGCCAAAGTGCCGCCATTGGAAATGATCACGTCGTTGGCGACGTTGCCGAGATTGGCGGTGGCGCCGACCGAGAGCGTGCCGGCGCTGATGTTGACGTTGCCGGTGAACGTATTGGTCGCCGACAGCACCAACGTGCCGATGCCGGTCTTGTTGATCGCCGTGTTGACGCCGCCGGTCGTCAGTCCGGTGCCGCCGATGGAGTCGCCGTAGGTCACGGTGCCGCCGGACACGCTGATATTGGCCGTCACGCCGCTCAGGAAGATGCCGGCGCCCTGCGCTGCACCGGCCGCTGCCGAAAACCCGTTGATGGCGCTTGGCCCGATGCCGATGCCGGGGGTGCCGGCGGCGCCACCGGTGACGGTGTTGCCCGAAATCGGCGAGTCGAGAATCGTCAGCGTGCCGCCGGTGGCGACATAGATGGCGCCGCCATTGGCTGCGCCGCCATTGCCGCCGGCGCCGCCGTCGGAGCCGGGCCCAGGCCCGCCCGCGCCGCTGGCATTCGTCGCGCCGTCGCCGCCGGTGCCGCCGTTGCCGCCATTGGCGTTGCCGGTGCCGCCCGGATTGTTGTTGGTGTAGGTGTTGCTGTTGGTGGTGCCTGAGCCGCCGCCGCCACCGCCGCCGTCGCCGAGCGCGGCGCCCGCGGTGCCGGCCGTGCCTTGCGTGCCGGTATGTCCGCCGGTGCCGCCCGCGCCGCCGCCGCCGCTGGCACCGCCGTTGTTCGCGGCACCGCCCGCGCCGCCGTTGCCGCCATTCACCGGGTCGGCCGCCGCATTCTGTGCGCTGCCGCCATTGCCGCCGGCGCCACCGGTGGCGCTGTTGCTGGTGAAGGTCACCGCGGCGATCGTGACGTTGGCGCCGCTGCCGACCAGCAGGCCGCCGCCGGCACCGAGACCGCCACCGCCGCCGCCGCCGGAGCCATAGGCCAGACCGCCGCTATAATAGCCGTTCTGGCCGTTCTGGCCGTTGCCGCCGATCGCGGCCGTGTTGGTGATCGCCAGGCTGGAGATGTTCACGGTCGGCGCGTTGGCACCGTTGACGACGATGCCCTGAAACGAGGAGGCGCCGTTGATCGTCTGGCCGTTGCCGGTGATGTTCACCGTGACGTTGCTGTTGGCGGCCTGCAGTTGCGCAAGCGAGCTCGACAGCGTGAAGCCGCTGGTGATGTTGATGGTGACGGTCGAGTTGGCGCCGGCGGCCGCGACCGCTGCCACCGCCGTATTCCAGTCGGTCTGGTTGGCGACATCGATCGCCAGGGCCTGGGTGCTCAACATGGTGCCCGCAAGAAGAACCGAGAGGGTCAGCCAGCGCCGCGACTTCGGCGCAGCAAACATCGTTCTCGCAAGGCAAGCCATTGCATTCCCCAATAATGAAAGCGGAGGTCAGATACGAACTGGATTAAGCAGCAAAAAATTCACGCCACACTTGTGGCCAAGAAATGAAATGTTAGGACACATACTGTCAAGCGCAGCAAAGACACACAGCGTCGGGAATGTTGTGCGTCTGGTATTTTGCTACCAAGGATAGATTTTCCGCATCCGGCGACCGTGATCGATGATCGCTGCGATCTGCCGCAAAACACAGAGCAGTGCATATGAAAGGCTGACGTGGCCATCGCGGCGGTCGTGCAGGGGCAGCAAAGGCGCGGCCGTGCTGTTGCGGCGAATCGCGCGTGGTGAGGCCGTGCTCACCTCGGATGCGCTCTTACTTTGATTCCAGGCCCGTGTGCGTGTCGCCTCCCGGCGCGATCGCGATTGAGCCAGGGCCCCGAGCGCGATGCCTCGGGGGGCGGCGAGCCGTCGACGCCCTTGCCTCGGGTCTGACCTGACATCTGAGTCAGGCAAACCTTTGCCGTGCCAGCTTTGCGCCGGTGCCGAGCGCCATCAGCTTGGCCTCGGCGATCTCGCGCCGCATCGGCGCCATGCCGCAATTGGTGGTGGCGATGATGTTCTCCTTCGGCACCACCTTCATGACGTCCTCGAGGGTCTTGCAGACGTCCTCGGCGGTCTCGATCGCGTCGCTGGCGACGTCGATGACGCCGGCCTGCACGATCTTGTTCTTGAGCAGGCCGAGCAGCTCGATCGGCACCTTCGAATTGCGGCATTCGACGGCGACCTGCTGGATGGTGCTGGCGTCGATGACCGGGAAGGTCTCCTCATACTGCCGCCACTCGCCGCCCAGCGTCTCCTTCCAGTCGGTGTTGGCCTTGATGCCGTAGCCGTAGCAGATGTGCACGGCAGTCGGGCAGGTCAGCCCTTCGGCGGCGCGCTCCAACGCCTTGATGCCCCAGTCGCGCACCTCGTCCATGTAGACGTTGAAGGCGGGCTCGTCGAACTGGATCATGTCGATGCCGTCGTCGTGCAGCGCCTTGGCCTCCTGGTTCAGCAGCTCGGCGAAGGCGAACGCCATCTTCACACGGTCGCCGTAGTAATTGTCGGCGATGGTGTCGATGATGGTCATCGGTCCGGGCAGCGTGAACTTCAGCGCGCGCGTGGTGTGCGTGCGCGCGATCCGCGCCTCGTCGCCATGGACGCGGCCCTTCAGCGACAGCGGCGCCACCACCTGCGGTACCATCGCCTTGTAGCGGTCCTTGCGGATGCCCATCTCGACCTTGTGGGCGAAGTCGATGCCCTCGACACGTTCCAGGAAACCGTGCACGAAATGCTGGCGCGACTGCTCGCCCTCGGTGAGGATGTCGATGCCGGAATCCTCCTGCAGCTTCAGCGCCAGGATCGTCGCATCGCGCTTGGCACGCGCCAGCTCCTCGCCCTTCGACTTCCACGGAGCCCACAGCACGTTGGGCTCGGCCAGCCATTCCGGCTTCGGCAGCGAGCCTGCGATGGTCGATGGAAACAGCATGGTCGAACTCTCCAGCATAAAGGCGGTCAGGCTTGAGCGCCTGTCTGCCATGGCTTACCCTTCAGGTACAGAAGAACGAAGCCGCCTCGCGTGTTCCGCAGCGCGGCATAATGGTCCGGGGAAGGAATCGTGGAAGGATGATCGATCTCCATTATGCGCCGACGCCGAACGGCTGGAAGATCTCGATCATGCTCGAGGAACTCGGGCTGCCCTATACCGTCATTCCCGTCGACATCCGCGCCGGCGACCAGTTCAAGCCAGAGTTCCTGGCGATCAGCCCGAACAACCGGATTCCCGCGATCGTCGATCACGCGCCGGCCGACGGCGGCGCGCCGTTCCCGGTGTTCGAGACCGGTGCCATCCTGATCTATCTCGCCGACAAGACCGGCCGTTTCCTGCCGCAGGAGACGCGGGCGCGCTCGCGTGTCATCCAATGGGTGATGTGGCAGATGGCCGGACTGGGACCGATGATGGGGCAGCACGGCCATTTCGCGCTCTATGCGGCTGAGAAGATCCCTTACGCGATCCAGCGCTACCGCGACGAGGTCGCACGGCTGTTCCACGTGCTCGACGTGCAGCTCGGCAAGACCGGCGCCTATGTCGCCGGCGACGACTATTCGATCGCGGACATCGCCTGCTTTCCCTGGATGATGACGCATAAGGCCCAGGGATTCACGCTCGACGACTATCCCGACATCCAGCGCTGGTACGCGGACCTGCGCGCGCGGCCCAAGCTGCAGGCGGGGCTGGCGATCGGCAAGTTCGTCAAGGAGCCGTTCAACGAGCAGTCGCGTCATGTGATGTTCGGCGCGCGCGCGAAGGAGATGACGGGGCGGTCGTGAGCGAGCTCCGCGGCATCGCGAGGAGCATGGGGATAAGCCATCCAGACCGTATGTTGCAGCCCCTGGATTGCTTCGTCGCTACGCTCCTCGCAATGACGGAAAGAGTGGTTTGCACCAACTCTCTCCGTCATTGCGAGCGAAGCGAAGCAATCCAGGGCCACGACCACACTCCGGATTTTTGCGCGCGCAAAGGCGAACTTATCAAGACCTTGAGGAAACACACATGATCGAATTCTTCTTCGACTGCTCCAGCCCCTGGACCTATCTCGCCTTCCACAACATCCAACCGCTCGCGCAAGAATTCGGCGTCGACATCGTCTGGCGGCCGATCCTGGTCGGCGGCATCTTCAACACCGTCAATCCCAGCGTCTATGCGCAGCGCGAGAAGCCGGTGCCGGCCAAGGCGGCCTACACGCTGAAGGACCTCGACGACTGGTCCCGCTCGGCCGGGCTCAAGATCAAGATGCCGCCATTGGTGTTTCCGGTGAACAGCGTCAAGGCGATGCGCGGCTGCATCTGGCTGGGCCAGGACATGGTGCCGTTCGCGCGGGCCGTGTTCGAGATCTATTGGGGCGAGGACCAGGACATCTCGCAGGATGCGGTGCTGACCGAGGTGTGCCGGCGCGTCGGCATAGATCCGAAGGCGTTCTTCGATGGGATCGCGCAGCAGGGCATCAAGGACCAGCTGCGCATCAACACCGAGGAGGTCGTCAAGCGCGGCGGCTTCGGCTCGCCGACGATCTTCCTCGACGTGACCGACATGTATTTCGGCAATGATCGCCTGCCGCTGATCCGCGAGGCGCTGGCGCGGGCGAAGGGGCGCGCCTGATGCCGCGTGCGATCGTCTGCCGCGAGCTCGGTCCGCCGGAGACGCTGCGGCTGGAGGCCCTACCGCCGCGCTCACTCGGTGACGGCGAGGTGCGGGTGAAGATCCGCGCTGCCGGCATCAACTTTCCGGACATACTGATGGCGGCCGGCGAGTATCAGCTCAAGCCTGAGCTGCCGTTCACGCCCGGCGTCGAGGCCGCCGGTGACGTCGTCGAAACCGGGGCCGCCGTGACCGGCCGCGCCGTCGGCGACAAGGTGATCGTCCGCATGCGCTTCGGCGCCTATGCGGAGGAGGCGGTGGTTGCGGCCAGCCAGCTCACGCCGCTGCCGTCGACTTTCGACTACGCGGAAGGCGCGACCTATCTCGCCGGCCACGGCACCGCCCATCACGCCCTGGTCGATCGCGGCCAGCTCAAGCCCGGCGAGACGCTGCTGGTGCACGGCGCCGGCGGTGGCGTTGGCCTCGCCGCCGTCGAGATCGGCAAGCTGCTCGGCGCAGCGGTGATCGCGGCGGCGTCGTCGGAGGAGAAACTCGCGGTGGCACGCGCGCGTGGCGCCGATCATCTCATTCTGTATTCACGCGGGCCGTTCCGCGACGCCGTCAAACACATCACCGATGGCCGCGGCGTCGACGTCGTGTTCGATCCCGTCGGCGGCGAGGTGTTCGAGAACAGCGTGCGCTGCATCGCCTGGGGCGCGCGGCTGCTGGTGGTCGGCTTCACCGGCGGCATCGGGCTCGCACGCACCAATCTGATCCTCATGAAGGGCGCAAGCGTGCTCGGCGTTCGCGCCGGCGAGGCGGTGCGGAAGGATCCCGAGCTGGGCGAGCGACGGATGGCTGCACTGCTCGCGTTCGCGGAGCAAGGCAAGCTGCGGCCCAACGTCTCCCACCGCGTGCCGTTCGACAATTACGCATCGGCGATGCGGCTTCTGATCGAGCGCAGGGCCATCGGACGCGTCGCGCTGGTGATGGATTAGTTGGCAGGCGTCTGCCCAAAAATTCGGCGGATGGGGCTGTGTATTTTTTTACCACTGGATTCATAGAGTGATCGGACAGGTCGAGGCCGATCATGTTGAAGACGTCGAAGATACTTCACCGCATAGCCCTGTCTGCATTGCTGCCCATCGTCACACTGGCCGCGTTGGCGGCCTACGAGATTTCCACGAAATGGGCGGTGCGTGTCGAGATGACGCGCATGCAGCCGGCGGCGGACGCCGTCGCCAGGCTCAGCCGCTTCGTTCATGAGCTGCAGCGTGAGCGCGGCATGTCGTCGGCATTTCTGAGCAGCAAGGGCACGCAGATGCGTGCCGAGCTGGATCAGCAGCGCAAGCTGACCGATGGCGAGCGCGCGCACGCGGTTGCCGCGCTGGACGGGCTGCGCCGGAGCGCCGCACTGGCCGAGGCGGCGCAGGCGGGCGAACAGGCGTTGACGCAGCTCGATCGCCGCCGCGGCGACATCGATGCCCAAGCCGTCACGCCGGCGGCAGCGGTCAGCTCGCTCACCGAGATCGTCAGCCGGCTGATCAGCCTGATCAGCGGCATATCGAGGCTCAGCGACGACGACGATATCTCCAAGGCGATCATTGCCTATGGCAATCTGACCGAAGGCAAGGAGCGCGCCGGCCTGGAGCGCGCGGTCGTGGCGGGAGGCCTTGCCGCCGGTCGCTTCGAGCAGGCCGCCTACGCGCGCGCCATAGGGCTGGCTGCGGCGCAGGATAGCTATTTCGCGGGATTTCGCGCCGCCGCCTCGGCGAAAGGACGTGCGGCGTTCGATGCGGCGATGACGGGATCGGCGATCGACGGCGTCGTTGCCATGCGCAAGGTGGTGGAGCAGGGCGGCGTCAGCGGTGATTTCAAAGGGCTTGCGAGCAAGGCCTGGTTCGATGCGGCCACGCTGCGGATCGATCTGCTGAAGCAGGTCGAAGACGCTCTGGCCGTCGAGCTGTCCGAGCTGATGGCCGGCAAGCAGGCCGCGGCCACGGCCAGCCTCGCCGCCGTCGGCGCGCTGCTGCTGGTCGCCTTGGCGCTGAGCCTCGCGATCGTCGTTGCGCTGGCGCGCAGCATCACCAGGCCGATCAACGCCCTTGCCGATACGATGACGCGGCTGGCGAAGGGCGATGTGAGCACTGCAATCGACGCGGTCGATCGGCGCGACGAGGTCGGCCTGATGGCGAGGGCAGTGCAGGTCTTCAAGGAGAACATGATCCATGGCGCCGAGCTCGCTGCCAGGGATGCGGAGGCGATGAGCCAGCGCGCCGAAAAAGCCAAGCGCGTCGGCGAACTGACCGACCGTTTCAGCGGTGACATCGCGGCCGTGATCGACAGCGTGATCTCAGCCTCGGCACAGCTCGAATCGACGGCCGCCGTGATGAATCGGACGGCGAGCCGGACCTGCAGTGAAGCGAGCAGCGTTGCGCAGGCGACCGAGGCCGCGTCGAGCAACATGCAGACGATGGCCGCTGCGACGGACCAGCTGTCGAGCTCGGTCGCGGGCATCGGCGGTCAGGTGACGCAGTCGGCCGACATGGCGCAGAAGGCGGCCGCGGAGGGGCAGAGGACCAACGAGACCGTGCAGGGCCTTTCCAGCATGGCCGAGCGGATCGGCGACATCGTGCGGCTGATCAGCGACATTGCCGGCCAGACCAATCTTCTCGCGCTCAATGCGACCATCGAGGCCGCGCGGGCGGGTGAAGCCGGCCGCGGCTTTGCCGTCGTCGCCGGCGAGGTGAAGCTGCTCGCCGAGCAGACCGCCAAGGCGACCGGCGAGATCCGCGCGCAGATCTCCGGAATGCAGGAGGTGTCGAGCGAGGCCGTCCGGGCCATCCGCGGCATCACCACGACCATCGGCGAGCTGAACGAGATCGCGTCGTCGATCGCGAATGCCGTCGAGGAGCAGGGCGCGGCGACGCGCGAGATGGCGCGGAACGTCCAGCACGCAGCCAAGGGGACCGACGAAATTTCGCAGAACATCCAGCAGGTCACGGCCGCCGCAAACGAATCCGGCGCCACCGCCAGCCAGGTGCTCGGGGCGTCGGCGGAGCTGCTGCGTCAGTCCGAGAGCATGCGCCGCCATGTCGACGACTTCATTCGCGGCATCAAGGCGGCGTGAGCGATCGCACGCGATGTGATTGGCGCGGTGATTGGCTGCCGGGGTTGATTGCGATCCTGGTGCTGCTGATGGAGTCGTTGCAGTTGCCGCCCACGCGGCGTCGTCCCGGCCTTGAGCCAGGACCCATACCGCGCCATCTATCGCGTGGCGCTCTGGACGCCGTTCTTTGCCAAATGGTGTCCTGGGGCCGTGGCGCTACTTATACTCCCGCTCATCCCACCACGGGAAATAGTCGGGCATATCGGCCGTCACCGTGTTCTTGAATTGCGCAGGGCGCTTCTCCAGGAACGACACCACGCCTTCCTTGACGTCGTCGGAGCGGCCGCGCGCGTAGATGCCGCGGCTGTCGACCTTGTGCGCCTCCATCGGATCGTCGGCGCCCATCATGCGCCACATCATCTGGCGGATCAGCGCGATCGACACCGGCGCGGTCTTGTCGGCGATCTCGCGGGCCAGCGCACGGGCGGTGGGCAGCAGATCATCCGGCGGCACGACCTTGCTGACGAGGCGGCCGGCGAGCGCCTCCTGCGCCGGAAACACGCGGCCGGTGTAGCACCATTCCAGCGCTTGCGAGATGCCGACGATGCGCGGCAGGAACCAGCTCGACGCCGCCTCCGGCACGATGCCGCGCTGGGAGAACACGAAGCCGAACCGCGCCGCGTCAGAGGCGATGCGGATGTCCATCGCGAGCTGCATGGTGACGCCGATGCCGACGGCGGGGCCGTTGACCGCGGCGATGACCGGCTTCAACGACTTGAAGATGCGCAAGGTGACCTGGCCACCGCCATCGCGCACCTGCGGATCGGAATAGTCGACGCGGCCATCGGCGTGGCGCTTCACCGGTCCGCGCTTGGCATCGCGATCGAACGTGTCGGCCCCGGAGGAGAGGTCAGCACCCGCGCAGAACGCGCGGCCCGATCCGGTGACGATGATCGCCCTGACGCCGTCGTCCTTGTCGGCGCGATCGAAGGCGTCGATCAGCTCCTCCATCATGGTGCCGGTGAAGGCGTTGAGCTTCTCCGGCCGGTTCAGCGTGATGGTGAGGATCTTGTCGGCGACGTCGTAGAGGATGGTCTGATAGGCCATTGGCGCTTCCTGATGTTGTCGTGGCGCTTATTAGTTGTTTGCTCGTGCCACAATCTCCGCCGTCATTCCGGGATGCGCCCTCTTGGGCGCAGGCCCGGAATCCATAACCACCATCGTGAGTATGGATTCCGGGCTCGTGCTTCGCACGCCCCGGAATGACGACGACTGGGATCGACGATAGGGAGTACAATAGTTCAGCGAGAGGCCGCGTCAAATCGTGCCGACATTCCGCATGGCGGGCAAAGAGCCGCGCTTTTCATTGGTCTCCCAGCACGCGATCCGGCAGCGATGTGGCCCACGCTCTTTCCCCGTCATTGCGAGCGCAAGCGAAGCAATCCAGAGTCGTGGGCGGGACTCTGGATTGCTTCGCTTCGCTCGCAATGACGGAGGAAGGAGTGGGGTGACGCGAATCAGGAGGCCGGCGGTATCGGCCATGGCCGCTGCTCGCCGCGTAATCCCTCGAACGTCTTGGCCATCCCGAGTACGCCGACATCATCGAAGCGGCGGCCGACGATCTGCAGGCCGATCGGGAAGCCGTCGGGGTCGTAGCCGGCATTGACGGAGATTGCCGGGTTCTCCGACATGTTCCAGGGCACGGTGTAGGTGATGTGCTCGAACGGCCTCTCGGGATCGTTGACCGGCGAGGCGAGCTCGGCGGGGAATTTCACGCCGGGCGAGACTGGCGAGATGATGTAGTCGTAGTCGCAGAACAGTCTTGCCGCGGCGGCGCGTAGCGCCATCGTGACGTTGAAGCCTCTGACGACTTCGACGCCGGAGAGCGCGGCGCCGCGTTCGGCCCAGCGCAGGATGTAGGGCAGGGTCTTCGCGCGCACCTCGGGCGCCAGCCGCGCCAGATCGTCCCACAGCCGTGCACGCCAGAAATTGTCGAGACCGTCGAGCATCTCGCGCGTCAGGAAGCCCTTGACCTCGCTGATCACGGCGCCGGCGTCCTCGAACGCTTTCGCCGCAGCCAGGGTCGTCGCGCGCACAGGCTCCTCCAGTGGCTGGCCGACGCCGCCGAGATCGAGCATCAGGCCGATGCGCAGCTTGCGCACCGGCTTCTCCGTGACCTTCCAGTGCAGGTCCGACGGCGGCAGGCTGGTGCCGTCGCGGCGGTCGGGCTTGGACAGCACGCTCATCATCAGCGCGGCATCGTCGACGATGCGCGTCATCGGACCGGCGACGCGGCCGACATAAGGCGGGTCGATCGGCACGCGGCCGAAGCTCGGCTTCAATCCGACGAGGCCGCACCACGACGCGGGCAGCCGGATCGAGCCGCCGATGTCGGTGCCGACATGCAGCGGACCGTAGCCCGCGGCGGCTGCGGCACCCGCACCGGCGCTCGAACCGCCGGGGTTCATGCGGAGATCCCATGGATTGCGCGTCAGCGGATGGAAGCTCGACAGGCCGGACGACAGCATGCCGTAATCGGGCATCGTGGTCTTGGCGAAGATGATCGCGCCGGCCTCGCGCAGCCGCGCCACCGGCGGCGCATCGGCGGCGAGCGGCGTGCGCGTGACGCTGGCTGCGCCGAGCGGCATCGGCTGACCCTTGGTGGCGAGATTGTCCTTCACCGTCGCCGGTACGCCGTCGAGCACGCCGGCCGGCTCGTCATTGGCCCAGCGCGCGGTCGACGCCTCGGCCGCGGCCCGCGCGGCGTCGGCGTCGAGCAGATACAGCGCCTTGATGTGCGGCTCCCACGCCGCCACGTGCGCCAGGACCTCGTCCATCACCTCGGACGGCGAGAACTGGCGCGCGCGATAGCCGGCGATCAGGTCGACGGCGGAGAGATCGTGAAGCGAGGTGACGTCATCCGAGACGGGCTTGTGCATGCTGGTACTCCCACGCCGAAGTTCATCTCGATCTGCCGCCCGCTCATTGACGTATGTCAGTCGCGCTAGGCCGCCGGCAGCCGCGTCTCGATGATGCGGGCGAACATGCTGGCGCCGATCGGCAGGATCTTGTCGTCGAGCACGTAGCCGGGATTGTGCACCGGCACCGAGCCGTCATGGCCGACCCAGAAATAGGCGCCGGGAATCGTCTGCAGCATGTCGGCGAAATCCTCGCTGCCCATCTTCGGCGTCGAGCGCGTCAGCACCTTGGATGGATCGACCACGGTGCGCGCGACCTGCTCGACGACCTTGGACTGCTCCTCCTGGTTCACCAGCACGCTGAACGTGTCGCGGATGTCGACATCGATCTCGCAATTGAAGGCGGCCGCCATGCCGGCGCAGATCGCGCGCATGCGCTCGCGGACCAACGCGCGCACGGGATCCGAGAACGCGCGCACGGTGCCGCACAGCCACGCATCGCCGGGAATGACGTTGTAGGCCGAGCCGGCGTGGATCTGCGTGATCGAGACGACCGCGGCCTGCAGCGGCTCGACATTGCGGCTGACGATGGTCTGGATCGCCTGCGCCACGCTGGTCGCGATCACCACCGCATCCTTGGAACGCTCGGGCATGGCGCCATGAGCGCCGTAGCCGGAAATCCGGATGTCGAAGAAGTCGGCGCCGGCCATTGCCGGACCGGGCAGGATCGCGATCTCGCCGTGCTCCAAGTCCGGCGCGTTGTGCAGGCCGTAGAGCTCGTCGCAGGGAAACTTCTGGAACAGGCCGTCCTTGATCATCGCGCGTGCGCCGCCGAGGCCTTCCTCCGCCGGCTGGAAGATGAAGTGCACGGTGCCGTCGAAGTTGCGGGTCTCGGCGAGATAGCGCGCGGTGCCGAGCAGCATCGTGGTGTGGCCGTCATGGCCGCAGCCGTGGAAACGGCCGGGGATGGTCGAGCGCCACGGCAGGTTCGTGTTCTCCTCCATCGGCAGCGCATCCATGTCGGCGCGCAGGCCGATCTTCCTGCCGCTGTCGTTCTTGCCCTTCAGCACGCCGATCACCCCGGTGCCGCCGAGGCCGCGATGCACCTCGATGCCCCATTGCGCAAGCTTCTCGGCCACGATGCCGGAGGTGCGCGTCTCCTCGAAGCCGATCTCCGGATGCGCGTGCAGGTCGCGGCGGATGGCGGTGAGCTCGTCGGCGTAAGCCTGGATGCGATCGATGGTGGGCATGGGGCGTTTCCGTTGTCGGGTTAAGCTTCGAACGCCGGGCCGTTCGGCTTGAGGCGGATGCCCGGACGCAAGCTGGTCCAGGGCAGGGTGGAGGGATCGGCGGGCATCGCGCCGGGCGCGGCGCAGATCAGGAGATGTTCGGCGATCGGTTCGAAATCGGCGCGGAAATGCACCGAGCTCTTGTTGACCAGGATCGCCTGCGCGGTCGGCTCGATGCCGACGAAGCGGTACATCTCCTGGTCGGCAAGCTGGGACTTGTGCGAGGCCACGACGACGCGGACGTCGCCAATGCGCAAACACGCTGACGGTCCCATTTCCATCTTGCGGCCGCCGTAGAACGGGCCGGGTGCGACGAAGCGGCCGTCGGAGATCTTCTCGACGATGAAGCTCTCCTCGAACGGCGCATCGCCGGGAATGCCGCTCTTGCCGCCGAGCGACAGCGTCACGGTGGCCCCTTCGCCGGCCGCATGCGCGGCGATCGCCGCTTGCGGATCGTAGATCATGCCGATCGCGGCGCGGCTGGCGCGATTGCGCACCAGCGCGCGCAGCATGCCGGTCGTATCGGAATCGCCGCCCGCGCCGGGATTGTCCTGGGTGTCGGCGATCACGATCGGACGCGTTGCTGTCTTCGCCAGCGTCATCGCATGGCGCACGCCGTCATCGGGCGTGTAGATGCGGCCGTCGAAATCATCCTCGTGGCCCGCGACGATCGCCGCGATCGCATCCGCCGCGGCGTCCGCGTCGGCCTGCGTCCGGCCATAGGCGAACACGCTTGGGCCGCAATGCGCGAAATCGGCGGCGGGAAAGCCGGGCGCGAACGACAGCGTCGGCACCGCCTCGCTCTGCAGCGCCGCAAGCTTCTCGTAGATGCCCTTGGTCGGCTGGTCATTGGTGCACTGCCAGCTGATCGGGATCAGGAACGGCAACTGCCGGAAGGCTTTCGCCAGCGGCGTCTTTGCGCGCAGCAGCAGCGCGAGGTGCTCGGCGCTGGCGCGGCCGGTGTCGGCCATGTCGGTGTGCGGATATTTCCGGTAGGCGATCAGCGCATCGGCATGTGCCATCATCTCGGGGGTGACGTTGGCATGCAGGTCGAGGCTCGCGACCAGCGGCACGTTCGGGCCGATCACCTCGCGCACGCGCGCCAGGATCTCGCCTTCGCCGTCGTCGAGATGCTCCGTCACCATCGCACCATGCAGGTCGAGATAGACGCCGTCGAGCGGGCCGGCGGCCTTGATGCGGTCGACCATCACGCCCGTGATGCGCTCGAACGCATCCCTGGTGACATGCGCGGAGGGACTCGCCGCGCAGGCGATGGTGGGCACGACGTCCCAACCGTTGGCTTCCGCGACTGCCATGAAGCCGGCCTGGCCGGCATTGATGCCGCGCATCGTCGTGAGCACGGAGGCCGCATCGGCGATCGAAGCGCGGCCGCCGCCGTGCATGAACGCGTCGTAGTCGGCTTTCGTCGGTGCGAATGTATTGGTCTCGTGCAGGAAGCCGCCGATCGCGACGCGCGTCATTACTTCGCCTCAGGCCGTTGAACGTGTCATGACGTTAGACCGGCCCTCGCGGCGCAGGCAAGCGAAGGAGCGATGCCGTTTTGCATGCGGGCCACGATGACGGCGCGCCGGCCTGCACGGACTCTCTCCGCGCGTCATTCCGGGGCATCGCGCGGCGATGAGCCCGGAATCCATACCCACAGGCGGTCGTTGGGAAGCAGGCTGTCGACCAGCCGATATCACCACACCCGCCTGTGGGTATGGATTCCGGGTTCGTGCTGCGCACGCCCCGGAATGACAGCGGTGCGTGGCGCTGCTACGCCACCGCCTCCGCCACCGGCCGGAAGTTCGCGAAATCCCAGTTCCGTCCCGGCGCGGCCTCGAGCAGGGACTTGGTATAGGCCTCCTTCGGATGCGTCAGGATCTCGCCGGCCGGGCCCTGCTCGACGATGCGGCCCTTCTGCATCACGACGACGTCGTCGCAGATCTGCGCGGCGACGCGCAGGTCATGCGTGATGAACAGGATGGCGATGCCGAGCCGTTGCTGGATCTCGTCGAGCAGTTCCAGGACCTGCGCCTGCACCGAGACGTCGAGCGCGGAGACCGCTTCATCCGCCACCAGCACGTCGGGATCGAGCGCGAGCGCGCGCGCAATCGCGATGCGCTGGCGCTGGCCGCCGGAGAACTGGTGCGGGTAGCGCGAGATCGCGTCCGCGGGCAGGCCGACCAGCTCGAGCAGCTCGCGCGCCCGCGCCATCGCCTTGTCATGCGAGGTGCCGTAGTTGACCGGTCCCTCGGCGATGCTCTCGCCGACGGTCAGCCGCGGGTTGAGCGAGCGGTAGGGATCCTGGAACACGATCTGGATGCGCTTGCGGTGCGGCTGCAGCAGCCGGCGGGTCAGGATCGAGATCTCGTGGCCGGCGAGGCGGACGCCGCCGGAGGTCGGATCGATCAGCCGCACGATGCAGCGGGCCACGGTCGATTTGCCGGAGCCGCTTTCGCCGACGATGCCGAGCGTGCGGCCCTTGCGCAGGGTGAGCGTGACGTTCTGCGCAGCGACGACTTCGCGCGCCTTGCCGAGGAACGAGCGCTCGCGATAGACCTTGCCGAGCTCGTTGGTCTCCAGCACCACCGGCTCGGTGCTCTCGGGCCGCGGCGGGCGTGGGATCAGGCTGGGGACGGAGGCGAGCAGGTTGCGCGTGTAGTCCATCTCGGGGCTGCGCAGGATCTTGTCGAGCGCGCCGGTCTCGACCAGGCGGCCCTGGCGCATCACCGAGACGCGGTCGGCGATCTCGGCGACGACGCCCATGTCGTGGGTGATGAACAGCACGGCGGTGCCGTGATCGCGCTGCAACTCGCGGATCAGCGAGAGGATCTGCTTCTGCGTGGTGACGTCGAGTGCGGTCGTCGGCTCGTCGGCGATCAGGAGTTTCGGCTCGAGCACCAGCGCCATCGCGATCATGATGCGCTGGCGCTGGCCGCCGGACAGGCGATGGGGATAGGAGCCGAAAATGCGCTCGACGTCGGGCAGGTGGACCTGCTCCATCATGTCGAGGATGCGCTTGCGCCGCGTCCGCGCATCGAGGGACGTATGCGCGCGCAGGACCTCGTCGATCTGGCGGCCCACCGGCACGACCGGATTGAGCGCGGTCATCGGCTCCTGGAAGATCATCGCCATCCGGGTGGCGCGCAGCTCGCGCAGCCGGCGATCGCTCGCCGTGAGCAGCTCTTCGCCGACCAGCTTGACGCTGCCGCCGACGGCATGCAGCGCGTTCTTCGGCAGCAGGCCCATCGTGGTCAGCGAGGTCACCGATTTGCCGGAGCCGCTTTCGCCGACGACGCAGAGCGTCTCGCCCTTTTCGACCTTGATCGATACGCCGTCGATGATGCGCGGGCCGTTCGGGTTCTTCGTCTTGCCGACTGTGACGACGAGATTGTCGATGTCGAGGATGGTGTCGGTCATGTGTTCATTTCTCCAGCGTCATTGCGAGGAGCGAAGCGACGAAGCAATCCAGAGTTCCGGGCGTGGCCCTGGATTGCTTCGCTTCGCTCGCAATGACGAAAAGTGAGATGATCATCCGGGCTACGAAAGGCCGTCACTTGCCGGCCTCGCGCTGCTTCATGCGCGGGTCGAGCGCGTCGCGCGCGGCATCGCCGATCAGGTTGATCGAGAGGATGGCGATCGACAGCAGCAGGCCCGGCCAGAAGATCAACGACGGCTTGATCTGGAAGTAGGAACGGCCCTCGGCCATGATGTTGCCCCAGGTCGGCGTCTCCGGGCTGATGCCGGCGCCGAGGAACGACAGGATCGCCTCGGTGAGGATCGCGGCGGCGCAGATGTAGGTGCCCTGGACGATCAGCGGCGCGATCGTGTTCGGCATCAGATGCCGCCACATGATCTTGGGCATCGACGTCCCCAGCGAAATCGCAGCTTCGACGTAGGGCTCCTCGCGTGCCGTCAGCACGACCGAGCGGACCAGGCGCGCGACGCGCGGGATCTCGACGATGGTGATCGCGATCATCACGGTGCCGACGCTGGCGCCCGACAGCGAGACGACGGCGATGGCGAGCAGGATGCTCGGGATCGCCATCAGGCCGTCCATCACGCGCATCAGGATGGCGTCGACCCAGCGGAAGAAGCCGGAGACGAGGCCGATCACGAGTCCGATCGCGATCGAGATGATCGCGGCGCCGACGCCGACCAGAAGCGAGATGCGGCCGCCATAGATCGTGCGCGACAGCAGGTCGCGGCCATAGGCGTCGGTGCCGAGCAGGTGTTGCGCGCTCGACGGCTTGAGCCGCTGCGCCGGCGCGAGCAGCACGGGATCGTGCGGCGCCAGCAGCGGTGCGAGGATCGATATCAGCACGATGAGCGACAGGCAGACGGTCGCCACGGCGATGATCGGGGTCGAGGTGAGAAAGCCGAACCGGGGCCCCAGTCGCGTGGTGACCGGGATCGACGGCTCAGGGGTGGTGACGATCGCCATCGGAAAGGGCCTCAGTAGCGGATGCGTGGATCGAGCAGGGTGTAGGCGAGGTCGATCAGGAGATTGACCGCGAGATAGATGAAGGAGGTCAGAAGGATCATGCCCTGGATGACCGGATAGTCGCGCGCCAGCACGGCGTCGACGGTGAGGCGGCCGATGCCGGGCAGGTTGAACACGCTCTCGGTAACCACGACGCCGGAGATCAACAGCGCGAAGCCGGAGCCGATCACCGTGATGACGGGCACGGCCGCATTGCGCAACGCGTGGCGCAGCAGCACCGCGATCTCGCTGACGCCCTTGGCGCGCGCGGTGCGCACGAAGTCCTCGCCGAGCACGTCGAGCATCGCGGCGCGCGTCATGCGCGCGATCAGCGCGACGTAGATGAAGGACAATGCGCAGGTCGGCAGGATGATGCGCTCGAAGAACGGGCCGAAGCCGGCGCTGAGACTCTTGAAGCCCTGGACGGGGACCCAGCGCAGGTTGATCGCGAACAGCTGGATCAGGATGTAGCCGATGACGAACACCGGCACCGAGAAGCCGATCACCGAGAGCGCCATCACGAAACGATCGATCCAGGTGCCGTGCTTCCAGGCCGCGATGACGCCGAGCGGGACAGCGACGAGAATCGACAGGATGATGGTCGAGACCGCGACCGAGATCGACGGCTCGATGCGCTGGCCGATCATCTGCAGCACCGGCACCTTGGAGATCAGCGACACGCCGAGATCGCCATGCAGCAGCTGATTGATCCAGGTGATGAACTGGATGTAGAGCGGCTCGTTCAGTCCGAGCGTGGTGCGGATGCGCTCGAGCTGCTCCGGAGTCGCGTTGTCGCCGGCGAGAATCGCGGCGGGATCGCCCGGCGTCAGCCGCAGCAGGAGAAAGACGAACAGCGCCACCACGCCCATCACGGGGATGGATGCGAGGATGCGGCGAAGCAGATAACCGATCATCTTGAGAGAACCACCTTCATGGTGCTGGGGCGACGCGCGCAACGTCGTGAGAGAGTGTGCATGTCACCGATATCCATCGCTTTCAAGGTCTCCGGTGTTCGCTCGTCCGCTCGTGCACGCGCGATGACACGGTGTTCGTGATCCGCGCGAACCGTCGCATTTGCGAACAATGTCGCAGCACTTTGCGGCGAACCCTGCGCGAAACTTTGCAAGCCGCATGCCATCATGCGCGCGCCGTGGAGCCGTTGTCTACTCACCGTCCTGGTCCCGGAAAATGAAACCGTGCTGCTGCGCAGCAGGCGGTGCGTAGCCGGGAGAGCGAAGCGACCCCGGGGTCTCGCGCTGCGGCGATGACCCCGCATGTCGCTGCGCTCATGCGGGCTACGAGATCTTGCCCGGAGGCAATCCTACGCCAGGGTCGCGAGCAGTCCCGCCATCAGGCGGCCACGCTCGGCAAGGCTGTCGATCTCGATGTGCTCGTTCAGGGTGTGCATGTCGGTGCCGCGCACCCCGAGGCCGTCGAGGGTCGGAATGCCGAGCGCGCCGGTAAAGTTGCCATCCGAGCCGCCGCCTGCCGAGCCGTGCGGCAGCGACAGGCCGAGCTGTTCGGCGATGCCGCGCGCCTTCTCGTACAGCGCCATGGTTCCGGAATCCGGCTCCCACACCGGCCGCGTCACGCCGCGCGTCACCTTGAATGTCACGTCGTCGGTGGTGCCGGACAGCGCCAGCATCCGCTCCACGCCGTGGTCGAGATCGGCCTGCCGCTTCGCCATGCTGAGGGCTTCGCCGGTGGCGGTGGTGGCGACGCAGTTGACCCACTGGCCGGCATGCACGATGCCGACCGAGAAGGTGCAGTCCTCCGTCGTCATGCCGTCGATGGCGAGGATCTGTCGCGCCATTTCCCGGATCGCGGAACGGCCCGCGCCGAGCCGCGCGCCGGCATGGCTCGGACGTCCGATCGCCTCGAGATTGAAGCGGGCGATGGCATAGCGGCCGGTCACCACGCCATTGTCCTGACGGCCCGGCTCGGGCACCAGCACGTATTTGTTGCGCTGCGCCTCGGCTTCGATGATGTCTCGGGTCGAGGGCGTGCCGACCTCCTCGTCCGGCGTGAACAGGATGGTGATCGGCAGCGGCGTCGCGATGGAAGCCTTGATCAGCTGGCGGATCGCTTCCAGCGTGAGATAGTTGCCGCCTTTCATGTCGCAGATGCCGGGCCCGTAGCATTTGTTGCCCTCGCGGCGCCAAGGCAGCCTGGCCAGCGTGCCGACGGGGTGAACGGTATCCATGTGGCCGGCGATCAGGATGCCCGGCTCACCCTGCCGCGGGTGCGGGAAGCGGGCGCGCACGCAGCCGGCGAAGCCCTGGCGTCCGGCGATGCGCTCGATCGTCGCACCCATGATGGCCATGTCGCGCGCGGCGAGATCCAGCATGCGCTCCACCGCGGCGGCGTCCCAGGTCGGACTTTCGCATTCGACCCAGCCGCGCAAGCCCTGCAGCATGATGTCGGTATCGAAGGGAAGATGGGCTGGATTCATTTGTGCTCTCTCAAGGCTTTGTCGCGATCTCATGACACGAGACGGAGTTGCGCACGTCTTGTAAAGCGAAAGCTACGCAGACGTTAACGGCATTCTCAGCCCAGGGCCGCATGCGCTGAATGCGGATTGACGCGAAAGGCGACGTCTGCAACTGTCGAAAGCTCGCGACTTACAGCATGTTAGTTCGCACAAGGATTGATCTGCACGCCCAACGAATGGTCTGGATCTGATGAGTTTCAGGTCAAGCCATCCACTCAGGAGACCTCGTAATGTTCCACAGCCCGCGCTGGAAACGTCTGACGCTCGCGACGAGCCTCGCCGTTTCCATGCTTTCGCTCTCGACGGCGCTGAGCACCCAGGCCATCGCAGCCGGCAAGAAGACGATCACGGCGGTGATGCATTCGGATCTGCGCGTCATCGATCCCGGATTCACGACGGCCTACATCACCCGCGACCATGGCTACATGGTTTATGACACGCTGCTGGCGACCGATTCGAATTTCAAGGTCCAGCCGCAGATGGCGGACTGGAAGGTCTCCGACGACAAGCTGACCTACACCTTCACCCTGCGCGACGGCCTGAAATGGCATGACGGCACGCCCGTGACCGCCGAGGACTGCGTCGCCTCGCTGAAGCGCTGGGGCCGCAATGACGGCATGGGCCAGAAGCTGATGGACTTCACGGCGAGCCTGGAGGCGCCGGATGCCAAGACCATCGTGCTCAAGTTGAAGGAGCCCTACGGACTCGTCCTGGAGTCGATCGCCAAGCCGTCCTCGCTGGTGCCGTTCATGATGCCGAAGCGTCTCGCCGAGACGCCGCAGGGCCAGCAGATTCCCGAGCAGATCGGCTCGGGCCCGTTCAAATTCGTCAAGGCGGAATTCCAGCCGGGCGTGAAGGCGGTGTACGAGAAGAACACCGACTACGTGCCGCGCAAGGAGCCGGCGAGCTGGACGTCCGGCGGCAAGGTGGTGAAGGTCGACCGCGTCGAGTGGATCACGATGCCTGACGCGCAGACCGCTGTGAACGCGCTGCAGTCCGGCGACATCGACTTCATGGAGAACCTTCCCTACGACATGCTGCCGGTGCTGGAGTCGAACTCCGAGCTCAAGATCGACGTGCTGAACAAGTTCGGCTACCAGACGCTCGGCCGCATGAACTTCCTCAACCCGCCGTTCGACAACGTGAAGGTGCGCCGCGCGGCCTTCCTCGCCCTGAACCAGAAGGACGTGCTCGACGCGCTGGTCGGCAACGAGAAGTACCAGAAGGTCTGCGGCGCCGTGTTCGTGTGCGGCACGCCGCTCGAGACCGACGTCGGTGCCGAGACGCTGATCAAGGGCAACGGCATGGCCGAGGCCAAGAAGGCGCTCGCCGAGTCCGGCTATGACGGCACGCCGATCGCGATCATGGCGCCGGGCGACGTCACCACCTTGAAGGCGCAGCCCGTGGTGGCGGCGCAGCTGTTGCGCGAGGCCGGCTTCAAGGTCGACCTGCAGGCCACCGACTGGCAGACGGTGGTGACGCGGCGCGCCAGCCAGAAGCCCGTGAAGGAGGGCGGCTGGAACATGTTCTTCACCAACTGGGTCGGCGCCGACGTCGCCAATCCCGTGGCGAACGTCTCGGTCGGCGGCCGCGGCACCAAGGGCGGCTGGTTCGGCTGGGCCGAGGATGCCGACATCGAGAAGCTGCGCGACGCCTACGCGCGGTCGTCCTCGCTCGACGAGCAGAAGAAGATCGCCACCGAAATCCAGAAGCAGAACTACGAGAAGGTGATCTACATCCCGCTCGGACAATATCTGCTGCCGAGTGGCTGGCGCAAATCGCTGACCGGCGTGCTCGACGGCCCGGCGACGCCGGTGTTCTGGAATGTCGACAAGAGCGAGTAGGCGGCGGACGCACTCGTGACGCAAACAAAGACGCGGCGAAGTGGAGACTTCGCCGCGTCTCTTTTTTGTTCCTGCATTCGCCCGTGCGTTAGCGCCCTTCAGCAGTGCGGATCGCGCACGGCTTCGAGACCCTCGACCATCAAGGGTGGGCTGATCTGATCCTGGGACGGGTTCTTATCGGTGCGGATCGGCATGGCCGGATGTCGGCTGTCCCGCGGCTTGGTGACTTCATTCGGCATCATCAGGCTCCTTGCTGCTGCGCATAACGGACGAGGCGCAGCCGAGTTCCAGATGGCGGGACGCCATCGTCGGCAGTCACGATGTGTGCAGCCGCGTGATGCGGTGACCCATGCGTCCGTGGCGATTGACCTCCGATGGAACTGCTGCAAGTCTCCCTCGCCGAGACTGTTTGCTGAGCGTTTGCAGACGCGACGCAGGACGCCTCGTCAGGCCTTGATCGGTATCGGGGCCCTCGGATGGAAGCCCACGTCAAGAGAGATCGCATGTCACATACTCCGCGCCGGACCGCATCCGCGCTCGTTTCATGGTTCGTCGCCTCGGTCATGGCCGTGTCGATGGCGGGCGTGACGACCCAGGCCCTCGCCGCCGGCAAGAAGACGATCACGGCGGTGATGCATTCGGATCTGCGCGTCATCGATCCCGTGTTCACGCCGGCCTACATCACGCGCGACCACGGCTACATGGTATACGACACCCTGCTCGGGACCGACGCCAAGTTTCAGGTCCAGCCGCAGATGGCAGAGTGGACGGTCTCGGACGACAAGCTGACCTACACCTTCACCTTGCGCGACGGCCTGAAGTGGCACGACGGCGCGCCGGTCACCGCCGAAGATTGCGTCGCCTCGTTGAAGCGCTGGAGCCGCAACGACAGCATGGGCCAGAAGCTGATGGAGGCCACGGCCTCGCTCGAGGCCACCGATGCCAAGACCATCACCTTGAAGCTGAAGGAGCCGTACGGCCTGGTGCTGGAGTCGATCGGCAAGCCGTCCTCCTACGTACCGTTCATGATGCCGAAGCGTTTGGCCGAGACGCCCGCGAACCAGCAGATCTCGGAGCAGATCGGCTCCGGACCGTTCAAGTTCGTCAAGGCGGAATTCCAGCCGGGCGTGAAGGCGGTGTATGAGAAGAACACCGACTACGTGCCGCGCAAGGAGCCGCCGAGCTGGACGGCCGGCGGCAAGGTGGTGAAGGTCGACCGCGTCGAGTGGGTCTCGATGCCCGATGCGCAGACGGCCGTCAACGCGCTGCAGGCCGGCGACATCGACTTCATGGAATTCCCGCCGCTCGATCTCGAGCCGGTGCTATCAGCCAATCCCGATCTTTCGATGAACGTGCTGAACAAGTTCGGCTACCAGACCTTGGGACGCATGAACTTCCTGTTTCCGCCGTTCGACAATGTGAAGATCCGCCGTGCGGCGTTCCTGGCGCTGAACCAGAAGGATGTGCTCGACGCGCTCGTCGGTAACGCCAAGTACTACACGATCTGCGGCGCCGTGTTCGGCTGCGGCACGCCGCTCGAATCCGACATCGGCTCGGAGACGCTGGTGAAGGGCAACGGCATGGAGCAGGCCAAGAAGCTGCTGGCCGAGGCCGGCTATGACGGTACGCCCGTCGTGATCCTCGCGCCGGGCGATGCGATCACCCTGAAGGCGCAGCCGGTGGTCGCCGCGCAGCTGTTGCGCGAGGCCGGCTTCAAGGTCGATCTGCAGACGACGGACTGGCAGACCGTGGTGACGCGGCGTGCCAGCCAGAAGCCGCCCAAGGAGGGCGGCTGGAACATGTTCTTCACCAACTCGGTGATCGCCGACTCCGGCAATCCGATCGGCAGCACCTTCGTCGGCGCACGCGGCCAGAAGAGCCCGTTCGGCTGGCCCGACGATCCCAAGATGGAGGAGCTGCGCGACGCCTTCGCCAAGGCCACGAAGCCGGAGGACCAGAAGCGGATCGCCGCCCAGATTCAGCAGGAGGTCTACGACCAGGTGATCTACGTGCCGCTCGGCCAATGGTTCATGCCGAGCGCCTGGCGCAAATCGATCACCGGCGTCCTGGAAGGGCAGGCCGTGCCGGTGTTCTGGAACGTCGACAAGAGCGAGTGACGAGATGTCGGCCGCGGCCCGTAGCCGCAGCCCGGATGAGCGATAGCGACATCCGGGTTCAAACGCGCTGTGGAGGAGACCCGGATGTCGCTATCGCTCATCCGGGCTACACGACTGCCGACGGGGCCGGCTCTCTCGCCGTCATTCCGGGGCATCGCGCAGCGATGAGCCCGGAATCCATATCCACGCGCCGTCATGTGGCGAAGACAAGCGCCACTGCCATCTCACACCACACCCTGTCCTGTGGCTATGGATTCCGGGCTCGTGCTGCGCACGCCCCGGAATGACGCGAGGATGGAGTGACGTGACGTCGGCAGCAGCCTCGTAGCTATGAGGCCCTGATCTCGTCCAGCGCCGCCAACACCTCGCTGGAAGCGACCTCGACCCTGCCGATCTCGTTGAGCGCTTCATCGATGCGCCCTGAGCTGAACAGGCGCGCGGCTTCCTTGCCGTGGCGGTGCACCGCCTCGTGAGGGCGTTCGAGGTTGCGAAATGCCGGATCGCCGGCCAGACGCTGGCCGCCTTCGCCATAGTACCATTTGCCGAGCCGGCACGTGTGATGATCGGAGAGCTCGTCGGCGCGAAGTTGCAGCCGGCCGACCGACATGTCCACCAGCCGCTTCTTCCAGATCACGTGATCGGCCTTGGCCAATCTCACCACCTGGTTGTCGAGCGAGAGCTTGGCGATCTCGCCCAGCATCTTGCCGACCTTTGCGTCCGTCTTGCCCATGGTGTCCGCGAGCGACATCACCTCGTTGGCATTGGCGGTCGCGAGATCGGCGATGATGGTGATGCCCTGCGCGACCTCGTCGGTTGCGGCGGACTGCTCGGCGAGAATGCCGGAGATCTCATCCATCTTGGTGCTGACCACCGCGGTCCGGGTGCCGGCCTGATCGATCGCCTGCGCCAGATCGTTCATCTCGGACATGCCGACCTCGACCGCCTTGGCGCCGCCGGCCATGGCCTCGACGATGCCGCTCATCTCGGCTTGCAGCCGCTCGATACGACCCTTGATGTCCTCCGTCGCCTTGGTGGTCTGCTGCGACAGGTTCTTGACCTCGGCGGCGACCACCGCGAAGCCCCTGCCGAATTCGCCGGCGCGCGCCGCCTCGATGGTGGCATTGAGTGCCAGCAGGTTGGTCTGGTTGGCGATCGCGTCGATGGTGCCGACGATGGATCCGATCTCGGCGGAGGCGGCGCTGAGATCGGCGATCTTCGCCGAGGTGTCGCGCACGGAGCTGGCGATGCCGTTCATCGTCTGCAACGTCCGTTGTACCGCGGTCACGCTGTTCTCGACGGCCTGGCGCGTCGCGGCAGCCTCGGCAGCGGCTTCGGTCGACGTCGACCGGATGGTGTGCACGGAGGCCTGCATCTCCACCGATGCGGCAGCGAGACTCTGACAGCGTTCGGACTAATTGTTGGAGGCGCCGATCAGGCGCGCCGCGCTGATCGAGGCTTCGTTGCTGTTGATGCAGATGTCGACGACGGAATCGAGATCCTGGGACGCGCGGGCCGCGAGCGCGGTGCCGAGACGATGGATGGCCTCGATCAGTTGCGGCTTGAGCTGGGCGCGCAGCGCGGCAGCATCGACGCCTCCGATATCGCGATTGAGCTTGCCGTCCGCCCAGTCACCGAGGCACTGGGCCAGCGCGTCCTGGAAGGCGTCGTGTGCGGAGGTGTCGGACGCAAGCGGGGCGTCCGATGGTTCGTTCTTTCGGCGGAATCCCAGCATCGTGCCTCTCATTGATGGCGAGCCCCGGCCAGCCTGAGCGACGTCGCACAACCCGCCCGGACGCCGGCAACCGTTGGTTCCACCCTGGTTCGGTTATGGTTAATGGCGGGTTTCTCCTTGCAACCGGCGGTGGCGAGATCTGCAGGGATCGGGGCTCTCGCGTTCTCCGGCCTGCCGCCTTGACGTTTATGTAAGTAGTGGCTTACAGTAAGCCATGACTTACGGAACGACACTGAATGTGCTGGCGGACCCGACGCGGCGGGAGGTGTTCGAACGGCTGCGCGGTGGACCGCGGCCGGTCCATGCGATCGCGGCCGGGATGCCGGTGTCGCGGCCGGCGGTCTCGCAGCATCTGAAGGTGCTGAAGGATGCCGGGCTGGTCGAGGAGCGCAGCGAAGGCGTGCGCCGCATCTACGCGTTGCGCCGTGAGGGGTTGGCCGAGCTGCGCGACTGGCTCGACAGCTTCTGGGACGACGCGCTGCTCGCCTTCAAGATCGAGGCGGAGCGCACGCATCGGCAGACGAAAGGGGGGATCGATGAGTGAGGGGGCCGTGATCGCGCCGGTGCGGAAGCTCGTCCATGTCCGGGCGCCGATCGATCATGCGTTCGACGTGTTCACGCGCGGCCTGACGCGCTGGTGGCCGCATACGCATGGGGTCGGCTGCAAGCCGATCGAGAAGGTGATGCTGGAGCCGAAGCTCGGCGGCCGCTGGCTCGAGATCGCCGAGGACGGCACGGCGACCACGGTCGCGACCATCACGCTATGGGAGCCGCCGCATCGCTTCGTCATGCTGTGGCAGATCGATGCGCAGTGGAAGCCGGACGCGGCGATGCGCTCGGAGGTCGATGTGCAATTCGTTGCCGAGGGCCCGGACGTGACCCGCGTCGAGCTGCTGCACCACAAGTTCGAAACCATGGGCCGCGAGGCCGGCGCGTCGATGCGGCGGGATGTCGACGGCGGCTGGCCGGGGCTGCTGCAGCGCTTCGTAGCCGAGGCCGAGCGGCCGCCGGCGTCATCATGAGCAGTTCATCATCTGCGTGGGGGAGATCGTGATGTCCGAGTTCGTCGTCCATTCCGTGCCGGGGAGCCCGTTCGGGCGCAGCGTGCTGATCGCGCTGGAGGAGAAAGGCGCGCCGTATCGGCTCGCGGCGCTGGCGCCGGGCGACTCCAAGGGCGCGGCGCATCTGGCGCGTCATCCCTTCGGGCGCGTGCCGGTGCTCGCGCATGACGGCTTCGTGTTGTACGAGACCCAGGCGATCCTGCGCTATCTCGACCGCGTGCTGCCCGAGCCGGCCCTGACGCCCGCGGATATCAGGCAGGCCGCGCGCATGGACCAGGTGATGAACATCAGCGACTGGTACCTGTTCCAGGGCGTCTGCAACGTCATCATCTTCCAGCGCATCGTCGGCCCGCAATTCTTCGGCACGACTACCGACGAAGCCGCGATCGCGCGCGCGATGCCGCAGGCGAGAACCGTCATCGCGGAGTTGTCGCGGCTGCTCGGCGAGCAGCCGTTCATGGTCGGCGATCATCTGTCGCTGGCCGATCTGCAGGCCGCGCCGCAGGCGAGCTTCCTGTCGTTGACGCCGGAATGGGCGGAGCTGACCGCCGGCCATCCCAACCTTGTCGCCTGGATCGAACGGCTGGAGGCGCGGCCGAGCTTCAAGTCCACCACCATGGCGGAGCTGACGGCGCGAGCGCGAGCGGCGTAGGCACGTGGCGTCAATCATGCTTCGGGTGAGATCCAAAGCCCAAGCGAGCGATCGCGCCGCGACGGCCGCCGGGATGGATGCGCGACTTTCAGCCGTCTGATTAATCCAGGTTATATCGCTGCGGGCCGGTTCCATTTTAGCTGCGACGTAGGTCGAAGGGCCTCGGCATCCGCCGCACCCGATCGACCGCCACAGCGTCCCGATGACCGAATGACGAAGCCGGGTCGGCGGGACGGATTGGACACAAGCGCGCACCCCTTGATGCTGCGATCAGAACCCGATCTCCCCGGCTGCTGCGTCTCCTGCACCCACGTCGATTCCGGATTCTGTGCCGCGCTTTTCAAGGCCTGCCGGGCGCAGTCGGCGCTGCCGCGGCTCCATCAGCAGTTCTTCACCGTCCGGGCCGGCCAGCAGATCAAATGCCAGAGCGAGGCGCGCGACGATGTGCTCGTACTCTGCAGCGGCTGGGCATTCCGTTACATCCAGTTGTCGGATGGCGGCCGCCAGATCCTGCGCTTCCTGCTGCCGGGCGACATCTTCTCGCCGGCGGCGATCTTCGCCAAAGGCATGAGCTTCTCGGCCAAGGCATTGACCCAGGTCCAGGTCAGCCGGCTCGATGGCGAGGAGGTCCGCAAGCAGTGCCGCGCCGACGAGCTGGTCATGATGGAGGTGTTCCGCTCTCTCGGCGACAACGGCCGGGCCTCCTACGAGCTCATCACCGTGCTCGGCCAGCGTCCGGCCGAGCGTCGGATCGCGCATCTGCTGCTCAGCCTGATGCGGCGCGTCGCGGTGGACGGTGTGGTCCAGCACCACCGCTATCCGTTTCCCTTGAAGCAGCAGCACATCGCCGACGCCGTCGGCCTGACCTCGGTCCATGTCAGCCGCGTGCTCGCGCTGTTTCGCGATCGCAAGATCCTGACGATCTCGGAGGGCAGGCTGGAGGTTACCGATCTCGCCGAGCTCGAGCGGCTGGCGGCGTTGAACTGAGCCGGGCAGGGCGGTCAAGGAAGGTGAGCATAGCTGGTGCGGACGGTGGGACTCGAACCCACACGACGTTGCCATCGAGGGATTTTAAGTCCCTTGCGTCTACCCGTTCCGCCACGTCCGCCCTATTGATTTCCATAGCTTTTTCGTTCCAGGCCGGCAAATGTTTTCCAATCGAACCCTTGCGTTTTCCATTTCGGTTACAAAACCCGTTCACGCCTTGTCCTGACCGTATTTGATCCTGCTGAATGCCCGGATGATGTTCTGCTCGGCCTCGACGTGCCGGGTATAGTGGGCGCCCATGCGTTCAGACTCGTCGCCGATCAAGATCGGCCACCTCGCGGGTGTTGGCGCCGTTGCGCCTCCACCAAGCAGCGTAGGACACGCGCAGGACCGTGCAGCGTGGTGCCGGCGCCAATGTGGCCGGCGCGCTCCCGGTCGCGCAGCCAGTGGCTCACCCGGGTCTGCATCTCCTTCTCGGACGGCCACACCGTCCCGTCGTCGCGGACAGCGATCAGCCTGTTCGCCCGCTGCACCTTCAGCTCGCCCATGAAGGCCTGCAACTCGGGCAGCACCGGTAGGTTCACGAATTTGTCGTTCTTGCGCGTCTTGTAACGTGCGAGGAACAGGCAAATCTTGATCTCGAGCGGAGCGTTCTCGCGCGCGAATTGCCACTCCTCTGGCTCCCACTCGCGGTTTGCGTTGGGATCGGCCTTGTGGGCCTTCTCGACCAAGAATTTCCGGTCTTTGCGGAAGAAGCGCGAGCGCGTTCCGGCATATTCGAACGCTGTATCGTTGAAGTCGCCGCGGACCGACGTGTCGTTCGCGTGATCCATAGCGTGGCGATGTTGCGAGCTTTGCCATAGCCCTGTCTCCGCCTGATGGCAGCCGCTGCACGCTTGGCTGCCGACAAAGCTCAGCTCTGCTACGCTGGTCGGCTGAGACGAGGTATCCGGCGTCTTGAACCAGGACAGCCCGCTTGCAAGCAGAGGAAACAGCGCACCCGACCCGATTGCCAACAGCGCGGCAGTCCGCAAGCGGAATGTTGGCGCGGAGCGTTGAGCAGGAGTCGAAGGGCTTGTTCAGGCCGGGCCGTCGCGGTGGCCTTCTGACGCCCGCGCCTCTTCCGAGACCTCTTCGTCACATCCGATCACCCCTCGACTGCCCTGGAAGACTTACACGCGCAGGTCGTTGTCGTGAAGTGCAATTCGGGTTTCGCGGGCGAGGTCGATGAGAGAAGCGCAGAACGTCAGCAGCGCAGCCATGAACAGCAGCGCCACGCCATATTCGTGGGCAACATCGAACAGGGCGCTGATGAAGGCAACGATGATGATGAGGGCGGTGAGGATCGCAGAAAGGATGGAGCAGAACAGCGACCTGTTCAGGAGCGAAGCCCGGTGCCGCAGCCGGGGAATATCCGTCTTGAGGTAAGCCTTTGAAGCATCATCATCGGTGATGCCGTGAAGGAACTGGGCCCGGTCGACCACACGGTTGATGCGGGAAATAAGAACCGAGATGAAGGACGCGACGGCTCCCAGCAGGAAAGCCGGGGCCGCCACGTTGCCGATGATCCGTGCCAGCTGGTCGATTGAAGGCGTTACCGGCACTAACTGGATTACACTGTCCATCTCCTCGCGCAGTCCTTGCAAGTTCTTCAGGTGTCGCGAACGCGCCGGATGGGCGGGATCTTGAACGTGCCATCCTTAAGGGCAGTCTTGGGCTGATAGACCCTGACGCTGAGATTGAAGGGCAGGCTCGGCGGACACGGAAGCCAATTCGTCTCCTTGTCGGCGCCTGGTGATTGCGCCTGGATGTAGATATCGAGCGAGCCGTCTGGATTGTATTTGATCGGCATCGCCGAAGTTATGCCGTAGCGGTTGATCGCGTTCCGAACATAGAAATTCTCGCGATAGGGCGAGACCGACCAGACCCCAGCTTCGGATGGGAATATCTCGTCCTTCTCCAGATGGAGAACATACTTCGCCGCGCCGTCCAGCACGTTGCCGTCGCCATCGACAAAGGCGGTTGGATAGACCGCATCGTCCGATGTCAGCGCCCCCAATCCAAACCAGGCGATGAATGCCCGCGTGGTGTAGTCGGTACCGAAGCGACCGATATTCAGCGCGCCCTGCCAGCCGTTGACGGTCGGCGCAGTGTAGGGGCCTGTTTCCAGCTTGTACCAGACCTCGGCCGGCGCCCGGTTGATCCCCCGCAGAACGGCCGGATCGAGCTTGGACGGTTCAAAGTCCTTGCCGACCTCGATCCCGATGCGCTTGAGCTTGTCGATAGTCTTGGCGTCGTCAGGGTAAGGCGGGTTGTCCTTCAACGCAGCGGCGAGGCGCTTGAAGAACATCTCGCCGGTCATGAGCCGCACCTGATCGTACGGCGTCGCCGTTGTATCGACACTGGTGTCGATCGGCACATCGGAGGGTGGCGTGTAGGACTTGCCCCAGGCGCTGAGCGGCGTCAGTTGCAATTCATCCTGCAGCTTGTTGATTGCAACGAACTCCTTGGGGCTGTCGCATGCGATCTGGACCAGAACAGATGCGTAGCGGGTCGTCGAACGGAACGTTTGCTTGATGCCATTGGGCGCAACACCGTTCCATTTGGGGCCGGCGATCAGGAAGTTTCCGGCGCCAGTTCCGGTCGTCCGACTGCCCGCCGAGGCGAAATCGTCGGTCCACATGTTGAGCGCCTGCATGATGATGTATCGCCCCTGAGTGTCGGGCTGAGAATAGACGAACGGCTCCTTGTCCAGGTCGATGAATGAAAACGCCCAGAGGGAGTTGACGCTGATGCGGACGCAGTCTTTGAAATCCGGATCGACATAAGTCCGCATCCTGCCGAACTGGTTGACAGGCGCTTTATACTGTTCGGACTTCGACGTGGCCGTCATCACCGCTCGGGTTGCGTCCATCATGACAAGCGGAAAGCCGTAGACATAGCATTCCAACGCAAGAACATACGCCAGTTCTTCCTCGACATCGCCCTTCAGGTCGCCGAGTGCGCGCAGCAGCGGGCCGGCCGCCTCGCTTCTTGTGGATGACAAGGCTGTGCCCAGCCCGGCACCGAGTGCGCTCGTGAGCAGGCAGCGGCGATGAAGCGAAATGCCTTCCTGTCCAGCAGATGAATTCATGAGCGATCTCCTTTTCATTAGCGCGCCGCTCGACCCATGTTTGACCTAAGCTCGAAACGTCCCGTCTTTCGGTCGCAAGCCGTGGAAGAGGGAGACCGCCGCAGATGACGCCCGGAACATATCGGGTTCTGAGAGTGGGGAGCTTTTTGCTCCCCACTGCTTTGCTGGGAATGACCAGGCTAGTCGTTTGCTTTGGTCGCGGCCTTCTGCATGGCTTTGAGATCTTCCTCAGCCAACTGTTCCGGCTTGATGTTGTAGGTCAGTTTGTCAATCTTGCCGGTGAATCGGAATGGCAGCGTATAGCTATCATCGACCGCGGTGCGGGTATCGAGCCCAACGTCCATGGATTCATCGATCGCCATCATGAATGGAATCGTGTGTTCCATTTTTTGTTGCGACAGCACTCGGCCGTCAACCGAAAGGACACCGCTGCCGCCTTTGCCGAGTCCGGGTCCATCGTATTTGAAATCGAAGACGATCTTGTGCTTACCCGGACTGAGCGCCTGGCCCAGCCAGTCATCGGCTCCAACGCCGCCCTCCCAGCGGTAACGTTTGAGATTGAGAAGATTGTAGACGAAGACCGGTTTGCCCTTGAGCAGGTAAAGGCCGTAGCCACCGAACCTCCCGCCCATTGTAGCGATCATCCCTTCGGCACCGCCACTGGGCACGGTGATCTCGGCTGTGATCGTGTAGTCCCTGTTCAGGAGGCTGGGAGCATTGGCAATCGGAATGTCAGCGTTCTCACCGACATAGGTGAACTCCGTTCGCCCTGCCGTCCCACTCGGCCGCGGCGTGAGAAGTCGCGGGAGCACCGAGTTATCCAGCGGAAACACCTGGTACCTGCTCGCCTCCGCCGCAAACACCGCCTGCAGTTCCTTGAGCTTCTCGGGATTCTTCGCCGCAAGGTCGTCCGCCTGCGAGAAGTCCTCGGCAAGGTTGTAGAGCTCCCACTTGTACTGCTCGACCGGCGGCAGCGCCTTCGTGCCGACAAGCCACGGCGGCTCGGGTGGTGTGGTCGCGGCGTACCAGCCTTCGTGGTAAATGCCGCGGTTGGCGAACATCTCGAAGTACTGGGTCGTGCGCTTCGACGGTGCGTTGGCATTTGCCTTGTCGAACGTGTACGCCATGCTAACGCCTTCAATGGGCTTCTGCTTGATGCCGTCGACCATGTCGGGCGCCTTGATGCCGGCTGCCTCAAGGATTGTGGGCACGATGTCGATCACGTGATGAAACTGGGGGCGAATGCCTCCGACATCGTTGATGTGGCCGGGCCACGAGATAGCCATACCCTGCCGCGTCCCACCGAAATGCGACGCGATCTGCTTGGTCCACTTGAAGGGCGTGTCGAACGCCCACGCCCACGGCACGGCCATGTGCGGATAGGTCTGGTCCGAACCCCAGGATTCGTAATAACGAAGATACTCGACCTCCGGCAAATCGAGCACGCCATTGGCGACCGTCAGCCAGTTTGGCGTACCCATCATCGAGCCTTCCGAACTCGTGCCGTTGTCGCCGTTGATGTAGATGATCAACGTGTTGTCGAGCTTGCCCATGTCTTCGACCGCCTGGATCACCCGGCCGATCTCATCGTCGACATAGGCGGTATAGGCCGCGAACACGTCGGCCTCGCGAATGACGATCTTTTTCTTCACCTCCGAGAGCGAATCCCACTTCGGCAAGACGTCCGGCCACGGCGTGAGCTGCGTGTTTGCGGGAATCACGCCCAATCGCTTCTGGTTGGCGAAGATCTGGTCTCGCAACTTCTCCCAGCCCTGGTCGAACAGGTGCATCTTGCTGATCTTGTCGATCCATTCCTTGGTTGGCTGGTGCGGGTCATGGGTTGCGCCAGGTACGTAGTAGACGAAGAACGGTTTCTCGGGCGCCGCGGCGTCAAGTTCCTTCATGTAACGGATCGCGTCGTCCGCCATGTCGGTGATCAGGTTGTAGCCCTTCTTCCCGACCCACGGGTAAACGGGGGTGTGGTCGCGGAACAGGTACGGCGTCCACTGGTCGGTCTCGCCACCCATGAAGCCGTAGAAGTACTGGAAGCCCATCCCGCTCGGCCATTGGTCGAACGGACCGGCCGCGCTGTATTGGAAGGACGGCGTGTTGTGGTTCTTGCCGAACCACGATGTGGCATATCCGTTGTCGCTCAGAATCCGGCCGATAGTCGCGTTCTCCGGACCGATGACCGAGTCATAGCCCGGATATCCAGTCGCCAGTTCGCTGATCTGGCCGAAGCCGACCGAGTGATGGTTGCGACCGGTGATCAGAGCCGCTCGCGTCGGCGAGCAGAGCGCCGTCGAGTGGAATTGGGTGTAGCGCAGGCCATTCTTGGCGATGCGATCGAGCGTTGGCGTTGGGATCACCCCGCCGAATGTGCTCGGCACGCCATAACCGGAATCGTCGGTCATGATCAGCAGAACGTTCGGCGCACCTTTACGCGGCACGACCGTCGGAGGCCACCACGGCTTCGAGGTCTTCGCATCCTCCGTGATCGTGCCGCCGAATTTCGGCGGTGGCGGTGGAAGCTGGTCACCCGGAATGGTGATGGTCGCGGCCGGGGAGCCGAGCGGCGGCGTAGTCGGTTGCGCTTGCTGTGCAAACGCGGGGGCGGATATCGCCGACGTCAAAAACAATATGGAAGCAATCGCACGAAAATTCATCGCAGGCCCTCCCCAAGAGGTGCGCGCAACCGCGCAGATACTTGTGATCCTCTAGGACGGCGCAAGGAGCGACGTTGACGCAGATCAACCCACGCGCGAAGGCGCCTAGGAGCAGATGCGATCGCCTGGCTGTGCTAACCAGCGGGGCACGCTCATCTATTGTATTATTGTATGGACCTGCCGATGTCTCACGCCGGTCAGGCATCTGCAAAGAACCATCAAATATCGAAGAAATATTGAAGAGCAGGACACGCGCACACGTTCGGCATCGTGCTGCACCGAACAAGTCGAATAACGGACCTTGAGCGAAATCAATGGGGAACATTTTCTGAGTCTCAAACCGTCAAAGGCAAGCTTTCCTGGTCTTCCTGGATCGACAGCGATACGCTATGCTCGCTTACAAGCTCAATCATCCCGTCGTCGGCGCCGCGCTCGCGATCACCTTGGTGGCAGCAGTTTCGTTGGTTTCTTGGCAGAAGCTTTCTGCGAAGCATCGGCTTGCGATCAAGAGCGATCGTCTCGAGTAGGGCAATCGTCTTGACCTGGGAGATGGCTGCGCGGAGACAGCGTGGCCCTATGGATGTAGCTGGCAACTGCCTCCTGAAAGACGAGAAACCAAAAGGCACTTTCCCAAGCGGCGACAAGGTTTGTCTTGGTTTCTCGCATGATCACGCGCGAGGCTGTCCTGTCTCTCAGAGCGCCGCGTGAATTTCCCTAGGAACAAACAAGCAATTCTTTGCTAAGCGGCGGACCAGCGCGACACTGTGCTTCACTTGCAACATCCGGTTGCAAATTGTTCCCTGTCATCGTGACGGCTATCGCCCGGCGCAGTACGGCCTGTCATACTGTCAGCATCATGCTCGTCACTCACTATGAGCGAGGGTCGTGGTTCGGCAGGAGATTGCCATGAGAATGACGAGGGCGCTTGGCGCTATTGCATTTGCGACCATTGCATCAGTACCGACGATTGTCTCGGCAGATGAGAGCGGCATCAGCTTTTGGATTCCGGGCACATTCGGTAGCCTTGCCGCCACGCCTCAGCAGCCCGGTTGGTCGGCTGCGTCAATTTACTATCATACCTCAGTGTCTGCCGGCAGGGACGTGGCGCGCGCTCGTGAGATCCAGATCGGCCGTATTCCTGCGAATCTGACAGCTACCTTGAACGCAAACGTCAATGCGAACGTCGATCTTGGCCTGCTGAACGCGACCTACGTCTTCGCGACACCGGTTCTCGGTGGTCAGGCGTCTGCAAGCCTGATCGGAATCTACGGCGCAAATACAACCTCGCTCAATGGATTGGTGACGGGCTCGCTTTCAACACCGGGCGGCTCAATTCCGTTCTCGCGCTTTGATTCCGTCAGCGATTCCATCACTGGCTTCGGCGATTTGATCCCCCAATTCGCACTGCGCTGGAACGCGGGCGTCAACAACTACATGACCTACGTGATGGGTGACATCCCTGTCGGCGCTTACCAGTCCACGCGCCTCGCCAATATCGGGATCGGGCATGGGACGATCGATGCGGGCGGCGGCTACACCTATTTCAATCCACAGAGCGGACATGAGCTCTCCGGCGTGCTAGGCTTCACCTACAATTTCACAAATCCTGACACGCAGTATCAAAGCGGCGTCGACATGCACTTCGACTGGGGCGCTTCGCAATTCCTGAGCAAGCAGGTCCAGATCGGGCTGGTGGGCTACGTCTACAAGCAACTTGGCTGCGATAGCGGCTCCGGCGATCGCGTCGGCTGCTTCCGCTCGCAGGTCGCGGGTGTCGGCCCGCAGGTCGGGTTTATCTTCCCGGTCGGTGACATGCAAGGCTACCTCAACTTCAAGGCCTACAAGGAATTTGCCGCGGAAAACCGGCCTGACGGCTGGAACGCCTGGGTGACGTTTGTCATCTCGCCGGCAGCACCAACACCGACCGCGCCACCGAGGCGGATGATAACGAAATAAGGCTTTGATGAGCCGTGGCGGCCCAGCTCCCGCCCCGGCAATCGCCAGCTGACCTGCCCGGCTCTCCCCGGCGAGCGCGCTGCCCCACCGCTAGCTACACCACCACCGGGGACACGACCTCGGATCCGGCACGGTTGGTTGTGGATGCACGAGGAGCTGGGACTGATGTGAAGATTGCGCCTGCTAGAGTCGAGCTGTTCGCATGAGAAATTGCCGCAGAGCATTCAACTCGTGCGGGTGTAGCGCTATTTTGCAGCTTTGTGACTAACAACGACTAATCGTCATCTTTGCGGCATATGGTACCTCCAGCCCACGCAAGGGCGATCATTCGATCAGGGAGGCTATTTTGCATCGCTCTTCTATTCTGGTCCTCGTCGGTATCACTGCAAGCGCGGCGGCGTTTGCTCATGATCACCCCAGTCGGCTTCACGGGACCTATGCGATGACGGGCGCATCGGACTGTATCCAGAACTCGGCGTCGATCGGATTCGACTCGAACTTCTTGCCGAAGGGTCCGGTCGTGTTCTTCGCCACCACCGTCGACGGCGTCATGGTGTTTCGCGCCGACGGCACCGGCACGGTGAACAACCGGTCCTTCACGGTCGACGCCGGCGAAGGGACGACCAGCGATATCTCGTACCAAATCACCTACTCGATTGACCCCGGTGGCAAGCTGTCGGTCAAGGCGGTGCCAGGTACGTACAGCTCCACGACCCTGACCGGACCGAACGCCGGGTTGACGCAAGTCGTCGATGTTCCCGACACCAGCGGATTCATCGGCGAAGAAGCACGGGCCATCGTCCTCGCTCCGCCCGCGCCGACCGTCCTGACGGTCAGTCGTTCCAATGGCACCCAGTTTGCCCGGATCTGCAATGGATCTCTCATCATGACCCGCCTCAGCGACGACGACCGCTGATGTAAGGGCGAGCCATTGTTCTGATCGGGGAGGAAACCATATGCACCGCCTTCTTATTTTGGCCGCCGCTGCGACGGCAAGCACGGCCGCGTCTGCGAATGATCATGCAAGTCTACGCGGAACCTATGCGTTAGCTGGCAAATCGTTGTGCATCCGGAATCCGGCCGCTGTCGGATTCAATTCGAACTTCACGCCAAAGGTCGGCCCGCTGAAGCTCTTTTCCTTCACCGTCGAAGGCGTCATGGTGCTTCGCGCCGATGGCACCGGGATGATGGATGTCCAGGACTTCTCGGTGGACACCGGCGGAGGCGAGACCGGCGTTACCTCATACAAGTTCACCTACACGATCACCTCCGATGAGAGGGTGTTGCTCAAGGCGGTGCCGGGCACGTACAGCCACACGATCCTGACCGGCCCGATCGCCGGGCTGACGCAAGTCGCCGACGTTGCAGATGCGACTGGGGTGATCAGCGAGGGCGCGCGGACCATCACATTCGCCCAGCCCGCGCCGATCGTCCAATTGGTCAGCCGTTCCGATGGCAACCAGTACGCTCAGATCTGCAATGGATCGCGCATCTATATTCGCATCGGTGATGCCGATCGCTGATCTCGCCAACGGCGGCGCTCTGTGGCCGGCGCCGCCGTCCCGCCCCGAAGCTTGTTTCTCTCGCTCGGGCGGCCTCCTCGTCGCTCCCTTGGGCGCGGCGAGATCGGGTCCCCGCCGCCCGCAGCAAGGGATAAGAGGGGATGGTGTCGAAACCGATTGACCGCCCGCACCGTGAAAGGGACCGGATCAAGGTGAAAAACCGTAAGCGTCCGGCAATGGCGTGCCTGACGAAGCTCCTGCTCAAGCCAGCGCGAGCGCCTTGGTAAAGCCTCAATCCGGCCGTCACCAGCTGCTTTGAGATGCCTTCGCGTTGAAGCGCTTTGCCAAGTCTGGGATCACGTGGTGCAAGACATGGACGAAGCGGCCGTTGTAAGGCACGGACCCATCACGAGAATCCGATTCGGATCCGCATCCCTTGCGGGCCGGTCGTTGGGCGAGGTGAGCGTGACGAATCCGAGGACCATCGCAGAGACGAATGCTGCCGCCGTTCGGGCCGATGTCCGCGGCCGATCAGCCCATGATCGAGCCCAGGATCGAGCCAATGGCTCGACGCCGCTGCACGGTCGAGGCTGCGTGACCAGCGATCGGCTTCGCGTCGCGCTGGCCGCGGGACTGCTGGGGTTGGGATCGTTGCTGTCGGGCTGCGCCGGCATGAGCGACAGCGTGTCGACCGCCTTCGCGGATCCGGCCAAGTATGAGCTCTATGACTGCAAGCAGCTCGAGGCCGAGCGCAAGGCGCTGGCCGGGCGCGCAGCCGAGCTGCAGGGCCTGATGGCCAAGGCAGAGACCGGAGCCGGCGGCGCGGTGGTGGCCGAGGTCGCCTATCGCAACGACTATATCGCGATCCGTGGCCAGACCCAGTTCGCCGAAGAGGCCTGGCGCCGCAACAAGTGCCAGGAGACCCCGGCACCGCAGCCGGCTGCTGCGAAATCCGGCAAGCCGGTCAAGCCGGCGCGTCCCGCGCGGCCGATGGCCTCCGGTGCGGGCACGCCGTCGACCCTGCCGCGGGACGGCTCGGTCTACTGAGACCGGGCCGCTTCGCCTACGGCCGCCAGTCGTAGATCCAGCTCTGCCGCGCCGACAGGCGCTGCGGGCCGAGCGCCTTGATGCTGAGGTCGCGGGCCAGCGCCAGCGGTCCGGTCATGTGATAGAGGCGGCCCTGATTGCGTGCGGTGCGCTGCACCTGGCCGACGCGCGGGCGGCGCAGCTTGGCGTAGCGTTTCAGCGCAGCCGGGATCGCGCCCGGACCGTCCGGGCGCGCCTCGCTCAGGCACTTGGCGAGCACCACCGCGTCCTCGATCGCCATTCCCGCGCCCTGCGCTGCAAAGGGCAGCATGGCGTGCGCGGCGTCGCCCAGCAGCGCGACGCTGCCCTCGGTCCATTCGATGCCTTCGGGGACGCCGAACAGCGCCCATTTGCGCCAGCCGTCGACCGCATTGAGCAGCAGCCGCGCCGTCGCTGGCCAGCGCGGCGGCGCGAACGCCGCCTTCAGCTCGCTCGGATCACCTTCCGTGCTCCAGCCCGGCCGGTTCCAGGTCCCCGGCACCACCGCGACCACGTTGACCTGGCGGCCGGCCGAAATCGGATAGGCGACGAGATGGGCCTCGGGGCCCATCCAGAGCTGCACCCGCGCTGCCGTCAATTCGCGTGGCAATTGCCGGGCGTCGAGCGTGCCACGCCAGGCGATCAGGCCGGAGAACTCGGCGCGGACCTGCGGAAACAGGTGGTGCCGGACCGCCGACCACACGCCGTCGGCGCCGATCAGCGCCAGCGCCACGTCCTGGCGGCGCTCATTGCCGCGGCGATGCACCACGGTCAGGCCCTTGGCGTGGGCGGCGACGTCCTCGAACTGGCAGCCGAGCCGCAGTTCGACGTCCGGATGCGCCATCACCTCCGCGGCCAGCGCCGCCTGCAGATCGGCGCGGTGGATCACCCAATAAGGCGCGCCAGCCGCCTGGCTCGCGGCCTCGCCGAGCGGCAGGCGGGCGATCTCGCCGCCGGCCCGCGCGCTCATGATGCTGACGGCGTCGGGCACCACGGCACGCGCGGTCAGCCGCGGCCCCAGGCCGAGATCGAGCAGGATACGGCTGGCGTTGGGCGAGAGCTGCAGGCCGGCGCCGACCTCCTCGAGCCGTTCGGCCTTCTCCAGCACGACGACGCGGAAGCCCTTGGTGGCGAGCGCGAGCGCAGCCGTCAGGCCGCCAATTCCGGCCCCCGCCACATAGACGGTACGCGATGCCACGACACGCCGATCAGGCGACGTCCTTCAGCACGCATTCCGGCGGCCGCGCCTCGCCGGCGGCGAGGTCCGGCGCATAGCGGTACAGCGTCGAGCAGTACGGGCAGATGATCTCTTTGTCGTTGCCGAGATCGAGGAACACGTGCGGATGATCGAACGGCGGATTGGCGCCCACGCACATGAACTCATGCGAGCCGATCTCGATGACGGGGACTCCGGCATCGTTGTTGAAATGCGGGACGATGTTATCGGCCATCGGTATCACCTCGCGTGGCAACGGGAGCGTATGCGGTCAGCACGACGGAGCAGGACGGGACTGAGGTCGCACGGCCGCGCGCGTCGAAAACGGCGCGACCATACTGAGCCTTAAGGCCAATTCCTAGTGCTGGGAACCCGCGTTTGGTGCAACGCACGCCGTTATGTTGTGGCCTGTGGATTCGACACAAACTCAGGGCCGCCGAGAAGCCCTTCTTTCGTCGGGGCCGTTGTGTCAGGCACGGGAATTACTATGTGTCTCCGCATCGTTCCCGCGAAAACGTGAAGGCGGCGTGATCTCGAAGCGAATCAAGCTGGGACTCGGTCTGGCGCTGGCCGGGCTCGCCGTGAGCGCCGCGGTCGGCGCTGCGATATGGCCGCACGCCTATGGGGCCGGAGCCATCGTCGTGGCGCAGGACGATCCGGCGAGGCTGTCGGAGCTTCAGATCGCGTCCGTTCTGCAGAACGATCCGGCGCGGATCATCAGCAATATCGAGGACGCGCTCGCCGCCGGCGATCCAGATCTCGCGGAGAGCTTCGTCGCGCTCGCGCGGGATCAGCAGGTGGTGCTCGACGAGGGGCTGGTGCAGCGCGTGAGCGATGCGGTGGCCGCCGAGAAGGCGCCGGCCAGCGTTGCCAAGCGGTTCGCGACCGGGCTCGTCACCGGCCAGGTCGACGACGTCGCGAGCCTGTCCGGCACGGTAGCCGGCGATCTCTTCGTGTTCGGCGACATCCGCGACGCGGTCCGCGAAGGCAAGCATCTGGTGATGGGCGAGGAGACCGACCGCCTGGTGCTGGGCCTGGCCACGGCCGGTCTTGCCGTCACCGCCGCAACCTATGCCTCGGCCGGCACCGCCGCGCCAGTGCGGGCCGGGCTGACGCTGGTGAAGGATGCGCGAAAGGTTGGCCGGCTCGGCGAGGGGCTCGCCGCCTGGGCGGGACGCTCCGCGCGCGAGGTGGTCGATGCGCCGCTGTTGCAGCAGGCGGTGGCCTCGGGCTCGGTGCTTCGTCCGGGCCAGACCGCGACCGCGATCCGGGCGGCGTTCCGCGCCGAGAAGGCCGGCGCGCTGGTGCGGCTCGCCAAGGATGTCGGCCGCATCACCGAAAAGGCCGGCACGCGCGGCGCACTGGATTCGCTCAAGCTCGCCGAAGGACCGAAGGACATCGCCCGCGCGGCCCGCCTGGCGGAGGCCAAGGGCGGGCAGACGCGGGCGATCCTGAAGCTGCTCGGCCGCGGCGCGCTGCTGCTGACCGCGGGGGCATTCAATCTCGCGCTCTGGCTGTTCGGCGCGCTGATGACGCTGCTCA
The DNA here is from genome assembly GCF_051167575.1 of Bradyrhizobium sp. HKCCYLS3070. Classification (NCBI taxonomy): domain Bacteria; kingdom Pseudomonadati; phylum Pseudomonadota; class Alphaproteobacteria; order Hyphomicrobiales; family Nitrobacteraceae; genus Bradyrhizobium; species Bradyrhizobium sp. HKCCYLS3070. Next base: position 396,413 of record NZ_JBNPTI010000001.1, read on the forward strand.
GCTTCGTCGCATCGCTGAAGGCGATGACCGAGCGGGCCACCCAGGCCTGGCTCGACCGGAGCCGGCGGCGCCGCCTGCGCCGGATGCAGGCCGCGGCCGTCGCTCCCGAACTGGCCGCAACCGCGTCCTGCGGCTAGAGCATGATCCGGAAAAGTGGAAGCCGGTTTTCCGAAAAGATCATGCTCAAACAAAGGGATAAGATCATGATGCGATTCCGTGGAATCGCATCATGATCTAGACTTCGTCCGACCAGCTTCACTCCAGCGTTCCGGGATTCGCGACCGATGCCGAGCTTTCACAACGGCGCCGTTGAAATTGCCTTCATCGACGAGGGGGAGGGCGATCCGATCGTGCTCGTCCATGGCTTTGCCTCGAGCAAGAACGTCAACTGGGTCTATCCGGCCTGGATCTCCGAATTGCGCAAGGATGGCCGCCGGGTGATCGCGCTCGACAACCGCGGCCATGGCGATTCGGCCAAGCTGTACGACCCCACGCTGTATTCGATCGCGGAGATGGCGAGCGACGTCACGGCGCTGATGGATCATCTCGGCCTCGCCAGCGCCGACGTGATGGGCTACTCGCTCGGCGGCCGCATCGCCGCGCATATCGCGCTGACCGCGCCAGAGCGGCTGCGTTCGGCGATCTTCGGCGGCATCGGCATGGCGATGATCGAAGGCGGCGGTCCCGGCGAGAACGTCGCCGCCGCGCTCGAGGCGCCCTCGATCGATAACGTGACCGATCCCGTGGGCCGCACCTTCCGCGCCTTCGCCGACCAGACCCGCTCGGACCGTCTGGCGCTGGCCGCCTGCATGCGCGGCTCGCGCGGCCTGATCTCGCGCGACGACGCCCGCCGTATCGCCGTGCCGGTGCTGGTCGCGGTCGGCACGGCCGACGAAGTGTCGGGCTCCGGTCCGGCGCTCGGCGCGCTCATCCCCGGTGCCGAAGTGCTCGATATCCCCAATCGCGATCACATGCGCGCGGTCGGCGACAAGGTCTACAAGGCCGGGGTGATCGACTTTCTGTCACGGCGCTGAAGCCGTAGCCCGGGCGAGCGCAGCGACCCCCCGGGGTCTCCGGCACAGCGCGCGAGACCCCGCATGTCGCTATCCCGACGCCTTGCGGCGCCGGCTGTCGCTGATGCGGGCTACGGGGGCGTCATGCGGCGGAGCCGTCCACACGCTCGCCGCTGAACCACCTCGCCGCCGCGATCAGCGCGGTGAAGGTGGCGATCCACACCATCCGGGCGCCGTAGCGGTCATGCGGGCCGGAGATGACGCCGCAGATCACGGCATTGCCGAGCAGCGCCAGGGTCACGGTGATGGCGAGCAGGGCCACGTCGTCGCGCCGCCGGCGCCAGATCGCGTGCGCTGCGATCGCCGCCGCCGCCAGCATCGAGGCCAGCGCGACCGGCACGTGCAGCCAGTTGATGACGGCGAAACTGATCTCCCAGTGCTGCTGGTGTGCGGCGCGCATCTTCTTGACCTGCGAGGGGACGTAGCGCTCGATGATGCCATAGGTGTGCGGCAGCCAGCCGTTGGTGCCCTCGCCGGTCGCCACATGCACCAGCTGCTCGGCGGTGGCGACCGCGGCGGCCCTGGCCTGCCACAGCGGGTAGGCCGCGAGCGACCGCTTCACGATGAAGCCCATCTCGTCGTTCATGCCCTCGAAGCGGCCGAGCTTGTTGAACATGCTGTTGCCCCACAGGAAGTCGTCGGCGGTGGGCGGCAGCTCGTTGCGATAGGGGCAGAGCTTCAGCTTCTCGCGGGCGCAATGGTCCTTCAGATATTGCGCCACGATGCCGTCCTGGAGCATGCGGCCGAAGGCGACGCCGGTACCGCCCGGCGTCCACGCGAGCTGGCCGGACAGGGCAAAGTTGGCCGCGAGCAGCATCGCCGCACCCGCGACGATCGTCATGCTGGCCTGGACCAGGCCGGAGAGCGCGATCTGCCGGCGCAGCCAGGGATAGGCGATCCAGCCGGCGCAGCACAGGCCGAACAGCACGCCCAGCGTAGCGCTGTGGGTGGCGGAGGCGAAGGCGACGAAGCCGAACAGCGCGCACTTTTCCAGGACGGTGGTCCGGCGCGCCTGAGTGACCATGATGTAGAGCGCGAGCACCGACAGGCCAGCGAAGATGTCGGTCAGCAGCATGCTGGCGAGCCAGGGCAGGGCGGTGGTCAGGATCAGCAGCAGGCCGATCCAGAGCAGTCGCAGCGGTTGGGCCAGTCCCAGCAGGCGCAAGGTGAGCTGCAGGATCCACAGCGTCGCCAGCGCCTGCAGGCCGAGATTGAGCCAGAAGCTCGAGCCCTCGCCCCAATGCAGATAGAGCCCGAACACGGTCGAGCGGCTCGGCACCAGATAGCCTTCGTACCAGCGCGCGAGATAGCCCCCGGTGTCCCACTGCAGCAGCGGGTAGCCGTTCCACAGCGCCGGCGCGACCAGGAAGAGCGGGATGACGATGACGGGGAGCCAGGCCAATCCGGCCTCGGTCGCGCGTTCGTCCAGGATCTGAGTGTTACTGATACCCGTGTCCCCCCGATCAGGAGCACCGTGGCCGAAGTATGGTCAGGGCGATATTCACTAGTAGACGCAGAGCGATGGATGGTAAAGCCGATCCCGTGATCGAACGGGGGGCCGCCGGCCTTCGATCCTCCGGGTGGTTCCTTTTTGCCGCAGCCACCGGTATCCGCCCCATCCGCCCGCAGGGTGCGCCAGGGGCGGGAACCGATTGCTTCCCCGGTGATCGTCTTGATTTCGGGTTCCTGCTGCCCACCTTGAGCCGACGCGGTGCCGAATGGCATGGCGGCGCAACCGGGACGTCACCGGCGGGGCGTAACGGAAATGTCTCAATCCCGTGTTCTCTGGGAGGCAGGCTGGCTGGAATGGATCCCCGGCCTCGCGCAGCCCGCTGAGGACATCGTTCCATGCGCCGTGCTATAAGGCCCGCCCACTGAAACTGCGAGAAGCAGCCATGGCTATGCATCAGACCAATCCGCAGCAGGGCAGCAAGCTGGCGACGCTTGATCCGATATGGGATCGGATCCGCCACGAGGCAGAAGAGATCGTGCGTCGCGAGCCCGAGCTTGCGACCTTCATCTATTCAACCGTTCTGCACCACGGCCGTCTCGAGGATTCGGTCGTGCACCGGGTTGCCGATCGTCTCGATCATTCCGCGCTGTCGGGCGACCTGATCCGCCAGACCTTCGACGACGCGCTGCGCGACGAGCCGGACCTCGGCCATGCGTTTCGCGCCGATCTCGTCGCCGTCTACGATCGCGATCCCGCCACCACGCGCTTCATCGATCCGTTGCTCTACTTCAAGGGCTTTCACGCGCTGCAGACGCACCGGCTGGCGCATTGGCTGTACCGCAAGAGCCGCAAGGATTTCGCGTTCTATCTGCAGAGCCGGTCTTCGGCGGTGTTCCAGACCGACATCAATCCGGCGGCGCGCATCGGCCGCGGCATCTTCCTCGATCACGCCACCGGCTTCGTCTGCGGCGAAACGGCCATCATCGAGGACAACGTCTCGATTCTGCACGGCGTGACGCTCGGCGGCACAGGCAAGGAGAACGAGGATCGGCATCCCAAGATTCGTCACGGCGTGCTGATCGGTGCCGGCGCCAAGGTGCTCGGCAACATCGAAGTCGGTCATTGCGCGCGCATTGCCGCCGGCTCAGTCGTCGTGAAGCCGGTGCCGAACAACGTCACCGTCGCAGGCGTGCCGGCGAAGATCGTCGGCGAGGCCGGTTGTGCGGAGCCGTCGCGCACCATGGATCAGATGATCAACGCGATCGGGATCTGAGCCGCGACCGCGTCGGCGACCGCGAAGTCAAGACCTTCTCATCCAGGGAAATTCGTGCCAACACATTGGCGTCTGTGGATTTGACGATCCGCCGTTTGTCTTGGCGGAGTGAATGTGAGATCCACGGCGTCCCTTTCAGGTCGTTCGACATCGCCGGCTCGTCTTGCCTCGATCGATGGGCTGGAATGTCGAACTCATAAGGACACGGACGTTCGCGCCGCAACGTCCGCATCATCTGCAAACCTCGCTGTCGATTGGAGATCACCGTGGACGTTCAGGAAGTCAGGAAGCTCGACGCGTATCTGAAGCGCGTGTTCGGCAATCCCAAGATCCGTGTGGTGCCGCGGCCGAAGAAGGAAGACTCCGCCGAGGTCTATATCGGCGAAGAGTTCATCGGCGTGCTGTTCGTCGACGACGAGGACGACGACCGCTCGTTCCAGTTCCAGATGGCGATCCTGGAAGACGATCTGGTCGAGTAGTTGCCGGATGCAGCGGCCCGCATGAGCGCGAAGCGCATGCGGGGACGCTTGCGAAGATGGCGGCGTTGCCAGAACGAATCGTGGTGCAGGCGCGCCCAGGGGCGCGCTCGCGCGGGTTGAGAGAGCAGCTCCCGCAGACCGGCTCCAGCGTGCTTACGCACACGCTGTCAGCACGCAATCCGTCCGCGGATGAGCCCAGCTTCCATCCACGCCGTCATTCCGGGGCGCGCGAAGCGCGAGCCCGGAATCCATAGCCCCAGGACGGCGTGAGACGCGCGATGGCCGTGGCGCATGTGGTCGCCCCAACATCCGCTCGTGAGTATGGATTCCGGGCTCACGCTTCGCGTGCCCCGGAATGACGATCGGAGAGAGTTTGGCAGCTCTCACATTCGACGTCCGTGCGCGGGCTGCGCTCATCCGGGCCACGATTTCAACGATTGCCTACGACCTACTTCACCGCGTGCATCTGCGCAGTCAGCCGCTCCATCGCGCTCGCCACGTCCTGCCATTGCGACAGCCAGCTGCGGGGGTAGCGAAACACGAGATCCGCGCCCTCGACGCGGCGCTCGCTGAGGCACATGCCCGGCGTGGCGGCATCACGCGTGCAGCGGGCGACCAGCAAAGGCTGCTCGGCCGTGAACAGATCCTCCATGTCGTACGCTGTGCCCGCGCGGAAGCTTCGCATGCTCAATCCGTCCTGCACCGGCACGGCCGTCGGATTGAGATAGCGCGGATAGATCGTCTTCAGTCGCATCTCGGGCGACATCGCGTCGTGATGCGCCGATATCGAGACGAAGATGCGATCGATCGGGTGCGGCGCCTGATCGATCTGGTCGGCGCTGACGTGATGCGGCGCCTCGGGCGGCGTGAGCGAGGGATATTCGAAGCCGAGATCGACGCGCTCCTGCGGCCCCGTATGGCGCTGGATCTTCACCCGGATGGCGGCCGCCGGCACGTTGAACACGGTGCCGCCGATGCTGACCGGCAGGCGCTCGGGTCCCTTGAAGGTGCCGGCGCGCCAGGTCGGCCAGAGCAGGTAGGCGACCAGCGCGATTGCCGCCGCCGCCAGCACGCAGCCCAGGATGATCGGCACGGCATGGCCATGTCCGTTCGAAGGGCGGGCACTGCGGACCGAAAACATCGTCATGGCGGGCAGGGGATCTCAAGGACCGAATCAGCGCCGACTATGCCATGGCGATGCGGCATTCTGCAGAAACTTACCTGCAGGGAGCCGCGCACCGGCCGCGGCCGCCATTAACCCTTCCTTAAGGATAATGTGGCGGGCGCGGTCGCTTTTTGCCAAACCAGCATCGGTCAGTTCTGCAAGTGTGTGAGTGCGTACGATGTCGGCAGAGGCGTTCAATTCCCTGTTCTCGCTCCTCATCGGTTTCGCCTTGGCCGGCGCCTTGGCGAGCGGCTACCAGGCCTATGCCGAACGTCCGCCGGGATTCGAGCTGCTGCAGGAGGGCGTCACGCCCCGGCGGTTCGCCGCGGTGCCATTCCTGGTGTTCGCCGCGCCTTTCATCATCATGCGCAACACGCTGCGCGGCGCCCGCATCGAGCGCCGTCGCTTCGAGTTCGTGATGCTGGCGACCGTGATCGCCGGCTTCTGGAGCATGATGTGCGGCACCTTCGTGGTGATGACGCTGCGCGCCGCGGGCGTGCTGGCCTAGTTCCCGTGCCGGGCGCCGCAGCGGCGCTTGCTTGAAATCGCTCCGGGGGCTGTGCCAAGGTCGCCTGCGAACGGGAGACCTCGATGGCCATCTACGAACTCGACGGGCAGGCGCCCGAGCTGCCGGCGGACGGCAACTACTACATCGCCGACAATGCCACCGTGATCGGCCGGGTGAAGCTCGCCAAGGAGGTCACGGTCTGGTTTGGCGCGGTGATCCGCGGCGACAATGACTGGATCGAGATCGGCGAGAGCTCCAACATCCAGGACAACGCCACCTGTCACGTCGATCCTGGCTTCCCGCTGCGCGTCGGCCGCAACGTCACCGTCGGCCACAACGTGATCCTGCACGGCTGCACGGTCGAGGATGATGCCCTGATCGGCATGGGCTCGATCATCATGAATGGCGCGCATATCCGCCGTGGCAGCGTCGTTGGCGCCGGCGCCATCATCACCGAGGGCAAGGATTTTCCGGAATACTCGCTGATCATCGGCGCGCCCGCGCGTGTCGTGCGCACGCTGGAGCCGGCGCAGGTCGAGCGCATGGGCATCGCGGCCAAGGCCTATGTCGCCAAGGGACCGCGCTACACCAAGGGTCTGAAGAAGATCGGCTGACGTCACGGCCGATGGAGTCGGAGATTCTTCACGTCCCTTCGGACTCGCCTGCCTCCGCTGCGCTGGCGACACGTTCGTGGCCGCTCGCCCACAGCGCATGCTGTTCGCTGCCGTCCTGATAGGGATTGGCCTCGGCCGGAATGTTCGCGCGCGCGGCGCGCTCGCCCTGTTCGAACGGATCGGGGTCGGTGCTCATGCTGACGTCCTGCTCCTCTGCTTCGGCTTGTGCTTCGACTGGTTTCTGGACTTGTCGTCGGGCTCGTTCTTGCGTTTGCGCGCAGGCTTGCCTGCGCCATCGCCATCCTCCGCAGCGCTCTTGCGCAGCGCGTCCTTCAGATCCGCCGGTACGCCGTGCTTTTCCAACAGGTCCATGAACGCCTCGTCGGCGAGGTCCTGCAGACTCAGCATCTGATCGCGGCCGAGCTGCTTGAGCTTGTCGAACGTGTCCTCGTCGAAGGCGATCAGCTTGCGCACGGCTCCTTGCTCTCCTCGCCCCATCAATCCTCTCCGATCAACATTCGTTCCGGAACGCGGTCCGTCCGGCTGGGTTGAAGTGTAAAGGGAGACGGTCCCATGGCCAGGTTTTCATTGGGCACCTTGATCGTGATTGCAGGCCTCGGCACGGCCACTGCGGTGTTCGCGCAAGGCGGAGGCGCTGGCGGTGGAGCGAGCGCCGGTGGCGCGGCGAGCGCGGGAGCCGCCGGCACCGGCACGACCGGTACCGCTGCAGGATCAGGGAACATCGCCGGTCTCGGCAACGCGCAGAACGAAGCCGGAAGCGGCAGCAATCCCTCGCGGCTGTCGCAACCGGGGGCGGCAGCTGCAAACGGGACTAACAGCCTCGGCACAGCGCAGTCGTCCGGCTCGGGCGCAAGCGGGGTGGGGTCGAGCAATTCCGGCGTCACGACCGGCGTGGGTCGTGGAGCGGCGGGAGGCACCGCGGCGACGGGACCGAACCGCGCCAGTGATACCGATGAGCAGGTTCAGCAGGAGAACAAGACGGCCGACCGGAAGGTGAAGAGCATCTGCCGCGGTTGCTGAATATTGCCCGCGGCTCCGGACGTCACGTAACGACATCGAGATCGCGCAGATGTGAGCGGGGTTGCCCGCGCGCCGTTCCAAATCCGGCTTAGAGACATTCGATGGACAGTACCGAGTGCAATGACATTGTCATGCCGGTTGAATTTGGAGACGGATCGATGCGCAAGAGATTGATGGGATTGCTGGCGGGCGCCGTGATCGCGGCCGCAATGATTCCGGGCATGGCGTCGGCGCACGGGCCGGGCGGTTTCCATCATGGCTTCGGCCATCGTGGCTTTGGCCCGGGTTTTGGACTCGGGTTTGGCTTGGGTTTTGGTTATCCCGGCTACTACGGATACGGAGGCTATCCCTATTACTACCCGTACACCTACGAGGACCTCGGCGGCTGTTACGTCGCCCGCAAGCGTGTGCGGACAGCGCGCGGCTGGCGCTTCCGCAACGTCGAGGTGTGTGAATGAAGCTTGGGTGAGGCGACCGGCCGATCCGGTCACTTCGCCTTAACGACATCTCGTGACGATTTGTTGCCGCTCCGATCGGCGGAGCGGCGGCGGAGAAGTAGCTGGCGCAACGCTTGCATGGGATCCAGGCATGATCAACACACTCACATCCCCTGAACTCACGTTTGTCTTCATGGGCGTCGTCGTCAGCCTGGGCGCCGCGCTGGTCTGGATGGCCTGGGAGCTCGAGCAGGGCGGCAGGCAGCTGGCGAAGATCCGTCGCGACGATCGTCGCCTGCGCTAGCAGCCGACGGTCCGGCGCCCGCATGAACGCAAGCGACATGCGGCAAGCGACATGCGGGAAGCCTCGCGGGCGCAGTCTGACGGGTTCGCTCGCCCGGGCCGCGGCTGTCAGCTCAGCACGCCATATTTCTTGAACCACGCCTGCATCTGCGCCCAGCCGTCCTCGGCGGCGTCCTTGCGATAGCTGGGGCGATAATCGGCGTGGAAGCCATGCGGCGCGCCGGGATAGATCTTGAACTCAGCGGTCTTCTTGTTGTCGGCGAGCGCGGTCTTCATGGCTTCGACGCTGGCGACGGGAATGCCGGTGTCGGCTTCGCCGTAGAGGCCGAGCACGGGCGCCTTCATCTCGGGTGCGAGCTGCGTCGGGCTCTTCGGCCAGGCGGGATTGGGCGGATCGATCAGCGGGCCGTAGAACGCAACGCCCGCCTTCAGCGCCGAACTATGCGCCGCATATTCCCACACGGTGCGGCCGCCGCGGCAGAAGCCGACGATGCCGAGACGCGAGGTGTCACCGCCCTGCGACTTGGCCCAGGCCACCGTCGCGTCGAGGTCCGACAGCAGCTCCGCGTCGGGCTTGGCATTCACGATCGGCAGCAGGTCCTTGATCTCGGTGATCTTGGTGAGGTCGGTCCCGCCGCGGAAGTAGTAGTCCGGCGCCACGGCGAGCGCACCGAGCTTGGCGAGACGGCGCGTCACGTCCTTGATGTACTGATGCAGGCCGAAGATCTCCATCGCGACCAGCACGACGGGCGGATTGCTGGCGCTGGCGGGGCGCGCGAAATAGGCCGGCATGTCGCGGTCGCCGACCTTGATCTTCGCATCTCCGGCATTCAGGCCGTTGGTGTCGGTGGTAATGACCTCGGCCCGCACCGGGCCGGCAGCCAGCGTGTAGCCGGCCGTCACGGCAGCGGACGCGGTCATGAAGCCGCGGCGTGAGAAGGGGGCGACTTTTGTCAGCCCGATGACATCGGACGTCAGTGCTGGATCGGCGGACATGGGGGCTCCTCTGCGTCTTACGGGCGCATTGAGCCGAGAATTGACGGGGAAAAGCAAGTCACCAGCCGGAGAGCCGCGGCGTCGGATCCGTTCCGGGCGGTCGAACGCGCCGCCACAAAAAACAAGGCCGTCGGCGCAGTATGGCGCCAACGACCTTGCCAGCCCCGGATATTGAAATTGGCCCTGTGCCATCCTGAAATTGGCTCGCCATCCGGTGAAGGCAGGATGGCGTGACTCCCGGTTTCAATCTGTGAAGCACTTCACAGGATCCTGGGAATATTCGGCGGGCTTTCTACGAGCAGGCGTCGGGACCGGCCGTCTCAGGATCGGTTACGACGATGCCGATGGCCGCCGCGGCTGGCATGGGCGCGGGCGCGGATGCTGCGGTTGCGTGGAGCAGGCGCGGCCTGCTCCGAGCTCTGCGTGCTGGCGAACGACTGGCGCAGGCCATCGATGGAGTCCTTCAGGGTCGAGACCTGGTCCGACAGGCGCTTGGTGTCGGCCTGCTGGGCCGCGAGCAGGCGGCGCATGCTCTGCAACTGCTCCTGCATCATCTGCAACTGGTCGATCGATTCCTGCTGGGTGGCCTCCAGGCCCTTGGTCTTCTCCACCAACTGCTCGGACGCCTGCACCGTGCGCGCCTGCAACTGCCGCGTCACCGCGCCGCGCTCGGCTTCCGGCGCGCCGCCATAGGCACGCCACAACATGATGCCGCCGATGCCCGCGATCAGCACCACGAGCGTCGCGGCTGCGAGCGCGATCGGCTGGGCGCCCTTGACGGGGGCCGGGCTGAGCTTCTCGGGGTAGCGTCTGGTGTCGCGCGTCACCGGATTCATCACGAAACCACCCAAATTGAAAAAGCTTCGGATGCTCCTCCCGAAAACTGGGAGAGGCGAAAAACTCGAGCAGAGAACGCTGTCCGCCCAGCCCGCAAATCGTGCATCTGGCGAACGAACCAAGTCGTCAGCTTTTGATTAGGAAATCCGACAAAAGCGAGGCCTGCAAGCCCGAAATGGCGCGCCCGCCGCATGCACCACGCCGGTTCCGGGGCGCGGTCGCGACCAGCCGAAAACTGCGGCCGGACAAATGCTTACTGCGTTGCGCTGCAGTTCCGGCAGATCGTGAGCTTCTGCTTGAGGCGGGCCTCGTCGGCGAGGTCGGCCGCCTGTTCCTCCTCCCAGCTCATCCGGCCGCGATAGCCGGAGCTCGACTGCGCGGACATCACGTCGACCCGCGAGTCGCCATGGCGCTTCGCGCCTTTGCGCGACGTGCCGATGTCCGGCTCCGTCACCATCTCGGTGTCGGCGTCGGAGGTGGCGACACGGCCGTCCCAGTCGGCCGCAGCGCTCGTCGGCTGCGCGGTAATCACCGCGGGCGTAGCGGCCATCGCCGGCGCGGCTGGGCCGGCCGCGGCCAACGGTCCCGAGCAGCCGGCGCCGGACATGCAGCAGTTCGCCAGGGTCAGGGCCGCGGCCAGCAAGGTCGCGCTTCGCAGGATCATCATCATGCCGACAACCTAAACCCGACGGTCGAGGGAAAACAAGGTTGGCCGGCCGTCGCCGCGCCCCGCCTGTGACATATCGTCAAAGCAAGGCCAAAAAAAGTTGCGGCCAGGCCTTGGGGGAGGCCTGGCCGCGCGCGAACCGGTCTGGGACGGGGAGGGGTGGGGATGTGACCGGGTCGCGTAACTCGAATTCGTGTCTCGCCTCTCTGATCAGCGCTTGCGGACGCCTTAGCGTTCTCTGGCGCTGGCGGTGGCCACTGCCGGGCGGCCGTCGCCGAGCGAGACCCAGACGTTGGGGTCGCTCTGCGACTGCCGCTTGACGAAGCGGTAGCCGGTCTCGGTCCAGGCGACGACGCTCTCGTTCTGATTGTCGAGCACGTACTCGCCCTTGTCGGTCTTCACGGTGAGGACGGCGTGTCCTTCACCCTTCTTGTCGCGCACCACCGTGATCAGCAGCGCCTCGCGGGGCCAGCCGGCATCGATCAGCAGCTTGCGCTTCAGCAGCACGTAATCCTCGCAGTCGCCGTAGCCGTCCGTCGGCAGCGACCATTTCTCGACCACGCCCCAATGGTCCATGTCGGTGATGGGCTTGACGTTCTCGTTGACCCAGCGATTGACCTTTAGCAGATCGCGCCAGGCGGTCTGGGACAGCACGATGTCGCGGGGCTGCGACGCGCCGCCGCGGCATTCCTCGGGCGCCTCGGTGCAGAACTCGACCCAGCCGATCGGCGCCCGTGCGGTGTCGCCCAGGCTCGCATAGAGCACCCGGTCATCACCGGCATGCGCCATCCCGCCCATCGCCATCAGGAAGGCTGCGACCGCCCACCCCGTTGCCTGTCCCGTCCGCTTGACCATTTTGGCCCCCGTTTTCGTTGGGACCATGTGTCTCACAAAGATTTTTCGCTGCCGCTAAATCGCCACGATGGATTTGACGCAAATCCAAGTAAAACAAAGGGCTTATTCGACTTTCACTTGAATCGAATCTAGCTAAAATTTGAATCATTCGCGGTTGAATCGAATGCGCTGCATTAAGCCGGGAACCGCTGCCGTTGCAGGGTCCCCTGCGCTTTTCCCGTCAACTATTAACTGCGCCGGATCACCTGTGCGCTGGCCGAACGCCACACGGCGCCCGTGGTGGCGGACGCCGTGTGCTCCGTGAAGTTGCGGGATTTCAGAGGCTTGCGGCTTTACCGCGCGGTAACGCTGTCTTCGAGCGTTTCGGCGAGCTGGGCGTGCGTGAACTCGATCGCGAAGCCGCCTTCGAGATTTCGCACCACGCGCGCCTGGACGCGGCCGAGCATGACCTGCGATTTCAGCGGCGGCCTGGTCTCGGCCGCAATCGCCGCGCCCGACAGCGACATGTCGATGATGCGGCAGGTCATCTTGGTGCCGTCCTCGAGCGTCAGCACCGCGATCGGGTTGCGCGGAATGATACGGTCGTGGCGGCGATCCTCCGGCAGATTGAGGATGTCGCGGTTGGCGAGCCAGGTCAGCTGCGCGGCGAGCTTGTCGCGCTTGCGCGCGGTGGCGCCGATCGTCATGGCGAAGCCATTGTCGATGATGCGGGTGATCTTGCCCTCGACGCGGCCGATATGGTCGAGATAGGCGATCACGCGGTCGCCGACATTGCCGATGCCGGGCGCGAGCAGCGCCAGCCCGCCCGGCGACATGTTGATCACCTGGCAGGGAAACTCGCGCCGGTCGGGCAGCATGTAGCGGCCGAGCAGGTGGACCTTGACCCGCTGGAAACGGCGGCGCTCCTCGGCGGCCGGAAGAGAGAGTTTTTTGTTCGGCAACGCCATGTTTCGCCACTCAAAGCCGGCTCTTAGCGTGCCGGATGATCCAGTGTTGAAACTAAGTCCTTCACGGTTAATTCAGCGTTACGTTGTGCTCCTGCAGCACTCTGCCGCGGGCCATGACGAGCTGATAGAATGGGCAGGCGCGACATCGCGCCAATGACGCCAACGGAGATGGGAGAGACGTTCATGCGGAGCTTGTTGGGAGCCGTCGTGGCGGTCGTGGTCTGCGTGGTGGCTGGATCGCCGCCGGCCGCGGCAGCCGAGATGAAGGTGACCCTGCTCGGGACAGGCACGCCGACGCCGCGGCTGTCGAGCTTCAGCGCCTCGACCCTGATCGAGGCCGGGCCTGAGCGGCTGCTGTTCGACCTCGGACGCGGCTCCACGATCCGCCTGTTCCAGAAGAGCATCCCGCTCGGCAGCATCACCGCGCATTTCCTCACCCATCTGCATTCCGATCACGTGGTGGGACTGCCGGACATGTGGCTGAGCGGCTGGATCGGCACGCCCTGGGCCTCGCGCAAGGGGCCGATGGTCGTGTTCGGACCGAAGGGGACAGTGGCGATGACGGAGAATCTCACCAAGGCCTTCTCCGAGGACATCCGCATCCGCATCGATGACGAGCACTATCCGCCGGAAGGCGTCGCCTTCGCCGCGGCCGACATTGGGCCCGGCGTCGTCTACGAGCGCAACGGCGTCAGGGTGAGCGCCATCGAGGTCAATCACGGCGAGAAGATCAAGCCGGCGCTCGGCTATGTCGTCGAATTCGACGGCAAGAAGGTCGTGCTGTCCGGCGACACCAAGCCCGATCCGCGGGTGGAGAAGGCGGCGGAGGGCGCCGATCTTCTGATCCACGAGGTGGCGGTGATCGATCCCGAACTGATCAAGACCTATCCGAACTATCGTGCGATCGAGGACCACCACACCTCGCCGGAGGAGGCCGGCAAGATCTTCACCGAGGCGAAGCCGAAGCTGGCGGTCTACTCGCACATCGTGTTCGCCACCGTGAAGCCGGTCCAGGACGTGCCCGAAGAGGCGCTGATCGCGCGCACGCGGACGAGCTATGAGGGCCCGCTCGTGGTCGGGCGCGATCTCACGTCGTTCGTCATCTCGGATCAGGTCGCCGCGTTTGCTCCCGACGGCAGTCCGATCACGCCGCTGACCGGCTCACATTGAGGAGGCGGGACGGCAGCCCAGATCCCGTAGCCCGCATGAGCGCAGCGACATGCGGGGACGTCTGTCCGCCGGCGATTCACCGTCGGCGTGCGACAGCTTCGACGCGGGCACGCGATGTAAGGATGGTCTGTCCCGGATGTCGCTTTCGCCTGCGCCCTTCGGGCTCCGGCTGGCGCTCATCCGGGCCACGAGATCGGCGCTGCACTCAGCGCAGTCCCTCATACACCATCAGGCCGCGGGCGAGCGCGAGCTTGCGCAACGCGCGCGGCACGATCGGTCCGGCGGGCGGATGGATGTAGCGCCATGACACCATCTCCAGCGGACCGAGCGCGCCTTGCGGCGTCTCGAACGGGGCGAGCAGGCCGGTCAGGCTGATCGGCTCATGCGCGCGGGCGGCGAACGGCAGCAGCAGGAGTTCGAAATGCGCGGTCGTGCGATCCGGCGCCTGCGCCGTCACGCCGGCGATCGCCGGCAGCGTCTCTTCGCAGACCACCGCGGTGATCTCCTCGATCTCGCGGCGGCTGGCGGGCGCGAACTGCGCCGGAAAGCTCCTGTCCTTGACGTCGCCGCCGAGCAGGGCGCACAGCCGCGTGCCCGCCATGCGGAACGGAAAGCCGCTGTCGGCATCGCAGGACAAGACGAAGATGTCGCCGAGCAGCTCGCGCACGGCCGACGGCTCGAAGTCGCAGCGCTCCGGCGCCTTGGCATGGCCGCGCCTGTCGTTCCAATAGGCGAAGAGCTCGCGATTGGACGGATGTTTCATCTCGGTGATCCCTCGCGCCCTCGACGTCACGGAGGACATTGCTGTCCCGCTTTCGTCCAGGCGCCTCCCTGGTTTGTTTTCGCAGGAGGGGTGGTGCAGCGTCCATGCCGATGGTGCGATCGTGCCGGCTTTCCCCCGGCCTTCCGCGCGTTAAGGTTAAATTAACGATGAGCTTGGCGGCCGCCGAGCGATCGTTAACAATGCGTTCATCAGATCGCGGCCGGAAGGTGGAAGGTCCGCCGCGATACGGTGAGTTACACGCAGGCGGCGTCAAACAAGTCTGGTCGTCGCGACGGGGCGGGGTGGGGAAAACGACCCCGGGCGCTCCGGACGCGGCAAAGGCCGGCAGGTCTCGGAGGGAGGGTTTTCTCAGAACCCTCCCTCTTTCTTTTGGCGGATCGGCTGTCCTTTCGCCTCCGCGGCCCGGGGCTGCACATCAACTCTGCCGCCATGCGCTTGCACAGGCCGGCCAAAGCCGCCTATCTGACGGATCTGTTCCTCTCGTCGAAGGCGTGCGTTCCGTTGGATTCCCCCTCGTCAGACCTCACGCAGGATCCGCCGCTCCAGCAGGCGCGGGAGCCGATCCTCAATCTGCCGGGCGCACTGACCGCCTACATCCTGCTGATCGCGGTGATCCATCTGCGTGTGCTGCTGCCGGACGAGTGGAACGGCTGGATCGTCGACCTGTTCGCCTTCGTCCCGAAACGATACGACCAGACCCTGATGGACGGGGCGTTTCCCGGCGGCACGCCGGCCAAGATCTGGACCTTTTTCAGCTACTCGCTTCTGCACGCCAATCTGGCGCATATCGGTTTCAACGTGCTGTGGCTGCTGCCGTTCGGCAGCGCGCTCGCGCGCCGCTTCGGTGCGGTCAGGTTCTATCTGTTCATGGCGGTGACGGCGGCGGCCGGTGCGCTGGCGCATCTGCTCACCCACGAGCACGCGCTGGCGCCGATGATCGGCGCCTCGGCCTCGGTGTCCGGCACCATGGCGGCGGCGATGCGCTTTGCCTTCGTGAGCGGCAGCTTCCTGTCGTTCACCCGCGGCGATGCCGAGGCGGCGGCCAGGGTTCCGGCGCTGTCGCTGACGCGTGCGCTGCGCAATCCGCGGGTGCTCGGCTTTCTGGCAGTGTGGTTCGGCGTCAACATCGTGTTCGGCATCGGCGGCATCACGCCCGGCGCCGAGGGCGCCGACGTCGCCTGGCAGGCTCATATCGGCGGATTCATCGCCGGACTGATCCTGTTTGCGCTGTTCGATCCCACCCCGCATGTGCGTGACGATGCTGCGCCTGCGTTGCCGTCCGACGTGGTCGACCGTTAGGTGCCGCGATCCTGCGCTTGCGAGCGCAGGTGATTTCATTCATCATTTGTGTCCACTGCAACCGGGGCACGATTCCGGATGAACGAAAGCAGGCGATTTGTGCCGCGCAGGCCAGCTTGCGGAGTGCAATGCAACCAAAGCGCGATCAGAAGGATTGGATCCGTTGCATTGTCAGACTGTTGATTGAAGACTCGCTTGACTGACGATCGCTGGAAGCATCGGCCGCAACGACGCCTCGCTCAAGAAGGCACACCGGCCCCTCAAGGAGACGAGCAATGACAGTACGTGCGATCCTCGACACCAAGGGCCATCAGGTCGAGAGCGTCGAGTCCCAGACCACACTCGCCGAAGCCGCCAAGCGGCTCGCCGACCGCAAGATCGGCGCGGTGCTGGTGATGTCGGGTTCCCGGATGGAGGGCATCCTCTCGGAGCGCGACATCGTCCGCGCGCTCGGCGAGCGCGGCGCCGCCGCGCTGACCGAGCCGGTGTCGAACGTGATGACGCGGCGGGTGGTGAGCTGCAAGCCTGCGGATACCGTCGCCTCGATCATGGAAATGATGACCAACGGCAAGTTCCGCCATCTGCCGGTGATCGAGGGCGGCGTCGTGGCCGGCCTGATCTCGATCGGCGACGTCGTGAAGTGGCGCGTCCAGGAATACGAGGCCGAGCAGGAAGCACTGCGCCAGTACATCAAGACGGCGTAGTCGCTCCGCCGCCGGTCGGCGTCACCGCGCCGATCGCTTCCTGGATGGAATCCAGCGCACGTTCGGCCGCCCTGGTGCCGAACGCGATGAGGTCGGCCGCGCGATGAAAGTCGAACCAGCCGATCTGGCCGACGCGCGGCGAGATCAGAAGGTCCGGCGGATCGCCCGCGAGGCGCGCGCGGGTGATGCGGTCCTGCATGATGTTGAAGGCGTCGACCATCACCGACGAGATGCCCGGCCGGCCACCCTCGCCGAAGAACTGCCGCTTCACCGCGCGCTCCGGCGAGAACAGCCTGCGGAAGCGCCGCTTCGGCGGCGCGCTCTCCATCACTGTCTCCGGCACCTCGACCGGCTGGCCATGCGAGTAGATCGTCGTCGAATGCGTGAACACGTCGCTCGACAGGTTGGCGGCGATCACGATCTCGGCGCCGAGCGCGCGCGCCGCCGACACCGGCACCGGATTGACCATGGCGCCGTCGACCAGCCAGCGGTCGCCGATCAGGACCGGCGCGAAGATGCCGGGCAGGGCGTAGGAGGCGCGCATCGCGTCGACGAGGCTGCCATGGGTCAGCCAGATCTCGTGCCCGGTGCGGATCTCCGTCGCCACCGTCGCCACCTTCATCGGCAGCTCCTCGATGGTGACGCGGCCGAGCGAGGCTTCGAGTTGGGCGGCGAGCTTCTCGCCGCCGATCAGGCCGGAGCCGTTGAGGCGGATGTCGAGATAGCCGAGGATGTTGCGCATCTGCAGGCTGCGCGCCCATTCCTCCAGCGTATCGAGCTGGCCGGCCGCATAGGCGCCGCCGACCACGGCGCCGATCGAGGTGCCGACCACGACATCGGGCACGATTCCGTGCGCCATCAGGGTCCGGATCACGCCGATATGGGCAAAACCGCGCGCCGCGCCGCCGCCAAGCGCAAGGCCGATGACCGGCTTGCGGATCGTGCCGAGACCGACATCGGAACCTTCGGTTCCGTTCGCACGGCGTCCTTTCAGAATGTCCAGCACCGAGATCTCCACGCCTACGCAAACTGTGTGCAACGAGTCGGCAACGGACTCATGACGCATGACAGCCTAGCACCAGCCTACCAGAAGCATCCTTTATGCCGGGTCGACGGGAGCGCCGGATGCCGCTGATTTGAACTCTCCGCCGGAGAATGCGACCAAGTCGCGCGCTGCTTACGGGGTTCCTCCGGGACAGTTGAGTAGAGGCTTGAATTTGCCGCGTTTTTGTTCAAAAGCAAGACGATGACGACAGGTCGCGGGTTCACCAGATTCCGGCGCAGCGGGCGGCTATGGCTTGTGCTCGCCTTGTCGTGGCCGCTGACCGGGCTCGTGACGCTGCCGGCCGCGGCGCAACTGTTCAGCGACCGGCCACCGCCGATTCCGCCGGCTTCGGTGCCCGATCCCGGGGCGGCGGTGAGCCTGGCGCCACCCTCCGGCCCCGCCGCCGGTCCCATTCCGCCACCGGCCCCGCAGGTGCTGCCGGGACCGCCCGTCGCCGCGATCCCACCCGGCGCGCCGGCTGCGATCCCGCCGGTTGCTGCTCCACCCGCCGCGGCTCCCAATCAGGGCGTGCTGTCGCTGTCGGCGCGGTTCGGAAAGGACCTGCCGAACATCAATGGCGGTCTGGTCTGGCGCGTGTTCGCCGACCGGCCGGACGAATCCGGCGCCTTCAAGATGCTGCGCGAGGATCGCGGCCCGACGCCGAACATCGTGCTGCCGCCCGGCACCTATGTCGTGCATGTCGCGCTCGGCCTCGTCAGCGCGGTCAGGTCGGTGAACCTGAAGACGGAGACCGATCGCGAATCTTTCGTGCTGCCGGCCGGGGGCCTGCGCCTCGAGGGCAGGGTCGGCACCAGCAAGATCCCGCAGAACCAGATCTCGTTTGCCATCTACAAGGGCAGCCAGTTCGACGGCCGCGAGCGGGCGCCGCTGGTGCCGAACGTCGCCGCCGGCGACATGCTGATGCTGCCGGAGGGCACCTATTACATCGTCTCCAACTATGGCGACGCCAACTCGGTGGTGCGCTCCGACATCCGCGTCCAGGCTGGCAAGCTCACCGACGTCACGGTGACGCACCGCGCCGCGGTCATCACCTTGAAGCTCGTCTCCGACAAGGGCGGCGAGGCGCTCGCCAACACCGCCTGGTCGGTCATCAACCCCGGCGGCGACGTGATCAAGGAATCGATCGGCGCCTTCCCCAAGGTCGTGCTGTCCGAAGGCGACTACCGCGCGATCGCCAAGAACGAAGGCAAGGTGTTCGAACGCTCCTTCAGCGTCGTCAACGGCGTCGACGGCGAGGTCGAGGTGCTCGCGCGGTAGGACGCGCGAAAGTTCGCAGGGGCAAACCGACTCTCCCCACCATCCATGAGAGCCAATCTCCGGGGAGAGCCGCATGAAGATATCCGACAGCATCCGCAATGCCATCGCCATCGGCGAGCGCAAGGGCTGGATCACGTTCGATGAACTCAACGCGCTTTGCCCGGGCAGCACGGTCGAGCCGGAGGACATCGAGCGGATCATGCGGGCGCTCAGCGACGCAGGCATCCGTCTGGAGGAGGACTGATGCAAGAAAAGCGTTTTTGGCAGGAGCGCGCCTGACCACGGGTGTCGTCCCGGCGGACGCCGGGACCCATACCGCGGATGCTATCGGGGGACGTAGCTGTCAGTGGCCCGCATCACCGCGGCCGGTGGCTATGGGTCCCGGCTCAAGGCCGGGACGACAGCGGTGATTGTCGAAGCAGTGGTGCGCGACACGACTCGCTAAGTCGTGCACATCTGCCCGTCGGGTTACTTTGTCGCAGTTATTAGTTCTTGTGTCGTCGGGCAAATCAGGTCGATCTTTCCGCGCATCCCGCCTCGAGATGAGGGGCGTATCGCGGTCGTCACGAAACGCGAGGCGGGGAGCGGTGGGCGTGGTGGATTGCAGCGCGGGTTGCTCGCGCCGACGAACGATCCTTTACGCACGGTCAAGTCGCGCGGTCCTGATATCCCGATGCTGATGTCAACTCACGTTGAGGCTTCGCTTCGCGTGGGGATGGTGGCCAGAAAGCCCGGCGCACCAGGGAGAACGCGAAGCAGCCGTTCAGCCATCGCGCAGGGAGGGCCGGGTTTCCGGCTGACCTGTGGTACCTGCCGCCTGCATTTTTTTCGCAGGCGGGCCACGGGCCTCGGTCGAGGTCCGGCCTTCCCTGCGCCCTCACATCATCGAGGGTAGAGAACGATGCATCAACCCGGGCGGATTCCGCCGCGGGATCGCGAGGTCGCATCATGTGCAGGGGACGACGAGAGCGACACTACAGCGGGCGAGCAACATCATCGGACGATCGCCGTCGACCTCACGACCGGTGTCACAGTCGCTAATGCGCGATAACCATGGAACCACTTAAAACTGTCACAATCGCTGCGCGCAAGGCGCGAAGCCAATGCATTTACAGCTCGTTAAAGCCGTGTCTGCTTCAGATACCGTCGGGACCGACAGGGTGGCGATTGAGTGGGAATGATGCGTGCCGCGACGACCAAGGCGCTGACTACGATCAGCAGCGATCTGTTTGACGACATCCCGGTGCTCAGGCGCAAATGGCAGGCGGCATTGAAGCCGGGCCAGCGCCTGCCGCGCTACGAGGACGTCATGCTGGGCAGCCTCGGCCGTCTCGCCGATCATATCGCGGTGCTCAACAACGAGGACGGTGGCCTGCAGATTTCGCGCAGCGGCCGCTACGTCCAGCAATGGCTGCAGGACGAGCGCTGGGACGTCGCGGTCGAAGCCGTGTCGCCGGATTGCGCCACCGTGCTGGTGGAGGCGGCCAATTGCGCGCTCGCCAGCGGCCAGCCCTATCTCGCTCATGCGCATTGCGTCCGCGACGGCATGGTCCGCAGCTATGACGTGCTGGCGCTGCCGACCAACTCGCGGTGGGGCAGTACGCTGGTCGGGACCTACGTCAACGAGCGCGACGCGCAATATAATCTGCTCGATGCGATCTTCTCGACGACGGATGACGGCGTGGTCTCGCTCGCGACCATCCGCGACAGCGTCGGCATGCCCTGCGATTTTCAGGTGGTTCATCACAATCGCGCGGCGGCCGACCTGCTCAGGCTGCCGTCGGCGACGCTGCAATGGCATCGGCTGAAGCAGGGCGGCAACATGCTGTGCACGCCCGAGGTGATGGCGCGGCTGTTCGATGTCGTCACGCACGCGCGGAGCGACCAGTTCGAGCTCGACAGCGAGGCGCGCAGTCTCAGGCTCGGCGCCCACGCCTTTGGCGACATCATTTCATTGACCATTGCCGACGTGACCGCGCTGAAGCGGCGCGAGGCCTCGTTCCGGCTGCTGTTCGACGCCAACCCGGTGCCGATGTGCATCCTCGATGCGAAGACCGCGCAGATCCTCAATGTCAACGATGCGATGGTCGGACACTATGGCTACGGCCGGGCGGATCTGCTGTGCATGAATGTCTGGGATCTCTGGCCGCCGGGCGAATGGGAAAGCCTCGATGACGCGCTGCTGCGGCTGGCCGACGGTGATCTGTTTCACCGCGACTGGCGCCATCGCAAGGCCGATGGCAGCGAGATCGAGGTGCTGACCTACGGCCGCGAGATCACCTTCGATGGCCGCGACGGCGTGCTGGTCGCGATCGTCGACATCACCGAGCGTCGTCGCGCCGAGGCGCGCATCGCCTACATGGCGCACCACGACGGGCTGACCGGCCTGCCGAACCGCGAATTCTTCCAGCAGCGCCTCGCGCAGGAGCTCGACGGCGCCGGGGCGGCCGACCGCCGCATCGCGGTGATGTGCATCGACCTCGATCTGTTCAAGACGGTCAACGACTCCTTCGGTCATCCGATGGGCGACCGGCTGCTACAGGCGGTCGCGGGCCGCCTGACACAGCAGATGCATGGCGGCAAGCTGGCGGCGCGGCTGGGCGGCGACGAGTTCGCGGTGATCATCAGTCAGAGCTGCGGCGCCAACGACGCCAGCGAGTGTGCCGCCCGCCTGATCGCGGCGCTCAGCGCGCCCTATGACATCGACGGCAACGAGCTCGTGATCGGTGCCTCCATCGGCATCGCGCTGTCGCCGGGCGACGGCGCGAGCTGCGAGGAGCTGATGAAGAACGCCGACATGGCGCTGTACCGCGCCAAGCAGGACGGCGGCCGCGTGCATCGGTTCTTCGAAAAGGAGATGGACCGCCAGGCGCAGAAGCGCCGCGACATGGAGCACGATCTGCGCCGTGCCTTCGCCCAGGGCGAGTTCGAGCTGCACTACCAGCCGCTGGTCGACGTCGCGACAGGCGCGATCTCCGCATTCGAATGCCTGCTGCGCTGGCGTCATCCCGACAAGGGCATGATCTCGCCCGCCGATTTCATTCCCGTGGCCGAGGACATCGGCCTGATCGTGCCGCTCGGCGAGTGGGTACTGCGCGAGGCCTGTCACGAGGCGGCGCGATGGCCCGACGGCATCAAGGTCGCGGTGAATCTCTCTGCGGTGCAGTTCCGCAGCCGCAACCTCGTGCAGGTCGTGGTCCAGGCGCTGGCGCAGTCGGCGCTGGCGCCGGAGCGGCTCGAGCTGGAGATCACCGAGTCTATCCTGCTGGCCGAGACCGAGGCCAATCTGGCGACGCTGCATCAGCTTCGCCAGCTCGGCATCCGCATCTCGATGGATGATTTCGGCACCGGCTATTCCAGCCTCAGCTATCTGCGCAGCTTCCCGTTCGACAAGATCAAGATCGACCGCTCCTTCGTGAAGGATCTCGCGCAGCGCTCCGACTGCCTCGCCATCGTCCGCGCCATCTCTGGCCTCGGCAAGAGCCTCAACATCATCACCACCGCCGAGGGCGTCGAGACATCGGATCAGCTCGAGTGGCTGCGCGCCGAGGGCTGCAACCAGGTCCAGGGCTTTCTGTTCAGCGCGGCCAAGCCGGCCTCGGAGATCGCGGGCCTGCTGGCGCAGTTCGGCACGAGATCATCGCAGGCGGCGTGAGGATTAGAGGGAAGCCTACGGAATGTTGCACGCGGCTTCGGAGTGCCAATTAGTTGGGGGCTGAGGCATCGCCGCGCGTCATTGCGCGGCGC
Organism: Bradyrhizobium sp. HKCCYLS3070; assembly: GCF_051167575.1. Lineage (NCBI taxonomy): Bacteria > Pseudomonadati > Pseudomonadota > Alphaproteobacteria > Hyphomicrobiales > Nitrobacteraceae > Bradyrhizobium > Bradyrhizobium sp. HKCCYLS3070. The sequence goes on from NZ_JBNPTI010000001.1 coordinate 419,088, forward strand.
AGCGAAGCAATCCAGACGGCCTCCGCGGAGGAATCCTGGATTGTTTGCGCTCGCAATGTTTGGCGGATGGAGCGTGGCGCGCCAATGAGCCGAGCGATCGCCGGGCGTTTGGTCCTGAAGGTCGCGCCGGTCTCGCGCGTGCCTTCGTCAGAACCGCGTCACGATGTCCGCGAGCGCCGGACGCGGCCGGTCCTCGCTCGGCTTGGTCGGCTTGCCGATATGAATGAGCCCGGCGAGCTTCTCCTCCGGCTTGAGGCCGAGACCGTCCATCACGTCGCGGTCGAACATGAACCAGCCGGACAGCCAGCAGCCGCCATAGCCAAGTGCGGTGGCCGCGGTCAGGATGTTCATCGCGCTCGCGCCGGCGGAGAGCTCCTGCTCATAGGCCGGCACCTTGGGATGCGGCCGGGTGAAGCTGACGAGGCCGATCACCAGCGGCGCCCCCATGAGGCGATTCTTCTCGACCTCCAGCTCGGCGGCGCTCGCCTGCGGGTTCTTCCTGGCGAACACGGCCGCGATGACCTCGCCGGCGCGGCGGCGGCCGTCGCCCTCGAACACGATGAAGCGCCATGGCGCGAGCTTGCCGTGGTCCGGCACGCGGGCGCCGATGGTCAGGATGGTGTCGAGCTCGGCGGGCGAGGGGCCGGGGCCGCTCATCTCGCGCGGCTTCACGGAGCGGCGGGTCTTCAGCAGTTCAATCGCGTCGGTCACGTCGGTGGGTCTCGTTCGTTGCACGCGCGACAGATAGCATGCGCCTCCGCCTGCAACGAGACCACGGCACGGCGTTTTGATCGGTTCTACGGCACCCGGTGCTGCAGCCTTTGCGGGTTTCGGCGAAGACTTCGCGCGGGACGACGCGGATCGGGCATATCCGATGCGGCCATCTGTCCTAAGCACGATATTCCCAGCGAATTGTCGAACCTTGGGCGGGCCGGTAAAAACATAGTGCTAAGAGATCCGCCGGGAGTTGCCTCGAGTGCAAGATCTGACGTGCCGATGACCGCACTGATTCCGTCACCTGACGCCGTCGCGCGGCTGCGCGGGACGGCTGGTTTCGCACGGGCGATGCGCGCGTCGACGGCATCGGCGATCAGGCTGTATCGGGGCGATCGCATCCTCAATGCGCTGCTGAGCGACCGGGCGCGGGCGCTGTTTCCGCACGTCGCGCTGTATCTGCATTTTGCCGAGCAGCGCGACGGCGAGCTCGGTCTCACCGTCGGCGCCATGAAGGAGATGTGTGCCAGGCTCGACCTGTGCAGCGGCGGCCGCTGCGAGGCCATGCTGGCGCTGATGCGGGCGACCGGGCTGGTGGCGTCGGCCTCGAATCTGGACCGCCGGCGGCGGCCGCTGGTCCCGACCGACAAGCTGATCGCGCTGCATCGCGAGCGCTGGGGCGTACAGTTCGACGCCATGAGAGCGGTGCTGCCGGCCGCCGTGGGTTACCGGGCTGCGTTGAACGATCCGGCCTTCGTGAAGAGCTTCGTGCTCGAGCTCGGCCGTCGCTTCATCGCCGGCGTCCGGATCCTCGACGGAGCGCCGGAGCTCGAGCCGTTTGCCGAACGGACCGCGGGCATGGTGATCCTGTTCAGCCTGGCCCAAGGCGCCGGGCCGGACCAGCCATTCCCGCCCGACGGCCCCGTGCCGTTCTCAATCAACGGTCTGGCGACCCGCTTTTCGGTGTCGCGCAAGCACGTGCTGACGCTGCTGCGAGACGCAGAGGAGAAGCGCCTGCTCATCCGCAGCACCGACGCCATCACCATTCTGCCGCTGGGGCGCGAGGCGATCGAGCGGATGCTCGCGACGATGTTTCTCTACATGGCCGAATGCGCCGACGTGGCGCTGCAGGCCGCGGGTCGAGACAGAGGTTCGGCGGATGCTGTCGCCAGTCTATCGGCGTAGCCGCGTAGCCCGGATGAGCGCGCGCCGGAGCCCGTTAGGGCGACGGCGGGAGCGACATCCGGGATCTCACGCGCTGTCGCGGCGACACCGCATGTCGCTGCGCTCGTGCGGGCCACGCGCTACGACGTCACGCCGCCTCGCGCTGACGGCGCCGCACGTCCGGCGGCGTCGCCTCGTCGACCAGGGCGGCGATGGCCTCCGCGGTCGGCATCACCGTCTGGCCGTCGCGGCCGAGCCGGCGAACGGAGACCGAATGCGTCTCGGCCTCCTTTTTGCCGACGACGAGCAGGGCCGGGATCTTCTGCAGCGAGTGCTCGCGGACCTTGTAGTTGATTTTCTCGTTGCGCAGGTCGATCTCGCATCTGAGCCCGGCGCGGCGCAGCGCCGCCAGCACCTGCTTGGCGTATTCGTCGCCTTCCGAGGTGATGGTGGTGACGACGACCTGGGTCGGCGCCAGCCACAGCGGGAAGCTGCCGGCATAGTGCTCGATCAGGATGCCGATGAAGCGCTCCATCGAGCCGCAGATCGCGCGATGGACCATCACCGGCGCCTTCTTGGCGCCGTCGGCGTCGATGTAGAACGCGCCGAACCGCTCCGGCAGGTTGAAGTCGACCTGCGTGGTGCCGCACTGCCAGTCGCGGCCGATGGCATCGCGCAGCACATATTCGAACTTCGGCCCGTAGAACGCGCCTTCGCCCGGATTGATCTCGGTGCGGATGTGGTTGCTCTGCGCCTTGATCTCGTTCAGCACGGTCGCCATCACGCGCTCGGCGTGATCCCACATCTCGTCGGTGCCGACGCGCTTCTCCGGGCGGGTCGAGAGCTTCACCGTCAGTTCACCCTCGAAGCCGAAATCCGAGTAGGTCGACAGAATCAGGTCGTTGATCTTCAGGCACTCGTCGGCGAGCTGGTCCTCGGTGCAGAACACATGCGCGTCGTCCTGGGTGAAGCCGCGCACGCGCATCAGGCCGTGCATCGCGCCGGAGGCCTCGTAGCGGTGCACGACGCCGAATTCGGCGAGCCGCAGCGGCAGGTCGCGGTAGCTCTTCAGGCCATGCTTGAAGATCTGTACGTGACCCGGACAGTTCATCGGCTTCAGCGCGAACCAGCGCTTGTCCTCGGCCTCGTCGCCGGCGGACTGCGCCGCGAACATGTTCTCGCGATACCAGTTCCAGTGGCCGGAGGTCTCCCACAGCGACTTGTCGAGGATCTGCGGCGCGTTCACCTCGTCATAGTCGCCGGCGAGGCGCCGGCGCATGTAGGCGATCAGCGCCTGGAAGATGCTCCAGCCTTTCGGATGCCAGAACACGACGCCCGGGCCTTCCTCCTGGAAGTGGAACAGGTCGAGCTCGCGGCCGAGCTTGCGGTGGTCGCGCTTTTCGGCCTCCTCGATCTGCTTGAGGTAGGCGTCGAGCTGCTCCTGCTTGGCGAACGCCGTGCCGTAGATGCGGGTCAGCATCGGATTGTTGGAGTCACCGCGCCAATACGCGCCCGCCACCTTCATCAGCTTGAAGGCGTTGCCGATCTTGCCGGTCGAGGTCATGTGCGGGCCACGGCAGAGGTCGAACCAGTCGCCCTGGTAGTAGATCTTGATCGGCTCCTCGCCGGGAATGGCGTCGACCAGCTCGACTTTGAAGGCCTCGCCCTTGTCGCGGAACACCTGCTTGGTCTTCTCGCGGTCCCACACCTCCTTGGTGAAGGGTTTGTCGCGGCCGATGATCTCGCGCATCTTCTTCTCGATCGCGGCGAAGTCTTCGGGCGTGAACGGCTCGTTGCGGAAGAAGTCGTAGTAGAAGCCGTTCTCGATGACAGGGCCGATGGTGACCTGGGTGCCCGGCCACAGCGCCTGCACGGCCTCGGCCAGCACATGCGCGCAATCGTGCCGGATCAATTCCAGCGCGCGCGGATCGTCGCGGTCGACGAGCTCGAGCCTGGCGTCCTCATTGATCGGATCGTTGAGGTCGACGAGATCGCCGTTCAGCGCCATGGCGACGGTGCGCTTGGCGAGCGAGGGCGAGATGCCCTTGGCGATGTCGAAGCCGGTGGTGCCCCGGGGATATTCACGCCGGGCGCCGTCGGGGAAGCTGATGGTGATCTTCTCGACCGGGGCGGCGGGCTTCAGGTTGCTGAGGCTGTATTGGAAATTGGACTTTTGCTGGTCGGACTTGGAATCAGGCGATTTCGGATCGGACATGGGTCACTCCTTGAGCTCACTCCTGCGAACGAGCGCAGGTAAGCGGGAGCAAGGGGTATAGCAGGGGATTTTCAGGCTGCAACCGGGAGAGGGACGGGAAAACCGCCCAATTGCGGCTGGTGCGGCGATGCGGAGATTGCCGCCGCGGGCCGGTATGATACAACTTCAAGTGTTCGGGGCGTGGGGACGCGTTTGGCGATGGAGTCTGCAGGAGAGGCGCCGCTGTCTGTGTGTCGGCGCGGCGGCATTCATGTTGGGGCCGCGCTGATCGTGTTCGTGTTGTCGAGCCTGTCGTCGCTCGCGGCCGTTCCGGCGATGCCAAAGCCGGCGACCCAGCCAAAGCCCGCGGCACATGCGAGGCCGGCTGCCCCGGCCAGGCCTGCAACGGAGTCCAGGCCGGCCGCGCGCCGCGCCGCGTCGCCGCGGGTGGCCGACGGCTCGACGCCGATTGCGTTCGCTCTCGTCAAGGGCTCCTCGGACGCCTGTGGACATGGTTGTGACAGCTGGATCGCCGCCGAAGGCAAGATCGATGGCGGCGCCGCGGCGCGCTTTCGCAAGTTCATGAAGCAGATCGGGGAGCGCAGACTGCCGATCTACTTCAATTCTCCAGGCGGCAATCTGCAGCAGGCGCTCGCCATCGGCGACATGCTGCGCGAGCGCAAGGCCGCCGTGCGGGTGGGACGCACCACCTTGCGCGAGTGTGGCTTCGAGCCTCAGGAGGGCGAAGCTTGTACCAAGCTGAAGCTGTCCGGGCGCGAGCTGCATGGCGAGGTCTGGACGCGGGGGGCGATGTGCAATTCGGCCTGTCCCTACATGCTGCTCGGCGCGCCCACGCGTGACATCGCAGCGGATGCGACGCTCGCGGTGCATTCGCCGCGCGTCATCCTGAATTTCACCGGCGGCGTGCCGACCCGCGAGATGCGGGCGCAGGCGATGCAGCAGGCGATGGCGCGGGCCGACAAGATGGTGCTCGACTACATCACCAAGCTCGGCGCGGATCCCGCTCTGCTCACGGTGGCGCGGTCCGTTCCGTTCGAGAGCATGCGCATCCTGACGCGGGAGGAGATCGCGCGGTTTGCGCTCGACAGGCGGCAGCGGGTCGAAAGCTCCTGGATGTTCGAGACCGCCAGCCGTGGGATTGCCTACAAGACCATTCTCGCACGCAAGGACGGTGAGAGCACGTTCCAGACCACGCGCTTGCAGATGGTCTGCTTCGATCAGGACCGCTTCGAGCTCGACGTCGAGCGCATCGCGCCGGCCGGCTCGCCGCCGGGTCCGCTGGCGATGGCGAGCGGAGATATGCGGCTCAATTTCCTCTCGCCGCCGCGGCGGTCGGGCGATCGCGAGACCTGGGGCGTGTTCCTGAATGCAAGCCAGGTGAAAACGCTGTCCTCGATGCCGTCGGCCGAGCTGAGCGATTCCCTGTTGAATGTCGCGCGCCGCAATGTCTCGACATTTCCGGTGAGCAGCGAAGGCCTGCAATCTGCTCTGAAGATGCTGACCGAGAGCTGCCCGCCGTCCAAGGCCATCGCCCGTCCGACGAGTACGCCGGTTCCGTGGACGCAGATTCCCTCGCCGCAGGCCTCGGCGGCGCAGTCCGCCCCCGCGCCCTGACGAGAAGGGCGGCCAGGACGAAGGAGGGAGGACGAGAGAAAGTCATGGGCGGCATGAGACATTTTCATGCAAATGCATGAAATTCTCTGCTATTGAGGCGCGATGACATCCACTTTCGCTTCCGGGCGCTTTGCGCCGACCGCGCTCATGCTCGGCAATCTCGTCACCGGCTGCTCGGTGCTCGCGCCCGCCGGCCTGCTGTCCGAGCTCGCCGCGGATCTCGCTGTCGGCGTTCAGACGGCGGGACTCCTGATCACCTTCGGCGCGGTGGTGCTCTGCATCTGCTCGCCCTTGACCGCCTGGCTGACGAGCCGCTTCGATCGCCGCCGTCTGCTCGCAGCGACGCTCATGGTCCTCACGCTCGGCAATCTCGCCTCGGCGTTTGCGCCCGATTATGCGAGCCTGCTGGTGCTGCGCTTGGTGATGCTCGCGGTCGGCGCGCTCTATACACCGCAGGCCGCCGGGACGGCGGCGCTGATCAGCCCGGTCGAGAGACGCGGCAGCACCATCGCCTATGTCTTCCTGGGCTGGTCGCTGGCGGCCGCCGTGGGGCTGCCCATGATCACCTTCATCGGCAGTCATTCTGGTTGGCGGGCTGCCTATCTCGCCGTCGGTGCGGCCGGCGCGGTCAGCTTTGTTCTGCTGACATGGCGCCTGCCATCCGGCCTGAAGGGCGCGCCGGTTGCGTTGAAGACCTGGACCGAGCTCGGCCGTAACCGTCTGGTGGTTCTGCTGCTCCTGGTCACGACCCTGCAGATGTCGGGGCAGTTCGTGATCTTCACCTTCATGGGACCGCTGTTGAAGCGCCTGACTGGCGCGGACTCCAACCAGATCGGGCTGGTGTTCGCGATCTACGGCGCCTGCGGCTTTCTCGGCGTCGTCATCGCAACCCGGATCGTCGATGGCTGGGGGGCCTACCGGACATCGCTCTTGTTCACCTGCCTGATGTTCGCCGGTGTGTCGGCCTGGACGCTGGCGGCGGGCACCTACGGCCTCATGGCGGTGGCGGTCGCCATCTGGGGGTTGGGGTTTGCGTCCACCAATTCGATGCAGCAGGTTCGGCTGGTGGCAGCCGCGCCGCCGCTTGCCTCGGCCTCGGTGTCGCTCAACACCTCCGTGCTCTATATCGGCCAGGCCATCGGCTCCGCGATCGGCGGCAGCCTGTTTGCACGCGACCTGCTCGGAGCCTCCGGCTACGTCGCACTGATGTTCCTGACCCTGGCGTTGCTGGCAATTCTGGTCAGCCGCCAGCGCGCGCGGACCGCGGTTCCGGCCTGAGCAGCGGGTTGGCGCTTGGCAAAGCCGGCCCGACCGGATTAAAGGCCGATGTCGTGGGGGGCTGCTGGGGCGTGGATTCTGCCACGGCCGGCGAGTAGCATCGACGGACGTCCTCGCGTGCCCACGGGTCGGATGAGAGAGATATGGCATGAAGAAGATGATGTTGAGCCTGGCCGCAGTGCTGCTGTGCACCCCTGCGCTGGCCCAGAGCGCGCCGATGGTCGGTGACCGTCCGCTGGTGCAGGTCAAGCCGAAGGGGACGAAGACCGCCGCCGCCGCGCCGGCCAAGCCGCAATCGGCGGCCGCCAAGCTCCAGGCCTGCCTGGAGATCGACGACGGAACCAAGGAGCGCCTGAACTGCTACGACGCCGTCATTCCGCCGGCAGCCAAGCCGAAGGCGATGAAGGCCAAGGTGGTCGGCGACTGCAAGTTCACCAAGGAAGAGGATGAGCGGCTCGCCTGCTTCAACGGCTTCGTCGAGAAGCTTCCGAAGTCCTGAGGCATTGCGGCGGCCTCTGTCTCAGCGGCTCGACACGCGGTTCGACATGTCCTGGGCTCCGGCCGCGATCCGGATCGGCGGCTGGGCGGCCGCCATCTTGACCAGCACATCCTTGATCGGGTTGCGGGTCCATGCCTGCGTGACGTAGTCGCGATGGGTGATGCCCTCGTCGGTCTCGACGAAGACGACGCTGCCCGGGCGCAGCGGCCGGTCCATGTCCTCGGAGACTTCGATGCCGCGATTGCGCAGCATCGCCATCAGTTCCTGATCATGCCGCGCAGTGTAGCGCGTGTAGGAGCTGATGAAAAAGCCGGAGCGGTTGCGCTCGACCCAGTTGGCGAACTTGTCGAGCTGGCCGTAGACCGCATCGAGCAACACGACGCCGCGCACGCGGTCGCCGATGCCGCCGACCTCGAGGCTCCAGGCCGTGGGGAGAAAGCCACCGCTGTAGCCGACGATCACGATGGGCATGCCGGCGAACGTCTTCGCGGCGGCCGGATTGCCGGTCAGGCGGGCGAGGCTGGCCGCAGCCTCGTCCATGAAGCGCTTGAAGCCGCCGGGCTGCCAGAACTTGCCGGCGCTCGAATCGGCGGCGTCGACGGCCATCTGCGGCGCGAGCAGCACCGCGTTGACGCCGGCCGCGGTGATCTGCTGCGGCACCAACTGGCGGTCGCGCACGTCGCGCTCCAGCGTGGCGCCGTTGCCGTGGAAGAACACGACGATCACGCCCGGCTTGCGCACATCGAATTGTTCGGGGACGTGCACCAGCACACGGCTGTCGTTGTAGGTCTGGTCCTGCCAGTAGACGCGGCCGGACAAGCTGCGGTGGCCGCGGCGCTCACCGTTGCTGACGTTCAGGAATGGCGCGTCGGATGCCGGATTGTTACCGAAATAGGGAAAGGCCGACGACTGCATGCTGACGAGGGTCGTCAGATCCTCACGCTGCCGCCGTTCCGACCGTTGCGGCTCCAGCGATGCGATCTGTGAGGGCGCCGGCTTCGGAGCGAAGTCGGAGGGCGTGTGAAGCCGGAAGCTCTCCTGCGCGGACGGGAAGCGGTCGCTGAATTCAGGTGCCGGAAAACGATCGTCGAAGGTCAGCCCCTGGGCCGTCGATGCGTTGGCGGCCAACGCCTCGGGATTGGGCGCCTTGCCGCAATGCGTGAAGGAAAGGCAGATTGCCAGCGCCGATGCCGCGCGCCACCAGAGGCACGAGCCCCTGCGCACAGACGTCACCACTTTCTCGTCTTCCCCGATCATCCGTCCCCAAAGACGCGTTCGAGCCGCAACACGGCTCTTCAACCAGCGGATTTCGTTCAACCTGCGCCGCCGAAATTGAGGTCGCGTTAAGGATCGTGTCCGGTCGACCCCGGGCGTACCGGGACACACCACGCGAACGTGTCGCGATTGTGGGACGGCCGGCGGCCCGATGCAATGCCGCAGCCCAGCCCGGCCGAAATCGGTTCAAAAATACCCTTGAGGAAGGTCATATTTAACGCCCGTTAACGATGTTTGAATGCTTCGGCGGGAACCTGGGCTGAGGCAGAGGAAGGGGCGCCGGGCGTCCCTCGACGAGATGGCTGCATCCGAGGCGGACGATCCCGGCCGGGGCCGGACAGACGGCGACCGGGTTCCATCCGTGTCCTTGCCGGTCGCGACCGCGATCGTCATCGCCGACATGATCGGAGTCGGCGTCTTCACCAGCCTCGGCTTCCAGGTCCGGGACATCCCGTCCGGCTTCTCCATTCTGGCGCTGTGGGCGGTCGGGGGACTGGTGTCGATCTGCGGGGCGCTGTCCTATGCCGAACTCGGCACGATGTTTCCGCGCTCGAGCGGCGAATACAATTTCCTCACACGGGCGTTCCATCCGGCGATCGGCTTCATGGCCGGGTGGGTCTCGGCGACGGTGGGCTTCGCGGCGCCGGTGGCGCTCGCGGCCATGGCGTTCGGCGAATATGGTCGGGCCGTCATCACCAGTGCTCCGCCGATGCTGCTCGCCACGGGTGCAGTCTGGCTCGTGACAGCGGTGCAGCTCGGCGGCATCAGGCAGTCGAGCCGCTTCCAGCTGTTGTCGACCATGCTGAAGCTCGCGCTCATCACCGCCTTTCTCATCGCAGGCTACACCATTGCCGCCCCGCAGTCGGTCACTTTCCTGCCGACCGCGGCCGATATCGGCCACGTGACGAGTGCGGCGTTCGCAACCGGACTGGTGTTCGTGATGTACGCGTTTTCCGGCTGGAACGCGGCGACCTACATCATCGGCGAACTGCATGCGCCGGAGCGGACCTTGCCGCGCGCGCTGCTGCTGGGCACGGTGATCGTTCTGGTACTCTACATCGCGCTCAACGCTGTTTTCCTGCGGGCTGCACCGATGGACGCGCTCGCAGGCCAGCTCCAGGTCGCGAGCATCGCGGGCAGTCATATCTTCGGCGAGACCGGCGGGCGCTTCGTGGCCGCGATGATCTGCGTCGGACTGGTTCCTTCCATTGCCGCGATGATGTGGATCGGCCCGCGCGTGCTGATGACGATGGGCGAGGACATTCCGGCGCTGTCGGTGTTTGCGCGGCGCTCGCGTAATGGGGCGCCGGCCTATGCCGTGCTGTTCCAGCTCACGGTCGCCACCCTGATGCTGTTCACGGAAAGCTTCGAGGCGGTGCTGGACGTCGTCCAGTTCTCGCTGTTGTCCTGCTCGTTTCTCGCTGTGCTCGGACTGATCAAGCTGCGCATCGCGCAGCCCGAACTCACGCGACCCTACCGCGCTTGGGGCTATCCGGTCACGCCGTTGATCTTCCTCAGCGTGACCTTCTTCATGATGTACTATCTCATCACGACGCGGCCCTTGCAGGCAGGGCTCGGCGCAGGCGCAATGGCGTCGGGATTGGTGATCTATTGGTTCGCTCACGCGCGATCGCGCCGTATCGCCGCAACGCTCGCATCGGGTTCGGATTGAAATGCTGTTGGTCTCGAGAGTCTGGTTCGCCGTCGCATGTCTGATCCTTGCCATGAGCTTCGAGGCTCGGGCTCAGACCACCACGCCGGACGATACGGCGCGGGTGCTGGCGGGCATGCCGCCAGCAGCGGGCTCGCCGCTCCTGCCCTTCGTGCAGGATCCGGCGTGGCGGCGGCACGCGGCGTTCTTCGACAACGCCTTCAATCAGCTCGAGCAGCGACAATTGTCGAAGATCAGGGCCTGGGCGGATGCCAATCTGGCCGCGCCGCGGCCGTCGATGTTCTATTTCTTCTCGGGGCCGGATTTTCTCTATGCCGATGCCTTTCATCCGAAGGCAACGACCTATGTCCTGGCGGCACTCGAGCCGACGGGCCCGATCCCGGACCTGACCAGATTGCCCCGAGGCAGCATCGGCCCGGCGCTGTCCTATGTCGAACGCTCGTTGCAATCGGTCCTGAGCTTCTCCTTCTTCATCACCAAGGACATGAAGGTCGACTTGCGCGAAGGCGAGCTCGAAGGGACCTTGCCGATCCTCTACGTCTTCCTGGCGCGCACCGGCAAGACGATCCGCGAGGCCAGTCTGATCTGGTTGGACGAGAACGGCGGATTGCACGGCAACGACGAGGCGCCGACGCGCAATGCGACCAAGGGCGCGCGCATCCTGTTTGCCGGCGCCGACGGGGTCGCCAAGACGCTCTACTACTTCTCCAGCGATCTCTCCGATTCCGGCGTGAAGGCGAGCGGGTTGCTCAAGTTCTGCGAGCCGCTGGGGCCGGGCGACAGTCTCCTGAAGAGCGCGTCCTATCTGTTGCATGAGAACGGCTTCGGGCGGGTCCGTAGCTGGCTGCTGAAGAACAGCGCCACCATCATCCAGGACGATTCCGGCATCCCGCTCGCAAGCTACGAAGCGCGGGCTTGGCGTTTCCTGCCGTTCGGACGCTACGCCGGGCCGATCGACAAGTTTCCGGACATGTATCAGAGGAGCTATGCGAAGCTGTTCGAGCGCGCGCAGCCGCTGGAGTTCGGGATCGGCTATCGCTGGCGCACGCGTGAATCGAATGTCCTGCTCGCGGTGAGATCGCCTCCGGCCGACGCGACAGTCTCGGCCGAAGCGAGCGTCCTTCCAGAGACGGATTACCAGCCGCCGCCGCGCGCCCGGCGCGTGCCGCGGGCGCCGGAGCCGGTTCCTCTCTATCCGCCGCCGCGGCGCGACGATTTCATCTTCTGGCCGAGATGGTAGGGGCGAATCTCACCAGTGCACGCTCTGGCTGGGCACGATGTAGGACGTCGTCGGCGGGGGCAGGGCGGTGCTGTCCGTGAGATAGCGCCAGGCACCGACAATGACGATCAACAAAGCGATGATGCAGAGCAGGTCCACCTGGCGTGCGTCATGATGGCCGGCATGATCGGGACCGACACTCTTGCGCGCTCGGTGGCTTCTGGGGCTGATTGTCCAGCGCATCGTTGTTTCCTCCCGAAGGAAGCGTCACATCAATGCCAGTCCAAGCGGCGCGGTTCCTGCTGACAGCGCCGTCGCATTGCAGAAGCATAGTCCTGGCGTGGGATTTCGCCAGCGCCATCTGCGAGGTCGATCGATCGATTCGGTGCTTGTTGCGCTGCACCTCAGTTCGGCCCGTTGACGCCGCGCCATCGCGCATAGCGCCAAGGCAGGTACCAGCGGGCGCGCGCAGGAGCCGTCGTTGGGACGTTGTCGATGCCGGAGGTGCCAAAGGGCTGGCAGCGCAGCAGCCGGGCGAGCGTCATCCAGCCGCCTGCCCAGAGCCCGAAGCGCTCGATGGCTTCATCAGCATAGACCGAGCACGTCGGCAGGTGCCGGCAATTGTAGCCGACCAGCGGCGACAATGTGTGGCGATAAAGCCAGATCAGCGCGTGAGCCGCGCGGCGCGGGAGTCGCCCCAGCAGCGACCCGATGTGCGCAGAATGGCAGCCGATGTCGGAGCATGAGTGCTTCATGAGCGAAATGCCAGATGGATGTGCGAGCTTCTGACCGGTTCCTCGGCAGGGAACCCTGCTCTCGTTCATTTGTGGTGATGTGATGCAACAATGGCCAGTTTTCAGCGGCGCCGCAGCACGCCGCAGCTGGACGGTCGGTGATTGCCCGGATACGTTTCCCGACAAGGATGTGACAGACTAATAACGGATTTGAGGCCAGCTTGTCAGGTCTTTCCGCAAGAAAACCGAGGAACTGCGTACCGAGCTATACGAGGGGGACGGATTGCGCGTGAGATTGCTGCGGTCGCATGAATTGCGCTGGATGCTACTCGGTGTGGCAGCGCTTGGTTTGGTGGTCGGTGGGGCGATCACCGTTATGTCCAACACGGCGCGCGCCGGCGGCGCGCTCGAAGAGCGCAAACTCCCGATGCGGTTCGGTTGGGTCGCCTGCGAGCCGAATTGCGGCTGGGTCAGCGTGGTCGGGATCGTTACCGGCGACACGCCGAAGGATTTCGAGGATTTCGCGAGGGATCGGGACCTGACGGGCGCCACCCTGGTGCTCGACTCCAGCGGTGGTTCGGTCAACGACGCCATAACCCTGGGTCGCCGGTTCCGTGGGCTGAAGATGCGCACCACGGTCGGCATGACCCAGCGTCCGAGCCGCGCGGGTGACCGGCCGCGCGTGGTGCCCGAGGCCTATTGCGAGTCGATGTGCGTGTTCCTGCTGCTGGCTGGAACCACGCGTTATGTTCCGGACACCGCCCATGTCCGCGTTCACCAGATCTGGATGGGAGACCGAGCGGACGACGCCAAGGCGGCGAGCTATACGGCGCAGGACCTGATGATCGTCGAGCGCGACATCGGGCGTCTCGCCAAATACACCTTCGACATGGGCGGAGCGGGCGATCTGCTGTCGCTGGCGCTGAACGTGCCGCCCTGGGAGGACCTGCATGAGCTGTCGCGCGCCGAGCTGCGCCTCACCAATATCGTGACCACGGATCTGGTCGCCGAGGTGCTGCCGCCAAAGGGGGCGGTGCCCGTCGCCGAGCTCGCGCCGAAGCCGCAGGCCAGGGACAAGCAGCAGGACCGCTTCCCGGCCGCGCTCGACAAGCAACTCTCCCGCACCGCCGAAGCGCTTCCGGCGGCGACGGTGGCGGCGACGCCGCCGCAATAGGCAGCGACGTCGCTGGCGAACCGGCGCCAGCGTCCGAAAGGGGCGACCGGTGCCGTCACCCTCGTGCGAGCTGGCTATGTGATTTCGACGTGCGGGGGAATGATGCCGCCTCAGCCCTGGGCCGCGGCCGGCTGCTCGCCGTTGGCTTTGGCCTCGATCTGGCCGATCGCGTCCACCACGGCATCGAACGTCAGCATCGTGGAGGCGTGGCGGGCCTTGTAGTCGCGCACCGGCTCGAGCAGGGCGATGTCGGCCCATTTGCCTTCCGGCGGCGCACCGTTCTCCTTCAGCATCCTTCTCACCGTCTCCCGCAGCTCGCGCAGCTCCGCGGCGCTGGAACCGATGACGTGGCGGGCCATGATCGAGGAGGAGGCCTGGCCGAGGGCGCAGGCCTTCACGTCGTGGGCGAAGTCGGTCACCACGGGCCCGTCCATCTTGAGGTCGACCTTGACGGTCGAGCCGCACAGCTTGGAATGGGCGGTGGCGGTGGCGTCCGGGCGGTCCAGCCGTCCGAGCCGCGGAATGTTGCCGGCCAGCTCGATGATGCGCTTGTTGTAGATGTCGTTCAGCATGTGCCTGACGTCCCGGAATTACCGGCGTGGCGGCCTTGGCGGCCGGGTTTCATCGCCCTATATTGCGAGTATATGGAAACGATTGGCAGGAATTCCAGCCACATCCACAGGCGTCCGGCGCGAGAGGCGCCAGCCTGCGTGTGGCACCTCTGCAGGTGACGCCCTCAAGGTGATGCTGTGCCGGTGACACTCCGGTCGGACCGCCGACCGGTCGAACGGAGTTGAGATGGACACTTTGATCAAGACGTTGCGCGCGAACAAGCCCGAGGGCAAGCCGTTAGACGCCAAGCTGACTGACCCCCGCGCTGCAGAGCTCGATCCTGCCGATTTTCTCGCCGCCGCCGTGCGGCCGGATCGGCCACGGCCGTCGCGCGCGGAAGCCGAGGCCGCGGTTTACACGCTCCTGAATTACATCGGCGAGGATCCGACCCGCGAGGGGCTGGTCGACACGCCGCGCCGGGTCGTCGAGGCCTATGATGAATTGTACCAGGGCTATCACCAGTGCCCGGCCGAGGTGCTCGACCGCACCTTCGGCGAGACCGCCGGCTATGACGACTTCGTGCTGATTCGCGACATCGAGTTCACGTCGCAATGCGAGCATCACATGATGCCCTTCTACGGCCGCGCGCATATCGCCTATACGCCGGTCGAGCGGGTGGTCGGCCTGTCCAAGCTGGCGCGCCTGACCGACATCTTCGCCCGCCGCCTGCAGACCCAGGAGCATCTCACCGCCCAGATCGCGGCTGCGATCGACGAGGTGCTGAAGCCGCGCGGAGTCGCCGTCATGATCGAGGCCGAGCACACCTGCATGTCGGTGCGGGGCGTCGCCAAGCACGGCGCCATCACCTTCACCAGCCGCTTCACCGGCATGTTCAGGGACAATCCGGCCGAGCAGTCGCGCTTCCTGTCCATGGTGCGGTCGCCGCAACGGTAGGCCTGCCAACCCGTTGAGCAGAGAGTTTCGTGTCTTCATCCTCAGTTGAGCGCGAGGAGGGCTTGGCCTTCCTGCCCAAGTTCGACGCGGCCGGCCTCGTCACCTGTGTGACGACCGATGCCGTGAGCGGCGACGTGCTGATGGTCGCCCACATGAACGAGGAGGCCCTGCGCAAGACGGTGGCGACCGGCGAAGCCTGGTATTTCAGCCGCTCGCGCAATGCGTTGTGGCGCAAGGGGGAGAGCTCGGGCCAGACCCAGCGCGTGGTCGAGATGCGCACCGATTGCGACCAGGACGCGGTCTGGCTGCGCGTCGAGCAGGCCGGCGCGGCGTGCCACACCGGCCGCCATTCCTGCTTCTATCGCAAGGTCGAGCGATCGGATGACGGCAGCGGTGCGCGGCTCGTCTTCGTCGATGCTGACCGGCTGTTCGATCCGGCCGAGGTCTATCGCAAGTAGGCCAGCGACCTGCCTCCGGGTCTGTCCGGTCGTTCATTGGCCCGGCCGGACCCAGCGAATTAACTCGCCATTAACCATACCCGCCGCATTTTGCCGGACGTTTCCGGCGCGTTCGTCTGCCAGCGAATCTGCAAACAGCGGGTCTTCCCATGTCGGTCGACGCATCCAACTCCTCGTCCACCGGTTTCCTCGATGGCGTCCGGGCGAAGGTCGCCGGCGCGATCAAGCAGGCCGCTGACAGCGTCGGCACCAGCTTCGAATATCTGCTGTCGACCGCCAAGATGGAGTCCGACTTCAATCCGACCGCCGGCGCCTCGACGTCATCAGCGCGCGGGCTCTACCAGTTCATCGACCAGACCTGGCTCGGCACGGTGAAGGAAGCCGGCGCTGATCTCGGCTATGGCCAATATGCCGACGCAATCACCCGGACACCGGCGGGCGACTACACCGTCAGCGATCCCGCCATGCGGCAGGCGATCATGAAGCTGCGCGACGACCCGCAGGCGTCGTCCGCGATGGCCGCTGCGCTCACGCAATCGAACAGCTTCCAGCTCGCCGGCAAGATCGGCCGTCGGCCCACCGATGCCGAGCTCTACATGGCGCACTTCATGGGTGTCGGCGGCGCCGCGAAGCTGATCACCAGCACCCAGGAGACGCCGAATGCGTCGGCTGCGCGGATGTTTCCCAGCGCCGCCGCGGCCAACCGGCCGATCTTCTACGATCGCGACGGACAAGCCCGCAGCGTGTCCCAGGTCTATGCGGTCCTGAACACGCGCTATGCAGGCGCCGCCAATTCCTCGGCCACCCGGGGCGCGCTTGCACTCTATGGTGGGACGAATGTCGCAGCCAATGCGGCCGGCGGCGGCGCGCTGCCGACCACCGACACCGCAACCTTCCTGTCGATGTTTCCGGATGCGCGCGGTTCATCCCGGTCCGGCTCCTCGACGACGGCCGATGCGTCGGCGGTCAACCGGCCGGCAGATCCGATGTTTCGTTCGCTATTCCAGGTTGACGGCCAGTCGAGCCAGGCGGTCTCGCCGACCGTGCGCGAGTTGTGGGGCCATTCATCGGTTGCCAGCGCGACCCCGTCGGAGAGCGGCAGTATCGATGCCAGCGGCAATGGTCAGCGCAGGCTCGACCTGTTCAGCGATCCGCACGGCACCTTCTCGGGCTGATGCGCCGGCGAAGGCGGTCGCGCTCGTCGCTGAACCATTGATCAAAAAGAACTATTTTGAAGTCCCGCCGCGGCTCGCGCCGCTGGCGGCGGCCGCATTTCCCCCGTCGGATTACGGCCAAATGCGGCGTTGAGTGGTGCCATAGTATGTAAACAACCTGCCGCCTTAACAAAACATCAACAAAACCAGCCACTTATGGTGAACGCTTTGTTAAGCGTCGTGGTTTATTTTCGGTGCTGTTGAGGCCCTCGTGGCCTTTGTCTGCAAGTTGCGTAAGCCGGAAAGACCATGATCGTTCGGCAGTTTCTCAGTTGGGTCAGAACCGCACCCGCCGGTGAGCGGGCAGAGGCCACCAGGGCGCTCGCGCGGGCGTGGCTGTTGTCGGATCTTTGCGATGAGGATCGCGGCGCCGCGGAGGGCGCGCTCCTCATGCTGCTGGACGATCCGTCGCCGCTGGTGCGGCAGGCGATGGCGGAGGTGTTCGCCCGCTCGGAGGAGGCGCCGGCCGCCATCGTCCAGGCGCTCGCCACCGACCAGGCTTCCGTGGCCGCCATCATCCTCGAACATTCGCCGCTCTTGATCGACGCCGACCTCGTCGACATCGTCGCGACCGGCAACTCCGACACGCAATGCGCGATCGCGCGCCGCGTCGGCCTGCCCGCGCCGGTGTGCGCCGCGATCGCCGAGGTCGGCAGCGCCGCCGCCGCGCTCGAGCTGATCGAGAATGCCTATGCCGAGCTCGCGCCGTTCTCCTGGGACCGCATCGTCGAGCGCCATGGCCACCTCGCCGCCATCCGCGAAGCGATGCTGGTGCTGGACGATCTGCCGGCCGCGACGCGGGCGGCGCTGGTCGACAAGCTCTCCGAGACACTGGCGCAGTTCGTAGTCGCCAGGAACTGGCTCAGCGCCGACAGGGCAGGGCGCATCACCAATGAGGCGCGCGACCGCTCGACCATCACCATCGCGGCGCGCTCGCGCGGCGAGGAGCTGCGCGGGCTGGTCCAGCATCTGCGCGCAACCTCGCAACTCACCGCGGGCCTGATCCTGCGCGCGCTTCTCTCCGGCAACGTCGAATTGTTCGAGATCGCGCTATCGGAGCTCGCCGACATGCCGCGGGCGCGGGTGTCGGCGCTGCTCAACGATCGCGGTCGCGCCAGCCTGCAGGGGCTGCTGCGCAAGGCCGGCATTCCCGACACTACCTTCGACGCGTTCAGCATCGCGCTCGAAGTCTGCCGCGAGAACGGCTTTGCCGACACCCTGAGCGGAGCAGCGATTCTGCGTCGCAAGATGGTGGAGCGCGTGCTCACCCATTGCGCCACCGACCGCGACGCGGCCGCGCCGCTCTTGATCCTGCTGCGCCGCTTCGCCACCGAATCCGCACGCGACGAGGCCCGCGAGTTCTGCGACGAGGTGATGGCCGAGGATTTCGTCGCCGGGCTGGAGTTCGGACTGATCGCGGCCTAGCGCAGCTCGCCTGTTCGCCCGCGGATTCCTCAGCAGATCAAGGCCGACATCTCTCCGCCCGTCATTCCGGGGCGCGCGAAGCGCGAGCCCGGAATCCATAACCACAGGGCAACGTGCCGAGGCAAGCTGTCACCGCTCGCGCGCCTCACATTCCATTTTATGGCGATGGATTCCGGGCTCATCGCTGCGCGATGCCCCGGAATGACGCCAGGATGGATGGTGGCCAACGATCCTGCGATGGAATGCATGGATAGTGAGCGGCCTGCCGGCCTATGGCTGATCGCTCGGCACGAGGCTCGGCGCCAGGATCGCTTCGAGATGCTCAGGCCGGTTGCGGTTGACCTGGATCAGATAGTCGTCCGCCACGCGGCGCAGCCGGCGGCTCAATTCGCCTGCGACCGTCGCGCTGTCATACTTCGTATGATCATGCACGATCGCCTGGATGGCGTTGACGTGATGCTCGAACAGCTCGGCGGGGACCTTTTCGAGGTCGGGCGCGTGCTCGATGATCCGGCACAGGCTATCGGCAACCTCGGCAGCGGCGGGATAGCCGAAGGTCGCTGCGTCGCCCTTGATGTCGTGGGCGGCGCGAAACATCTCCTCGCAGGCGTCGTCGTCGAAGCCGGTCTTGAGCACTGCTGCATAGGCCTTGGTCAGACGATTGGCCTCGGTGTCCATCCACGATTTGAACTCGCCGGACAGTCCGGCCAGCGCGGCTTCCGCGCGTGCGATCGGATCGTCGAGATCCTTCTCCTCGGCGCGGCGCAGCACCTTCTTCAGCGGATTGGGCTGGGTGATGACGTGATGCGAGGCGTAGGTCTTGACCTGGACCGCCGGGGCCTTGTCTTTCGCCATCTCGATATCCCCTGATGATGCCGACCAACGCAATCGACTCACTTCCCCGATTCATAGCCGAGGACCTTGGCGCGCTGGGCGCCGATCCCCCGATTGCGTTAACGCGGGCTCACTGCCGCGCCCCTAAACTGCGGAGCGCGCTTTATCCAGAAGTGACGGCTGCTGGAAGATCTCCGCCTCGCCGCCGATCCGGCGCTCCGGCCCGATATAGGCGGTGTTGGTGTTGCGGCGCCGGTCCGGGCCGAAATAGGTCTTGGTCTTGATGAAGGGCCGCGGATTGGCGACCACGTTGAGGATGCGCTGATACAGGCCCTTGGCCGAGATCGGCTTGGCGAGGAATTCCGTGACGCCGGCGTCGCGCGCGACGGTGACGCGGCGCTTCTCCGAATGTCCCGTCAGCATGATGATCGGCGCGTAGGGATTGCCCTTGGCTTCCGGCTGCCGGATCATCTGCGCGAGCTCGAGGCCGTCGAAGATCGGCATTGCCCAGTCGGTGATGACGATATCTGGCGAGAAATGAGTGTACATCTCGAGCGCGGTCGCGCCGTCCTCGGCCTCGTTGACCTCACGGGCGCCGAACGAATGCAGCAGCGTGCGCAGGATGCGGCGCATGTGCGGGTTGTCGTCGCAGACGAGAAAGCGCAGCTTGTTGAAGTCGATGCGGTACATTTGGCCGGCCCGAAGGGATCACCGGTGATGGCGGTATACCCACATTAACCATACGGAGCCGCGGGTTAACAAAGCGTTGCCCAGGGCGGCCACGGAGCAAAAAGGCGCGGAAAACCGCCCGATGTCAGTAGCCGAACTGCTCGCTCAGGATCCGCTCTTCCAGGCTGTGGCCGGCGTCGAACAGCATCCGCATCGAGATCGTCTTGTCGGAGAGCACCTCGACCCGCTGGACGTTGCGGACCTCGTCATGGTCGGCCACCGCCGCGACCGGCCGCTTGTCGCCTTCGAGCACCTCGATGATCACATAGGCCGTGTTCGGCAGCAGGGCGCCGCGCCAGCGACGCGGCCGGAACGCGCTGATCGGCGTCAGCGCCAGCAGCGCGGCGTTGATCGGCAGGATCGGGCCCTGCACCGAGAGGTTATAGGCGGTGGAGCCTGCGGGCGTGGCGACGAGCACGCCGTCGGCGATCAGCTCCGGCATGCGCTCGCGCTCATCGATCAGGATGCGCAGCCGCGCCGTCTGTGCCGTCTGGCGGAACAGGTAGACCTCGTTGATGGCGTGGTGGATGTGAACGACGCCCGCGGCATCGGTCGCCCGCATCAGCAGCGGATGGATCACCGATTCCTGGGCCGCTTCGAGCCGTCCGTGCAGATCGATCGTGCTGAACTCGTTCATCAGGAAGCCGACCGTGCCGCGATGCATGCCGTAGATCGGCTTGCCCGAGCGCATGTGGTCGTGCAGCGTCTGCAGCATCAGGCCATCGCCGCCGAGCGCGACCACGACGTCCGCCAGGTCCGGATCGGAGTTGCCGTACAGCGCGGAGAGCTGCGTCAGGGCGGCCTGGGCTTCGGCACTCGGACTCGCGACGAAGGCGATCCGCTCATATCGCTTGGACGTGGTCATGCGTCGCAGGGCTCGCTGGTCAGTTGGCCGGTGACAGGCGCCGTGTCGTCTAGCCGACCTTGCCCGTGCTTGTCCATCGCGGCCGGTATCCTGGGGCAATGGGGCCGGGATGAGGCTGATATGGCCCGGACGTGCGCGCACGCACGGAAGTCATCGTGGCGTCATTTTTCCTGCAGGCTGCGCACGGGGTCCCAGGCCAGGGACCCGGTCGCCAAGCTTGCTTTCACGCGCTCGGCGAAGAAGTGGCTTGGCCGATCGCTCAGTGCGCTTTGCGCGAAGCAGTCGACCGCTTGCGGCAGCTCGCCGGCGCGCCAATGCGCAAGGCCTGTGGCATAGCTGGTGAGGAGGGCCTGTTCCTCCGGCGTGAGCTCGGCTGCGCGGCCATGCAGCTCGTAGATCTTCAGTGACTGCTCGCGGCCCTTGACCCGGATGGTGTCGAGCTCGCGCCAGGCAAACTCGGTGCCGGCCAGCGCCACCGTGCTCTCGGAGGCGATGATCGTGGTGCCGTAGAATTTGTTGGCGCCCTCCAGCCGCGAGGCCACGTTCACGGCGTCGCTCATGACGGAGTAGTTGAAGCGGCGTTGCGAGCCGAAATTGCCGACCAGCGCGGCGCCGCTGTTGATGCCGATGCGCTGTGCCACCTTGATGCCCTGGAACGCCGTCGACGAATGGTTGAGCTCGGCGAGCTTCGCCTTGCAGTCGAGCGCCGCACGCGCCGCGCTGCGCGCATGGTCGGGATCGTCGAGCGGAGCGCCGAACACGGCGACCACGGAGTCGCCGATGTATTTGTCGACATAGCCGTCGTGGCTTTCGATGACGTCGGTCATGGCCGAGAGATATTCGTTGGTGAGCGCCATGAGCTGCTCCGGCGTCATCTGCTCGGCGAGGCACGAGAAGCCCTCGATGTCGGAGAAGAACACGGTGACCTCGCGGGTCTCGCCGCCGAGCTGCGGCAGCCGGCGCGAGGCGAGCATGCGGTCGATCTCGTGCGGTGCGAGGTAATAGGCAAAGCTCTTCTGCAGCAGCCTGCGGTCCTTGTCGGTGACCATGAAACGATAGCCGGTGGTCGCAGCCAGCGCGAGCACACCGGCTGCGAGCGGCTCCGTCAAGGGCAGCCCGTAGGCATGGTCGAAGAGGATGGTGGCGAGCGCGGTGTAGAGCAGCGCGAGCCCTGCCAGGATTGCCGCTGCAGAGGCGGGGCGCAGCAATCGGGCGAGCAGCGCAGCCAGCAGGGCGATGGTTGCGGCGATGGCGAAGATCGCTGGGCGTCCGAGCTCGGTGACCGCGTCCTGCCGAACCAGATTGTTCACCGCCGTGGCGTGGATGTAGACGCCGGCAATGGTGCTGCGGGCGAACGTCTCGGAGATCCTGCGCTCGTCCAGAACGCAGCGCGGCCGCCGCGCGCCCTCGGCGCGGGTTGCGAAGCGCTTCGAGGTGAGCCGCCGATCCTCGATCCCGACGGTGCCGAGCAGGACGACCTTGCCGGCGAACTCGCGGCGAAAATAGTCCTTGTCGCCCTTGAGCGCGCAGGCGCGCAAGTCGGCAAACGAATAGGTCGGAATGTCCTGGGCGCCGCCGGCGAAATTCAGGGTCATGGTGCTCGGCACGCTGCCGGGCACCTTGTACGCACCGAGTGTGACGCCATCGGCGACAATGACCGGCGCGGTGCCGGTTGCGCGCCCCGCCAATTCCAGCGCCATGCTCGGAACGGCCTTGCCGTCGACCGACAGCGTCAGCGGATGGCGGCGGACGACATCGTCGTTGTCGGTATAGGTGTTGAGCGGACGAAGGTTCTGCTGCTGACGCACCGCGATGCGCTGGCCGGGCGCGGGCAGGATCGGCGGCTCGGCAAAGATCTCGCCCAGCACCACCTTGCCGCCGGCGGCCGCGGCCGCGAGCGCACGCAGGAAGTCGCGATCGAAGCCGCGCGTCTTCTCGCCGAGAGTGCTGTCGCCGAGCGGAATCTCCGACTGCTCGATCGAAGTCTGGAACACGATGTCGAAACCGACCACCTTGGCGCCGCCGTCGAGGACGGCCGTCAGCACGCGCCCGATCTCGCCGGTCCAGGTCAACAGCGGCGCGCCCTTGAAGGGGGGCGCCTGATAGCTCTCCTCGTCGACCGCGATCACCACCGCCGGACTCGCTGCTGCATCGTGACGGTTGCCGAAGGTCTCGAAGCGCAGCCATGTCAGCGCATCCAGCGACAGGCCGCGGCCGCGCTCGAAGAGGGGCGACACGAACAGGCCCGCGCACGCCAGCGCGATGGCGATGACGGCAAGCGCGTCGCGCGTCCGGCGTCCGATCGCCACCGACGAGAGCCTTCGGTCTCAGTTGAACCGGATCAATCGCCCGACCGCCGGGCCGGGGCCCGCCTTGGCCTGTGCGTCGACCTTGAACACGATGCGCAAGTTGCTGAAGCTCGCGACATAGGTGCCGCCGGGCGTGAGCGGGTGACTGGTGCCGGCGAAATCGTAGAATCGTCCCTTGTATTGCCGGCCCGAGAGCTCGACCTGCTGGCGCTCGCCGGGCTGGTCGAGGCGTTCGACGGTCAGCGTGCCGCGCCCTTTGGCCTCGAAGATGGGTGACGCGCTGTAGATGATCGCCTGCGCCACCGGCGCGCTGTCCGGTCCAACGCTGCGCACGATCGTGGCCGCGACCTCGCTGGTCTCGCGCGAGGTGGCCTGTGCATGGCTGGCGTCGCAATTGACGATGTCGCTCTTGAGCGTCGCGCCGTCGACCGTGCTTTCGCCGGGGCCGACGGTGACACTGCCGGCGCCGTTGACCGTCTCGCGCCGGCACGATTTGAGGTAGCTCATCACCACGGCGCCATCCGGGCCGAGCTTGATCACCTGGCCGGGCGCGACATAGTCCATCAGCTCGGCGCCGGCCACATCACCCTGGACGTCCTCGACCAGCGCCGCCGGCGGACCGGCCCAGGCTGCCGGCGATCCGATCACGGCCGGTCCGGCGAGCCCGGAGAGGGCTGCGATGATGAGCGTCGGCAACTTCATGATGAACTCCGTGATCGCAATCGGCGGCGGCCTCTTGCCCCAAACCTGCTGGGTGTCCCAGTGATGGGACGTCGGAGGCGATGGAGAGGTTCGAGCCCATAACACACCTGAGGGGAACAGGCACTGGTGCGGATGTGACTTGGATCACGGAAGAGTTGCTTGAGCTTGCTTCCAAGCCGCGGTTCATGCCCTTGCAGAGGTGGCGTGTTGCGCCAAGCGCCTAGGGGAGTGAGCTGATGGCAGGGATGAGATCATCCGTCGCGTGGCCGAGACTGATGGCTTTCGCCGTGACGGCACTGCTCGCCGGCCCGGCCCTGCACGCCGAGGATGCGCCACCGGCGGCGCACGACGCGGCAGCGCCGGGCTCGCATCGCACCGGCTCGGCCGGAAATCGCGCCGCCAGCCCGCCCGGCTCAGCATCGACCGCCGAGCAGCACAAGCTGCCGCCGGACTCTACCACGACACAGAAGCTCGAACTGCCCGGCCGCACGCTGTCGTTCACGGCGACTGCCGGTTCGGTCCGCCTGTTCGACGACAAGAGCGAGCCGCAGGCCGACATCGCCTACACTTCGTATCAGCTCGATGGCGCCGACCGCGCCAGCCGCCCGGTGACCTTCTTCTTCAACGGCGGGCCGGGTGCCTCGTCCGCCTATCTGCAGCTCGGCAATGCCGGTCCGTGGCGGATCGGAATCGATGCGGCCAGCGTGACGCCGTCGTCGAAGCTGGAGCTGATGCCGAATGCAGACACCTGGCTCGACTTTACCGATCTTGTGTTCATCGATCCCGTCGGGACCGGCTACAGCCGTTTCGTCGCAACCGGCGACGAGGTGCGCAAACGGTTCTTCTCGGTCGACGGCGACGTGCGTTCGCTGTCGCTCGTGGTGCGTCGCTGGCTGGAGAAGCACGACCGTCTCGCATCGCCCAAATTCATCACGGCCGAGAGCTATGGCGGCATTCGCGGTCCGAAGATCGTCAACAACCTGCAGCATGACCAGGGCATCGGCATCAGCGGCCTGATCCTGCTGTCGCCGCTGATGGACTTTCGCGACTATTCCGGCTCGAGCCTGATGCAATATGTCGCGAGCCTGCCGAGCTATGCGGCCGTCGCGAAGCAGATGAAGGGGCCGGTGACCCGCGCCGATCTTGCCGACGTCGAGCGTTACGCCAGCGGCGACTTCCTGCTCGATCTCGTCAAGGGCGAGGCCGATACGGAAGCCACCAATCGGCTCGCCGACAGGGTCGCGACCCTGACCGGCATCGACCAGGTGGTCAGCCGCAGGCTGGCCGGCCGCTTCGACGTCTCGGAGTTTCGCCGTGAGTTCGACCGCAAGAACGGCCGCATCACCGGGCGCTATGACGGCTCGGTGCTGGGCATCGATCCCTATCCGGATTCGAGCCGCTCGCGCAGCTCCGATCCATCCGGGGACGTGCTCACCGCGCCGTTGACCAGCGCCGCGGTCGAGCTGACGACACGCAAGCTGAACTGGCACCCCGACGGCTCCTATGAGCTGTTGAGCGGGGCGGTGAACCGGTCATGGGATTTCGGAAAGGGCACCAACCCGCCGGAGTCCACCGGCGAGCTCCGGCAGATCCTCGCGCTCGATCCCAAGCTCAAACTCCTGGTCGGCCACGGCCTGTTCGATCTCGCCACGCCATATTACGGCTCGAAGATCCTGCTCGACCAATTGCCGGCCTTCGCGCGGCCGCCGCGGGTCAAGCTCGTGGTCTATCCGGGCGGCCACATGTTCTATTCCCGCGACGATGCGCGCAAAGCCTTCCGCGGCGAGGCCGAGGCGTTGATGAAGGAGGGCAGGGAGGAGGCCCGATGAGTGCAGCGACACCCGGGCTATGAGTCTTTCTTGCGCCGGCCCTTGGGATATTTCCGCTCCATCTCGGCCTTCACCACGCGCTCCGGCCGCACCCGCGCGCCGGCCAGCCAGATCTCGCTGACGCCGGACTTGGTGCGCACGCGCCGCACCGCCTCACCATGGCTGGCATAGCCGGCGGCGTGCACGATGCGTCCGGTGTCGCGCCCGGTCACGTCGATGCGAGCGGCATCGAGGAACGGGTTGATGAATACCGGATTGGCGACCATGACCTTGTCACCAAACGGGACGAGATCGACGGCGCCCCACAGCGTCCACCAGCGGCCGGTCCAGTCGCGCGTCTTGCGCGACGGCGCGCCGTGGGTGGCGAAGGCCTGCAGGATGAACTTGACGCCATTGGCCCAGCCGGGTGCCCAGCCGTCGACGGCATTGGTCAGCACGGTGATCGTGATGTCGCGGGCGGGAATGACCGACGTCCGCGAGATGTAGCCCTGGAAGCCGCCGCCATGGCCGAACCAGTCGAAGCCGGCCGTTGTCCCGCTCATGAGCGCCAGGCCGTAATAGGCCTCTTCGACGTCCTGGGGCACGCGCCATTGCCGGCGCACCATCTCGCGCCGGCTCGCGACCGACAGCAGGCTCTTCTTCGCGTTCGGGGCAAGCTGGGCGAAGAAGCGGGCGGTGTCGGCCGCGGTCGCGACGATGCCCGCTGCCGGCATGATCGCGTTGGTCGGATTGTCGCCGGGAATCACGACGCGGCGGCCCACGGGGACGACGCGTGAATGGCCGCGCGCGAACGGGACACTCTTGCCGAGCAGCGTCATGTCGGGCGCGCTTTCTCGCAAGGCCAGCGGCGTCATGACCTCGCGCTGGAGCCAGGCCGGGTACGACTCGCCGGCGATCGCCTCGATGACCAGGCCGAGCAGGCCGTAGCCATGGTTGGAATATTTGAACCGGCTGTTGGGGTCGATCGCCGGCGGCTGCTTCAGCTCGGCCAGCAGTTCGTCCTTGTCGAGATAGGACCGGCCATCCGTGAACTGGCCGGAATCCTTGCCGTCACGGATCAGGCCTGCCGTGTGCGACAGCAGCTGGTTCAGTGTGGCCGCGGCGACATCCGGATGCAGATCCTTGACGTACTGTCCGACGGTGTCGTCGAGCTTCAACCGCTTCTGCTCGCGCAGGCGCATGATGGCGGCGGCGGTGAACGCCTTGGTGTGCGAAGCGATGCGGAAGCGGTGCCGCGGCGTCAGCTTCTCGCCGCTGTCGAGATTGGCGTGCCCGAAGGCCGCCTCCAGGACGATCTCACCGCGATGGGCGATCGCAATAATGCAGCCGGGTTGCTCGGAGACCGCGACCTGAAAGGCCAGCCAATCCCTGATGTAATCGAGTGCTGCGCCAAGCCAGGACTCCACGAGGCAATCTCCCATTCAAAAATCTGATGAAAATGGTCTGCACGAGGTTTCATCCATAACGGATCAACGACAGCGGACAAACGAAAATGGCGCAACCCTTTCGGGTCGCGCCACTGTCGAGATCGGAGCTGGTCCGATCGCGTCGTCAGTAGACGAGGCCGGTGCCCGGCTGCTTCTCGAGCGCGTCGGCCAGCGAGCGATATTCGGGGCTGTTGGTGCCGGCGAGCTGCGCGACCTTGTCGAGGTGGTACTTGGCCTGCTCGCGGTTGCCCTGTTCGAGCTGCCACAGGCCGTAGTACTGCCAGGTGCGCACGTGGTTCGGATCATCCGCCAGGGCCTGCTCGTAGTACTGCTTGGAGGCCTGGTAGTTGCCGAGCTTGCGATAGGAGTAGCCGATCAGATTGGCAACGTCGGCGACGTCCTCGCGGTTCAGCGCCTTGAGCTGCTGGATCGCGGTGGCGTAGTCGCCGCGATCATAGATCGAGGTATAGGCCGTGCGATAGGCCGCCAGGAACTTCGGATCTTCGATGCTCGAGCTCTTGTCCTTCTTCTTCTTGCCCGAATCCGACGCCGGCGGCGACGACGGGGTATCGCTGCCCGCGGCATAGGCCTTCGACAGAAGCAGCGGCCCGGAGGCCACGGCCATCGAGAACAGAGCCAGCGTGGCAATCCTGAGCGCAGACTTTTTCATTCGTATCTCCCGAGTTGTCGATCCAACAGGTGACTGCGTACGGGGAAGAACTCCCGCAGCTGCGAAATATTCCCGGCCATTTGCGCGGATTTTGCGCCGCGATCGGTGCATTATACGGACGACATGATGACAGACCAGTCACCTCGATGACTATCCCTTCATGTCCATGAACCGAAAACAGCGCTTTACTTCAGGGTGGGTTCAGTGCCGGTTCCCTATCGTCGTCTCCATGATCACGAGCCCATCCAGACTGGATGGTGCCTCCAGATCTTCACATCACGGAGACGACCATGCTGAAGTCAATGTCTGTTGCGCTGCTCGCCGCGTCGATCCTGACTGCGCCCGCATTCGCTGCTGGTGCTGCAAAAACCGATACGTCCGCGAAGTCCAGCCAGACCACTGGCACCGCGAAGACCGATGTGAGCAAGACCGATGCGGCCAAGACCAACGCCACCAAGCCGGGCGCGACGCAGGCCGGCGACAAGGCGAACGAGATGAAGCCCACCGTCGGCAAGACGAAGACCAAGCCGCATGCCTCGCTTGTCCGCCACAAGCATCGCCACGTGGCGCATCTCAGCCATCACAACAAGGTGAGCTTCAAGCGCGTGACGCCGGCGACCCGCCGCGGCTGATCCGGCCAAGGCCACGCAGAGCCGATCTGGTCGTTGACCGCCGGAGCGCGCCAGAGCGCTCCGGCGGCAGCGGCTTGACGAAGGCGTGAGCCGGGACGGATTTCCCGGCCTCTGGCTTTGAGCTAGAACGGCCGCGGGATTGGCTTTCAAGAGTTGGGCGCCTGGGGATGGGGAGAATGAGCTGGTGGCCAGCAACCGCGCTGGCGCTGCTGTTGGCGGGGTGCGCCAGCGGAGGTCCCGCCGCGTTCATGAGCGAGGACAATCGCGGCATCTCCTACACCGGCGATCGTGGTGTCGGCAGCCAGCCGTTTCCAGCCAACCACCGCAGCGAGATCCTGTCCTATCTCAGGACCTACCTGAACAATCCGGTCGGGGTGCGCGACGGCGTCATGGCGGAGCCGGTGCAACGGACGGTCGGTGGCCGGCTGCGCTATGTGAGCTGCCTCCGTTATGCGGCGCGCGAGTCCGACGGCAGCTACCGTCCGGCGCAGGAGCGCGCGGCGGTGTTCGTCGACGGCCGGTTCGACCGTCTGGTCGAGGATGCCGGCGAGCTCTGTGCCGGGTCGACTTACGCGCCATTCCCGGAGCTGGCGGGCCTCACGCGCTAGACCGCGGCGTTTTCAGGTCCCGGCGTTTTCGAAGGATTGCCACGTCGTCGCAGCGCCTTGCCAAGCCGCTTGCCCGATCACAAATCAGGGATGGACCGAACGCTTTGTCGCCTCGCGGCGACCAAATATCGGGCGAGGCGTCAGCTTCACGAAATATTCGGGAAGCCTATGGAACAAAAGGCCTTTGTTGCCCTCTGGTGACACCGCAGCGGCAATCACAGC
The DNA here is from genome assembly GCF_051167575.1 of Bradyrhizobium sp. HKCCYLS3070. Taxonomy (NCBI): domain Bacteria; kingdom Pseudomonadati; phylum Pseudomonadota; class Alphaproteobacteria; order Hyphomicrobiales; family Nitrobacteraceae; genus Bradyrhizobium; species Bradyrhizobium sp. HKCCYLS3070. The sequence goes on from NZ_JBNPTI010000001.1 coordinate 448,076, forward strand.
TGCGTCACCGCCACCGGGCAACCCAAATGCGGCCATGATGTTCGATAGATGTCGCAAACGAATAACGGGGACGTCCCATGAAGCGGTTTTTGTTCAGTGCAGTGGCTTTGACCACATTGGCTGCCCCGGCTTTCGCCGCCGATATGCCTCCGCGCACCTACACCAAGGCGCCGGTCTACACGCCGCCTCAGGCGATCTACAACTGGACCGGCTTCTATCTCGGTGGTCACCTCGGCGGCGCCTTCGCGGGCAATAACAGCCTGGAAGGCAACAACGGCCGCTTCCTGGGCGGCGTGCAGGGCGGCTTCGACTACCAGTTCGCCCCGAACTGGGTGCTCGGCATCGAAGCCCAGTACAGCTGGATGGATCGCAATACGACCAATTTCGGCTTCCCGGGGGCTGCGGTCGTGACCTCGACCGGCGCCAACCAGCTCGGCTCGGTCACCGGCCGTCTCGGCTACACCTGGGGACCGGCGTTGCTCTATGCCAAGGGCGGTTATGCCTGGCGGGACGGCAACAATCTCGGGGTGAGCGTCGCCGGCGTGCCGACGGGCTTCACCACGTCCGGCAATAGCAAGGACGGCTACACCGTCGGCGCCGGCCTCGAATACATGTTCGCGCCGAACTGGTCGGCCAAGGCTGAGTACCAGTACTACAATTTCGGCAATACGACCTTCACGGGTGGGCCGGCTCCGGTTGTGGGCAGCCGCTTCAACAGCGACGAGCATACGGTCAAGGTCGGCGTGAATTACCGCTTCGGCTGGGGCGGACCAGCCGCCAGCAAGTACTAAGCGAGATCGCCGAGCCCGCGGCCGGCGGCGTTCGGCTGGAAGCGGATCACGCCTCAATTCCAACACGCCCGCGCCGTCTGGTGCGGGCGTGTTGCTGTCCGGTGGTTGGCTGGCGATGGTTTCGGGATCGCTCACGCAGTGCGAAAAAATTTTCAAACCTTCGTGAAACTTTCGCCATCAGTTGATATTATCGGTGCGCCGGTTTGATGGATCATCCCACATGCGTATCTTGGTGTCCGTGCTGTTGTTGTCGGCGGCTGTTTTGCCGTGCTCCGCCCAGACCGTTCTGAAGACCGAACCGTTGATGCTGGCCCCCTACGAGGTGGCGCTGGTGCAAACCGCGTCCTGCCCGTCGGGCAAGGTGCTGAAGGTGACCGGTGCGATCCGCGGTGTCAGCCGCAAGCGTGCCTGTGTCGCCCTTCCGGCCGAAACGGCATCGCTGGCGACGGCGACGCCCTGAGAACGGGCTTCATGGCGACCTTCCAGCGGGCAGCTCCGGCTGCCCGCTGATCGCGGGTCTGTCTGTCGAAAAATCCTTGATGAAGGCAAGTCGTCCGCGGGACCGGACTGGCATGAAGACGTGAATGTCTTCTGCCGGCGGCTTCCGTCCAGGCACGGCGAGGCTCGGGGACAGCAGCGCACGGAGACTATAAGTATCACCCGAGAAGTATCACCCGCGGCGCGCTTCCGCCGCAGCCGCTCAGGATGCGAACGGGATGTTGAACTCCTGCTCGGCTTCGGCACGGTTCTGCCAGGGATCTTCCTCGGGCTCGGCGGCGCAGGGCCGGATCTCGTAATCATTGTCGAGCTGCAGATGCGCGGTCGATCGCGCATTGATCATCACGTCCACCACCAGCCCGCTCTGCCGCGCCAGCCGCCAGACATCCCCCTCGGTCGGATAGGCCTTGCTCAACTTGGCGTCGTTGCAAAACAGCGCGTAGGGCATTCCAAACAGCTCCAGAGAAGCGAAGGATGAACCGAGAATGAACGGCACGTGCAGCGAGACACTGGCGCGCCTGGGGCAGGAAAGGGGCCTTTTCGGGCGGCCGAGTCGTAAACGAGTCCTAAATTTTTGAAAAAAGAATCCGTGGGACTCCGGGGCTAGAATCGCCAGATGGTTAAGCCCATGGGAACCGATCTCCACATCTTCTGCGGGCGGATCCAGCTGACGCTCGCCTTTGGGCTGCTGCTCGCCTTCGTCGCCAATGTGGCGCTGCTGTGCGCCTGGCTGTGAGCCGGCGTGTCGATTGCGGATATGTTTGTGTACCCTCGGCCATAGATCCTCGGCGCGGTCGCCTTTAGTCCTCAGGGAGGGCGCTCCGTCCGGCCGATGCTTTCAGGCGCGCGAGTGTCGCGCTGAAATATTCCTGACGCTCCCGATTGAAGCGCTCCTGATGGGCCCGGAAGCGCGCGACGCGGGCGCGAATCTCCGCCTGCATGTCGCGCTGGAGATCGAGCTGCGAGGCGATGCTGGTGAAACGCTCCGCAGGGACCGGGCTCGGGGCGGCGAACGAAGCCTCGGATGCAATGGCGTCGGGCGCTCTCGGCCTTGCAGGCTCCCCCACGGCATTGGGGATTGCGACTTGCACGTTGCCGCCGCGACGTGCCTCGGTTTCAACGGTGTTGGCGATCACGTGCTCGACAGCGGCGTGCGTCGGGCGACCGGCCCCGGCCTGCTGCGGTGTGACGGGGGTGCCGACCGGAACGGTAGGCAGCTCGAACTGGGCGAAGTCGGCCGGCTTGCCGGTCACAGACTGCACAAAGGCCATGGTCTGCGCGATCAGCGCATCACGCTCTTCCTTCCACGTCATGACGCTTGTCCCCCGATGCCTCAATTGCAACAAAAGCGGCTGACGAAATCAAGTTGAAGACCAGTGACTTCTGGGGATAAGCAGGAGTTCTAGGTGAGATGTGACAACAATGTTGCCACAGTCTGAACTCGTTTCGTCCCCCACCCGCGAAAGGCGATACCGGAAATCCAATCCCGCACAGATGGTTCCTAAGCGGCGTTTTTCCGGAGCTCTTCTTGACAGAGGAGCGCGGCTCGCCCCTATGGCCGAGCCGCCCCGGTCTTCGGGGCATCATCTGCTCGCAACCTTCGTGCACTGTCCGGGCACTTCGCAGACTTCGATGGACAACCCTTCACGCTCCGAGCGGTCGCGCAAGGCCGCGCTCACCGCCGCCCTCACCATCATCGCCCGCGATGGTCCGGGGCGGCTGACGCTCGACGCCATCGCCCGCGAGAGCGGGCTGAGCAAGGGCGGCCTGATGCACCAGTTTCCCAACAAGGAAGCGGTGCTCAAGGCTCTGCTGGAACAGCAATTCCTGCATTTCGACGAATTCGCCAGCAGGTACAGGGCTGGAGCCGGCAAAGCGGCTGATCAGCCCGAACTCGCGACGCAGATCGCGATCTCGCGGGAGCTGATCGCCCAGCAATATTCGGTGGCTCAGGCCATGCTCGGGGCGCTCGCCCAGGAGCCGGGATTGCTGGCCGATGCCCGTGCCAAGGATGCCGAGAGAGTAGCCGAGATCCGCGGCGAGGCCGATGACGCTGATCTCGCGGTCCTGCGATGGGCGGCGGCACGTGGGCTTGCCTTGATGACGATGCTGCGCGTCTCGCCGCTGGAGCAGCCGGATCTGGACCGTCTGTTTGCCCGCCTGCTCGACGACCAACAATGGACCACATTCCGGCAGGTCGGGACGACCGGGGAGCGATGACACGCTCGAGCTCGGCGCCATCTCCATCATTGGACGGTTCGATCTGAGCGAAGTCGGGCTGGCTTGCCGTCCGACTTCCGTCCGCCGATGCCTCCTGGAGGTCCCGTGCCGACCGCATCGACGTGTGAACAATTCTTTTCATTCGATTTCGTATTTACAAACCGTCTGGTCGGTTTATTGAGGTGGCCATGTGGACGCGCTGGCAACGGCGCCGCAATCGTGGAGGAGGGGATGAGGAGTCGATTTCCGATGTCTGGCTTCGCGGCGATCGCCGCGAGCCTCTGTGCCGGATGCAACACGGTGACGCCGGTGGCCTATTCCGGGGTGGCGTCGGCGCGCTATCTGGCGCCCAACACATCCGATCCATCGGGCCGGGTGCCTTACCGCTACGGGACTGCCACCGACTGGCGCAGCTACGACAAGGTGACGCTCGATCCGGTCGTGATCTATCGCGGCGCGGATCATCAGTTCGGCGACATGTCCGACCGGGACAAGGCTGCGCTCGCCGCCTACATGCAGCGGCGTTTCCTGGAAAGTCTCTCGGCGCGCTTCCAGATCGTCCATCAGCGGGGGCCGAATACGCTGCGCGTGCGGCTCACCCTGACCGGCGCCGTCGCCAACACGCCGGTGCTCGGCACCGCCTCGCGCTTTGATCTCGCGGGAGCCTTCTACAACGGCGTGCAGAGTGCACGCGACGGTGAGGGACTGCTGACCGGCTCGGTATTCTACGCGGCCGAGATCTTCGATGCCGCGAGCGGGCGACTGCTGAGCGCCTTCGTCAGCAAGCAATATCCCTCGCCCTACGACATCAAGGCCAGCGTTGGTGCGCTCGCGGCCGCCGAGGCCGGAATCGGCAAGGGCGCCGAGGCCCTGGTCGCGCAGCTCCAGTGAGCGGGCCGTGCGAACGATCGCGTCGCGCGGGCAGATGGCCCCGCATCGGGGCGCCTTCGTGTGCGCGCTTTGGCATCGAGGGCACGGCCAGATCTCGGGCAGTCAGCGGCGACGTCAACCCGGCCGTACGAGCGCGTGGCTCGAGGCCATGGAGACAGTGAGGTCCCTGGACATGACATTGAGATTCGTTCTGCGCGTCGGCTTACGCATCGTCGTCGGCCTGCTGCTGTCGATGGCGGAGGGCCGCGGTCACGCCGCTCCCGTCGGCGATCCGTTCGGCACATGGTTGACCGAGGACGGCCGCGCCCGCGTCCGCGTCGAGCGCTGTGGCGCGATGGCCGACCGCGTCTGCGGCTACATCGTGTGGATGAAGGAGACGGCGGATGCCAAGGGGCAGCCGTTCCGCGACCGGCTGAATCCCGATCCGGCCAGGCGCGGCCGTCTGCTGCTGGGCCACCAGATGCTGCTCGGCCTGAAGCTGAACGCCGACGGCCGCCACAGCGGCGAGGTCTACAACGCCGAGGACGGCAAGACCTATGCCGTCTCGATCTGGCGCGAGGGCCCGAAGATGCTGGCGGTCAAGGGCTGTCTGCTCGGGCTGTTCTGCGCGACGCAAGGCTGGGTGCTGGTCACGGATCAGGTGCCCGGCCAACTCATCGGAGCGACCGGCGAGGGCGGCGGGCCGTTGCCGGATCCAGAGTGGACTGCGCCCAGGCCGCCGTCGGCGACCGGCATCGCCAGACCCGCGGTCAGGACGAGGGCGAATTGACGCCTAAAGCCGGTGACAGCCATTGCCGCAGCAAATCCCAACTTCACGGAAGCTGGTGCCGGCTGAGGGGATTGAACCCCCGACCTTCGGTTTACAAAACCGCTGCTCTACCGCTGAGCTAAGCCGGCGAATGCTGGTGGCGGAGATCTCGTCGTCAGTTTGCGACGAGGTCTCGCGAAGCGCGGTGTTCCTACCAGAGTTGATGCAGTCCGGCTACTCCCCGCGTGAGCGCCGCTTCTGCCATCAGCCCAGCAAAAAGGGCGGCCGTTGGGCCGCCCCTGTCGGAGCCGATCGTCGAAGCCGCTCCGGCTCGATCTTTACTGGCAGATGTGCATCAGCCCGTCGCTGCCCTTGAACATGGTGCCGGGGCGGCAGACCAGGCCGTTGCGGGTCGCGTAACTGTTCCAGTCGCCATAATAGCCGTTCGGGCCGCGATCATAGCTCGGTTGGCCGTAAGAGGGGCCGGGACTGTACGCATAGGCATCCGCGGTGCGGAACGGCGCGGTCGCGATGGCGCCGGCGGTTCCGATGGCTGCGCCTGCGATGCCGGCAGCGGTGCCGACCGCTCCAGCGGCGACGTCAGCCGGCCAGAAGCCGCTGTTGCGGCGATCGCTGTTGCGGCGATCCCAGCCGTTGTTGTTCCATCCGGTATCGGTGCGCTGCTGCATCATGGCCCCGTCCTGGCGGGCCATGTGCCGGTGCTGCATCATTCCTTCCTGCTGGTGGTTCATATGCCGGTGGTGCACGTCGCGCGCCATGGCCGGGCCGGCGAGCGCCGTTGCGAGTACCGCAGCCCCGAGAATAGCAAATCGTGTCATGGAATACTCCATCGTTGCGCCCCACCTGCTAAGCGCAAGCCGGCCCCGTCGTTCCCGCCGCGACGGGAATGTTTTGGAACGACATGAGGCCCGGTGCCTTCGGAGGCCGGAGCCGCGGTTGCGGTCCGGCTTGCTCCGACCCGAAGGCTGTTAGTCTTGCGGACAGGGCAGCGGGGTTGATGCTGGCAATATTGTCGCTCATCGGCTGATGATCAGCCATTAACCCTCGCACTCGAACCCCACCCGGGCTTTAACCCGGAATGGTGGCTCCCGCGTTAGTCTTACCAGCAGATTGATGTGCGCGTTTAACCCATCGGGGCGCGCGTTGCGGTATTGGTAGGATGACAACCGGGGCGTGAATTCATGCGTACTACAACGGCTCTTGTGATTCTGATTGGAGCGTCTTCCGCCGCGCTCGCCAGCGAAGGCTTCGAGATCGTCATTCCGCAGCGGCCCGGCGTGCCCGTCGTCATCAACGGCATCGATGCGTCCTACGCCGTCGTCGAAGGCCAGTACGGTCTTGGCAGGGGCAACTACATGCAGCCGACGATCTATGGCGGCCGGCCGGTCGAGCCCGAGCCATATGTTGGCCATTACTATCCAACCCTCGGAGCAAGGCCCGGCTATGGCCGGATGGAGATCGAGCCGCCGGCCGATCGCAAGCTGCCGAAGCCGGCCGAGAGCTATTCCCGCTCGTGGGGCGCCCAATCCCAGATGCAGCCGCCGGAGCCGGCGGTGCCGATGTATCCGCCTGCCGTCATCCTGGCTCCGCCCGATGGTGATCCTCGCGGCTATCCCAATCGGCCGCCGGCCTACCGCCGCTAGCCAGCAACTCACCATCAACAGCCAGACCAAGCAAGAACAGATCAACAGGAGAGAGTTATGCGTGGAGTAGTTTCAGGACTTGTCGCCATTGCCGGCCTCGCCGTCGCCGGCAGCGCGCCGGCCGCGGCCTGCGGCGCCACCGCCTGCGGCCCGTGCGGCTACGCCGCGCCGTGCGCGCCGCAGGTCACCTATCAGCCGACCGTGACGTACCAGCCCACGGTGACGTATCGGCCGCAATATTTCTATCAGCCCGGCTACACCTACACCTACGGCCATGGCTGCGGCGCCTGCGGCGCGAGCTATGAGCGGCTGCCCGAGCCGACCCGGCAGTATTACTATGTCAACCAGGGCCCGACCTACAGCGGTCCTGGCGCCTTCGCGCCGTATCCTGCCTATGAGGAGCAGGCGCTTCCGGTCTACAGCTATCATCACCGCCGCCACGCCTATCGCTGGGGCGCTTCGCCTTATTATCACGGGCAGCGCGTGCTGCGCCGCTATTACTGATCAGACGGACGTTCGTTCGCGCCAACGCCCGTGCGCCTCATGCGCGCGGGCGTTTCGTCATTTTGACATCAAGCCGAGCCGGCTCGCGCCGATATAGAGCGCGAGCACGGCGGCATTGGAGACGTTGAGGCTCTTGATCGCGCCGGGCATGTCGAGCCGCGCCACGACGCTGCAGGTCTCGCGCGTCAATTGCCGCAGGCCCTTGCCCTCGGCGCCCAGCACCAGTGCGAGCGGCTCGCGCAAGGCGACCGCCGCGATGTCCTCCTCGCCCGCGCTGTCCAGTCCCACCGTCTGAAAGCCGCGCTCGTTCAGCCGCGTCAGCGCGCGTGCGAGGTTCTGCACCGTGATGATCGGCACCAGCTCCAGGGCGCCCGATGCGGACTTGGCCAGTACACCGGTGGCCTCCGGACTGTGGCGGGCGGTGGTCACGATCGCCTTTACGCCGAACGCCGCTGCCGAGCGCAAGATCGCGCCGACATTGTGCGGGTCGGTGATCTGGTCGAGCACCAGGATCAGTCCCTCGGCCGCGAGCGTGTCGATGTCCGGCGAGGGCAGGGGCTCGGCCTCCGCCAACAGGCCCTGGTGCACGGCGTCCGGACCGAGCCGCTGGTCGATCTGGCTGGGGCGCACGATCTCGGGCGTCACCCGCGTCTCGATCCGCTCGTCGGCAAGCCGCCTGGCGGCGTTCTCGGTCAGGTAAAGCTTGCGAATCCGCCGCTTCGGATTGGCGAGCGCCAGGGTCACGGTGTGCCAGCCATAGAGAATGACGGGCGCATCCGAGTCCTGGTCGCGCTCCCGCCACGGCTGGGGGCGCTCGAATCCGCGCGGTTTGCCGGAGAATTTACCGCCCGGACGGCGAAAAGGGGGCTTTCGGTCGCGTTCGCTCATGGCCCGAGCTTCTGTCACGGCCTGCGGATTCTGGCAATTTGGCACCGCTGAGACGGGAAAATTCGTCGTCCCTTGGTTGACTTCGAGGGCCGGGTTCGATCATAAGGGCCCCGGCCGCGCGCGCCCGCTCCTTCGGGCCCCGCGGTCTTACCGTCTCCATGGCGCTGATGGTCCCGACGCTGCTGTTCCGCGGCCGGCCCGAATTGCCATCGATACGGGGGAGTGTCCCGAGTGGCAAAGGGAGCTGACTGTAAATCAGCCGCCTCATGGCTTCGCAGGTTCGAGTCCTGCCTCCCCCACCATTCACTGCCTCTCAGCTCCACGAGATTTTTCGAGGACAATGGACCCCATTGGCCATTGCTTCCCTGCAGACTATGCGTCGAAATATATGGGGCGCATCTGGGTCCTGGCGGCCGGTCGCGATCTTCATTGGATCCTTCGTTGTTCGCGATCCCTGGGCGGCGATCGCTCACGGCTGTCGTGACGACGCGCCAGAACCCAGGCTTCCGACATCTGCGGGGCCGACGTGGCAATGGCGGGCGACTGATCGCCTGTTGCCGTTCCGCCGTCTCGGGTGAGGGCCCCGGCTACGACATCTCAGTTAATGCCGCAGGAGCGGTCCATATTGAAGACAAACACGAAAAACTCGACATTCTCTGACGCGAGATTTTTTTCTTTATGAAATAAATGGCTGACTTTAAATCACCGCCTCAGCTTCACGTCATCCCCACGACGTTGATTTCGCTTCAGATTCTGAAATCTTTGCCCTGAGGAATATGGCGGAGCGTAGCTATTCTGCCACAACCGGGCGGCTTTTCGCCGCAAATGTGGCGAGTCACATTGCGAGCCGATCTCGGGTTTGTTATCGGTTCCCTATGTTGAAGATCGTATATACACCCATTTTCATATGTGTTGTGGGAATGAGCTTTAGCCCGGCATTGGGCGCTGAGCCGTTCACCATCCAGGACGCCATCAACCAGGCGGTGAAGACCAATCCCGGTGTCGGAGAGGCCGCCGCCAATCGGCGGGCCACCGAAGCCGAGCTTCGCCAGTCCCAGGGGACGCTGCTGCCGCAGGTCCGGCTCGATGCGAGCGCCGGACCGGAGATGCTCAAGCAGTATGTCTCGCCGGCGCCGAGCAACAATGGCCGCTACCTGCGCGGCCGCGAGGCCGGCGTGGTGGTCCGTCAATTGCTGTTCGATGGCTTTTCCTCGATCAATGAAGTGTGGCGACAGGCCGCGCGGGTCGATGCCGCCGCGTACCGCGTGCTGGAGCGAACCGAACTGATTGGTCTCGATGCCGCCGAAGCCTATGTCGACGTGGTGCGCTACTCCAGGCTGGTCGCTCTGGCCGAGAAGAACCTCAAGGTTCATCTCGAACTGCGCAAGAACGTGCTGGCCCGTTTCCAGGGCGGCCGGGCCGGCGAGGGCGACACGCAGCAGGCCGAGGAACGGGTTGCGGCAGCGCAGGCCGTGCTCGAGGAATTCCGTCTCAGCCTCGAAGTGGCGCGCGCGAAGTACCGCAAGGTCGTCGGCGTCGAGCCTTATAACCTGCGTTTCCCCGGCCGGCTGTCCGACATGCCGCGGGACAAGGCGGAATCGCTCGACATCGCCTACAAGTTCAATCCGACCCTGCGCGCTGCCGCGGCGGATGTGACGGCCGCCAAGCGGGGATTCGATGCCACCACCGGCACCTTCCTGCCGACGCTTTCGCTCGAAGGCCGCGCGACGACCGGCAAGGAATCGATCACCTACAACAATCGTTACGACGAGGTCAGCGGCAAGGTCGTTGCATCCTGGGATATCTTCAACGGCGGCCAGAACAGCTGGCGCCGCGAAGAAGCCGCGCAGCGGATGATCCAGGAGCAGCAGAAGCATGCTCGTCTGCAGCGCGATGCGCTGGAGTCGATCGACAAGGCCTGGGCGGCCCGGATCATCACCGCCGATCGCGTCTCAGCTCTTGTCCGCGATGTCGAAGCGGCCCGCCGCACGTTCGTCGCCTACAACAAGGAGTATGAGCTCGGCCAGCGCACGCTGATCGATCTCTTGAACTCCCAGAACCAGTACTTCAACGCCAACGTGTCGCTGGTGTCGGCGCGCGGTGTGGTGGTGTTTGCCGACTATCAGCTGCTCGCCGCGATGGGCCAGATGCTGAACTACCTGAAGACCGGGCATCCGCCGGAGACCGAGCCGGTGGACACGCCGAGTGGCTTCATCGGCTACAGCCTGGCGCCCATTCGGCTGAGTGCGCCGGCGCCCGGACCGCAGCCGCTGAGCTCCGCCGGTCCGGTGCCGATGTTCGGCCTGCATGACGGTACGCCGAAGCATCCCGCGCCGATTACCTTTGGCGATCGGTGGGCCTCGAGCGATCCCGAGGATACGACGCTGTTCGTCGCGTCTGGAAAATACGGCGGATACGCTCAGAGCCCCAACGGGCACGCGCCGAAATAGGTGAGACTAACAAGAGCCGGTGCATGTCGCGCCGGCTTTTCACCATACGCATTTACTTTGCGCTGAGTTTGTCGAGAAACACCTGTAAAAATCTCAGAAAAGCCAAGTGCGGGCCAAAGAATTAGGCTAAGGCAAATTATTAGCAAGAAGCAATGGGTGCCGGTCCGCGTTGCTCGGTGGGCCAGATGGATTTCCGAGGCGTCGTTGAACATTCGTCCGACAAGGTTCGAGCTCGAAGAGACGGCGCACGTGATGCCCCAGATGAGCGCAGCCGCACCAGCAGCTGATCCTCTCAGTGACAGTCTGCTTTACCTCGCTGCTCATCACGGCCGCGCCCTGAGCCGCAGCGCGCTGCTGTCCGGATTGCCGCTCGACAGCGGCGTGCTCAGCATCGCGCTCTACGAGCGCGCCGCGCAGCGGGCCGGGCTCGAGGCGCAACTGGTCGAACGGCCGCTGAGCGATATTCCCGCGCTGGTGCTGCCCTGCGTGCTGATGTTTCACGACGGCACCACGCGCATCCTGCTGACGATCGACGAGGCCGCCGGCCGTCTCACCATCGTCGATCCTTCGCGCCGCGAACAGCCGGCGATCGAGCGCTTCGAGGCGGTCGCGGCGCGGTATGTCGGCTTCGCCTATCTGGTGCGGCCCGCCACAATTGCCGATCCGCGCGTGGCGGCAGCCGGTGAAGTGCCGAAGACGCACTGGTTCTGGTCGGTGGTCAGCCGCTTCGGCGCCAATTACGGCCATGTCGCGATCGCCGCGTTCATCGTCAACATCCTGGCGCTGGCCGCGCCCCTGTTCACGATGAGCGTCTACGACCGCGTGATCCCGAACGGCGCGATCCCCTCGCTGGTCGCACTCGGCGTTGGCCTCATGCTGGCCATCGGATTCGACTTCCTGCTCAAGGTGGTGCGCAGCCGCATCATCGACATGACCGGAAAGAAGATCGACGTGGTGCTCGCCGCGAACATCTTCGAGCACGTGATGTCGCTGAAGATGGACAAGCGGCCGCCATCGGTCGGCATCCTCGCCAATCAGCTCCGCGACTTCGATTCGGTGCGCGAGTTCTTTACCTCCGGCACCGTGGTGTCGGCGACCGACATGCTGTTCGCGGTCGTGTTCATCATCGTGCTGTTCATCATCGCCGGTCCCATCGCCTGGATTCCGCTGCTGATGCTGCCGGTGATGATCGCCGTCGGGCTGCTGATCCAGCGGCCGCTCGAACGCGCGATGCGGCAGATGCAGGCGCAATCCGCCGCGCGTCACGGCATTCTCGTGGAATCGCTCAACGGGATGGAGACGGTCCGCGCGGTGGCCGGCGAGAGCCGGGTGCAGACGGTGTGGGAGCGTTCGGTGGCGGCGCAGGCGCGCTCCAGCGAGGACGTCCAGTTCTGGGCCTCGATGGCGATGACAGCGGCGAGCGTCGCGAGCCAGTTCTGCAGCCTGCTGCTGGTCGTCGTCGGCGTGTTCCTGATCCTCGACGGCAAGCTCTCGGTCGGCGCGCTGGTGGCGGCCAACATGCTGTCGGGTCGCGTGCTCGGTCCGATCGCAGGCATCGCCGGCCTGATGACGCGCTTCACCCAGACGACGTCGGCGTTGCGCTCGATCGACCGGCTGATGTCGCTGGACCGTGAGCGTCCGCCGGAGAAGATCTACGTCGCGCGCGAGATCAACCAGGGCCGCATCCAGTTCAAGAACGTCAGCTTCTCCTATCCGGGAAGCCAGACCAAGGCGCTCGACAACGTCTCCTTCGACATCAAGCCCGGCGAGAAGATCGGCATCATCGGTCGCGTCGGCTCGGGCAAGACCACGGTCGGTCGCCTCGCCACCGCGTTCTATCCGCCGACGGAAGGCAGCATCCTGATCGATGGGATCGACATCCAGCAATACGACCCGGCCGATCTGCGCGCCGGCATCGGCTTCGTGCTGCAGGATACCGACCTGTTCTACGGCAAGCTGCGCGACAACATCACGCTCGGCCGTCCGGCGGCGACCGATGAGGAGGTGCTGGAGGCCGCGCGGCTCGCCGGCGTCGAGACCTTCATCGCCGGTCATCCGCAGGGCTACGAGATGATGATCGCCGAAGGCGGCCGCAGCCTGTCGGGCGGGCAGAAGCAGGCGATCGGGCTCGCGCGCGTCCTGATCCGCAAGCCGCGCGTGCTGTTCCTCGACGAGCCGACCGCACATTTCGACGTCCGCAGCGAGGGCGAATTCCTCGAGCGCCTGAAGTCGCTGGCCAAAGGCGAGATGTCCATCATCGTCTCGACCCACCGACCGTCGTTGTTGTCGCTGGTCGACCGCATCCTGGTATTCGACTCCGGCAAGATCGTCGCCGACGGGCCGACCGCGCAGATCCTCACCATGCTGCGTCCGCAGCAGCCCGCGGCGGCGCCGGCCGCGAGCCACGCGGTGAAGCCGGTCCAGGGGACGAGGTGACATGGCGCACAGCGATTTCGCGTTCTCCAACGACATCAGGGCTGCCGTCGAGCTGCGCACGCCGAAGACGGCGCGGATGCTGCTGCTCGCCTCGCTCGGCCTGTTCTTCACCTTCCTGATCTGGGCGCATTTCGCCGTGCTCGACGAGGTCAAGCGCGGCAACGGCAAGGTCGTGCCGTCGCGCCAGACCCAGGTGGTGCAGTCGCTGGAAGGCGGCATCATCGCCGACCTCCTGGTGCAGGAAGGCGCGATCGTCGAGAAGGATCAGCCGCTGGCGCGCATCGAGGACACCAATTTCGCCTCGCAGTTCGGCGAGATCCGCGAGCGCCGCGGCGCGATGGCGGCCCGGGTGATCCGGCTCGCGGCGGAGACCGAGGGCCGCAGCCCGGTCGAGTTTCCCGACGACCTCGTCGCCGACGCCCCGCGCGCGGTGCAGACCGAGCGCGCGGTGTTCGACGCCCATGCACGCAAGCTCGCGCAGGACATCGACGTGGTGCAGCAGCAGGAACAGCAGAAGAGCAAGGAGATCGACGAGCTCAGGGCCACCGAGAAGCGCTTCTCGGAGACGCTGGCGCTGCTCAATCGCGAGCTGGGACTGACCCGCAAGCTGTTCGACCAGAAGGTGGTGCCGGAGATCGAGATGCTGCGCGCCGACCGCCAGGCGACCGACATGCGCGGCCAGCTCGCGGTGGTGCAGGCGAGCATCGTGAAGACCGAGGCGGCGGTGCAGGAGGCGCGCTCGCGCCGGCTCAACATCGTCACCGCCTTCCGCGCGCAGGCCGAAGACGATCTCGCGAAATCCCGCGGTGATCTCGCCGTGCTCGACGAGAACATCAAGTCGGCCCAGGACCGGGTGCGACGCACCGAGCTGCGCTCGCCGGTGCGCGGCATCGTCAACAAGCTCAACGTCACCACCATCGGCGCGGTGGTCGCGCCGGGCGCCAGCCTGATGGAGATCACGCCGCTCGACGATACGCTGCTGGTCGAGGGCCGCATCCGTCCGCAGGACATCGCCTTCATCCGTCCCAACCACGAGGCGGTGGTCAAGCTCAGCGCCTATGATTCATCTGTGTACGGCTCGTTGCACGGGCGCGTCGAGCGCATCAGTGCCGACACGATCACCGATGAGAAGGGCGACAAGAACGAGCGCGGCGAGACCTTCTATCGCGTGATGGTGCGCACCGAGAAGAACCATCTCGGCACCGCCCAGCAGCCGCTTCCGATCCTCCCAGGCATGGTCGCGACCGTGGAGATCCTGACGGGCAAGAAATCGGTGCTGGACTATCTCGTCAAGCCTGCCCGCATGCTGCGTGACGAGGCGCTGCGCGAGCGCTGAGCAGGCGTCCGCGCGAGCGCACCGAAACCCGGGTTCTCCACGAAAGCGCGTGTGACCCAGAATGCCGCTGCGCTCATCCGGGGCGCCCCGTGCGGCGGACAGCGTTGCCAAAATCTGAATCGTTCAAATGCGACGCGATTTGGTCGGCCGTGATTAGTCGCGTTCGCAGCTTGGCGGCGAACATCACCGCGGTTTAACCGGCCCGCAGCAGCGCCGGCCCTATCCCTGATCCGATAACAACCGGGACAGGGATCGACGCGATGACGTCGGCCGATGCCCCGGAGCATACGGGGCGTCACTGATGTTGCGGATCGATCGGGCGCGGGTTCTCCCGCGCGCGCTGGGGCTTGCGCTTGTGTTGTCGGTCGTGGCCGGTTGTGCCGGCGCTGCGTTTGCCGAGACTTCAAATCGTAGATCTCCGCAAGGCACTGCGGATGGCGCGCTGCCGGTACCACCGCCCGTCCGTTTCTTCACCATCAATGCCGTGCTTGCCAAGCATGACGGCCTGCGTCGCTCCGCCTCCGCTGCTGTGGAAGTCGCATCGACCGACCCGGCCGGGCCTGCGGGATCAGTCAGCGACGCTCCGCAGGGACCCGCGGTCGCGACTCCCAGCGACGAGCCGTTCGGCCTGATGACGTTCCGCGCACCCGAGGGTGTGCTGTGGGTGAAGTGGCGCGGCATTCAGGGGGCGATGGCGAGCGAGCGGATCTCGGTCGAACGTTGCAACCGCGATGACGCGCGCTGCTCGGCCTCGGAGCGCCTCTTCGTCGCGCTGACCCGGTCGGCGTCTGCGGCGAGCGACGGCCGCACGCGCGCGGAAATGATCAATCGTGGCGTCAACCACGCGGTGCGCTACGTCAGCGACGATCAGCAACACGGCCTGCCGGACGTCTGGAGTTCGCCACTGCAGACCTTGCGCAGTGGACTCGGTGACTGCGAAGACTACTCGATTGCCAAATACGCGCTGCTGCTAGCGGCGGGGACGCCCGAATCGGATCTCAAGCTGCTGCTGGTCCGAGACCTCGCCGTGCGGCAGGATCACGCCGTCGTCGCCGTGCGGCTCGACGGCAAATGGTCCGTGCTCGACAACCGGCGGGCCGCTCTGATGGAAGGCCGCGATCTGCAGTCCTTCATGCCGTTGTTTGCCATCGATCACCGCGGCGTCAGCCTGTTCGCTGCGCCCTATGCCGAGCGGCTGCACCACGAAAGCGAGAGCGACGTCACGCCGGCGGCGGAGGCCGACATCGGCGGCGGGAATCCGGGGCGGCCGCTGCTGCTCTGAATGTCGCAGGTGAACGGCTTGTAGCCGAGGTCATTTGCGGTCTTAATGCGCGCAGGGAAGCTGGCGAGCAGGGGGCTGCGGTGAATATCAAGCAAGTCATGGTTTGCGGGGCATTGGCCTTGTCGGCGATCGGTGGATTCATCGGCGGTGCACAGGCTCACGCGGTGATGCTGCCGGGCGCTGCGTTTTCGATCGCCTGCGAGAATGGCGGCAGCTACGTGCTGCGCTCTCGTCCCGTGCTCGCGCCGGGCGAGATCGTTACCGCGCAACTCTACCTCCATCCTCACCGTGCGATTCCGGTCCGTCTCGTCCCGATGGGCGACGGCTATCGCTATGCGGGCCGCGGCGTGTGGCTCGATGGCATCGGTGACCAGGCATTGTTGTATTTCCGCAAATACGAACCGGTGGCCTGCGTGGTCAGTCGCATCTGAGGCAATCTGCCGCGACTTCGACGCTCCTCAAGAATAGTTCCTGCCTTTCGCAAATAATTCGCGAGAGGCCGGTTCCATTTCGGCCGTTTCATGGCGGCAAGCTTTTATTCCCAACAGCGTGCGTGTTGTTCCCCAAGTATTGTGTGATCGAATAACTGCCAATTAGCAGTAATTCTCCCGGCCCTGCCTCCATTTATTCTTGTCGTTCCGCCCCTGCCGCGCGGGGGACGGAAGCATAGGCACAGCCTTGTTTCCCTTCATAAATGCCGCTGCACTTGACTGCATTTACCCAAAGTCCCTAAAGTCCGATTAACAAGAACCGGTAATATTGACCCGTATTCTCGTTTAATAATAGTTTAACGATTAGAAATGGGGCGCCACCAAAACGCCCCATATTTGGAGGTTTTGGCGCATGAATGCTCCTGTCCTGCTGGCCCAGTTGACCGGCACGTCCACGCAGCCATCCAGCGCCTCGGCCAAGCACCTCAAGATCGGGAAACCGCCGGGCAACCAAGCCGTTACGATTCATCTCGACGGCCAGAGCCAGATCGATTTCAGCGATATCGCCAGCGAGCGGCTGACCTTCGTCAAGATCGGCGACCGCCTGATCATCCTGTTCGACAATCAGTCGACGGTCTCGATCGACCCGGTTTTCGACGCCAACGGCGCCCCGCTGAAGGACGTCAGCTTCGAAGTCGGCCCCGACCGAATCATCAATGGCGATCAGTTCGCCGAGTTGTTTCCGATCACCACCGACCAGTCGGTGCTGCCCGCCGCGGGTACGCCCGGTGCGCCCGGCGTGCCTGCCGGCGCGAACTTCGGGACGTTCAAGGTCGACCCGCTGACCGTCGGCACGCCGCTCGGGCTGCTGGGACCCGAGGACTCCACCACCAAATTCGGCGACAACCCGGTCACGCCGAATCCGACGCCAATCGCCGGCGTTGCCGACAGCGTGGTGCTCAACGAGGACGGCCTGTCCGAAGGCCGGCCCGGCGGCAGCGGCGACATTGGCGGCGCGGTGACGAGCTTCACCGGTTCGCTGAACGTCGACTTCGGCACCGACGTGATCGGCCGCGCCTTTGCGTTCGCGGCGTCACAGCCTGGTCTTGCCGGGCTGACGTCCGGCGGCCAGGAGGTGCATTTTGCGATCACCACCGTCAACGGCCAGCCGGAGCTGATCGGTTATATCGGCAGCGATCCCTCGATCGTCGCCAACCAGGTCTTCACCGTCACGCTCGACGCCAACTCGACGATCGCGGGGACCTACACGGTCACGCTGCTGCAGCCGCTCGATCATCCGGTCTTCGGCACCGAAGACACGCTGAATCTCACCATCAACGTCATCGCCATCGACGGCAGCGGCGACACCGCGCCGGTGACGATCGTGATCGGCGTCAACGACGATTCGCCGGTCGCCGGCACCGTCGAGGCGATCAATGTCGCCGAGCACACCGGCGGCGGAAGCGAAGGCGGCGGCGAGAGCGAGCTCTTCGGCAAGGTCGTGGGCGGCGACGGCTTCGAGCCGACCACCGCGAGCGTGGACCTCAACATCGGCTGGGGCGCCGACAACGGCAACAGCAAGGTCGATGGCGGCTCCAACGGCACCGTGGTCGACGGCGACCGCTCGCTGGTGTTCGATGCGTCCGAGATCGCGACCTTGCAGGCGCTGGGCCTGACCTCGAACGGCGAGGCCATCTCCTACACGCTGTCGGCCAACGGCACCGAGATCATCGCGACCGCAGGCGAGGGTGAGGGCGCACGCACCATCTTCACCGTGTCGCTGTCCGACACCGGCTCCGGCAGCGCCACCTTCACGCTGTCCGACAATATCGACCACAACGGCGCCAACGACGCCTCGCTGCCGCTGACCTTCAAGGTGGTTGCGACCGACGCCGACGGCGACCCCGTCAACAGCGCCTTCACCGTCAACGTCGCGGATGACGGCCCGAGCTTCGGCGAGAAGCCGAGCTATTCGGTGGTCGACGAAGACGGGCTCGGCAATGCCGGCAACAGCTACGCCGACGGCCATGATGCCTATGGCGAAGACCTGACGGTCACGGATACGCTCGGAATCCGCTGGGGCTCCGACGACGCCAACAACAATGTCGACGGCGGCATCAACGGAACGCCGGTCAATGGCGACCGCGCCGTCACCTTCGCCGCGAACGTGGCGGCCTCGCTCGAGGCAAAGGATCTGACCTCAGACGGCTTTGCCCTGCGCTACGAGGTGTCGGGGAACGGCACCGTGCTGACCGCCTATCGCTATGATGCCGCGCACGAGACCTATGTCGACGCCAACGGCAAGCCGCTGGAAGGCGAGGGCCTGTCGGGCGCCGTGGTGTTCACGGTGTCGCTGTCAGACCAGGGCCATGGCTCCTATACCTTCGCGCTGTCGGGCAACCTGGATCACCCGGTGCACGGCACCGAGGATGACATCACCCTCAACATCGGCTTCGTCGCGACCGATTCCGATGGCGATGCCATCACTGATACCTTCACGGTGAAGGTCAATGACGACGCACCGAGCTTCGGCGAGAAGCCGAGCTATTCGGTGGTCGACGAGGACGGCCTCGGCAACGCCGGCAACAGCTACAAGGACGACGGCGACGCCTATGGCGAAGACCTGAAGGTCACCGATACGCTCGGCATTCGCTGGGGCGCCGACAGCGCCAACAGCCATGTCGATGGCGGCATCGATGGCGCGCCGGTCAACGGCGACCGCGCCGTGACCTTCGCGGCCGACGTGGTGGCGACGCTCGACGCCCAGAATCTCACCTCGAACGGCTTCGGTCTCACCTACGTCGTGTCCGAGAACGGCACGCTGCTGACCGCCTATCGCTATGACGCCGAGCACGAGACCTATGTCGGCGCAGACGGCAAGCCGACGGATTCGGCCCACGCGACGGTGTTCACCGTGGCGCTGTCCGATCAGGATCACGGCTCCTATACGTTCGAGCTGAAAGGCAATCTCGATCACCCGGTGCACGGCACCGAGGACGACATCACGCTCAACATCGGCTTCGTCGCCACCGATTCCGACGGTGACGCAGTCACCGACAGCTTCACCCTGAAGGTCAACGACGACGCGCCGGTGTTCGGCGATGCGCCGAGCGCTGGCGTGGTCGACGAGGACGGACTCGGCAATGCCGGCGACAGCTATGCGCAAGGCAGCGACGTCGCCGGCGCCGATCTCACGGTGACCAAGACGCTCGCGATCCTGTGGGGTGCCGATAGCGCCAACAGCCATGTCGACGGCGGCATCGATGGCGCCCCGGTCAAGGGTGATCGCGCCGTCACTTTCGCCGCCGACACCGTTCCCTCGCTCGAGGAACTGGGGCTGACGTCGAACGGGATTGCGCTGAGCTATCAGGTCTCCGAGAACGGCACGCTGCTGACCGCCTATCGCTACGACGCCGCCCACGAGACCTATGTCGACGCGAACGGCAAGCCGACGGAGGACCTCGCCAGCGCCACGGTGTTCACCGTCTCGCTGTCGGATCAGGACCAGGGCTCCTACACGTTCAATCTCACCGGCAATCTCGATCATTCGGTCCACGGCAGCGAGGATAATCAAGGGCTGTATTTCGGCTTCGTCGCCACCGATTCCGACGGCGACGCAATCCACGGCAGCTTCAATGTCGAGGTCAACGACGACGCTCCGGTGTTTGGAGAGCGCGTCAGCTACTCCGTGGTCGACGAGGATGGTCTCGGCAATCCCGGCAACTCCTATTCGGACGGCAAGGACGCAGCCGGCGCCAATCTGACGGTGACCGATTTCCTCGGCATCCGTTGGGGCGCCGACAGTGCCAACAGCCATGTCGACGGCGGCATCAACGGTACGCCGGTCAATGGCGACCGCGCCGTCACCTTTGCCTCCGACGTGATCTCGACGCTCACCGGCCAGCATCTGACGTCGAACGGCGTCGCGCTGACCTACACCGTGTCCCCCGACGGCACGCTGCTGACCGCTTACCGCTACGATGAAGCGCATCACACCTACGTCGACGGCGAGGGCCATGCCACCGGTGATCCGGCCAAGGCTGCGGTGTTCACGGTGTCGCTGTCCGACCAGGGGCAGGGGTCCTACAGCTTCACGCTGATCGACAATATCGATCATCCGGCCCACAACACCGAGGACGACGTCACGCTCACCCTCGGCTTCGTCGCCACGGATTCGGATGGCGATGCGGTCTCCGACACCTTCACGGTCAAGATCAACGACGACGCGCCGGTGCTGAACCGGGAGATTGCGACCGGCGTGGTCGATGAGGACGGGCTCCCGACCGGGCTCGCGGGCGGGTCTGGCGACGTCCCCGGCCAGAACACCGTCGCAACGGGCGATCTCGGCATCTCCTGGGGCAGCGACAGCGCCAACAATCTCGGCAATGTCGGGATCACCGGTGCGTCCCCGGTGAACGGCGACCGCGCCGTCACCTTCGCGTCCGACGCCACCACCACGCTCGCCGCGCAGCACCTGACCTCGAACGGCGTCGCGTTGACCTACGACGTCAGCGAAGGCGGCACGTTGATCACGGCCTACCGCTTCGATGGACAGCATTACATCGACGGCAACGGCAACTGGACCGGCAACAAGGCCAATGCCGCCGTGTTCACGGTGAAGCTGTCCGACCTCGATTCCGGATCCTACAGCTTCACGCTGCTCGACAATCTCGACCACCCGGTGCCCAACACCGAGGACAGCATCGCGCTGACATTGAAATACGTCGCCACGGATTCCGACGGCGACCAGGTCAGCGGCACGTTCAAGGTCAGCGTCAACGACGACAGCCCGGAGGCGCATACCGGGACGGCCAAGAGCATCAGCGAAGCTGATCTCAACGCTGGCGGTGGCGATTGCGGCCCCGATTTCGGCGGTCACGATTTCGGCGGTCACGATGGCGGCAGCCGCGATCCCCAGGTGACCGGCGCGCTCAACATCAAATGGGGGGCCGACAACAACGACAGCGGCGCCGCCGATCGCTCGGTTCGCTTCGCCAATACGTCCAACGCCGCCGACGACGTCCATGTGACCAACGGCAGCGACGTCGGCCTCAGTGGCCTGACGTCGGACGGTCAGCAGGTGAAATACGCCTTCGATCATGGCGCGCTGGTCGGCTACACCGGCAACAGCCTCAATTCCGGTCAGCGCGTGTTCGAGGTCTCGCTCGATGACGACGGCACCGGCACCTACACCTTCAAGCTGCTCGGCAATCTCGATCATCCGGCCGGGCAGGAGAGCAACGTCGTCAAGCTGACCTTCGATTACACCGCGACCGATTCCGACGGCGATTCGAGCAGCAGCACGTTCACCGTCACCGTGGTCGACGACGTCCCGACGATCGGACACGCCGAGAGCGAGACCGTCAGCGAAGCCAACCTGCCGACCGATCTCTATGACGTCCTGTTCCCGGATTCGCCGTACTCGACGGTGCAGACCGGCCGTCTCGCGATTTCCTGGGGCGCCGACGACAATGATTCCGGCGCGACCAACAACCGCTCGGTGGCGTTCTTCAACACGACCGCACCGGACGGGCTGACGTCGAGCGGCTATGCGGTCAGCTATGTGGTCTCGTCCGACGGCACCACGCTGAGCGCGGTCACCACCGATCACCGCACCGTTTTCACCGTCACGCTGAGCGATGACGGCGACGGCAGCTACAAGTTCACGCTGCTCGACAACCTCGATCATGGCAAGTCGGGCACCGACAGCCTGGCGCTGAGCTTCGGCTTCAAGGCCACCGATTCCGATGGCGACAGCGCCGCGAGCAGCTTCACGGTGGCGGTGACGGACGACGTGCCGACCGTCGGCTGCGCCGAGGACGAGACCGTCAGCGAGGCCAGCCTGCCGACCGACGGCTACGACACCAGCCATCCGGATGCATCGAACTCGACGGTCCAGACCGGCCGCCTCGACATCTCCTGGGGCGCCGACGACAACAATACGGGTGTCGGGCACAACCGCGCGGTGGCCTTCACGACCGCCGCCGGCGCCACGGGCCTGACCTCCGACGGCTCGGCGATCAGCTACACGATCTCCGGCGACGGCACCTTGCTGACGGCGGTCACCGCGGATCACCGCACCGTCTTCACCGTCCAGTTGTCCGACAGCGGCGATGGAAGCTACAAGTTCACGCTGTACGACAACATCGACCACCCGGCGTCCGGCCAGAACGATGACAGCCTGCCGCTGACGTTCGGCTTCAAGGCCACCGATTCCGACAGCGACAGCGTCACCAGCAGCTTCAAGGTCACGGTGCTCGACACCGCGCCGGTGGCGGCGGCCGGCGATGCCAGGACCGTCGACGAGGACGATCTGCCGGGCGGCACCGATGCCTCCAAGGAGCCGACCGCGGTCAGCGGCGACCTCAACATCAGCTGGGGCTCCGACGACAGCAACAAGACCTCGGGCGGCGGGCTCGGCGACCGCTCGGTCAGCTTCCGCTACACGAGTGCAGGCGCGAATGTCGACGCCGAGGACAGCGCAGGCCGCAACCTGGCGCTGACGTCGGACGGCCAGACGGTGAAGTACAGCTTCGAGAATGGCGTGCTGGTCGGCTACACCGGCAGCGATCTCGCCCACGGCACCCGCGTGTTCGAAGTGTCGCTAAGCGACCAGAACGACGGCTCCTACAGCTTCAAGCTGCTCGGCACCCTCGATCATCCCGCCGGCAGCGGCGAGAACATCGTCAAGCTGTCCTTCAGCTTCACGGCGACCGATGGCGACGGCGACACGTCCAGCAACAGCTTCACCGTCTCGGTCAAGGACGACGTGCCGATGCTCGGTTCGCCGACCGCAGCGACGGTGACCGAGAACACCACCGGATCCGCCGAGGCGGAGGTGTTCCAGACCCAGACCGCGGCCAATGTCGCGCTCAACATCAATTGGGGCGCGGACGACAACAATTCGGGCGCGGCCAATCGCAGCGTCGCGTTCGATAGCGCGATCCATACCGGCGACGTGGTCAAGACCACCGGCGCAGGCAGCCCGACGCTGACGTCGAACGGCACGGCGGTGCAGTTCATCCGCGTGTCGGACACCGAGATCTGGGGCGTCGCCAACGACAATGGCGGCCAGCTCACGACGAACGACCGCAAGGTGTTCCACATAACGCTGTCCGACGACGGCTCCGGCAGCTACACCTTCGAGCTCCTGGACAATGTCGATCACGTCGGCTCGGGCCAGACCAATGCACTGTCGCTGAAGCTCGGCTTCACCGCGACCGATGCCGATGGCGATACCGCCTCCGGCGGCAACTTCACCGTCACTATCAATGACGACAACGGCCGGCCCGCGATCGGCACGGCTGATGCCGGGACCGTCGACGAGGATGGGCTTTCCGGCGGCAACACCGGAGCGGCCACCGGCGACGTCGCCGGTGCCAATGTCACGGCCAACGGCTCGCTGGCGATCTCCTGGGGCGCCGACGACAACAACAGCGGCAGCGTGAACCGCGCGGTCGCGTTCAGCGGCATCAGCAACGGCCAGAACGCCACTTCGGACGCGGGCTCGCTGACGGTCGAGGGCGTCCAGGTCAAGCTCTGGGTCGTCGGTAATACGGTCTATGGCTACACCGGCAGCAATCCGACCAACGGCAACCCGCCGTCGGTGGCCAGCCAGGTGTTCAAGGTCTCGCTCGATGATTCCGGTGCAGGCAGCTACAGCTTCACGCTGCTGAAGCACGTCGATCATCCGGCCGGCCAGAACGAGAACGACGTCAAGCTGACCTTCGGCTTCACCGCCACCGATGCGGATGGCGACAGCGCCAGCTCATCATTCGCCGTGACGATCGACGACGACACCCCCGTCGCGACCGCGACGGTGTTGAGAGCGGCGGTCTACGAGAGCGAGCTGCCGAACGGAACGGTGGTGACCGCGACCGGCAACCATGGCGGCGACCTCAACGGCGACGGCAACGGCAACGATTCCTACTTCACCGGCAATCTGAGCTCGCTGGTGTCGTTCGGCGCCGACAGGCCCGGCACCTATACGGTCGAGAAGACCAACCTCGCGCCCGAGCTGCTGTCGCTGACGTCGGGCGGCGTGGCGCTGACCTACAGCATCGGGGTCGACAACACGCTGATCGCCAAGGCTGGCAGCGTCACGATCTTCGAGTTCCAGGTCGATGCCAACACCGGCCAGTATTCGTTCCGTCTGAAGGGCGCGCTGGACCATGTCGGCACCGGCCATGACAACACGCTGACGCTCGACCTGTCGACGGCGGTGACCGCCACCGATTCCGACGGCGATTCCGTTGCGCTGCACGATCAGATCATCATCACCGTCAACGATGACAGCCCGCAGTCGCAGGACGTCGACACCGTCGCGATCTCGGAGGCAGCCGGCAGCGTCTCGACCGGCGCGGTCGATCTGCGCATCACCTATGGAGCCGATGGCGACAGCTCCGGTCCGTCGGTGACGTTCCTCGGCGCGTCGCCAGTGCGCGCCTACGATGCGGCCAACCACCAGCTCTCCGGGCTGACCTCGCTCGGCTTCGGTCTGACCTACGTCATGTCGGCCGATCACACCACGCTGACCGCCTATCGCATGAGCGGTGGCAGCTACATCGGCCAGAATGGTCTGGTGACCGGCAACGCGGCTGATGCCGCGGTCTTCACGGTGACGCTGTCCGAGGCCGGCACCGGCTCCTACAACTTCACCTTGCTGCAGCCGCTCGATCACCCCGCGCCGATCGGGACCTCGAGCGCGGCCGACCAGTATCTCGACATCAATTTCGCCTTCGCGGTCGAGGATCGCGACCATGACGTCTTCACCAACAATTTCACCGTCCGGGTCGATGCTGCCGGCACGGTGACGACGACTCGCTATGACGCGCCGAACTCGCCGGTGTTCGTCAATCTCGGCGATACCTCGGCGACGGTCCTCGGCGAGACGGTCGGGGCTCACAGCGTGACCGACCGCGCCGCGGTGACCGACAAGGTGGTCGGCACCGACAAGCTCGGCGGCGTGACCGAGGCCCACGGCTCAAATGGCGACGACATTCTGGTCGGCGGCAACGGCGTGGGCGGCGATGTCCTGTATGGCGGCGCCGGCAACGACATCATCATCGGCGGAGGAGGTGGCGACCGGCTGTTCGGCGGCGCCGGCAACGACACCTTCCTCTACACGGTGGGCGACGGCAGCGACGTCATCGACGGCGGCTCGGAGTCTGGCACGACCTTTCCGAACTACGACGTGCTCGCGATCACGGGCGATGGAAATGCGCGCAATTTCACCATCGGCAAGACCTCGACCGGCACCGAGATCAATCCGACGCTGAACGATCCCTCCGCCAGCAACGCCACCGACATTCTGGTGCGCTATGACGGTCCGAACGGAGCGACCATCCGCGCCGACGAGATCGAGCGCATCACGATCACCGGCGGCACTGCCAGCGACACGGTGACGATCACCGATATCAGCGGCACCGCGATCGCGCCGTCGACCATCGTGTTCAACGGTGGCTCCGGCAGCGACACGCTGGATCTCTTCCGGTTTGCCGGCAACACCAGCGTTGTGTCCGACGGCGGATCTGACACCGACACCGTGAAGTTCGGCTTCAAGTTCGCCGAGGCGACCTACACCAAGGTGTTCGCCACCGACGGCGTGACGCTGATCGGCGTGCAGGTCACCCACAACGGCCTGACCGATACGTTCACGAACTATGAGAGCTTTGCATTCACCGACGGCACGCGCACGCTGACCGGCGTCTTCAACACGCCGCCGGTGGCTCATGACGACGCGGTGCAAGCGAGCGAGGACAGCCCGCTCACGGTCAACGCGCTGCTCAGCCTGCTCAACAACGACACCGACGTCGACAACAACACCTTGACCGTCAGCGGCGTGTCGAACGCAACGCACGGCACCGTTTCGCTCTCCAACGGCAATCCGGTGTTCACGCCGGACAAGAACTTCTCGGGCGTTGCCGGCTTCGATTACACGGTCAGCGACGGCGATGGCGGGACCGCGACCGCGCATGTCACGGTCGACGTCGCACCGAAGGCGGACGCGCTGACGCTGGGCTTCATGGATCTCGGCCCGGCCTCGGGTGCCGAGGACACCACGATCAACCTGAAGCTCATCAGTGCCGCCGTCACCGACACCGACGGCTCCGAAAGCCTGCGGCTGCTTATTACAGGTTATCCGGCCGGCGCGACCTTCTCGGTCGGCCATGCCGGAACCGGCGCTGACGCCGGCAAGTGGGTGATCGACAGCGCCGCCGCGATCGCCGCGTTCGACAGCCATCCGCTGCAGATCACGCCGCCCGCGAATTACAACGGCACGTTCTCGCTGTCGGTGGTCGCGGAGGTTACCGACCAGGCTACGTTGTCGGAAGGCAACGTCCACACCGACGTCGTCAACACCGCACTGCAGACGATCGATGTCACGGTGACCCCGGTCAACGACGCGCCGCAGATCCATGCGCCGACGCAGGTGACGACGAACGAGGATACGCCATTCGCCTTCACCGGCGCGAACGCGTTCTCCTTCTCCGATGCGGACGGCGATGTCGTCGAGTCCGTGAGGTTCGACATCTCCGGCGGCACGTTCGCGATACCGTCTCTCGGCGTCTACAACGCCAGCCAGACGCTCTCGATGAGCGGGTTCAAGATCAGCGACCTGAACACCTATCTGGCGTCGGCGGTGTTCACGCCATCAGCCGACAACGACGCGACGGGATCGGTCACGATCACCATCAACGACAACGGCAATGTCGGCGGCGGCAATCTGAGCGCGACGCAGACGATCACGATCAACATCAACCCGATCGAGGATGCTCCCACGGCCGTAGATGACACGGCCAGCGTGAACGAGGACACGACGCTGACCGTGTCCAATCCGGTGCAGGGCGTTCTGCACAACGACCGCGACCCGGATACGGGCGACACGCTGAGCGTGGTGGCGGGTGACTTCACGACGGCCAAGGGCGGCACGATCCATTTCAATGCCGACGGCACCTATGTCTACAAGCCCAAGGCCGACTTCTATGGCGCGGATACCGTGGATTACACGGTGCGTGATGCGGCCGGACAGACGGACACCGGCACGCTGACGATCAACGTGGCGCCCGTCAACGATGCGCCGGAGATCCATGCCCCGACGCATGTGACGGCCAACGAAGGCGCCTCGTTCGCTTTCACCGGAGCGAACGCGATCACCTTCTCCGACGCGGACGGCGATGTCGTCGAGTCCGTGAGGTTCGACATCTCCGGCGGCACGTTGTCCATTCCGTCGCTCGGCGTCTTCAACGCTGAACAGACGCTCTCGATGAGCGGGTTCAAGATCAGCGATCTGAACACCTATCTGGCCTCTGCCGTCTTCACCCCGAACAGCGACCATCCGGGGTCGGTCACGATCACCATCAACGACAACGGCAATGTCGGCGGCGGCAATCTGAGTGCCACCCAGACCGTCAGCGTCGAGGTCATCCCCGCCAACCACCCGCCGGTGGCGAACTCCGACACCCATGCGGTGCTGGAGGATGGCAGCCTCAACATCTCGGCGGCGAACGGCGTCATCCGCGGCTCGACCGGCGGCTCGGTGGCCGACAGCGACGTCGACAACCCCGTCAGCTCGCTCGTCGTGTCCGGCGTCGTGGCTGGCACCGGCAGCGTGACGCAGGGGGCGGGCGTCGGCACCTCGATCGAGGGCGCCTACGGCCATCTGACGCTGAATTCGGACGGCTCCTACACCTATGTCGCCGACAAGGCCGATGCGCTGGCGGCGGGCGTGCCCGCGGTGGACACCTTCACCTATACCGACAAGGATCCGTCGGGCGCGGTGTCGAACACCGCGACGCTCAAGATCACGGTCACCGGCGTCAACGACGCGGCCGTGATCAGCGGTGACGCCACCGGCACCGTCGCCGAGGAGGGCGGCATCGCCAACAGCCAGAGCAGCCCGCTCTACGGCATCGCCCGCGGCGACCTCAATGCGACCGACGTCGACGGGCACAACGATGTGTGGCAGGCGACGTCCTCGAACACGGCCAACGGCTACGGCTGGTACGACATCGGCAGCGATGGCAGGTGGACCTACGGCATCTATAACAACGACCCGAGAATCCAGGCGCTGAAGGAAGGCGAGACCACGCTGACCGACAGCTTCACCGTCTACACCGAGGACGGCACCGCCAAGACGGTGACGATCCAGATCATCGGCAACAATGACGCGCCGACCCTGCAGAACGCGCTGGCGGACCGCAGCTCGGCCGAAGATCAGCCGTTCAGCTTCACCATCCCGTCGAACACGTTTGCCGATGTCGATGGCCGCTTCGATGGCACCGCGAACCCGCTGACGCTGTCGGCGAACCTCAGCGACGGCAGCAACCTGCCGGCGTGGTTGCACTTCGACGCCACGACCGGCACCTTCAGCGGCACCCCGCCGGCCAATTTCGCAGGCACGGTCAACGTCACGGTCTACGCCAGCGACGGCGAATATGCCGTCTCGGACGCCTTCACGCTGACCATCACGCCGGTCAATGACGGCGCTGCGAGCGTGACGGTGTCGGGCACGGCGACGCAAGGTCAGACGCTGACCGCCAATCTCGGCAGCGATCCGGATGGTGCCGCGTCGAACGTCGTCTATCACTGGCTGCGCGACGGCGCCGTCATCAACGGCGCGACGGGCTCGACCTACACGCTGGGCTCCAACGACGTCGGCCACAAGATCTCGGCCAACGTCACCTACACCGACGGCCAGGGCTTTGCCGAGAACGTGACCAGCGGCCAGACCGGCTCGGTCACGGCGCCGAACCACGCGCCGACCTTCGGGGCGGGAACGACCACGGCAAGCGTCACGGAGGACGCCTCCTATGCGGCGCCGAGCGGCAACCTGATCCAGAACGGCTCGTTCGGCTACTACAACGGCAACTTCTACACGCTGGATGCGTGGACGGTCGGGGGCGCCCATGCCGTCACCGTCGTGGGCGGCCGCACGGACGGCGGCTCGGCCGATTTCTACGGCGCATCGAGCTCGATGAGCCAGACCATCAGCACCGTCGTCGGCGTGACCTATACCGTCGACTTCTACGTGATGACCTACGGCACGGCCGTGACATCAGCCGTTGATGGAACAACCCTTCTGACGACGAGCGCCTGGAACTTTGGCTGGACGGAGCAGACCTACCAGTTCACCGCGACCTCGACGTCGACCACCATCAAGTTCGCGAGCGGCGGCGGCGCCGTCATCGACGACATCTCGGTGCAGCCCAGCACGGTCGTGACACCGGGAGTGGAGCAGGCGTCCGGCGCGATCGCCTTCACCGACGTGGACGGCGATGCCCAGACCGTGACCTACACGACACCGGCCGGCAGCAACTACTACGGCTCGTTCAGCGCCACGGTCGACAATACCGGCCACAAGGTGAACTGGACGTTCGCCGTCAATGACGCCGACATCCAGTCGCTGCGCGCCAGCGACCATATCGATCAGACCTATACGGTGAAGATCGATGACGGTCACGGCGGGACGACGATGCAGACCGTCACCGTTACGGTGAACGGCGTCAACGATGCGGCGTCGATCGCGGGCATGGCAAGCGGTGCGGTCAAGGAGGACGGCACGCTGACGGCAGGCGGGACCCTGACGGTCACCGACGTCGATAGCGGAGAAGCCCAGTTCCAGACGCCGGCTTCGCTGGCGGGGACGTATGGCACCTTCATCTTCAATGCGGTGACAGGCGACTGGGGCTATACGCTGAACAATTCGGCTGCCAACGTGCAGGCGCTCAACAATGGCGACGTCAAGCATGACACGCTGACGGTGAAGTCGGTCGACGGCACGGCCAGCCAGGTCATCGACGTGACCATCAGCGGCACGAATGAGCCCGCGCCGCTGGCCGTGGTGGACACCACGAGCGCCGACGGACGCTATGCGCTGTCGAAGAACAGCGACTCGCCGAACGTGGTCAGCCTGGACGCGGCGACGCTGTTCTCGGGCGGAATGGGGACGGTCACCTACACCTACAGCCTCGTCTACAGCTCGACCGGCGACGACAGCTGGATCCACCGGACCGGCAATCAGTTCACCGGAGATCCGAGCAACAACGACGCGGGCCTGTATGTCTACAAGGTCACGGCCACCGACTCGGTATCGTCCGTATCGACCTATCTGGCCTTCAATGCGCTCGACAATGGTGCGCTCAACCTCACCATCAACTCGCTGTCGGACAAGTCGTGGGTGGTCGGTTCAGCCCCGTGGCTGTCCGGCTACAGCGCCAACGACGGCGACGCGATCACCGCCACGGTCGACAACCCGCTCGAGGCCAATGCCAACAACGGCTACGACGTGATGATCGGGTCGAGCGGCGGCAACAACTTCAACGGCGGTGCCGACGACGACGGCATCTACGGCCTCGGCGGCAACGACACGCTGCTCGGCGGCGCCGGCAACGACTACATCAACGGCGGCGCCGGCAACGACTCCATCCGGGGCGGCAGCGGCAACGACGTCACCATCGGCGGCTCCGGCAACGACACCTTCTATTGGGGCGTCAACGACGGCGTCGACACCGTCGACGGCGGCATCGGCACCGACACGTTCGTCATCGAGGGGACGTCGTCCCAGGATCTGATCTATGTCACGGTTGCCGGCGGCGTGATCACCGACGTCAACGGAACCAAGCTCAGCAATATCGAGGCCGTGACCGCCGATCTCGGCAGCAGCAGCAGCGATACCCTGACCTACATCACCAGCGAGGACGTGACGGTCAATCTCGGCGCCGGCACGGCCACCGGCTTCAGCTCGATCGCCAATATCGAGCGCGTGACCGGCGGCTCGGGCGACGACATCCTTATCGGCAGCAGTGCTGTCAACGCGATCAATGGCGGCGATGGCGACGACATCATCCGCGGCGGCGGCGGCAACGACACCATCGATGGCGGGGCAGGGATCGACCTGCTCGACTTCTCGGATGCGACGGCCGGCATCACCTTCACGCTGACGCAGAGCAGCAGCAACACTACCGGCCCGACCTTGTCCGGGATCGGCCAGGACACCTACAAGAACATGGAAGGCGTCATCGGCTCGGCCTATGACGACGTCATCAACGGTTCCTCGAGCAACGACGTCCTGATCGGCGGCGCCGGCTCGGATAAGCTGACCGGCAATGGCGGATCGGACACGTTCAAGTGGAACGCCGGTGATCTCGCCGGCGGCGGGCTCGACACCATCCTGGACTTCCAGACCGGCACATCCGGCGACGTCATCGACCTCTCGGGCCTCTTGGCCAGCGTGTCCGGCAACCATGCCGACGCGGTGCGCTTCGTCGACAGCGGCGGGCACACCAGCCTGGCCTCCGCCAACGGCAGCGGCGTGCTGAACAACGGCGACCTGACGCTGCAGATCAACGCCGGCTCCGGCTGGACCAACGTCGCGACGATCAAGGACACCGGCGGCAACCTCACGGCCGGCGACGACGTGATCAAGATGATCATCGACAACAGCCACGCCCAGACGCAGGTCCACGTCTGATCCGGTCGGCTTGGAACAGCAGAAGCAAAGGGCCGCCCATGAGGCGGCCCTTTTTCATGGCTGGAGGCGGCGGCGCGCCGATGCGCTTCGGCTCAGATCTTCTGCCCTGCCGGCCCGACGCCGACGTTGATCATGATCCGCTGCACTTCGGTGCGGCCCTGCGGGAACTTGACCTCGAGCGTCACCGTGTCGGTGCCGGCGAAGTCGGCCTTCGACTGATAGAAGGCGATGAAGCCCGGCACTTCCAGGGCGAGGCACTGCTTGTAGTTGGTGGCGCTGACCTTGCCGCGCTTGATCGTGACGGTGCCGTTGCCGGGCGGCGACACAAGGCGGATGGCGGGAAGGGGCCCGGATGAGCAGTCGGGCTGGACGTTGAGATAGATGCCGACCTGGATCGGCTTGCCGGCGACGCCCTTGGCGTTGCGCTCGACCGTGGTCTGAGCGGGACCGGGCGCGGGAGCAGGCGTCTGAGCTTGCGCCGAGGCTGCGGTGGCCGCCGCCAGCAGCGCCGCGACGGCTATTCCCGCGAACGCTCCCCGCCATTCTCCTCGCAACAGGTTCATCACCGTCCTCAGCCCCGCATTGTCCCTCAGCGTCGCCAGATTGCCGTATTCGAGCTGATCGTTCAACGGATTGCCGAACTTGCGGCCGACTTCAGCAAACTTCCTTCACGTCCGCCATAGCATCGCCCGCGCGGTGTCATCGGATGGGTCCGATGACGTCATGACTGTTTCCCGCTGTTGCCATCCGTGTCTGCGCAACTCGTCCGCCTCGAGGAATGCGCGGAGTGGACGACATTGGAACGCAGTCATCGGGCTGACATCGATGCCCTTCGGGCGATCGCTGTCGTCATCGTCATTCTCTTCCATCTGAGGATCACCGGCTTCGAGGCCGGCTATGCCGGCGTCGACATCTTCTTCGTCATCTCCGGCTATCTCATCACTGGGCAGATCCTGCGCGATGTCGCCGCGCGGCGCTTCTCGCTGTCGGACTTCTATCTGCGGCGGGCACGGCGCATCCTGCCGGCGCTGGTTGTGACCATTGCGGCCACGTTCGCGGTCGGCTGGCTGTTCCTGTCGCCGGAAGCCCTGCGCCAGCTCGCCAAGGAGGCGACACACGGCCTGCTCTCGATCGCAAACATCCAATATTGGCGCGAGGCCAGCGCCTATTTCGCGCCGAGCGCGGATCAGTTGCCGCTGCTGCACCTGTGGTCGCTGTCGGCGGAGGTTCAATTCTACGCGCTGGCGCCGCTGCTGCTGATGTGGCTCGGCACGCGCCGGCATGTGTTCGGTGCCATTGCCGCGATCGGGTTGTTGTCCCTTGCCGCGGCCACACTCTGGTCATCGCGCGATCCGGACGCCGTGTTCTTCCTGACGCCGTTCCGGGTGTTCGAATTCGCCCTCGGCGCGCTCGCCATTCCGCTCGAGGCCCGGCTGGCAGCGTCGCCGCGCGCACGCTCTCTCGCCGCCGCCTGCGGCGACGTTCTGTTGTTCGGCAGCCTTCTCCTCATCGGCTGCTATCAATTCCAGGCAGGCGTCGCCGCGCTGCTGCCCTGCATCGCCACAGCCGTCATCATCGCGGCCAATGCCCCGACGTCGCTGGTGATGGCTCGCCCGGTTCGCGCCGTCGGCGCTGCGTCCTATTCGCTCTATCTCGTGCACTGGCCCGTGATCTTCTTCGTCCGCTTCATCTTCGGCGATGCGGCGCAGACCGCGGCGGGACTGGCGGCGCAGCTCGCGCTGATGGCGGTGCTGACCACGCTGATGTTCGTCATCGTCGAGCGGCCGCTGCGGCGGCTGCCGTGGCCGAGGGGCGCGCAGGTGGCGAGCTTTGCGACCGTGCTCATCGTCGGTGCCGCGCTCACCCATGTGACGTTCCGCGCCAATGGCGTCGTGTCGCGGCTGCCCGACGATCAGCTCGCGCTGTTCCAGCTGCAGGGCTTCGGCCTCAACAAATGCGGTCGCACCGTCGGCCGTCTGTGCGCGTTCGGCGATCTCGAGGGCACGCGCGGCGTCGAGCTGCTCGGCGATTCCTATGTCCAGCAATATGTCGCCGCGCTCGATGCGACGCTGAAGGCGCGCGGGATGATCGGGCACGTGTCCACCATGAGCGGATGTCCCACCCTCGCGGGGCTCACCGCCGAGGGACCTCGCGCCCAGGTCTGCGCCGAGCTGCGCGACAGCGAGCTGCCGCGGATCCGGCAGTCGCAGGCCGATTTCGTCGTGATCGGGCAGGCGTGGCAGCATTATCTCGACCTCGGCGAAGGGCCGGCAGCGCGGGGCCGCAACGCCGCGGTCGCCGGTCATCTCGCCGAGACCATCCGTCTGCTCGACCGGCCCGGCCGGCATTTCCTCGTCGTCGGCGGCCAGGTCCGTCCGGTGAATTGCGCCTTCGATCAGTTGCGCATGCTGCCGGGGCCGCGCTGGCACGCGCCCGCCAAGCCGTGCGATGCCGTGCCGAAGAGCGAGGCGATCGCGACCAACCGCGTCATCGACGCCGTCCTGTCGGAGGCGATCAGGCCGCTCGCCAAGGTGACGCTGCTCAGGCCCTCGGAGGTCTATTGCGACCGGGATTGCCCGGTCGTGGAGGGGGGCGTGTGGTTGTTCCAGGATGCCGGTCATTTCACCGTGGCAGGGGCCCAGCGGATGGGCGAGCGCGCTGCGCCGGTGTTCGCGAGTTTCTTGTCGGACGATTAGGTGGCGCTATTCGCTGTCGGCTCCGGCGCTTGCGGCTGCGGCCAATGCCGGCGACGCCGCGACGATCCGTGCGCCTGCGAGCTCCGAGCCCTGCGCCGTGAGGTGACCATCGTCCCAGGCGAGCGGCGCGCCGTCGGAGGTCTGGAGCACGCAATCTCCCGCCGGACACAGCAGCGCGAGCGGCGACACGTATTCGGTCTGCGCCACGTTCGCCAGCAGCGTGCGCATGAAGTCGTCGACCTCGCCGAGCAGATCCAGCATGTGCCCGTCGGTCCCGACGCCAAAGCGCTTCGCCGCGATGAGCAAATGCGGCAGCGGACGATCGAATTGCGGGCTCGGCCCGACCACCACCACCTTGCTGCCGGTGTCCGCAATCGCGTTGATCGTGGCGAGCAGGCTGGCCTGTGCGGCCGGCGTCATCGCGGTGCGTGTCCAATTGCCCGACAGCACGACGATGTCGGGCGTGAGCTCGCGCACCAGCCGAGGCAGCCGGCGGTTGAAATCCATGCAGGCGGCGGACTGGCCCGCTTCGGCGTGAGGGACGCATTGCGCAAGGCTGGCGCGCAGCAGCGAGGCCTGGGGCAGGGCTCGCGTCAGGCCATGGGTGAGGTGAGCGGCGTGGCTGTCGCCCCACACCAGGATGCGCGGGCGCTGCCCTTTGGCAAGGCATGACGGCTGCAACGCCGCGAACGTCTGGCCCGGATCGAGGAAGCAGGTGCCGCTCTCGTAGGCGGACTTATGATCGTAGCTGATGAATTCCGCCAGCGCCCGCTCCTGCGGCGAGAAGCGGGCGGGAAAGCCGGCAAGTCCGATGATCGAGAGCGAGGCCAGCAGCACGACCGATGCGCTCGCGACCAGCGCGCGCGCGGCGATCGGCGACTGCGCACGCCTCGCCGGCTGCTCGATCAGATGGAAGCTCGTCAGCGCCAGCACGGTGCAGGCTCCGAGCAGCGCCAACTTGTCCGCGATCGAGCTCGGCGGACCCCAGACCGCCGTCGCCAGCGAGACGACGGGCCAGTGCCAGAGATAGAGCGAGTAGGACCACAGCCCGATTGTGATCATCGGTTTGACCGCGGTCAGCACGGCCTTGCTCGGGGGCGGATTGGCCCAGATCACGGCGGCGGCGCCGAGGCACGGCAGCAGCGCGGCCGTGCCGGGATAGGGCGTGTGCGGCGAGAACAGGTTGACGGCGGCGCCGAGCGCGATCCAGCCCAGTGCGGCCGCCGTGATCCTGAGCCATTGGCTTTGCGGCGCCGGCAGGGCTTCCACGGCCAGCAGCGCGCCGAGCGCGAGCTCCCAGACCCGGGCCGGCAACAGAAAGAACGCGGCGGCGGGCTGCAGCCCGGTCTGGATCACGCAGAGCAGGAACGAGGTCGCGCAGACCGTGGCGAAGCTCGCAAGCATCAGCGACCGCCGCAGCGCGAAGGCGGCGAGCGCCAGCGTCGGAAACAGCAGATAATACTGCTCCTCCACCCCGAGCGACCAGGTGTGCAGCAGCGGCTTGGTGATGGCGGCGGCGTCGAAATAGCCCTGCTGCGACCACAGCAGGATGTTGGAGCAGAAGACGAGGACGGCCAGCGCCTGCTGCGCCACGGACACCGCATCCCGCGGCAACAGGATCACGCTGGCGCCGAGCAGGGTCACGCACAGCATCGCGAAGGCGGCGGGCAGGATGCGCCGGGCACGGCGCCGGTAGAAAGCGGCGAACGAGAATGTTCCGCTCCGCACCTCCGCATGAATGATCCGCGTGATCAGGAAGCCCGAGATGACGAAGAACATGTCGACGCCGACATAGCCGCTGCGAAACGGCGAGATGTCGTAGTGGAACGCGATCACCGAGATCACTGCGAAGCCGCGCAGGCAGTCGATGTCGGGACGATAGTCGGTTGCGCTCAAGGGGGCTGTCCGGACGCTCGCATCTGGCGGCGGCCGTCAATCCCCGACGGTCACTGCACGCAGGCGACCCTGGTAGGCTCCGATTGCAACCGCATTGAGGGATTCCTGCGGCACCGTTGGTCGTGCAGACAGGACACAATGCCATCGAATTGACACCGCAGCGGGAATCCGCGGCTTGCCTTCACAGACTTGCCTCAATGGCGTGATGGCCTTGTCGGAGTTCATGCGTCGAGCGAGCGTGTCATGCGTACATTGGGGCGGAAGGCCGGCCGGGCCGGATTGTTATGCGGCGTTGTTCTATTTCAGGTTGCGGCTGGCGTTTCGCTTGCGCGAAGCGCCGAGCCGGGCGGCTCCTCACCATCCGCAGGCGAGGTGGCCAAGGATCAGGGCAAGGAGAGCGGGCCGTTCGGCGGATGCGAGCCGATCGGGTTGACGGCATCGGGCGAGCTGGTGTTCCCGCTGGAATGCAAGAAGCTGATCAAGAAGCCGGCCGGGGCGCCGGTCGCCGAGGACAAGACCCCAGCCGACGACAAGACCGCGTCGGTCAATCCCGCGCCGTCCGTTCCGAGCCAGGCGGCCAGCGCCGACATTTCGGCCGGTCCCGAGGTCAAGCCTGCCGCGGCTGCGGAGGCGGTTGCGACGACACCCGCCGCGTCGGCTGAGCCGAAGCAGGCCGCAGTTGCGGACACGCAGGATGCGGCTCAGAAGGTCGCCGTAGCAGAGCCAGTCGCCG
The DNA here is from genome assembly GCF_051167575.1 of Bradyrhizobium sp. HKCCYLS3070. NCBI lineage: Bacteria > Pseudomonadati > Pseudomonadota > Alphaproteobacteria > Hyphomicrobiales > Nitrobacteraceae > Bradyrhizobium > Bradyrhizobium sp. HKCCYLS3070. The sequence continues at coordinate 485,012 of NZ_JBNPTI010000001.1, forward strand.
GCAAGCCCTCCCTGACCAAGCCGTCCGTGAAATCGCCATCGGCGCTGGCGCCAGCGAACAAGCCGCCCTCTGCCAAGCCGTCCTCTGCCAAGACGGCCGCGGCCAATCCGCCTGGGACGACGCCATCGCCAGCCGGCGCCTCATCGGGCAAGCCGTCGTCCGGCAAGGCGGCCCAGGCGCAGGCCGTTGTGGTCGCCGCCAGGGATGCAGCGGTCAAGGATGCCGGGAGGACATCGCGCATGGTCGCCAGCCGGCCGATGATCGTGATCGCGAGGCCCGCCACCGCAACCACGGCCTCGGCCCGGCTGCAGGCGGAGGGCAGGCCGCGACTGCGCACCGCGGGACTGCCGGCCTGCGTCCAATTCCGCAGCTATAATCCGGCGACGCACAGCTATCGCGGCTTCGATGGCCACATCTATGCCTGCCGGTGAGGGCTGACGCTCGAGGGCCGGTTTAGTCTGGAGGGTGGCGAGTGACGTGACAGCCTGCCGCCCAAGGGCGGCAGCGAAGTCGGGCGGCGCGGCGCCGGAGCTGCTATAGAAGGTGAGTCCTCATCTCTGTTCCTCGCCGCGGTTGCTTCCGATTCGACATGGCAGAGCCTCAGTCCGACCTGTTCGAGATGCGCCGGCTGGAATCGCTCTCCAACACCATCTTCGGTGTTGCGATGACGCTTCTCGCCTACGACCTGCCGAAGCCCAATTTCGCGCATATGCCGGGTTGGATCGACCTGGTGCATACCTATTCCGGGCGGCTTGCCGGGCTGGTCCTCAGCTTCATCATCGCCGGCGTGTTCTGGATCAGCCACCACCGGCGGCTGGCCCGGCAGCCGTTCGCGGGCCGGCCCGTGGTCATCCTGAATCTGTTCTTCCTGTTGTCGATCGTGCTGCTGCCGGTCACCAATGGGCTCTACGGCGGCTACCGGCTGAGCAGCGCGGTGGCCGTCCTCTATGGCCTGCATCTGACGATCATTGCGTCGCTGAACGCCGCGCTGTGGTGGCTCGCGCTTCCAAGCGGCCGCCATGCCGAGATCGCCGGCGCGATCTTTCCCGTCATCGTGTTCGTGCCGGGCATCGTGATCGCAGCGCTTGCACCGGAGTATGTGCAGTATTTCTGGATGCTCGGCTTCGGCGGCTTCCTGGCGCGGCGGTTCGTCCGCAGCCCGGCGCCGTCGGCCGGCGAGCAGGCGGAGTTGCCATAAAAAAAGACGCGGCGGGCCGTGAGACCCGCCGCGCTTCCGTTCTTGAACTCGCTGGTCCAGGGCCGAGACCGCCCCGTTGCCGAGCCGCGATGGCGCAATCCGCTGACGAATCACGCCCTCAAACGTCGCTCATGAAGAGCCGCTCAGCGGGCGATCCCAGCGAGGTGACAGCGCTTGGTGAAAGACACTGGATCACCTCCTTTCGTTGTTGATGGTAACGCCAATATAGGACGGTCCGGGCGGCGAGGGTAGGGGGGCCGATTACGGAACCGGGCCGCTGCGGGCGTGCCGCGCCGCAGTCTCGATGTCGCGCGCTGCGATCGCTTCGGGCCGTTCCGTCAGGCCGGATCCGGCACCCATCCGCTTCGAAACCTCGCCCCGAAGAGGTTGAGACCCGCCGCGGACCATGTTAGGGAACGCCCAATGCGGGTGTAGCTCAATGGTAGAGCAGCAGCCTTCCAAGCTGAATACGAGGGTTCGATTCCCTTCACCCGCTCCAACGATTTCAGGCACTTGTCGCGCCGTCAGCTTTCCATTCGGACAAGCAGGCTGATGCTCATTCGGACAAATGTCCTTCCTTTGTTCGAGCTGCCCGCCGCTTTTTGGCGCCGTTGACGATCTGCCGCGTCGTGCGCTTGGTGTACTTTGGCAGCACCTTCACCGTCGTGTGCCGGCCCTGTGCCAGCATCTCGCGGTCAGTCAGTTCGGCGTCGCCACCTTCAGTAAAGCCGCCATGCCGGAACGATGTGAACGACAAATCATCGCGAAGGCCAGCAGCACGGATGACTTCTTTGACCTTGCGGCTCACGTGCGTGAAATCCGGCTGATCCGGCTTCGGCCATGTCGGCCATGGTCCGCGCTCGCCCCAATCCCGGCGCAGCATTAGGCCGCCGATGCGGTCGCGTTTGATGGCGTCGAGCTCCGCCATCAACTCGGGATAAACCGGTGCACCTGCATCGTCGAACAGCGGTATCCAGCCCTTCTGCCTAGTCTTCTCATCGATGATGCGGACCATATTCGGGCGCCCTTTCGGGCGATAATGCGACACGTCGAAAGTCGCAAAGATGTCTGTCTCGCGCTGGAGCCATTCCCAGCCGATCAGGGCAGCGGTCGCCAGCGACGGAAGCCCAAGCTCGACGGCCTTTGTACGGAAGGCGACCAGCTCCTCGTACGCCGCAGTCGGCGTCTCACGATTGGATGACCGAAGTCCCATCTGCGAGAATGGATTGACCAATGGCAGCCTGCCCGGGTGCCGGCGCGCGACCACGTTCCACGCGCGGCGGCATGACTTCATCGCGTGGTTGACCGTAGTGCGACGCTCGCGTTCGTTCACGTTTCCCACAGCGTCGGTGATCTTGAGGATCAACTTTTCATAGAGGTCGTCGGTCAGTGCCGTATCGATTGCGGTGAGGCGCTTCTCGCCCAGTCGCTTGCCATCTTTCAGGACGTAGCCGCCGACAAGCTTGAATCCGACCTCGTGATTTCGCTTGGACTTAGGATCGAGCTTGGCGTAGCGGCGATCAGAGCGGTATTCGGCAAACATCCAATCGAGCGTTCCGACCGCATGGGGAGGCGACGCTGCCAAGGCCTTGCCGCCGGTCCGCCACGCGTCGAAGTCGGGCAAGAGCACTGCTTCGGCGCGCAAAATCGCCGCTTTATAGTCGGTGCCGAGCCGTTCGCTATGCACAGTGCAACCTGCCTTCTTGGCCCACGACGGCACGTGGAAGAAGTAGCCTCAGCCGCCACTTTTGCGCGGCTTACGTTCAACATAGCGAGGTAGGGGTAGGGCACTGCGCGGCGGCTTCATAGCAGTTTTCTAATATCCTCAGACGCCTGTTCGTCGGGGTTTTGAGCGGCCTTCAATTCCGGCCTGCTCAGCTTAACGGCGGCAACGCTGCCATCAGAATGGTAGAACAGATGGGCAGCAAGTCCATATTTTGCTACGTACTTGCACACGCTCGCTTCGGGGTTCGCTTCGGCGCCTTTCTGGACATATGCACAGTCAACCTTCAGTCGAAGCTCATTCTGGAGACCGATTCAGAATCGAGCGTCAGATCGCCGCTCTCTCCTGCGCTTCTTCCAAATGGCTTCTTTAATTCTGGCTATCGACCCAACCTTCGACCACGCGCGCCACCTGTAGATTCGCTTCTTCTGGACTCATCTACAAGGACAATTTGCGGGCTTCAGTCTGTGGTCTTCGCGTACCCGCCAATCAAAGCAGGTCGGAGGACTTGTTCATCTGGAAATACTGCAATTTGCGATGCCTAAGCAAAATAGTCGTCGAAGGCACATCGTACAATTGGATGCTGCGGCAAGCAAAAAGGAAGGATCACCGACATTTTTCGCATTCGGCAATCTTGTCGATTTTCACCCTGCCGAATTTGCAGAACCTTCAGCAAGAGCCCCGCGGGGCGGTGCCGTTTGGCTGCCGAATTTATTGTTGCTTGTTCACCAAAGGTCGAACCTGCAACCAGACCATTATGAGCGGGAGGAGATTGAATAGGTTTATTGATTTTGCAGCATTTTTGCTCAATGTTGATAGCGCCTGTCGCGGTTTGTTCAGTTCGTTTCTGGTGCGAAAACTGGTGCGGCCGCGTTCGGAGGCATCGCCCTTTAAGGCAAGGCGGTTCGATAGGGGGAAGGGCAACGGCAAGCCGCTTGCCTTACACGCCGCTTCGATGAAGAGCCGAGCGGCTCAGGCGTACCAGCAAATTCGCTCGATAGCCGTACCCAATTGGGTTCGGTCGGCCTCAATTGAGCTCGGACACCGTCCTTCTCGAGCGATTTTCTGCGTTCCTTCAGCCCGATCCGAGATTGCAGTCCGGGTAGCCGTACCATGATGTAATATTTGCGCGCGCTGGTGTTTTATGGCCAAGCATCGCCGGCAAACAGCCCATCCAAAACGTGGATGGTCGGCTTTTGTCCACCATGAGTATTCCGGAAGTCACGACGAGCCATCCGCCGAAGTTAAAAGTCGGAGTTATGCTTGAAACTGTAAAGTCCGCGATCGATATCGACGTAGACGCCGCGCAAAACTCAGAAGACCGTCAACCCGATCCTCGTGTCGGCGATCTCGGGCGCAATTTTATGGCACTGATTTTCTGCACCGTGGAAATGCTTCCCAATAACCAGCAGTTCTTTGGAGGCGTCTTTTCAAATTTGCGAGTTGGTAAGGCGCGCCTCGCGACCGCTTGAGCAGTCGTTCCCCTTAAGCAGCCCGCAGCGCCTGGCGGAAAGCGTTTGCGCCGGATGCATGGCGACGGGGCCGTCATTGACCGTGTATCTCAGTTGCGCATGGCGATGGCGTGCCGCTACACCGCGAACCCCGCCCCGCCCCACGCGTCTCGGTCGCGGCGACCTCAGAAGCGCGCCAATTTGCAGGGCGCGAAGCGGCTTCCTCAGTCGGTCCTGGTTACATACTCGACCGGGAGATGCTTGAACGGCTTGCGGTGCTCACGCGATACGGCCCCGCCAATGATGATCCTGGAAAACGCATGGAGGTCGGCGAAGAAGGCCGGCTTCAGGCTGTCGAGCTTGCTCGCATCGGCGACCAGAATGCTTTCGATCGCCGTTGCGATGGCCGCCTGCTTGACCGCCGTCTCATGAAAGTTCGAGCAGCTCGCGCCCCTATTCGCATGTACGCCGCCCGCCGAGATGAAGGCCTTGTTGATGCCGAGCTTGCGCAAATAGGACAGGCCTTCCTCCGATGAGAAGGATTGCGACGAGGGATGATAGAGCCCGCCCATCAGCATCAGCTGCGTGGCGGGACGTCGCGCCACCAGCGCCGCCACGTTCATCGAATAGCAGATCACCGAGAGGGACATCGTCGAACGCAGTGTAGCGAATCATAGCGAGGAAACGGATCAGTGTAGCAAGGGTGCCGCCGGCGACAGATCGGGAGGGCTCCGCAGTTTTGATAGTTGGAGACTGAGGGCTTGGTCCGCGCTCTGTTCCGGGACGCAGGGGCTAGCCGAAGGCCTGACTGACGACGCCGTAGATCTTCGGCTGGTCGTTGCCGCGCAGGAAGGCACCCTTCACGTCGTTCCGCAGCGACATCGTGGTGACGGCATCGAAGAGAGCGAGCCCCGACCGCGCGAGAAAGTCGCGGAACTCTCCTGTCGCTCGATGAGTGTCGAGCCTGAGGAACTGGCCTTCGTGAGCTGCCACGTGCGGCGCCAACACGGCGATCGCGTCGCTGTCGCAGGATGCGACCACCGGCCCCGCGACATGTCCGCGTCCGAACCGCCGGCACATCGCGAACGTCTCCAGCCGCCCCGCGCGAAACAGCCCAAAGCTGCGCGACTGGTGAAACAGTCCGGTCATCAGCCCGGCTCGCCGGACGCCATAAGCAGCCGCGTCGAGTTCGATCAGCGCCGGCAGGTCTGCCTCCATCAGCACGCGAATATTTCCCGCTTCGGCCGGCGCCGCGTCCGAGGCAATCGCCTCACCCTGACACTGAAACAGAGTCTGCTCACGCTTGAAATCGAGAGATCGGTAGAGGCGATAGGCGGCGCGCGTGGCGTTGAGGCGCAGCGTCCGACCGCCGCATTCGGCCATCACCCGATGCATCAGCCATTGCCCGGTGCCAAGGGCCTGCAGCCGCGGCGAGGTGATGACCATCCCAACCGCAGCAAAGCCGTCGCTGTAGGGAAACCACATGGCGGATCCGAGGGCCCGACCGATCTCATCGAGCGCGACGACGCCGCGGCCGATGCTGCGCATGAATTGCCAATCCTCCTCCCGATGGGGCCATTGGACGGCGATCGACAAGGCGAGCAACTGCGCGAGGTCGACGCTGTCGATGTCGGCGAGGCGCATCTCGAACACGTCGACGATTCGCGATTCGACGTCCGGATTGTCCATGCACGCTGTCCCTGTCTTCGTTCCGCCCGCCACGCGTCACCCAGCCTCGATGAGGTCGAGAGCGACCATGCTGTCGTCACCTCCGCATATTGAGGCGCCTGCGGGCGAACTTCGCAACATTCTTCTCAATCCTGCCCTGTATTCGGCACGTAACGCAGGCCGCGACCGCCATGATCGGAGGCGCGACGAGCCAGATCGGCCGCTGGGATGACCGCATGACCTTCCTGTTCAACTCCGATGGCACGCGCGGCGCGATCTTTCGCGAGGTGCTTGCGCGTGAGATTCCGGATCTTCCGTTCGAAATCGATCCGGCGCAGGTCGATGCCGATGAAGTCCGCTACATGATCACCTGGCTGGTGCCGCCGGACCTCGGCGCCTATCGCAATATCGAGATCCTGTTCTCGATCGGCGCCGGCATCGATCAGTTCAGCGCCGCGTCGGTGCCGGCGAGCGTCAAGATCGTCCGCATGGTCGAGGACGGCATCGTGAGGATGATGCAGGAATACGTGACACTGGCCGTGCTGGCGCTGCACCGGAATTGGACCGTCTATTTCGATCAGCAGCGGCAGCAGCTCTGGCGCGCTATCCCGCAGCCGCAGGCACATGTGCGGCGCATCGGCGTGCTCGGCCTCGGGCTGCTCGGCCGCGCGGTGCTGGAGCGGCTCAAGCCGTTCGGCTTTCCGCTCTCGGGCTGGAGCCGCAGCCGGCACGCGATCGACGGCGTGACTACGTACCATGGCGCCGACGGCCTCGATGCGCTGCTCGCGGTGACAGACATCTTGGTCTGCCTGCTGCCGCTGACGGAGGAGACGCGCGGCCTGCTCAATGCCGAACTGCTCGCCAAGCTCCCGCGAGGCGCTTCGCTGGTGCAGACCGGCCGCGGCGCGCAGCTCGACCAGGCGGCGTTGCTCGGAGCACTTGACTCCGGGCATCTCGCGGACGCCGTGCTTGATGTGACCGATCCCGAGCCGCTGCCGACGGATCACCCGTTGTGGCGGCATCCGCGCGTCCTGATCACGCCGCATGTCGCCAGCGTCACGCAGCCGGAAGCAGCGGCGCTCGCGGTCGCCGCGAACATCAAGCGACACCGCGCCGGGCTCGATCCGGTCGGCCTCGTCGACCGCAGCCGCGGCTACTGATCGCGGTCGCGCCGTCACGGCTCAGCGGATCCAGTCCAGGGTCTTGTAATACGCGCCGACGAACGGCAGGAACCAGGGCTTGCCGTAATGGCCTGGCACGACCGGCCAGCCGGCGTCCTTCATCGGATTGCGGTCGGGCCGGCCGAGCATCGCATCGGCCATGATCATGCCGAGATGGGTCGAGAGCTGCGCGCCGTGACCCGAATAGCCCATCGCGTACCACAGCCCGCCCTGGCGACCGGCGCGCGGATAACGGTCGGCGGTCATGTCGACGAGGCCGCCCCAGCAATAGTCGATGTCGATGCCGGCAAGCTGCGGGAACATCCGCTCCATCGCCGCGCGCAGGATCGCGCCGCTCCTCGCATCGGACTGCTGATCCGATGTCGCCGAGAAGCGCGCGCGGCCGCCGAAGATCAGGCGATTGTCCGGCGACAGGCGGAAGTAGTTGCCGATGTTCATGGAGGTGACGTAGGTGCGGTGGCCCGGCAGCACCGAGGCCGCCTCGGCCTCCGTCAGCGGCCGCGTCGCGATGATGAAGCTGCCGACGGCAATGATGCGGCGGCGGAAATAGCTGAAGCTCGCCGGCGTGGTGGCGCCGGTGGCGAGCAGCACCTGCTCGGCGCTCACCGTCCCCTTGGCCGTGGTGAGGCGAAAGTGCTTGGTGTCCTGCACCCGTTCAGTGACGGCGGCTTGCTCGACAATGACGGCGCCGCGGCGACTCGCGGCAGAGGCGAGGCCCGCGGCGAAGCAGCCCATGTGCATCATCGCGCTCTTCTTGAACAGCATGCCGCCGTGAAAGGGCGAGCCGATCTCGGATTTCAGCTCGGCCGGCGAGAGCAGCGCCGTGTCGGGATCGACCTCGCGGTGGATCGCCTCGAAGTTCGTCGCGATCCCCGCGAAATGGCCAGGCTTGGATGCCAGCTTGAGCTTGCCGGAGCGGCGGAAACCGCAAGCGATGTTTTCTTCCGCGATCAGGCGCTCGAGCGTGTCGATCGACTCGTCGAACGCTTTGTAGAGCGCGATCGCGCGCAGGGTGCCGAGCTCGGCCTTCGCGGCCGGATAGCTGTGCGCCAGCCCGTTGTTGAGATGCCCGCCATTGCGTCCCGACGCGCCCGAGCCGACCTGATCGGCTTCGAGCACGATCACCTTGGCCCCGGCCTTGGCGAGCTGCAGTGCCGCGCCGAGCCCGGTGAAGCCGCCGCCGATCACCGCGACGTCGTAATGCCCCTCCACGGGCCCGCTATGGCCGCCGGAAAATGCGGTCGCCGTGTCGCGCCAGTAGGAGACATATTTCATCGCGGGCACTCTGCTTACAGGCCGAACACGCCGGGCAGCTCGGAAATGGTCTTGATCTCGGTGTAGCCGTAATAGGGATTGGCCGGCTCGTGGCCGCGGTTGACCCAGACCTTGTTGGTGATGCCGAGATCGTGCGCGGTCATCAGGTCGTAGCGGAATGAGGAGGAGCAGTGCGTGATGTCCTCGGGGCCGCAGCCGAGCATGTCGAACATGTATTCGAAGGCGCGCATCCGCGGTTTGTAGGCCTGCGCCTGTTCCGCCGTGAACACGGCATGGAACGGCGCGCCGAGCCTGACGACGTTCGAGGGGATCTGCACGTTCATGGCGTTGGAGAGGATGACCAGCGGGATCTCCTTGGCCACCTTGGCGAGACCCGCCGGTACGTCCGGATGTGGACCCCAGGTCGGCACGCGCTGATACACCATCTCGGCATCCTCGGGCTTGAAGGGGATGCCGATCTTGCGGCAGCTGCGCGCCAGGGCGTTGCTGACGACCTCGGCATAGGGCTTCCACGCGCCGAGGACTTCATCGAGGCGGTAGGCCGAGAAGACCTTCACGAACTCCGTCATCGCCGACTCGGAGAGCTGTGCGCTGTAGAGATCGCGTGCGGCCTCGGCCATCTCGAAATTGATCAGCGTGCCGTGGCAGTCGAAGGTCACGTATTTCGGGCGAAAGCGGCTCATGGATCCTCATGCCGGTCGTGGTCTCGACGTCCGATGATAGGCCGCCCCGCCAGCATAAGATGCGGCTTTGCCCCGGTTCGGCGGCGGAAGATGTTGTCGGCATCATCGCCTTCAGACGATCTGCCGGGGGCCGCTCGCCCAGACTCCGGTGCAGATGGGAGTGCATGACATGACGTCCGACGCCGCGAGCTTCAGAGCTTTCAGCGGGGAGCACCTGGATGCAGCGACGCGGCTGTCGCAGCAGGTCCGCTGGCCGCATCGTCGCGAGGACTGGCAGATGGCGCTTGCGCTGAGCAAGGGCTGCGTGGCGGTCGCGGCGGACGGTCGCGTGATCGGCACCGTGCTGATGACGCCGTATGGCCAGGATGCCGGGACCATCAACATGGTCATTGTCGACGAGGCGGAGCGGGGGAAGGGGCTCGGACGGTGCCTGATGCAGCAGGCGATGGCGCTCGCCGGTGAGCGGCGGTTGCAGCTCGTCGCGACAGAAGATGGACTGCAGCTCTATGAGAAGCTCGGCTTCCGCCGCAGCGGTGAGATCGTGCAGCATCAGGGACATCTCGCGGAAGCTGTCGCACAGCCCGACGCCGTGCGTGCGGCCACGCCCGACGACATCGCCGTCATCACGGCACTCGACATCGCGGCCTTTGGCGCGGATCGCCGCGACCTGATAGCCCATATCGCATCCATCGGAGAGTTCGCGGTGTTGGAGCGCCAGGGCCGTGCGGCGGGGTTCGCCGCGCTGCGTCACTTCGGCCGCGGTCTCGTGATTGGCCCCGTGGTCGCTTTCAGTAGCGAGGACGCCAAGTCGCTCGTCGCGCATTTCCTCGCTGGGCGACAGGGCAAGTTCATCCGCGTCGACACCGGCAGCGAGACGGGACTCGCACCATGGCTGGGCAGCTTGGGCCTCGATCATGTCGGCGGCGGCATCGTCATGCATGGGCCGGCCGCTGGTCACACGAGGCGGCGCGCCCCGACATCATTTGCCTTGGCCAGCCAGGCGTTCGGCTGAACCGGAGATCATCATGCTCAGCAACTCGCTCATCGAACTCGATCGCGCCCATCTGGTGCATCCGGTCGCGTCCTATCGCGGACACGAGGCCGCCGGCGCGCGGGTCCTGAAATCCGCCAAGGGTGCGATCGTGACCGATGCCTCGGGCCATCAACTGGTCGACGGCTTCGCCGGGCTGTGGTGCGTCAATGCCGGCTATGGCCATGAGAGCATCGTCGAGGCGGCGGCGAGGCAGATGCGCGAGCTGCCTTATGCCACCGGCTATTTTAGCCTCGCCTCGGAGCCGGCCATCCGGCTCGCGGCCGCGCTCGCCGAGCGCGCGCCGGGTGATCTCAACCACGTCTATTTCACGCTTGGCGGCTCGGACGCCGTCGACAGCACGGTCCGCTTCATCCATTACTATTGGCACGCGAGGGGGCAGCCGCAGCGCGATCAGTTCATCACGCTGCAGCAGGGCTATCACGGCTCGTCGACGGTCGGTGCAGGACTCACGGCGCTGCCGGCCTTCCACGCCAATTTCGGCGTGCCACTGAACTGGCAGCACAAGATCCCGTCGCACTATTCGTACCGCAACCCCGTTGGCAGCGATCCCGACGCCGTCATCGTGGCCTCGCTCGCGGCCCTCGAAGCCAAGATTGCCGAGGTCGGCGGTCCCGAACGGGTGGCCGCGTTCTATGCCGAGCCGATCCAGGGCTCGGGCGGCGTGCTGGTGCCGCCGGACGGCTGGATGAAGGCGATGCGCGAGCGCTGCCGGCGGCACGGCATCCTGTTCGTCGCCGACGAGGTGATCACCGGCTTCGGTCGTACCGGACCGCTGTTCGCCTGCACAGATGACGACATCGTCCCGGACTTCATGACCGTCGCGAAGGGTCTGACCTCCGGCTACGTCCCAATGGGCGCGGTGCTGATGTCCGATCATGTCTATGGCGTTATTGCCGATGGCGCAGGTTCTTCGGCCGTTGGGCACGGCTATACCTATTCGGCGCATCCGGTGAGCGCGGCGGTCGGCCTTGCCGTGCTTGATCTCTATGAGAATGGCTTGCTGGAGAATGGCCGGCGGGCGGGTGCGCGGCTGATGGCGGGCCTGCGCGCGCTGCAGGACCATCCGTTGGTGGGCGAGGTGCGCGGCCGTGGCCTGCTGGCGGCCATCGAGCTCGTGACCGACAAGGAGAAGAAGACGCCGCTGCCGGCGAGCGCCGAGCCGTCGCGCCGCATCTTCGATCGCGCCTGGGCCAACGGCCTCGTCATCCGTGCCTTCCCGACAGGGGTGCTCGGCTACGCGCCGCCGCTGTGCTGCAGCGACGCGGACATCGATGCCATCCTCGAACGCACCGCACGGACGCTGGATCAGACCCTGGCCGATCCGGACGTCCGCGAGGCCATGGCGTGAAGGTGGGCACGGGCATATCGGTGCGTGTGCAGCAGGGCCGATATGTCGGCGGCTCCTCCTATTCGCAATTTTCTGCCGTCGGGTCCTCGCAATTCGGAAGTTTTCGCCGGAACCCGGCTTCACACTAGGACCGATGACGCGGAAGGGCCTCACAGAATGACCAAGCTCGATCTTGCTCAATTCAGGTACCTGACCTTCGACGTGGTCGGCACGCTGATCGACTTCGAAAGCGGGATCGTCTCGAGCCTCGGCGAGATCGCGGCGGAAGCAAACAAGGCAATCGACGGTGAGCAGGCGCTGAGCCTGTACCGCGCGGCACGCTACGCGGCGGACGCCGACCGCTTTCCGGATGATCTCGTCCGGGTCTATGACATCATCGCACCACAACTCGATCTGCCCAGGCAGACCGCGCTCGGCGAGCGCTTCCGCGACTCCGCCGCACGCTGGAAGGCCTTCCCGGACAGCGCCGCCGCCATGGCGCGTCTCGCCCGGCGCTACAAGCTGATCGCGATGACCAATGCGCGGCGCTGGGCACTGGATCATTTCGAGCGCGAGCTGGGCTCGCCGTTCTACGCGAGCTTCACGGTCGACGACACCGGGACGGAGAAGCCGGATCCCGCCTTCTTCACTCAGGTGTTCGATTTCATCGAACGTGACGGCGGCTCGACGTCACAGATCCTGCATGTGGCGCAGAGCCAGTATCACGACATCGGCATCTCCCGGCAGCTCGGCGTCATCAATTGCTGGATCGAGCGGCGCCACGACAAGCAGGGCTATGGCGGCACCATCGCGCCGGCGTCCTTCACCAAGCCGGATTTCCACTTCCATTCGATGGCCGAGCTGGCCGACGCGGTGGACCAGGTGCCTGCCAAATGATGTGCGACTGACGATTTTCATTCTGCCGGATCGAACAGGGGACGGATGACATGAGCAAAGGGATCACCAACTGGACTCCGAGTGACGATGTGCTGGTCGAGGCGGCAATCCGGCGCGGCGCCTCGCGCCGGGATCTCCTGAAGATGATGCTCGCCAATGGCGTCGCGCTCGCTTCCGGCAGCACCATCCTCGGTCGCGCCGAGCGCGCATTCGCGGCCACGCCGAAGAAGGGCGGCTCGATCAAGGCGGCTGGCTGGTCCACCTCGACGGCCGACACGCTCGATCCGGCCAAGGCGTCTTTCTCGACCGACTATGTGCGCTGCTGCTCGTTCTACAATCGGCTCACCACGCTCGATAAGAGCGGCGCGGCGCAGATGGAGCTCGCCGAATCCGTCGAGTCCCAGGATGCGCAGACCTGGACCGTGAAGCTCAAGAAGGGCGTCACCTTCCACGACGGCAAGCCGCTGACGGCCGACGACGTCGTGTTCTCGCTGAAGCGGCATCTCGACAAGGCGACAGGCTCCAAGGTCGCCAAGATCGCGGCGCAGATGACCGGCTTCAAGGCGGTCGACAAGACCACCGTCGAGATCGCGCTGGCGAGCCCCAACGCCGACCTGCCGATGATCCTGGCGCTGCATCACTTCATGATCGTCGCTGACGGCACCACCGATTTCTCCAAGGGCAACGGCACCGGCGCTTTCGTCCGCGAGGCGTTCGAGCCGGGCGTCCGCTCCATCGGCGTACGCAACAAGAACTATTTCAAGGACGGCCCCTATCTCGATCAGATCGAGTTCATCGCGATCACGGAGGAGAATGCGCGCGTCAACGCGCTGCTCTCCGGCGACATCCAGCTCGCCGCCAGCATCAACCCGCGCTCGCTCCGGCTGATCGAGGGCAAGGAGGGGATCGCGCTGTCGAAATCGACGACCGGCAACTACACCGACCTCAACATCCGTCTCGACATGGCGCCGGGCAACAAGAAGGACTTCATCGACGGCATGAAGCACCTGGTGAACCGCGAGCAGATCGTCAAGTCGGTGCTGCGTGGCTTCGGCGTCGTCGGCAACGACCAGCCGGTCTCGCCGGCGAATTTCTTCCACAACCCCGACCTCAAGCCCAAGCCGTTCGATCCGGACAAGGCAAAATCGCTGTTCCAGAAGGCCGGCGTGCTCGGCACGTCGATCCCGGTCGTGACCTCGGAAGCGGCGAACTCGGCGATCGAGATGGCCATGGTGATCCAGGCCTCGGCGGCGGCGATCGGCCTGACGCTGGACGTGCAGCGCGTTCCCTCGGACGGCTATTGGGACAATTACTGGCTGAAGGCGCCGGTCCATTTCGGCAACATCAATCCGCGCCCGACGCCGGACATCCTGTTCTCGCTGCTCTATGCCTCCGAGGCGCCGTGGAACGAGAGCCGCTTCAAGTCCGAGAGGTTCGACAAGATGATGCTCGAGGCGCGCGGCCTGCTCGACCAGGCCAAGCGCAAGCAGATGTATGCCGAGATGCAGGCGATGATCGCGGAGGAGGCGGGCACCATCATTCCGGCGTACATCTCCAATATCGATGCCACCTCGTCGAGACTGAAGGGCTTGGAGCCCAGCCCGCTCGGCGGCATGATGGGATATGCCTTCGCCGAGTATGTCTGGCTCGATTCGTGAATGTTGTCTGAGTCGCGTGGCGCCGGTCACTCGGGGCGGCGCCGCGATGACCATGATCTGATCAGGCTCGCGGACCCAAAGTTTGAAACATCGGATCGCATCCCTCATCCTGGCCCGGCTGGCGATCGCGCTGGTCACCGCGATCATTGTCTCATTCGCCGTCTTCTTCGCCACCGCGATGCTGCCGGGCGACACCGCGACGATCTTGCTCGGCCAGGCCGCGACCCCCGAGGCGGTCGAGGGGCTGCGCAAGGCGATGCATCTCGATGATCCCGCCATTTTCCGTTTCCTGCGCTGGCTGGCCGGCGTCGTGCAGGGCGATCTCGGCGTGTCATATGCCAACAACATGCCAGTCGCGAAGCTGATCGGCGGGCGCCTCGTCAACACCCTCAAGCTCGCCGGCCTCACCGCGACCGTCGCGGTGCCGCTGGCGCTGACTCTCGGCATCACCGCGGCGATGCTGCGCAACACGCTGTATGATCGCTGTCTGACCATCGCCGTCATCGGCATCGTGTCGGTGCCGGAGTTCATGATCGCGACCCTCGCTGTGCTTTTGTTCGCTGTCTATCTTAATTGGCTGCCGGCGGTGTCCTTCATCAGCGAGATCCGCACCGCGTATGATTTCGCCCGCGCCTATGCGATGCCGGTCGTGACGCTAACCATCGTGATCTCGGCGCAGATGATCCGGATGAGCCGGGCGGCCGTGATCGAGACCTTGAACACGCCCTACGTCGAGATGGCGCTCTTGAAGGGCGCCTCGCGCAGCCGTCTGGTGCTCCGCCATGCGCTGCCCAATGCGCTCGGCCCGATCGTGAATGCGGTGGCCTTGTCATTGTCCTATCTCCTGGGTGGCGTCATCATCATCGAGACCGTCTTCAACTATCCCGGCATCGCCAAGCTGATGGTCGACGCGGTGTCGACCCGCGACCTGCCGCTGATCCAGAGCTGCGCCATCATCTTCTGCTTCGGCTTCCTGCTGCTGACCACCACGGCCGACATCATCGCCATCCTGTCCAATCCGAGGCTGCGATGAGCAGCGCCGCGAAATCCGCCTCGCGAACCCGGCGCTTCGGTTACCGCATCAACGCTGTCGGGGTTGCCGGGGCGCTGGTCGTGGCGTTCTGGATCGTGGTGGCGTTCGTCGCGCCCTCCATCATTCCGCATCCGATCGGCGACATCGTCGACACCGATTATTTCGGCCCGATGAGCCGCGAGCTGTGGCTGGGCTCCGACTATCTCGGACGCGACATGACCTCGCGCATCCTGATGGGCGCGCGCTATACGCTCGGCATTTCGGTGGCCTCCGTGATCATCGCCGGCGTGTCGGGCGTCACGCTCGGCATGATTGCGGCGATCACCGGCGGGGTCGTCGACATGGTGCTGAGCCGGCTGCTCGACGCGTTGAGCTCGATTCCGAGCAAGCTGTTCAGCCTCGTCGTCGTCGCCGCGGTCGGCTCGTCGATCCCGGTGCTGATCGTGACCATGGCGGTGATCTACATTCCCGGCGCCTACCGCTTCGCACGCGCGCTCGCGGTCAACATCAACACTATGGATTTCGTCACGGTGGCTCGGATCCGCGGCGAGAGCCTGTTCTATTTGATCCGCGCCGAGATCCTGCCCAACATCATCGGCCCGGTGCTGGTCGATCTTGGCCTGCGCTTCGTGTTCATCGTGCTGCTGCTGTCCGGAATGTCCTTTCTCGGCCTGGGCGTGCGGCCGCCTTATGCCGATTGGGGCGCGCTGGTGCGCGAGAACATCGGCGGGCTGCCCTATGCCGCGCCGGCCGTGATCTTCCCGTCGCTGGCGATCGCAAGCCTCACCATCGCCGTCAATCTCCTGATCGACAATCTGCCGACCAAGATCCGCGACCGGGAGGCGTCGTAGATGACGAGCCTGGTGCAGATCCGCGATCTTCGCGTCGAGGCGACCACCGATTCCGGCCGCACTATCGAGATCATCAGGGGCGTCGATCTCGACATCGCCGAAGGCGAGATCGTCGCGCTGATCGGCGAGAGCGGCTCCGGCAAGACCACCATCGCGATGAGCCTGATGGGCTATGCGCGGGCCGGCTGCCAGATCGTCGGCGGCTCGGTCACGGTCGATGGCGTCGACATGGTGACACTCTCGGAGAAGGACAAGGCGGCCGTGCGCGGCGCCAAGATCGCCTATGTGCCGCAGAGCGCCGCCGCGGCGTTCAATCCGGCAATCCGCATCATGGATCAGGTCATCGAGGTCGTGCGCATCCACGGCGTGATGCCGGTGGAGGAGGCGCGCAGCAAGGCCGCGGCGCTGTTCCGTGCGCTGTCGCTGCCCAACCCCGACACGATCGGCGAGCGCTATCCGCACCAGGTGTCCGGCGGCCAGCTGCAGCGGCTCGCCGCGGCGATGGCGCTGATCGCGAGCCCGAAGGTGCTGATCTTCGACGAGCCGACCACGGCGCTCGACGTCACCACCCAGGTCGAGGTGCTGCGCGCGTTCAAGTCGGTGATCTCCGCGCATCGCATCGCCGGCATCTACGTGTCGCATGATCTCGCCGTCGTCGCCCAGATCGCCGACCGCATCGTCGTGCTGCGCAATGGCGAGGTGCAGGAGAGCGGGACGACCGCCGACATTCTCGAGCGCGCGCAGCACCCCTATACGCGCCAGCTGCTCGCCGCCATCGCGCCGCATCATGAACCGCGAGCGGAGGCGTCCGTGGCGGCCGAGGCATTGCTCGAAGTGCACGAGGTGTCGGTCGGCTACGGTCCGCTGCGCTCGGACGGCCTGCCCGCGATCGTGGCCGTCGAGAACGTCAGCCTGCGCGTCGCGCGCGGACGCAATCTCGGCATCATCGGCGAATCCGGCTGCGGCAAGTCGACGCTCGCCCGCGCCATCGCCGGCATCCTGCCGCCGTTTGCGGGCGGCGTCGTGTTCGACGGCCGCGAGCTCGGGCGCAGCGCGCGCAGCCGCGATGCGGACCAGCTCCGCCAGGTGCAGATCGTGTTCCAGCATGCCGACACGGCGCTGAACCCGGCGCATACGGTCGAGGACATTCTGGGGCGGCCGCTGACATTCTATCACGGCATGCCGCGCCAGCACCGCAGCGCCCGCATCGATCAGCTGCTCGACATGGTGAAGCTGCCCCGCAGCCTGCGGCTGCGCCGTCCGGGCGAGCTCTCGGGGGGACAGAAGCAGCGCGTCAACTTCGCCCGCGCGCTGGCCGCCGATCCCAAGCTCATCATCTGCGACGAGATCACCTCCGCGCTCGACACCGTCGTCGCCGCGGCGGTCATCGATCTGCTCAAGGAGCTGCAGCGCGAGCTCGATCTCGCTTATGTCTTCATCAGCCACGATCTGTCGGTGGTCGAGGCGATCTGCGACGATATCGTCGTGATGTATCGGGGCCGCAAGATCGAGCAAATCACGCCCGAGGCCATGGCGCGGCCGGAGCATCCCTACACGAAGCTGCTGCTGTCGTCGGTGCCGAAGCTCGATCCCGCCTGGCTCGACAATCTGCGCCAGGATCCCGAGCAGGTCCGCGAATACTGCCAGCGCTGACCGCGCGGCTACATCTGGAACAAGCTGGTCAGCGGCAGATAGGGCTTGACGATCGGCGACTTCAGCACGACGAAGCTGAAGTACTTCTCGATGCCGATGTCCATGTCGGTCAGCCGCTCCATGATGGTCTGGTACTCGCCGATCCCCGCGGTGACGAACTTCATCATGTAGTCGTAGCCGCCGGAGACGAGGTGGCACTCGATCAGCTGGTCGATCTTCTCGACCGCGGCGAGAAAGCGGGCGAAGTCGATCTGGCGGTGGTTCTTCAGGGTGACCTCGGTGAACACGGTCAATGTCTGGCCGAGCTTGGAGACGCAGATCTGCGCCGAGTAGCCCTCGATATAGCCTTCCGCCTGCAGCTTCTTCACCCGCATCAGGCAGGGGCTCGGTGACAGATTGACCAGCTCGGCCAGCTCCACATTGGTGACGCGGCCGTTCTTCTGCAGTTCGTGCAGGATCTTGATGTCGATGCGATCGAGCTTCATGAAGCCGTGGTCCCGTGTGGCGCGAGGTCGGGTCCCCATTACAGCAGAAAATTCTGCGCTTGGCCCAACGAAATGTCCGTAAAGCAAGAATGGGGCCGTATCCGCCGGGATTATGCGATGCAAAACAATACGCCGGCGCTGCGCCGGCCGGCAGAATGATATGCCGTCCCGGCCGCGAATCCGGCGCCCGTGCGGCCTGATACCGCTCTAACCTGTCCAAGCCTACAGCCGGAGAGACCGCATGCCCGCACCGCTGGTGCACGTCGAGACATCGCCAACGCTGCCCGCGCGTGCAGATGCCGTGGTCATCGGCGGCGGCATCGTCGGCGTGTTCACGGCCTATTACCTCGCGCGGCGCGGGCTCGCGGTGGCGCTGATCGAGAAGGGCCGCATCGGCGCCGAGCAGTCCAGCCGCAATTGGGGCTGGTGCCGGCAGCAGAACCGCGATGCGCGCGAGCTGCCGATGGCGACGCTGAGCCTCGATCTGTGGGAGCGCTTCGCGGCCGAGAGCGGCGAGGCGACCGGCTTCTCGCGCTGCGGCCTGTTCTATCTCAGCAATGACGAGGCGGAGCTCGCCGGCTGGGCGCGCTGGGGCGAGTTGGCCAAAACCGCCGGCGTCACCACGCACATGCTCGATAGCCGCCAGGCCACGGAGCGCGGCGCTGCCACCGGGCGCAGCTGGAAGGGCGGCGTGTTCTCGCCGACCGACGGCACCGCCAGCGCCGCCGATGCCGCGCCCGCGGTGGCGCGCGCGATCCTGAAGCAGGGCGGCTCGGTGCACCAGATGTGCGCCGTGCGCGGCGTCGAGACCAGCGGCGGCCGGCTGTCGGCCGTGATCACCGAGCGCGGCACCATCCGCACGCCGGTCGCGGTGCTCGCCGCCGGCGCCTGGGCTTCGTCGTTCTGCCATCAGCTCGGTGTCGCACTGCCGATGGCCTCGATCCGCGCCTCGGCGCTCGCTCTGTCGCCGTCGGCGGAGCCGCTGCCCCCGGCGCTGCACACCGCCGCCGTCTCGATCACCCGGCGCGGCGACGGCGGCCATACGCTCGCGATCAGCGGCCGCGGCCGCGTCGATCCTACACTTCAGCAGCTGCGCTTCGCGCCGCACTTCCTGCCGATGTTCGCCAGGCGCTGGCGCAGCCTGCTGCCCGGCGGGGTCGAAGGCCTGCGCGCCGGCCACGAGACGGTCGGCCGCTGGCGGCTCGACGCGCCGACGCCGATGGAGCTGACCCGCATCCTCGATCCCCGGCCGGACCAGGCCACCATCCGCCTGACCCGGGCGCGCGCGGTCGAGCTGCTGCCGGCCTTGAAGCAGAGCCGCGTCACGGCGGCGTGGGCGAGCTACATCGATTCCACGCCCGACGGCGTGCCTGCGATCGGCGAGCTCGCCGCGCTGCCCGGCCTGATCGTCGCCGCCGGCTTCAGTGGCCACGGCTTCGGCATCGGGCCAGGTGCGGGCCATCTCATCGCCGATCTCGTGACCTCCGCCAAACCGATCGTCGATCCCAGGCCCTACGCGCCCGCGCGTTTCGCCCGGCATGAGTCCAAGACGGTCGCAGACTTCTGAAGGTTGCGTCTCCGGGACGTTAAGCCCCCGACTGCGCCAGACCGTTCGGTTCGCCGAATTCACCGGTTCGCCGCTCTGCGGCCCTTCGGTCTGCGGCTGACTTCGTCCAGTCCGTTTGGGGCCTGCTCTTGGAAGGCGTTGCAGAACAATGATGCCTTTTCCTCCCAAACGAGTTCTCAACTCTCTGATTTTGTTGGTATTCGCTGACCTTGCCCCTGGGGCTTAATCCAGTTTGAAGTTCGTTCTGGCCCAACGAGGACCAGAGCATGAAGCGCAGCCGCTTTACGGAAGAGCAGATCATTGGGATTTTGAAGGAGCACGAGGCTGGCGTTCCGGTCGCCGATCTCTGCCGCAAGCATGGCGTGAGCGACGCCAGCATCTACAAGTGGAAGGCCAAGTTCGGCGGAATGGACGTCTCGGAGGCCAAGCGTCTGAAGACGCTGGAGGACGAGAATGGCGCTGGTGGCCGACACTTCACTCTCGGGGCGCCCCGGTCGCCCGGGAGCTGGACCGGCCGGTCGCCGAGCGCGGCAAGCCCAAGATGGTGGTGAGCGACAACGGCAGCGAGCTCACGAGCAATGCCATCCTGACATGGACCGATCAGAGCCGTGTCGCCTGGCACTACATCGCGCCGGGCAAACCCATGCAGAACGCCTTCATCGAGAGCTTCAACGGTCGCCTGCGGATGAACAGCTGAACGAGACGCTGTTCACCTCGCTTGCTCAGGCCCGCGTCGCGCTCCGATGCTGGCGGACCGACTATAACGACGCTCGGCCGCACTCCCAGCTCGGATGGAAGACGCCATCCGAGTTCGCCGCCACCTGCAATCCGCGTCGGGATCTGGAGCTGCGCTATGCCGAGAGCTCCGCGCCAGCTCCCGCCGCTACGACCGCCCAGATGGGCACATCAAACCGCCCGACCGAACTCAGATCTGGATAAAACTTGGGGGCAAGGTCATGGGCCCTGAAAACATTCAGGCGCCGAAACCCTTCCAAGCTGAATATGAGGGTTCGATTCCCTTCACCCGCTCCAGCGCCCTCCTGCCGAAAATCTGCTGCAGCGGTCCGGTCGGGGCGGCTGACTAGTCGCAATGAATCTGTTTGCCCATCCGCCGGCACGTCCTGCCATCACTGAAGTAGGTCGTGCTTCCGACCGTGTGCGACGACGTGCCATCGCTGTAGTAGGTGTGGTTGCCGATCTGCTGCGAGCTGCTGCCGTCGTTGTTGTAGGTGAAGCGCCCGATCTGCTGTGACGAGGAGCCGTCATTCCAGTAAGTGTTGTTGCCGATCCGCTGCCCCGACCTCCCGTCGTCGCACAGGATCTGGTTGCCGATGAGCTGGCAGGTCTCGGCCTGAGCTGCTGTCGCCGCCCACAGGCCGAACGCGATCGCGAGAGCGTGGCGCATGAGGTCGATTCCCTAAATTACAACATCCAATCGCATCCCACGCGCGAGCGCAACGGAAAACGATCCGTGATGATCTGTGCGGATCAACGTCCGGCGCCGCGCGTCCTGGTCTTGCCGGCGGGTCCTCCGACCCGGAACGCCCGCATCTGGCCGCTGAGAAAGCGCAGCAGATGGCTGGCGGCATGCGGCAGCTCGCGGCCGCGCCGGGTGATGACGCAGGCTTCGCTCGAGGCCAGCAGGCGGTTGTCCACCGGCACGGCGGCAAGGGAGCCGTCGGCAAGATCGGCGGCGATCGCGAAGGCCGGCAGGAGCGTCAGGCCGAGGCCGCTCCTGACGAAGTGGCGGAGCACGTTGATGGAGCTGGTGGTGAGCTTCGGCGACAGGGCGATGCGCTCGGCGGCCTCCGCCATTGCCACGACCTGACGCGTGCCGTAGCTCGGATGCATCAGTCCGAGGGGGTGATCGGCGAGCTCGCGCAAGCGCAAGGGACGGCCGAGCCGCGCGAGCGCATGATCCGGCGGCATGATCGCGCAGAGCGGCTGCCGGCTCGCGGTCGCGATCCGGATGCGCGGATCGGCTGATGGGTTGAACACCAGGCCGATGTGATGGCGATCCTCGGCGACGGCATTGACGACCTCGTTGGTGCCGGCCAGATCGAACGCCATGGTGAGGTTGGGATGGCGTTGCCAGAACTGGCCGAGCGGGCCGGACATCAGGTCGCTGACGAAACCCTCGCCGAGCACGATGTCGACATGGCCGCGTTTGAGCCCCTGCAATTCGCGCAGCTTGGCGACGGTGTCGGCCTGATCGGCCTGCCATTGCCGGAAGCGCTCGACCAGCAGCGCGCCGGCCTCGGTGGCGCGGATGCCGCGGCTGAGGCGCTCGAGCAAAGTGAGGCCGAGCTCCTTTTCCAGCAGCGCGATCTGCCGGCTGATCACCGACGCGTTGACGTCGAGCGCTTCGGCGGCGGCGCGCACCGAGCCGAGGCGGATCGCCTCGTGCAGATAGTGCAGGCGGTGGTGATCGAGCAGGGCGGACATGGCTTTGGAAGCTGTTGACCTGAGGTCAACACTAGCGGCGGGCGGCGCTGATGTCTGCCCCGGAATCGTGCGGCTACGCTGGCGAGGCAAATCTGGGCAGGAGGCCACGTGACCGCGATCGGCATCATCGGACTTGGCAACATGGGGCGCGGCATCGCGCTGACGCTGAAGGGCGCGGGCTTTGCCGTCACGGGCTACGACACGCTGGCCGCGACGCGCGCGGCGCTGGCGGCCGAGGGCATTGTAGTTGTCGACGGCATCGGCAGCGTGATCGCCGCCGCCGACATCGTGATCCTGTCGCTGCCGACCGCCGGCATCGTCGCCGATGTCGTGGAAGGCGCCGGCGGCATCCTCGCGCATGCCAGGGCCGGCGTCGTCATCGTCGACACCTCGACCTCGCATCCCGAGACCTCGCGCCGGCTCGCAGCCCTTCTCAAGGCGCGCGGCATGGGCTTCGTCGATGCGCCGGTCAGCGGCGGGCCGAAGGGCGCGGCGACCGGCACCATGACCATGGTGATCGGCGCCGACGGCGATGATCTCGCGCGCGTGCTGCCGGTGCTGGAGCGCGTGAGCGCCAAGCGCGTCCATGTCGGCGGCGTCGGCGCCGGCAACGTCGCCAAGATCGTCAACAATCTGCTCTGCGCCGCGCATCTGCTGACCGCCGCGGAGGCGCTACGCATCGCCGATGCGGCGGGCGTTGATGCAGTGCGGCTGCTCGAAGGGCTCAATGCCGGCTCCGGCCGCTCCGGCGTCACGATCGTCAACGTGCCCAACTGGATTCTCAACGGCGCCTTCGATTCCGGTTTCACCATGCAGCTGATGCGCAAGGACGTCAGGCTCGCGGCGCAGCTCATCGGGGAGCTCGGACTGTCGCTGCCGATGGCCACCGACACCGCGCGCATCTGGGCGGACAGCGCCGCCAGCATCGCCGACACTGATGATTTCAACCGCATCGTCGAGCTACAGCTCGGTCCGATGGCGAAGCCGTGAGCGTGCCGCCATGACCCATTTCATCGATCCCCGCCTGCGCGCCGCCACGCTGCCGTTCTGGCCTGACTTGGAGGCCGTTGGCTCCCATGTCGGCGGTGACCTGATCGTCGGCGATGGCGCGACGGTCTCGGTGAATGATCCCGCCACCGGCAGATTGCTGTTCACCTATGCCGATGCCGGTGCCGACGTGGCGGCCAAGGCGGCTGCTGCTGCGGGGGCGGGGCAGGCGGAATGGGTGAAGCTGACCGCCGCGGGCCGCGGCCGCGTGATGCAGGCGGTGGCGCGGGCGATCCTCGCCGCGGCCGAGCCGCTGGCGCATCTGGAAGCGCTGTCCGCCGGCAAGCCGATCCGCGACACCAGGGGCGAGGTCGCCAAGGTCGCGGAGATGTTCGAGTACTATGCCGGCTGGGCCGACAAATTCCACGGCGACGTCATCCCGGTGCCGTCGAGCCATCTCAACTACACGCGTCGCGAGCCGATGGGCGTGGTGCTGCAGATCACGCCGTGGAATGCGCCGATCTTCACCGCGGGCTGGCAGATCGCGCCGGCGATCAGCATGGGCAACGCCGTGCTGCTCAAGCCCTCGGAGCTGACGCCGCTGACCTCGCTGGCGCTGGCAGGCATCGCCGAACGCGCGGGCTTGCCGAAGGGCGTCGTCAACGTGCTCGCCGGTTTCGGCCACACCACGGGGCAGGCGGCGCTGGCGCAGCCCGCGGTCAGGAAGGTGGTGTTCGTCGGCTCGGTACCGACCGGGCGGCTGATCGGCGAGGCTGCGGCGCGCAGGCTGTTGCCGTCGGTGCTCGAGCTCGGCGGCAAGTCCGCCAACATCGTGTTCGCCGATGCCGATCTCGAACGCGCCGCCGTCGGCGCGCAGGCCGCGATCTTCGGCGGCGCCGGACAGAGCTGCGTCGCCGGCTCCAGGCTGCTGGTGCAGAGCGCGGTCTATGACCGCTTCGTCGATCTGGTCGCAAAAGGTGCAGCGAAGATCAGATGCGGCGATCCGCTGTCGGCGGACACCGAGATCGGTCCGATCAACAACGCCAGGCAATATGATCACGTGCTGTCGTTGATCCGGGAAGGCGCGGCGGAGGGGGCGGAGATCGTCGCTGGCGCAAATGGCGTGGCGCAGGACGGCGGATATTTCGTCAAGCCGACCGTGCTCAAGAACGTCACCAACGCCATGGGTATCGCGCGCAAGGAGGTGTTTGGTCCGGTCGTCGCCGTGATCCGCTTCGACACCGAGGCGGAGGCGATCGCGATCGCCAATGACAGCGAGTTCGGCCTCGCGGGCGCGGTGTGGACCAGGGATGTCGCGCGCGCGCATCGCGTCGCAGCACAGGTCAAGGCCGGGACGTTCTGGATCAACGCCTACAAGACCATCAACGTCGCCTCGCCGTTCGGCGGCTACAACAACAGCGGCCATGGCCGCTCCTCCGGCATCGAGGCGCTGTACGAATACACGCAGGTGAAGAGCGTGTGGGTCGAGACCGCGGCCGAGCCGGCCGTGGCGTTCGGCTACGCGCCGGGCTTGCGCGACTGAGCGGGCATGGCATGATCGGTGCAAGAGCTGCGCGCCACGGAACGACCACTTAGTTCCGAAATAAGGAACGGAAACATGCCGCGCTTCGTCAACGTCGCCATTGGTCAGCTCGGCCCGATTGCCAAGAGCGAAACACGGACCGCGGTGGTTGCGCGACTGATGGCGTTGATGCGGCAGGCGCACGCCAATGGCTGCGACCTGATCGTTTATCCCGAGCTCGCGCTGACGACGTTCTTCCCGCGCTGGTACATGGCCGATCAGGCCGAGATCGACCTCTATTTCGAGCGCGAGATGCCGGGGCCGGAAACGCAGGCCTTGTTCGCGCTCGCGAAGGAGCTGCGCATCGGCTTCTGCCTGGGCTATGCCGAGCTGGCGCTCGAGGGCGGCATCGTGCACCGCTACAATACCGCCATTCTCGTCGACAAGACCGGCGCGATCGTCTCGAAATACCGCAAGGTGCATCTGCCGGGACATGCCGAGCACGAGCCGTGGCGCAAGTTCCAGCACCTGGAGAAGCGCTATTTCGAGCCCGGCAAGCGCTTCGGCGTCTCCAGCGCCTTCGGTGGCGTCATCGGCATGGCGATCTGCAACGACCGCCGCTGGCCGGAGACCTATCGCGTGATGGGACTGCAGGGCGTCGAGATGGTGCTGATCGGCTACAACACGCCGGTGCACAATCCGCCCGCGCCGGAGCATGACGATCTCTCGCTGTTCCACAACCGCCTCGTGATGCAGTCCGGTGCCTATCAGAACGGCACCTGGGTCATCGGCGTCGCCAAGGGGGGCATCGAGGAGGGCATCGACCACATCGCCGGCAGCTGCATCATCGCACCCTCCGGCGAGATCGTCGCGGCCTGTGCCACCAAGGGCGATGAGATCGCGCTGGCGCGCTGTGACCTCGATTTGTGCAGATCCTACAAGCAGACGGTCTTCAACTTCGACGTCCATCGCCAGCCGCAGGCTTACGGCATGATCGTCGAGCGCAAGGGCGAGACGCTGATGGCCGACGGCTCGCCCGTCACAAAGCAGGCGTGACGCACGATGTTGCTGCACGGCACTTTCCGTAGCCCGCATGAGCGAAAGCGACATGCGGGTTCGCATGAACTGTGCCGGAGAACCCGGAGTCGCTGCGCTCGCCCGGGCTACGCAAATGCTTGCGCCCCGTGCCTCATTTGCGTTCAAATGAATGCACTCCACGTGCATGGCATGGGCCTTGCTTACAAATTCGGCAATTGAACTTGGCGTGTTGCATCAGGAGAGAACATGGATCGCAGGACGGTATTGAAGGGATTGGCGGGCGCGGGTGGTCTGGCGCTGACGGGGATTGCGGCGCCGGCGATCGCACAAGGCGCTGCCGCACGCACCTTGCGTTTTGTGCCACAGGCCAATCTCGCCAATTTCGATCCGATCTGGGGCACGCAATATGTCGTGCGCAACGCGGCCGCGATGGTGTGGGACACGCTGTACGGCATCGACGACCAGTTCGTGCCGCAGCGCCAGATGGTGGAATCCGAGCAGGTGTCCGACGACGGCCTGACCTGGACCTTCAAGCTGCGCGCGGGACTGAAATTCCATGACGGCGAGCCGGTGCTCGCCAAGGACGTCGTCGCCAGCCTCACGCGCTGGTCGGCGCGCGATCCGATGGGCCTGATGCTGAAGGCGCTGCAGAACGAACTGACGGCCGTCGACGACAAGACCTTCAAATGGGTGTTGAAGCAGCCCTATCCGAAGATGCTGTTCGCGCTCGGCAAGGGCAATGCGCCCTGCGCCTTCATCATGCCCGAGCGCATTGCGCAGACCGACCCGTTCAAGCAGATGTCGGAATATGTCGGCTCTGGCCCGTTCAAATTCGTCAAGGGCGAGTGGGTGCCGGGCGCCAAGGCCGTGTTCGAGAAGTTCACCGACTACGTGCCGCGCCAGGAGAAGCCGGTGTGGCTCGCCGGCGGCAAGCAGGTGCTGGTCGATCGCGTCGAATGGGTGATCATGCCGGATCCTGCGACCGCGGCTGCCGCGCTGCAGAACGGTGAGGTCGACTGGTGGGAGAACCCGATCACCGATCTCGTGCCGGTGCTGAAGGGCAACAAGAACATCGGCGTCGACATCGGCGATCCCCTCGGCAATGTCGGCTCGTTCCGCATGAACCACCTGCATGCGCCGTTCAACAACGTGAAGGCGCGCCAGGCGATCCTCATGGCGATGAGCCAGGAAGATTATATGCGCGCGCTGGTCGGCGACGACAACGCGCTGTGGAAGCCGCTGCCCGGCTTCTTCACGCCGGACACGCCGCTCTATACCGAGGCGGGCGGCGACATCCTCAAAGGCAAACGCGATTTCGCGGCGGCCAAGAAGCTGCTTGAGGAGGCCGGCTATAAGGGTGAGCCGATCACCTGCGTCGTCGCGCAGGACCAGCCGATCACCAAGGCATTCGGCGACGTTACCGCCGATCTCCTCAAGAAGCTCGGCATGACCGTCGACTTCGTCGCCACCGATTGGGGCACCGTCGGCGCCCGCCGCGCGCAGAAGACGCCGCCTTCGCAAGGCGGCTGGCACATGTTCCACACCTGGCACGCAGGTGCCGATTGCATCAACCCGGCCGCCTACACCGCGCTACGGGCCAATGGTGACAAGGCCTGGTTCGGCTGGCCGACCAGCGAGCCGGTGGAAAAGGAGATCACCAACTGGTTCAACGCCAAGTCGCTCGACGAGGAGAAGGCGGTCGCCGGCCGCATCAACAAGGCGGCGATCGACGACGTGGTGTTCGCACCCACCGGGTTCTTCCTCGGCTATACTGCTTGGCGCAAGAATGTCTCGGGCGTGACCAAGGGGCCGATCCCCTTGTTCTGGGGCGTGTCGAAGACCGCATAGGGCGAAAGACCTCCCATGCTCACCTATGCGCTCCGCCGAGTCCTGTCGACGCTGCCGGTGATGGCGATCGTCGCGCTGTTCGTCTTCAGCCTGCTCTACATCGCGCCGGGTGATCCGGCCGTTGTGATCGCAGGCGACCAGGCGAGCCCGGCCGACGTCGAGCGTATCAGAGCCAATCTCGGACTGGACCAGCCATTCCTGGTCCAGTTCGGCAGCTGGGTTTGGCGTCTGCTGCACTTCGATCTGGGCACCTCGATCTTCACCAACCTGCCGGTGTCGGCATTGATTGCCCAGCGTATCGAGCCGACGCTGTCGCTGATGATGGTCACCCTGGTCCTCACGATCATCATCGCCGTGCCGCTCGGTGTCATCGCGGCCTGGAAGGCGGGCACCTGGATCGATCGGATCATCATGGCCTTCGCCGTGTTCGGTTTCTCGGTCCCGGTGTTCGTGGTCGGCTACATCCTGGCCTACGTCTTCGCGCTGAAGTTCGATTGGCTTCCGGTGCAGGGCTACACGCCGCTGGCCCAAGGGTTCTGGCCGTGGCTGCAGAACCTGATCCTGCCGGCGGTCGCGCTCGGCTGCGTCTACATCGCGCTGATCGCGCGCATCACCCGCGCCGCGATGCTCGAGGTGCTGCAGCAGGATTACATCCGCACCGCGCGCGCCAAGGGCCTGGGGCAGGGCGGCATCCTGTTCATTCATGCGCTGAAGAATGCCGCGGTGCCGATCGTCACCGTCGTCGGCATCGGCATCGCGCTCCTGATCGGCGGCGCCGTCGTCACCGAGAGCGTGTTCGCCATTCCGGGCCTTGGCCGGCTCACCATCGATGCCATCCTGCGCCGTGACTATCCGGTCATCCAGGGCATCGTGCTCTTGTTCAGCTT
Organism: Bradyrhizobium sp. HKCCYLS3070; assembly: GCF_051167575.1. Classification (NCBI taxonomy): domain Bacteria; kingdom Pseudomonadati; phylum Pseudomonadota; class Alphaproteobacteria; order Hyphomicrobiales; family Nitrobacteraceae; genus Bradyrhizobium; species Bradyrhizobium sp. HKCCYLS3070. The sequence goes on from NZ_JBNPTI010000001.1 coordinate 513,443, forward strand.
CGTCTACGTGCTCGTCAATCTCCTGATCGACGTCACCTACACCCTGGTTGACCCGAGGATCCGCTATTGACCGCCACCTCCATATCGCCGCCGCCAGGCCTCGTCCTCGCGCCTGTTCTGCCCGACCTGATGGTCGCGCCGAAGATCCGGCGCGGCGCCATCGGCTTCCTGCGCAACCATCCGACGGTTGCGATCGGCGGCGCGCTCCTGCTGCTGCTCGTCATCATCGGCGTGTTCGCGCCATTCCTCTTCACCGTCGATCCCACCGCGATCGCGCCGGCCAAGCGCACGCGGCTGCCGTCGGCGGATTTCTGGTTCGGCACCGATGCGCTCGGCCGCGACATCTATTCCCGCGTGCTCTATGGCACCCGCGTCTCGCTGACGGTCGGCCTCGCGGTGGCGCTCGGCGCCTCCCTGATCGGCCTTACCATTGGTCTCGTCGCCGGCTTCCTGCGCTGGGCCGATGGCGTCCTGATGCGCTGCATGGACGGGCTGATGTCGATACCGCCGATCCTGCTCGCGGTGGCGCTGATGGCGCTGACGCGCGGCAGCGTCGGCAACGTCATCCTCGCCATCACCATTGCCGAGATCCCGCGCGTCGCGCGGCTGGTGCGCGGTGTCGTCCTGAGCTTGCGAGAGCAGCCCTATGTCGATGGCGCGGTCGCCTCGGGCACGCGCACGCCGATGGTGATCCTGCGCCACATCCTGCCCAACACCATGGCGCCGATGCTGGTGCAGGCGACCTACATCTGCGCCAGCGCGATGATCACCGAGGCGATCCTGTCCTTCATCGGCGCCGGCACGCCGCCGACCATCCCGTCCTGGGGCAACATCATGGCCGAAGGCCGCGCGCTGTGGCAGGTCAAGCCCTTCATCGTGTTCTTCCCCGCCGCGTTCCTCTCGGTGACCGTGCTCGCCGTCAACCTTGTCGGCGACGGCCTCCGCGACGCGCTCGACCCGCGCATGGCGAAGAGCCCATGAGCAGCGCAGTCAGAGATCGCCGGGAGCTCAAATGATGCCGCTGCTCGAGGTCGAGAATCTCCAGGTCCATTTCCGCACACCGACCGGCATCAACCGTGCCGTCGATGGCGTCTCCTTCCACGTCAACCCCGGCGAGACGCTCGCCATCGTCGGCGAATCCGGCTGCGGCAAGTCGGTGACGTCAATGTCGATGATGCGGCTGATCCCGGAGCCGCCGGGCAAGATCGCGGGCTCGATCAAGCTCGAGAGCAGGGACATTCTTAAGCTCTCCGACCGCGAGATGCGTCAGCTCCGCGGCAACGACATCTCGATGATCTTCCAGGAGCCGATGACGAGCCTCAACCCGGTGCTGACGGTCGGCCGCCAGATCGGCGAGACCCTGCGGTTGCATCAGGGGCTCGATCAGGCGCAGGCCGAGGCGCGCGCGGTGGAGATGTTGACGCTGGTCGGCATCCCCGAGCCGGCACGCCGCGTGCGCGAATATCCGCACCAGCTCTCCGGCGGTATGCGCCAGCGCGTGATGATCGCGATGGCGCTGGCCTGCAACCCGAAGCTCCTGATCGCGGACGAGCCGACCACCGCGCTCGACGTCACCATCCAGGCGCAGATCCTCAAGCTGATGCTGGAGCTGAAGCAGCGCGTCGGCGCCGCGATCATCCTGATTACCCACGATCTCGGCGTCGTGGCCGAGGTCGCCGAGCGCGTGATGGTGATGTATGCCGGCCGCAAGGTCGAGGAAGCGCCGGTCAGGGAGCTGTTCCGCTCGCCGCGCCATCCCTATACGCAGGGCCTGCTCGGCGCGCTGCCCAAGCTCGGCTCGTCGCTGTCGGGCGAGACCAGGCGTCTCGCGGAAATTCCCGGCCAGGTGCCGGACCTCAAGCAGCGCATCGAGGGCTGCGTGTTCGCCGGCCGCTGCGCGCTTGCCACCGACGTCTGCCGCCAATATGCGCCGGGGCTGGAGCAGAAGGCCAAGCATCACATCGCCGCCTGCCATTTCGCTGCCAAGGAGCAGGCCGCCGCATGACCATGCCGCTGCTCCAGGTCAACGACCTCAAGAAGCATTTCCCGATCCGCAGCGGCCTGTTTGGGCGAGCCAAGAGCCGGGTGCACGCCGTCGACGGCGTGTCGTTCGAGATCGCGCGCGGCGAGACGTTGTCGCTGGTCGGCGAATCCGGCTGCGGCAAGTCCACCGTCGGCCGCGCCATCCTGCGCCTGTTCGACATCACGGCCGGCCAGATCGTGCTCGACGGCACGCGGATCGACGATCTCGGCCCGGGCAGCCTGCGCGACATGCGCCGCCGCGTGCAGGTCGTGTTCCAGGACCCGTTCTCCAGCCTCAACCCGCGCATGCGGATCCGCGACATCCTGGCTGAGCCGATCAACAATTTCGGCCTCGCCAAGACTGCGGCCGAGCGCGATGCGCGCATTGCCGAGCTGATGGAGATCGTCCGGCTGCCGCGCGACGCCGTGAACCGCCGCCCGCACGAATTCTCCGGCGGCCAGCGCCAGCGCATCGGCATTGCGCGGGCGCTCGCCGCCAAGCCCGACCTGATCGTCTGCGACGAGGCGGTCTCCGCGCTCGACGTCTCCGTCAAGGCGCAGATCGTCAACCTCCTGCAGGACCTGCAGCGCGAATTCGGCCTCGCGCTGCTGTTCATCAGCCACGACCTCGCCATCGTCGAGCACATGACGCACCGCGTCGCCGTGATGTATCTCGGCCGCATCGTCGAGCTCGCCCCCAGACGGCAGATCTTTGCGTCTCCCGGCCATCCCTACACCAGGGCGCTTCTCTCAGCCGTCCCAATTCCCGAACCCGGCGCCGAGCGCACCCCGATCATTCTCAAGGGCGACGTTCCCAGCCCCGTCAACCCGCCCAAGGGCTGCCGCTTCAACACCCGCTGCCCTCTCGCATTCGACCGCTGCCGAATGGAGGCGCCCGAGCTGCGTCTGAAGGGCGAGGACCAGTGGGTGGCGTGCCATCTGGAGAATGCGTAGTTGTAGTAGCGTAGGGTGGGCAAAGGCGCTACGCGGCGAAAGCCGCGAAGCGACCTGCCCACTGCGCCCGGTGCGAATGACAGCTTGACGCACGAGACTGCCGCGCCAATCCTCATTGCGAGCGCAGCTCGCAATGAGGGAGGAGAGATGGTGCGTTTCTCGCGCGGATATGGGCGCAGCGCGTAGCCCGCATGAGCGACAGCCGGCGCGCAGGACGCGTGTCGGCGCCAGCGGTCTTGCGTGCCGTGTCGGCGAACCCGGATGTTGCTGCGCTCGTCCGGGCTAGGTGGCGACCGAACGAAACTTCGACGGCATGCGGCATCGCTGCGCCGCGCGTCGTCGCTGCAGATCATGTCTTGAGGAATGGTACCGCAGCCGCGCCCGGTTGCGACCAGGCGTCGGCTCACCGGGGCACGGCCTCGCCCGCTTCAGGCTGCGGGCGACCGATTGAATTTCGTCCAATAGAACGTCGCAAAGCGCGATCTGCGACAGCAGGGCGGCCTCTGTCGATTGGTGCGACGTCGGCCGACCGAGGTGTAGCTTTGCTGTGCGGATTCTGCTTAGCGATTTCAATACCGAATGATTGGACAGGTCGCCGCCTCGAATATCGGTCATTTTGCCTGCACCACCACTACACGAGATCTGTCGCATCAGGACCAATTTGGTTCAAAACAATCGGTATGCCGCGAAGGGGGCCGCGAGCGGTCAGCGCGACCTTGCGGGTCCCTCCGGCGTCTGCAAAGCAGCGCCCACGGACATCAATCGGCGGTTTACAGTTGGTTCCGAAATTGAAACTTGGCACGTTGAGTTGACGCTTTGCCTGCCTGATTGGCAACTTATCGCTCTTGGTCGAGCGATTGGCGACCTGCTGATGACCTATTGCAGCGGTGCCAGACTGGAAGACGCTCGCTGTGCCCGGCGAGGGGATGACCTGGTGCACCGCCACTGAACTGGTAATGCCTACAAGATAACTAAGAGAATGCAACGTGACCGTCTTGATAAGCATGATTGGACTCACTTCATCTCGCCTCATATCGACAGGCGTGTGGACGTTGCCAGGTTCGCGTTGTGACAAGGGCATAAGTTCATCGCTTCGGTGACCTGCTTCGCAAGATCGAGAATCTCAAGCGCCGAGCGTCGCCGGTTAGGTGTGTTGGTGTTCCGAACATTATCGTCTCCCAAAAGTGCCGCGGGTCTCGGCTCGCTCGGTCACGTTCAACCCTGTCTGTCGCTGCGAGGATGCGCTCAGCGAGTCTTGATTTCGTGGTGGAGTTTTGCCCGGCCTTGGGCAGGGGATCACCGCCTCGTCCAGCACGGAACTCATGAGTTCCACTTCGCCGGGATGCCGGTTCCCGTGCCGCCACGTTCATCTCCTCTCTTACGGTCGCACTCTACAGAACCTGCTGCCTGCTCATCTCAACGAGATTGAAGCGCGTCGCGCGGCGATTTTGAAGTTATTCTCAAGTCCAAACTCTGCAAACGTTGCTCAGAATTAGCCGCAACACTAGCCAGTTACCTGCTCAAGTTAACATGTGAGAAGTCGGGAACATGATCGAGCTGCGGCGCCTGGCCGCCTCCCGCGTGACGGGAGTTTCGCGGAGTTGACTTGGATCAGTCCGGAGGACGTACTCTTCAGTATTCAAGCGAGCCGTGAGTGAGGACAGACCGATGAACTTGGACCGATCCGTGAGCCTATTGAGCCGGGCTCCCGTCATTCGTACGGACGATCCGGAGGCGATGGAGCACGCGTTGCGTACGGTCTACGGGGCAACTGGCTTCGCAGTCACCAAGGCAGATGGCTTCCAGGGGGTGGGCAACTACCTTCAGCTTGCGAATATCGGCCTTGGCTTTTGTGCCTATGGCGGGGCGAGGGCGGTCGTCAAGTTCCCGGAAAGCGACTACGCGCGGCTGCAAATTGGCCTCAAAGGCAGCGCTTTGACCGTTCTGAATCGCACGGCGATCGCGATAACTGAGCGGCAGTCCTGCATAGTTGCGCCTGGCGAACCCAACAGGATTGTGTTCGAGCCAGGTTATGAGCAGCTCATTCTTCGAATAAGCGCGAGGGCGTTGGAGCAGACATTGACGACGCTGCTCGGTGCAAAGCCAGCCGGTGTCCTCAAGTTTGATCCCATAGCGGCTGCGGTGCAGCCGAACGCTCTGGTCTTGCGCGATCTGGCGATGTTCCTCGCTCATCAGCTGGATGCGACGGCTACAGAGCTGCCGCGCGCGGTGCTGGCCGAACTGGAGCAGGCTCTCATCGTTTCCTTCCTGTCGGCTCACCGCCACAATTTCAGCGAGCTGTTGGAGAGAGCCGAAAAGGATGTCGTGCCGCGGATCGTCCGGCTGGCCGAGGAGTATATCGAGGCCTCTTGGGACCGCGCCATCACGATCGAGGCGCTGGCGTCGCAGACAGGCGTCAGCATCCGCGCGCTCTATACTGCGTTCAAGAAGAGCCGCGGATACTCGCCGATGGCGTTTGCGAAAACGGTGCGATTGCGACGGGCAAAGCAGATGCTCTCGGGGGCAGATCAGCGCACCTCCGTCTCTGCAGTCGCCTACAATTGCGGCTTCGGAAATCTCGGACACTTCGCAAGAGACTATCGCGAGATGTTCGGTGAGCTTCCATCCGAAACTCTGTTGCGCTCGCGACGAGCCGCCTAGCTCGCCTTACAGAAGCGTCGGTCAGGCCAGTCCCAATAGCGCTTGGGCAGCGGCGAAGCAAAGCGCGGGTCGCCAACTCAAGCTGAGAGCCAATCATGATGACGCCGTCCGACTGCGGCGAGGCGCCAAGAAGCGGGTCAGGTCTTTCGAATATTCTCGTCTCGTAGAAAGCGCCGCGCTTTTCAACTTGTTCGGGTCACGTTCACCTGACGTCGCTGCTGGATACGCGCAGCGAGCTTCAACTTCATGGCGGATATTCTCTCGGGGGTAGGCGGGAGGGTTGCCGCGTCGTCCAGCGCAGACCTCATGAGATGAGGCCAAGTAGTAATCTGGAAGGAAATTGAAGCGCATCGATGAAGAAGATGGAACTGCGACACCTCGCCGCTGACCGGTGTTTTCCCGGAGTATCAGTTCGGTCAAACCGAGGTACCATCTTCCGATGAACCTAGATCAATCCGTAAGCCTGCTGAGCCGGGCTCCCGTCATTCGTACAGACGATCCGGAGGCGATGGAGCACGCGTTGCGTACCGTCTACGGGGCAACTGGCTTCACAGTCACCAAGCCAGATGGCTTCCTGGGGGTGGGCAACTACCTTCGGCTTGCGAATATCGGCCTTGGCTTTTGTTCATATGACGGGGGAACGTCGGTCGTTAAGTTCCCGGAGGGCGACTTCGCGCGCCTGCAAATTGGCCTCAAAGGCAGAGCTTTGACCGTTCTAAATCGTACGGCGATCGCGATAACTGAGCGGCAGGCCTGTATAATTCCGCCGGGTGAACCGATCAGGATTGTGTTCGAGCCAGGTTATGCGCAGCTCATTCTTCGAATAAGTACGGGGGCGCTGGAAAGGTCGTTGACGACGCTCCTGGGCGCAAAGCCGGCTGGCGTCCTCAGGTTCGATCCCATGGCGGCTGCGGTGCAGCCGAACGCTCTGGTTTTGCGCGATCTGACGATGTTCCTCGCTCATCAGCTGGATGCGACGGCTACAGAGCTGCCGCGCGCGGTGCTGGCCGAACTGGAGCAGGCTCTCATCGTTTCCTTCCTGTCGGCTCACCGCCACAATTTCAGCGAGCTGTTGGAGAGAGACGAAAAGGACGTCGCGCCGCGGATCGTTCGGCTGACCGAAGAGTATATCGAGGCCTCTTGTGGGCGCGCCATCACGATCGAGGAGCTGGCATCGCAGACAGGCGTCAGCATCCGCGCGCTGTATGCGGCGTTTAAAAAAAGCCGCGGATACTCTCCGACGACGTTTGCAAAAACGGTGCGATTGCGACAGGCAAAACAGAGGCTCTCGGGGGCAGATCAGCGCACCTCCGTCTCTGCAGTCGCCTTCAATTGCGGCTTCGGAAATCTCGGACACTTCGCAAGAGACTATCGCGAGATGTTCGGTGAGCTTCCATCCGACACTCTGTCGCGCTCGCGGCGAGCCGCCTAGCTCGCCTGACAGAGGCGCCGGGCAGGACCATTCCAAAGAGCGCCGGGGCCAGCAACGCGCGGTGGGCAGGTTGTGCCCGGCGAAGCTTGCTGATGATGTCCAGTATTCGCAGCCAGGCTGGGCCACCGTGCTGCGTCTGGAGGCAAAGCGACCGAACTGCGACATTACGGGCGACGTGTCATAGTCATGCGCTCGGCGGCGGACATGCTGCAGGGCGGGTCAAGGCGTGCACGCGGCGATTCGCCGCTAGCGACATGCCATGGCGATTCACGCACCTCCCGCTCGGCGATGCGGGGCAGCGGCAACCCCCCGCTTGCCCAGCCTGCGATTGAAGGCTTCGCAGCCTGCGACCGGCCTGCCACACCAATACAGCCAATCGTCCATATGCCGTGCCGTCGCCGGGCGGGTGCATTGTCAGGAGACCTTATGGCGATTAAAGATTCCGGCCCAGACCGCGTCGGCACCGCAAGCCCTCCCGCGCGGTCGCGTTCGATGAGGCCGCCATGCATCTTGCCCATGATCCCACAGCGCCGGCGGCGGCAGGGATCAGCTTCGACCAGTTCCTGGCCGTCGACATCCGCGTCGGCACCATCGTCGCGGCCGAGCCCTATCCGGAGGCGCGCAAACCGTCGCTGAAGCTGACCATCGATTTCGGGCCCGGCATCGGCACCAGGCGCTCCAGCGCCCAGATCGCCACGCTCTACGATCCGGCCACCCTGGTCGGCCGCCAGGTGGCCGGCGTCGTCAACTTCCCGCCGCGCCAGATCGGCAAGTTCATGTCCGAGGTGCTGACGCTCGGCTTTCCCGATGAACAGGGCAACGTCGTGCTGTTCCAGCCCGACAAGCGCGTGCCGAACGGCGCGCGGCTGTTCTGACGCGCGGAGAGCCGACCGCCATGGATATGCTGCTCGAACCTGTTACGCTGCCGCCGTTCCCCGAAGGCCTCAGGATTTCGCTCAGGCAGATGCATCTTCTCCAGGCTCCCATGGGCGGCACCCTGGTGACCGGCGGCGCCACCTTCCGCGTGTTCGCGCCGCATGCCAAGGCGGTCTACGTCTCCGGCCCGTTCAACGACTGGGCGCAGGACGCGAGCTGCCGGCTGGCGCCGATCGGCAACGGCCATTGGGCGATCTTCGTGCCGTCTCTGAAGGACGGCGACGCCTATATGTACTTCGTCGAGGGTGAAGGCAGCTCCGGCTACAAGCGCGATCCGCATGCACGGCTGCTTACGGTCGATCCGCCGTTTCCGCAGGCGCATTCGGTGCTGCGCAATCCGCACGCTTTTCCCTGGCACGACACCGACTACACGCCGCCGCCCAACAACGAGCTCGTGATCTATCAGCTCCATGTCGGCACCTTCGACATGAAGGCGGGCAATCCCGACGGCTGCTTCTTCGACGTGATCGAGCGAGTGCCGCATCTGGCGAAGCTCGGCGTCAACGCGATCGAGCTGCTGCCGGTGCAGGAATTCCCGACCATGTTCAGCATGGGTTACAACGGCACCGACCTGTTCAGCCCGGAGACCGAGTACGGGGAGGCAGAAGACGCGCATCTCGCGGCCTACTTCAAACGCACCAACGAGATCCTCGTCGCAGCCGGCGCGACACCTTACGCCGATATCGGCGTGGTGCGTCACTGCGACGACCAGCTCCGCGCGCTGATCGACGTCTGTCATGTCCATGGCATCGCCGTGCTGTTCGACGTCGTCTACAACCACGCCGGCGGCGGTTTTGACGAGAGCAGCATCTGGTTCTTCGACCGTCAGGCCTATGGCGATCCCAATCGCAGCCTGTATTTCACCGATCAGGGCTGGGCGGGCGGCCAGGTGTTCGCCTACTGGAACGCCGACGTGCGGCGGTATCTCGTCGACAACGCCGTGATGTTCTATCGCGAGTATCACGCCGACGGCCTGCGTTTCGACGAGGTCAGCGTGATGGACCGCTTCGGCGGCTGGGCGACCTGCCAGCAGCTCACCGAAGCGCTGCGCGCGGAGAAGCCGGATGCGATCCAGATCGCGGAATACTGGCCGGTGAACCCGTGGGTGGTGAGGGACATCGCGCATGGCGGCGCCGGCTTCGATGCGACCTGGAGCGACGGATTGCGGCTCGCGGTGCGCGGCGCCGTCGCGAGCGCGGCCGGCGGCGCGGGCGCCGTCGTCCCGATGCAGCCGATCGCCGCGGCGATCGCCGATCTCAGCCTCGACAAGCGCTGGCGCGCGGTCAACTCGATCGAGAACCACGACATCGTCTATGCCGGCCGCGAGCCGCGCATCCCGCGCCTCGCCGATCCCGTCGACAGCCGCTGCTGGTATGCGCGCAACCGCAGCCGCGTCGCCACGGGCCTGTTGCTGACCGCGCCGGGCATCCCGATGCTGTTCATGGGCCAGGAACTGTTCGAGGACAAACCATGGAGCGACACGCCGAACCCCGACACGACGATCAGTTGGGCGCTGCTCGACGGCGAGGACAAGATCACCGCTGATGCGATCCGCTTCACGCGCGAGCTGATCGCGATCCGCCGCACCCATCCGGCGCTGACCGCGGAGGGATGCGCCATCGTCCACGTCCATGACGGCAACCGCGTGCTCGCCTTCCACCGCTGGGACGGCCAGGGCGACGACGTGATGGTGATCGTCAGCCTCAGCGAGACGCCATGGCGCGACTACGCGATCGGCTTTCCGGCAGCGGGGCAGTGGAAGGAGGTATTCAACAGCGACGTCTATGACAACTGGGTCAATCCGGATGTGGTTGGTAACAATGGCTCGGTCACCGCAGGCGGCCCGCCGCTGCACGGCCAGCGCAGCTCGGCTGACGTGACGATTCCGGCGAATGGCGTGCTGGTGTTCGCGAGGGAGTGACGGACGCGTAGCCCGGATGAGCGCAGCGATATCCGCGGTCCCACGACTGTTGCGATGATCCCGGATGTCGCTGCGCTCATCCGGCCTACGAGCTTCGCCGTGTGGCTACACGATCAACCGGCCCTGGCGCTCCGCGATCCCGATCACCGCTTCCGTCCCCGCATTGAAATCGAGGTGATCCGCCTCGATGCCGTCGGAGAAAATGACGCCGTTCTCGGGCATCAGCGAGCGCAGGCGCAGTGTTTCGGCGCCGTTCAGCCCTCCGCAGACCAGGGATGTCTGTGACGTCTTGCTCGGGAACGGCTCGCGCACGGCAAAGCGCAAGCTCCGGGCGTCCCAGGGCAGGGCGGTGTAGTCGCCGCCCGTCGTGGGGCTGCCGAAGTTGCCGGCGATCGCCAGCGCGCCGGTGACGATGCTCTTGAACCACGCAGTCGAGCCGAGTCCGGTCGCGACGATCAGGCCGCTGGAGGACTGCCGCTCCTGATGCTCGCGGGTCGCGATCTCGTAGCGGGCCGAGACATGCGTGCGCGCGCCGATGAAGAGGTCGTTGACCGCATGGAGCACCTGGCCGTCGGCGAGGCTCGCGCGCGCCATGGTCACCGCCTTGGCCGCGCGCCGGTCGGCAGCAACCTCCGGCAGCAGGCTCGCGAGATCGGCCGGCGCGAACGGCAGCAGCACGCCGTCATGCCGGGCCGCGTCCGGGTTCAGGCCGAGCAGCGGCTGGCCGTCGAGATATTTCATGGTGTTGGCGACGAGCCCGTCGGGGCCGAGCGCCGCGACGATGTCGGCGGGGCCGAAGATGAAGTTCGGCAGGAAGCCGCGGTCGACGATCTGGTAGCGGCCCCAGCGCTCCAGCGTCTGGACGCTGGTCAAGCGCGCGGCCTGGTAGGCCGCGTGCTCGCGTTCGTAGTCGGAGAAGTCGGCGCCGAGATGCTCGACATAGAAGCGGGCCTGGTCCGCGGTGAGGAATCTGGTGATCAGCTCCTCGAGCCGCGTTCTCCTGACGACCAGCACCACCTTGCGGTCATTGCCGGACACGGGCGGCCTCCGCGGGCTTCTGCATCAGGCTGTTCAGGAGCTCCGGCGAGACGTTCAGCTGCCCGATCTTCTCGGCCTTTTCGGCGAGGCCCGAGAACGCCTGCGCGATCAACTGGCCGGGTTGCATGCCGGTGGCGGCGAGCGCCTGGATCACGCGGGTGTCGACGCCCTCGAAGATCTTCATCAGCGCGCCGACGCGATAGGCTTCGGCATCCGCCAAGGTGCGGGTGTTCGCCGCATTCAGCGACACGAAATCCTTCCGCTTCGCCTCCAGCCCGATATCGGCGACCATGCCGGCCTCGCGCAGCTCGTTCTTCTTCGCGGCGACGCTGGCCTCCGCATCCATCTGCGTCTCGCGGATCGAGCGCTTCTTCTGCTCGACCGCGATCTCCGTGTCGAGCTCGCTCTCGCGGATCGCCCGCTCGCGCTCGACGGCGAAATTGCGCCGCGCGAAGATGGCTTCGTCCGCGGTCTTCAGGATCGCCTCGCGCGCCTCGGCCTCCAGCGCCTTGGCGGTCTCCGGCGTCGGCTTCACCGCGCGCACGGCGACGCCGAGGATCTCCAGTCCAAGCGCCTCGATGTCGGCGCGCCGCTTCAATCCGGCCGCAATCGTTTCGGCGATGCGGTCGGAGGCGCGCAGCGCTTCCTTCAGGGTCATGTCCTTGACCGCCTGCTGCGCCAGCACCTCGACCGCGCCGAGCACGCGCTGCGGCAGCTCCTCCGGGTCATCGGACTCGTAGGTCTTGCCGTCGCGCTTGAGCGTGAAGTTGAGCATCGCCGCCGCCTTCCTCGGCTCGCCGATGCGGTAGGTCACCTGGCCCTGGATCGTCAGCGTCTGAAAGTCGCGGGCGATCTGCTGGAAGATGAAGGCGGCGTCGCGGCTGCCGATGGGGATCGCGACCAGGGAAGTGGCGGGCCCGTAATAGAAGGTGGAGAGCCCGGCACCTTCCTCGACCACGCTGCCGGCGCGGTACTTGAGGAGATAGGTGGTGGGTTGGGCCTTGATGAAGCGTAAGCCGAACATGGCGGCCTCCTGACGTTCAATGGCATAAGTGTGTTACGCCAACTTAGTAAGTTGGACAGTACAACTAAGTGTGCTAGTGTCAAGGGACAAATTCGGGGGCGGACGGTATGGCAGCACGGCAGGGGCAGGGCGGCGGAGCGGCTGCGAGAGCGGGCGGACTGGATTTTCCGCGGCCGCTGACCACGGTGGACATCGTCATCTTCACGATCCGGCTGGAGGCGCTGCACGTGCTGCTGGTGCGGCGCGGCCACGGCGAGGGAGAGCCGTTCCCGGACGCGTTTGCGCTCCCGGGCGGTTTCGTCGATGTCGACAAGGATCGCGATCTCGAAGCCTGCGCGCGGCGCAAGCTTGCCGAGAAGACCGGCGTCATCAGCACCTATCTGGAGCAGCTCGGCAGCTGGGGCAGTGCGCACCGTGATCCGCGCGGCTGGTCGGCGACGCATGCGTATTTTGCGCTGATCCCGGCGTCAGCGGCGGAGGCCGCGCTCGCGGCCGATGCGCAATGGTTTCCGCTCGTGGGCATGAGCGTGAAGCCGAATCTCGCGTTCGATCATGCCGAGATCCTGCAGGCCGCCGTGCAGCGGCTGCGCAACAAGGTCGAGTACACCTCGCTGCCGGCCTATCTGATGCCGGAGGAGTTCACACTGCCCGAGCTGCAGCGGACTTACGAGATCGTGCTCGATCGTCCGCTGGAAAAGAGCGCCTTTCGCACCCGCATGCTCTCGGCCGACCTGATCGAGCCGATCGCCAAGATGCGCAAGGGGCCGAACCGTCCGGCGCAGCTCTATCGGCTGAAGGCGGCGGCGGCGCCGGTGTATTTCGCCAGAACGTTCAACGCGCCGGATTGACGGCGTGGTCGCCTCTTCCAGCCCCGCATGAGCGAAGCAACATGCGGGTCTCACGCGGAGTCTCGGAGAACCCGGATGTCGCTGCGCTCATCCGGGCCAAACGGCTCCATCTCTCGCCGGTCAGGCCGAGAAGTCCACCACCAGCGACTTGCTGGTCGAGCTCGACGAACTCGTGCCGCTGGCGCTGTAGGATGAGGTCTTGCTGTTGTTCGAGCTCTGCAGCGCCTCGAGCAGCTTCTTCAACAGCTCCTCGACCTGGGACGAGGACGATGAAGACGACGAGGAGGAGGTGCTCGACGTGGTGTCGGTGCTGGACTCATCGCTCGGCGGGGCCGGCGGCGGACCGCCGGCGCCACCCGCGCCGCCCGGACCGCCGGAGAAGGCGTTGGCAAATACGTTCTTCAGCTCGGTCGCCTGGTCCGAGGTCAGCTTGCCGCTGTCGACCTCACTCTGGATGAGATCGTCGATCTTCGACTGCATCTCCTTGGGCGACGGCGGCGCGCTGGAGCTCGACGATGACGACGAGCTGCCGCTCTGCAATGCGGAATCGATGTCGTCGAGCGCCGAGGACAGCGCAGTCTGGTCGGCGGAGCTGACCTTGCCGGCCGAGACTTCCTTGGTGAGTTCCTGCTTGAGCAGGTCGAGCGGCGAATATCCGCTCATGGAGGATGCAGAGATCGACGTCATGGCGTGCTCCGGGTTGCGACATCAAACCTGCGCCCAGGTGCGACCGGAACGCTTAACAGCTCCTTGTTCCGTGTTTCTGGATGTGTCCCGCCGCAGGCTGCACACAAAACGAAGCAAGAAAGTCAGCATGGCTGCGTAGCCCGGATGCGCGCAGCGACATCCGGGTTCGGCATGAGCGCCGGTGGCGACCCCGGATGTCGCTGCGCTCATGCGGGCGACGGTCCACGGCAAGGCGGCATGCCGCCAGCGCAGTGCTCCGGCGCGGGAAATGGTGTATCCGCGGGTGACAGGCGGGGCTCTCGCTCGGGATGTCCGCCACAAGGAATAAAGCTTCCGGAGGAACTCCATGTCGGCCCTGCCGCTTTCTGGCATCAAGATTCTCGATCTGACCCGCGTGCTGGCCGGACCGCTGTCCGCGCAGATGCTGGCCGATCTCGGCGCCGAGGTGATCAAGATCGAGCGGCCCGGCACCGGCGACGATGCGCGCGCGTTCGGTCCGCCCTACCTCAGGGACCCCGATGGCAAGGCCAACAACAACAATTCCTTCTACATCTGCGCCAACCGCAACAAGAAGTCCGTCACGGTCAACATTGCCTCGCCGGAGGGGCAGGAGATCATCCGCGCGCTCGCCAAGGACTGCGACGTGTTCATGGAGAACTACAAGGTCGGCGATCTCAAGCGCTATGGCCTGGACTATGAGGCGATCCGCGCCGTCAATCCCGAGGTGATCTATTGCTCGGTGACCGGCTTCGGCCAGACCGGGCCGTATGCACCGCGGGCGGGCTACGATGCGATCTTCCAGGCCATGGGCGGGCTGATGAGCGTGACCGGCCACATGGACGGCGAACCGGGGGCGGGGCCGATGAAGGTCGGTCCCTCGATCGTCGACTACATGACCGGCATGAACACCTCGATCGGCATCCTCTCCGCGCTGTATCACCGCGACGTCAATGGCGGCGGCGGCCAGCATATCGACGTCTGCCTGTTCGACACCGTGATTGCCTCGCTGTCGCACTATGCCCAGATCTTCCTGATCAACGGCAAGTCGCCGCCGCGCCGCGGCACCTGGGGCAATGGCGGCATGCCGGCCGGCGTGTTCCGCTGCACCGACGGCGAACTGATGCTGGTGGTCGGCAACGACGCGCAGTTCGCGCGCACCTGCGCGGTGTTAGGGGCGCCAGAACTGGCGACCGACCCGAAATTCGTCAGGAACAACGACCGCGTCGTCAACGGCAAGGAGATCATGGCGATCTTTGCCGGCCTGTTCCTGAAGAACTCGGTCGCGCATTGGCTGGAGGAACTGGAGAAGGCGGGCGTGCCGTGCGGGCCGGTCAACGACTTCGCCCACGTGTTCGCCGATCCGCATGTCCGCTCGCGCGGCATGGAGGTGAAGGTCGAACACCCGTTCGAGCCGCATCTGTCCCTGATCCGCAACGCGCTGACCTTCTCCGGTACCCCGATCACCGAGTATCGCGCGCCGCCGCTGCTCGGCGAGCATACGCAGGACGTGCTGTCGGGGCTCGGCTACGACGCGGCGAAGATCGCGGCGCTGAAGCAGCAGGGCGTGGTGTAGCTCCTCCGGATCCCCGCTCTCTCCGTTTGTCATTCCGGGGCGCGCGTAAGCGCGAGCCCGGAATCCATAGCCACAAGCGGTCATGGTAGAGCGAGCTGGACGTGGCCGCTGTCTCCGAACGACTGCTGTTCGTGGTTATGGATTCCGGGCTCATTCGCGCTGTTTCAAGATGGCTTCGCCATCTTGCGCGCGAATGCCCCGGAATGACAGCGGGAATGGAGCAGGCGGACGCGCGGCTATCGCGTGCGGTGATGCCTATGCCGCTTCGATTTGGGGCGGTGATAGCGCGGCTCTGCCACGTATGGGGCAGGCGGCGGCGTGCCGAGCTGCTGCCGGGATTCCTGCAAGCGGCGCTGATAGCCGGGCGAGTTCATGATGCTGGCGGCGGCGCCGCGCGCCAGCGCCGGCTCGCTCGCCATCATCATGGCGAGCGCACTGGCCGCAGCGGCCAGGATCAATCGCGAACGGACCGTCATCGGGCGAGTTCCATTGTCATTGGTGGCGACGTCATCTGTGGCGATCGGCGCTCAGCGCGCTGCAATCCTGGCCTTCGACTTTGCCGTCTGATCGCGCGTGGTCAAGCCGAGCACGGCGCCGCGCACCACCCGCGCGATCACATCCTCGACATCGTCGAGGTCGCATCGGCCGTCGGAGAGCTTGGTGAGGCGCTCGCTCTCGCGGATGGTGTGATGCGCCATGGCGAGCGCAAAATGCAGGCCCCAGAACAGATCGACCTCGGAGCTGTCGGGCAGGGCGCGCTGCATTGCGCCGGCGAATTTGCGCAAATGGTCGATTTCCTTGGTCTTGATGCGGCGAATTGGCGGCACCGATTCGATCGAGGCGCGGATCATGAACTGCGCCACCGCCGAGCGTTGGTTCTCAGGGCCAAGGCAGCCGCGCAGGATCGGGCCCACGAGGGCGCGCAGGATGTCGGAGATGTCGGCGCGACCGCCGCCCGCATCCTCGGCTTCACGCAATTCGCGCAGGCGCTCGCGGTTGAGCGCGATCGAGCGGGTCACGAACAGTTCGGCGATCAGCTCGTCCTTGGAGCCGAAATGATAGTTCACCGCGGCGAGATTGACGTTCGCCTCCGCCACGATGTCGCGCAAGGTCACGTCGGAGAAGCCGCGTTCGGCATAGAGCCGCTCGGCGGCGATCAGGATCGCAGTCCGGGTCTGGTCGGTCGCCATGCTCGTCCTCCCGAACGATGAAGCGGGGTGGGAGTTGCGTTTCAAACAATTGTATGAAACTATTGTTTGAGACGGCCGCAATGTCAATCACGGTTCTTCCGTGGGGCGACATTTCGGCGCTGCAGCGACGGTTCGCGCGGTCGTGTCGCGCAAGATCACACTTGCACGGACGCCGTGGGCGGGCCGACACTGCGGCCAAAGTTTCAGAGGAAACACCCAAGGAGAGTCCCATGGACTTCACGATGTCGGCGAAGCAGCAGGAATGGCTGGAGCGCGTGCGCAGCTTCATGACCAAGCATGTCCGCCCGGCGGTGCCGATCTACAAGCAGCAGGACGCCGAGGGCGACCGCTGGAAGGTGATCCCGATCCTGGAGGACCTCAAGGCCAAGGCGAAGGCGGAAGGCCTCTGGAACATGTTCATGCCGCCGTCGCCGCATGAGGACGACGAGTTCCGCGGCGCCGGCCTCACCAATCTCGAATATGCGCTGCTGTCCGAGGAGATGGGCCGCATCTCCTGGGCGTCCGAGGTGTTCAACTGCTCGGCGCCCGACACCGGCAACATGGAAGTCTTCATCCGCTACGGCACCAAGGAGCAGAAGCGCAAATGGCTGCGCCCGCTGATGGACGGCGAGATCCGCTCGGCCTTCCTGATGACGGAGCCGGCCGTGGCCTCGTCGGATGCCACCAACATCGAGACGCGGATCGTGCGTGACGGCGATCATTACGTCATCAACGGCCGCAAATGGTGGTCGTCGGGCGTCGGCGATCCCCGCTGCAAGATCGCGATCCTGATGGGCAAGACCGATCCGTCGGCCGCCAAGCATCAGCAGCAGTCGCAGATCCTGGTGCCGCTCGACACCCCCGGCATCAAGGTCGAGAAGATGCTGCCGGTGTTCGGCTTCGACGACGCGCCGCATGGCCATGCCCAGGTGCTGCTCGAGAACGTCCGCGTTCCTGCGGAGAACATCCTGCTCGGCGAGGGCCGCGGCTTCGAGATCGCGCAGGGCCGTCTCGGTCCGGGCCGCATCCATCACTGCATGCGCACCATCGGCAAGGCCGAGGAGTCGCTGGAGAAGATGGTGCGCCGGCTGATGACGCGCCAGGCCTTCGGCAAGAAGATCATCGAGCATTCGGTGTGGGAGCAGCGCATCGGCGAGGCCCGCACCAACATCGAGATGTGCCGGCTGTTGTGCCTCAAGGCGGCCGACATGATGGACAAGGTCGGCAACAAGACCGCCCAGGGCGAGATCGCGATGATCAAGGTCGCTGCCCCCAACATGGCGCTGAAGATCATCGACGACGCCATCCAGGCGTTCGGCGGCGCCGGCGTGTCGGATGATGCGGGTCTCGCCAAGGACTACGCCAACATCCGCACGCTCCGTCTTGCCGACGGCCCGGACGAGGTGCACAACCGCGCCATTGCCCGGCTCGAGATGAAGAAATACGCCAACGAGCCGCGGCATTGAGCGTCGACTTCTAGGGTGGGCAAAGCGTCCGTCGCCGCGCAGAGCGCGGGGGCGGATGCGTGCCCACCCACTTTCGAGTTCAAAGCAACAGGGTGGGCACGCTTCGCTTTGCCCACCCTACGAATTCTAATGCCGAGCGGTGACGCACCACTTGCGTCATTCCGGGGCGACGCGCAGCGTCGAACCCGGAATCCAAAGATGGGTCCGCCAAGATAGAGATTCCGGGTTCAGCCCTGCGGGCTGCCCCGGAATGACGAACACGTGAGAAGGGAGCCTCGTCGTGGCCGACGGCGTCAAGAAGGACGAAGAATTCTCCGGCACCAAGCCGGTCGAGGAGCGGCATCGTTTCGACGAGGCCAAGCTCGCGGCCTGGATGGCCGAGCATGTCGAAGGCTATCAGGGCCCGCTGACCGTGCTGCAGTTCAAGGG
Organism: Bradyrhizobium sp. HKCCYLS3070; assembly: GCF_051167575.1. Lineage (NCBI taxonomy): Bacteria > Pseudomonadati > Pseudomonadota > Alphaproteobacteria > Hyphomicrobiales > Nitrobacteraceae > Bradyrhizobium > Bradyrhizobium sp. HKCCYLS3070. The sequence goes on from NZ_JBNPTI010000001.1 coordinate 531,624, forward strand.
CGGCCAGTCGAACCCGACCTATCGTCTGAACACGCCGGCGCGTTCCTACGTGCTCCGACGAAAGCCGTTCGGCAAGCTGCTGCCGTCGGCGCACGCGGTCGATCGCGAATTCCGCGTCATCGCCGCGCTCGGCAAGCAGGGCTTTCCGGTCGCCAAGGCCTATGCGCTGTGCAACGACGACAGCGTCATCGGCGCTGCCTTCTACATCATGTCGATGGAGGAGGGTCGGGTGTTCTGGGATCCGACCCTGCCGCATGTCGCAGCGCCCGAGCGGCGCGCGATCTTCACCAGCAAGATCGAGACCTTGGCCAGGCTGCACAGCTATGATCCGGCGGCGATCGGCCTCGCCGACTTCGGCAAGCCCGGCAACTACTTTGCCCGCCAGGTCGACCGCTGGACCAAGCAATATCGCGCCTCCGAGACCGAGCATCTGCCGGAAATGGAGAAGCTGATCGAGTGGCTGCCGCGCACCTTGCCGGCGCAGCAGCGCGTCTCGATCGTGCATGGCGACTACCGGCTCGACAACATGATCTTCCACGCGACCGAGCCGCGCGTCATCGCGGTACTCGACTGGGAGCTGTCGACGCTCGGCGATCCCATGGCGGACTTCACCTATTTGCTGATGCAGTGGATCATGCCGGGCCTCGACGGCGTCGACCTGAAAGCGCTGAACATCCCGACCATGGAAGAGGCGGCGGAGATCTATCGTGGGGTCACCGGCACCGAGCTGCCCGATCTCAACTGGTACTTCGCCTACAATCTGTTCCGGCTCGCCGGCATCCTGCAGGGCATCATCGGCCGCATCCGCGACGGCACCGCCGCCAACGACAAGGCCATCGAGTCGGTCAAGCGCATGGTGCCCATGACCAAGCAGGCCTGGTCCTATGCGCAGAAGGCGGGGGCGGTGTAGTCTCCTGTAGCCCCGGATGAGCAAAGCGACATCCGGGGTCACACGCGCTGCGGCGATGAACCCGGATGTCGTTTCCGCCCATCCGGGCTACGAATTCCGCGCGCCGGCTAGGCCAATCACCGCCCGCCGCCGCCTCCACCACCACCTCCACCTCCACCTCCACCGCCGCCACCGGCCGTGGTCATCGCGCCGCTGTAGCGCGGATCGGTCTGCTTCATGTAGATCGGCGAGGTGTCGCGGCTCTGACGGCGCATGGCTTGCTGCACCTGGACCTCGGTGCCGCAGGCTGTCCAGGAGACGAGCTCACAGCCCGGCCACTGGAATTCACGGGCGCTTGCGTTCGTCACCAGCGGGCCAGCCGCCGTGGCGGCCATCAGGGTGAGCAGCGCGAGTTTCGATAGTCTCGACATGTTAACCATCCTTCGTTTCGGCGAGGCCGGAATGGTCCGCTTGCGAGGTTCGACGGCGGCTCGGAGAAGGGGGTTCGAGGACGTGGGCGTAAAAAATCGCCGGTCATTAGGGGGGCATGCTTGAACCCGAGCGTGGCTCATGGCGACGCGATGGTCTTGCCGCCACGCTCCATCGACACGGGTTGGTCCGCGCGGCGCATTGACCTGACTGCCGGGAGCTTGACCACGACGGGCGCGCGCAGTTAGGAAACGGTCGTCGCAGGCCATCTCGCAGGAATGTCCCGCGAGCGGAGCTTTGCTGCCATGTCGCCGGTTTCGATTCGCCCGGATCTCGAGGTCGATCCCGCAACCGCCGATGCGATGCTTGCGCGCGCGGAGATCGACGCGCGGGTCGCTTCGGTGTCGCTGTTGTATGGTGGGGAGATCAGTGCCGTGTATGCGCTGGCTCTGCAAGGCGGCCAGCCGTCACTGGTGCTGAAGATCTATCCTGACAGCATGAGCTGGAAGATGCGCAAGGAGGCGCGCCTGCTCGATCTGGTCCGGGACCGCCTGCCGGTGCCGGCGCCGCGGCTGCGCGCGGCGGACGCCTCGCGCGAGCTGATCGGCCTGGACTACGTGGTCATGAGCCGGCTCGACGGCGATCCGCTCGGTCCTCTCGAACAAGCGCTGTCCGCGCCGGAGCGGCGTGAGGCTTTCGAGCAGGTCGGTCGATTGTCGCGTGCCTTTCACGACATTGCGATGGATGCGTTTGGCTACATCGGCGCCGACGGCATCATGTCGGGCCATGCCGACAATCGTAGCTATCTCACCTCCCAGTTCGAACGCAAACTGGGCGAATTCCGCAGCCGCGGCGGGCCGGCTGATCTCGCCGCGCGCATCGCGCGCCAGGTGGCCGACGCGAGTGATCTGTTCGCCGCCTGCGGCGCGCCGGTGCTGTGTCACAATGATCTTCATCCCGGGAACGTGCTTGCGCGCGTCACCGGGGGCCGGGTCGAGCTCACCGGTGTGGTCGATTTCGAGGGCGCGCTGGCCGGCGACCCGCTCAAGGATGTCGCCAAGGCGATCTACTATCTCTCGCCGGAGCAGCGCGAGGCGTTTCTGGGCGGCTATGGTCCGATGAGCCGAACGAAGATCGAGCCGACGCTCGCGATCTATCGTCTGCTGTTCTCGCTGGAGCTGTGGTGCTGGTATCGGCAGTTTGGGGCGGCCGAAAAGCTCGCGCCGCTCATCGAGGACCTCGACCGCCTTGTGAGCGGCTAGAGCATGATCCGGAAAAGTGGAAACCGGTTTTCCGAAAGGATCATGCTCAAACAAAAAGAGATGAGATCATGATGCGTTTCCTTGGAAGCGCATCGTGATCCAGGTCCGTTCGGCCAACGCTTGCCCGTCGGGCAAATCGGCATGTGCGAGCGTGGCGTTGTCGGCCCCGCGCAGGCTGCGGTTATGACTGCAATCATCGTCGCCGATGAAGAAAGTTCGCGAGCGCGGTCAATGTGATGGTCTCGTCCAGTCCGGAAGGCTAAAAGATTTTGCTTTCGCTTTTTCGGAATTTATGATCTGATGCGCCCATCCCGTCCCACCGAAGGGGCGTTGCGCGCGATCGTCACGACACGCGGGGCGGGAGCGGTGGCCGCGATCATGTCGCAGCGTGTCCGGAGGGATGCGCGGACGAACGGCATGGCGCGGACGTGAAGTCGCAGCGTGCTGGCACCCCGATGCTGGTGCTACGTCGCGACGGCGCTTGCGCGCCGCGCGGACAATGGTGGCCAGAAAGCCCGGCGCACCAGGCAGACTGCGTATAAGCGTGAAGACCATCGCGCAGGGAAGGCCGGGCGTTTTCCGGCTGCACCTGTGGTACCTGCCGCCTGCATTTTTTTACGCAGGCGGGCCGCAGGCGTCGGCCGACGCCTGGCCTTCCCTGCGCCCTTCGATGGAAGGGCGGTGAAATTCAGGATCACTCGGGCGCGGGGGCGTCGCGAGATCGCTCACGCATGTCGATGAGTTCGACAGCGAGCGATTTGTGGGGCGCGATGCCGGCAGTCCCAAGCTCGTCATGCCCGGGCTTGTCCCGCCTGCGCGGCCGAAGCCGCTTCGGCGCGGCGAAGGCCCGGGCATCCCGTCGCTCCTCGCGTGCCGACCGACGTGGATGGCCGGGACAGGCCCGGCCATGACGGATGACAGAGGAGAGGCGATGTCGACACCAGTGCGAGGGGCGACAGCGCTAGATCGGTTTTCCCGCGTACGGCATCGACGCCGTGAGGCCGCCGTCGACCGGGAAAGCCTGGCCGTTGACGTAGGAGGCCTCGTCGCTGGCGAGGAACAGGGCCATGGCGGCGATCTCATGCGGCTGGCCGGCGCGCTTCAGCGGATTGAGCTGGCCGATCTTGCCCTCGGTGCCGCGCTCCTTGGCGCCGTCGAAGATCGGCTTGGTCATGCCGGTCTCGATCAGGCCGGGACACACCGCGTTGATGCGCACGCCAGTGCCGGAGAGGGAGTACGCCGTGGTCTGCACCAGGCTGATGACGCCGGCCTTGCTCGCCGCGTAGGGATGGCCCGAGGCGCCGGATTTCAGGCCCGCGACGGAGGCCGTGCAGACGATGGCGCCGCGCTGCTGCCGCACCATGTGCGGCATCGCGTATTTCACCGCGAGGAACGGGCCGATCAGGTTGATGCGCAGGATCTCCTGCCAGTGCTCGACGGTCTGCTCGGCGATCGGGATCAAGCCGCCGGAGATGCCGGCATTGGCCCAGATCACGTCGAGCTTGCCGTAGGTCGCCACGGCGCGGTCGATGAAGCCCGAGACATCGGCCTCGGAGCCGGCGTCGGCGAGCACGGCTTCGGCAATGCCGCCCTGCTGCTTGACCATCTCGACCGTCTCCTTGACGGCCTCGCTGCGATCGACCGCGATCAGTCGCGCGCCTTCTTTCGTGAACATCAAGGATGCGGCGCGGCCGATGCCGCTGCCGGCGCCGGTGATGATGACGGATTTGCCTTCGAGGCGGCCCATGTTTCCTCCTGCTTCAATTGTGATCAGTTGCGTGCCGCGCAACGGAATTCAAACGCCGTTTCAAACGTGCTGAGATCGCCAAGCGGCTTGAGACGATCTGGGCCTTCACGTACAGCGGGAGACGAGCGGAGGGAAGGGTCTGAGCGATGTCGGCTGATGGAACGAAACCTTCTGTCGTCACCACGCGCTGGTGGTGGGTGCGTCACGCGCCGGTGCGCAGCGACGGCGGCAACATCTACGGCCAGTCGGACATCGCCTGCGATACCTCCGATCGCGAGGTGTTCGAGGCGGTCGCGAAAATCCTGCCGCGCAGCGCGGTGTGGTATGCGAGCAATCTGATGCGCACGCATCAGACGGCGGAGGCGATCTGGGCCGCCGGATTCCCGCGTCCCGCGGCAATGATCAGGGAGGCCGCTTTTGCCGAGCAGCATCTCGGGCAATGGCAGGGCATGAACCGCGCCGCGTTCCTGGCCAGCCGTCCCGCGGGCAGCCACTGGTTCGCCGACATCGATGAGCCGGCGCCGGGCGGCGAGAGCTACATGGATCTGTACACCCGCGTGACGGCGGCGATTGCGCGCATCACGGTTTCGGAAGCCGGCCGCGACGTCATCGCCGTCGGCCATGGCGGCACCATCAAGGCGGCTGTTGGCCTGGCGCTCGGCGGCCTGGTCGAGAAGGGGCTCGCCTTCGACATCGACAATTGCTCGGTGACCCGGCTCGACCACATCGTGGCCGGCGAGACGAGTACATGGCGGCTGCCGATGGTCAATCAGCAGCCCTGGATCGCGGACGCCGCGCACCGCGCGATGCACCAGCCGGCCGGGCCGGAGGTGACGACGAGCAAGCTGGCGTGAAACGAGATAGTGAGTTGCTATGCGCGTCGTTCAAAAATCTCGCCCGCCACACGGGCAGTGCACCCTCTTCCCTTGTGGGAGAGGGCGCAGTCACTGGCACCGCGGAAAAGTCTCGTGGACGTCGCCGTGCCAATTTCGAAACCGACAACAGCCAAATAAGTAGGAGGAACTCCCCATGACCCTGTTCGACATGACCGGCAAGGTCGCCGTCATCACCGGATCCACGCGTGGCATCGGGCTCGCCATTGCCGAGCGCATGGCCGAGCACGGCGCCAAGGTGGTGATCTCCTCGCGCAAGGCCGATGTCTGCGACCAGGTGGCGCGCGAGATCAATGACCGCTTCGGTGCAGGCACGGCGGCGGCAGTCGCCGCCAACATCTCCAGCAAGGAGAACCTGCAGAACCTCGTCGACGAGGCCAACCGCATCTACGGCAAGATCGACGTGCTGGTCTGCAACGCGGCGTCGAATCCTTACTACGGGCCGCTCGCCGGCATCTCCGACGATCAGTTCCGCAAGATCCTCGACAACAACATCGTCGCCAACAACTGGCTGATCAGCATGGTCGTGCCGCAGATGATCGCGCGCAAGGACGGCTCGATCATCATCGTGTCGTCGATCGGCGGCCTGAAGGGCTCGACCATCCTCGGTGCCTACGCGATCTCCAAGGCTGCCGACATGCAGCTCGCGCGCAACCTCGCCTGCGAATACGGCCCGCACAATGTGCGCGTGAACTGCATCGCGCCCGGCCTGATCAAGACCGATTTCGCCAAAGCGCTGTGGGACAATCCGGAGAACCTCAAGGCCTCGACCGCGCGCTCGCCGCTGCTCCGCATCGGCATCCCCGACGAGATCGCGGGTGCTGCGGTCTTCCTGGGCTCCGCCGCGGGCAACTTCATGACCGGCCAGACCATGGTGATCGACGGCGGCGCGACGATCAGTTGAGGGGGACATACGGGTGTGGTGCGCGATGATGCCGCCACACTCTCAACTGTCGTCCGCCGGGACGACAGCATTTGCTGCGCGCCGCCCTCATTCCACCGCCGCGTACACCACGTCGCGCACCAGCGTGCGCAGATAGTCGCGTTGTCCGGGGGCCTGCGCCATGAACACGCAGAACAGCTCCTCCTTCGGATCGATCCAGAAGAACGTGCCGGCGATGCCGCTCCAGAAGAAGGTGCCGGGCGAGCCGGGGAAGGGGGCGATGCCAGCCTCGCGACGCACGGCGAAGCCGAGGCCGAAGCCGTGACCGGGCGACAGCAGCGTGCCCTGCGTCTTCACATGGGGACCGAGGTGGTCCGACGCCATCAGCTCCAGCGTCTTGCGGCCGACCAGCCGGGTGCCGTCGAGGCTGCCCTTGCCGAGCAGCATCGCGCAGAACCGGGCGTAGTCCATCGTGGTCGCCACCAACCCGCCGCCGCCGGATTCCATCAGCGGCTGCTCGGTCATCTTGAACAGGTTGACCGCCTCGCCGGTCCACGGGTCCTTGGCGAACGGCTCGGCCAGCCGGCCAGCATTCGCCTCGGCGGTGGAGAAGCCGGTCTCCTTCATGCCGAGCGGCTCGAGGATGCGCTCGGAAAGGAAGGGGCCGAGCGTCCGGCCCGAGACAACCTCGATGATGCGCCCGAGGATGTCGGTCGAGCGGCTGTAGTTGAACTCGGCGCCCGGCTGGCAGATCAGTGGCAGGCCGGCGACGATCGTCGCGTGCTCGGCGTTGGTGATCTTGCGGCTGCGCACTCGCGATTGCTGGTAGAGTTGGTGCACCGGCCCGGTGCCGGTGTGCTCATACGCCAAGCCCGAGGTGTGGCGCAGCAGGTCCTGGACCGTCATCGGCTGGGCGACCGGGACAAGCTCCAGCTTGCCGCCGGTCTCGACGCCCACTTTCTGCTCGCCGAATTCCGGGATGAACTTGGCGACCGGGTCGGACAGCAACAGCTCGCCGTCCTCGACCAGCATCATGATCCCGAGCGAGACGATCGGCTTGGTCATCGAGAAGATGCGGAAGATCGAATCCGGCCGCATCGGCGTGTCGGCGTCGGGCGCTTGCCGGCCGATGGCGTCGAACCAGCCGATCCGGCCGCGGCGGCCGACCAGCAGGGTGGCTCCGGGGATGGTTCCCTTGTCGGCCTCGCGCTTGAACGCATCCGAAGCTCGCTGCAGCCGAGCCTGGGACAGGCCCAGCGCCTCGGGGCGGTCATCCGGCAGCGGCGGCGTCAGCGAGCGGAGCGCGGAAAGGTGCGCGCTGGATGCGGCAGTCGGCGGGGTCATGGGCTCTCCCTGAAGTCCTGTTGTCGGTTTGCATCAAGTCTGGCGCGGAAGTTGTGGTCTGACCAGTCGATTTGCCCCATTGCACCCTTGCATTCGGGGTGAGGTCTATGCTTCAAAGCGCGCGAACCGGCGACACTGTCCCGGCTCGCTAGGAGTGTAGCTCAATTGGTAGAGCACCGGTCTCCAAAACCGGGGGTTGGGAGTTCGAGCCTCTCCACTCCTGCCAGCGAGATCAAGCACTTAAGCCAAAAATCGACGAGACAGGTGAGGCCGGGGCCCGCAACGCGCGAGCCCCGAATGCATTTCAGAAACCCCTTATTGTTTCACATAAGGACAGTTGCCGTCCTTCATCGGCCGGAACACCTGGTCGCCGGGCACCTCCGCCAGCACCTTGTAATAGTCCCACGGGCCCTTCGACTCTTCGGGCTTCTTCACCTCGAACAGGAACATCGAGTGCACCATGCGGCCATCCTCGCGCAGGATGCCGTTGTCGGTGAAGGCGTCACGCACCGGGGTCTCGCGCATCTTCGCGAGCACCGGCTTGGTGTCGCGGGTGCCGGCGGCCTTGACGGCATTGAGATAGTGCAGGGTGGCGCTGTAGGTCGCGGCCTGGTTCATGGTCGGCATCCGCTTCATGCGCTCGAAGAACGTCTTGCCGAACGCGCGGGTGCGGTCGTTGAGGTCCCAGTAATAGGCCTCGGTGATGATCAGGCCCTGCGCCAGCTTCAGGCCGAGGCTGTGGATGTCGGAGATGAACATCACGATGCCGGCGAGGTTCTGGCCGCCGGCGACGATGCCGAACTCGGCGGCCTGCTTGATGGTGTTGATGGTGTCGCCACCGCCGTTGGCCATGCCGATGATCTTGGCCTTACTGGCCTGCGCCTGCAGCAGGAAGGACGAGAAGTCCTGGTTGTTGAGAGGATGCCGGGCGCTGCCGACCACCGTGCCGCCGGCGGCGCGCACGACGTCGCCGGTGTCGCGTTCGATCGAATGGCCGAACAGATAATCGGCGGTGATGAAGAACCAGGTATTGCCGCCGTTCTTGACGATCGCGCTGCCGACCGTGTGCGCGTTTCCATAAGTGTCGTAGGTCCAGTGCACGGTGTAGGGCGAGCAGGACTTGCCGGTGATGTCGGAGCTCGCGGCATCCGTCACGATCATCAGCTTCTCGAACTGCTTCGACATCTCCATGCCGGCCAGCGCGGTGGCCGAGGTCGGCATGTCGATCACCATGTCGACGGCCTCGTTCTCGTACCATTTGCGCACGATCGCGGCGGCGATGTCGGCCTTGTTCTGCGGGTCGGCGCTGATGACCTCGATCGGCTTGCCGAACATGCTGCCGCCGAACGCCTCGACCGCGAGCTTGGTCGCCTCGAGATTGCCCTGGCCGCCAATGTCCGAATAGACCGACGAGAAGTCGCCGAGCACGCCGATCTTGAGCGGGGCTTGGGCCTGGGCACAGGCAGGGACGGCGGTGAGGGCGAGAGCGGCAAGACCGAGAGCAGCAAGGCTGACGGCGGCAAGGCGCGTCCGTCCCTTGCGCGGGGCAAAGGTCATGGGTTTCCTCCGGATTGTTCTCGTGCGGACGAGAATGAGCGGGCGCCGCAGGCCCGGCAAGAGCAGGAACCGCTCCACCGCGGGCATTTCGTCGCGGCAACTGCTCAACCTGCCGTGGTGCGGAAATGGCCTGCCGCGACACGAAAAACCGCGTTGTTGCGAGCCTGGCGGGGGCCTGCCACGGGAATGACCGCCGACGCCCGGCATGCCCATATCTTGACCTTTGGCCGGCCGGACAGTAGATATCTTGGCAACCTGCAGCCGGCCCGCGACAAAAGCGGATATCCGGCGCGGCTTTTCACTCCCCGAACAAGCGAGCCCGTGGATTCGGCTCATCTCTCCGACAAGAGGGTGGGCCACGGACGGCTGTTCGGTTTTCCCAGTCAACTCTTCAATCGTCCGATGACGGACGCGGACCCCTGACGATGGCTACCAGCCCGTTCAAATTCCTGCAGGAAGTGCGCTCGGAGACCGCCAAGGTCTCGTGGCCGAGCCGTCGCGAGGTCACCATCACCACGATCATGGTGTTCGTGATGGTGGCGCTGGCCTCGGTGTTCTTCTTCGCCGCCGATCAGATCATCCGTTATCTCATCACCCTCGTGCTGGGCATCCACTGATGGCAACCGCAACGCAAAGCTCCGACAAGCGCTGGTACATCGTCCACGCCTATTCGAACTTCGAGAAGAAGGTCGCGGAGTCGATCCGCGAGCAGGCCAAGCAGCGCAATCTCGAGGACCTGTTCGAGCAGGTGCTGGTGCCGATCGAGAAGGTCACCGAGGTGCGCCGCGGCCGCAAGATCGACGCCGAGCGCAAGTTCTTCCCTGGCTACGTGCTGGTGAAGATGAAGCTGACCGACGAGGCGTTCCACCTGATCAAGAACACGCCCAAGGTGACCGGCTTCCTCGGCGCCGAGAACAAGCCGATGCCGATCTCCGAAGGCGAGGCGATGCGCATCCTGAACCAGATGCAGGAAGGCGTGGAGCGGCCGAAATCCTCGGTGTCGTTCGAGATCGGCGAGAACGTCCGCGTCGCCGACGGCCCGTTCGCCTCGTTCTCCGGCGTGGTCGAGGAAATCGACGAGGCCCGCTCGCGCGTCAAGGTCGCGGTGTCGATCTTCGGCCGTGCGACGCCGGTCGAACTGGAATTCAACCAGGTCGAGAAGATCGTCGGTTAAGGGCCGGGCTGCCGGCTCTCTCGGCGTCCCGGGCTTTCCTTTTCGTCCGATCTCGTGTATCGGGCGCGCTTCGCTCCCCGAACGGGGGGCGATTTCGTTCGTGGGAGGCGTGACCGGCTTTGCCAGCCGGGCCAAGCGCGCCGGACCACGGTCCCAAACCTCGCCTGACGGGTTTTGTCGCCCCAAGGCGTTGCGTTCGCATCAGGCAGAATCGCGAACGCATTGGAGAGTCATAATGGCAAAGAAAGTAACCGGTTACCTGAAGCTTCAGGTTCCGGCCGGCGCGGCCAATCCGTCGCCGCCGATCGGTCCGGCGCTCGGTCAGCGCGGTCTCAACATCATGGAGTTCTGCAAGGCGTTCAACGCCCAGACCCAGAAGGAAGAGAAGAACACCCCGATCCCGGTGGTCATCACCATCTATGCGGACCGGTCCTTCACCTTCGAGATGAAGACCCCGCCGATGTCCTACTTCCTCAAGCAGGCCGCCAAGATCCAGTCGGGCTCCAAGGCCCCGGGTCGCGACAAGGCCGGCAAGGTGACCAAGGCGCAGGTGCGCGAGATCGCCGAGAAGAAGATGAAGGACCTGAATTGCGACTCGATCGAGTCGGCCATGAAGATGGTCGAGGGCTCCGCCCGCTCGATGGGTCTGGAAGTTGCGGGGTAAGGCGCCATGGCACTCGGAAAGCGTTTGAAGAAGGCCCGCGAGGGCATCGATCGCACCAAGCTCTACCCGCTTGCTGACGCGATCAAGATGATCAAGGAGCGGGCCGTGTCGAAGTTCGACGAGACCATCGAGGTCTCGATCAACCTCGGCGTCGATCCGCGCCACGCCGACCAGATGGTCCGTGGCGTCGTCACGCTGCCGAACGGCACCGGCCGTACGCTCCGCGTCGGCGTGTTCGCCCGCGGCGCGAAGGCCGAGGAAGCCAAGGCCGCCGGCGCCGACGTGGTCGGCGCGGAGGACCTGGTCGAGAAGGTGCAGAACGGCAATATCGACTTCGACCGCTGTATCGCCACCCCCGACATGATGCCGCTGGTCGGCCGTCTCGGTAAGGTGCTCGGTCCGCGCGGCATGATGCCGAATCCGAAGATCGGCACCGTAACCATGGACGTCACTGGCGCCGTCAAGGGCGCCAAGGGCGGCTCGGTCGAGTTCCGCGTCGAGAAGGCCGGCATCATCCAGGCCGGCGTCGGCAAGGCCTCGTTCGCCGAGGACAAGCTGGTCGAGAACATCAAGGCGCTGGCGGATGCGGTGGTGAAGGCCAAGCCGGCCGGCGCCAAGGGCACCTACGTCCAGCGCGTCGCCGTGTCTTCGACGATGGGCCCGGGCGTCAAGGTCGAGCCGGGCACCTTGCTCGCGTAACACCTTCGGACATCGTCAGCAGTGGGGCGGGATCGGCAATCGATCCCGCCCTTCGCATTTCCGCACCCCAAGTGAGCGGCACGCCCGCTGCAAAATTGCAGCCGGGCCGGCGCAAAACACAACGAGGCTCAGCCCCGGGCGCCTTCGGATGTCCGGGCCTCGGATCGCATGCTGGGCCTCGCAGCCGCCAGCAGCTTGCCGATCTCGGGCTTGCAGGCGCCGCAATTGGTCCCGGCCTTCAGACGTTGGCCGACGGCCTCGACGCTCCCTGCGCCGTTCTGGATCGCCGACGAGATCTGGTTACGACCAATGCCGAAACAGGAGCAGATGACCGCACCGATGTCGTCGGCGGCCGCCAATGGCTGGCCCGCGAGCAGGGCGTTGCGGGCGTTCGGTGACAGCCGCTGCTCGGCAAACAGGCCGATCAGCCACGACCGCGATCCCAGCCGCTGGTCGGGCGCGACGAAGACGCAGCCCTGCAGCCGGCCATCCGATACGCCTGCGTAGCGGAACCGGCCGGCGGCCGGGTCGCGATACGCAATCCAATCGATCTCCGTTCCGGCGATCCCAAGCTGTTCGGCGGCCCACTCGCGCCAACTCGCAGGCCGCTGGTCGAAGGCAAGCTCGAGCCGGAAACACGCTCCGACCTTGCCCTGCACCCAGTACTCGCATGGCGGACGGCGGATCTCCTGCCGGCTCAGGATGAAGACGTGCCAGTTCGGCGCATAGGGCTCCGCCTTCACCGGCGTATGCTTGGACTCGGGCTGACCCGACAGCGGATCAGTCGCGGGATTGACCAGCGCGTTGACACGGCCAGCGCCGGCGAACTCCTCGTTCCAATGCATCGGAACGAACACGCAGCCCCGCCGCTGCTCGGTCGAGATCGCGACGCGCGCCACCATCTTGCCCCAGGGGCTCGTAAGCCGCACCAGCGCCTCGTTCTCCAGACCGGCCAGGCGCGCATCCTCCGGGTGGAATTCGGCGCAAGGCTCGAAGATGTGCGCGAGCAGCCGCGCGGATTTTCCCGTCCGCGTCATGGTGTGCCACTGGTCGCGAATGCGCCCGGTGTTCAGGACCAGCGGATAGTCCCGGCTGGTGGCGTTCCGCGCCGGTCGCGGCGTGACTGCCACGAAACGGGCTCTGCGATCCCCGGTGAAGAATTGCCGGTTCTCGAACATCCGCGCCGTGCCGGTCGGAAAGTCCCGCGTCACGGGCCACTGGATCGGCGCCAGCGCCTCATAGGCGCGGCCGTCGAGCGTGCTCAGGGCCGAGATGTCGAAATCGCGCGTGCCATTGTTCTCGAAGCCGGACAGTGCCGCGTGCTCGCGAAAGATCTCGGCGGCGCTGCCATAGTCGAAACCGGCAAACCCCATCCGCTGCGCGACGTCGCAGATGATGCGCCAATCGGCACGCGCCGAGCCTGGTGCGGGCAGGAACGCCCGCTGCCGCGAGATCCGGCGCTCCGAATTGGTCACCGTGCCGTCCTTCTCGCCCCAGGCGAGCGCGGGCAGCAGGACATCGGCATGCCGGTTGGTGTCGGTGTCGCGCATGCAATCGGACGCGACCACGAACGCGCAGTGATCCAGCGCGGCACGAACCCGATCGGCGTCGGGAAGGCTGACCACGGGGTTGGTCGACATGATCCAGACTGCCTTGATGCGGCCATCGGCAATCGCATCGAACATTTCGACCGCCTTCAGCCCCGCTTTTGGCGCGACCACCGGTGACCGCCAGAATCGCTTCACCAGCTCGCGGTGCTCGGCATTCTCGATATCGAGATGCGCGGCGAGCTGGTTGGCGAGGCCGCCCACCTCGCGGCCCCCCATCGCGTTGGGCTGGCCGGTCAGCGAGAACGGTCCCATGCCGGGACGGCCGATACGGCCAGTCAGGAGATGGCAGTTGATGATCGCATTGACCTTGTCGACCCCGCTGCTCGACTGATTGACGCCCTGGGAATAGAGCGTGACAACGCGTTCCGTCTTCGCGAACCATGAAAAGAACAGCTCGACCGCGCCCTCGCTCAGCCCGCAGGCCGCCGCGGTCTCGGCGACTGTCTGCCGGCCGGCGACCTGCAGCGCCGATTCAACGCCGCTGGTGACCTCACTGACAAAGCCGTCGTCCGCATAGCCGCCGCGTGCGAGATAGGCGAGCAGGCCGTTGAACAACACCGCGTCACTTCCGGAACGCAGCGGCAAATGCAGGTCGGCGCCTTCGCAGGTCGCGGTCCTCCGCGGATCGACAACGACGATATGGCAGCCGGGATTGTGCTCCTTGGCCGCCAGCATGCGCTGGTGCAGCACCGGATGGCACCACGCGGCGTTGGAGCCGACCAGGACCAGCAGGCCGGCCTGCTCAAGGTCCTCGTAGCAGCCCGGAACGGTGTCGCTGCCGAACGCGCGCTTGTGGCCCGCGACGCTCGACGCCATGCACAGGCGCGAATTGGTGTCGATGTTCGCCGTCCCGACGAAGCCCTTGGCGAGCTTGTTGACGACGTAATAGTCCTCGGTCAGCAACTGCCCCGAAACATAGAATGCGACGGCATCCGGTCCATGGTCGCGGATGATTTCGGTGAAACGGCTCGCGACGAGGTCGAGCGCCTCATCCCAGCCGGCTGCCCGTCCGTTCACGACCGGCTCGAGCAGACGTCCCCCGAGATCGATCGTTTCCGCCAGCGCCGATCCCTTGCCACACAGCCGGCCGAGATTGGCGGGATGCTGCGGATCGCCTCGGACGCTGATGGTCCCTGAGCCGTCCCGATCGGCGACGACGCCGCAACCGACGCCGCAATAGGGGCATGTCGTCCTGACGCTCATGCGATACCGTTCAGGCCGCGGCCGTCTGCTGCAGGGACAGCCATACCACGCCATCCTCGACTTTCGCGGGATAGGATGGCGTGCAGCCCTGGTCGGGTGCCACGGCCTGTCCGGTCGCGAGCTCGATGACGAAATTGTGCAGCGGGCAGGTCACACGGCGGTTGTGGACGATGCCCTGCGACAAGGGGCCTTGCTTGTGCGGACAGCGATCGTCCAGCGCAAAGACTTCGTCACCATCGGTGCGGAAGACCGCGATGTTGCCGCGCGGCGTGCGCACGACGCGCGAGCCGAGCGGGGGAATGTCGTCGAGCGGGCCGACTTGAAACCAGGTGGTCATGCGAGCTCCAATTCGGCCATCGGCGTAAACTCGTTGCGATCGACGCCGCGACGGGCGCGCGCCGCCCATGGATCGCTCTGCGAGAATTGCTGCGAATAGGCGAAGCGTTCAAACAGCGCCTTGCGGTTCTTGACGTCCTCGACCACCTGCTTGTGGATGTTGTCGAAGCCGACGCGGTCGCACCATTTGTACATCCGTTCCAGGTACCAGCCCTGTTCACGATAGAGCTGGGTCAGCGCGACGATGATCTCGAGCGCCTCGTCCTCGGTCGCCGTCTTGGTCAGGAATTCCGTGCCCTTGATGTGCAGGCCGGCGGCGCCCGCAAAATGGATCTCGTAGCCTGAATCGACGCAGATCACTCCGACATCTTTGCAGGTCGATTCCGCGCAGTTGCGCGGGCAACCGGAGACGGCGAGCTTCACCTTCGCGGGCGTCCATGATCCCCACATGAACTTCTCGATCTTGATGCCGAGGCCGGTGGAGTCCTGGGTGCCGAAGCGGCACCATTCCGACCCGACGCAGGTCTTCACGGTGCGCAGACCCTTGGCGTAGGCGTGGCCGGAGACCATACCCGCATCGTTGAGATCGGCCCATACCGCCGGCAAATCTTCCTTCTTGACGCCGAGCAGATCGATACGCTGTCCGCCGGTCACCTTGACGGTCGGGATGTTGAACTTGTCGGCGACGTCGGCGATCGCGCGCAATTCGCCGGGCGTGGTCACGCCGCCCCACATCCGCGGCACCACGGAGTAGGTGCCGTCCTTCTGGATGTTGGCGTGAACGCGCTCGTTGATGAAGCGGGATTGCTGGTCGTCGCGATACTCGCCGGGCCAGGTCGCGAGCAGATAGTAGTTCAAGGCGGGTCGGCAGGAATGGCAGCCGTTCGGCGTCTTCCAGTCCATGAATCGCATGACAGCGGGGATCGACTTCAGTTGCTGTTCGATGATGACGCGCCGGACGTCGTCATGGCTGTGGTCGGTGCAGGCGCAGACCGGCTTCACCTTGGGCGCCGCCGAGTAGTCGCCGCCGAGCGTGAACGCCAGCACCTGCTCGACCAGGCCGGTGCACGAGCCGCATGAGGACGACGCCTTGGTATGGGCGCGCACGTCGTCGAGCGTGAACAGCTTCTTTTCGCTGATCGCCTTGACGATCGCGCCCTTGCAGACTCCGTTGCAGCCGCAGATTTCGGCCTCGTCGCTCATGGCGGCAACCGAGTTCTGTCCGCCGTGGCCACCGTCGCCGAGATGCGCCGAGCCGAACACCAGACGTTCGCGCATGTGGGAGACATCGGTGCCGTCGCGCATGTGCTGGAAATACCATGGCCCGTCGATGGTGTCGCCGTACAGCACGGTGCCCACGATCTTCTTGTCGCGCAGGATGATCCGCTTGTAGACGCCGCGATTGGCATCCTGCAGGACGATCTCCTCCTTGTCGGGTCCCGGCGCGAAGTCGCCGGCAGAGAACAGGTCGATGCCCGTGACTTTCAGCTTGGTCGAGACCACTGACCCGTCATAGGTGGCGAATCCCTTCATCGCCAGATGATTGGCGCAGACCTTCGCCTGGTCGAACAGCGGCGCCACCAGACCATAGGTCTGACGGCGGTGCTGCACGCATTCGCCGACGGCGTAGATGCGACCGTCATAGGTCTGCATCGTATCGGAGACCACGATGCCTCGCTCGCAGTACAGCCCGGCCTTCTTTGCCAGTTCGATATTGGGACGGATGCCCACGGCCATCACCACGAGATCGGCCGCGACCTCGGTGCCGTCGGTGAAGCGGACGCCGGTGACGTGCGTTTCGCCGAGGATGGCCTGCGTCTGCGCCGGCATCTTGAACTCCAGCCCGCGCTCCTCCAGCGATTTGCGCAGCATGCCGCCGGCGACCGGGTCGAGCTGGCGCTCCATCAACGTGTCGAGAAGATGCACGACCGTGACCTTCATGCCGCGCTTCATCAGACCATTGGCGGCTTCGAGGCCGAGCAGGCCGCCGCCGATCACGACCGCGTGGCGATGTCGCGTCGAGGCTTCGACCATGTGCTCGACGTCCTTGATGTCGCGGAAGCCGATGACGCCGGGCAGGGCGGCGCCGGGGACCGGAAGAACGATCGGGCTCGAGCCGGTCGCGATCAGCAACCGATCATAAGGATAGCGTTCGCCAGTTTCGGTGACCACCTCGCAGCTCCGGCGGTCGATCATCGTGACCGTCTCGCCCTTGCGCAGGGTGATCTGGTTGTCCTCGTACCACTGCTCCGTGTTCAGCATGATGTCGTCGACGGTCTTCTCGCCCGCGAGCACCGGCGACAGCAGGATGCGGTTGTAGTTGCCGTAGGGCTCGGCGCCGAAGACGCTGATGTCGTAGAGATCAGGCGCCCGTTCCAGCAGTGCCTCCACCGTGCGAATGCCGGCCATGCCGTTGCCGATCACCACCAGTTTCTGCTTGATCGTCTTGTCGAGCATGGTCTGCCTTTCGAATGCCAGCGATATCCAGCGGCGACGCGAACGGGCATCGGCCCATCGGTCGCTGTGGTCATGTTTGAATTTTGGGGGAGGCCCAACTGCGGGCAAAGCTGATCGTCGCCAATGACGGTCGCGAGCCAACTAATTCAAATCTCGTGCCATTCGGGTCGTCGCCGGAAATCGCGGTAATTCAAGGGTTGAGCCGCCGCTTGCGCGCGCCGCTGGCGACACCTGCGCTCAAATAGTAGCCGCGGCAGATCAGATTATGTGCATCCTCGATGGAGGCCCTGCCGTTCGAGTACCGATCGCGTCGGCTTCGGCGGGCGCTCAAAAAGCCATCACTGTGCGCGCGGTGCAGGCGGGCCCTGCGTTCATGTTGAGCATCAGCGATCCGTAGAACTGCGGCTTCGAAGTCCCAAGCGCCGGTACGGGTTGAGAAAAACGTGAATCACCAAAGTTGGTGCGAAACTTGCTGAAAGGCGGGCAGGACCGGGCGTATCTCAACGACGAGACCGCCGCTCAACTCACCCGACAATTTGTCCCCTTTACGCAGCTCCTGCCGAGCCTGCTCGCGCGCGCCTGCGTCACGAGGTTTGAGACCATGAAGCTCGACGACTTCAAGAAGGCCGGTCATTGGCCGACACTGCTGGCTGCTTTCCTCTATTTCGACATCAGCTTCATGGCCTGGGTCGCACTCGGACCGCTGATCGTCTATGTCGCCCGCGACATGAATCTTGCGGTCAACGAAAAGTTCACGCTGGTCGCGATCCCCGTGCTGGCAGGCGCGCTGCTGCGTGTTCCCATGGGCATTCTGGCCGACACCATCGGCGCCAAGCGCACGGGCGTGATCGCGCAGCTGGTGGTCATGACGGCGACCGCCTGCGTTGCCTATTTCGGACTCCCCAGCAAGCTGGCCGTCGAGCTGTTCGGCGTCGTGCTCGGCATCGGCGGCGCCTCGTTCGCCGTCGCGCTGCCTCAGGCCAGCCGCTGGTATCCGCCGCAGTATCAGGGCATCGTGATGGGGATCGCAGGGGCCGGAAACATGGGCGTCGTGCTCGACACGCTGCTCGCGCCGACCATCGCCGAACATTGGGGCTGGCAGGCCGTTTTCGGGGTGCTGCTCATCCCAATGGTCGTGGTCCTGATCTACTACATCGTCGCCGCGAAGGATGCGCCCGGTGAACGCAAGCCGGTCTCGCTCAAGGCCTATGGCGGCCTGCTGCGCGATCCCGACAGCCGCTGGTTCATGTTCTTCTACTTCATCACCTTCGGCGGCTTCGTCGGCCTCGCCAACGCCCTGCCGCTGTACTTCTCGGTGCAGTATCATGTCTCCGGAGTGGCGGCCGGATTGCTGGTGGCGCTGATCGTCGCTTTCGGCTCCGGCTTCCGTCCGGTGGGCGGTCTCATTGCGGACCGGATCGGTGGCATCCGGTCGCTCTCGATCCTGTTTGGCATTGTGGTCGCCGCCTATGTCGTGATCGCCTTCATGCCGGAAGGGCCGGCTGCGCCGACCCAGGCGGGCTGGGAGCTCATGAACATGCCACGCATTGCGTGGATTTCGGTGCTGTTGTTCTCGATCGGCGTGCTCGCGCTCGGGATGGGCAACGGCGCGGTGTTCCAGCTCATTCCGCTGCGCTTCCGCCACGAGATCGGCCTGATGACCGGTCTCGTCGGCTGCGCAGGCGGCATCGGCGGATTCTTCCTCGCCCAGGCGCTCGGCACGGCCAAGGGAATGACCGGCGGATTCGGGGCCGGCTTCCTGTTCTTTGGTTTGCTGGCATTGCTCGGTTTCGTCGGACTTGCCATGGTCAAGGTCCGTTGGCGCACCACGTGGGGCGCCGTTTCCGGCGCGCGCGTCTGACCCGACGCGCCGTCGCTCCATAGGCAAGGTGTTCAGGCGTGGCCGGCGCGCATCGCAATCTTCAGGTTCGCGTCGGCTTCGCTAGCGAGACCGGCAAGCGACCGAACAATGAGGATTACGTCGGCGCCCGCCTTGGCCTGCAGGGGGCGACGGATCGCGATATCGTCGCCGCCGTCGCCGACGGCGTCGGCGGCCACAAGGGTGGGCGCGAGGCGGCGGAGCTCGCCGTCCGCGGCTTCATCGATGCCTATCATTCTCTGCCCGAGACGGCGGGCGTGCGAAGCCGAGCCGCGCGTGCGCTGGAAGCCATCAACAGCTGGATCCATGCGCAGGGCCGCGTCGACCCCGAGTTGCATGGAATGAGCTGCGCCTTCTCCGCGGTGGTGCTGTCGCGGCGAACCTGCCACGTCGTCCACGTCGGGGACACTCGCGTCTACCGCCTGAGCGAAGGGCGCCTCGAGCGTCTGACGACCGACCATGTCGCGGGCCGCGCTGACCTTGCCCACGTCCTCAACCGGGGCATCGGTTTCGAGCAGTTCGCCCGCTTCGACTACACGACGCTCGGCATGCGTCAGCACGACCGGTTTCTGATCTGCAGCGACGGCATCCACGGCATCCTGCCGGATTCGCGCCTTCAGGAGATCCTCGCCGAGCGCACGCCCCCGGACGATTCCGCGCGCGGGATCGTCGCCGCCGCGCTCGCGGCCGGCAGCAATGACAATTCGACGGCGCTGGTGCTCGACGTCGTCGATCTTCCGCCCGCTGACCGCGACGAGCTCACCGGTTCGATCTCGTCCCTGCCGATCGGCGAGCTGCCTTCGCCCGGTGACGTGATCGACGGATTCCGGCTTGGCGAACTCCTGTCCGATGGCCGCTACTCCCGGCTGTTCAAGGCGATCGACGCGGGGCAGGGTGACAGGGAGGTCGTCCTGAAATTTCCGCATCCGCGCGTCGCGAGCGAAGGTTCGTTCCGCCTGGCGTTCATTCGCGAAGCCTGGGTCGCTGCGCGTGTGCGCAGCATCTGGATCGGCGAGATCATCGAGCTTCCCGTCGAGCGCCAGACCCGGCTCTATTCGGCAATGCCATTCTACGCGGGGGAGACGCTCGAGCAGCGTCTGAACCGGCCGCCCCGATTGTCGCTTGCGGAGGGCACCGCGATCGCGACCAAGCTCGTGCGCGCGGTGGTGGCGTTGCACCGGGCCGGCATCATCCATCGCGACATCAAGCCGGACAACGTGATCCTGCTCGAGAACGGCGGCTTGCGCCTGATCGATCTCGGGGTCGCGCGCGTGCCGCGGTTCGAGGACTTTCCGGCCGAGGATATTCCGGGGACCCCGAGCTACATGGCGCCGGAGCTGTTCGCCGGTAAGCCGGGTGACGAAGCGTCCGACCTGTTCGCCCTCGGCGTCACCGTCTACCGCATGTTCACGCGCTCTTATCCGTTCGGCGAGATCGAGCCGTTCTCGCGCCCGCGCTTCGGCAAACCGGTGCCGATTTCACGCTACCGACCGGAACTGCCGGCCTGGCTCGACGCCGTGATCGGAAAGGCGTTGAACGTCGATCCTGCACAGCGTTACGGTGATGCCATCGAATTCGCCCACGAGTTGGAGAACGGTGCGTCATGGGCGGGTCCGGCGATCGCCAAGCGTCGCTCGCTTCACGACCGCAACCCGCTGTTGTTCTGGAGGATGCTCTGCGCGCTTCAATTCATCATCATCATCATTCTGCTGAGCCTGCTGACGCGACACTGAGTGGCGACGTGCGACCGCCCGAATAGGTAATCCCGATGCCCGAGAAGGTCCTGATCTATTCCCGCCTGCCGAAGTCGCTGACCCAGCGCTTCGCCGATCGCTTCGAGCTGCTCGACAGCGGCGGCACGCCGGCGCACGAGGTGTTTCCGGCGGAGGAGGTTGCGCAGATCCGGGCTTTGATCACAGCCGGCGGCACGCCTCTGGGGGACGACGACATGGACCGGCTGCCGGCGCTCGGGGCCATCGTCTGTTACGGCACGGGTTATGATGGCGTCGACCTGAAGGCGGCCGCGGCGCGCAATATCGTGGTCGGCCACAGTCCCGGCGCGAACGCTGCAGCGGTCGCCGATGTCGCGCTCATGCTGATGCTGGCGAGCGTGCGGCGGTTGACGGCGGCGGATTCCTATGTGCGCACCGGTGGCTGGGTGGAGGCCCGGCCGTCGCCGCTGTTGAAGCCGCCGCCTGGTCTGTCCGGCTGCAAGGTCGGCGTCTACGGGATGGGCGAAATCGGCCGCAAGATCGCCGCGCGCGTCGCCGCTTTCGAGACCGAGGTCGGCTATTTCAGCCGCACGTGCCACGACGATCTGCCGTATCAGTATTTTTCAAGCCTTGATGCCTTGGCCGAATGGTGCACCGTGCTGATGATCGCGGTCCGCGCCGGCGCGGAGACCACGCACGTCGTCGATGCCGATCTCCTGAAGAAGATCGGGCCCGATGGCCATGTCGTCAACATCTCGCGTGGCTCCGTGATCGACGAAGGGGCGCTGCTGGTAGCGCTGAAGGACGGCATCATCGCTGGCGCCGGGCTCGACGTATTCGAAACCGAGCCGTACGCCCCGGATGGGCTGACGTCGTTGCAGAACGTGGTGGTCACGCCGCATATCGGCGGCAACACCCGCGAGTCTCACGTGGCGATGCAGGAATGCGTGGTGGCCAATCTCACGGCGTTCTTTGCAGGGGAGCCACTGCCGTTTCGGGTCGGATAGGCAAGCGCAGATGGCGCTCCCCCAGCACCGCAACGCCAAACGCGCAGACCGCAGATAAGTTCCACGCGTGGTGCAGAAATATTCTGACGCACTGCACGCCTCTGTGAATTGCGAGTGATTTTCAAACGCTTCTAAGTTCCTCTCCTGCAATTCAGGAGAGCGGCATGGCGGCGTTCACCCTCAAGATCAACGGGCGCGAGCATCAGATCGACGTCGACCCGAATACGCCCTTGTTATGGGCGATCCGGGACAATGCCGGGCTGACCGGCACCAAATACGGATGCGGCGTGGCGCAGTGCGGTGCCTGCACCGTGCATCTCGACGGCCAGAGCGTTCGCTCCTGCTCGCTGCCGGTGTCGGCGGTGGGCAAGAGCGAGATCACCACCATCGAAGGGCTGAGCGGCAAGGAAGGTGCGGCCGTGCAGAAGGCCTGGGCGGCACTCGACGTGCCCCAATGCGGCTACTGCCAGTCCGGCCAGATCATGAGCGCGGTCGCGCTGCTCGGCCTTAATCCCAAGCCGACCGATGAGGACATCGATCTCGCGATGAACGGCAACATCTGCCGCTGCGCCACCTATGTGCGCATCCGCGCTGCCATCCATACCGCAGCCAAGACGTTGGAGGGCTGATCATGAATGTGCATATGAAGCCCGCCACGTCCGCTCCGACATTGTCCCGCCGCTCGCTGCTGAAGGCGGGAGCGGGGCTGGCGCTCGCCACCTATGTCGCCCGCAATGGTGTCGCTTACGCGCAAGACGCGGCGAAGTCCGTCAACATCGCGCCGAACACGTTCCTTGTGATCGGCCAGGACGACACTGTCACCGTTCTCTGCAAGCACATCGAGTTCGGGCAGGGCCCGTTCACCGGCATGGCCACGCTGGTGGCCGAGGAGCTCGATGCCGATTGGTCGCAGATGCGCGCCGATCATGCGCCCTCGAATCCGGTGCTCTACAAAAACCTGCTGTTCGGGGTGCAGGGTACCGGCGGCTCCAGCGCAATCGCCAATTCCTACGAGCAGATGCGCAAGGTCGGCGCCGCCGCGCGCGCGATGCTGGTGGCCGCGGCCGCCGACGAATGGAAGGTCCCGGCCGAGGAGATCACGGTCGAGAAGGGCCTCATCAAGCATCCGTCCGGCAAGCAGAGCGGCTTCGGCGCGCTGGCCGCCAAGGCGATGCAGCAGCCGGTGCCGGCGAACCCGCAGCTCAAGGATCCCTCCGCCTTCAAGCTGATCGGCAAGGAAGGCGCGGTGACCCGGCTCGACAGCGTGGCGAAGTCGAACGGCTCGGCCGAGTACACGCTCGACATCAAGGATCCGGGGACGTTGACCGTTCTGGTGGCGCGCTCGCCGCGGTTCGGCGGCACGGTGGCGTCGTTCGACGCGTCGGCGGCCAAGGCCGTGTCGGGAGTGGTCGACGTCAAGGAGGTGCCGAACGGTGTAGCCGTCTATGCCGAGGGGTTCTGGCCGGCGAAGACGGCACGTGACCTTCTCAAGATCACCTGGGACGACAGCAAGGCGGAGACGCGCGGCACGGCGCAACTGCTGGAGGAGTTTCGCGCCCGTGCGAAGAAGCAGGGCGCCCTGGTGAAGCAGGAGGGCGACGTTGACGCCGAGATCGCCAAGGGCGGCAAGCTGATCGAGACCGAGTTCGTCTTTCCCTATCTGGCCCATGCGCCGATGGAGCCAATCAACGCCTTCATTCACTGGAAGGGCGATACCGCCTCGGCGCGCTATGGCAGCCAGTTTCCGACGCCTGATCACGCCGTGATCGCGCAGGTGCTTGGGCTCGACATCGCCAAGGTCGATCTCAAGACGATTCTCGCCGGCGGCAGCTTCGGCCGGCGGGCGCAGCAGTCGACCCACGTCGCCATGGAGCTGGCGCAGGTCGCCAAGGCGATCGGGCCGGGACGTCCGGTCAAGCTGGTGTGGACCCGCGAGGATGACATGCGCGGCGGTTACTACCGACCGTTCAGCCTGCACCGAATGCGCGGTGTGGTCCGCGACGGCAAGATCGTGGCGTGGTCGGATACGATCGTCGGGCAGTCGATCATGAAGGGCTCGCCGTTTGAGGCGATGACCATGAAGAACGGCCTCGATTCGACGGCCTATGAGGGCTCCAACGAGATCCCTTACCAGGTGCCGAATTTCCGCTGCGACCTGCATCAGGTCGATGTCGGCGTGCCCGTGCTGTGGTGGCGCTCGGTCGGCCACACCCATACTGGCTACGCCGTCGAGGCGTTCGTCGATCAGTTGCTCGAAGCCGCCGGCCAGGATCCTGTGGAGGGACGACTGGCGATGATGGCCGACAAGCCGCGTCACGCCGGTGTGCTCAAGGCGGTCGCCGAGCTCGCGGACTGGAAGGGCGCCAAGCTCGAGGCGGGCCGCGCCCGCGGCGTTGCCGTGGTCGAGAGCTTCAACACCTACGTCGCCCAGGTGGTCGAGCTGTCGATGGGGGCCGACGGACCGGTCGTGCACAAGGTGTGGTGCGCGGTCGACTGCGGCGTCGCAGTCAATCCCGACATCATCCGCGCCCAGATGGAGGGCGGCATCGGCTTTGCGCTCGGCCACATCCTCTATGCGCAGCAGCCGCTCGACGAGGGACGACCGGTGTCGGGCAATTTCGACACCTACCGCTCGCTGCGCATCCACGAGATGCCGCAGATCGAGGTTGCGATCGTGCCGTCGACCGAGAAACCCTCGGGAGTCGGCGAGCCTGGCGTGCCGCCGCTGGGACCTGCCGTCGCCAACGCCATGGCCAGGCTGGGTCTGCCGCGCCCGACCCAACTGCCGATCCGGCCGGGAGACACCGCATGAGCCTGTTCAGAACGGCGACGATGGCGCTGCTCGCTGGCAGCCTGGCTGCGGTTG
Source organism: Bradyrhizobium sp. HKCCYLS3070 (assembly GCF_051167575.1). NCBI lineage: Bacteria > Pseudomonadati > Pseudomonadota > Alphaproteobacteria > Hyphomicrobiales > Nitrobacteraceae > Bradyrhizobium > Bradyrhizobium sp. HKCCYLS3070. The sequence goes on from NZ_JBNPTI010000001.1 coordinate 556,235, forward strand.
CGATCGTAGCCCTGCCGGCACTGCGGCGCGCCGATGCGGCGCCCGAGGCCACGCACGTCGCCGGCGGGCTCAAGCCGGTGGCGGACTTCGCCAGGATCAAGAGCAAGGACGAGCGCGCCGTGGCGCTGTTCGAAGAGGCCGGCAAGGTGCTGCAGTCACCGCGATGCATGAACTGCCACCCGGCCGGCGACCGGCCGACCCAGACCGACAGGATGATTCCGCATCAGCCGCTGGTGGTCCGCGGCGAGGCCGGCATGGGTGCCCCCGGCGGGCTCGCCTGCACGACCTGCCACCACGAGGCCAATTTCGACGCGGCGCGCGTGCCCGGTAATCCCAAGTGGCAGCTGGCCCCGATCGAGATGGCTTGGCAGGGCAAGTCGCTCGGCCAGATCTGCGCACAGATCAAGGATCCAAATCGCAACGGCGGCAAGACCATGGCGCAGCTGATTCACCATATGGCTGAGGATGAGCTGGTCGGCTGGGGCTGGAATCCGGGAGCTGGGCGGACCCCGGCCCCGGGAACCCAGAAGCAGTTCGGCGAGCTGATCAAGGCCTGGGCCGACGCCGGAGCGGCCTGTCCGAAGGGCTGAGGCGGGATTGCGCCCCTGCGCGTGCAATGCCCCTCGGCCCTGATGAGCGCAGCGACATCCGGGTTTTCCGGCAGAGCACGTGAGACCCCGCATGTCGCTATCGCCGACGCGCGTCCCGCGCGCCGGCTGCCGCTCATCCGGGCGACGGGGCTCCCACCCGGCTCCACGGCATGGCCCAACTGGTGCGATTTTTGCTCTTGGGGTCTTGGCAAGTCGCAATGGACCCGTTAAAGAACCGGCTTCCAGGCGGGCCGGCTGTTGCTGGCGCGCCTGTGCGCGCATTCCGAAAGTTGAGAGGAGCCAGCATTCCTTTTGAGGATATCCGTTTGGATTTCTCGGAAGGAAGAAGGATCTTTCTGCTCTCGAATGCCGCAGGGGAGGTCGGTTCGCCGATCACTCCGAATCCTGTCCGAGACTGCAGGCGCCGGCGCGGAAATCCAGTTTCCTCAATGGCTTAATCATCCAGCCTGCATAGACGGGTGAAGACCGGATTTCGGCATGTCCACTGCCTTTGTCGTGGTGGCATGCAGGTTTGGTTCGAACCTCGACACTCCGCGGGCTCTCAGGGCTTTCGGAAGGGCAGGCTATTCATCGCCGTTTTGCCTTTCGTGTCCTCGGGTTCTTCCGTCCGGAGGTCAGGTTTGGTGGGATGGCGGGTGCAACCCGGCGGTCCCGCTTTCGGGCGAAGGCCGCCAACCGGAGAGAGCTTGCTGTGGAACGAGCGGCAAAAAAAGAGGCGGTCGAGCAGCTGCACGAGGTCTTCAAGACCACGGGCGTTGCCGTCGTCGCTCACTATTCCGGCCTCACCGTGGCTCAGATGCAGAACCTGCGCAAGCAGATGAAGCAGGCTGGTGCGTCGGTGAAGGTCTCGAAGAACCGTCTCGCCAAAATTGCTCTTGAAGGCACGGACGTCGTCGGCATCGGTCCCCTGTTGAAGGGGCCGACCGTGATCGCAACTTCGAACGATCCTGTCGCGGCGCCCAAGGTTGCCATCGAATTCGCCAAGGCGAACGAAAAGTTCGTCATTCTCGGCGGCTCGATGGGCTCAACCGTCCTGAATGTCGACAGCGTGAAGGCTCTGGCCTCGCTGCCGTCGCTGGACGAACTGCGCGGCAAGCTCGTCGGCCTGATCCAGGCTCCGGCGACCAAGCTGGCCCAGCTCGCCAACGCTCCCGCGGCCAAGGTCGCGCGCGTCATTCAGGCTCATGCCTCAAAGGGCGAAGCGGCCTGACGCCCTTCGCAAACACTCACAACCTGGTTTCGAACCGAACCACACTAAAGGACTACATCAATGGCTGACCTGCAGAAGATCGTCGACGACCTCTCGGCCCTCACCGTTCTCGAGGCTGCTGAGCTCGCGAAGCTCTTGGAAGAGAAGTGGGGCGTGTCCGCCGCGGCCGCCGTGGCCGTCGCCGCTCCGGGCGCTGGTGGCGCCGCTGCCGCTCCGGCGGAAGAGAAGACCGAGTTCACCGTTGTCCTGGCTTCGGCCGGCGACAAGAAGATCGAGGTCATCAAGGAAGTCCGTGCCATCACCGGCCTGGGCCTGAAGGAAGCCAAGGACCTGGTCGAGGGTGCTCCGAAGCCGGTCAAGGAAGGCGTCAACAAGGACGAGGCCGAGAAGATCAAGGCTCAGCTCGAGAAGGCCGGCGCCAAGATCGAGCTCAAGTAATCGCTTCGATTGCGCGAACGAAGTCCCTGGGCTGCCATGGGCAGGTCGGGGGCTTTCGACAGATTATGATGATCGGGTGGTAACATCGCCCGGTCATCATGTGGACAAGGAGTTTTGCAGGGGTATTGGGCGCGGCTCGGAATCACTGCAAAAGGCGTGCAACGGAACCGTCCGTTGTGGGCCGAACACGGAAAAGTGTGGAGATTTAGGGGCTTCGCTCTCGAATCTCGATTATTGTCAACCCATATTGGGTCGGCAGCACGAAAAGCCGGTTGATCGGTGGAGTGGCGTCTCCGTCCGTAAGCCGTTGGGAGATAGGCAATTTCGGGCTTTTGCAGTCCGTGACGAGATGGTTGTGACGAGCGGGTGCGTCCTCGCGCCTCGCGCGTCGTTTTGCGTTTTGCTGGTCTGAAGAACAGATCTGGGACATTTCCGTTCCGGCTCTGGGCCTCAGATCCTCGAAATGGATCGAAATTCAACCCGAAGGGGCGGTGGCAGCCGCTGTTTCGGAAGGTTCGCCCCTCCGGGCGACGAAATGAGAGGCCACGATGGCGCAGCAGACATTCACCGGTCGCAAACGCGTTCGCAAGTTCTTTGGACACATCAAGGAAGTCGCGGAGATGCCGAACCTCATCGAGGTTCAGAAGGCGTCCTACGACCAGTTCCTGATGGTGGACGAGCCCACGGGTGGCCGGCCGGATGAGGGCCTGCAGGCGGTGTTCCGCTCGGTATTCCCGATCTCCGACTTCTCCGGCACCTCGATGCTGGAGTTCGTCCGCTACGAGTTCGAGCCGCCGAAATATGACGTCGACGAGTGCCGTCAGCGCGGCATGACCTTCGCTGCGCCGCTCAAGGTGACCTTGCGCCTCATCGTGTTCGATATCGACGAGGAGACCGGCGCGAAGTCGGTCAAGGACATCAAGGAGCAGGACGTGTACATGGGCGACATTCCGCTCATGACCATGAACGGCACCTTCATCGTCAACGGCACCGAGCGCGTCATCGTCTCGCAGATGCACCGTTCGCCGGGCGTGTTCTTCGACCACGACAAGGGCAAGACCCACTCGTCGGGCAAGCTGCTGTTCGCCGCCCGCGTCATCCCGTATCGCGGCTCCTGGCTCGACATCGAGTTCGACGCCAAGGACATCGTGTTCGCGCGCATCGACCGTCGCCGCAAGCTGCCGGTGACGTCGCTGATGTTCGCGCTCGGTCTCGATGGCGAGCAGATCCTGTCGACCTTCTACAAGAAGCTGATCTACAAGCGCATCAAGGAAGGCTGGCGCGTTCCGTTCGACGCCAACCGCTTCCGCGGCTATTCGACCGTCAACGACCTGATCGACGCCGACACCGGCAAGGTCGTGCTCGAGGCCGGCAAGAAGCTCACCGTTCGCGCCGCCCGCCAGCTCCAGGAGAAGGGGCTGAAGGCGCTGCGCATGTCGGACGAGGAGCTGCTCGGCAACTACATCGCCGAGGATCTCGTCAATCCGAAGACCGGCGAGATCTATGCCGAGGCCGGCGAGGAGATCACCGACAAGCTGTTCAAGGTGCTGAACGAGCAGGGCTACAAGGACCTGCCGCTGCTCGACATCGACCACGTCAATGTCGGCCCCTACATCCGCAACACGCTGTCGGCCGACAAGAACATGACGCGTGAGGACGCGCTGTTCGACATCTACCGCGTGATGCGTCCGGGCGAGCCGCCGACGCTCGATTCGGCGCAGGCGATGTTCCAGTCGCTGTTCTTCGATGCCGAGCGCTACGACCTCTCCGCGGTCGGCCGCGTCAAGATGAACATGCGCCTCGAGCTCGATGCGCCGGACACCCAGCGCACTCTGCGCAAGGAAGACATCCTGGCGGTCATCAAGACCCTGGTCGACCTGCGCGACGGCAAGGGCGAGATCGACGACATCGACCATCTCGGCAATCGCCGCGTCCGCTCGGTGGGCGAGCTGATGGAGAACCAGTACCGCATCGGTCTCTTGCGCATGGAGCGCGCCATCAAGGAGCGCATGTCGAGCGTCGACATCGACACCGTGATGCCGCAGGACCTGATCAACGCCAAGCCGGCCGCCGCCGCGGTGCGCGAGTTCTTCGGCTCGTCGCAGCTGTCGCAGTTCATGGACCAGACCAACCCGCTGTCGGAGATCACCCACAAGCGCCGCCTGTCGGCGCTCGGACCGGGCGGTCTGACGCGCGAGCGCGCCGGCTTCGAGGTGCGCGACGTGCATCCGACGCATTACGGCCGCATCTGCCCGATCGAGACGCCGGAAGGTCCGAACATCGGCCTGATCAATTCGCTGGCGACGTTCGCCCGCGTCAACAAGTATGGCTTCGTCGAGACGCCGTACCGCAAGGTCAAGGACGGCCGCGTCACCGACGAGGTAGTGTATCTGTCCGCCATGGAGGAGGGGCGCTACCGCGTCGCGCAGGCCAACGTGCCGCTCGATGCCAAGGGCCGCTTCACCGAGGACCTCGTGGTCTGCCGTCATGCCGGCGAAGTCGTGCCGATGACGCCCGACAAGGTCGACTACATGGACGTGTCGCCGAAGCAGCTGGTTTCGGTTGCCGCGGCCTTGATCCCGTTCCTCGAGAACGACGACGCCAACCGCGCGCTGATGGGCTCGAACATGCAGCGCCAGGCGGTGCCGCTGGTTCGCGCCGAGGCGCCGTTCGTCGGCACCGGCATGGAAGGCGTGGTTGCCCGTGACTCGGGCGCCGCGATCGCGGCGCGCCGCTCGGGCGTGATCGACCAGATCGACGCCACCCGCGTCGTCATCCGCGCCACGGAAGATCTCGATCCGACCAAGTCGGGCGTCGATATCTACCGGCTGATGAAGTACCAGCGCTCGAACCAGTCGACCTGCATCAACCAGCGTCCGCTGGTGAAGGTCGGCGACATCGTCAAGAAGGGCGACATCATCGCTGACGGTCCGTCGACCGATCTCGGCGAGCTCGCGCTCGGCCGCAACGTGCTGGTCGCGTTCATGCCGTGGAACGGCTACAACTTCGAGGACTCCATCCTGCTCTCCGAGCGGATCGTGAAGGAGGACGTCTTCACCTCGATCCACATCGAGGAATTCGAGGTGATGGCCCGCGACACCAAGCTGGGTCCGGAGGAAATCACGCGCGACATTCCGAACGTGTCGGAAGAGGCGCTGAAGAACCTCGACGAAGCCGGCATCGTCTATATCGGCGCGGAGGTGCGCGCCGGCGACATCCTGGTCGGCAAGATCACGCCGAAGGGCGAGAGCCCGATGACGCCGGAAGAAAAGCTCTTGCGCGCCATCTTCGGCGAGAAGGCCTCCGACGTTCGCGACACCTCGCTGCGGGTGCCGCCGGGCGTGCAGGGCACAATCGTCGAGGTCCGCGTCTTCAACCGTCACGGCGTCGACAAGGACGAGCGTGCGCTGGCGATCGAGCGGGAAGAGATCGAGCGTCTGGCCAAGGACCGTGACGACGAGCAGGCGATCCTGGACCGCAACGTCTACAGCCGTCTCGCCGACATGCTGGACGGCCGCCAGGGCATCTCGGGGCCGAAGGGCTTCAAGAAGGATACCAAGATCACGCGTGCGGTGCTCGACGAGTATCCGAAGTCGCAGTGGTGGCTGTTCGCCTCGCCGAACGACAAGCTGATGGCCGAGATCGAGGCCATGCGGAAGCAGTACGACGAGTCGAAGAAGGGGCTGGAACAGCGCTTCCTCGACAAGGTCGAGAAGCTGCAGCGTGGCGACGAGCTGCCGCCCGGCGTGATGAAGATGGTCAAGGTCTTCGTCGCCGTGAAGCGCAAGATCCAGCCGGGCGACAAGATGGCGGGCCGTCACGGCAACAAGGGCGTCGTGTCCAAGATCGTGCCGATCGAGGATATGCCGTTCCTCGAGGACGGCACCCATGCGGACATCGTGCTGAACCCGCTCGGCGTGCCCTCGCGCATGAACGTCGGGCAGATCCTCGAGACCCATCTCGGCTGGGCCTGCGCCGGCCTCGGCAAGCGCATCGCCCAGACGGTCGATGCCTACCTGTCGAAGCAGGACGTCAAGCCGCTGAAGGAGACCTTGAAGCGGATCTACGGCGATGACGAGACCATCAAGTCGCTCAACGACAACGAGTTGATCGAGCTTGGTCACAATCTGAGCCGCGGCGTGCCGATCGCCACGCCGGTGTTCGACGGCGCCAAGGAGGCCGACATCGAGGAGATGTTGAAGCTCGCCGGCCTCGACGCATCCGGTCAGTCGACGGTCTATGACGGCCGCACCGGCGATGCGTTCGATCGCAAGGTGACGGTCGGCTACATCTACATGCTGAAGCTGCACCATCTGGTCGACGACAAGATCCATGCGCGTTCGATCGGCCCGTACTCGCTGGTCACCCAGCAGCCGCTGGGCGGCAAGGCCCAGTTCGGCGGCCAGCGTTTCGGCGAAATGGAGGTGTGGGCGCTCGAAGCCTACGGCGCGGCCTACACGCTGCAGGAGATGCTGACGGTGAAGTCGGACGACGTCGCCGGCCGCACCAAGGTCTACGAGGCGATCGTGCGCGGCGACGACACGTTCGAGGCCGGTATTCCGGAATCGTTCAACGTGCTGGTCAAGGAAATGCGCTCGCTCGGCCTCAACGTCGACCTGCACAACTCCAAGCTCGGACCGGCGCCGACGTCGGAAGCCGCCGAGTAGTTCAAGAGGTCATGCCCGGCCGTCTCGGACGGCCGGGTGCCGGCGCCTTCCCCCGCGGGTCAGGACAAGGCGCCCGTTGAGAGATTTTCGAATTTGCGGCCGACCCCCGATCGGCCCGCGAGGAGAATACGATGAACCAAGAAATTATGAATCTCTTCAATCCGACGACGCCGGCTCAGGTCTTCGACCAGATCCGGATCTCGATTGCGTCTCCGGAGAAGATTCTGTCCTGGTCCTATGGCGAGATCAAGAAGCCGGAAACGATCAACTACCGTACCTTCAAGCCCGAGCGCGACGGCCTGTTCTGCGCCCGCATCTTCGGGCCGATCAAGGACTACGAGTGCCTGTGCGGCAAGTACAAGCGGATGAAGTACAAGGGCATCATCTGCGAGAAGTGCTCGGTGGAGGTGACCCTGTCGCGCGTCCGGCGCGAGCGCATGGGCCATATCGAGCTCGCCGCTCCCGTCGCGCACATCTGGTTCCTGAAGTCGCTGCCCTCGCGCATCGGCCTGCTGCTCGACATGACGCTGAAGGATCTCGAGCGGATCCTGTACTTCGAATATTACGTCGTTCTCGAGCCGGGTCTGACCGCGCTCAAGGACCGTCAGCTGCTGTCCGAGGACGAGTACCTCAAGGCGCAGGACGAATACGGCCAGGACAGCTTCACCGCCATGATCGGCGCCGAGGCCATCCGTGAGCTCTTGCGCGGCCTCGAGCTGGAGAAGCTCGAGCAGACGCTGCGTGCGGAGATGCAGGAGACCGACTCCGACATCAAGCACAAGAAGCTCGCGAAGCGCCTGAAGATCGTCGAGGCGTTCCGCCACTCCGGCAACAAACCGGAATGGATGATCATGACCGTGGTTCCGGTGATCCCGCCGGACCTCCGCCCGCTGGTGCCGCTCGACGGCGGCCGTTTCGCGACCTCCGACCTCAACGACCTCTATCGCCGCGTCATCAACCGCAACAACCGCCTGAAGCGGCTGATGGAGCTGCGCGCGCCCGACATCATCATCCGCAACGAGAAGCGCATGCTTCAGGAGGCGGTGGATGCGCTGTTTGACAACGGCCGCCGCGGCCGCGTCATCACCGGCGCCAACAAGCGTCCGCTGAAGTCGCTCGCCGACATGCTCAAGGGCAAGCAGGGTCGCTTCCGTCAGAACCTGCTCGGCAAGCGCGTCGACTACTCCGGCCGTTCGGTCATCGTGGTCGGTCCCGAGCTGCGCCTGCACCAGTGCGGCCTGCCGAAGAAGATGGCGCTCGAGCTGTTCAAGCCGTTCATCTATTCGCGGCTCGACGCCAAGGGCCTGTCGACGACGGTCAAGCAGGCCAAGAAGCTGGTCGAGAAGGAGCGTCCGGAGGTCTGGGACATCCTGGACGAGGTCATCCGCGAGCATCCGGTGCTCCTGAACCGCGCGCCGACGCTGCATCGCCTCGGCATCCAGGCGTTCGAGCCGGTGCTGATCGAGGGCAAGGCGATCCAGCTGCATCCGCTGGTCTGCTCGGCCTTCAACGCCGACTTCGATGGCGACCAGATGGCCGTGCACGTTCCGCTGTCGCTCGAAGCGCAGCTGGAAGCGCGCGTCCTGATGATGTCGACCAACAACATCCTGCATCCGGCCAACGGTCAGCCGATCATCGTGCCGTCGCAGGACATCGTGCTCGGCCTCTACTACGTCTCGATCATGCGCGAGGGCATGCCCGGCCAGGGCATGGCGTTCGGCAACATGGCCGAGCTCGAGCATGCGCTGCACGCCAAGGCCATCCATCTCCACAGCAAGATCAAGTATCGCTGGGAGGGCATGGACGAGACCGGCAAGATCGCCAAGCGCTGGATCGAAACCACCGCGGGCCGCGTCATGCTCGGCCATCTCCTGCCGAAGCATCCGCGCGTCACGTTCGAGGTCATCAACAAGCTGATGACCAAGCGCGAGATCTCGGGCGTGATCGATCAGGTCTATCGTCACTGCGGCCAGAAGGAGACGGTGATCTTCTGCGACCGCATCATGGCGCTCGGCTTCTACAACGCCTTCAAGGCGGGCATTTCGTTCGGCAAGGACGACATGGTCGTGCCGGCGGGCAAGTGGAAGATCGTCGACACCACCCGTACGCTGGCGAAGGATTTCGAGCAGCAATACAATGACGGTCTGATCACCCACGGCGAGAAGTACAACAAGGTCGTCGACGCCTGGTCGAAGGCCAGCGAAGAGATCGCCAAGGAGATGATGAAGGAGATCTCCGTCACCAAGAAGACGGCGACGGGGGCGGATGCCGACATCAACTCGATCTACATGATGTCGCATTCCGGTGCCCGCGGTTCGCCGGCCCAGATGCGTCAGCTCGCCGGCATGCGCGGCCTGATGGCCAAGCCGTCGGGTGAGATCATCGAGACGCCGATCATCTCGAACTTCAAGGAAGGTCTCTCGGTTCTCGAGTACTTCAACTCGACCCACGGCGCCCGCAAGGGTCTCGCGGACACCGCGTTGAAGACCGCGAACTCGGGCTACCTGACCCGTCGTCTGGTCGACGTCGCGCAGGACTGCATCATCACGCAGGACGATTGCGGCACCCATCTCGGCATCAAGATGCGCGCCATCGTCGATGCCGGCACGGTCGTGGCCTCGCTCGGCTCGCGCATCCTGGGCCGCGTGCCCTGCGACGACGTGCGCGATCCCGCGACCAACGCGGTGCTCGTCAAGGCCGGCACCTTGATGGAGGAGAGCCACATCGACGCCATCCAGCAGGCTGGCGTGCAGGAGGTGAAGATCCGCTCGGCGCTGACCTGCGAGCTGGTCAACGGCATCTGCAAGATGTGCTACGGCCGCGATCTGGCGCGCGGCACGCCGGTCAACCACGGTGAGGCCGTCGGCGTCATCGCCGCGCAGTCGATCGGTGAGCCCGGCACCCAGCTGACGATGCGCACTTTCCACATCGGTGGTGCGGCGCAGCTGAACGAGCAGTCCTTCGTGGAATCGAACTTCGAAGGCAAGGTGGTCATCAAGAACAAGGCGATCGCCCGCAACAGCGAGGGTCATCTGATCGCGATGGTCCGCAACATGGTCGTGACGATCGTCGACCCCGACGGCACCGAGCGTGCGACGCACCGCATCCAGTACGGCGCGCGCATGCATGTCGACGACGGCGACATGATCAAGCGCGGCCAGCGCATCGCCGAGTGGGACCCTTACACCCGTCCGATCCTCACGGAAGCCGAGGGTACGATCGGGTTCGAGGATCTGACCGAGGGGCTGTCGATCTCGGAAACGCTCGACGAGTCCACCGGTATTGCCAAGCGCGTGGTCATCGACTGGCGTGGAACGCGCGGTGGCGCGGATCTGCGTCCGGCCATCGTGATCAAGGGCAAGGACGGCAAGGTGCTCAAGCTCGCCCGCGGCGGCGATGCCCGCTACATGCTGTCGGTCGACGCGATTCTGTCGGTCGACGTCGGCTCGACGGTGAAGCCGGGCGACATCCTCGCGCGTATCTCGACGGAAAGCGCCAAGACGCGCGACATCACCGGCGGTCTGCCGCGGGTGGCGGAGCTGTTCGAAGCGCGCAAGCCGAAGGATGCCGCGATCATCGCCGAGATCGCCGGCACCATCCGGTTCGGTCGCGACTACAAGAACAAGCGTCGCATCTCGATCGAGCCGGTCGACAAGACCGAGGAGCCGCGCGAGTACCTGATCCCGAAGGGCAAGCACATCCATCTGCAGGATGGCGACATCGTCGAGAAGGGCGACTTCATCGTCGAAGGCAACCCGGCGCCGCACGACATCCTGGCGATCAAGGGCATCGAGGAGCTCGCGGCCTACCTGGTCAACGAGATCCAGGAGGTCTACCGGCTGCAGGGCGTGCTCATCAACGACAAGCACATCGAGGTGATTGTCCGCCAGATGCTGCAGAAGGTGGAGATCACCGACCAGGGCGATACCGACATGATCTCGGGCGAACAGGTCGACAAGATCGAGTTCGACCTGCTGAACGCGAAGGCCGTGGAGGAGGCGAAGAAGCCGGCCACAGGCACTCCGGTTCTGCTCGGCATCACCAAGGCGAGCCTGCAGACCCGGTCGTTCTTCTCGGCGGCCTCGTTCCAGGAGACCACCCGCGTCCTCACCGAGGCGGCGGTCAACGGCAAGATCGATCCACTCGAGGGTCTCAAGGAGAACGTCATCGTAGGACGTCTGATCCCGGCCGGCACCGGCGCCTCGATGGCCCGCATCCGCGAAGTCGCCTTGAAGCGCGACAAGCTGATTCTCGACGAGCGCGAGAAGCAGGCGGCGATCGTGCCGGCGCAGCCCGAGCCTCAGCCGCTCGCGCTGCCGCCGGCGGAGTAAACGGACGGTTGCGGCATGACCCCGACGGTGTCGGGGTCTGCCGTGCGTTCATCACGCGTAGAAAAGGCCGGCGTTTGCCGGCCTTTTTTTGACATTTTCTTCTCCTGTTGCCGCGCTGCTGCCCCGTTGTTCATCTTCCCTTCAGGGACAGAGGCGCTTTTGGAAGCATCAGATCCGCTGAGCTGATTTCCGTCGATTCCCGTGGCGATGCGCCGATTTGCTCCGGCGCAAATCTTTTGCGGGCCGGTTACGCTATGGCCGATCGAGCCCCGAGGGTGGCAGGACCCCTGTATGGACGACCGGCAACGTCGCTGACAGCCGGAGATGGCGGAACTTCGATGCTTGACCTTGCGATTGTTGGTGGCGGTCCGGGTGGCCTGATGAGCGCCTGGTATCTGAGGCGCAAACTCGGCGATCTCTGCAAGGTGACGATCTACGAGGCATCCGACCGGCTCGGCGGCAAGATCGTGACGCGCAAGTTCGATACCGCACCGGCGATGTATGAGGCTGGTGTCGCGGAAATCTACGACTACTCGATGACCGGCCCCGATCCGCTGCGCGAGCTGATCCAGCATTTCGGGCTGCAGACGATTCCGATGGATGCGCTGCAGGTCCAACTCGACGGCGAGCTGCTCGACGACGTGCCGGGGCTGCGCCGCAAATACGGCCCGAAGACGGCCGCTGCGGTCGAGGCGTTCCGCAAGCGTTGTACCGACGTGATGTCGCCGGTCGAATATTACGAGGGCGTCGGCGCCCACGATAACGAGCACCCCTGGGCCTACAAGACCTGCGAAGAGCTGCTCGACGAGGAGGTCGAGGATCCCACGGCCAAGCGCTTCTTCAAGGTGATGTCGCGCTCCGACCTCGCGACCGAGGCCCACAACACCAACGGCCTCAATGCGCTCAAGAACTTCGTCATGGATATCGACGACTATATCGGCCTGTACTCGATTCAGAACGGCAACGAGCAACTGATCGAGTGCCTGCGCTCCGAGGTCGATGCCGACATCCAGCTCAATCATCGCGTGCTCCGCATCGGCAAGACCGAGGCGGGTCGCTACCGGCTCAACATGATGAACGGCAAGGGGCCGGAGACGCGCGAGTTCGATCTCGTCCTGGTGTGCCTGCCGCATTCCTGGCTGTCGACGGTCGGCTGGGAGGGCGAGAAGCTGCGCCAGTCCATGGTCAAGCACATCGCCTATTTCGATCGTCCCGCGCATTATCTGCGCGTCTCGATCCTGTTCGACGAGCCGTTCTGGGGCGAGAAGATTCCGGGCTCCTGGTTCATGTCGGAGGCGTTCGGCGGCTGCTGCATCTACAACGAGGGCTCGCGCCACGATGTCGGCAAGCACGGCGTGCTCAACTGGCTGATCGCGGGCTCGGATGCGCTCGCCTTCGCCAACCTCTCGGACCAGGAGCTGATCGATGCCGCGCTGAAGTCGCTCCCTGCTGCGCTCGGCGACGCGCGCGCACACTTCATGGAAGGCAAGATCCACCGCTGGCTGTCGTCCGTCAACGCGCTGCCCGGCGGTCTGCCGGTACGCGACGTCATGACCAATCACCGGCCTGAGCCGAAGGAGCACCCCGGCATCGTCGTGGTCGGTGACTATCTGTTCGACTCGACCCTGAACGGGCTGCTCGATTCGTCGGACGCCGCCACCGACATCATCCTGACCGAAATGATGCGGCTGCGCCGCGCCCGCTCGCAGGCCGAAACGCCGCTGTCCGACAAGATCGACCGTGACTATTTCGACAATTATCGCGGGCAGGGGCCGTACAGCGAAGCGTGGTCGCAGTTCACCGATCCGGACTATCTGACCAGCCTGATCAAGATCGTTTGGAACCGGGCCGGCAAGGGCAAAGGCTACAAGCTCTTGGTCGCCGGCTCCGCGAGCGGTGAACTGGTGGGAGCGCTCCGCGAGCGCGGCATCGATGCCTGGGGCATCGAGAACAACCGCTACATCCATGGCAAGACGCCGAAGGCGCTGAGGAAATACAACAAGCTCGGCTCGATCACCGATATGCCATTCAAGACCGGTGAGTTCGATTTCGTGTTCGAGACCAGCCTCTGCCATCTCGGTGACAAGCAGGTTGCGCGCGCGATCCGCGAGCTCAACCGCGTCGTCAAGACCGGCCTCGTGTTCGGCTCGATCACCTCGGACATGGCTCCGGCGCTGGTCGACCGCTACGACCTGCTGCGTGGGGTCAAGAAGCTCGGCACCTGGTGGGAGTGGTCGGAGCTGTTCTTCGGCAACGGGTTCGATCTGGCCATGCACCGCCGCGATTGCACCGACGAGGTGTGGGCAGCGACACTCGCGGCCAACAAGGGGCCCGGCCAGTGGTACGCCGACGCCGACAGCCTGCGCTATTCGTTCTTCGACAAGGTCGAGGACGAAGACTAGGCTCGCGGCACAGCCGCCGGCATTTCGAGGCAGGGCCGCGGGCGTTGACCGGCATCTCGATGCTGTCTTGCGTCCGCGGCGCTTGTGACCGTGCTGGTTGCGTGACAGGGCCGCGTCTTGGTCGCGGCGGGTGCGGCACCGTATGGCGAGAATGCTGGCGGCAGGCGGACACAGGTGGTAAAGCCGAGCCGCTTTAATCCGTTACGGTCATACTGGCCGTGCAGGATCGGTTCGTTGAATGGCGCCCAAATCTTCACCGCCGCGAAATCAGACGTCCGCAACGGCAGCTGATCCTGCCGATGATTTGGACAAGCGGGGGCCGGCGGCGGCCGTGCCTGCCGTTCCAAAATCCGGAACAGCGAAGACGTCGGCGACAGAGAAGGCTGACGTCGTCGGCGACGATGAGGACGATGACGAGGAGGACGGTGAAGAGGCCGGCCTCGACCTCGACGATGATGACGACGACGAGGATCTCGTCGTCTACACGGCCCGCGAGGCCGCCGGTGCGCTTGCAACCATCTACGGCTTCGTCTCGCCGCTGCTCGCCAGATACAAGAAGATGCTGGCCTTCGTGTCGATCGGTGTCCTGATCGAGACGCTGTTCAACGTCATCATGCCGCTCAGCCTCAAGTTCCTGATCGACGATGCGCTCGGCGAAGAGGATTTCGAGGCGCTCTATCGCATCCTCGGCGTGCTGGCCGCTGCGGGCATCTTCACCTCGATCATTGCCGTGCTCTACGAGCGCTGGGATGCGCGGCTCGCGGCCTGCGTCATCTCGGACGTCCGCACCCGTCTGTTCGATCACGTGCAGAACCTGCCGGCCGCCTATTTCCAGCGCACCAAGCGCGGCGAGATCCTGTCGCGCTTCTCGGTCGACATGTCGGCGTTCGAGAACGTCGTGAAGAGCTTCGCCAACAGCGCTGTGCTGCCGTTCCTCGAGCTGATTGCGGGCATCATTCTGATGCTGTTCCTGAACTGGCAGCTCGCTGCGATCGCGCTGCTGGTGTTTCCGATCACCCTGATCGGCCCGCGTATCCTGACGCCGAAGGCGGTTCAGGCCAATTACGAGCAGAAACTGAACGAAGCGTCGCTGCTCGGCGTGATCCAGGAGAACATCGCGGCGCAAGCCGTCATCAAGGCCTTCAGCCTCCACCGCAAGGTATTCGGCTGGTTCAGCTTCCGCAACGACGCGGCGCGGCGCAAGATGGCCGATGCGATGTTCCTGTCGACCATGGTCGAGCGCACCGTCACGATCTCCGTGCTGCTGCTGCATCTCGTCGTGCTCGCTCTCGGCGCCTATCTCGCCACCAAGGGCCAGATCACGATCGGCACCTTCGTCACCTTCGAGAGCGCATTCTGGGAGGTGTCCTACAACATCGCCCATGTCATGCATTTCGTGCCGGTGTCGATCTCCTCGGCGGCCGCGATCCGGCACATGCAGGAGCTGTTGGACGAGCCGACCCGCGGCGCCGACCGGCCGGGCGCGCCGGATCTGCCCCGCATCAGCCACGACATCACCTTCGAGCGCGTGACCTTCCAGTACGAGGGCAGCGAGACGCCGGTGCTCGACAATCTGAGCCTCAAGCTCGACGTCGGCAAGCGGATCGCGATCGTCGGTCCGTCGGGCTCGGGCAAGAGCACGCTGCTCAACCTGATCCTGCGGCTCTACGTACCCGATGAAGGCCGCGTCACCATCGACGGCGTCGACATCCGCAAGGTGACGCGCGATTCGCTTCGCGGCAGCATGGCCGTGGTGTTCCAGGACAACATGCTGTTCAACATGTCGCTGCGGGAGAACATCCGGCTCGGCAAGGAGGGCGCCACCGACGCGGAGGTGGAGGAGGCGGCCAAGAAGGCCGAGATCCACCGCTACATCATGAGCCTGCCGCAGAAATACGACACCATCGTCGGCGAGCGCGGCGACACGCTGTCCGGTGGACAGCGCCAGCGCATCGCGATCGCCCGCGCCATCATCCGCAACCCGTCCGTGCTGCTGCTCGACGAGGCCACTTCGGCGCTGGACCAGACCACGGAAGCCGCGATCAACCGCACCCTGCTCAAGGTCGCCAAGGGCCGCACCATGATCTGGTCGACCCACCGCCTGACCTCGGTGGTCGAGATGGACGAGATCATCGTCATCTCCGGCGGCCGGGCGATCGAGCGCGGCAGCCACGCCGAGCTCTTGGCGAAGAATGGGACCTATCGCAAGCTCTGGGATGACCAGGGCCATCAGCCGAGCCGGCAGGATCAGGCCGACGACGACAGCGATGACGAGGAGGACGACGACGAGGAGGATGATGACGAGGAATAGACGTTGAGCGGCGCATTGGTCTTCGTCAGCCGCTGCCGAACCCCGCGGCCGAGCGAGACGGCAAAGCGCGCCCAGCGTTGCGCCTGCCAATAGGGGCTGGCCCCGATCGAGACCGATCGGAAATTCCATGCCTTCTCGAGCGACCACGCATCGCAGGCCGTCTTGACCGGGTCCGCATAGAAGGCCGCGATCTTGGCCTCGCCCATGCCGTCAGTCGCCAGCCAGCGCGGAATGTGGCCGTTGCAGAGGCGCTCGACATCGGTGAACACCTTGTCGGAACCGGTGCCGGTGACGGGGCAGGTGGTGCAGAAGGCGTCGCCGACGAGCACGACACCCGGCATGCGGTACCCGCTGTTGATGGTGAGATCGGCGGGCCGGACCCGCACCTCGCCGCTCACGGCGTACTCGCCCGTGATCCGCCGCAGGCCGGGCAGGGCGGCGGCCAGCGTTTCGACTGGGTTGCGGCGGATCGCCCGAAGCCAGGGATCATCGACCTCGCGGTAGGCGAACAGGTTCGCCCGCATGCGCTCGCCGATCGGGAACAGGGTGATGTAGGGCACCCGCGCCTTGGCTCGTTCCTGGAAATAGGTCATGGCCGGGAATGGGAAGGCGGAACGGCCGACCGGCGTCAGGTCGAACCCGATCGAGATCGAATGGGCGGGGCTGGTGATCGTGCGGGTGATTCCCAGCATGTGCCGCAGCCCGACGTTCAGCCCGTTGGCGAGCACGACGAGGCGGGCGGAGATCGTCTGCCCGTTGGACAGCACGACCGACTGGCGATCCTCGGTTGGCGTGATCGCTACGGCCTTGGCGACGATTCGCGTCACAGCGCCTGGGATCTGGTCGCGCACCGCCGTCACGAGCGCATCATACGGAATGCCGTATTGCTGGACCTGAGCCCGTTCGAGCACGTAGCCGAATCGGGCGATCCAGTTCTCCGGGGCCAGGGTGGCTTGGGTCAACGCCTTGTCGGCGATCCCGGTGCGACGGAATCGGCCGATCTGCTCGGCACCGGAGATCTTCTCGATTCGAAAGTCGGGCGGGGAGACCGCGTGGGGATCGACGAGAATCGCGGGGATGCCGGCCATTCCGAGCATGGCGGCCGTGATCGAGCCGCTCAGGCCGCCGCCAATGATCGCAATGTCGGTATATTCTGTCACCAGGCGCCTCGTCGCGGCGCCATCCTTGTCGGCCAAAGCCGAAAAAAGCCTTATCTTCAATGTTTCTGGACATGTCCCGGGCTGGAGAGGCGCCTGCACTCGCAGGGCTGTGCGGTCTGCAGATACCTCGGACGGCGGGGGCCCTGTCGGGACCGGAAACCGCAGCGGCCAGAAGCGCTTCTTTGCGCGTCCTGCGGCGTCGTTTTGCTTGACTTGGATATTTACCGCTTATAAAAGGCCGGCACTCAACGACAGGCGGTGAGCTTCGCCAGCGTCGGTACGGATCACCCAGACCGCCCGAAACAGGGCGGGACGGGCACCACCCTCGACGAATGCCGCTCAAACGCTGTCGATCATAGCTAGGCAATGCCAAAACGATATTAGATCTCTCGAGCTCGTTCTCCTGAGACCAATTTCGGATGCATGACCTCGGTAGGCCGCCCGCCAGCGCAAGCTGACTGGTGGTGATCGCGGTCCTCTGTGGCGTCAAGCGCTTTCCGTTCAGCGATGGACGGTTGGCGCGATTTCGTTTTGCGTGGGTTTTGATCGCGCGAAACGGCCCGGTGAGGCGGGGAACCTCGAACAGAATTTGCGGAAGCCGGTCGCGGTCTCCGTGCGAACGTTGAGAAGGGTGAAGGCCAAGATGCCGACGATCAACCAGCTGATCGCAAATCCGCGCGAAGTGCAGAAGTCGCGCAAGAAGGTGCCGGCGCTGCAGCAGTCGCCGCAGAAGCGTGGCGTTTGCACGCGCGTCTACACCACGACCCCGAAGAAGCCGAACTCGGCGCTTCGTAAGGTCGCCAAGGTGCGCCTGACCAACGGCTTCGAGGTGATCGGCTACATTCCGGGTGAAGGCCATAACCTGCAGGAGCACTCGGTGGTCATGATCCGCGGCGGCCGCGTCAAGGACTTGCCGGGCGTGCGCTATCACATCCTCCGCGGCGTGCTGGATACCCAGGGCGTCAAGAACCGTAAGCAGCGCCGTTCGAAGTATGGCGCGAAGCGTCCGAAGTAAGACGTTCGAGAGAAGCGGGAACAAGATCACATGTCGCGTCGCCATTCAGCCGAAAAGCGTGAAGTGCTTCCGGATCCGAAGTTCGGGAACATCATTGTCACCAAGTTCATGAACTCGGTGATGTACGCCGGCAAGAAGTCGGTCGCCGAAGGTATCGTCTACGGCGCGTTCGGCATCATCGAGGCCAAGACCAAGCAGAGCCCGCTGACGGTGTTCGAGCAGGCCCTCGAAAACGTCATGCCGACCATCGAGGTTCGCTCCCGTCGCGTCGGCGGTGCGACCTACCAGGTGCCGGTCGAAGTTCGTTCGACCCGCCGGCAGGCGCTGGGCATCCGCTGGCTGATCTCGGCCGCGCGCGACCGCAACGAGAAGACGATGACCGAGCGGCTTTCGGCGGAGCTGCTCGACGCCTCGAACAATCGGGGTAACGCCGTGAAGAAGCGTGAAGACGTGCACCGGATGGCGGAAGCCAACCGCGCCTTCTCGCACTATCGCTGGTAACGGCGACCCGAACGGAAATCAGGGAACACACCCATGCCCCGCCAACACGCCATCGAAGACTATCGCAACTTCGGCATCATGGCGCATATCGACGCCGGCAAGACCACGACGACCGAGCGCATCCTCTATTATACCGGCAAGAGCCACAAGATCGGCGAAGTGCACGAAGGTGCCGCGACGATGGACTGGATGGAGCAGGAGCAGGAGCGTGGCATCACGATCACCTCGGCTGCGACCACCGCGTTCTGGAACGGCAAGCGCCTGAACATCATCGACACCCCCGGCCACGTCGACTTCACCATCGAGGTCGAGCGCAGCTTGCGCGTGCTCGACGGCGCCGTGTGCGTGCTCGACTCCAACCAGGGCGTCGAGCCGCAGACCGAGACCGTCTGGCGCCAGGGCGACAAGTACAAGGTTCCGCGAATCGTCTTCGCCAACAAGATGGACAAGACCGGTGCCGACTTCTTCAAGTGCCTGGCCGACATCGTCGACCGCCTGGGCGCGAAGCCTGTTGCGATCCAGCTGCCGATCGGCGCCGAGAACAATTTCAAGGGCTGCATCGATCTCGTGACGATGAAGGCGATCGTCTGGAACGACGAAGCGCTCGGCGCGAAGTTCGACTACGTCGAGATCCCGGCTGATCTCGCCGACCAGGCCAAGGAATATCGCGAGAAGCTGGTGGAGGCCGCCGTCGAGCTCGACGACGACGCGCTCACCGCGTTCCTGGACGGCAAGGAGCCGGACGAGGCGACTCTGAAGCGCCTGATCCGCAAGGCCGTGCTGACCGGCGCGTTCTATCCGGTGCTGTGCGGCTCGGCCTTCAAGAACAAGGGCGTGCAGCCGTTGCTCGACGCCGTTGTCGACTATCTGCCGTCGCCGCTCGACGTGCCTGCGATCAAGGGCACCGACGACAAGGGCAACGAGGTTGTGCGCAAGGCGGACGACAAGGAGCCGCTGGCGCTGCTCGCGTTCAAGATCATGGACGACCCCTTCGTCGGCACGATCACGTTCTGCCGCATCTATTCGGGCATCCTGACCTCGGGCACCGGCGTCGTGAACTCGACCCGCGAGAAGAAGGAGCGTATCGGCCGCATGCTGCTGATGCATGCGAACAACCGCGAGGACATCAAGGAAGCCTATGCCGGCGACATCGTCGCCCTCGCAGGCCTCAAGGAAGCCCGCACCGGTGACACGCTGTGCGATCCGTCCAACCAGGTGATCCTGGAAAAGATGGAATTCCCGGAGCCGGTCATCGAGATTGCGATCGAGCCGAAGTCGAAGGCCGACCAGGAGAAGCTCGGCGTTGCGCTGGCGAAGCTGGCCGCTGAGGATCCGTCCTTCCGCGTGTCGACCGATCACGAGTCGGGCCAGACCATCCTCAAGGGGATGGGCGAGCTCCATCTCGACATCAAGGTCGACATCCTCAAGCGCACCTACAAGGTCGATGCGAACATCGGCGCGCCGCAGGTGGCGTTCCGTGAGCGTATCACCAAGCCGGCCAACGTGGACTACACCCACAAGAAGCAGACCGGTGGTACCGGCCAGTTCGCGGCCGTGAGCCTCGTGGTCGAGCCGAACGAGCCCGGTGGCGGCTACGTGTTCGAGTCCAAGATCGTCGGCGGTGCGGTTCCGAAGGAATACATCCCGGGCGTCGAGAAGGGCATCGAGAGCGTGCTCGGCGCGGGCGTCGTCGCCGGCTTCCCGGTGGTCGACGTCAAGGTGGCGCTGGTCGACGGCAAGTATCACGATGTCGACTCGTCGGCGCTGGCCTTCGAAATCGCCTCTCGTGCGGCTTTCCGCGAGGCGCTGCAGAAGGGCAAGTCGGTTCTGCTCGAGCCGATCATGAAGGTCGAGGTGGTGACCCCGGAAGACTACACCGGCTCGGTCATCGGCGACCTGAACTCGCGTCGTGGCCAGATCCAGGGCCAGGACATGCGCGGCAATGCCAACGTCATCAACGCGATGGTGCCGCTCATGAACATGTTCGGTTACGTGAACAACCTGCGCTCCATGAGCCAGGGGCGCGCGACCTTCACGATGCAGTTCTCGCACTACGCTGAAGCGCCGGCCAACGTGTCGGCCGAAGTCCAGAAGAAGTTTGCCTGATTGTCGTTAGCTCAAGTTAGCGACTGAACGGAGAGTCAAATGGCCAAAGCTAAGTTTGAACGTAACAAGCCCCACTGCAACATCGGCACCATCGGTCACGTCGACCACGGCAAGACCTCGCTGACGGCTGCAATCACCAAGATCCTGGCCGAGACGGGCGGTGCGACGTTCACTGCCTACGACCAGATCGACAAGGCCCCGGAAGAGAAGGCGCGCGGCATCACCATCTCGACCGCGCACGTCGAGTACGAGACCAAGAACCGCCACTACGCCCACGTCGATTGCCCTGGCCACGCCGACTACGTGAAGAACATGATCACCGGCGCTGCCCAGATGGACGGCGCGATCCTGGTCGTGTCGGCCGCTGACGGCCCGATGCCGCAGACCCGTGAGCACATCCTGCTCGCCCGCCAGGTCGGCGTGCCGGCGCTGGTCGTGTTCCTCAACAAGTGCGACATGGTCGACGATCCGGAGCTGCTGGAGCTCGTCGAGCTCGAGGTCCGCGAGCTGCTCTCGAAGTACGAATTCCCGGGCGACAAGATCCCGATCATCAAGGGCTCGGCGCTGGCCGCTCTGGAAGATTCGGACAAGAAGCTCGGCCACGACGCCATCCTCGAGCTGATGCGCAATGTCGACGAGTACATTCCGCAGCCGGAGCGTCCGATCGACCAGCCCTTCCTGATGCCGGTCGAAGACGTGTTCTCGATCTCGGGCCGCGGCACCGTGGTGACCGGCCGTGTCGAGCGCGGCATCATCAAGGTCGGTGAGGAAATCGAGATCGTCGGCATCCGTCCGACCCAGAAGACCACCGTCACCGGCGTTGAAATGTTCCGCAAGCTGCTCGATCAGGGCCAGGCCGGTGACAACATCGGCGCGCTGCTCCGCGGCACCAAGCGCGAGGACGTCGAGCGCGGCCAGGTGCTGTGCAAGCCGGGTTCGGTCAAGCCGCACACCAAGTTCAAGGCTGAGGCCTACATCCTCACGAAGGAAGAGGGTGGCCGTCACACGCCGTTCTTCACCAACTATCGGCCGCAGTTCTACTTCCGCACGACCGACGTGACCGGCGTCGTTCACCTGCCGGAAGGCACCGAGATGGTGATGCCGGGCGACAACATTGCGATGGAAGTGCACCTGATCGTGCCGATCGCGATGGAGGAGAAGCTGCGCTTCGCCATCCGCGAGGGCGGCCGCACCGTCGGCGCCGGCGTCGTCGCCTCGATCATCGAGTAACAGCAGCGAATAGGGAATGGCGGGTGGCGAATGGAGATTATCCATTCGCCGTTCGCTACTCGCCACTCACTACTCACAGAAAGATACGGCAATGAACGGCCAAAATATCCGCATCCGTCTCAAGGCGTTTGACCATCGTATCCTCGATACGTCGACGCGCGAGATCGTCAACACGGCGAAACGGACCGGCGCGCAGGTTCGCGGACCCATTCCGCTGCCGACCCGCATCGAGAAGTTCACCGTGAACCGTTCGCCGCACGTCGACAAGAAGAGCCGCGAGCAGTTCGAGATGCGCACCCACAAGCGCCTGCTCGACATCGTCGATCCGACCCCGCAGACCGTCGATGCTCTCATGAAGCTCGATCTGGCCGCTGGCGTCGACGTCGAGATCAAGCTCTAAGTTTTTGGATTCACGTTCGCACCTCACGCGGACATAGAGAAGAACAGGAAGCACGCCGATGCGCTCCGGAGTGATCGCACAAAAGGTCGGGATGACGCGGGTCTTCACGGAGACCGGCGAACATATCCCCGTGACCGTGCTGAAGCTCGGCAATTGCCAGGTGGTCGGTCACCGCACCACCGAGAAGAACGGCTACGTCGCGCTGCAGCTCGGCAGCGGCAGCCGCAAGACGGTCTACATGCCGAAGGCGGAGCGCGGCCAGTTCGCGGTCGCCAAGGTCGAGCCGAAGCGCAAGCTCGCCGAATTCCGTGTCAGCGAGGATTCGCTGATCCCGGTCGGCGCCGAGATCCAGGCCGACCATTTCGTCGTCGGCCAGTTCGTCGACGTCACCGGCACCTCGGTCGGTAAGGGCTTCGCCGGCGGCATGAAGCGCTGGAACTTCGGCGGTCTGCGCGCCACGCACGGTGTGTCGATCTCGCATCGTTCGATCGGTTCGACCGGTGGCCGTCAGGACCCCGGCAAGACCTGGAAGAACAAGAAGATGCCCGGTCACATGGGCGTCGATCGCATCACCACGCTGAACCTGCGTGTGGTGCAGACGGACGTCGAGCGCGGCCTGATCCTGGTGGAAGGCGCGGTGCCCGGCTCCAAGGGGGGCTGGATCTCGGTGCGCGACGCCGTCAAGAAGCCGCTGCCGAAGGAAGCGCCGAAGCCCGGCAAGTTCAAGGTCGCGGGTGAGCAGGCTGCCGAAGCGCCGGCCGTGCAGGAGGGCGCATAAATGGAACTGAAAGTCACCACCCTCGAGGGCAAGGAAGCCGGCTCCGTCCAGCTGTCCGACGCCATCTTCGGTCTGGAGCCGCGTGCGGACATCATCGCGCGCTGCGTCCAGTGGCAGCTCAACAAGCGTCAGGCCGGCACCCACAAGGCCAAGGGCCGCGCCGAGATCTGGCGCACCGGCAAGAAGATGTACAAGCAGAAGGGCACCGGCGGTGCTCGTCACGGCTCGGCTCGCGTGCCGCAGTTCCGGGGCGGCGGCCGCGCCTTCGGTCCGGTCGTGCGCTCGCATGCGACGGACCTGCCGAAGAAGGTCCGTGCGCTGGCGCTGAAGCATGCGCTGTCGGCCAAGGCCAAGGACGGTGATCTGGTCGTGCTGGAGAACGCCACCCTGGAGGCGGCGAAGACCAAGGCGCTGATCGGTCACTTCTCCGGTCTCGGCCTGACCAACGCCCTGATCATCGACGGCGCCGAGCTGCATACCGGCTTCACCAATGCCGCCCGCAACATTCCGAACATGGACGTGCTGCCGATCCAGGGCATCAACGTCTACGACATCCTGCGCCGTCAGAAGCTCGTGCTGACCAAGGCGGCGATCGATGCGCTGGAGGCGCGCTTCAAATGAAGACCATCGATCCGCGCCACTACGACATCATCATCGCGCCGGTCGTGACCGAGAAGGCGACCTTCGCCTCGGAGCACAACAAGGTTCTGTTCAAGGTGGCCGCCAAGGCGACCAAGCCGCAGATCAAGGAAGCGATCGAGAAGCTGTTCGACGTCAAGGTCAAGAGCGTCAACACGCTCGTCCGCAAGGGCAAGACCAAGGTGTTCCGCGGCAATTTCGGTTCGCAATCGGACAGCAAGCGCGCGATCGTGACCCTCGAAGAGGGCCACCGTATCGACGTGACCACCGGACTGTAAGGCTGAGCTGCCATGGCACTGAAGACATTCAATCCCACGACGCCCGGCCAGCGCCAGCTGGTGATGGTCGATCGTTCGGCCCTCTACAAGGGCAAGCCGGTCAAGGCGCTGACCGAAGGCAAGCAGTCGAGCGGCGGTCGCAACAACACCGGCCGCATCACCGTTCGCTTCCTCGGCGGCGGTCACAAGCAGTCGTACCGCACGGTCGACTTCAAGCGCGACAAGGTCGACGTTCCCGCGACCGTCGAGCGCCTGGAGTATGATCCGAACCGGACCGCCTTCATCGCGCTGGTCAAGTATCAGGACGGCGAGCTCGCCTACATCCTGGCGCCGCAGCGCCTGGCGGTCGGCGACACCATCGTCGCCGGCAACTATGTCGACGTGAAGCCGGGCAACGTCATGCCGCTGGGCAACATGCCGGTCGGCACGATCGTGCACAACATCGAGGTCAAGATCGGGAAGGGCGGCCAGCTCGCGCGTTCGGCAGGCACCTACGCCCAGATCGTCGGCCGCGACCAGGACTACGTGATCGTCCGCCTGAACTCGGGCGAGCAGCGCCTGGTGCACGGCCGCTGCCGCGGCACCATCGGTGCGGTGTCGAACCCGGACCACATGAACACCTCGATCGGCAAGGCCGGCCGCAAGCGTTGGATGGGCCGCAGGCCTCACAACCGCGGTGTCGCGATGAACCCGATCGACCATCCGCACGGCGGCGGCGAAGGCCGTACCTCGGGCGGTCGTCACCCGGTCACTCCGTGGGGCAAGCCTACCAAGGGCAAGAAGACCCGCACCAACAAGTCGACCGATAAATTCATTCTCTTGAGCCGCCACAAGCGGAAGAAGTAAGGAACGACGGACATGGTTCGTTCAGTCTGGAAAGGCCCGTTCGTCGAGGCGTCGCTGCTCAAGAAGGCAGATGCGGCGCGCGCGTCCGGCCGTCACGACGTCATCAAGATCTGGAGCCGCCGCTCGACCATCCTGCCGCAGTTCGTCGGCCTGACGTTCGGCGTCTACAACGGCCAGAAGCACGTGCCGGTGGCGATCAACGAAGAGATGGTCGGCCACAAGTTCGGCGAGTTCTCGCCGACCCGCACCTTCCACGGCCATTCGGGCGATAAGAAAGCCAAGAAGGCTTGAGGATTAAGCGATGAGCAAACCAAAGCGCGAACGGAGCCTCCCCGAAAACGAGGCCAAGGCTGTGGCCCGGATGCTTCGGGTGAGCCCGCAGAAGCTGAACCTGGTGGCGCAGATGATCCGCGGCCGCAAGGCGTCGGCCGCCCTCGCCGACCTGCAGTTCTCGCGCAAGCGGATTGCGGTCGACGTCAAGAAGTGCCTGGAATCGGCGATCGCCAATGCCGAGAACAATCACGAGCTCGAGGTCGACGATCTCGTCGTCTCGCAGGCTTTCGTCGGCAAGGGAATCGTGATGAAGCGTTTCTCGCCGCGCGGCCGTGGCCGTTCGGGCCGAGTTTTCAAACCGTTTTCGCAGCTGACGATCATTGTGCGTCAGGTCGAGGCGAGCGCTTAAAGCAGGCGCTGGGAGAATACGATGGGTCAAAAGATCAATCCGATCGGTCTGCGTCTCGGCATCAACCGGACCTGGGATTCGCGCTGGTTCGCTGGCAAGGCCGAGTACGGCAAGCTGCTGCATGAAGACGTCAAGATCCGCGAGATCCTGCACAAGGAGCTCAAGCAGGCGGCCGTCGCCCGCATCGTGATCGAGCGTCCGCACAAGAAGTGCCGCGTCACGATCCACTCGGCACGTCCGGGCGTCGTGATCGGCAAGAAGGGCGCGGACATCGACAAGCTGCGCAAGCGCGTCGCCGACATCACCTCGTCGGACGTCGTCATCAACATCGTCGAGATCCGCAAGCCGGAGCTCGATGCGACCCTGGTCGCCGAGTCGATCGCCCAGCAGCTCGAGCGCCGCGTCGCGTTCCGCCGCGCCATGAAGCGCGCCGTGCAGTCGGCGATGCGTCTCGGTGCCGAGGGCATCCGCATCAACTGCTCGGGTCGTCTGGGCGGCGCGGAAATCGCCCGCATGGAGTGGTATCGCGAGGGCCGGGTGCCGCTGCACACGCTGCGCGCCGACATCGACTACGGTGTGGCCACCGCGTTCACCACCTTCGGCACTTGCGGCGTGAAGGTCTGGATCTTCAAGGGCGAGATCCTCGAGCACGATCCGATGGCACAGGACAAGCGGATGAACGAAGGCGGCGGCGAGAGCTCGCAGCCCCGGTCGCGCCGCGACGCGGCCTGATCGATCAGCCGCGACAAGACAGGTTTGAGGGCTCAAAGCCATGATGCAACCAAAGAAGACCAAGTTCCGAAAGGCGCATAAGGGCCGTATTCACGGCGTTGCGTCCTCGGGCGCGACGCTGGCCTTCGGCCAGTTCGGGCTGAAGGCGATGGAGCCGGATCGCGTCACCGCGCGCCAGATCGAGGCCGCCCGTCGTGCCTTGACCCGTCACATGAAGCGCGCCGGCCGCGTCTGGATCCGCGTGTTCCCGGATCTCCCGGTGTCGAAGAAGCCGGCTGAAGTCCGCATGGGCTCCGGCAAGGGCTCGCCTGAATTGTGGGTGGCCCGCGTCAAGCCGGGCCGGGTGATGTTCGAGATCGACGGCGTGAGCAACCAGATCGCGCGCGAGGCGCTGCTGCTGGCGGCCGCCAAGCTGCCGATCAAGACGCGCTTCGTCGAGCGCATTGCGGAGTAATGGTCATGGCCGAGATGAAGATTGCCGACATTCGCGCGATGAGCCCCGATCAGATGGACGATGCGATCGTCAACCTGAAGAAGGAGCGCTTCAACCTGCGCTTCCAGCGTGCCACCGGGCAGCTGGAGAACACCGCGCGGCTGCGTGAGGCGCGCCGCGACATCGCCCGTATCAAGACCATCGCCGCGCAGCAGCGCGCCAAGACGAAGTAAGAGGCTCGACATGCCGAAACGGACCCTTCAGGGCGTCGTCGTCAGCGACAAGCAGGCCAAGACGATCGTTGTGCGCGTCGACCGGCGCTTCACCCACCCGATCTACAAGAAGACCATCCGCCGCTCGAAGAACTACCACGCCCACGACGAGAACAACGAGTTCAAGCCGGGCGACATGGTGTGGATCGAGGAGAGCAAGCCGATCTCGAAGCTCAAGCGCTGGACCGTGGTCCGGGGCGAGCACAAGAAAACCGCCTGAGGCGCGGACCGCGGCCCTCGTCGAAGAGGGCCCGTTTCGCTTTCGGGATCAAACAAGGCGCAGCTTTCCTGCGCAGCAGATGAAGAGGACGAGGTGCATCAATGATTCAGATGCAGACCAACCTCGACGTGGCCGATAATTCCGGCGCACGCCGTGTCATGTGTATCAAGGTGCTGGGCGGCTCGAAGCGCCGCTATGCCACCGTCGGCGACATCATCGTGGTGTCGATCAAGGAAGCCATTCCGCGTGGCAAGGTGAAGAAGGGCGACGTCATGAAAGCCGTCGTGGTGCGCGTCCGCAAGGACATCCGCCGCGCCGACGGCTCGGTGATCCGCTTCGACCGCAATGCGGCCGTCCTGATCAACAACCAGTCGGAGCCGGTCGGCACCCGTATCTTCGGGCCGGTGCCGCGCGAGCTGCGCGCCAAGAACCACATGAAGATCATTTCGCTTGCGCCGGAGGTGCTGTGATGGCTGCCAAGATCCGCAAGGGCGACAAGGTGATCGTCCTGACCGGTCGCGACAAGGGTCGCACCGGCGAGGTGTTCGAGGTGCGTCCCGACGAGGGGACGGCGCTGGTGCGGGGCATCAACCTGGTGAAGCGTCACCAGAAGCAGACCCAGAACCAGGAGGGCGGCATCATCAGCAAGGAGTCGCCGATCCAGCTGTCGAACGTCGCTTATGTCGGCAAGGACGGCAAGCCGACGCGCATCGGATTCAAGATTCAGGCGGACGGCAAGAAGGTCCGCGTTGCCAAGAGCTCGGGAGTTGAGATCGATGGCTGAGACTGCTTACACCCCGCGCCTCCGCACGGAATACGACCGCACGATCAAGAGCCAGCTGACCGAGAAGTTCGGCTACGCCAACGTCATGCAGGTGCCGCGGCTCGACAAGGTCGTGCTCAACATGGGCATCGGCGAGGCCGTGAACGACCGTAAGAAGGCGGAAACCGCCGCGGCCGACCTGTCGCTGATCGCCGGCCAGAAGGCGGTCGTGACCTACTCGCGCGTCGCCATCGCGACCTTCAAGCTGCGCGAGAACCAGCCGATCGGCTGCAAGGTCACCTTGCGCAAGACGAAGATGTACGAGTTCATCGACCGCCTGATCAACGTCGCGCTGCCGCGCGTCCGCGACTTCCGCGGCCTGAACCCGAAGAGCTTCGACGGCCGCGGCAACTATTCGCTCGGCATCAAGGAGCACATCATTTTCCCCGAGATCGACTTCGACAAGGCCGGGGAGAGCTGGGGCATGGACATCACGGTGTGCACCACCGCGACGACCGACGACGAGGCCCGTGCCCTTCTGACCGCATTCAATTTCCCGTTCCGGCAGTGAGCAGCTGACTTCAAGCTTCTCAAACGCGGATACCCAGGAGCCAAGCATGGCAAAGAAGAGTTCAATCGAGAAGAACAACCGGCGCAAGCGGATGGCGAAGAACGCCGCCCCGAAGCGCGCCCGGTTGAAGGCGATCATCGCCGACAAGTCCAAGCCGATGGAGGAGCGCTTTGCCGCGACCCTGAAGCTGGCCGAGATGCCGCGCAATTCGTCGGCGACTCGCATCCGCAACCGGTGCGAGCTGACGGGCCGGCCGCGGTCGAACTACCGCAAGAACAAGCTGAGCCGCATCGCGCTGCGCGAGCTCGGGTCCAAGGGCCTGGTTCCGGGCCTCGTGAAGTCGAGCTGGTAAGGAGGGTCGCACCATGTCAACGCACGATCCCATCAGCGATCTGATCACCCGCATCCGCAACGCGCAGATGCGCTCGAAGTCGAAGGTCTCGACGCCTGGCTCGAAGATGCGCGCCAGCGTGCTCGAGGTGCTGAAGTCCGAAGGCTACATCCGTGGCTATGCCACGCTGGAGCATCCGTCGGGCCGCAGCGAGATCGAGATCGAGCTGAAATATTTTGACGGCGAGCCCGTGATCCGCGAGATCGAGCGCGTCTCCAAGCCCGGCCGCCGCGTCTACACCTCGGTGAAGAACCTGCCGCGTGTGAACAACGGGCTCGGAATTTCTGTTTTGTCGACACCGAAGGGAATCATGGCCGACCACAGCGCGCGTGACGCGAATGTCGGCGGTGAAGTTCTCTTCACGGTGTTCTAAGAAGGATTGAGCCATGTCACGTATTGGCAAGAAGCCTGTGGCGGTGCCGTCCGGAGTGACGGCCTCCGTCGACGGACAGACCGTCAAGATGAAGGGGCCGAAGGGCCAGCTTCAGTTCATCGTTCATGACGACGTGGACGTGAAGTTCGAGAACGGCCAGGTCAAGGTTGCCCCGCGTTCCGAGACCAAGCGCGCCCGGTCGCTGTACGGCACCGCGCGCGCCCAGATCGCCAACCTGGTCGAAGGCGTGACCAAGGGCTTCGAGAAGAAGCTCGAGATCACCGGCGTCGGTTACCGCGCCGCGATGCAGGGCAAGAACCTGCAGCTCGCGCTCGGCTACAGCCACGATGTCGTCTACCAGATCCCGGAGGGCATCACCATCGCGGTGCCGAAGCCGACCGAGATCACGGTCACGGGCATCGACCCGCAGCGCGTCGGCCAGGTGGCCGCTGAAATCCGCGCCTACCGGCCGCCGGAGCCCTATAAGGGCAAGGGCGTGAAGTACGCGGGTGAATTCATCTTCCGCAAGGAAGGCAAGAAGAAGTAACGGAGCCGGACATGTCGAGAGCCAAGGTTACGAATGCCCGGCGCAAGCAGCGCGTGAGGCTGTCGCTGCGCCGCTCCGCCGGCGGCCGTCCGCGTCTGTCGGTGTTCCGCTCGTCGAAGCACATCTACGCTCAGGTCATCGACGATCAGAAGGGCGAGACGCTCGCCTCCGCGTCGTCGATGGAGAAGGAGATGCGCTCGGCCGGCAACACCGGTGCCGACATCGACGCGGCGAAGGCGGTGGGCAAGCTGCTCGCCGAGCGCGCGGTGAAGGCGGGGATCAAGGAAGTCGTGTTCGATCGCGGCGGCTATCTCTATCACGGGCGCGTCAAGGCGCTGGCCGACGCGGCGCGCGAGAGCGGGCTGAGCTTCTAACATCAATGGATATGGGCGTCAGAGCCCCTCAGAAGATTGGATAGCACCATGGCAGGTGAACGGGAACGAGGCGGTCGCGATCGCAAGGAGCGCGAGGAGCGCGACAGCGAGTTCGTCGACAAGCTCGTCCACATCAACCGAGTCGCGAAGGTCGTGAAGGGCGGTAAGCGCTTTGGCTTTGCGGCGCTCGTCGTGATCGGCGATCAGAAGGGCCGGGTCGGGTTCGGCCACGGCAAGGCACGTGAGGTTCCGGAGGCGATCCGCAAGGCGACCGACTCCGCCAAGCGCAACCTGACCCGGGTCGCGCTGCGCGAGGGCCGCACCCTGCACCACGACATCTTCGGTCGTCACGGTGCAGGTCGCGTCTATCTGCGTGCGGCTCCGGCCGGTACCGGCATCATCGCCGGCGGCCCGATGCGCGCCGTGTTCGAGACGCTGGGCATCCAGGACGTGGTGGCGAAGTCGATCGGCTCGTCCAACCCGTACAACATGGTGCGCGCGACCTTCAACGCGCTGAAGCACCAGGATAGCCCGCGCTCGGTCGCCGCGCGCCGCAACATCAAGGTGTCGACCCTGCAGGCCCGCCGCGTCGGTGGCGATGCCGAAGCCGCCGCCGACTAAGGTTGGGCCGACTAACGAACGCGCGCCGTCCGCTGGATGGCGCAACTCGGAGTGAACACGATGGCTAGCGCCAAGACGATCAAGATCGAGCAGATCGGCAGCCCGATCCGCCGGCATCACTCGCAGCGCGAGACGCTGATCGGGTTGAAGCTCAACAAGATCGGCCGCGTGACCGAGCTGCCGGATACGCCGGCGGTCCGCGGCATGATCACCAAGGTTCATCATCTCGTCCGCATCGTCGACGAGAAGTAAGGAGAAGGGCGATGAAGCTCAGCGATATCGCCGACAACGCCGGCGCGCGCAAGAAGCGCATGCGCGTCGGCCGCGGCATCGGCTCCGGCAAGGGCAAGACCTCGGGCCGTGGCGGCAAGGGCCAGACCGCGCGCTCCGGCGTGCGCATCAAGGGCTTCGAAGGCGGTCAGATGCCGATGCATCGCCGCCTGCCGAAGCGCGGCTTCAACAACATCTTCGCGCTCGATTTCGTCGAGATCAATCTCGACCGGATCCAGCAGGCGATCGATGCCAAGAAGCTGGACGCCGGCAGCGTGATCAACGCCGAGTCCCTCGTGAAGTCCGGTGCGCTGCGCCGCGCCAAGGACGGCGTGCGCCTGCTCGGCCGCGGCGAGCTCAAGGCCAAGATCAACATCGAGGTGCATGGCGCCTCGAAGTCGGCGATTGCGGCGGTCGAGAAGGCCGGCGGCACCGTCAAGCTCCTGGCGCCAGCCAAGGACGAAGGCGAGGCGGCGTAACATCTGCGTCATTGCCCTGCCGCCGGCGCATGCCGGAGAGGGCAGGGCAATGGACAGAACGCGCCCGCGCACCAGATAATATCCGGCGTCTGCCCAGCCCTGCGAGCCCTCGCGGGGCCCAGTGCGGTGAAGAAGGGCGGCGGGAGAAAGCTAGATATGGCCTCAGCAGCGGAACAACTGGCGGCAAACCTCAATTTCGGCGCGCTTGCGAAGGCCGATGAGCTGAAGAAGCGCATCTGGTTCACCCTCGGCGCGCTGCTGGTCTACCGCCTCGGCACCTACATTCCGCTGCCGGGCATCGACCCGAACATCTGGGACTCGGTGTTCCGCACGCAGGCCGGCGGCATTCTCGGCATGTTCAACATGTTCGCCGGCGGCGGCATCCACCGCATGGCGATCTTCGCGCTGAATATCATGCCGTACATCTCGGCATCGATCATCATTCAGTTGCTCACCACCGTCTCGCCCCAGCTCGAAGCCCTCAAGAAAGAGGGTGAGGCTGGCCGCAAGATGTTGAATCAATACACCCGCTATCTGACGGTGATTCTTGCTGCCGTGCAGTCCTACGGCATCGCCGTCGGCCTCGAAGGCGCGGGCAACGTCGTCGCCGATCCCGGCCTGTTCTTCCGCCTCTCCACCGCGATCACGCTGACCGGCGGCACCATGTTCCTGATGTGGCTCGGTGAGCAGATCACCTCGCGCGGCATCGGCAACGGCATCTCGCTGATCATCCTGTCCGGCATCGTGGCCGAGCTGCCCTCGGCGCTTGCCAACATGCTCGAGCTCGGCCGCCAGGGCGCGCTGTCGACCGGCCTGATCCTGATCGTCATCGTGATGGCCGTCGCCGTGATCGCCTTCATCGTGTTCGTGGAGCGCGCCCAGCGCCGGCTCCTGATCCAGTATCCGAAGCGCCAGGTCGGCAACAAGATGTTCGAGGGCCAGTCCTCGCATCTGCCGCTGAAGCTGAACACCTCGGGCGTGATCCCGCCGATCTTTGCCTCGTCGCTGCTGCTGCTGCCGACCACGGTCGCCAATTTCAACGCCGGCAAGGGACCCGAGTGGTTCCAGTGGATCACGACGCAGCTCGGTCATGGCCGGCCGCTGTTCCTGGTGCTGTATCTGGCGCTGATTCTGTTCTTTGCCTTCTTCTACACCGCGATCGTGTTCAACCCGACCGAGACCGCCGACAACCTGAAGAAGCATGGCGGATTCATCCCCGGCATCAGGCCGGGCGAGCGCACCGCGGAATATATCGATTACGTGCTGTCGCGGATCACCGTGCTCGGCGCCATCTATCTGGCGATCGTGTGTCTGATCCCGGAAATTCTGATTTCCTACGCTTCCGTCCCGTTCTACTTTGGTGGCACTTCGCTTCTGATCGTGGTCAGCGTTACGATGGATACCGTGGCGCAGGTTCAGGGTTATCTGCTCGCCCATCAGTATGAGGGGCTGATCAGGAAGTCGAAGCTGCGGGGGCGCCGCCGCGGATAGCGGCGGATCGCGGCCCGGGAACCACCAAGCCAAGAACAAGGTGTGCGGGAGGGTCGCTCACCGTGTGCCGGGGGGCGAAATTCGATGAGACTCATTCTTCTGGGGCCGCCCGGTTCGGGCAAGGGAACGCAGGCGCAGCGCCTGGTGCAGCAATATGGCATCGTTCAGCTGTCGACCGGCGACATGCTGCGTGCCGCGGTGGCGGCGCAGACGCCGATCGGGCTGAAGGCCAAGGACATCATGGCGGCGGGTGGCCTTGTCCCGGACGAGGTCGTGGTCGGCATCATTGCCGACCGGATCGAGCAGCCGGACGCCGCCAATGGTTTCATCCTCGATGGCTTCCCGCGCACGGTGCCGCAGGCGGAGGCGCTGGATGCGCTGCTGAAGCAGAAGCAGATGAAGCTCGACGCGGTAATCGAACTCCGGGTCAATGAAGGCGTGCTGCTTGAGCGCGTCGAGCGCCGGGCCGCCGAGACCCGCGCGCGCGGCGAGGCTGTGCGGGCCGATGATACGCCGGAGGTCCTGACCAAGCGCCTAGCCAGCTACCGCGACCAGACCGAGCCCCTGATCCACTATTATTCGGACCATCGGATGCTGGCGACCGTCGACGGCATGATGCCGATCGAGCAGGTCACCGAGGAGATCGGACGGATCCTGGCCGCCGTCGGCAAGTCCGGCGGCAGCCGGGCGGCCAAAAAGGCAAACCCGGCCAAGCGCAGTGCCAAGGCTCGGGGCAAGACCGCGCCGGCAAAATCGGCCAAAAAGGCTCCCAGGGCGCCCGCGCCGGCGAAAAAGGCCACAAAGACAGCCAAAAAGGTCGCAAAGACTGCGAAAAAGGGAGCAAAAGCGGCCCCCAAGAAAGCCCCCAAGGCTGCGAAGAAGGCCCCCAAGCCCGCTGCCAAGGCGACCCGGGGAACCCGGAAAACCTCTGCAAAGGCTGCAAAAAAGCGCGCCAAGAGGTGACCGAATCTTGTAGGGGCGGTTGACGACCGCCGTGTGAATCCATTAATAAGCCCGCATCCAAGTCGGATGGTTTTCCAAAGATGCCGGGCCCCACGAATCGAGGGGTGGGCGTCTTGTTCGCGTTTGCGGACACCTGCCCGAGATAGCGAGAACGAAGGCCGGTCCATCCTGGGATCGGTGACAGGAGAGAAGTCCGTGGCCCGTATTGCCGGTGTCAACATCCCGACCAACAAGCGCGTCCTGATCGCGCTCCAGTATATCCATGGCATCGGCCCGAAGATCGCGGGCGAGATCATTGACAAGGTCAAGATCGCCGAGGATCGCCGCGTCAACCAGCTGAGCGACCAGGAAGTCCTGCAGATCCGCGAAATCATCGACCGCGACTACGTTGTCGAGGGCGACCTGCGGCGCGAGACCGGCATCAACATCAAGCGTCTGATGGACCTCGGCTGCTATCGCGGCCTGCGCCATCGTCGTGGCCTGCCGGTGCGCGGCCAGCGCACCCACACCAATGCGCGCACGCGCAAGGGGCCGGCCAAGGCGATCGCCGGCAAGAAGAAGTAATTTGGCGAATTGCTGATAGCGGGTGGCGAGTAGGGGCAATCCCTATTCGCTACTCGCTATTCACCGTTCGCCTTTCTGGTGTAGCCGCTGGCACTACGGCGGCGTTGAGATCTCGAGAAAGGTACTTATATGGCCAAGGAAGCCGCACGTGTCCGCCGTCGTGAGCGCAAGAACATCGCCTCCGGCGTCGCCCACGTGAATTCGTCGTTCAACAACACCACCATCACCATCACCGACGCGCAGGGCAACACCATTGCCTGGTCGTCGGCGGGCACGATGGGGTTCAAGGGATCGCGCAAGTCGACCCCGTATGCCGCGCAGGTCGCGGCGGAGGACGTGTCCAAGAAGGCTCAGGAACACGGCATGCGCACCCTCGAGGTCGAGGTTGCCGGCCCGGGTTCCGGCCGTGAATCGGCGCTCCGTGCGCTGCAGGCTGCGGGTTTCACCGTCACCTCGATCCGCGACGTGACGACGATCCCGCACAATGGTTGCCGCCCACGCAAGCGTCGGCGCGTCTAATCTGAAAGAGGCGGACAGCATGTCCGCCTCGTCGTGCTTTTGAGACATTTCGACTGCCGCGATCTGAAGCGCGGTTCTCCAACGCCAGTCAGTCAGATCCCATGACTGGCCCATGGGTGAAACAGTGACGATCCAGAAGAATTGGCAAGAATTGATTCGGCCGAACAAGCTCCAGGTCACGCCGGGCTCCGACGCGACCCGTTTCGCCACCGTGGTTGCCGAGCCGCTGGAGCGCGGTTTCGGGCAGACGCTCGGCAATGCGCTGCGCCGCATCCTGCTGTCGTCGCTGCAGGGCGCCGCCGTGCAGTCGGTGCATATCGACGGCGTGCTGCACGAGTTCTCCTCGATCGCTGGTGTCCGCGAGGACGTCACCGACATCGTGCTGAACATCAAGGACATCGCGATCAAGATGCAGGGCGAAGGCCCGAAGCGGATGGTCGTGAAGAAGCAGGGCCCGGGCGCCGTCACCGCCGGCGATATCCAGACCGTCGGCGACATCGTGGTGCTCAACCCTGACCTGCAGCTCTGCACGCTGGACGAGGGCGCAGAGATCCGCATGGAGTTCACGGTCGCCACCGGCAAGGGCTACGTCGCCGCCGATCGCAACCGCCCCGAGGACGCCCCGATCGGCCTGATCCCGGTCGACAGCCTGTTCTCTCCGGTCCGCAAGGTCTCCTACAAGGTCGAGAACACCCGCGAGGGCCAGATCCTCGACTACGACAAGCTGACCATGACGATCGAGACCAACGGCGCGATCACGCCGGAGGACGCGGTGGCCTATGCCGCCCGCATCCTGCAGGACCAGCTCAACGTCTTCGTCAACTTCGAAGAGCCGCGCAAGGAAGTCGCCCAGGAGATCATCCCGGACCTCGCCTTCAACCCAGCCTTCCTCAAGAAGGTGGACGAGCTCGAGCTGTCGGTACGTTCGGCGAACTGCCTGAAGAACGACAACATCGTCTACATCGGCGACCTCGTGCAGAAGTCGGAAGCGGAAATGCTGCGCACCCCGAACTTCGGCCGCAAGTCGCTGAACGAGATCAAGGAAGTGCTGGCCCAGATGGGTCTGCATCTCGGCATGGAAGTGCCGGGCTGGCCGCCGGAGAACATCGACGAGCTGGCCAAGCGCTTCGAGGATCATTACTGAGCATTCGTCATTCCGGGTTCGATGCTGCGCGTCGCCCCGGAATGACGTCCACCACTCGGGCGAACGCAGGCAGCCCACCTGAGCAACATGTCCGACGAACCGTCGCGGCAGATAGAAATGAAGGACTAAGACAATGCGTCACGGCAAGGTTCATCGGAAGCTCAACCGCACCGCCGAGCATCGCAAGGCGATGTTCGCCAACATGTGCGCCGCGCTGATCAAGCACGAGCAGATCGTCACCACGCTGCCGAAGGCCAAGGAGCTGCGGCCGATCGTCGAGAAGCTCGTCACCCTCGGCAAGAAGGGCGGTCTCGCTTTGCGTCGCCAGGCGATCGCCGAGATGCGCGATGTCGACCAGGTCAAGAAGCTGTTCGACGTCCTGGCACCCCGCTACAAGGACCGCAACGGCGGCTACACCCGCATCATCAAGGCCGGCTTCCGCTACGGCGACAACGCCGCGATGGCCGTGATCGAGTTCGTCGATCGCGACGTCGATGCCAAGGGCCTGGACTCGGGTCCGGTCCAGGAGACCTCGGAAGCCGCGTAAGCGCAGCTCCGACCCGACGTTCAAAACGGCGCCTTCGGGCGCCGTTTTCATTTTGAGGTTCTGCAACCCGGATGACCGAAGCGACATCCGGGTTCGCCTTGCACAGCCGGTGTGGCACCGGATATCGCTTCGCTCATCCGGGCTACGATTGATCATAAGGGATCAGCGCTGCATGCCGCGCGTTGCGTTGGCGCGATGACGCCCCACATCCTTTCCTCCAGCACAACGGAGAGCTGCTCATGCACATCGACCTCTCGGGAAAGACCGCGCTCGTCACCGGTTCGACCGCCGGCATCGGTTTTGCCATCGCCAAGGGGCTTGCTGCGTCCGGCGCGGAGGTCGTCGTCAATGGTCGCAGCCAAGCCCGTGTCGATGCGGCCGTCGCGAAGCTGAAGCAGGCGGTCCCCGCGGCCAAGCTGCGCGGCGTCGCCGGCGATGTCGCTCAGATCGGCGGCTGCAACGCCATCGTCACCGCGCTGCCCGAGGTCGACATCCTCGTCAACAATGCCGGCATCTTCGAGCCGAAGGAGTTCTTCGACATTCCCGACGAGGACTGGAGCCGCTTCTTCGAGATCAACGTCATGTCCGGCGTGCGCATGGCGCGCGCCTACATGCAGGGCATGCTGAAGCGCAACTGGGGGCGCATCATCTTCATCTCCTCGGAGTCGGCGGTGAACATCCCGACCGAGATGATCCATTACGGCATGACCAAGACCGCGCAGCTCGCGGTCTCCCGCGGCCTCGCCAAACTGACCCGCGGCACTGGCGTGACCGTCAATGCAGTGCTGCCGGGACCGACGATGTCGGAAGGCGTCGAGACCTTCGTCAAGGATCTCGCCCGTCAGAACGGCCAGTCGGAGGAGGAGGCGGCCTCGTCTTTCGTCAAGCAGCACCGGCCGGCCTCGCTGCTGCAGCGCTTCGCCGGCGTCGACGAGATCGCCAACATGGTCGTCTACGCCGCCTCCAAGCAGGCCTCCGCCACGAACGGCGCCGCGCTGCGCGCCGAGGGCGGCATCCTCGACACCATCGCCTGAGGCCGGCCATGGCGGCTTACGTCATCTCCGAGGTCGAGGTGCGCGACATCGAGGCGATGGAACGCTATCGCACCCGCGCGGCGCACTCGATCGCGCAATATGGCGGGCGCTATCTGGTCCGCGGCGGGACCTCCGAGACGGTCGAAGGCGGCCCGCCGGCCAAGACCCTCATTATCGTCGAGTTCCCCTCGATGGCCCGGCTGCGCGAATGGTATGCGTCGGCCGAATACGCCGACGCCCTGGGCGAGCGCTGGAAGGCGCTGGACCGCCGGCTGATTTTCGTCGAGGGTGCTGCACCTGCGTAGAGAACGGACTCTGTTGCGCCCATGCTGACCATCACCCCCCGCCGCAGGCGTTGGCTCAAGCTGACCTCGGCGCGGTGGCAGCGGCGGGTGCTGTTCGTGGCCGGCGGCCTGGTGGTGGGCGCGGCGGCGGTGGCGCTGGCGGAGCTCGCCGACCTGGCCCAGCTCGCCTTCAACTGGCTGTTGTCGAAATCACGCTACGCCTCACTGATCGTGACGCCCGCCGGCTTCGCGCTGTCGGTCTATCTGACCCAGCGCTTCTTCCCGAACGCGCAAGGCAGCGGCATCCCGCAGGCCATCGCCGCGCGCCACCTGACGGACACGAGCGCGCGCAGCCCGCTGGTGTCGATCCGCATCGCCATCGGCAAGGTGCTGCTGACCCTGCTCGGGCTGCTGTGCGGCGGCTCGGTCGGCCGCGAGGGGCCGACCGTGCAGGTCGGCGCCTCCATCATGTTCGCGCTCGGCCGGCTGTCGCCGCGGCGGCAGCCGGGCTTGATCCTGGCCGGCGCCGCCGCCGGGGTCGCGGCCGCCTTCAACACGCCGCTGGCCGGCATTGTGTTCGGCATCGAGGAGATGAGCCGTGCCTTCGAGATGCGGACCTCGAGCCTCGTCATCGCCACCGTGATCGCCGCTGGCCTGACCTCGCTGGCCCTGATGGGCAACTACGCCTATTTCGGCACGACGCCGATCGCGCTCGGCAAGGGCATCGACTGGCTGGCGGTGCCCGTCTGCGGGGTCTTGGGCGGCGCCGCCGGCGGTCTGTTCAGCCGCATCCTGATCACGATGGCGCGCGGGCTGCCCGGGGCGTCCGGCCGGCTCATCAAGCGCCACCCGCTGCCGTTCGCGCTCGCCTGCGGCTTTGCCGTCGCGCTGTGCGGGCTGGCGTCAGGCGATACCATCTACGGCACCGGGTATGCCCAGGTGAAAGGGGCGCTGGAGACCGGCACGCCGCTGCCGGGCGATTTCGGCGTGCTGAAATTCCTCGCCACCACCTTTGCCGCGATCAGCGGCATTCCTGGCGGCATCTTCGCGCCGTCGCTCGCCGTCGGGGCGGGGATCGGCGCCAACGTCGCCAGCCTGTTCCAGCAGTCGCTACTGGCGCCGATCATGCTGCTCGGCATGGTCGCCTATTTCGCCGGCGTGGTGCAGGCGCCGATCACCGCCTTCGTCATCGTCACCGAGATGACCGACAACCACGCCATGGTGGTGCCGCTGATGATGGCCTCGCTGATCGCCTACGGCACCTCGCGTCTGATCTGCGAGGAGGGGCTCTATCACGCTCTCGCCAAGGGCTTCGTCGCCCGAGCTGAGACCAAGGCTGAGGCCGCGCAGGAGTCGAAGCAGGCCACAGCGCCGTCCTGACGCAGCGCTCATCCACCATGTTCGGAGCGCGCCGATAACGGCTGTCGGTTCAATCGCTTGATGGCAGATCCTGAGATCTGCCATCGGCTCGAAAGGGCTGCCGGCGGCCCCGTTGCCGGCGCCGCCGCGCAAGGTTCGTCGGCCTACTTCCTGAACGGATCCGGCCGCATCAGGAGTCGGCCGGAGATCGAGTTCGGCACCTCGTAGGGCGAGCCGATCGACAGCACGTGGCTCAGCGCGATCAGCCGGTTCGGCAGCTTGGCCGGCGGCGGTGTCTGGAACGAATAGGACGTCGGGTTGTGGCACAGGAAGCAGTTCAGCACGTTCTTGATCGGCGTGTTGTCGGCGTTCTGCACGAAGGTCTCGGCGGTGGCGTTGGCGAGATTGACCGATCCGACCGCGCTGGTCTGGTTGCTGTTCAGATTGTACGAGTTGGGGAGCATCCAGACGGTGCCGTCGAGGCTGTAGCTCGCGAAGGTCGATTGCGGGCCCTTCAGGCCGGAGAGAAAGCCCTGGGCTTGCGCCGTGATCGCGAAGATGTTGCCGACGCCGTTGGGCTGGTTCTCGCCGCCGGTCTGGTTCTCGAGCACGACGTTGGTCACCGGCGTCAGCTTCTGGGTCGCCGGATCGAGCCGCAACTGCGGCCGGTTGGCGCCGGGCAGCGCCGCGATGTTGACCTGCGAGAACGGCGTACCGCCCTTGTAGAGCGTGTAGCTCTTCGGATCGGAGCGGCTTGCCGATGGCGCAAAGGTGTTGTCCGGCGTCTGCGGCGAGTTGTTCTTCAGCTCGAACGTGCCCCACAGGAATTCGGGGTGGTTCTCGGTGTAGCCGACCACGTGCAAGCCGATCAGCGCCACGGTCACCGTGACGAACTTGCCGGGCGTCGGGCGGATCGTGATCAGGCCGGGGGTGACGTTGTTCTCCAGCACCGGCACCTGTGCCTGGGTCGTATAAGCGCCCGCAGGCGGTGCCTGCCCTGGGTCGAGCCGCAGCCACGTCGCCTTGAACACCGCATCGCCCACGGCGAAGGAGGAATCTGCCGGCTGGCTCTGGTAGCCGCCGGTCGCGATCAGATTCTTGCGCGCCGTGTTGAAATAGCCCTGGTTCATGTGGACCGAGGCGTAGACGGGATAGCCGTTCTGCGCGACCAGCATGTTGCCGTCGGCTTCGACGATGGCGCCGGCACCTTCGGTGAAGCCGGCCGTGCCGTGGAAGACCTGGGCGCGGGCCGCCAGCGTCAGCGGGCGCTGCCGTGGTGCGCCGGCATTCTCGGCGTTGCCGAGCAGCTCGTCGGGCGTCGCCAAGGTCATGAACCGCGGCACGGCGGCGCCGGAGCCCGAGTCCTTCACCAGCGCTGTCGCCCAGACGAACGCCTCCCACGACCATTGATGGAAATTGCAGTCCGGCGTCGGGATGGTCTTGGTGTCGGAGGTGGGGAAGGCGGCGTCCGGCTTGAGATAATTGCCCAGTCCCTCCGACCAGCCGAAGGCCGGGCAGTTCTTCGCCGGCGGCGGCGGAGCAGCGCTGGCGGGGTTGAGAGCGCCGGCAAGGCCGCTCGCGGTGACGGTCGTCGCGAAAGTGAGCATGAGCCACTGAATCGTCTTCATGGCCGGTCTCCATTGATGTGCGCGCTGGGACGGGCCGATGGTCGCCGCCATGCGTCGCAAATGATTGTTAAAAATGATTCATTCAAAAGTAGTGCGCGGCGAACATGCACCCAAAGGTGAGATTTGCAAGACCGGCAGCTCACGCAGTCCGCAATTTTTTTCGGACGCCCCTCGCGGCAGTGGAATGCGGCTCGCGGCAGCATTCGTCTTCACCAGCCGACACGGGCTGCAGTGTGAGCGCAGGCACGGTTGACACCACGGATCGCGTGCATCCTGGCGGCCGTTCGCTGGAGAAGTGCGGACAATGAGGTCTTCACGCCAGTGGACAGCAACCACAGGAGAGTGAAATGAAGTCCATCATGGCCGCTGCGTTGCTGCTCGCGTTGACGTCGGGCGCAAGCCTTGCGGGTACGCCGCTGATCGATGCGCGGCAGCACAACCGGTCACATCGCATCTACAATGGCATCGCGAGTGGACGGCTGACCTATCCGGAGGCGCAGCAGCTCGTCCGCGGCCAGATCCACGTCCAGAAGCTGGAAAACAAGGCCAAGGCGGACGGCGTGGTGACGCCGTTCGAGCGTGCCCGCATCAACGTCGCGCAATCCGTGCAGGGCGCGCGCATCTTCTGGAAGAAGCACAATTAGCCGCGCACGGCAGCTCGCTGGTGGCAAAGCGCCGCTTCGGCGGCGCTTTGCCACCACGTGATGCGGCGGCGCCGCCGCTCACACCAGCGCGGCTGCGACGCCGGCCAGGGCGCTGAACGTGACCACGACGAGCGGCGGCGCGCGCCAGGCGACCAAGAGGACAAAACCGACCAGCGCGATGCCAAAATCCGCGGCGTTGTGGACGGTGGTCGTCCAGACCGGGTCGTACAGGGCCGCTCCCAGCACACCGACGACCGCAGCGTTGACACCCCGCATCATCGCCTGGGCGCCGGCGCGTTTGCGGAACGAGTCCCAGAACGGAAGCGCGGCGAGCAGGACCAGCATGCCCGGCAGGAAGATGCCCAGGAGACCGAGCGCGGCCCCGACGATCCCATGCGGCTCCGGAGCGACGACGGCGCCGAGATAGGCGGCGAAGGTGAAGAGCGGGCCCGGGACGGCCTGCGCCGCACCGTAGCCGGCGAGAAAGGCGTCGTCGCTCAGCCAGCCAGGTCCGACGAAGGCCTCGCGCAGCAGCGGCAGCACGACATGTCCACCGCCGAACACCAGCGCGCCGGAGCGATAGAAGGCATCGAACAAGGCGACGCCGGTCGATCCCGTGACGCCGCGCAGCAGCGGAAGTCCCGCCAACAGGATGACGAACAGCGCGA
The DNA here is from genome assembly GCF_051167575.1 of Bradyrhizobium sp. HKCCYLS3070. Classification (NCBI taxonomy): domain Bacteria; kingdom Pseudomonadati; phylum Pseudomonadota; class Alphaproteobacteria; order Hyphomicrobiales; family Nitrobacteraceae; genus Bradyrhizobium; species Bradyrhizobium sp. HKCCYLS3070. Next base: position 598,731 of record NZ_JBNPTI010000001.1, read on the forward strand.
GCGCGATCAGCCCCACGCTTCGCGAGACGGGGATCGCGACGTGTCCCGACGGCGCCGCCTCGCCGCGGCAGAGCCAGAGGCCGGCGAGCCCGCCGAGGACGATCGCTCCGATCTGCGCGACCGAGGCCGTACTCGACAGGATGATGAGCGTTGCGGCGACCGCGATCGAGGCGCGCGCACGATCCGGACACAGCGAGCGCGCCATGCCCCAGACCGCCTGCGCGACGATGGCGACCGCGGTCAGCTTCAGCCCGTGCAGCAGGCCGCTGCCGATCGGTCCGCTCAGACGGCCCGCACCGTAGGCGAACAGGACGAGCACGGCGGCCGACGGCAGGGTGAAGCCGGTCCAGGCGGCGAGCGCGCCGAGATAGCCGGCCCGCATCAGCCCGATGGAGAAGCCGACCTGGCTGCTGGCGGGGCCGGGCAGGAACTGGCACAGCCCGACCAGATCGGCATAGGCATGCTCGTCGATCCATTTCCGTCTGACGACGAACTCGTCGCGGAAATAGCCGATATGAGCGACCGGACCGCCGAAGCAGGTCAGGCCGAGCGTGAGGAAGATCCGCAGAACCTCGAGTGGAGATCCGGAGCGGCGGCCGTGATCGGCGGGCGGGTTGGTCGCGGACTTCAGGCTGCTCACGGACGTTCGTTCCAGTCGCGAGGAGGTTCTTATCGGCTTTCGTTAAGGGGAAACGGGACCGTCGGCCAGTCTCGATCGCTCATGGCCGCTGATCGGACCGCGCGTCGGCTGCCGGCCATCTTATGCCTTCGATCGGCAGGATGGTGGGCACGGCGCCACCGCGATCTCGCGCGCGGGGAGACCGCGGGGGCGCCTTTGCCCATTGTTGCCTGTTAGTTAGCTCCATCCCTCCAGCACGATCTTGCCGCGGGAGGTGTTGCTCTCGATCAACGCGTGCGCGCGCTTGAGGTTGGCCGCGTTGATGGTGCCGTAATTGTCGCCGAGGGTGGTGCGGATCACGCCTTTGTCGATCAGGTCGGACACGTCGTTGAGCAGATGGTGCTGCGCGATCATGTCGGCTGTCGTGAAAGATGAGCGCGTGAACATCGATTCCCAGTGGATGGAGATCGCCTTGCCCTTGAAGGCGGCGAGCGAGAACTCGGCGGGATCGTCGATCAGGCCGAACTTGCCCTGCGGCGTCATGAAGTCGGCGATCGCCTTGTAGTGCTGCTCGGTGTGGGTGAGGCTGGCGATGAGGCTGACCGGCGGCAGCTTCAGCGCGTCGATCTGCTCTTTCATCGGCTTGCCATGATCGATCACGGCATGGGCGCCGAGCTTCAGGCACCAGTCGCGCGACTCCGGTCGCGTCGCGGTGGCGAGCACGGTCAGCCCGGTGAGCCGGCGCGCGAGCTGAATCAGGATCGAGCCGACGCCGCCGGCCGCGCCGGTGATCAGCAAAGTGCGGTCGTCGAGGCTCCTGCCGGGGATTGCGCCGAGCCTGTCGAACAAGAGCTCCCAGGCCGTGATCGAGGTCAGGGGCAGGGCGGCGGCTTCGGCGAACGACAGGCTCTTCGGTTTGCGGCCGACGATGCGCTCGTCGACCAGATGGAATTCGGCATTGGTGCCCTGGCGCAGGATCGAGCCAGCGTAGAACACCTCGTCACCGGGCTTGAACAGGCTCACGTCCGGGCCGATAGCCTCGACCACGCCAGCGGCGTCATAGCCCAGGATCTTGGTTTCGCCGGCGGGCGGTGCGGCGCGCTTGCGCACCTTGGTGTCGACCGGATTGACCGACACCGCTTTCACGGCGACGCGGATGTCGCGTCCCTTCGGCTCGGGTTTGGCGGTCTCGAAATCGAACAGCGCGCGGTCCTCGGTGATGGGCAGCGACTGCTGGTATCCGACGGCCTTCATGAACAGCCTCCTGGTTGGCTTGGCGATAGGATCTGTTTGTCCTGCTGGCGCCAGTTCAGCAAGTACTGTAAAAATGGGGAACTAGTCCCCGTTTGGATACTGTTGGGCCAACACGCGATGAAACGGAAGAATTTCACCCGCCGTCCCGGCTGCGCGGTCGAAGCCACGCTCGATCTGATCGACGGCAAGTGGAAGGGCGTGATCCTCTACCACCTGCAGGGTGGCAGCCAGCGCTTCGGCGAGCTGCGCCGGCTGATGCCCGGCATCACCCAGCGCATGTTGACAAAGCAGCTGCGTGCGCTGGAGGAGGACGGGCTGGTCGTCCGCAAGGTCTATGCCGAGGTGCCGCCGCGCGTCGAATACAGCCTGTCCGAGGTCGGCGAGAGCCTGCGGCCGGTGATCGAGGTTCTCAGAAGCTGGGGCGAGCGGCACCAGGAACGGCTGTCCTGCGCGCCCGTTGCAGAGACCATCAAAACGCCGCATCAGGCCGCCTGAGCTTGGCCGCACCGGCCGTTCCGCTTATATCGAAACCGTCATTTCCCAGGATTGTTCGCATGTCGTTGATTCGCTCCACACTGGTCCTGCTGCTGTCTCTGCTGGCCGCGTCTCCGCTGGCGGCGCAGGACCGGCGCGTGCCGCAGTCCCAGGCCGAGCTGCGGCTGTCGTATGCGCCGATCGTGCAGCGCGTGCAGCCGGCGGTCGTCAACGTCTACGCCGCCAAGGTGGTGCAGAACCGCAATCCCTTTCTCGACGATCCGATCTTCCGCCGCTTCTTCGGTCTGCAGGGCGGGCCGCAGGAGCAGATGCAGCGCTCGCTCGGCTCGGGCGTGATGATCGATGCGTCGGGTCTCGTCGTCACCAACGTGCATGTGATCGAGGGCGCCGACGAGGTGAAGGTTTCGCTCGCCGACAAGCGCGAGTTCGAGGCCGAGATCGTGCTGAAGGACAGCCGTACCGATCTCGCCGTGCTCAAGCTGAAGGGGACCAAGGAGCAGTTTCCGACGCTCGACCTCGCCAATTCCGACGATCTGCTGGTTGGCGACATCGTGCTGGCGATCGGCAATCCGTTCGGCGTCGGCCAGACCGTGACGCACGGCATCGTCTCGGCGCTGGCGCGCACGCAGGTCGGCATCACCGACTATCAGTTCTTCATCCAGACCGATGCCGCGATCAATCCCGGTAATTCGGGCGGTGCGTTGGTCGATATCAACGGCCGTCTGGTCGGCATCAACACCGCGATCTATTCCAAATCCGGCGGCTCGCAGGGCATCGGCTTTGCCATTCCCGCGAACATGGTGCGCGTCGTCGTGGCCTCGGCCAAGAGCGGCGGCAAGGCGGTGAAGCGCCCCTGGCTCGGCGCGCGGCTGCAGGCGGTGACGCCCGAGATCGCCGAGAGCCTCGGCCTGCGCTCGCCGACCGGCGCGCTGGTCGCCTCGGTGGTCGCGAACAGCCCGGCGGCGAAGGCGGGCATCAAGTCGTCGGACCTGATCGTGTCGATCGACGGCCAGACCGTCGATGATCCCAACGCGTTCGACTACCGTTTTGCGACCCGTCCGCTCGGCGGCACTGCGCAGATCGAGGTGCAACGCGGCGGCAAGCCGGTGAAGGTCGCGGTCGCGCTGGAGACCGCACCGGACACCGGGCGCAACGAGATGGTCATCAACGGCCGCTCGCCATTCCAGGGCGCGAAGGTCGCCAACATCTCGCCGGCGGTCGCCGACGAGCTGCACCTCGATGCCGACACCGAGGGCGTGGTGGTGCTCGAGCCGGGCGACGGCACCACCGCCGCCAATGTCGGCTTCCAGAAGGGCGACGTCATCATGGCCGTGAACAACCAGAAGATCGCCAAGACCGCCGATCTCGACAAGGCCTCGCGCGAGGCCGCCCGCATCTGGCGCATCACCGTGCTGCGCGGCGGCCAGCAGATCAACGTCACGCTCGGCGGATGAGCCCGAAGCGTCCCCAGCAGGGAGGCCCGAGCCTCTTCGCTGCGGCGGGGATGGAGCAGGATGCGCCACGGCCGCTGCCGGAGCGGCTGCGCCCGCACAAGCTGTCCGACGTCGTCGGGCAGGATCACATCCTCGGGCCCGATGGCGCGCTGACGCGCATGCTGGAGACGCGCACGCTGGGCTCGCTGATCTTCTGGGGCCCGCCCGGCACCGGCAAGACCACCGTGGCGCGGCTGTTGGCCGACGCCACGGAGTTGCATTTCGAGCAGATCTCGGCGGTGTTCTCCGGCGTCGCCGATTTGAAGAAGGTGTTCGACGCGGCGCGCGCGAGACGCGAGACCGGGCAGGGCACACTGCTGTTCGTCGACGAGGTGCATCGCTTCAATCGCGCCCAGCAGGATTCCTTCCTGCCGGTGATGGAGGACGGCACCGTCGTGCTGGTCGGCGCGACCACGGAGAACCCGTCCTTCGAGCTCAACGCCGCTCTGCTGTCGCGTTCGCGCGTGCTGGTGTTCCACTCGCTCGATGCCGCCGCGATCGAGAAGCTCTACAGCAACGCAGAGGCGGTCGAGGGCCGCAAGCTGCCGCTCGATGACGAGGCGCGCGCCGTGCTGATCCGCATGGCCGACGGCGACGGCCGCGCCGCGCTGACGCTCGCCGAGGAGGTCTGGCGCTCGGCGCGCAAGGACGAGATCTTCAACGCGGTGCAGCTGCAGGACATCCTGCAGCGCCGCGCGCCGATCTACGACAAGTCCGCCGACGGCCACTACAACCTGATCTCGGCCATGCACAAATCGGTGCGCGGCTCGGATCCCGATGCCGCGCTGTACTACTTCGCCCGCATGCTCGACGCCGGCGAGGATCCGCTGTTCCTCGCCCGTCGCATCGTGCGCATGGCCGTGGAGGACATCGGCCTCGCCGATCCGCAGGCGCTGGTGATCGCCAACGCCGCCAAGGACGCCTATGATTTCCTGGGCTCACCCGAAGGCGAGCTCGCGATCGCGCAGGCCGTGATCTATGTGGCGACCGCGCCGAAATCCAACGCCGCCTACAAGGCGTTCGGCGCAGCCAAGCGCGTGGCGAAGGAGGGCGGCTCGCTGCTGCCGCCCAAGCACATCTTGAATGCCCCGACCAAGCTGATGCAGAGCGAAGGCTACGGCACCGGCTATCAGTACGACCACGACACGCCCGACGCGTTTTCGGGACAGGACTACTTTCCCGACGCCCTCGGCCGCCAGCAGTTCTACGATCCCCCGGAGCGCGGCTTCGAGCGCGAGATCAGGAAACGGCTGGATTATTGGGCGAAGCTGCGGAAGGAGCGGGGCGGGTAGGATCGCTGACCTTGCGGCTTGCTCGGTTCACCTCGGCCCGCTTGCTGGGAAACACCGAGCTCTCCTGCGGACGCCTGACTCGGAGACCGCTATGCCAAGTGATCATCAACTACTTCCCGCTCTGTACGAACTCCGCGATCTCCCGCGTCAGTCGGTCGTCCTCGGTATTGATCGCATACACCTCGGACATGTGGCTGTGCTGCGGCAGCATCACCGCGCGGGCGCAGCCGGATGGCCGTTTGCAGGCGGCCTGCTTCAACAGGTCGAACTGCTCGACGAAGCGCGGCGGGTCGAGCTCGGCGGAGACGATCATGAGCGGCAGACTCGAGGCTTGCAGGCCTGATAGCGACGAGCGCTCCTTGAAGCGCGAGGGATCGGTGCCGAAATAGGCCATCTCCTGGTCGCCAAGCGGCGTCGCGGTGAGGTCGTAGACGCCCGAGGCCATGATCGCGCCCGCAAGGCCGCCGCCGGCGACCTTGTGGAATTCGGGATGCGCGACATAGGTCGCGACGTGCACCGCGCCGGCCGAATGGCCCATCAGATAGATGCGCGCGGGATCGCCGCCGTTCTCGGCGGCATGGGCGACCACCCATTGCACCGCGCTGGCGACGTCCTCGACGCCGGCAGGCCAGGGGAATTTCGGCGCGAGGCGGTAGGTGATGTCGACGCCGACGAAGCCGCTCTTCACCGCCCATAGCATGATGTTGTCGTAGAACGGGCCGTCCGGCGTGGTGCGCTTGTTGCCGCCGATGAAGGCGCCGCCATGCACGAAGATCAGCACGGGCCGGGGCGGGGCCGGGGCATCCGGTGTGAAGACGTCGAGCAGATTGCGTTCGGCCGTGCCGTATCTCACATCGCGCTGCACCTTGACGCCGGTGTAGGGTTCCTTGGCCTGCAGCGGCGCGTAGATCGCGGCGGTCTTCGGCGGGGCGATGACCCGGCCGATCTCGATCAGCTTCCAGGCGATGTCGTCGGGCATCGGGCTCTGCTGCGCCTGCGTGGCGGTCGTCGCCAGCGTGGCTGCCAGGATCGCCAGGCCCAGTCGCGTGAGCGTCATTCGATTCGCTCCGATCAGTATCGATGGCCCAAGGGGCCGACTCACAAGCGGATTTATCGCGATTTCGCCGTGACTGGCAGTGGCTTTTGAGATACGCAACCTGCCATGAGCCGCCGTATCAAGCGAACCCAGACCCGATCCGATCGCCCGACCGATCGCCGCAACGAGCGGCCGAAGGCCGAGGCAGCCCGCAGCCAAGGCGCCGCGGCCAAGCGTGAGTCTGCGAAGCGTCCCGATGCCGAGCGGCCGCGGCGCGACCGTTTTGCCGGTGACCGCGAGGCGGCACCGCGCGGCGATTTCGGGCGCGGCAAAGCCGAGCGCAGCCGTGCGCCGCGCGCCGAGGGAGAGGATCGCCGCGACAGCTTCGCGCCGCGCAAACAGCCGCCGGCCAAGCGCGCCGGCGCCGGCAAGCCGGCGCGGTTCAGCTCGGAGCATGCCGAGCGCAGGCCTGCGGCGCCGCCGCCGAAGAAGGTCGAGCCGGAGACGCCGCTGCTGCCGACGAAGGTGCAGACCGTGGTGGTCACGGCCGACGAGAACAACATGCGCGTCGACCGCTTCCTCGAGGCGCGCTTCCCCGGTCTGTCGTTCTCCCACATCCAGCGCATCGTCCGCAAAGGCGAGTTGCGCGTCGATGGCAAGCGCGCGGACTCCAAGGACCGCCTGGAGGAAGGCCAGAGCGTGCGCATTCCGCCGCTCAAGCTCGATGCGCCGAAGGAGCGGGCCGGCCTCTCCGAGGGCGAGCGAAAGACGCTGGAGAGCCTCAAGGCGATGACGCTGTACGAGGACGACGACGTGCTCGTCCTCAACAAGCCCGCCGGGCTCGCGGTGCAGGGCGGCTCCGGCATGACCCGCCACATCGACCAGATGCTGGAGGTGATGCGCGACGCCAAGGGCCAGAAGCCGCGGCTCGTGCACCGCATCGACCGCGAGACCTCCGGCTGCCTCCTGATCGCCAAGACCCGCTTCGCCGCCACGCATCTGACCGGCGCCTTCCGCAGCCGTTCCGCGCGCAAGATCTACTGGGCGCTGGTGGCGGGCGTGCCCAAGCCCAAGCAGGGCCGCATCTCCACGTATCTTGCCAAGGAGGAGAGCGAGGACGACACCATCATGCGCGTCGCCGCGCATGGCGACGAGGGCGCCAGCCACGCCGTGACCTACTACGCCGTGGTCGAGGCCTCGGCCAACAAGCTCGCCTGGGTTTCCTTGAAGCCGGTGACGGGGCGCACCCATCAGTTGCGCGCGCACATGGCCCATATCGGCCACCCCATCGTCGGCGATCCCAAATATTTCAACATCGAGAACTGGGCGCTGCCCGGCGGCCTGCAGAACCGGCTGCATCTCTTGGCGCGCCGCATCGTCATCCCGCATCCGCGCGGCGGGTTCATCGACGCCACCGCGCCGCTGCCGCCGCACATGCTGCAGTCGTGGAACCTGCTCGGCCTCGAGCATGACCGCTTCGACCCGATCGAGAACGCGCCGGAGGAGTGAGCGGCTCCGGAGCGCTCAGCCTCTCTGTTCGACGAGTTGAATGCCCGCGTCCCGCAGCGCGCAGAAGATGTTTTCGATATCCTCGGGCGGCATGTCCCATCCGCACAGCGCGTTCAACTCGTCGAAGGTGATCTTGCCATCCTGCTCGCTCATCGCGATCAGCCGGCGAACGATCTCCGGCATGTTCATGGTCGTCCTCCTCTTTGCAGCCTCTGCTTAAGGGGAGGAGAATCGGTTTCCGCTGCGGCCTTCAGTTCCGGAACTGCTGCAGGAACAGTGTGAGCGAATCGTGCGGGGTTTCGACATCGAGGATGACCCAGCCGTCCGGCCCCTTGACCACGATGAAGTTCATCGTCACGCGGTGACCCTGGTTGTCGAAGCTGGCGGCGACATAGGTCTTGTCGAACTGCCTGCGCACAATCGAGATCGCGACCGGGCCGAGCTTCCAGCGCGGGCTCTGCACCAGGAAATCGTAGGGCTCACGCCGCGGCGCCGTCCAGGCCCTGGCGAGGCTCGGATCGAAGAACTGCCGTGCGACCTCGGCCGTCCGCGGCAGCCCGGCGGAGAGCTCCGGCGCGCCCCGGCCGTAATGCGCATAGACGTTGCGCACCAGCGATTCCGGCGTGCGGAAGCCGGCTACGGCCGGGACGGTGCTGCCGAGCAGGACGAGAGCGGAGAGCAGGGGACGCATCGGCAGCTCGCATTTCGGGCGGACAGGGCTTATCTACCGCAAAAACAACGGATCCCGTGTGATCATCCCGCGAGAGGGCTGGAATTCTGATGCGTGAACTGTTTGACGACGTCGTCGGCCGGTCGCCGCTCGATCCGCAGGAATCGGCGCGCCAGGCGATGCGGACGCCGCTGCGCAAGCGCTTCTACAAGGAGGCCGGGACCGCCGCCGCCGAGGGCGGCTTCAACGTGACCCTCGACGGCCGGCCGATCCGCACGCCGTCGGGGCGCGTCGTCATCGTTCCCGCCGGGGAGCTGGCGGCGGCCGTGGCCGCCGAGTGGCAGGCCCAGGGTGAGAACATCGACCCCGCCACGATGCCGCTGACGCGGTTCGCCAACAGCGTCGTGCAGTCGGTGGTCGACCGCACCGATGACGTGCGCGAGGACATTGCCAAATATCTCCAATCGGACCTGTTGTTCTACCGGGCCGGCCATCCTGAGGGGCTGGTCGCGCGCGAGGCCGAGCATTGGGACCCGGTGCTGGACTGGGCCCGCGATAGTCTCGGCGCGCATTTCATCCTGTCCGAAGGCATCATGCATGTGACCCAACCGGAGGCTGCGGTGCAGGCGGCGCGCGGTGCGCTGCCGACCGGCCCGTGGACGGTGGCGGCGGCGCATGTCGTCACCACACTGACCGGCTCGGCGCTGCTGGCGCTGGCGCTGGTTCATGGGGTGCGCGACCCTGGCCAGATCTGGGCGGCAGCCCATGTCGACGAGGACTGGAACGTCGCGCAATGGGGGGCCGACGAGGAGGCGATGAGCCGCCGCGCCGCCAAGCAGATCGACTACGAGGCCGCCGTCCGCATCCTCCAGGCGGTCGACGCCGCGCTCTGAGGCCGGTTAACGCCGGGTTTAGGGGCAACCGATAGGCTGTGCGCGTAACCCGAGTACGCGCATGGTCCAGAGTGTCACCCCGTCGCCTTCCGTGAGCGCCGTCCGCGGCGTCGGCAGCTCGCCGGCCGGAACCACGGTGGCGGCAGCAACCACGCTGCAGGCCGGCGCACTGGTCAGCGCCAGGGTGCAGCAGGTGCTCGCCGAGAATCTGGTCCAAGTCGCGATCGGAAACCTGTCGATGGAGCTCGCGAGCGAGCTGCCGCTGCAGGCCGGCCAGACGGTGCAGGTCGCCGTGTCGCAGACCGCGCAAGGGCTGCAGCTCGCCATCGTCGGGCAGGGCGGCAGCGCTGCCGCTGGCACCACCGGCACCCCGACGCCGGCCGCCACCGTCGTCGACGTCACCGGCCGGCTGGCGCCGGGGCTGCCTCCGCCGCCGGATCCGCTGACCGGGATGGAGCGGCTCGCATTGTCGATTGCCAGCGAGGAGGCGGCGACCCGTCAGGGCAGCCAGGGCCAATTGTTCGCCGATCTCCAGGCCGTCGCCGACTCGCCGAACCTTCCACCGGCCTTGCGCGCCGCCGTGGCCCAGGTGCTGGCGCAACAGACCCAGCTATCGCCGGCGCTGACCGCGGAGGATGTGCAGAACGCCGTACAGCATTCCGGCCTGTTCCTGGAATCCTCGCTCGCCAATGGCGCCGCCGGTGCCGGCACGCCCGACCTGAAGGCGGCGCTGATCGTGCTGCGCCAGACGCTGGCGACGGTGCTGCAGACCGCCGAGCCCGGCATGGCGGCGTCGACGCAGCCGTCGCCCGGTGGCTCCTACGCCTCGGTGCTGTCCGAGGCCGGCCGCGCCGCCGCCGCGCAGCAACAGAGCGGCGCACCCTCGCTGGTGCCCGACATCGAGATCGAGCTGCCGCCCCAGCCCTGGGCCACGGGAATGGGGCGGCCCGACGCCGCGTCTGCCGGCTTCACCGGCTCGGCGCTGATCGAGGCCCTGACGGGCGCCAAGGCGCAGTCGCTCACGCCCGGCACGGTGCTGGCCGTGCTGCAGGAGGCGCAGCAGCAGATTCCGCGCGCCGCCGGCCTCGTTCCCGGACGCAACGCCAATGGCCGCGCCGATATGGTCGTGCGCACCAACACGCCGCCGCCGCCGTTCCGCGGGGCTGCACCGATGCCGCAGGCCGTGGCGGCGCCGACGCTCCGCCCGGACACGCCGCTGCCGGCGATCGCGCACCGCCTGCTCGACGAGACCGACCAGGCGCTGTCGCGCCAGACCCTGCTGCAGGTCGCCTCGCTGCCGGATCGCCCGGACGCCTCGACCGCGCGCACCGATCCCGCGCCGCCGCGCTGGAACTTCGAGATTCCCTTCGCTACCCCGCAGGGCACGGCCATGGCGCAGTTCGAGATCTCGCGCGACGGCGGCACGCAATCGCCGGACGCCGCCAAGCGCGTCTGGCGGGCGCGTTTCTCGCTCGACGTCGAGCCGGCCGGCCCGGTGCATGCGATGATCAGCTTCAGCGCCGAGCGCACCTCCGTGCGGATGTGGGCCGAGCGTCCGGTCACCGCCGCGCGCTTGCGCGCCGGTCTCTCCGAACTGAGCCAGGCCCTCAGCCGTGCCGAGCTCTCGCCGGGCGATCTCGTGGTGCAGGACGGCGCGCCGCCGGCGGCGATGCCGCCCAGGGCCGGCCATTTCCTGGATCGCGCGCTATGAGCATCGAGGTGAAGGCCGCCAACAAGACCCAGCTCGCCGTCGCCTTGCACTATGACAAGGGCCAGGGCGCGCCGCGCGTCGTCGCCAAGGGCAAGGGCACGATCGGCGCCAAGATCATCGAGGTCGCGAAGGCGCACGACATCCCGATCGAGGAGAACGAGGTGCTGGCCGGCGCGCTCTCCAATGTCGAGCTCGGCGACGAGATCCCGGAGGAGCTCTACAAGGCCGTCGCCGAGGTGCTGGTGTTCGTGCTCAACCTGTCGCGGCCGATGCGCTGAGCGCGCCGCATTTGTGATCTCCGTCATGCGTCGGTCGTCACCGCCCTGTGATAGGGAGGAGCCGACGACGACGGAGAAATTTGCGATGCCCATGATGAGCCGCCGCCACGTGCTCGCCCTGATGACCGGCGCCAGCCTGCTGCCCGCACGTTCATTCGCGCATGTCGCGCCGCCGCGCAACGAGATCCGCAGCGATCTCGCCAAGCGCTTCACCGACGAAGGCACCAAGGGGACTTTCCTGGCCTACAAGGTCGAGGAATATCTCGTCATCGCCAGCGACACCGATCGCTCCGGCGAGGCAAGGCTGCCGGCCTCGACCTTCAAGATCGCGAACTCGCTGATCGCGCTGGAGACGGGCGTCGTCGAGGATCCCGACAAGGACGTGTTCAAGTGGGATGGCGTCTCGAGATCGATCGAGGCCTGGAACAAGGACCACACCTTGCGCAGCGCGATCGCGGTCTCCGCCGTGCCGGTCTATCAGGAGATCGCGCGCCGCATCGGCGCTGAGCGGATGCAGACATATCTCGAGGAGCTCGACTACGGCAATCACGACATCGGCGGCGGCATCGACCAGTTCTGGCTGACCGGCGCGCTTCGCATCGATCCCGTCGAGCAGGTCGATTTCATCGATCGCCTCAGGCGTGGCGTGCTTCAGGTCTCCAAGCGCAGCCAGGATCTGACCCGCGACATCATCCCCGTGACCAAGGTCGGCGATGCCGTCATTCACTTCAAGTCCGGACTGCTCGGCAAGGAGCAGGGGGCGCTTGGCTGGATGGTCGGCTGGGTCGACAAGGGCGATCAGCCGACCGTGTTCGCGCTCAACATGGACTGCCCTGAGCCGCGCCACGTCGAGGCTCGGATGACGCTGACGCAGGCTTGCCTGAAAGACATCGGCGCGGTGTGAATCGAACTGCCGTGATGTCGTGGCGTAGCCCGGATGGGCGCAGCGATATCCGGGACCAGCGAACGTGAGTTCCTCGAAGACCAGGACACTGTCGTCATTGCGGGGAGCGAAGCGACGAAGCAATCCGGAGTCATCGAGGGACTCGGGATCGCTTCGCTTCGCCGCTTCGCGCGCAATGACGCGGAAATGTTGGTGGCCTATCTCCGCGCCAGCTCCAGGTCGACGCCCCTGATCTCCGTGCCCGCCGGGCGGATCGACACGGTCTGCCGGCGTCCCTGCGTCGTCAGCGACAGCCCGGCGGAAAACGTCTGCCCGCGCGCCTGGGCTTCGATGCGGTTGCCGACCGCGCGGCCCTCGATCGTGCCGGATGCGTTGTGGCTCGATTCGCTCCATTGCCCCGAGATCTCGCCGCCGCGATAGGCGACGTCGCTGGAGAGGTCGATGTTGTAGCTGTCGCTCGCGCAGCGGATGTTGAGCCGGAGCTGCTCGCCGGCGCCGCCGACGTCATAGGCCGCGCGGCAGCGCAGCCGCTCCTGGTTGCCGTCGGACATGCTGATCACGCCGCCGCCGGTCCAGGAGCCCTCCAGCCCCCGGAACGGCGCGGCAGGCGCCGCATGGGCCGCGCCGCCCAAGGCGAGGGCGGTCAGCAAAGTTGGGATCGCAAGGCGAGAGGCGCGCATCATCGGGCTCCGTTTCATCGTCGAAAAGTGAGCGACAACGCAGCAAGACCCGATGCGTTCGACCTGTCACCTCAAGAATTGATCCAAATCGTTCTATTTTTGCTCACGACAGTTTGAACAGTGCGCGCAGGAAATCCGTCACCGCCTGGCGGGCCGCCTCGGCCGTGGCCGGATTGCCGCCGACATGCGGATCGAACTCGACGCAGGCGTCCTGATAGGTGAAGGGCTGCTGCGTGTCGGCATTGATCAGCATCCCGCCGTCGCTCTCCTTGATGCGGCAGTTGCGCACGGTCTGCGCCTTCGGCGCGACGGCGAGCATGTTGGCGCCGAGCAGGCCGAGATCGAAGCCGTGCGGCGAGTCCGGATATTCGGTCAGCGCGACGTCGCGGCCCGCTGCCTTCAGCCGCTCGACATAGGCCTTGCAGGTCCGCACCGGATTGTAGTCGTCCGGTCCGCCGTGAAAGATCCGGATCGGCCGCGCCACGACGTCGGTCTCACCGAGATAGGTCGTCGAGCAGTCCGGATAGAACGGGATGTAGGCGGCAAATTGCAGCCCGGAATTGTTCCAGCGCTTGTGGAAGCGCTGGAGGCTAGCATACAGCGCCGCCTGTCCGCCGCGTGAAAAGCCCATCAGCACGATGCGCTCGGGATCGACGCGCGGATGCTTCGCCAGCACGTCCAGCGCACGATAGATGTCCATGATCAGGTTCAGCCGGCCGAGCTGGGCCTGGTTGGTGCTGGTCGCGGTGATGCCGCGCCCGGTGAAGCCGTCGATCGCGAAGGTCGAGATCCCCATTGCATTGAAGGTGCGGCTCCAGGCTGCGATGTTGGCGCCGACGCCGCCCGAGCCGTGCATCAGCACCACTACCGGCAGCCTGCCGCTGCCCTGCGCCACGCGCATTTCGCCGACGACGGTGACCGGCTTGCCGCCGTCGTCGCCGGAGAGGAACTGCCGGTCGGACAGGGTCAGCGAGGGGATCGGGTACATCTCGACCCGGGCGGGCACGTCCTTGGTGATGCCCTGCGCGCTCGCGCTGCCGCAGAGCCCGGGACCGAGTGCAGCGAGCAGCATCATGACCACCGCCGTTGCTGCCGAACGCCGCGCTGGTCCAGCGGTGGTGCGCGATACGCGTCTGAGACCGAAACAGGCGCGCGCGGCAAGCGCCAACGGCGCGCTACCATGGTGTCGCTCCATGACCGTCCTCCTGGCTCGCCGCTTGTGGCGCGGCTTTGCAACCAAGTAGAACGAGCGATCATGGCGCTGTCAAACCATCCCGTGAGATGCATGGTGGACAACGGATCGAGGGGGCATGTGCGTTGCTCGGGCGGGCAGCCCGGCGGAGAGCGGTATGCTGATCACGCGGCGCTCGTGCGACCGTTTGGCGATCGCGGCCTCTGCGCCCGGTAACGTGATCAGGACGAGGCGATCATCGACCGTCAGCGTCGCGTGATCCGACTTGTGGGTGATCCATTATCCTTTCGGTGTCGTTGCGGATTCTTCGTGCCTTTCGGACTCCGCATCAACGCCCGGGAAGCAAAGCGCGACATATCGCCCAGCATCCTTGCAGACTTCTGCGATGATACATGGTGCGCAGTTGTCGCAGTCGCCGCATGTTGCGGAAAAATTCTGGATTGCAGCTATCAGTTCGCCTATGAGGAGCGCACGAACGTTCGCCGGCTCGCGACGGTGGCATACGACGCGTCGAGTTGGTGAGCGACGATCTGGAAGACGGGCGGCGGATCCTCGGCGATCCGATGTCCTCGATAATCGTCCAGCATCCATGCGCGCCGGCGACGTAACAAGATGGACTTCATGCTGAGAGAGCAATTGATCCGTTCGGCCGGCGCGACGATCTGTGCGGTCTCGTTTCTCACGCTTGCAGCGTGCAGCGACCGTGACGGCTCCGGTGCCTCCCAAGCGTCGAGCCCTCCCGAGGTCGGCGTGATCACGGTCGAAGCGGCGCCGGTGACGTTGACCAAGAACCTGCCGGGGCGGATCACGTCGATGCGGATCGCCGAGGTGCGGCCGCGCGTCAGCGGCATCGTGGTCGAGCGCAGCTTCCAGCAGGGCGCGCTCGTCGAGGCAGGCGCCGTGCTGTACCGGATCGATCCGGCGCCGTTCCAGGTCGAGCTCGACAAGGCTCGCGCTGCGCTCGCCAAGGCCGAGGCCGTGCTCTATCAGGCCGATCGCCAGGAAGACCGCCTCAAGACCTTGTTGACCGGCCAGGCCACGTCCCAGGCGCAGTACGAGCTCGCGGTTGCCTCCGAGCGCCAGGCCGAGGCCGACGTCGCGGCCCAGAAGGCCGCGGTTGCGCAGGCGCAGCTCAATCTTGATTGGGCGACGGTGCGCGCGCCGATCAGCGGCCGCATCGGCCGTGCGCTGGTCACCGAAGGCGCGCTGGTCAATCCCAACGAGACGACTCATCTCGCCACCATCCAGCAGCTCGATCCGGTCTATGCCGACTTCACCCAGTCGGTTGCCGAGCTGAACGAACTGCGGCGCGATCTCGCGGAAGGGCGGCTGAAGAGCGTTGCGCCCGACGCGGCGCGCGTCCGACTCGTGTTGGACGACGGCTCAATCTACAAGCATGCAGGGCGCCTGCTGTTCTCCGACGTCAGCGTCGATCCGGGCACCGCCAAGGTGACGTTGCGCGGCGAGTTTCCGAATCCCGAAGGCGAGCTGCTGCCCGGTATGTATGTCCGGGTGCAGATCGAGGAGGCGATCGATACCAACGGCATCGTGGTCCCGGCGCAGGCTGTGCAGCGCACGACGTCGGGCAGCAGCGCCGTCTATGTCGTTAATGACGAAGGCCGCGCCACCCTTCAGCCGGTACGTGCCGGGCGTACGCTCGCCTCCGGCGTCCTGATCGAGGATGGCCTCAAGCCCGGCTGGCGCGTCGTCGTCGACGGCGTCCAGAAGGTGGCGCCCGGCAGTGCCGTCACAGCCGTGCCCTGGAAGGTTTCCGGCTCCGACAAGCCGTCCGCCTCGAACTGACGCAGTCACGGCCCGGAGGTTGTCATGTCGCGCTTCTTCATCGCACGTCCGATCTTTGCCTGGGTCGTGGCGATCTTCATCTGCCTGGCCGGCGTGCTGTCGATTCCGTTCCTGCCCGTCGCGCAGTATCCGATCATCGCGCCGCCCTCGATCTCGATTTCGACCGCCTATCCCGGCGCGTCGACCGAGAACCTGTATTACAGTGTCACGCGCCTGATCGAGGAGGAGCTGAACGGCGCCGCCGGCATCCTGAACTACGAATCGACCAGCGACACCACCGGCGAGGTCGAGATCCTCGCTTCGTTCAAGCCGGGGACCGACATCGACCTCGCCTCCGTCGACGTCCAGAACCGCATCAAGCGCATCGAGCCGCGCCTGCCCGAGGCGGTGCGGCAGCAGGGCATCGTCATTCTCGAGGCGAGCAGCGCCATCCTGCAATTCGTCACCTTGACCTCGACCGACGGCAGTCTCGACGAGATCGGGCTCGGCGACGTCGCGACGCGCTACGTGCTGCCCGAGCTGCGCCGGCTGCCCGGCGTCGGCCGTGCGCGGCTGTTCGCCACCGAGCGCGCGATGCGCATCTGGCTCGATCCCGACAAGCTGCTCGGCCTCGGTCTCACGCCGCAGGACGTCGATCAGGCGATCGCGGCGCAGAACGCGCAGGTCGCCTCCGGCCAGCTCGGCGTGCAGCCGTCGCCGACCCGCCAGCGGGTGCAGAACACCGTGCTGGTGAAGGGCCAGCTCGAGTCGCCGGAGGAGTTCGGCAACATTGTGCTGCGCGCCAACCTGAATGGCTCGGCCGTGCGGCTTGCGGACGTCGCGCGCATCGAGGTCGGCGGTCTCTCTTATGCGTTCTCGTCCTGGCTCAACGGGAAGCCGGCCGCCTCGGTCGCGGTGCAACTGGCGCCGGCCGGCAATGCGCTCGCCACCTCCAAGGCAGTCAAGGCGCGGATGGAGGAGCTTGCCGCGTTCTTTCCCCCGGGCGTGAAGTACGAAGTCTCCTACGACGTGACCCCGGTGATCGCGGCCTCCGTCAAGAAGGTGCTGATGACGCTGGGCGAGGCCGTCGTGCTGGTGTTCCTGGTGATGTTCCTGTTTCTGCAGAACATCCGCTACACGTTGATCCCGACCATCGTGGTGCCGATCGCACTGCTCGGCACCTGCGGCGTGCTGCTCGCGCTCGGGTTCTCCATCAACGTGCTGACGATGTTCGGCATGGTGCTCGCGATCGGCATCCTCGTGGACGACGCCATCGTCGTGGTCGAGAACGTCGAACGCATCATGGCGGAAGAGGGGCTGCCGCCGCGCGAGGCGACCGACAAGGCGATGGATCAGATCACCGGCGCGGTGATCGGCATCACGCTGGTGCTGATGGCCGTGTTCGTGCCGATGGCCTTCTTCCCGGGCTCGGTCGGCATCATGTATCAGCAGTTCTCCGCCGCCATGGTGGTGTCAATCGGCTTTTCGGCGTTCCTCGCGCTGTCGCTGACGCCCGCGCTGTGCGCGACCCTGCTGAAGCCGATCGAGAAGGGGCACGGCCACGCCGCACGCGGCTTCTTCGGCTGGTTCAACCGCCGCTTTGCCGCGGCGACCAACCGCTACAGCCAGGCGACGCGCTGGATCGTGGCGCGCGCCGGACGCTTCATGATCGTTTATGCACTGATCCTGGCGGGGCTCGGCTATTCGTTCTGGCGCATGCCCGGCGGCTTCCTGCCGGTGGACGACCAGGGCTTCGTCATGGTCGACGTGCTGGCGCCCGCCGATGCCAGCGCCAACCGGACCCTCGACATCTTGCAGGAGGTCAACGAGAAGCTGGTCGCGACGCCCGGCATCGACACGGTGTCGTTCGTCGCCGGCTTCAGCTTCTACGGCCAGGGCGCCAACACCGCGCAGGCCTTCGTGACGCTGAAGGACTGGTCGGAGCGCAACAAGGCCCAGAGCGCGGACGCCCTGATCGCCAAGCTCAATCCGCAGTTCGCGAAAATCCGTGATGCCGAGGTGTCGGTGCTGGCGCCGCCGCCGATCGACAATCTCGGCAACACCTCCGGCTTCAGTTTCCGCCTGCAGGATCGCTCGCAGCGCGGCTATGATGCGCTGATGGCGGCCAAGGATACGCTGTTTGCGGCCGCGGCGAACTCGCCCGTGCTCGGCAAGCTGAGCGTCGAGGGGCTGCCGCCGGCGCCCTCGGTCCGTCTCGAGATCGACCGTGCCAAGGCGGCCGCGCTCGGCGTCACCTTCGCGGCCATCAACGGCGCGCTGTCGACGAGCCTCGGCTCGAGCTACATCAACGACTTCCTCAATCTCGGCCGCATGCAGCGCGTGATCGTGCAAGCCAATGAGGACAAGCGCCTCAAGCCGGAGGACCTGCTGACCTACAGCGTGCGCAACACGGCCGGCGAGATGGTGCCGTTCTCCTCCTTCGCCCGCCTGTCATGGGTGGTCGGGCCGACCCAGGTCGTCGGCTTCGACGGCTACCCGTCGGTCCGCATCACCGGCAATCCCAAGCCGGGCTACACCTCCGGCGACGCGATCGCCGAGATGGAGCGGCTGATGGGCACCTTGCCGAAGGGCTTCGGCTACGCCTGGACCGGCCAGTCGCTGCAGGAGAAGCTTGCGGGATCGCAGGCCGCGTTCCTGCTCGGGCTGTCGATCCTGTTCGTCTTCCTCTGCCTCGCCGCGCTGTACGAGAGCTGGGCGATCCCGTTCGCGGTCATGCTCGCCGTGCCGCTCGGCCTGATCGGCTCGGTCGCCGCGGCCTGGCTGCGCGGCCTGCCGAACGACGTCTATTTCACCGTCGGCGTCATCACCATCATCGGCCTGTCGGCGAAGAACGCGATCCTGATCATCGAGTTCGCCAAGGACCTGCGGGCGCGCGGGATGCCCCTGATCGAGGCCACCGTCACCGCCTGCGAGCTGCGTTTCCGGCCGATCATCATGACGTCGCTGGCCTTCATCCTCGGTGTCGTGCCGCTGGTGATCGCCACGGGGGCGAGTGGCGCGAGCCAGCAGGCGCTGGGCACGGGCGTGCTCGGCGGCATGATCACGGCGACCTTCCTCGCGGTGCTCTGGGTACCGGTGTTCTTCGTCGTGGTGATCCGGTTCTTCACCCGCGACAAGCCGGCCGCGGCGACGCCGAACCGGGAGCTGCCGTCGGCCGCGCACTGATCCGGGGCGTGCAGGGGACGCGCCGTCCGATCAGGCCGCGGCCCGGCCGATCCGGCCGAGATGGGTGAAGCCGAAGCCGTCGGCATATTTCAAACCGTAGCCGGCGAGGCGGTCGACGCCGATATGGGCAAGCCAGACGGTCGCGATCGCCGTGACCAGCGGTTGTCCGGCCAGGAGTCCGAGGGCGAGCAGGGCGGCGGGCGCCAGCGTGCTGTGGACGGCATTGTAGACGACCGCGCCGACGCGCGGTCCGCCGAGATAGGCCGCGAAGCTGGTGTCCGGGGCCAGAAACAGCGCCGCGAACAGCCACCACGACCCGCCCTGGTGGGCATAGAAGGCGGCTGCGCCGGCGGCCAGCGCCAGCCCTTCGAGCCGCAGCAGCAGGCGCGGGCCGCCATGGACGGCGCCATGGGATGTGCCGGCAGGCTCAGTGACCAGATCCGGTTGAGCGGCCATATCCATGATTCTGCTTCCAATTCCGAACTGTGGGAGGAGGGGCGGCACGGCCGAAAGCGGCTTTCCGGCTCCGAAATAGCCGTGATAGAAGGCCGCCAACAGTCACGACATCGGGAACGGGCGGGAAGCGCATGAAGGACATCCTGGACACCCTCGAGGAGCGGCGCAAAGGCGCCAAGCTCGGCGGCGGCGAGAAGCGCATCGAGGCGCAGCACGCACGCGGCAAGCTGACGGCGCGGGAGCGCATCGAGCTGCTGCTCGACAAGGGCTCGTTCGAGGAGTTCGACATGTTCGTCGAGCACCGTTCGACCGAGTTCGGCATGGAGAAGACCAAGGTCCCGGGCGATGGCGTCGTCACCGGCTGGGGCACCGTCAACGGCCGCAAGACTTTTGTGTTCGCCAAGGACTTCACCGTGTTCGGCGGCTCTTTGTCCGAGACCCACGCGCTGAAGATCACCAAGCTGCAGGACATGGCGATGAAGGCGAGGGCGCCGATCATCGGCCTCTATGACGCCGGCGGCGCCCGCATCCAGGAGGGCGTCGCGGCGCTCGCGGGCTATTCCTACGTGTTCCGCCGCAACGTGCTGGCGTCCGGCGTGATCCCGCAGATCTCGGTGATCATGGGCCCGTGCGCCGGGGGCGACGTGTATTCGCCGGCGATGACCGACTTCATCTTCATGGTGAAGAACACCAGCTACATGTTCGTGACCGGCCCGGATGTCGTGAAGACCGTCACCAACGAGGTCGTGACCGCGGAGGAGCTCGGCGGCGCCTCGGTGCATGCGACGCGCTCCTCGATCGCCGACGGCGCCTTCGACAACGACGTCGAGACCCTGCTGCAAATGCGGCGCCTCATCGACTTCCTGCCGTCGAACAACTCCGACGGCGTGCCGGAATGGCCGAGCTTCGACGACATCGAGCGCGTCGACATGTCGCTCGACACGCTGATCCCGGACAATCCGAACAAGCCCTACGACATGAAGGAGCTGATCCTGAAGGTCGTCGACGAGGGCGACTTCTTCGAGATCGCGGAAGGCTTCGCCAAGAACATCGTCACCGGCTTCGGTCGCATTGCCGGTCGCACCGTGGGCTTCGTCGCCAACCAGCCGATGGTGCTGGCCGGCGTGCTCGACAGCGACGCCTCGCGCAAGGCCGCGCGCTTCGTCCGCTTCTGCGACGCCTTCAACATCCCGATCGTCACCTTCGTCGACGTGCCGGGCTTCCTGCCGGGCACCGCGCAGGAATATGGCGGCCTGATCAAGCATGGCGCCAAGCTGTTGTTCGCGTACTCGCAATGCACGGTGCCGCTCGTCACCGTGATCACCCGCAAGGCCTATGGCGGCGCCTTCGACGTCATGGCCTCGAAGGAGATCGGCGCCGACATGAACTACGCCTGGCCGACGGCGCAGATTGCGGTGATGGGCGCCAAGGGCGCCGTCGAGATCATCTTCCGCGCCGACATGGCGGATCCGGAGAAGATCGCCGCGCGCACCAAGGAATACGAGGACCGCTTCCTGTCGCCGTTCATCGCTGCCGAGCGCGGATACATCGACGACGTCATCATGCCGCACTCCACCCGCCGCCGCATCGCCCGTGCGCTCGCCATGCTGCGTGACAAGAAGATGGAGATGCCGGCCAAGAAGCACGACAATCTGCCGTTGTGAGCGGCGGTTGAAGAGCAGGGAGGGCGGCGCACCGGCGGGTCGCCGTCGTATTTGACGAAGTCTGGCGGCCGCCGCGCGCTGCCGCCGGATCGGCGCGGCAATCTGCGCCGTTTTCGCCCCTGGCGTTAAGCTTACGGCTTAACTAACCTTTAACGAAGGGTTTGCGGGAACTGGGCCGCTGGCCTAGCCTTTGTCGATCGCTGATGGGTCAGAAGAGTAGGGTCGCGTATCATGGCTGTTAGAACATCGGCATATCGGAATTCCAGAGTTCTGGTCGTCTGCGCGGCAGCCGCCGCGCTGGTGTTCTCCTCCGAGGCCGCGTCGGCCCGGTCTGGCGTTGCCGTGGCTGCGCCCGTGGCCGCCGGTCAGGCGGGGGCAAGCCAAGTCGTCCCGCCGGCGCCTGGCGTGCGGCCCTTCGTCCGTCACCACCACCGCGGTTATCGTTCCTATCTGCCGGCTGCCG
This sequence comes from Bradyrhizobium sp. HKCCYLS3070, assembly GCF_051167575.1. NCBI lineage: Bacteria > Pseudomonadati > Pseudomonadota > Alphaproteobacteria > Hyphomicrobiales > Nitrobacteraceae > Bradyrhizobium > Bradyrhizobium sp. HKCCYLS3070. The sequence goes on from NZ_JBNPTI010000001.1 coordinate 620,308, forward strand.
GCGCGTTCGCCTATGGCGGCTATGGCGAGCCCGTGCCGCAGCAGATCCCCGAGCACACATCGGCCGATGTGCGCTACACCTATACCTACGACGTCCCGTGGGACTGGGTCCACCGCTTTCCGCCGAACGTCGTGCCGTCGGATCGCCCCTATGTGTCGAGCTGCCCGATGCAGACCGTGACGGTGCCGGGACGCCGCGGCGGCGATCACTCCGTCACGATCACCCGCTGCTACTGACGTTTTGAGCCAGCTCAATGCGACCCGTGTGAACCGGCGCTAGATTTCATCAAATACCGACCGGCCTCGCTCGCGCGAGGTCGCGAGGTGACGAGGCCCGGACTCCTAGGCACTCCGGGCCTCGTTGATTCTGATAGTCTCCCGTCATCGCGCGAGTCGGCGCGGGGAGGCTCCAATGATCGAGACGACGGCGAGGTCGCGTTTTTTGATCGTGCGCATCTGCATGGCGCTGATGATATCGGCCGCCGCCGCTCAAGCCGCCGGCGCCGATGAGACCGTGACGATCGGCGGCTCCCGCGTCGCCCTGATCAGGCCGGCCTCGGTGCGCGCCAGCGTGATCCTGCTGCCCGGCGGCGACGGCGCCATCAATGTCGGCGATCGCGGCGACATTCACGGCCTGCTCGGCAACCAGCTGGTGCGCACGCGCAACGCCTATGCCGCCCGCGGGCTCGCCGTCATGGTCGCGGACGCCAGCACCGATTTGAAGGCCGCGGTGGACTACATGGCCGCGATCAAGCGGCCGGTGACGGTGATCGGGACCAGCCGCGGCACGTTGCGCGCCGCGGAAGGCATTGCCCGCGGTGCCCGGCCGGATGCGCTGGTGCTGACTTCGGGCTTCCTCAGCCCGGAGTCCGGCAGCTCCTCGAACGTGATGTCGATCCTTGGCTCGCCCTCCGCCTTGCCGCGGACGCTGGTCATTCATCACACCAGTGACGGCTGCAAGTTCACGCTGCCGGCGGGCGTCGATCCATTCATCAGATGGTCGAGCGGCCGCGCGCGGGTGAAGTGGCTGTCGGGCGGCGCGGAGGCGGGGGATCCCTGTCAGGCGCGCGGCCATCACGGCTTCAACGGGCTCGACGGGCAGGTGGTTGGCCTGGCCGCAGGGTTTCGCTGAGCGGCCGATTGCAGGTAGACTCAGCGACAACACCAACATGGTCCGGAGGAAACTCGATGCCGTCAGCCATTTTCGTCGTTCGCGCGACCCTGCCTGATCCCGCCCGGCGCGATGAGTTCGATCGCTGGTATCGCGACGTTCATCTGCCCGACGCGATCAGGAGTTTTGGCGTGCGCAAGGCGTGGCGGGTCTGGAGCCTCGCTGACCCGGCGGTGCATCAGGCGATGTATCAGTTCGATGCCATCGATGCGATGGAGCGCGCCGTCGGCGGCGACGAGATGAAGCGCCTGATCGCCGACTTCAATCGCGACTGGCCCGACGTGACGCGGACGCGCGAAAGCTTCGTACTGGCGGACGGATTTCCAGTTGATTCTTGACTTTGGGTGCATTCTCATCGAGCTGCGGTAGCCATCAATTCGCGAGTGGCCACCAAATGCTCGCAATCGGAGATGAATTTCCTTCAGCATCCGCGCAATGGCCGAGCAGGTGTTCAACAACCTAGCAATTGTCTCGCTCGTACGGCGTGCTGGATGCTCTCGGCGCTTTCGGAAATGATGATCTCACGCGGTCGAGGCCCGCCAGCAAAATCGTCAACCGGTCTATATCTCCTTCAGGATTGCTTCAATTTCGGGTATCAAGTTCCGCCCGGGACAGTCGGTAGGGGCATGAAGTTTGTGGATGGTGACGCTGGACGTTGGAAGATTCCAACGAATTAAGAGCCACTTTAATAGGCCTCGCAATGCTTCTCTTTGCCCTGGGCGTACCACTTCATGTTCGAAGTCACCCTCGACAGCAATCTGAATGTAACCTCTAGGATCGTAGCCCGTATTAGTGTCACCGGCGAACCTTACATCCCGTCCCTCAGCGATGGAGCCCCTTGCGTCGATGTAGAAATGATAAGGTACATCGGGCCAGGATGGTTTTGACTTTGATGGTGAGACTCGACCTGGCGATTGCGAGAATGCCTGCAAGCCGCGCATCTTCGCCTCGATGCTTGTCGAGTTGTTACTGCGAACGCCCGTATGATGTATAATTATGCCAATGACAGTCTGGGCTGTCATTCCACCATTTGCCGGTTTCGCTCCCCATTGTTCGCGCGACACGATCTCCGGCTGCACGCCCTGAACATCGGGGTTTCGGTCAGCAAAGGACCGCTCGGTACCGGTCGCGCTGCAATTCGAAAGCGTTGCAGCGAGGGCGAGTAACAAAACGAGCTGCTTCCCCATGGCCATTCCTTCGGGTCTGAAGTCGAATAGAGCGTATCCGGGTGCTATTAGGAATGCCTGGACAATGGTCAGGGCGGCCCAAGCTGGACGATCGGCACCAAAGTTAGGCGCGCTTCAGCAGCTATTCTTAAAGTATGCTGTTGGATAGCCGCGCTGCTTGTATCCTTGTGCGGCGCTCTGGGCTGTGTCCCTGTTCAGCGGGCCGACTCCGACACAGTACCAGCCGGCGCGGAAGTTAGGATAGTAATTACGAGCATTTGTGTCGATGAGTTGTGCTTGAAGCGCACCGCTGATTCCGCGGGCGACACTCAGATCTTCGGAACAATATGCTATCGCGTAGTAGCCGCACCTGCGGCCCCCTTCTGAGGGCGGGTTCGGCTGCGTAGGGCTGGGTGCTAAAGCTGCGTTGGGCGCCTGAAGAGCAGCGGGTGCCATCGCCGTTGCAGGTCGGGCACTCGAGTTGGCCTTCTCATTTTCAGAGTCGGCCCTTTCAAAGACGGCATTTGCGAAGCAAGGGCTTGAGCCACTCTTCAACTCCCATACCATCTTGGCTTGAGCATTCGTAGTAAGAATGAGGTAGTAACAGGTAAATCCAGCGCCAGCGATCTGATAGTTCGATCCGCTCTCGCCCCTTGAGCTCGTGATGGAGGCCTGACCGAGATTGGGTAAGCTAGCTTCGCGCGTCTGACCAATCTTGTTGAAGACGATGTGCGGTCCAGGCGGACTGATCGAAACCCACACGCCGTCGAACATTTGTAAGGCATCGTCGGCGAGCGCATTTGTCGAGAAAGCCAATGATACGCTCGTCACCCCGACAACGAGAAAGACGGGAACGCGCATCGCTCACTGCTCCGCGCTAGGGAGGATCTTTCTTGAAATGCGCAGATGGGAAACACACCGATGAGCCACCTTTGAGTTCCCAGGTCATCTCGCTATTGTTTATCTTGCCGACGAAGTATTGACACGAAAAGCCCTCGCCGGAGACTAGGAAGTTCGACCCGTTCTCGCCGTTTGACACCCGGATGGCCGCCTGTCCTAAGACAGGAAGGCTGGCTTCACGAGAGTTGAGGCCCACCTTGTTGAAGATGAAGTGCGGACCGGGCGGATTAACCGAAACCCAAACGCCGTTGAAAATGTCCAGCGCGTCCGCCCGAGCGTTAGCGGTTGCAAAAACAAGAAGGTACCCAAGAGCTATCAAAAAACAGCGCATTGCGCTTCCCCTTCAGGTTAATATACTAAGGTCAAAAAGCCGTATGCGCGGCATTGCCAAGGCTACAACCACTGCATTAGGATTTCCAGTGTTTTGACGAGGCCCGGACTGAGCACGGAAGAAGGGCAGAGGGGGATAGTATGTTGATAGTTAGGGTATGGAAGAGTGATTTCTGTTCGAAGCTTCTGATGGCCGGCCTCTGCGCAGCCTTTTTCCTGCCTCAAGCCCAAGCGCAAACTCAAGGCCTTCTCGATGGTCGGTTGCTCGGCAACTGGCTCAAGAGTGGATCCGGAGACAATATTCGCTTTCTGTCAAATGGTGATTTGAACATTTCGTTTTCCGGGGCGGCAACCGTTTTCAACGGAGTCGGATCGGTCGAGAGGTGTGCCGATGGCGGCGCGAATATTTGCCTAGTCGGGCCGCGCTTTAGGTGTGCCTACCGGTATGCTTTTGCCGGTGAAGGACTAAATCTCTCGTTCCGTACAGGTGGGCCGGACGTGGCCTGTAGAGCCGCGGCAGGCGATTACCGGCGGGTGGAGCCCTAAGCGACTGGGGCTACTTCCGTTCTGAATCGTGTCCATCGAGCAGTCCCGGCGGGGCTTTTGATCCATTGGTCCCGCAAAAACGTCTGCTGACGGTTTGAGTGATTGCTTGCGCTATTTGAGCCTGCATTGTCTCCGTTTGAAGATTGATTTCGTCCGCTCGGTTGACGATCACGCCCGCCTCAAGGAGCAGAGCCGGATAGAAAGCTTCCTTCAGCACGGCTAACCGATCATTCAGATAGATCCCGCGCTGCCGATCAATGAGTTTTCGCCCTTCACCGGGAATCTTCATCGCATGGTGCAACGAAGGCCGCAGTCCTTGCCTGATCAGTTCATCTGCCAAAATCTGGGCAGCCGCTAAGCTTTCGGCAAACTTGGGAGTGAGCTCAGACAGGAAGATCGAAAAGCCGGAAAATTCGTCGCTGTAATGGTTTGCTCGTCCGGCGAAGCTCCATTCATGGATGAATAGCGGCTGAACTGAATCGTGATGAATGGAGATAAATAGAGTTGGAGAATAGCGTTTTGCCTGGGCGACGCGGTTGAGTAGCTGTTCTTGACCTATGCCGTGTACGACCAGCACGCTCACAAGGTACCCCGACCTTGCAAGTTCCAATGAAACCCTGCGAGCGAGGTTGAGGTTGAACTCAAACTCCGGCACGCCGCGCGCGCTAGTCGCTCCGGGTTGCTCAGGCGTGTGGCCGACGTCCAGCATAACCTTCGCGATCGATGTGCAGTGCGGCACAGACGCTGACTGTGATGCTGCGGTCGGTATCAGAGCGATACTGCTAAGGCTGCTCGCGAGAAGGACAGCTCGAAGGCAAGATAATGCTCGCATGGAGGCCCCGGTCCAAAGCACCGCTTCTAATGCACTTGCCGATGGAGACCGATCCGATCAATCATACGGTTGTTCGAGGGAACTGTTAGCAGCCGTCACCACTGCGAAGCCGAGATAAGCAGGCTTTCAACTGGGAAATCCGCCTCGAATAGGCGCTCGCCAAGCAAGTTATATTCGTAGCACAGGCATTTCGATCGTTGGACAACCAACTCTTCTCGGTTGCAGCCAGTCGTGAAGAGCTGGCCGCGTCACCGTTGCTGCGAGCGTAAGCCTGAGCCGATGTATACAAAGCGTCAAGATTTTGATCGAGCTGAGCTAGGCCGCTGTCTGAACAGACAGTTCGTTCCGCCTCATTCAAGCGCGCGGAGCAGGAGAAGCTCGGAGAGACGGGGGGGCGAGGCGGTGGAGGTGGCGGTAACGGTGTCGGTGCCGGTACTGGTACTGGTACCGGTACCGGTACCGGGCTATCGGCTTGCTCGAAAGCAGCTGACTTGAAACAGACGTCCCCACCGCTCTTCAGCTCCCAGACCATTCTTGTCCGCTGGTTGGTGGTGAGTATTAGGTAGAAGCAGGTGAACCCTGGGCCCGAGATTCGGAAATTTGATCCGTCTTCTCCATTGGATGGACCTATCGTGGCTTGGCCTAGTATCGGCAAACTAGCCTCTCTTTGACCCAGGCTGATCGTATTAAACACGACGTGCGGTCCCGGCGGGTTAACTGCCACCCACACGCCGTTGAAAATCTGTGTTGGATCGCCCTGCGCCTGAGCGCCGACGGTTGAGGCTAGGGAGCTCAACAACACCAAGGTAATGGCACGATAAAACACTGCTTGCTCTGAACGTTTTTCAATTCGGGTGCTCAGTCTAATCCGCTCGCCAGCGGCTGATCAAGCCATACTCGACCTGGACCGCGTACGCGTCTCCCGAGGCCGGATCACTATTGCTGCGCCATGTCCGATCGTTACGTGCTGGTCATCCGAACGCGTAGTTCTCCGCCTATTCAAGCGTTCACTCACAAGCGTCGTCCTGAATCGTAGTCGGCAACATTGAACGTCGGGGCTTGCTGCACGTGGCTATGGCATTGGGGTGTATGGTCGCCGCAAGCGTCGCACTCGTTGCAACCCCGTCGGCCGCTGCACCGCCGTCAGCCGCGCCGCTCGACGATGGCGCCGCGGTGGAGCGCGCGATCGGCGGCGCGAGATGTCGCGGCTGATCGCGGACTTCAATCGCGATCGGCCGGGTGTGACGCGTATGCGCGCGAGGTCGTGCTGGCGCAGACGGTCGACGCATGCTCGGTGCCGCCGGAAGAAGCCCTTTCGGATCACGGGGACGACGTGTCGATGGTATCATGTGCGCGCCATTTGGCTGTGATCGACTAAGTTCAGCTCACGTTCAGGTGATCGGTCGAATACTCCCTTCATGCCCTGGCTCGTGCATCATGGAGGCGTGCGATGGAACGACGGAACTTCCTCAAGCTGGCATTGGGGTTCGGCTGCGCGGCGGCGGCCGGCGCCGTGCTCCGCACCACCGATGCAGTCGCTGCGCCGCTCGCGCCATTGCCGCTGAACGAGGCGGCGCCTTCAGCCAGGGATCAGCACGTCGAGCCCGCGGTCGGTTCGCAGGATGAGGCCGACCGGCTCGCGCCGGAGCAGGTTCGCTGGGGGCATCACGGTCATCATCACCGACACCATGGTCACGGCCACCATTGGGGCTGGCGCCGGCGGCATTGGGGTTGGCGGCGCCGTCATTGGGGCTGGCGCCACCATCATCGGCACTGGCACCGCCATTGGCATCGCCGCCACCATTGGTGATCGGCGCAGCCGCATTGCGAGAAAGCGCAGTTTCTGGCGTGTGACCGCAACACGGCAGGGGTCGGCGTGGCGCGATCCCTGTCGCTCATTGTTTGCTTTCACCTGCCGAGGAAGTCCAGCAGCAGTGCGTCGTATTTGTCCGGCGCATCGAGGAAGACGATGTGGCCGGCATTGGCGACCACCTCGGCGCGCGCATCGCCCATCCGGCTGGCCAGGCCCTTTGCCAGCTCGGCGTTCTGGCCCATCTTCGCTCTCAAGGCCTCGGGCGCGTTGGGCCGCCCCGGCGCGTTGTGATCGTCCGCGCCCATGATGAACAGCGTCGGCTGCGCCAGCAGCGGGATCTCGTGCACCACCGGCTCGCGGTAGATCATCTGATAGGAGCTGACGAAGCTCTTCAGCCAGCGCGAATAGTCGGCGCTTTGCTTCAGGTTGAAGCGTGCATCGATGAACGGCGTGACCTGCTCCGGCGGCAGCTTCAGCGCGTAGTTGGTCTCCAACTGCTTGCGATAGCCGTCCGCCGTCAGCCGGTCCTCACTCTCGATGATCTTTTCCGACGGGATCGGCGGCACGTAGACGCGATAGTCCTCGAGCCCGATCGGCGCGGTCAGCACGAGATGCGCGACGCGGTCGGGATAGGCGCGGGCGATGCGCACGGCCAGCATGCCGCCCATCGAATGCGCGACGATATCCACCTTGGCGATGCCGAGGTGATCGAGCAGCGTCATGGTGTTGCGCGCCAGCGTGTCGAAATGCAGCTCGCCTGCAGGCTTGGATGATTTGCCGAAGCCGACCTGGTCGGGCACCACGACGCGGAAGCCGGCGTCGGTCAGTGTCTTGATCACGGGCGCCCAGTAGCTCGAGGGGAAGTTGCGGCCGTGCAGCAGCAGGGCAACGCGGCCGTTCGGCTGCGCCGGCGCCACATCCATATAGGCCATGCGCAGCTGCTCGCCGTCATTGACCAGGGGCAGCAGGCTGACCGGATACGGATAGGGGAAACCTTCGAGATTGATGCCATAGGGCTCGCGCGGCGCCTCCGCCGCCGGGGCGACGGTCGGGGCGAGGACGAGCAGGGCGGCACAGAAGGCGACAGCGAAACGGGACATGAAGACTCCACGACGGACGTGACGAGATGGTCGTCAACCGTCACGCGGTGCCCCGCGTTCGCCTTGGCCGCAAGGCACGAGGGCCGCGCTGCGATAAAGAGCGCGTGATCGTCAGTCGTCGGCCGGACCGAACAGCGCCGCGAAATGCTTTTCGCCGGCGCGGCTGAAATTGACCACGCGACTGCCTGGGGTGGCATCGCGCGCCGCCCATTTCAGCTCGGTGAAGCGCTTCATCAACGCTGCGCCGAGCGTGCCGGCGAGATGATGCCGCCGCGCGCTCCAGTCGAGGCAGGCCTTGCAGACGGGCCGGCGCGGATGCGCCAGCATTTCCGGCGAGATCCGCAAATGCTGCGCCAGGAAATGTCTGCCGTCCTCGGTCAGCACGATCTCCTGCTTGCGCCGGCGGACCAGCTTCTGCCTCGTCATGCTGTCGAGCATCTGCACGCCGAGATCGCCGGCGAGGTGGTCGTAGCAGATGCGCGCGCGCCGCAGCTCCGGCTCCTTCGGCCCGGTGCGCATCCGCATGTGGCCGGCGCGCGCGGCAAGGCCGGCGAGCTTCTCCAGCACGTCGGCGACATCGGGATCGGCGAGCCGGTAGTAGCGGTGACGGCCCTGTTTCTCCGGCTCGACCAGGCCGCCGCCTTCGAGCTTGGCAAGATGCGAGCTCGCCGTCTGCGGCGTCACGCCCGCTTCCTGGGCGAGCTCGGTCGCGGTCAGCGCACGGCCCGAGAGCAGCGCAGTCAGCATGTTGGCGCGGGCGGGATCGCCGACCAGCGCCGCCACCATCGCAATGTCCGGACCTGATTTCATACTTCGATGCTAGCCGAAGTATTCTCGCCCGGCAAGCGGATAGTGTCGACGATACAGAACTCACCGGAGGTTGTCATGACCATCACCGTCTTCATCCGCTATCGCATCGATCCGTTCAAACGCGACGTGTTCGAGGCCTATGCCAGGCGCTGGCTGTCGATCATCCCCCGTTGCGGCGGCGACCTGATCGGCTATTTCATGCCTCATGAAGGCACCAACGACATCGCCTACGGCCTGATTTCATTCGACAGTCTCGCGGCTTACGAGCGCTATCGCGCAGCCTTGCGCGGCGATGCCGAGGGCCGGGCGAACTTTGCGCTGGCCGAGGAGCACAAGCTCATTCTGGGCGAAGAGCGAACATTCTTGCGCAACGTCGTGGCGGCGCAATGATCGCGGCTCTATGCTGCCGCAACGCGAGGATGCATGGGAGGATGACATGACGTTGATCAACACGGCGGACAAGCGCGCGGCCTTTCGCAAGCTGCACGCGGCCGGCTGCTTCGTGCTGCCGAACCCGTTCGACGCCGGCACGGCCAAAATGCTGCAACATCTCGGCTTCAACGCGGTCGCCTCGACCAGCGCCGGCTTCGCGTGGTCGATCGGCAAGGCGGACACCGGCACGACGCTCGACGAGATGCTCGCGCATCTGGCGGCGCTGTCCGCGGCGGTCGACATTCCCGTCAACGCCGATTTCGAGGGCGGCTTCGCCGATGCCCCCGAGGGCGTGGCCGCCAACGTCACGCGCGCGGTTGCCACCGGCGTCGCGGGTCTGTCGATCGAGGACTCCACGGGTGACAAGGATGATCCGCTCTACGCGCGCGAACTGGCGGTTGCGCGCATCCGCGCCGCACGTCAGGCGATCGATGCAAGCGGTGGGGACGTGCTGCTGACCGGCCGCTGCGAGGCGTTTCTCTGGGGCAAGCCCGACCTCAAGCTCGTGACCGATCGCCTCGCGGCCTATGCCGAGGCCGGCGCGGATTGTCTGTACGCTCCGGGGATCAAGACGGTCGAGGAGATCACGGCTGTCGTCAACGCGGTGGCGCCCAAGCCTGTGAACCTGCTGATCGGCGCGTCGGGTCTGTCATTGAGCCAAGCCGCCGAGCTCGGCGTGCGCCGCATCAGCGTCGGCGGTTCGCTGGCGCGGGTGGCCTGGGCCGGCTTCGTCCGGGCGGCCAAGGAGATGGCCGAGCAGGGCACCTTCACCGAACTGGCCAACGGCTATCCCGGGGGCGAGCTGAACAAGCTCTTCGGTTGAGATCAGGCTGCGCGCCCGTCCTCCCGCAGATACTGATCTCATCTGCCTGTAGAAAAGCCGCGGACTCTGCCGCGGCTTTTCAGTCTGATTTGCTGAAATCGCTTAGTAGCGATCCGTTCCGATGCCGACGCTGACGCCCGGGGCGCGGAAGCCGATGCCGCCGCGGTCTTGGTAGCCGCGCCGCTCGATGTAGCGCTCACGCGGAGCGTACGCGTAGGAATCGCGATCTTCGCCTTGAATGATGACGCGGCGTTCACTGCGCTCGCGCCAACAGCGGCCTTCCTCGTTACAGACCATCCGGACGTTCTGGATGTCTCGTTGCGGGACCGCCGAGGCTGCGGGAGAGATCGGTGCCGCCGAAGCGGCGGTCACGGCCAGCGTGCTTGCCGCGGCTGCGATAGCTATGGAGAGAGCTTTCATTACGTATCTCCTGGGTGAGAGTGTCAATGAGCCAACCGGTTCGCGCTGCTATGGTTCCATGGCGGCCCTCGCACGCTTCGCGTAATTTGTTGGAGGACTCGCCAAAAAACGGCGGCGGGTGATTGCTCACCCGCCGCCCAGGAGTGGGACCGCTGATTGCCGTCCGCGAGATTATTTGACGGCGTTGGGCTTGTCGCTCGGGGCCGCCGGCGGCGGTGTGGTGCGATCTCCCGCGGCGCCGGTCGTCACGCCGGACGACGTGTTATCTTTGGTGGTCGAGGCGGATTGCGCGGCCGGCGTGGTGCTCGCCTGATCGTTGCGCATCGACATGTTGTTCAGCCCGTAGAACACGGCGCCGAGCAGGATCGCGATGCCCAGGGCGTACGCTGCGATCCGGCCGGTCGAGGCGGAGCCTTCCCTCAACTCGGGATCGGGCTGCAGCTGGCTGTCCGTCCGCGCCGCGCGCTCGTAGTCGGCGCCGGTCATGTCGGCACCGGGCATGCCGGGCCGCGTCGTCATGTCCGGCCGGTTCATGCCGTCGGGATAGCGTTCGTTCGGGAGCCGTTCGTTGGCCATGATGTCCTCCTTGCGATTGTCACCCGACAACCAGTCGGGCCCCGGCTCTGTTCCGCGAAACCTTACGAAATCCCCAGTCGATCCGTTGCACCGCGCGCTAAGGTGCCTCGCGTGCACTGCGATTCTCCGTCCTTTTGTTGGAGCCTTCGATGTGGAACCTGCCGCCCGGTGACAGCGTGTTGCATCTGTTGACCTGGGTGGCGCTGGCGGCGCAGGCGATGACGGCCGCGCTGGCGGCGGGACGCCGCAGCATGGACTGGATGGGCGTCTGCTTGTTGGGGGCGATCACCGCGCTCGGCGGCGGCACCTTGCGCGACGTGCTGCTCGGCCACTATCCGCTTGCCTGGGTCGAGCAGCCGTCCTTGCTGCTGCTGACCGTGCTGGCGCCGTTCGTGACGATCGCCATGGCGCGCCTGGTTCACAGGCTGACCATGGCGTTCCTCGTTCTCGATGCGGTCGGCCTCGTCGTGTTCACGATGACGGGCTGCGACATCGCCTGGCAGATGAACGTGCCGATCGGCATCGTCATCGTCGCCGGGATGATCACGGGCTGCGCCGGCGGCGTGCTGCGCGACATCCTGTGCAATGACGTGCCATTGCTGTTTCGCGCCGAGCTCTACGCCAGCGTGTCCCTCGTCACGGGCCTGGTCTATGCGACCGGCTTGTCGCTCGGCATCGCCAGCGGATGGTGGACGGCGCTGACCTTCGCGCTCGGACTGTCGTTCCGGCTGCTCGCGATCCGCTACAAATGGAACATGCCGCGCTTCGTATTTGCGGGCGACGATCGGGGCTGAAGAAGGCGATCTTATCGCATCGCACAATTCGTTCGGGCCGGAATCGTGCCGGCCACTACGGTTCAGTCACCGTCCGCCGAGCCGCCAAAGCCATGGTGCGCATCATCCCATTTCGCGGCAGTGGCCGTTTTCGACACAAACCGCAAAAGCCGCAGCCGGCTCCCGCCACGAAATTGCGATTTCGGTTGGCTGCCCTGCGCAGACGAGATTTGTGATGCGCATTCTTCAAAAGCAGACATAAATGATTGGCAGAACGCGCGCTTCCGCCGGCCGGCGGCAGCCGCGCACCCTGACAAGGCACGGCAAGAGGGCGGAATGGGACTCAACGAGAGCGAGATCAATCTCGACCAGAAATACACCGCAAGCTCCGGCCACATCTTCCTGACCGGCATCCAGGCGCTGGTGCGGCTGCCGATGGCCCAGATCCGGCGCGACCGCGCCGCCGGCCTCCATACCGCCGGCTTCATCTCCGGCTATCGCGGCTCGCCGCTCGGCGGCTACGACCAGCAGCTGTTCTCGGCCCGCAAGCATCTCGAGCAGTACAACATCAAGTTCCAGCCCGGCGTGAACGAGGACCTCGCGGCGACCGCGATCTGGGGCTCGCAGCAACTCGCACTGTCGCCCGGCGGCAGGTATGACGGCGTCGTCGGCATCTGGTACGGCAAGGGCCCCGGCGTCGACCGCTGCGGCGACGTGTTTCGCCACGGCAATGCGGCCGGCTCCGCCAAGAACGGCGGCGTGCTCTGTCTCGCCGGCGACGACCACGGCGCCAAATCCTCGACCGTGCCGCATCAGTCCGACCATGCCTTCATCTCGGCGCTGATGCCCTATCTCTATCCGTCCTCGATCCACGAGATGATCGAGATGGGCCTGCTCGGCATCGCGATGTCGCGCTATTCCGGCTGCTGGGTCGGAATGAAGGTGATCACCGAGACGGTGGAGACGACCGCCGAGATCAACCTCAACGACGAGATGACGCCGTTCGTCATCCCCGCCGATTTCGAGATGCCGCCGGGCGGCCTCAATCTGCGCTGGCCGGATGACCGCTTTGAGCAGGACCGGCGGCTGCAGGACTACAAGGGCTTTGCCGCGATCGCCTTTGCCCGCGCCAACAAGGTCAACCGCATCACGATGGACTCACCGAACGCCCGCTACGGCATCATGGCGTCGGGCAAGAGCTATGAGGACATCCGCCAGGCGCTGCGCGAGCTCGGGATCACCGAGGAGGTCGCCGCCAGGATCGGGCTTCGCCTCTACAAGATCGGCATGCCCTGGCCACTGGAGCCGGAAGGCGTGCGGCAGTTCGCGGTCGGCCTCGAGGAGATCTTCATCATCGAGGAGCGTCGCGAGATCGTCGAGAACCAGGTCAAGCAGGAGCTGTTCAACTGGCGCGACGACGTCCGCCCGCGCATCGTCGGCAAGATGGACGACCACGACAAGCGCTTCCTGCCGTTTGCCACCGAGCTCTCCGTCGCCTCGCTCGCGACATCGCTCACCGAGCGTCTTCTCCGCCTCGACCTCAACCCCGAGATCAAGGCGATGCTGCGCGCCAAGGCCGACTGGTTCAACGGCCGCGACGCCTCGCAGATGCAACTGGTCTCGCCGGTGGCGCGCACGCCGTATTTCTGCTCGGGCTGTCCGCACAACACCTCGACCAAGGTGCCCGAGGGCAGCCGCGCGCTGGCCGGCATCGGCTGCCACTTCATGTCGCTGTGGATGAACCGCAACACCGAGACCTTCACCCATATGGGCGGCGAGGGCGTGCCGTGGGTCGGCATCGCACCGTTCACCGACGAGAAGCACATCTTCGCCAATCTCGGCGACGGCACCTATTTCCATTCCGGCAGCCTCGCGATCCGCCAGTCGATCGCCTCCAAGGCCAACATCACCTACAAGATCCTCTACAACGACGCGGTCGCGATGACCGGCGGCCAGCGCCATGACGGCGATTTGTCGCCGCAGCAGATCACCTTCCAGCTGCATGCCGAGGGCATCCGCGAGATCTATCTGGTCTCGGAGAATCCAGACGCCTATCCGGCCGACAGCATCGCGCCCGGCGTCAAGCTTGCGCACCGCGACGAGCTCGAAAACGTCATGAAGACGCTGCGCGAGACCAAGGGCGCCTCGGCCATCGTGTTCGTGCAGACCTGCGCCGCCGAGAAGCGCCGCCGCCGCAAGCGCGGCACGATGGAGGATCCGCAGCGCCGCGTCTTCATCAATCCCGCCGTCTGCGAGGGCTGCGGCGACTGCTCGGTGCAGTCGAACTGCATCTCGGTCGAGCCGCTGGAGACCGAGCTCGGCCGCAAGCGCGTCATCAACCAGTCCTCCTGCAACAAGGACTATTCCTGCGTGAAGGGCTTCTGCCCGTCCTTCGTCACCATCGATGGCGGCAAGCCGCGCAGCCGCGCGCCCGCTGAGCTCGGCGACATCGGCGAGATGCCGGAACCGCTGACCAAGCCGTCACTGGAGCGGCCCTACAACGTCGCGGTCGGCGGCGTCGGCGGCACCGGCGTGCTGACGATCGGCGCGCTGCTCGGCATGGCCGCGCACATCGAGGGCAAGGCCTCGATGATCCTCGACATGTCGGGCCTCGCGCAGAAGGGTGGCGCGGTGCTCAGCCATGTCCGCCTCTCCGAGAATACGGCTGACGTGACCTGCTCGCGCATCGTCACCGGGACCGCCGACCTCGTCATCGCCGCCGACGAAGTGGTGGCGGGTGCCAAGGAGACGATCACGCTGTGCGATGCCGAGCGCACCCATGGTGTCATCAACAGCCATCTGATCCCGACCGCCGATTTCGTGCTCAACCGCGACTTCAATTTCCAGAACCGCAAGGTGACGAGCCTGCTGGAAACGGCGCTGCACAAGGACTCGACCTTCCTCGATTTCACCAAGCCGGCCGAAGCGCTGCTTGGCGACAGCATCGCCACCAACATGATGATGATGGGCTACGCCTACCAGAAGGGCCTGCTGCCGCTGTCGGCCGAGGCGATCGAGAAGGCGATCGCGATCAACGGCGTCGCGGTCAAGATGAACACCGAGGCGTTCCGGCTCGGCCGCCTCGCGGTGGTCAACCCGGAGCGGCTCGCCGACATGATGACCGGCAAGGACGAGGCGGTGCCGCCGAAATCGCTTGAGGCGATGACGCTCGACGAGATCATCGCCCACCGCATGACCTATCTCACGGCCTACCAGAACGGCCGGCTCGCCAAGCGCTACCGCAAGCTGGTCGATCAGGTGCGCGAGGCCGCCGACAAGGGCGGCTACGGCGAGGCGCTGCCGCGCGCGGTCGCGATCAACTACGCCAAGCTGCTGGCCTACAAGGACGAGTACGAGGTGGCGCGGCTGTTCTCGGACGGCACCTTCCAGAGGCAGCTCCACGACGCCTTCGAGGGCGACTACAAGATCTCCTTCAACCTCGCGCCGCCGATCCTCAATTCCGGCCTCGATCCCCAGGGGCGGCCGAAGAAGCGCAGCTTCGGCCCGGGCATGATGAAGCTGTTCCGGCTGCTGGCGAAGCTCAAGGGCCTGCGCGGCACGCCGCTCGACATCTTCGGCTATGCGGCCGAGCGCCGGATGGAGCGCGACCTGATCGCGGGCTATGAGAAGGACGTCGCGACGGTGCTGAACTTGTTGTCGCCGGCCAATGCCGAGATCGCCGTCGAGCTGCTGTCGCTGCCCGACAAGATCCGCGGCTACGGCCCCGTCAAGGAGAAGGCGGTGAACGACGCGAAAGTGCGTTATGCGCAACTCGCCGCCGACCTCGCCAGCCCGCCGCCGGCGCCACGGCAGATGGCGGCGGAGTAGGCACTCCAGGCGACGTGCCGTAGGGTGGGCAAAGGCGCGCGAGCGCCGTGCCCACCATCATGCGATCTGTATACCTCTCGTCATTCCGGGGCGCTCGTGCGCGCCTGCGCGAGCCGGGAATCCATAACCACAGACGGGATCATTGCGCGAGATTTTCGCTTTCGTCGTCGCAGCGGCCCGTCGTGGCTCTGGAACCCGCGCTCAGCTCTCACGTCAAATGGCTCCGCTATTTTGTCGAGCGGTCTGCCCCGGAATGACGCCTGGGAGTGTGTCGTGCGCTCACACCACCGTCATTGCGAGCGTAGCGAAGCAATCTAGCGTCCTTGCCCAACTCTGGATGACTCCCGTTCACCCACTTGTGCGGATGTCGCATAAATCTGCCGTATTCACTACATGTTGCTATATGCATGGAGGCGTCGATAGGGGTGATCCATGCGAGTTCTGGTTTTCTTGTTCGCGGCTATCGCGGCGATATCGACCTCGAGCCACGCCGAGGTCATGTCCTGGCGTGGCGTGGGGCCGGTCGACCTGGGCATGACCGTTGCCGAGGCCGAGCGTGCGTTGAACGCAAAGCTTGGTCCGATGGAGCCGCCGTACACGAAGGAGTGCTATGTCGCCAGTCGCGCCGACGGCAAGGACGAAGCGCTGTCCTACGTGATCGTCGATGGCAGGATTGCCGTGATCTACCTCTTTCTCGACGATGGGCGTCGACCAGATCCGAAGATCGTCGACGCGAACGGAGTTGGAGTGGGGTCGACGGAGGCCGACATCGCGGGTGCCTATGGAGCGACGGAGCGGACATTCGCGCCATACGAGAGCGAGGAGACCGAGGAAGACAAGGCCGAGCGGCTGAAGCAGGGTGTCACGGAGCCGCCACCCGCACCCAATCATTGGGTGATCGCCAAGAGCCCGGATGCCAAGAGAGCGATCATTTTCGAGACCCGGGATGATAAGGTGATCTACTGGAGGACGGGAATCTTGCCGGCGGTCATGTCCTGGGAGGATTGCATATAGTGCCCACGTGAACGAAGCGACACGGGCGGCCAGGGGCGTCAGTTCGCCATCCGCTCCCGGCTCATGCGCAGCGTCACGACCAGGCCTTCGGCGGACCAGTCGAAGGCGATGGTGCCGCCGAGCTGGGCGTTCATGCTGCGATGGATCAGTTTGCTGCCGAAGCCTTCGGTGGTGTCGGCCGACTTCGGCGGCCCGCCGCGCTCGGTCCACATGATCACCACTTCGTCGGCATGCGCGTTGCACGACACGTCCAGCGTGCCGCTCGAAACCGACAGCGAGCCGTATTTCGCCGAGTTGGTCGCGAGCTCGTGGATGACCAGTGCCAATGTCGTGCTCGAGCGTTCTCCGACATTCATCTTGGGCACCGACACGCGGATGCGGACGCTGGCGCCTTTCTCGTCGTAGGGGGCAAGCAGCACCGAGACGAGATCGCCGAGCAGGGCTGCTTGGTTCGTCCCGCCCGGCCGCGGACGTATCAGATCCTGGGCACGGCCCAGCGCGATCAACCGGCTGGCGAGCTCGTGGGCCATGTCCTCCTTTGTCGCCGCCGTGCGCGACGTCATCTGCGTCAGCGCGGTGGCGATCGTCAGCAGGTTCTTGACCCGATGGCTCATCTCGCCCGCCAGCAGCTCGTTGGCTTCTTCGGCCTGCTTGCGCTGGGTCACGTCGAGGAAGATGCCGAACATCAGCCGCTCGGCGATGTCGGCATCGTCGCCTTGGCCGCGGGCGGAAATCCAGCGGATTTCGCCATCCGCGAGAATGCGAAAATCGATCTCATAAGCGCCGACGATCGCCCGTGTCGCCGAAAACGCCGATCTCACCCGTTCGAGATCGGCGGGGTGAATGTTCTGGGAGAGCACCTCGAATGTGATCCTGCTCTTGGTCTTGGGCACCTCCCACAGCTCATAGGCGCGCTCGTCCATCGTGATCGCGTCGGTGTCGACGTTCCACGACCACAGGGCCACGCCGGCAGCTTTGGTGGCAGCGCGCAGATGCTTTTCGTGCCAGATCGGCATGCACGCGTCCTCGGCCGCCATGAGTTCGATCCCCGCTTTCTTCGCCGCTCTGCAAGCTACGGATCCCGCAATCCGGCAGCCGCACTCCGACTACGCCGCCGCTGCGACTTCGTCGATCGAGGACATGACGGCCTCGGTCGCCGTCTGATGCACCATGTGGCCGGCGCCGCGCACGCGGCGAAAGGTGCTCTGGCTGACGTCGTGATGAAGCCGTCTGGATTGGGCGTCGATGTCGATCAGGCGATCCTGATCGCCGGCAACGATCACGACCGGCATCTTCAGCTCACCGTACGCTCTCCTGAAGCGGAAAGCATCGGGAATCATCAGTGCGGCCTCCGCGGCGGAGGCGCGGATCTGCGACGGGCGAACCGCCATTTCCTTGGGGAAGCCGGCAAACTTCGCCGGAACCGATCGCGGGCCGAACAGCTTGGCCATCAGCAGCGGCCACATCATCCGGCTGATCAGAGGGGAGATGGTGTAGCGCAGGATATCGCCCAGCAAGGGAATGGCCGGAGCCGATCCGGCCACCACGTCGGACCGGAAGGTCGGATAGTAATAGCCAGAGGCGAGCACCATGCCCTTGACCATGGCCGGATGTTCGAGGGCGAGCGCGACGGCGACGGATGCGCCCCAGGAATGACCCAGGACGAAGGCCTCCGAGACGCCCAGGCGATCGAGCGCGCTCTTGATTAGCCCGGCCTGCGCCGTCGGCGTCCACACGACGTTGCGCGGCCGGTCGCTGTGGCCGAAGCCCGGCCGGTCGAACGCAATGACACGGTAGTTCTGCGCCGCCAGATCGATCAGGCCGCTGGAGGCGAAGTCCTGGATCATGCTGCCGTTGCCGTGCAGCAGCACCAGCGGCACGCCGATGCCGCGCTCGACATAGTGCAGCCGGACGCCGTCGACGTCCATGAACTGGCCGGCGGGAGGATTGGCCCGCTCGGCAGACTTGGCGAGGCGGCGATTGACGAGCGCCGTGATGGCCAGGACGGCCGTGGCCGCCGCTGCCGCCAGAAGAAATGGATGAGTCTTCGCCAGCGACCGGCTGCGACGCGCCAGCGGCTGGAGGGATGGTGTCGAGTTGGTCAGGCGGCTGGGCGTCGACGCCGCGAGCGCGCGCGCTGTGGTCCGGGCTGCGGTCATCATCTGCCCTCATGGAAAGGCGTGCACGACATCTGGAGGATCCGAGAAATGATGCAGCGCAGGAGCAACGGCCGGTCACGCGGTTCGTTCCGTTGTGCCGTCCTGGCGCGCATGGCCGGGGTGTAGGTCGACCTCCGAGCGTTCCGGCCGAGCTCGACCAGCGCAATCGGTCCGGCTTCTGCACCCGGCGGATCGAGGCAGGACTCCCCACAGATGTGCCTTGCGCAAACGGCCCGTCGGGCAGAATCTACTTTACGAAATTCAGAAATTGTGCTTTGATGCGCGCATCCCGCCTCGGCCGGAGGGGCGTTGCGCGCGATCGTCACGACACGCGAGGCGGGGAGCGATGGCCGCACTTGTGCCGCAGCGTGTCTTCGGACGCGCCGACGAACGGCATGGTGCGGACGTGAAGTCGCAGCGTGCTGACACCCCGATGCTGGTGTCCCGCGCAATGCGCAAGCATTGTCGCGAATGGTGGCCAACAAGCCCGGCGCACCAGGCAGACTGCGTATAAGCGTTAAGACCGTCGCGCAGGGAAGGCCGGGCGTTCTCGGCTGCACCTGTGGTACCTGCCGCCTGCATTTTTTTCGCAGGCGGGCCGCAGGCGTCAGCCGACGCCTGGCCTTCCCTGCGCCCTCCGACTTGATGAGGGTGAACGACATCAGCACAGCTCGGGCAGCATCTGCCGCGGGAGCGCTCGCTCATGGGCTATGACGAACCGATCGCGTCAGCTTTCGAGCAGCCACTCCGTCGCGCTGCGCCACAGCGTGTCGTGATGCGCCGCGCGGAAGAAGCCCATATGGCCGATTGCGGACGCCCCGACGTCCTGCGGCGCGATGTCGAGCAGCTCCGGCGTCGTGCCCGTATAACCAGCGCACAGCAGCTCAACCGCGGGCCGCGTGGCCCAGGGATCGTCGGCGAGGCACAGCGCCCGGACGGGACTCTTGAAGTTGGCGTAGTTGGCAAGCGGCAGCGATGCGTCATCGAACAGATAGCGCGGGCTCATGATCCAGCGCACCCATTGCAGGAAGACACCCTTCGGCAGGTCCTCGCCGACGCCACTCCAGCCCGGCGTGTAACCCAGCGCATGAGTCAGCGGGACGCCAACGCCGTTGAGCATCGTCGCCACGCGCCAGCGTTCGCCCGGGGCCATCAGCTTCCAATAGCCGGCCTGCGAGGCGATGAAGAGGGCGCGCGACACCTCGGTGTTGTTGGCGAGCAGGCCGAGCGTCTGGCCGCCGAAGGAGTGGCCGACATAGCGCAGCGGCAGCGCACCATAGCGCGCACGCATCCAACCGACCGCGCCGGTGATGTCGAGTGCGGCCCAGTCGGTCATCGAGGCCGCAAAGCCCTTCAGGGAGCGGGGACGGCTGCCGCCGATCCCGCGATAGTCGTAGGTCAGAACCGCGCAACCCTGCTGGGCAAGATGAGCAGCGAAGCCGCGATAGATCCGGCGCGGGATCGCTGCGCCGGAATTGATCAGCACGGCATGCGCCGGCGTGCCGCGCGGCATGAACAGGGTGCCCGCGAGCGCAAAGCCATCGACGGCCGGAAGGGTCAGATCCTCGCTCGAAACGCCGTCGGATCCCGTCTCAGCCACGCCTCGTCCTCCCATCACTTGCCCTTCCGCAGCAAAGTCAAATTCGGGTGGCGGTGCAAGCCCTTGTGTCCGCGCCCTAAATTCCAAGTGGCGGCACGGGAGCAGGCTGTGTATAAGGCGCGCGCCGCCGCGCGGGGAATTTGGCGTGCAGTTGCCGAGAGGGAGTAGAGAGCCATGACCGAGCGCTGGAGCCCGGAGAGCTGGCGGTCCAAGCCGGTGCAGCAGGTGCCTGACTATCCCGACCAGAAGGCGCTCGCCGAGGTCGAGGCGCAGCTTGCGACCTTCCCGCCGCTGGTGTTCGCCGGCGAGGCGCGCAACCTGAAGAAGGCGCTGGCGCGGGTGGCGGCGGGCGAGGCATTCCTGTTGCAGGGCGGCGACTGCGCCGAGAGCTTCGCCGAGCACGGCGCCAACAACATCCGCGACTTCTTCCGCGTGCTGCTGCAGATGGCCGTGGTCATGACCTATGCCGGCGCGGTGCCGGTGGTGAAGGTCGGCCGCATCGCCGGCCAGTTCGCCAAGCCACGCTCGTCGCCGACGGAGAAGATCAATGGCGTCGAGCTGCCGAGCTATCGCGGCGACATCGTCAACGACACCGCCTTCACGCCCGAGGCGCGCATCCCCAATCCGCAGCGCCAGCTCGACGCCTACCGGCAGTCGGCGGCGACCTTGAACCTGCTGCGCGCGTTCGCCACCGGCGGCTTCGCCAATCTCGGCAGCGTGCATCAGTGGATGCTCGGCTTCGTCAAGGATTCCCCGCAGTCGCGGCGCTACAAGGAGCTGGCCGACCGCATCTCGGACGCGCTCAACTTCATGCGCGCCTGCGGCCTCGACCTCGAGAGCCATCCGGAGCTGCGCGCCACCGACTTCTACACCAGCCACGAGGCGCTGCTGCTCGGCTATGAGCAGGCCTTCACCCGGGTCGATTCCACCACCGGCGACTGGTACGCGACCTCGGGCCATTTCATCTGGATCGGCGACCGCACCCGCCAGCTCGACCACGGCCATGTCGAATATTTCCGCGGCATCAAGAACCCGATCGGCCTGAAATGCGGCCCGTCGCTGAAGCCGGACGAGCTGCTGAAGCTGATCGACATCCTCAATCCCGACAACGAGCCGGGCCGGCTGACCCTGATCAACCGCTTCGGCGCCGACAAGGTCGGCGATCATCTGCCGGGACTGATCCGCGCGGTGCAGCGGGAAGGGCGCAAGGTGGTGTGGTCGTGCGATCCGATGCACGGCAACACCATCACCTCGACCTCGGGCTACAAGACACGGCCGTTCGATCGCATCGTATCCGAGGTGCGGGCGTTCTTCGCGGTGCATGCCGCGGAGGGCACCCATGCCGGCGGCATCCATCTCGAGATGACCGGCAAGGACGTCACCGAATGCATCGGCGGCGCGCGCGCGATCACCGACGAGGATCTCAACGACCGCTATCACACGGTGTGCGATCCCCGGCTGAACGCCGAGCAGTCGATCGACATGGCGTTCCTGATCGCCGAGCTGCTGAAGCAGCAGCGCGGCGGCAAGACCGCACCGATGCCGGCCGTCGCGGGCTTCTGATGCTGCGTCTGTGGCGCGCGACGGTCAACTCGCGCAACGGCCTGGCCTTCGCGCTCCGCTCCGAGCAGGCGGTGCGCGAGGAGGTGGTCGCGTTCCTGCTGGCGCTGCCGCTGGCCTATGTCGTCGGCGCGACGGCGATGCGCAGCGTCGAGCTGGTCTGCGCGGTGGTGCTGGTGCTGGTCGTCGAGCTGCTCAACACCGCGATCGAGAAGCTCGCCGACCGCCTCACCACCGAGCACGATCTGCAGATCGGCCGGGTCAAGGATCTCGGCTCGGCCGCCGTCGGCGTCGCGCTGCTGATGTCCGGCTGCTTCTGGCTGTTCGCGATCGCCGAGCGGCTCGGGCTGCTTTGAACGAGTTGAGCGATGGCCGCCGACATCTTCAGGATCACGCTGGCCCAGCTCAACCCGACGGTCGGCGACATCGCAGGAAATGCCGCGAAGGCGCGCGAGGCACGGGCGAGGGCGGCGGCCGACGGCGCTGATCTCGTGGTGCTGCCGGAGCTATTCCTGGCGGGGCATCCATGCCAGGATCTGGTGCTGAAGCCGGCATTTCAGGCCGCGTGCCGGGCCGCGATCGAGGCTCTCGCGCGCGAGACCGCCGATGGCGGGCCGGCGGTGCTGATCGGCACGCCCTGGATCGACGACGGCAAGCTCTACAATGCCTGCGTGCTGCTCGACACCGGCCGCATCGCCGCGACGCGCTTCAAGGCCAACCTGGCCGATGGTGATCAGAAGCGCGTGTTCATGCGCGGCCCGGCGGCCGGCCCGCTCAGCGTGCGGGGCGTCCGCATCGGCGTCGCGATCGGCGAAGACATCTCGCCCGAAGAATCCTCGAACGACGAAAACGTCATCGAGACGCTGGCGGAAACCGGGGCCGAACTCATCGTCGTGCCGAGCCGCTCATGCTACCTGCGCAGCGGCGGCGACCGGCGCCTGTCGGCCGCGGTCGCCCGCGTCACCGAAAGCGATCTGCCGCTCGTCTGGCTCAACCAGGTCGGCGGTCAGGACGGCAAGGTGTTCGACGGCGCATCGTTCGCGCTGAACGCCGATCTCTCGGTGGCCGCGCAGCTTCCGGGCTTCGCCGCTGAGGTCACGACCTTGGCATGGAGCAGGGGAGACGGCTGGCAGTGTCGGGGACCGGTCA
The DNA here is from genome assembly GCF_051167575.1 of Bradyrhizobium sp. HKCCYLS3070. NCBI lineage: Bacteria > Pseudomonadati > Pseudomonadota > Alphaproteobacteria > Hyphomicrobiales > Nitrobacteraceae > Bradyrhizobium > Bradyrhizobium sp. HKCCYLS3070. Next base: position 643,309 of record NZ_JBNPTI010000001.1, read on the forward strand.
CCACGCCGAGCGAGGGCGACGAGGCGGACTACGCGGCCCGCGTGCTCGGCCTGCGCGACCACGTCGAGAAGCATGGCTTCACCGGGATCGTGCTGGCTCTGACCGGAGGCATCGAATCCGCGCTGTCATTGGCGATGGCCGTCGATGCGCTCGGAGCTGCGAGGGTGCGCGGTGTGGTGCTGTCCGGGCCGGACATGCCGCAGGAATCGCCGGCTATTGCAGTCGCGGCGCGGTTCGGCGTCACCGCCGAGACGTTGCCGATCGCACCGGCAGTGGCAGGCTTCGAAACGGTTCTCCCCGGGCCGCTGGCGGGCGACGCCCGTCACGCTCTCCTGGCGCGCGTGCGCGGCTCGCTGCTGCTGGCCTTGGCGAGCCTCTCCGGTGCGCTCGCGGTCGTGCCTCGCAAGACGTCGGACCGGCATGGCTGCGAGATCGGTGACGCGACTGGCGGTGCCACTCTCGTCGACGGCGTGTCCCAGGCCGAGATCGTTCGTCTCGCAGCGCTGCGCAATCGTTGGAAGCCTGCGAACGCGCTAGGGCCGTCGGTCGAAGTCATGTCGCCCGATCTCGCTGGCCGCGCGTCCTCAGATGCGTTCGAAGGATGACCCGGCGATCTCGCTCAACGCGCGGGAATGAAGGTCGGTCCGACCGTGCGGATCTGCTTGTCGCCACCGGCGCCCGTCGTGGCGTCCGCGGTCGCGGGCGCTGCCGCATCGGCCGGTGCGGCGCCTTTGCGGGCGGCGTTCGCCGGCGGCTTGCCGGTCTGGCGCTGCTGCATCCGCTTGGCGCTCTCCTCGGTAACGATGATGTCGCCCTGCTCGGCGGCTGTGGCCCGGTCGTCGATCGATTTCAGCGCGTCGGCCCAGGTCTGGCCGGGCGCCTTGCAGGAACAGCTCGGGTTGAACTCGGTGCGATACTTGAAGGCGTTCGGCAGCGCGGTGTAGGGCTGGCCGTTGACCGAGACCGCCTGGTTCATGTCCTCGCCGGGATTGCGATAGGTGAACAGCGTCGCGTCGGCGGCGGGGCATTGCGCCTTGCAGGCGCGCTCGTCGTCGGCGAAGCGGCCGGGAACGGTGGCAAACGAGATCGGGAAATAGGCGCCGTCGCAGCTACGCACGCACACGGTCCGGTAGGTGCCCTGCGGCGCCGCGAGATCGGCGCTCGGCGGCGGCAGCGATGCGGCGGGATTGCTGTCGGCACCGCCGCCGAACAGGCTGGTCAGGAAGTTGCCGCCGCCGCCGCCGCGATTGGCGTTAGCGTACTGCTGATATTGCGGGCCGCAATTGTTCTGGCCGAGGGCTGCCAGCACCGAGCGGCGCTGGTTGTCGCGCTCGCCGCCGAACCCGCCGCCACGGAGCCGCTCCAGGCTGCTCATGATCTGGTCCAGGTTGGACCGCATCTGCTGGATCTGGTTGTTCACCGGGGCGCATTCGGCCGAGCGGCCGTTGAAGATCGAGAAGAAGCCCGGGCTGTCGCAGCCCATGCGCTTGGCCTGCATGCTGACGCGGTCGAGCTCGCCTTGCTGCTTGGCGGCAGCATCCTGATAGCGCCGGATCTGGTCCTCACGCGCGGGATCGCCGCCACCGCGATCGATCGAGGCGAGCTGCGCCTCCAGGCGCGGACAGATCGGATTGACGCCGGCCTGCGGTCCGGGCGGGCCCGGCGGCATCTGCGCATAGGAATCGGAGCTGGATTGCGCCAGGGCGTGCGAGCCGGTCAGGGTCAGTCCGAGCAGCGCAGACACGGCCAGCAGGCGCGGAGACAGGGATGCGATCAAGATGCGGTATTCCGGTCCATGGGTGCAGCCGCGGGACTAGCACAGAATTCGGAAAAATCGCGGCAGCGGCGGGCATCCCATAGCCGCTTTGTCGGGCATCGTCACGTCGTTTCCAGGGCGCCGGGGTGGCGGGAACCGCTGTTCCCGGCCGTCTCAGCGCTGGCAGGTGATCGCGACAAAGTCGCTGCAGCCGCCACGGGCGCAGTTTGCGCCGGCTTTCGGCACCGATCCGGTGATTTCATCGGGGTCGACGCGGCGATAGGAGGAGGCCTGTGCAAAATCCCGTGATTGGCAGTACGACCGCGCGGCCGAGGCGCCGCATCGGTCGCCCTTGGCGAGGCACTGGTCGACGCCGTAGCCGTCGGCTTCGTTGGCGATGATGAAGATGCGGCTCTCCGCCGTGGCGGTGGTCGCGGCGGCGAGGAGAACACAGCAGGCGAGCAGCGCCGGGGAGATTCGCATGGTGCACCGGTGGGTGTAGGAGACAACTCATGGTTAGGCCCAAAAGCTTAAAAATGATTAACCATGAGGCGGGGCGCGAGCATTTGGGCAGTGAAAACGGCCGTTTTGCGGCTCTTGACGGAGACAGTCTGCTGCAGCATGGTGAGTTTCATGAACGGTTTCCTCGCCATCTGCTGCATTTGCCGCGAGATTACGCGCTAGCGATTCGCTGGCTGAGGCCGTCTTTTCTCAACAGAGATGATCAGGACGCCCGGCCGGCAGGTCGGAAGTGTGATTCGTGCCGTGGCGGCCCGCTCGCGGGCGGTCGTGCGGCGTAGGACTTCCGTTGCGCTTCGTCATGGACTGTCGGTCCGGCGGGGCGGTGAGCACAGGGCATTCGGGGACGGACCATGGACTTGCGTTTGTACGACACCGCGTCGCGGGAGAAGCGCCCCTTCGTGCCGCTCGATCCGAACAATGTCCGCATGTATGTCTGCGGACCGACGGTCTACGACTTCGCCCATATCGGCAACGCGCGCCCGGTCATCGTCTTCGACGTGCTGTTCCGGCTGCTGCGGCATCTCTATGGCGAGAAGCACGTCACCTACGTCCGCAACATCACGGACGTCGACGACAAGATCAACGCCCGCGCCGCGCGCGACTTTCCCGGGCTGCCGCTGAACGAGGCGATCCGTAAGGTCACCGAGGTGACCGAACAGCAGTTCCACGAGGACGTCGACGCGCTCGGCTGCTTGCGGCCGAACGTCGAGCCGCGTGCGACTGAGCATATCGGTGAGATGCGCGCGATCATCGACAAGTTAGTCGTCGACCACTTCGCCTATGTCGAGCAGGACCACGTGCTGTTCTCGCCTGCGGCGATGAATGCGGCGATGAACGAGGTCAACTCAGTACTGCCGCGTTACGGCGCGCTCGCTAACCGCTCGCTCGACGAAATGATTGCCGGCGCTCGCGTCGACGTCGCGCCCTACAAGAGGGACGCCACCGACTTTGTGCTGTGGAAGCCGTCGAAGCCTGGTGAGCCGTCCTGGCCGTCGCCAGCCGGCATTGCCGTCGAGGGGCGCCCCGGTTGGCACATCGAGTGCTCGGCCATGTCGAACACACTCCTGTGGGAAAGCATCAAGGCGACTTTGTCGCCTGAAGCGCAAAACCATCCCCACCAGTTTGATATTCACGGTGGGGGAGTTGATCTTGTTTTTCCTCATCACGAGAATGAACTCGCGCAGAGCTGCTGCGCGTTCAATACGCCGCGCATGGCCAATGTCTGGATGCACAACGGCTTCCTGCAGGTCGAAGGTGAGAAGATGTCGAAGAGCCTCGGCAACTTCGTGACGATCAATGAATTGCTAACGACGGATAGATTTGGCGGACGGAAGTGGTCAGGCGAAGTTCTGCGCCTTGCCATGCTGAAAAGCCATTATCGCGCTCCAATCGACTGGACAGTTAAAGGGCTCCTGGAAGCTGAACAGATGCTTTCGGATTGGAGAGAGGCTGTAGCTAATGTGCGCCCGCGAGGCCCTTCTATTAAGCCAACTAAGAGGCTCATAGATGCTCTGGCGGATGATCTCAATTTGCCCGGAGCGCTGTTCGAATTGCACGAACTGGCAAAGCACGCGCGCAAAGGGGTGTGGGTGCGGGAGAATCTGTATGCAAACCTGGTTTTTCTCGGACTTCTACCAAATCAATATGAGGACGCGACCAAGATCGCTACTCTCGTCAACCAAAAACTAAATCTCATCAATGTATCAGATCCGCGCCGGATATTGGATTTCCATTCTCAAATTGAGGACGCGCTACAGACGTTCTCAGTTACGCTTTCTTCTTCTGCAAATTCGGCTCCGACGGTAGCCAGTGCCTATGAATTGATCACGTCTCGACCAATTATGTACGGTGTGGTGGATGCGTGGACGAAATATCACCAGGGATACTTGTCCGTCGAAGATCGAAAGCATGTCGAAAATACTATCGGTATCGCTCGCCTCAATCAGTTGATTGCAGATCGGATTTCTGCACGTGCAAAGAGAGATTTCGCGAAAACTGATCAGATCAGAAACGAGTTGTTGGGCGTTGGGATTGTGTTGAAAGACGCCAAAGATCGGACGACCTGGGAGATTGCGCGATGAGCAAGCCCGACACCCCGTTTCCGCGGCACTGGCTGTACTACATCCTGCTCAAGCTGGTGCTGATCGCGGGCGCGGTGGCGCTGGTCACGAAACTCTACGGCATGTGGTGACGCATGGGACAGGCTCTCCCGAGGCCCGCGCTCCGGCCGTTTCTTCCCGCTGATGCGCCGGTACTGGCCGCGATCTTCGTCGCCAGCATCCAGGAGCTGACCGGTGACGATTACAGCGAGGAGCAGCAGGAGGCCTGGGCGTCCGCTGCTGAGGATGAGACGGGTTTTGGCAAGAGGCTGGCATCCGAGCTCACCTTGATTGCGACCCTGCAGGGCTCGCCGGTCGGCTTCGCCGCGCTGAAGGGCAACGATCACATCGACATGCTCTATGTCCATCCGAATGCGGCCGGGCAGGGCGTCGGGGCCCTGCTATGCGACGCGCTGGAAAAGTTGGCGGGCGCGCGCGGCACGACCGGTCTGTCGGTCGACGCTAGCGACACGGCGGTCGAATTCTTTCGCAAGCGCGGCTACGTCGCGCAGCAGCGCAATAGCGTCTCCATCAATGGCGAGTGGCTCGCCAACACGACGATGAAGAAGACGCTCGGCTCCGGGGGAGCGCAGGCATGAGCAGGGCAGGCACAAGCAGGGAACGGCTTTATCTGTTCGACACCACCCTGCGTGATGGCGCGCAGACCAACGGTGTCGATTTCACGCTGGCCGACAAGCAGGCCATCGCGCGCATGCTCGACGATCTCGGCATCGACTATGTCGAGGGCGGTTATCCCGGCGCCAACCCGCTCGACACCGAGTTCTTCGCCGCCAAGCCGAAGCTCGGCCACGCCCGCTTCACCGCCTTCGGGATGACGCGCCGGGCGGGACGCTCGGTGTCCAACGATCCGGGCGTGGCGGCGCTGCTGGAGGCCAAGGCGGACGCGATCTGCTTCGTCGCGAAGTCATCCGCCTACCAGGTGCGCGTCGCGCTGGAGACCACCAACGAGGAGAATCTCGCCTCGATCCGCGACAGCGTGACGGCCGCGAAGGCTGCGGGGCGCGAGGTGATGCTCGACTGCGAGCATTTCTTCGACGGCTACAAGGAGAATGCGGAGTTCGCGCTGGCCTGCACCCGCGCGGCCTATGAGGCCGGCGCGCGCTGGGTCGTGCTGTGCGACACCAATGGCGGCACCATGCCGCACGAGATCGAGCTGATCGTCGGCGAGGTCGCCAAGCACGTGCCGGGCGATCACCTCGGCATCCACGCCCATAACGACACCGAGCAGGCGGTGGCGAACTCGCTTGCCGCGGTCCGCGCTGGCGTGCGGCAGATCCAGGGCACCTTGAACGGACTCGGTGAGCGCTGCGGCAATGCCAATCTGTGCTCACTGATCCCGACCTTGAAGCTGAAGACGGAGTTCTCGGATCGGTTCGAGATCGCCGTATCGGACCGGCAGCTCGCCGGCCTGATGAAGGTCTCGCGCACGCTCGACGACATGCTGAACCGTGCGCCGAACCGGCACGCGCCTTATGTCGGCGAGAGCGCCTTCGTCACCAAGACCGGTATTCATGCGTCGGCCGTGCTGAAGGATCCGCAGACCTATGAGCACGTCCTGCCCGAGCGCGTCGGCAATCATCGCAAGGTGCTGGTCTCCGACCAGGCCGGACGATCCAACGTCATCGCGGCGCTGGAGCGCGGCGGCATTCCCTTCAGCAAGAGCGATCCGAAGTTGACGCGCCTCGTCGAGGAGCTGAAGGAGCGCGAGGCCGCGGGCTACGCCTACGAGTCCGCCGACGCCTCGTTCGAGCTGCTGGCGCGGCGTACGCTGGGCTCGGTGCCGGAGTATTTCCGGGTCGAGCAGTTCGACGTCAATGTCGAGCAGCGCTACAACGCGCTCGGTGAACGCGTCACGGTGGCGCTGGCCGTGGTCAAGGTGGACGTCGCTGGCGAGCGGCTGATCTCGGCGGCGGAAGGCAACGGCCCGGTCAATGCGCTCGACGTCGCCTTGCGCAAGGATCTCGGCAAGTACCAGGGCTTCATCGACGGCCTCAAGCTGATCGACTACCGCGTCCGTATCCTCAATGGCGGCACCGAGGCGGTCACGCGCGTGCTGATCGAGAGCGAGGACGAAAAGGGAGAGCGCTGGACCACGGTCGGCGTCTCGCCGAACATCATCGACGCCTCGTTCCAGGCGCTGATGGATTCGGTATTCTACAAGCTGGTGAAGTCCGGCGCGAAGGGGTGAGATGATGCATCCGTCGTTGCGAGCGAAGCGAAGCAATCCAGGCCTGAATGCGCGATTCTGGATTGCTTCGTCGCTTCGCTCTTCGCAATGACCTGGAGAGGCCAGGAGCAAACGCATGATCGACCACGTCTCCGTCGGTGTCAGCGATCTCGTCCGCAGCGCGCGGTTCTATGAGCGTGCGCTGGCGCCGCTCGGGCTGACGCGGCTGATCGAGCGTCCCACGACCATCGGCTTCGGGAAGGCCTATCCGGAATTCTGGATCAATCTACGCCCCGCCATGGCGCGCGTGCCGGCCGACACCGGCTCTCATGTGTGCCTGCGAGCCAGGAGCACGGCGGAGGTCGATGCGCTTCACGCGGCGGCGTTGGAGGCGGGCGGAGTTTCCGACGGTGCGCCAGGACTGCGGCCGCATGATCGCGTGCGCTATTATGCGGCCTTTGTGCTTGATCCCGATGGCAACCGGATCGAGGCGGTCACATTCCCGAGCGAGTAGGGGCTCAGAGCCGTTTGGCGATCTCAGGCGCCATCTCGGTCTCTTCCTTGGCGACGCGGGCGGCGGCCTCGCGCAGGCGCGGCAGGATGTCCTCGACGCGTTCGGCCCTGAGCAGCTCGATCTGGAAGCCGGGGCGGATGAACTCGGTCTCGCGCATGTGCGCGAGCAGCCCGAACAGCGGTTCCCAGAAGCCGTCGATATTGGCCATCAGCACCGGCTTGGCGTGGCGTCCGAGCTGCTTCCAGGTCAGCTGCTCGACGAGCTCCTCGAGCGTGCCGATGCCGCCGGGCAGCGCCACGAACGCGTCGGAGTGCTCGAACATCAGCCGTTTGCGCTCGTGCATGTCGGGCGTGATGATGAGATCCTTGAGCGGCATCATGACTTCCTTCTTCACCAGGAAGTCCGGAATGATTCCGGTGACGTCGCCGCCATGGTCGAGCACGGCCTTGGCAACCGCGCCCATCATGCCGATGGAGCCGCCGCCATAGACGAGCCTGACGCCGTTCTCGGCAAGCGCCTTGCCGAGTGCTTTCGCCGATTCGATGAAGCTGGGATTCGTCCCCGGGCCGGAGCCGCAATAGACGCAAACGGTGCGGATTTCAGTCATTGGAGCGGTGTGACACTGCAGTTGAAAGGCGTCAAGACGAGGGCGGAGGACGTGGATTCGCGGGCTTTCACGGATTGATGCAGGCTGAATGGGTCCATTTGTCCGAAAACAAGTATGCAAATACTGCGCCGCGGCAACGGATTCCGGCGACGTACCGGTGCATCCGGCGCCCGGACACTCTATATGACGCAGGCAACGCCCGGCATCACAACATGCCAAAACACTCGCTGCTCCAGAACGTTTGATGCCGCCCGATTCCTCCTCCGAACCAGCCGCCAACCAGCCTTCGTCCCTCGAGCAGGGAACGCTGGCCGGCACGCTGCGCCACTTGTGGCCCTTCATCTGGCCGCGCGATCGCGCCGACCTGAAGATGCGCGTGCTATGGTCGGTGGTGCTGCTGATCGTGGCCAAGGTCGCGACGCTGGTCCTGCCCTTCACCTTCAAATGGGCGATCGACGCGTTGACCGGCGCCAATACCGCGCCGATCGCGCCCGATAACTGGGCGTTCTGGCTGGTGGCCTCGCCGATCGTCATGACGGCAAGCTACGGCGGGATTCGGGTGCTGATGGCGGTGCTGACGCAGTGGCGCGACGGTATTTTTGCCCGCGTCGCCATGCATGCCGTGCGCAAGCTCGCGACCATCACCTTCGTCCACATGCATGAATTATCGCTGCGCTTTCACCTCGAGCGCAAGACCGGCGGCCTGACCCGCGTGCTCGAGCGCGGCCGCAACGCGATCGAGACCATCGTGCGCATGGTGATCCTGCAGCTGATCCCGACCATCGTCGAGGTCTCGCTGCTGACGGCGGTGCTGCTGTGGCAGTTCGACTGGCGCTACGTTCTGGTCACGCTCACCATGGTCGCGGCCTATCTCTATTACACCTACATTGCGACCGAGTGGCGCATCGAGATCCGGCGCCGCATGAACGACTCGGATACGGATGCCAATACCAAGGCCATCGACTCGCTGCTCAACTACGAGACAGTGAAGTATTTCGGCGCCGAGGCGCGCGAGGCCGAGCGTTATGACCGTTCCATGGAGCGCTACGAGCGGGCCAGCGTGAAGACCTATACCTCGCTCGCGGTGCTCAACGCCGGGCAGGCCGTGATCTTCACGATCGGGCTGACGGTGGCCATGCTGATGTGCGCCCAGGGCGTGCGTCAGGGACGCAACACGGTCGGCGACTTCGTCATGATCAACAGCATGATGATCCAGCTCTACCAGCCGCTGAACTTCATGGGCATGGTCTATCGCGAGATCAAGCAGGCGATCATCGACATCGAGAAGATGTTCGGCGTGCTCACGCGCGATGCCGAGGTGAAGGACGCGGCCGGAGCGACGCCTTTGGTGGTCACCTCTGGCAATGTCCGCTTCGACGATGTCCGCTTCGCCTATGAGCCGGAGCGGCCGATCCTGCAGGGGCTGAGCTTCGAGGTGCCGGCGGGCAAGACGGTCGCGATCGTGGGGCCGTCCGGTGCTGGCAAGTCGACCATCTCGCGGCTGCTGTTTCGGCTCTACGACGTCTCCGGCGGCCGCATCTTGATCGACGGCCAGGACATCCGCGACGTTACCCAGGTGTCGCTGCGCGCCCAGATCGGGATGGTCCCGCAGGATACCGTGCTGTTCAATGACACCATCCGCTACAACATCCGCTACGGACGCTGGGATGCGGACGACGCCGCCGTCGAGGAGGCAGCGAGGCTGGCCCAGATCGACGGTCTGATCCGGATGGCGCCGAAGGGCTACGAGACCCAGGTGGGCGAGCGCGGCCTCAAGCTCTCCGGTGGCGAGAAGCAGCGCGTTGCGATTGCCCGCACCATCCTGAAGGGGCCGCCGATCCTCGTGCTGGACGAGGCGACCTCGGCGCTGGACAGCCATACCGAGCACGAGATCCAGGAGGCGCTCGATGGTGTGTCGCGCAATCGTACCTCGCTCGTGATCGCGCACCGGCTTTCGACCATCGTGGCGGCCGACGAGATCATCGTGCTCGACCGGGGGCGAATTGCCGAGCGCGGCACTCATGCCGAGCTGCTGGCCAAAGGCGGGCTGTATGCCGGCATGTGGAACCGGCAGCGCGAGGCTGAGGAGGCGCGCGAAAAACTGGCGCAGATCGGCGACGATGCGGGGGCGCCGAACCGCAATCCGCCGGATCGGAGCGAGCCGGACGCGGCCGGGCCCGATCGGACCGGACAGGTGGCGAGTGCCGCCGAATGATGCCGCGAACCGCCCTGATCTGAACTCAAGAATCCATTAAGGATTCATTTTGACCTTCGCCGGCCATCGACCTAGTCAAGGCGGCGGTCCGCTCTGAGGTCAGAGCGACAACACTCAACGAAGCAGGCCATGTCGATCAGCAATTCCATCCGCGCTCAGATCCCGCCGATCCACCCGGAAGGTTATCCTTTCATCGGGGGATTTGCCCTCGTCAGCCTGATCCTGTTCTGGATATTCACCCCGCTCGGCTGGATCGGCACGCTGCTCACCGTCTGGTGCGCGCTGTTCTTCCGCGACCCGATCCGGGTCACGCCGCAGCGGGAAGGGCTGGTGGTGGCGCCGGCCGACGGGCGCATCTCCATGATCACGCGCGCCCTGCCGCCGGCCGAGCTCGGCCTCGGCGACCGACCGCTGCTGCGGGTCTCGATCTTCATGAGCGTGTTCAACGTGCATGTGAACCGCAGCCCGGTGGCCGGCCGGATCGAGAAGATCGCCTACCGTCCGGGCGCCTTCATCAATGCCGAGCTCGACAAGGCGAGCGAGGACAACGAGCGCAACTCGCTCGCGATCTCGACGCCGCATGGCCGCATCGGCGTGGTCCAGATCGCAGGCCTCGTGGCGCGCCGGATCGTGTCGTTCGTGCGCGAGGGGCAGACCATTGGGGCTGGCGAGCGCTTCGGCCTGATCCGCTTCGGCTCGCGGCTCGACGTCTATCTCCCCGACGGCACGGACGTTCTGGTCTCGGAGGGGCAGACGGCCATTGCCGGCGAGACGATCCTGGCCGATTTCGACGTCCCCGTGCCCGGCCTGACGTTCCGGAGCCAGTGAACCGTCGCTGCCCGCTGGTGACCCATTAAGGGGACCTTGAGCTGTGTTCAGGCACAAGGTTCCGGCCCAAACCACACGTGGTGTGATCATGAGCTTCGACGTGAACTCTCCCGAACTGCGCCGCCGCCGTTTCCGTCCGATCCCGGTGCGGCTGCTGGTGCCGAACATGATCACCCTGCTGGCGATCTGCGCCGGCCTGACCGCGATCCGGCTGTCGACCGAGGGACGGATGGAGCTCGCGGTCGGCGCCATCGTCTTTGCCGCCTTCCTGGACGGCATCGATGGCCGCATCGCCCGCATGATCAAGGGCCAGTCGAAGTTCGGCGCCGAGCTCGACAGCCTGGCCGATTTCGTCAATTTCGGCGTGGCGCCGGGCCTGATCCTGTATTTCTGGCAGCTCCATGAGCTGCGCGACGGCGGCTGGATCGCCGCCATGATGTACGCCATCAGCGGCGGCCTGCGGCTGGCGCGCTTCAATGCCAGCATCGACGATCCCAACAAGCCGCCCTTCGCCGCCAATTTCTTCACCGGCGTGCCGGCACCGCTCGGCGCCATCACCGTGCTGCTGCCCGTCTATCTGGCGTTCCTGGACCTGCCGAGGCCGCCGGCGCTGGTGACGGCGTTCTACACCCTGCTGATCGCCTTCCTGATGGTGTCGCGGCTGCCGGTGTTCTCCGGCAAGACCACGCGGATGCGTGTCTCGCCCGAACTCGTGCTGCCGGTGTTCGCCTCGGTGGTGTTCTTCGTGGCGCTGCTGGTGGTCTATCCCTGGCACATCCTGTCGGCCGGATCGATCCTCTACATCCTGAGCCTTCCGTTCGGCTGGCGGCTGTATCGGCACCAGGCGGCGCGGCACGCCGCGGTCCTTGGTGCCGCGGCTGCGGCGTCGCACGCCTCGTCTTCATCCACGACGGCTTTTGCGCCGACCGGCGCGCCAGCGGTGGAGCAGGGGCAGCGGCCGCCGGAACGGCTGCACTGAGCGCAGGGCCCAAGACCCGGCGCGCGCTTTGCCGGCTTGGGCGCCTCAGTTATACCGGATGGCCAAGGACGGCCGCGAATGCCGTCCGCATCATCCGGAGAAAACGCCCGTGACAAGCACTGCCGCCGCGCCCCTCGCTGCTTCCGTCCTCGAGGCGCTCGCGCGCTACGATACGCCGACCATCTGCAACGCGATGGAGATCGTGGCGCCCGAGCGGCGCCTGATCGGCTACACGACCAAGCCGCTGGTGTGTCCGTTCCCCGATCTGCCGCCCATGGTCGGCTACGCGCGGACGGCGACGATCCGGTCCGTCGTCAAATCGGGATTGCCGGCGGAGGAGCAGGCGAGGCGACGCACCGACTACTACGAATATGTCGGCACCGGTCATGGTCCCCGCATCGTCGTGATCCAGGATATCGATGGCCCCGACATCGGTTACGGCGCATTCTGGGGCGAGGTACAGAGCAACGTCCACAAGGCGCTCGGCTGCCTCGGCGTGATTACCGATGGATCGATCCGCGACATCCCGCAATGGGCTGCCGGCTTCCAGGCACTGGCGGGCTCGATCGGTCCGTCGCATGCGTGGGTGCATGCCGAGAGCTTCGGCGGCGAGGTCCGCGTCGCCGGGATGACCGTGCGCTCGGACGACCTGATCCACTCCGATCGCCATGGTGCGATCGTCATCCCCGCCGACATCGCGGCGAAGCTTCCCGAGGCGGCCGAGTTGTGCGCGCGCCGTGAAACGCCGATCCTGGAGATCGCGCGGTCTGCGGATTTCTCGCTCGAGAAGCTCAAGGCCGCTTTGAAGCGGTCGGCGGAGATTCATTGAGCGTCGCTTCACTCCGGTCCCAATGGGCGAGCCGTACCGCGCGGCGGTGCGGCCCGCCGGCCTTGCGCTGGGCGCTCGCCGAACTGCGACGCTGCAACCGCATCCGGATGACTACGGGGTGACGGCTGACCCTCCGCCGAAAATATCGCACACGGTGACGAATTACCCGCAAACAGGCCGGAATTCGCCGAAGGTTGAGCGGCCGTCGCTCGTTGAGAAGATTTTATCCATCAAGCTTTACCTGATGGCTAGCCTGTCCCGATAGGCATGTCGCCCGAGGGCGAAGGACATGCGCAGGCTGATATCGAAATCCGGGCCGTTGTTCGGGCGGCTCGACCGGACCGTCGACAAGATGGTTCGGCTGATCGGACATTTCAGCAGCGCCGCGATCGGCCTCTCGGCGATCGCCCTGGTGTGGGCCGGCATCTTCTACACCATCTCTGAAGAGCATACGCGCACCGAGCAGTCGGCGCTTAAGAACGGCGCCAATCTGGCCCGCGCGTTCGAGGAGCAGATCATCCGCTCGATCCGCGCGGCAGATCAGACCTTGCTCTACGTCCGCGACTCCTATGCCAGGGACCCGCACAACTTCGACATGTCGCTATGGTCGAAGAACAGCCAGTTCCTGTCCGACTTCTCGTTTCAGGTCGTCGTGATCGGCAAGGACGGCATCATGCTGTCCAGCAACATCGATCCGAAGATGCGGGGCCTCGACCTGCGCGACCGCGAGCACTTCCGCGTTCATGCCGACGGCAAGGATGATTTTCTCTTCATCAGCAAGCCGATCTTCGGCCGTGTCTCCAACAAATGGTCGATCCAGTTGACCCGCCGCATCATCATGCCGGACGGTTCGTTCGGCGGCGTCGTGGTGGTCTCGCTCGACCCCGAATATCTGTCGAGCTTCTACAATTCGGTCGATCTCGGCAAGAAGGGCAATGTCACACTGCTCGGTCTCGACGGCATCGTGCGCGCACGGGCCTCTGCGGGTCCAGGGGGCGTCGGATCCTCGCTCGCCGGCAGCCCGGTGATGAGCGCCATTCAGCACAGAAGCAGCGGCTTCTACACCTTCAATAGTCTGATCGACGGCGTCACGCGCATCTACTCGTTCCAGCGCATCAAGGATCTGCCGCTGGTGGTCATCGTCGGTCAGGCCTCCGAGGAGATCTTCAGCGCCTTCAAGCTCAACCGCGATCGTGATCTGCTGGTCGGAGCGTTGTTGACGGTGGTCATCGGCATCATCACGATCCTGATTGCGCGCTATCAGGCGGGGCTTGCCGCCTCGCGTGATGCCGCCGAGGCAGGTACGCGGGCGCGCTCCGAATTCCTGGCGATGATGAGCCATGAGATACGCACGCCGATGAACGGCGTCATCGGCCTTGCCGATCTCTTGCTGTCGGCGGACCTCGCGCCGGAGCAGCGCAAGATCGCGACCACCTTGCGCGAGTCGGCCGACTATCTGTTGCAGCTGCTCAACGACGTCCTCGATTTCTCCAAGCTCGATGCCGATCGTCTGGAGATCGAGCACATCGAGTTCGACCTGCACCGGTCGGTGACGGCGACCGCCGAGCTGCTGGTGTCCCGCGCCAAGGAAAAGGGTCTGCAGCTGACGACCTCGATTGCGCCGGAAGTGCCGAACTACGTGGTCGGCGATCCCGCGCGATTGCGCCAGGTGCTGTTCAACCTGGTCGGCAATGCGCTCAAATTCACCGAATCGGGCGGCGTCCATATCGATGTCCGTGCCGAGAACCTTGCCGGGCCGCACCTGACGCTGGTGTTCTCGATCGCCGATACCGGCGTCGGCATTCCCGCAGACGCCGTCAGCCGGCTGTTCAAGCAGTTCTCGCAGGTCGACAATTCCATCTCGCGCCGCTTTGGCGGCACCGGTCTGGGGCTCGCAATCTGCAAGCGCCTCGTCACCTGCATGGGCGGCGACATCACGGTGCAGAGCAAGGTGGGGGAGGGCAGCACCTTCACCTTCTCGATCCAGGTCCAGACGCAGCCGGACGTCGAGCAGGTGAGCGCGCCCGAGGCGACCATCGTGCCGGTCGGTGAGACGATCGCCGAGGAACGTCCGGGCAGCCTCGAGCCGCTGAAGATCCTCGTTGCCGAGGACAATCTGACCAATCAGTTCGTCATCAAGAAGCTCCTGGACAAGCTCGGTCACCGCTACGACATCGTCGAGAACGGAACCCAGGCGATCGCGGCCGTGCAGAGGCAGGCCTACGATCTCGTGCTGATGGACATGATGATGCCCGAGATGGACGGGCTGACGGCGACGCGGATGATCCGCTCGCTGCCGCCGCCCGCCCAGGACATCTACATTGTTGCCCTGACGGCCAACGCCACCAGCCAGGATCATCTGGCTTGCACGGACGCCGGCATGAACGACTTCGTGACCAAGCCGGTCACGCGCGATCGACTGAATGCCGCTCTGCTTCGCGCGGCCGCTGCTACACACAAGGAAAGGCTTGTCGCATGACCGACTGGGTGCAATTCGACGAATCCGTCTATCAGATCCTGGTCTCCGAGCTCGGCGAAGAGGATGCGCTGGAGGTCCTGCGCACGTTCCTCGACGATACGTCCGGAAAGTTCGGCACGCTTGCGGCCAAGTTCGAGGATCGCCTCGAACTGAGGCGTGAGGCGCATTCGATCAAGAGCTCGTCGGCGACGTTCGGTTTCTCGGCGCTGTCGCGCCTGTCGCGTGAACTCGAGGTGGGATCGGCGACGATGGAGCCGGCGCAGATGCTGGAGATGGTCCACAAGATGCAGCGATCATTCGATCAGTCGGCCGTCTTCGCCGCGGCGAACCTGCTGAAGTCCGGATCCTCAGCCGCTTGAGCGAGTCGGCGTGGTCTGCGGCGCTGCTGTTTACCTTTCATTATGCCTACCGAATTCAGTAACTCGTCCTTAATGGCGGACATCTAGTCTCGTGACATGCGGTCCAGAAGCACCGCGTCGGTCCGGCAGGGTCGTGGTTTGCGTACGCGGGTGGAGTTGACTCATGGATATTATGACGAGTGCGGGGCTCGTGGCTGGCGTGATCGTCATCGCGACGATGATGCTGCTGGGCGGCGATCTCGAGATGTTCGTCAGCGAGCACGCCGCAATCATCATCTTCGGCGGTTCGATCGCAGCCACCATGATTCGCTTCCCGCTGGGCGTCATGCTGCACGGCGTTCCGCTTGGAATGAAGTACGCTTTCACCATGAGCCGCCTGTCGGCCCGCGAACTCGTCGACGAGCTCGCCCGCATTGCCGAGATCGCGCGCAAGCAGGGCCCGGTCGGCCTGGAAAAGGTCGAGACCGACGAGCCGTTCCTCGCCAAGGGAATCCGCTACGTGGCCGACGGCTACGACCTCGAATTCATCCGCGACAATCTCGAGCGTGACCGCGACAATTTCCTGATGCACCTGGACGAAGGCAGCAAGATCTATCGCGCCATCGGCGACTGCGCCCCGGCGTTCGGCATGGTCGGCACGCTGATCGGCATGGTGCAGATGTTCGCCAACATGACCGATCCCTCGAAGCTCGGCCCGTTCATGGCGACCGCGCTGCTCGCGACCCTGTACGGCGCGTTGGTGTCGAACCTGATCTGTCTGCCGATCGCCGACAAGCTGCATGGCAAGCTGCTGGACGAGGAAACCAACCGGACGCTGATCATCGACGGAATTCTGATGATCCGCGACTCCAAGAGCCCCGCCCTGGTCCGCGAAATGCTCCTGGCCTATCTGCCCGAGAAGCATCGCCATGCCGAAGGCGAGCCCGTGCCGGCCTGATCGGCTGCGGCGGGGCGATCCGGGGTGGGGTAGGCAATGGCCAAGAAGAAGAGGGGCGATGCGCATGGCGGCGGTCACGGCTGGTTCGTGACCTTTGCCGACCTGATGGGACTTCTGGTCAGCTTCTTCGTGATGCTGGTCGCGTTCTCGACCATGGACAACAACAAGCTGAAAGTCGTCGCAGGCTCGATGCGCGACGCCTTCGGCGTGCAGTCCGAGTCGCGCTATTCGGGCATCGTGGAATCCGACGGCCTGCCGACCCGGCCGAAGCTCAAGAACGCCGCCCACATCTCGCCGGAGGAGACCGCGCGCGAGCCCAGCCCCGAGCAGGAGGAGCGCCAGCATACCAATGGCGCCAAGCTGAAGATCGATCGCCAGTTCGCGCTGGCGTCCGCCTCGCTGCGTCAGGCGCTGCAGGACATGCCGGAGATGACCGAGATCTCCAAGCACATCATGTTCGAAGAGACCAAGCAGGGGCTCAACCTGGAGATCGTCGACCAGGACGGGCGGTCGATGTTCGCGGATGGCTCGAAGGTGCCCTTCGACCGCACGCGACGCCTGATCGAGAAGCTGGCCGCACCGCTCAAGGCGACACCGCTTCGGGTCCAGATCACCGGGCACACGGCCGCCGGCTTCGTTCCCGCCCGGAGCGATTATGATGGTTTCGACCTGTCGGCGGACCGCGCCAACGCAGTACGCCAGATCCTGGAGCGGGAAGGGTTGCCGGCGAGCCACATCTACGCGGTCTCCGGCAAGGCGGATAGCCAGCCACTGTTCCCGGACGATCCCTCGCTGGCCGCCAACCGCCGCGTGACGATCACCTTGATGCGGGAAGACCCGCCATTGCCGCCCGATCTGAAGCCGTAGCCGGGACGCTTCGCTTCCCGCATCATATTGCCGCACGGGCGACTGCGAACGGCAACGAGGAGCATCAGCAGGCACTTGATTCGCCTGAGGCAGATCCGACATCTGCCTCAGGGTGCTTGGGCTAAAGGCACTTGCCGCGATGCGGCATGCGACATCTGTGTCAGCCGTGCCGTTTGGTTGCGGGCTGGGAACATAGGTCTGCTTACGGTAGAGACTTGACCTGCGAACGGTCTACGTTCACACGCGCCGGGCCAAACAGGGAAGATGCGTTCCGAGCACATGACGGCCAGCGCGACATCGACCGAAGGACAGGACACCGCGAGTACGTCGGGGTTCTGGGGGCTGACGCTAGGCAGCATCGGCGTGGTGTTCGGAGACATCGGCACCTCGCCCCTCTACGCCTTTCGCGAGGCCGCGCACGGCGCTGCTCAGGGGCACCCGGTGTCGCGGATCATCGTGCTCGGCGTGCTCTCGCTGATCCTCTGGTCGCTGTTCATCGTGGTGACAGCCAAATACGTCCTGCTGCTGCTCCGCGCCGACAATAACGGCGAGGGCGGAACGCTGTCGCTGATGGCGCTCGGACAGCGGGCTTTGGGTCGGCGCAGCCTGTTCCTGATGTCGCTGGGCGTGATCGGCGCTTCGATGTTCATCGGAGACTCGATGATCACGCCGGCGATCTCGGTGTTGTCGGCGGTCGAAGGCCTCAAGCTCGCCGCGCCTGCGCTCGAGCATTATGTCGTGCCGTTGACCGTGTTCATCCTGGTCGTGCTGTTCGCGGTCCAGAGCAAGGGGACGGCGCGCGTCGCCTCCGCCTTCGGCCCGGTCATGGTCACGTGGTTCACCGCCCTCGCCGTGATGGGGCTGGTCCACATCCGCGACGACCCCTCCGTGCTCGCGGCCATCAATCCCTATTATGCGGTGCAGTTCCTGCTCTCGCACGGCACGATCGGGCTGGTCACCCTGGGCGCGGTGTTCCTCGCGGTCACCGGCGGCGAGGCGCTCTATGCAGATCTCGGTCATTTCGGCCGCAAGCCGATCCAGTCGGCCTGGCTGTTCTTCGTGCTTCCGGCGCTGCTGATCAACTATTTCGGGCAGGGCGCCCTGGTGCTGTCCGATCCCGCCGCGATCGAGAATTCGTTCTACCGGATGGTGCCTGAACTGTTGCTGCTGCCGCTGGTGGTGCTGGCCACCGCCGCCACTGTCATCGCGAGCCAGGCCGTGATCACGGGCGCCTATTCGCTGGTCAGCCAGGCGGTCCAGCTCGGCCTGCTGCCGCGTTTCGAGGTGCGCTACACGTCGGAGAGCCATGCCGGCCAGATCTATCTGCCGCGGGTCAACCGGCTGCTGCTGATCGGCGTGCTGCTGCTGGTCCTGCTGTTCCGGACCTCGAGCAATCTCGCCTCCGCCTACGGCATCGCAGTGTCCACCACCATGGTCGCCGACGGCATCATGGGCTTCGTGGTGATCTGGAAGCTGTGGAACTTGCGTGCGGCCGTGGCGGCTGCCGTGATCGCTCCCTTCGTCATCGTCGATATGACCTTCTTCAGCGCCAACCTGCTGAAGCTCCTCGAAGGAGCCTGGGTTCCGCTGCTATTCGGTGCCGCGATGGTCGTGACGATCTGGACCTGGCGGCGTGGTTCGGCGATCTTGGTGCTCAAGACGCGCAAGATCGAGGTTCCGCTGGATGACCTGATCACCAGCCTGGAGAAGAGGCCTCCTCACATCGTCAAGGGCACGGCGGTGTTTCTCACGAGCGATCCGACCTCGGTGCCGACCGCATTGCTGCACAATCTCAAGCACAACAAGGTGCTGCACGAGCACAACGTGATCCTGACCATCGAGACCGCACAGACGCCGCGGGTCGATGTCTCGGAGCGCGTGCGCATGGAGAAGATCAGCGAGAAGTTTTCCAAGGCGCGGCTGCGCTTCGGATTCATGGAATCCCCGAACGTGCCGCGCGCGCTCGCGGTGGCGCGCAAGCTCGGCTGGCAGTTCGACATCATGTCGACGTCGTTCTTCGTCTCGCGCCGCTCGTTGAAGCCATCGTCCCAGTCGGGCATGCCGACCTGGCAGGACCATCTCTTCATTGGTCTGAGCCGGTCGGCCAACGACGCCACGGACTATTTCCAGATTCCCACGGGCCGGGTCGTCGAGGTCGGTACCCAGGTAACGATTTGATCGGTTGGTCTTCCCTGATGTCCCATGTATGCCTAAATGCATGGCTGAGGCGCATTCCCGACAGGTCCGTCGCAACGCGCTGCCGCTATAAGCCGCGCGCTCTGCCGCGTTGTGCAGTGAAGCATTAACGAGTCCTCGAGGGGGCTACCCCATGACAGTCGACGTCGCAGCTACGCCCGCGGAAGCGCCGGCGACCAACGGGCATGGCAACGCACACTCCACGGCGAGCTTTGCGGCGCTGACACTGGGAAGCATCGGTGTCGTCTATGGCGACATCGGCACCAGCCCGCTGTACGCGTTGCGCGAAGCGGTCATGGCTGCGAGCAGCAGCGGCGAACCTGCGCCTCACGCCGTGATGGGGGTGATCTCGCTCATCCTGTGGGCTCTCATCGTCGTCGTGACCCTCAAATACGTCGTGATCCTGCTGCGCGCCGACAACCACGGCGAGGGCGGAACGCTGGCGCTGATGGCGCTCGCCCAGCGCGCGGTCACGCGCGGCGCCAGCGTCATCGTTCTGCTCGGTATCGTCAGCGGCGCGCTGTTCTATGGCGACGCGGTGATCACGCCGGCCCTGTCCGTCCTGTCGGCGATCGAGGGCATCAAGCTGGTGACGGCGGCGTTCGATCCCTACGTCGTGCCGCTCACGGTCATCATCCTGGTCATGCTGTTCGCGGTCCAGGTGCGCGGCACGGCCAAGGTGGCGGCGTTCTTCGGCCCGATCATGCTGATCTGGTTCCTGGTGATCGGGATCGCGGCGTTGCCGCCGATCCTGCACCATCCGGAGGTGCTGTGGGCGATCAACCCGCTGCATGCCGTGTCGTTCATGCTTCATCACGGGATCATCGGCTTCATCACGCTCGGCGCGGTGTTCCTGGCCGTCACCGGCGCCGAGGCGCTGTATGCCGACCTCGGCCATTTCGGCAAGCGGCCGATCCAGACCGCCTGGCTGTTCATCGTGCTGCCGTCGCTGGCGCTGAACTATCTGGGGCAGGGGGCGCTGGTGATCGCCGACGCGAAGGCGATCGAGAACCCGTTCTTCCTGATGTTCCCGGATTGGGCGCTGATCCCGATGGTCGCGCTCGCCACCATGGCGACCGTCATCGCGAGCCAGGCCGTCATCACCGGTGCCTATTCGCTGACCCGGCAGGCGATCCAGCTCGGCCTGCTGCCGCGCTTCGAGATCCGTCACACCTCCGAGGCGCATTCTGGCCAGATCTACATTCCGCGCATCAACAAGCTGCTGCTGATCTCGGTCATGCTGCTCGTGCTGATGTTCAAGTCGTCCAGCGCGCTGGCCTCGGCCTACGGCATCTCGGTCACCGGCACCATGGTCGTGACGGCCATGATGGGCTTCGTCGTGATCTGGAAGGTCTGGCGGTGGTCGCCGTTCGCGGCCGCCGCGCTGATTGCGCCGTTCCTGTTCCTGGACCTGACCTTCCTGGCGGCGAACCTCCTGAAGGTGTTCGAAGGCGGCTGGGTGCCGCTGGCGCTGGGCGGCTTCGTGATGACGCTGATGTACACGTGGCGGCGCGGCAGCCGGCTCTTGTTCGACAAGTCGCGCAAGCTCGAATTCCCGCTCGCCGATCTCGTGACCATGCTTGAGAAGCGTCCGCCGCAGCGGGTGGCCGGCACGGCCGTGTTCCTGACCAGCGATCCCTTGAGCGCGCCGACCGCGCTGATGCACAGCCTCAAGCACTACAAGGTGCTGCACGAAAAGAACGTGATCCTAACGATCGAGACCGCGCCGACGCCGCGCATCGAGCCGTCCGAACGCGTTCGCCTCGAGCAGATCAGTCCGACGTTTTCCAAGGTGACGCTGCGCTTCGGCTTCATGGAATCGCCCAACGTGCCGCGCGCCCTGGCGATCGCGCGCAAGCTCGGCTGGCAGTTCGACATCATGTCGACCTCGTTCTTCCTGTCGCGCCGTGCGCTGAAGCCGGCTGCGCACTCGGGCATGCCGCGCTGGCAGGATCACCTGTTCATCTCGATGAGCCGCTCCGCCAACGATGCGACCGACTATTTCCAGATCCCGAGCGGGCGGGTGGTGGAGGTCGGCACCCAGGTCACGATCTGAGCTCGAGACCCATCCCGTCAGCGTGCCGAAGCGCTTGATTTTCGCAGCGTCTGGGGTGAGTTTGGCGGCCGGATCAGGGCCGATACGGCCCCGCTGAAGGCTTGGAGGATGGGCGTGGCTGTTGTGCACGATTTGACCCCGCAGGACGTGGCCCAGGGGATCGCGGAAGGGCGAATTCTTCTGGTTGACGTGCGCGAGCCGAATGAAGTTTCCGCGGAAGCCTATCCCGACGGCGTCGTCGTTCCGCTGTCGGGCTTCGACCCGAAGCTGATCCCGGATCCCCAAGGCAAGGACGTCGTGTTCGCCTGCCGCTCTGGCAAGCGCTCGGTGACGGCATCGCTCGCCGCGCAGGCCGCCGGGCTGCCCTACGACAAGCATCTCCAGGGCGGTATGCTCGGCTGGAAGGCGGCCGGCCTGCCGACCAGGACCGGCGGCTGACAGGCGATCATGATCTCGCAGAACAAGGTCTTCGCCGACCTGCCCGTCACCATTTTCGAGCAGATGTCGCAGCTCGCGCGCGACAACGACGCCATCAATCTGGGGCAGGGCTTTCCCGACGATCCGGGTCCGGAGGATATCCGCCGCGCCGCAGCCGACGCGGTCCTCAACGGCTACAATCAGTATCCGTCGATGATGGGCCTGCCGGAGCTGCGCCAGGCCATCGCCGCGCACTACAAGCACTGGCACAAGCTCGATCTCGATCCGATGAGCGAGGTCATGGTCACCTCCGGCGGCACCGAAGCGCTGACGTCGGCGATCCTGTCGGTGGTCGAGCCGGGCGACGAGGTGATCTGCTTTCAGCCGGTCTATGATTCCTATCTGCCGATCATCCGCCAGGCCGGCGGCATTCCGCGCCTCGTCCGCCTCGAGCCGCCGCATTGGCGGCTCTCGGAGGAGATGCTGCGGCAGGCGTTCTCACCAAAGACCAAGGCGGTGCTGTTCAACAACCCGCTCAACCCGGCCGCGGTGGTCTACCCGCGCGAGGACCTCGAGCTGTTGGCACGCTTCTGCCAGGAGTTCGACGCGGTCGCGATCTGCGACGAGGTCTGGGAGCACGTCGTGTTCGACGGCCGCGCGCACATTCCGCTGATCGCGATTCCCGGGATGCGCGACCGCACCATCAAGGTCGGCTCGGCAGGCAAGATCTTCTCGTTGACGGGCTGGAAGATCGGCTTCGTCTGCGCCGCGCCGCATCTGTTGCGCGTGGCCGCCAAGGTGCATCAATTCCTGACCTTCACGACCGCGCCGAACCTGCAGGTCGCGGTCGCCTACGGCCTCGGCAAGTCGGACGACTATTTCGTCAACATGCGCAGCGAGCTTGCGCGCAGCCGCGACCGGCTCACGGCCGGTCTCGAAAGCCTGGGCTTTCCCGTGCTGAAGGCGCAGGGAACCTACTTCCTGACCGTCGACCTTTCGCCACTCGGCCTCAACGAGACCGACGAGCAGTTCTGCCGCCGCATCGTCCACGACTACAAGGTGGCCGCCATCCCGGTGTCGGCGTTCTACGAGACGGATGCCGTGACCTCCGTGGTGCGGTTCTGCTTTGCCAAGAAGGACGCAACCCTGGATACGGCGCTGGAGCGCCTGTCGGACGCCATCCACCGGCGCTAGGAGACAAGTGATGACGCGCGGCTGCATGGGTTCGGCTCTGGCGCTGGCCGTCGCGGCGTTGACGCTTTCCGTAACGGCGGGGCGCGCCGAGGAGCGCGTCGTCAACTTCTACAACTGGTCGAACTACATGGCGCCCGGTGTCCTTGACGACTTCACCAAGGAGACCGGCATCAAGGTGGTCTACGACACGTTCGACGCCAACGAGACCCTGGAGACGCGGCTGCTCGCCGGCAAATCCGGCTACGACGTCGTGGTGCCGACCGCGTACTTCCTGCAGCGTCAGATCAAGGCAAAAATCTTCCAGCCGCTCGACAAGTCGAAGCTGCCGAATCTCGCCAATGCCTGGCCTGTCGTGACCGAGCGTCTCGCCACCTACGATCCCGGCAATCAGTTCGCCGTCAACTACATGTGGGGCACGACCGGGATCGGCTACAACGTCAAGGCGGTCGAGAAGATCCTGGGTCCCGGCGCGCGCATCGACAGCTGGGACATGGTGTTCAAGCCGGAGAACCTCGCCAAGTTCAAGGATTGCGGAGTCCACATGCTGGATTCCGCCGACGACATCTTTCCGGCGGCGCTGAACTATCTCGGCATCGACCCGAACTCGGTCAGGCAGGCCGACCTGGAGAAGGCGGCCGAGGTGGTCGGCAAGGTCGCGCCATCGGTGCGCAAGTTTCATTCGTCGGAATATCTGAGCGCGCTCGCCACCGGCGAGATCTGCCTCGTCGTCGGTTGGTCCGGCGATATCATGCAGGCGAGGAGCCGTGCCGAGGAAGCGAAGAACGGCATCGAGATCGGCTATGCGATCCCGAAAGAGGGCGCGCAGATGTTCTTCGACAATTTTGCCATTCCCGCCGACGCCCAGCACGTCGCCGAGGCTTATCAGCTGATCAATTATCTGTATCGGCCCGAGGTCGCGGCGAAGAACTCGGACTTCCTGTCCTATGCCAACGGCAACCTGGCCAGCCAGAAGCTGATCGACCCGAAGATCCTTGGCGACAAGAACATCTATCCGGACGACGCGACCTTGAAGAAGCTGTTCGTCATCACCGCACGTGAGCCGGCGACGCAGCGGATCATCAACCGGCTCTGGACCAGGGTGAAGACGGGCAGGTGATGACTCCCGTCATTCCGGGATGGTGCGCAAGCACCAGACCCGGAATCTCGAGATTCCGGGTTCGATGCTGCGCATCGCCCCGGAATGCCGAGACTTGATCGCTTGGTTTGATCTGACAAATCGGTTGAGATCGATCACGTCATCCGGTGCATCGCGCAGAGCTTGTTGCCGTCGAGGTCGCGCAGGTAGGCGAGATACAGCTTGCCGGCCGAACCTTCACGAACACCGGGCGGGTTTTCGCAGGTGGTGCCGCCGGCTTCGAGCCCCGCCGCATGCCAGGCATCGGCTTGTTCGGGCGAGCTGCAGGCAAAGCCGATGGTGCCGCCATTGGCAGGGGTCGCGGGCTGGCCGTTGATCGGCTTCGACACCGAGAAGATGCCGGTCGGTGTGATGTAGAAAATGCGGTGGCCGTCGACCCTGGCGGGGCGCACGCCCAGCGTCCCCAGCAGCTTGTCGTAGAAGGCCTTGGCCTTGTCGAGGTCGTTGGTGCCGATCATCACGTGCGAAAACATTCGCGCTTGTCCTCCCTGGAGCTTCCGAACAGCCGTCGGATACGCGGCAAAGGTAGCGAGCGGCGATGGAAGAGGTAAGAGTTTTCTTCGAATGGCCCGTCAGCGGTAGAAGATGCTGCAGTCCCACTTCCTCGTGGTGGAATTTGCCCGGGCGCCGACTACCGCCAGCGCCGGTGCAGCCAGAGCCATTGCTCAGGATATTCGCGGACCCAACTCTCGACGACGTCGGTGATCGCCTGCGTCGTGCCCTGGATGTCGATCTGTCCGTCGGCCGTCCGTACCGGCTTCACTTCCTCCGAGACTTCGGCGCGGAAGCGATTGCCGGGGAGGCGGATGATGCGCACGCCATGCACCGGGCATTCGACCTGGCGTAAGAGGCGGGCCAGCATCGGATTGGCGCGGGTCTTGCGGCCGAAGAACGTCACCTCGACGCCGCCGGTCAGGTACTGATCGACCAGCATGGCAACGTGCTGGCCGTTCTTGAGCGCCTGTGCCAGCCGCAGCGGCGCATCGCGGCCGGCCGGGACGAGTGTGCCCATCTTGACCTGCCGTATCTCCTGGATGATGCGGTCGGCGGCGGCGATGTTGGGTCGACGATAAAGGATCGCCGTATCGAGCTTATGGGCGACCGCCGCCAGCGCCGGCATCTCCCAATTGGCGAGATGGCTGGCAAAGATCAGGGCTGGCTTGCCGTCGAGACGGAGCTGATGAAACAGCTCATGGGTGCGCGGCGACAGCTCGATCCGGCTGCGCTCGGGATGCGCCTCGTCGTAATCCCAGATCTTGTCGAGATGGGCGAACTCGGCGCCGACGCGGCCGAGATTGTCCCACACGCCGGCGAGGATTCTCTCGATCTCGTCGGGCGATTTCTCCGGGAAGGCCGCGGTGAGATTGTCGCGACCAATGCGCTGCTCGCGCAGGCGTGGCCCGATCATCTGCGCAATGCGCGCGAAGCGGTCGGCCGTCTTCTGCGGGTCGAAATAGCGCGTGGTCCTGAGCATTCCGACCGTCAGCGCGCCGACGGCGGAAGCCCCGGCCGACTTCACGGCTCGGCGGATCACGAGCTTGGTCCGGAGGGGCAGGAGACTCATCGATGGCAGCGGCGGATCAGGCCGGTTCGCGCGTCAGGATCAGCGAGGCGTTCTGGCCGCCGAAGCCGAACGAATTCGACATCACGGTGGTGACGCGCGCATCGCGGGCCTTGTTGCCGACGACGTCGAACAGGATCGCGGGATCCGGAATGTCGTAGTTGATGGTCGGCGGAATGCGCTGATGCTCGAGCGTCTGCAGCGAGAAGATCGCCTCGACCGCGCCGGCTGCCGAGATCGTGTGGCCGACCATCGACTTGTTCGACGACACTGGAATCTTGCTGGTGTGCTCGCCGAACACGGCGGAGACGCCGACATATTCCATCTTGTCGTTCTCGGGCGTGGCGGTGCCGTGGGCATTGATATGGTCGATCTGCTCAGGGGCCATGCCGGCATCGGCGAGCGCCTTGCGGATGCAGCCGATGATCGGCTTGCCGTCCGGCGAGGAACGGGTGCGGTGGAAGGAGTCGGTCAGCTCGCCGCAGCCAGCGACGACGCCGAGGATCTTGGCGCCGCGCGCCACGGCCGCGTCGTAGCTTTCCAGCACCAGCGCGCCGGCGCCCTCGGCCATCACGAAGCCATCGCGGTTCTTGGAAAACGGCTTGGAGGCGGCCTGCGGCGGGTCGTTCTGGGTCGACAGCGCCGACAGCAGCGAGAAGCGCACGAGCCCTTCCGGATTGACCGAGCCTTCGGTGGCGGCGCATAGCGCGACGTCAGTCTCACCGCGTCGGATGGCTTCGACGCCGAGCTGGATCGCGGTCGCGCCGGAGGCGCAGGCGGTCGACAGCGAGATCGGCGAGCCCTTGGTGCCGAAGGTGTCGGACAGCGAATCGGCGACCGAGCCGAACAGGAAGCGGTGGTGATAGTTGACGAACTTGCCGCCGCCGCAGACCTTCAGCAGGTCGTCATAGGTGAACTGAGTGCCGCCAACCTCGTGCGCGAGCTCCAGACGCTGGGGCCACTCGATCTCGACCGGCGCCACGGCGAGAAACAGCGGGCCCGGAAAATCGCCCTTGCTGCCGATTCCAGCCTGCGCGATGGCTTCCTCGACAGCCATGTGACCGAGCCGCTCGGACAGTCCCGTCGACGTGAACGGCGCCACGGGGACGAAATCGACCGTGCCGGCCATGGTCGTCTTCAAGCCGTCGATCGGAAACCGCGTGATGGTGCGGATTCCGGACTCGCCGGCCACGAGCTTGTTCCAGTTATCGGACTTGCCGGCCCCAAGGGAGGTGACGATGCCCATCCCGGTCACGACCACGATGGGGCGTCCAAACTTGTCGCGTACACTCATGATGTCCCCCGTCGTGTCTTCTTAAGGCCGTGCCGCGTTCACTTGACTGCTTCGACCAAGGCCATGCCTTCGCCGCGGTAATGGCCGGCGCCGACCACCACGATCTGGGCCGGAGCATCCTTCATGTCGGTCTCCACGCCCGAGGCGTCACCCGGCGCGAACAGCGCGCCGCGCGAGATCGAGAGCGCAGCGAGCGCGAGACCGAGCGCGAACTGCGCCTCCATCGAATGGCCGAAGCGGGTCCCGCTCGAGCGCACCGCGAACGCCTTGTGATGGTCGAGGAATGCGCGCTCCTCCGACGTCACCGGCTCGGCGCCGGTCGCGCCGGTGATGATGGCGCCGGGGGCCTCGTGGACGTCGAGCGCCGACCACAGACGGTCCAGCGTTCCCGTCACCGCGCCTGCCTCCTTGCGGCGGGCGCGGTCGGCGACGACCTTGCTGAGCCGGGCCAGCGGCTTGGCGCCGCGGGCCTCGGCATGCGGCCTGGATTCCAGCACCAGGAACGCGCCGGCCGATCCGAGCGCGAAGCCCGGATGGTCCTTGCGGGACCAGACCGGCTTGAATTCGTTCTTCAGATTGTAGTCGCCGAACTCGTACAGCACGAGCAGATCCTTGCGCTCGCCATTGTGCGAGCCGCCGACCAGCGCGATGTCGCTCTGGCCGCCGGCGATGCGGGCCAAAGCGATCTTGAACGCGTCGACGCCCGCAACCTCCTCGCCCATGAAGGTGCGCGAGGTGCCGCAGACGCCGTGCGAGATCGCGATGTTGCCGGCGAGCAGGTTGGACAACTGCGCCAGGAACAGGGTCGGGCGCAGGTCGCTCATCAGCCGATCGTTCAGGAAGCCGGGCGTGCAATTGCCCTGGGCTTCCGCGTTGAGGATCGCGGTGTCGACGGAGATGTCGCGCTCACCGCCGCCCGCGGCGACGATCATGTCCATCCGCGACAGGATGTCCTTGTTGCCCTTGAGGCCGGCGGAATCCAGCGCAAGCCCGGCGGCATAGGTGCCGATGCGCTGCCACGCCTCCATCTGGCGCTGCTCCTTCTTCGGGATCTGCGCTTCCAGATTCACCTTGGCCCAGGGATGCACGATGTAGGGCGCGAAACCCTGCTCATCGACGTTGATCTGGCCGGAGTTGAGGGCGTCCCAGTTCGCATCGAGTCCCTCGCCAAGCGAGGTCGCAAGACCGATACCGGTGATCCAGACTTCGACGGGTTCGGAGGTCACGGTTGTCGTCTCACTCATCGCTGCAGGACCTGTTGCGGAAAGCCGACGCGCTCGGCGACGGCGTCCATGTGCCCGCGCAGCTCCGGATTGGGGAAGGGGACGTGACTGAAAGTGATGGTCGCATTCGAACGCAGTTTGCCGCCGACCTTCACGCGCGCTTCGGTCATGGCGTAACCGGAGCCCTCGTGCAGCACGTTGGCCTCGACGGTCAGCACCTCGCCCGGCGACACGAAGCCGCGCATCTTGGCCTCCTTGACTGCGGCAAGGAACGGCATCCGCTCGAACTTCATCAGCGCGAGCAGCAGCCAGCCCGATGTCTGCGCCATCGATTCGATCAGGAGAACGCCGGGCATGATCGGATAGCCCGGGAAATGTCCTTCGAAGATCGTGCTTTCGGTGGGGACCTTGGCTTCGACGGTGATGGTCTTCTCGTCCAGCCGGAGATCGAGAATGCGGTCGATGAGCAGGAAGTATTCGATCTGCATGGCGGGCGCTCACGCGCCCTTGGCGGCGACCAGCTCGTCGATGCGGGCGCACAGGTTCTTCAGCACGAAATACTGCTCGGTGCTGGCTTTGCCGTCGTTGACTTCCTGCGTCCACTTCTCGAGCGGCAGCTTGATCCCGAAGGCCTTGTCGATCGCAAATGCGATGTCGAGGAAATCGAGGCTGTCGATGCCCAGATCGTCGATGGCATGGCTATCCGGCGTGATCGTGTCGCGCGGGATGTCGCAGGTTTCAGCGATGATCGTGGCGACCTGATCGAATGTTGAGGACATCACTAAGCCTTTGATATTTTGGAGCTAATCCGGTAGGTGGCGACGGGAGGACACCGCGCCCCCGGGGCCGTCTGATGCGAGCCCTTCTACCCCCGTCGCCCGGGAGTCGTGTGCCCGTATATCGGAGCGACGCGGTGAGTTCAATGGAGCCGGACACGGCGGTTGTGGCGGGATTGTGATGCCTCGTCGGCCGCGGCAGCCGCGTCCAGCAGGGGGATCAGGGCGTGTAGGTCTCGGTGATGATGCGGGCGCAGTCGCGCCGTCCGGTCAGCAGGCAGTCCTGGGTCTTGCGCAGGTCGGCAATGCTCATCGCCAGCCAGATGCCGATCGCGGTCAACGCGACCGTGAAGGCGATGGCGGCGATGTTGGCCAGGATGCGGTGACGGAAGTCATCGGGCTCCTCGCGGGGCTGCTCATACCGGGAGAGATCGAGTGTCGGTCGCTCGCCCCGATGCAGCTGAATCGGCGGACTGCCGCCCTCGGTGACGCGCCGCACCGGACTGCTGCGCGGCCGGAACGGCACCACGCGATGCTCTTCCTCCGCTGCAATGGGGCGCTGGGACTTCATGCCTCGACTCCGATGGTCCGTTCTAGCACGCAGGCCCGACCTCTCACAAAGAAACTTTGCCATAATTGAGCTGCATCAGCAAAGCATCTCGCTCCTCGAATGCATCCAATCGGCGCCCGCTCCGCGGGTGATTGGAACCTGCCGCGGCCGGTCCGAACGGCGTCGCAGCTACGGGCAGATGCGCTGGAACGGCTCGGCAGGCGTGGCATAATGCTGATCATCCCCCGGAGCCCAGCCATGGCCAATACCCGCGAGCCGCTGCTTCATCCCGTGCCGATCCTGTCGCTGCGCCCGACGCAGATGACCGTGGGCATGCGCGAGGTGAAGGAGAAACGCGAGCGCTGGCGCGAGCACAAGTCGAAGAAGAAGCAGGCCGAGCTGCTCGGCAAGCACATGATCCCGGTGGTGCTTGGTCCCGATGAGCGGCACTACGTCGTCGACCACCATCACCTCGCCCGCGCGCTCCATGACGAGGGCGTCAAGGACGTGCTGGTCACGGTGATCGGCGACCTCTCGATGGTCGATCGCGAGGCGTTCTGGGGCGTGATGGACAACAAGCGCTGGGTCTATCCTTACGACGCCAAGGGCGAGCGGCGGCATTTCAAGGATCTGCCGAAGTCCGTCGCGAATCTGAAGGACGATCCGTTCCGCAGCCTGGCCGGCGAGCTGCGCCGCGCCGGAGGCTTCGCCAAGGACACGACGCCGTTCAGCGAGTTCCTATGGGCCGACTTCCTGCGCCGCAAGGTCAAGCGCAAGACGGTCGAGACCCATTTCGCCGCCGCCATGGAGCACGCGCTGGCGGCCGCAAAGAGCCACGACGCGGTCTATCTGCCGGGCTGGTGCGGGCCGGCGTCGGACGACTGATCGTCTCACTTGGTCTTCGGCAGCCGCCCCATCAGGTAGAACTCGTCGTTGGGCCGCATGCCCGTGACATTCGCGATCCGGTTCGACAGCGCGAAGAACGCCGCGATCGCGGCGATGTCCCAAATGTCGTCGTCGCCGAAGCCGTGGCCGGCCAGCGCCTTGAAATCGGCATCCCCGACCGTTTGCGCCTCGAGCGCCACCTTCATCGCGAAATCGAGCATCGCCCGCTGCCGTGGCGTGATGTCGGCCTTGCGGTAGTTGATCGCGATCTGGTCGGCGATCAGGGGATTCTTGGCGCGGATGCGCAGGATCGCGCCGTGCGCGATCACGCAATACTGGCACTGGTTGGCGCTCGAGGTCGCGACCACGATCATCTCGCGCTCGGCCTTGGTCAGCCCGCCGTCCTTCTCCATCAGCGCGTCGTGATACGCAAAGAACGCGCGGAACTCGTCCGGCCGGTGCGCAAGTGTCAGGAACACGTTGGGCACGAAGCCGCTCTTCTCCTGCACGCCGAGCAGGCGGGTGCGGATGTCGTCCGGCAGCGCATTGATTGCGGGGACGGGGAAGCGGCTGATGGCGGGCTGGGTCATGGCAACGGGTCCGGCATGCGTGGCAGGGGGCGAACCTTAGTCGATCGCGGCGCAGGCGCAACGGTCCAGCTCGGTCCATCACCCGCCAGTGGTGGAGCGCCCGCAACGCCTCCTCGGCAGCCGTCGTCGGTCGGGATTAAAGAGGGGCCGCCGCCGGCTTTAGCGCAGCGGCTTCTTCAGCAGGGAGAAGCGGTCCGGGTCGAGACCCATCGATGGCTGCAGCATTGGCGCGTCCAGCGAGGCGGACAGGCTGCCGCGATCTCCGAGGTTGCCGGCGCCGCTGTCGCCGCTCGACGCGTCCCGGCTCGAGGTCGCTCCGCGCCAGCGCTCCAGCACCGCACTGACGAAATGCATGTCGTGTCCGGCATTGACCGAGCGGACGGTCGCGATCGTCGCCTCGCTGCGCGGCAATTGATGCAGCGGCACCTCCTTGAAGCGCAGCCGGGTCGGCAGCGCGACGCCTTCGCCGAACGCCAGCACCTCGCGGGTGCCGAGCGAGGGAACGAAGGAGAGCAGGTTGGCGGCGGCATCCGACACCGCCGAACGCAGCAGCGACTGGTCGCGCTCGTTGGCGAGCCGCATCGTGAACAGCGTGTTGCACTGGGAGATGATGGTGGCGTCGAGCTCGGCCGGCCGCTGGGTGATCAGGCCGAGATAGACGCCGTATTTCCGGCCTTCCTTGGCGATGCGCGAGATCGCCTTGCGGGTCGGGCCGAAGCCGATCGAGCGGTCGGCCGAGGCGTAACGGTGCGCTTCCTCGCAGACGAACAGCAGCGGCGAGACGCCGTCGCTCCACAGGCCGAAATCGAACGCCATGCGGCACACGACCGAGACCACGGAATCGACCACCTCGGCCGGGAAGCCGGCGAGCTGCATGACCGTCATCGGCCGGCCGTTGGCCGGCAGGCGGAACAGGTGGCTGATGACCTCGGCCATGGTGTCACCGCCGACATTGGCGTTGTCGAACATGAAGGCGTAGCGCGGATCGTTGCGTACCGTCTCGATCCGCGAGATCAGCTTGTGATAGATGATGCGCGAGGAGCGGTTCTCGAGCTTGCCCATGCGCTCGTCGATCAGGTTGATCAGGTCGACGAGGCGGTAGGGCACCGGCGTATCGACGGTGTAGCCGACGGTCTTCGGGTCGATGCGCTTGAGCCCGATGCGGTCCGTGTTCTGGTATTGGGTGTAGATGCCCTTCGCCAGCGGGATCACTTCGGCCAGGATGTCGAGCTCTTCCGGCACGCCCGGCCGGCCGCCGAAGAGGACGTCGACGATCTCCTCGAAATTGAACAGCCAAAACGGCAGCTTCAGGTTGCGCGGGTTCAGCACCAGCGCCTTTTCACCAAAGCAGCGGCCATATTCGTTGTGGACGTCGAGCAGGAAGATGCGCAGGTTCGGCCGCGCCTTCAGGATCTCGTTGAGCAGCAGCGACACGCCGGTCGATTTGCCGACGCCGGTCGAACCGAGCACGGCGAAGTGCTTCGACAGCATTTCCTCGACATTGACGCAGGCGCGCACGGAGGTGTCCTGCTGCAGCGCGCCGATGTCGATGTGGTCGCCGGCGGTCGGCGTGTAGATCGTGCGCAGCTCCTCGCTCGTGATCATGTCGACGGCGTCGCCGATGGTCGGGTAGTGGGTGACGCCGCGCTGGAACTTGGGCCGCTCGGCCGGTCCGAGAATCTCGCCGAGCAGGTCTACCGAAGCCGTCGCGACGTATTCGTTGGCACGCGAGAGGTCCTCGCTGGTCACCTCGGTGATGATCGCAATGATCGTGGCGCTCGGGCAGCGAATGCTGATGAAACGGCCGACTGTCGCGCGGATATCGGAGACGTTCATCTGCTGTGTCGACAGAATGCCGACGCGGGCCTGGGAGCCCCGCACCGAGATCACGCGTCCGAAGGATGTCACGGTCATGAAACCTGTGGTGAATTGTTGAATTGACACCTTCTCTGCTGGGACTGGAAAATTTGTTAAGCGGGCAACGTTTGTGACTGTGCCGCCCGCCCAGCCCGGTGGTCGGAGGGTCGCGCGGGGCGTTGCGATCGCACCTCCTCAATGGGACCTAAGGCCTTGCACTGTAAGGCTTTCTCAATCCTTTCCTCAAGCGTCGCGCGAACCGTTCGGGTTAACGTCCGGTTCACCATCTCCAAGGCTCTTCCTGAACGGCTCTTCGGCTGTGGAGGCCCCGGCGCCGAAAGAAACCTGGAGGGGCTGCCGCGCCGATCCGAACCTCCAGCCGCTCAGCGATTTGATCGCAATCAATCTGGAACCCGGGCGTGCCGGCTATATTTTTCCCGTCAAGCGCGAGGGAGCGGATGCCGGCCGATCAACGAAATCGGTCGCGCCCATGCCGTTGCGGACCCGATCCTCGCGTGAAGCAGGAGGATGATGTTATGGCTGAACCTACCAAGCTGCCCGTCAACACCGAGAAGGCAGGTGCGCCATCCATGCAGGGATGGCGGCCGTTCGAGAACCTGCGCCGCGAGATCGATCGCGTGTTCGAGGACTTCCACGGCGGGATCTGGCGCACGCCGTCGCTGTTCGACCAACTGCCGGGCCTGGCCCGCGCACGGTCCTTTGCCGTGGCGCCGGCGGTCGACGTCGCCGAGCACGACAATGCCTACGAGGTCACCGCTGAGCTGCCCGGCCTCGACGAGAAGAACGTCGAGGTGAAGGTTGCGAGCGGCGTGCTCTCGATCAAGGGCGAGAAGCAGGAGGACAAGGAGGAGAAGAAGAAGGACTATTACGTCCGTGAGCGCAGCTTCGGCTCGTTCGAACGCTCCTTCCAGATCCCCGACGGCGTCGACACCGACAAGATCGAGGCCGTGTTCAAGCAGGGCGTGCTCAAGGTCACCCTGCCGAAGAAGCCCGAGGTACAGAAGGCCGCCAAGACCATCGACATCAAGGCGGCGTGACCGCATCTCGTGGCTGTCCGTCCCATGATCATGGGACAGACGATGGATCGGACACCAAGGAAGGGCCGCGCGTGCGGCCCTTTTTTTCGCGGAGCTGCAGGGGTAATCTGCCTTCCAAGCAAACGGTCGGCGATGCCGGCCGGGGAACGACCGGAAGGGAGACGAGAGGATGGGCAAGCTCGCACTGGCGGCCAAGATCACGCACGTGCCGTCGATGTATCTCAGCGAGCTGGATGGTCCGGCCAAGGGCAAGCGACAGTCGGCGATCGACGGTCATATCGAGATCGGCCGGCGCTGCCGCGAGGCCGGCGTCGACACCATCGTCGTGTTCGACACCCATTGGCTGGTCAATGCCGGCTACCACATCAATTGCGCGCCGCATTTCGAGGGGCTCTACACCTCGAACGAGCTGCCGCACTTCATCGCCAACATGACCTATGAATACGACGGCAACCCGGAGCTGGGCCACATCCTCGCCGAGGGCGCCAACGCCCATGGCGTTGCCACCATGGCCCACGATGCGACGTCGCTGGCGCTGGAATACGGCACCTTGGTGCCGATGCGCTACATGAACCCCGACCGCCACTTCAAGGTCGTCTCCGTCTCGGCGCTGTGCACCTCGCATTATCTCGCCGACAGCGCCAAGCTCGGCTGGGCCTTCCGCCGCGCGGTCGAGGATCATTACGACGGCACGGTGGCCTTCTTCGCCTCGGGCTCGCTGAGCCATCGCTTTGCCCAGAACGGCACCGCCGACGAGTATCGCGACCGGATGTTCAGCCCGTTCCTGGAGCGGCTCGACCACGAGGTGATCCAGATGTGGGAGCACGGCGAGTGGCCGGATTTCTGCGACATGTTGCCGGAATATGCCAGCAAGGGCCATGGCGAGGGCTTCATGCACGATACGGCCATGCTGCTCGGCGCGCTCGGCTGGAACCACTACGACCGCGGCGTCGAGGTGGTGACGCCGTTCTTCCCGTCATCGGGGACGGGCCAGATCAACGCGGTGTTTCCGGTCTCGCCGATGCCGCATGTGCTCGACGACGTCGGCCGGCCGCGCGCCGCCGCACTCGCGGGCGGTCGGCTGTAGCGCCTCTCACCAGACCTCCGGATGCCGGAGCACCTCGATGATGTCCTCGGGATAGATCTGATCGGCGGTCGCCGTGAGCTCGGCTGGTCGCCGCCATTTGCTCGGTGTTGAATGCTCGGTGTTGAACCGCCGCGTCGGCCGCGCGACCAATGCGGGACGGATCGGAGGCCGGTGACCGTTCAATGCTGACGAGAATTCTGCTGCTGACCGCGATGCTCATCGCGCCGGGCATTGCCACTGCGCAGGCGCCGCATCGCGAAGCCTGCAACGTCGAGGCCGACGTCACCGACCGCGATCCGAATGGTGCCAATGTCCGTGCCGAGCCTGGCGGCAGCATCGTCAAGGTCCTGAAAAATCCGACCAGCGATGGCTGGATCGTCGTGCATCTCGTCGCGCAGCAGGGCGACTGGTTCGAGATCGACCGGGCCATGCTGAACGACGTCGATCAGGGCAAGGAGACCGTGATCTTTCAGGGCAGGGGCTTCCTGCATCGGAGCATCGTCGGCGCCGGCGGCCTGCAGAACGGCGCGGCGATCTACCGCGATCACGCCACGTCGAGCGCGAAGCTCGACCCGCATGCGAGCGGTGACCAGTCGGTCGAGCTGCTCGGCTGCTTTGGCGACTTCGCCAAGATCCGCGTCAAGAAGGGCATCGGCTGGACCCGGCAGCTCTGCACCAACATGGTGACGACCTGCTCGTGACAGCGTGCGCTCGCCGAGCTCCGTCGCGGGCAGCCCGTTGACCACGGCTGCGTTGCAGGTCGTCGCGCCTGCTCAGGCCGCGCGCTGCTGGTGCTGCGACAGCCGCTCGCGCTCGCGCCGGCACCCGGCCGCGAATTGGCGCAGCCGCTCGATCGTCAGCGCGTCGGTGATGCTCCGCTCGAGCCGCTCGGCCCGCTCGATCTGATCGTCGAGGTCCATCAGCTTGGTCATGTCCCGTCTCCCTGGCCAGACAATTTGAAGCAAATTGCATCGTTCCGGCCGGATGAGGATCGTGGTGAATGACGGGTTAATTCCGTGATCGGGCGCACGCTGGAAGGATCGTCCCGGCGAGCCGACGATGGACCGGCGGGACTGCGTCGTCGACGCATCGCAAGCGTCGGCATGGGTCGAACGGCGCACGGGCGCGACGCTGTGCCGGCCGGACGAGATCTGATTCAAGCGCTAGCCGGTCGTCGCTCGTGCGCAATAGTCATGCCAGAACGTCCGGTATCCCTGTTCTACATGCTGCGTGTAGAGCGCGCCGTTTCCGGCGGCTGAATTCAACACCCTGGCGGGCAGCTCGGCCCGGAGCGCGGCAAGCTCGCCGGGCCGCGAGCAGAATTTCAGCGTTGTCGCGAGATAGCCTTCGTCGTCATCGGCGACCCACGCGTCGAGGCCGACTGCCTTGACGATCGCGCCGCCCGCCCGTGCCGAGGGGGTGCTGCCAAGCTTGGTGACGACAGGCACGCCCATCTGCAGCGCCTCCCACGTCGAGATGCCGCCATTTTGCGGGAACGGATCGAGTGCGATGTCGATATCGGCGAACGTCGCAAGATGCTCCTCGCGCGACGTCTTTCCGACGCAACGGACGCGTTCCGCGGCGATGCCGTGGGCGACGAAGCGGGCGATCAAGCCGTCGCGCAGCAGGGGATCGTTCATCGCATGGTTCTTGACGACGATCATCGAGCCCGGCGTCGCAGCCATCAGCTTCGACCATAGAGCCAGAGTCGGCTCCGAAAACTTGTCGGCGCGATTGAACGAGCCGAAGGTGACGTGTCCGTTGCGAAGCATCGGCAGCGGCGACGGCGGAATTGGAGGCGGCGGTTCGATCGTGATCAGCGACGGCAGATCGTAGATCTTTTCGGCAAACAGATGCCGGACCGCGGCCGGAATCGTCACCGCATCGGCCAGCAGATAATCCATCACGGGCAATCCGGTGCCAGTGACGCTGCCGACGGCCGAGACCTGGATCGGGGCAGGCTTGCGCGCAAACAGCGTGAGCCGGTGGCCGGCGGAATGTCCCGAGAGGTCGACGAGGATGTCGATCTTGTCGGCCCGGATCTGCTCGTCGAGCTTGTCGTCGGTCAACTGCCAGGCCTCGACCCAGCGATCGACCAGCGAACGACACAGCTCGGTCTTGGCGTCCCTCGTCGGTGAACACGAATAGGCAACGATTTCGAATTTGGCGCGATCGTGATGGCGAAGGATCGGCAGGAAGCCGAGAGCGGCCGAATGCTCACGGAAATCGGACGACACGTAGCCGACGACAAGGCGCCGGTCCGGGTCCAGATTCCGCTCGCCGAGCGGCAGACGCGGCAACCGCGAGCCGATCGCCTCCCACCAGTGTCTCCGTTCTGCCTGGAGACGTTCGACCCCGACGTCGGGCAGGAAATCCAGCGCGAAGATCTTCTTGGTGATCGCGTCCTCGTAGTCCGGATTGATCGCGAGCGCGCGGTCGTAATCCGCAATCGCCGTGGCGATGTCGCCTTGCATCGCGGAGCAGACCCCGAGCAGGGTCCAGGCGCTCTCCTGCTTCGGGTTCTGCGCCAGCATCTTGTCGATGAGCGAGGTCGCCAGGGCGATGTTGCCGCGGACGAGCGAAACCGTGGCCTTGCCGCGCAGGGCGTCTTCCAGCAGCGGTTCGAGGGCCAATGCCGCGTCAAAATCGGCTTCCGCCTCGGCGAACTTGCCCTGCTCCTGATAGGCTCGCCCGCGCTGGGCGAGGGCAGGGGCCGCAGTCGGATTGATCGCCAGTGCCGACGTCAGCGCGGCCACTGCAGTATCGAAGTTCCGCAGGTTCATGCTGACCAGGCCCTTGCCGAACAGGGCCGTCAGCAGCCGCGGCTGCAGCGCGAGCGCGCGATCGAAGCTCTGACCGGCGTCTTCGTACCGGCCCGTGAGCAGCAGCGCCATCCCGCGATTGGCGTGCGCGTCGCCATAGCCGGGCTTCAGCGCGATGGCCCGGTCGTGCGCGGTGATCGCCTCCTCGAAACGCGACAGGCTCATCAGCGTGTTGCCGAGATTGGTGAGCGCGGTCGGGAAGTTCGGCTGGAGTCCGATGGCGCGTTCGTAACGGGTGCGAGCCTCGTCATAGCGGCCGAGCCGGAACAGCGACAGGCCGAGATCGGACTGGGCTTCGGCCGAGCGCGGGTCGACCTCGGTCGCCCGTGCCAGGACGCGCACGGCTTGGTCGAACCGGCCGCAGTCCCGTTCGGAGACGCCGAGCAGATGCAGGGCCCCGAAATGCTGCGGCAGGTCCTGCAGGATCTGCTGGCACAGGGCCTGAGCCTCCGGATGCCGGCCTTCGCGGTAGGCCTTGACCGCCGCTGGCAACAGCACGTCCGCCTGTTTCTTGGCCCGCTTTTGCAGCCTTGCGTTCTGGAAGGCACGGGAGCCGACGCTGCTTTGCAAAGTGTTTTCCTCCACAGAACCGGTCCATTGCTCGCAATGGTTGTTCCGTCATCGCCGATTCGCAATGAGCAGACGTTAACGCGCGGGACGCGTGCCGAAGGGGTGGTGGACGCCGCAGCGTGTCCGCGCCTGGGGATGGATCCCGAGGCAAAACGACCCCGATACTTCTCAGATCACGAGGATGAGGCTGTCGTGCTTTCAGGCCGTCGCGGCAGTGGTCAAGCTGGCTGGGGAACCTGGATTCGAACCAAGACAAACAGAGTCAGAGTCTGTTGTGCTACCGTTACACCATTCCCCAACGGAATGCCCTGCAGTTTCAAGCAATTGCCGGACTGTCTGGCACCGTTTTGCGCGCCGGCCGGCAAAGCAGGGCGGCGACGACGGGTCCTTCTACCCGCATGTCTCAGGCTTTGGCAAGCCGCTGGATGACGGATTTCCAACGTGCTCTGCCGCCCCGCCGCGCCACCGGGCCGGCAGGGTCTAGCGCTTGCCTCTCGCGGCCTGCGGCTTTCGCGGCGCGCCGTCCGGGCCGGCGCGCAGCAGCAGGACCAGGCAGGCGCCGAGCCGTTCCCCGATCTCGTCATCGTCGATCGACAGCGGGCCGGGATCGTTGAGGACGGCGTTCACCAGGGTGCCGAGCACGACCTGGACGCCGAACGCGACCGTCTTTCGCGCCTCCGCTGTTCGCGACCGCGTGCGCGAGGCCGGGCCGGCGCGCCGGCCCGCAGGCAGCAGGAGCAGCGCCGCGCGCTCCGACAGTGCCTGTGCCAGCTCCTTGAAGCCGCTCCAGTGGTTCGGTCCGGGCTCGCTGCGCACGAGCGCTGCGCGTAGCACGCCCTTGTGACGGCGCATCCACAGCACGGTGCCGCGCACCAGCAGGTGGCATTGCGGGTCGCCCGCGCGGACGGGATCGGGCGGCGGGAGTCTCAAGAGCTGTTTCCGCCCGTCCGCCAAAGTGAGCGCGAGCAGGGCGTTGAAGTAGGCCTCCTTGCTGTCGAACCGGCTGTAGAAGGCGCCGACCGTTGCCCCGATATGCGCACAGAGGTCGCTGATCGACAGCTCCGCGAGGCTGCGCGTGCGCAGCAGCTCCTCGCCGGCCATCAGCAGGGCAAGCGTCGTCTCGCGGCTGCGCTGCTGCCGCGACGGGGTCACGCCGGGCAGGTGGTCCGGCGCGATCCGCTGCGGCATGTCGCTGGCTCCATCTGGAATAATAATAATAATTATGATTATGATCCGAGGCAAGCCTGGCCGTGCCACCCAGCCCCGGGGCGTCGCGGATCCCAGAGCAATCACAACGATAAACTCGTACGGGCTGCGAGGCGCAGCCGGGACGCGAGCGAGAGGGAGGACGAGGCATGAGCGAGCCCGCATTCGGCGGTAGGATCGGCAGGACCATCGCAGGCTCCAGACCCTGGTGGCCGGCGCCGCAGCAGCCGCCGAAGGGCGCGCCCAACATCCTGGTGGTGCTGTTCGACGATGTCGGCTTCTCCGATTTCGGCTGCTACGGCTCGCGGATCCGCACCCCCGCGATCGACGGGCTGGCCGCGCAGGGCCTGCGCTATTCGGGCTTCCACACCACAGCGATGTGCTCGACCACACGGGCGGCACTCCTGACCGGTCGCAACCATCATTCAGTCGGCGTCGGCTGCCTTGCCAATTTCGACTCGGGCTATCCCGGCTATCGCGGCAAGATCGCGCGCGAGGCGGGGACGCTGGCCGAGATGCTGCGCGCCCATGCCTATCGCAACTACATGGTCGGCAAATGGCACGTCACGCCCTTGACCGAGAGCGGCGCGACCGGGCCGTTCGACGGCTGGCCGCTGGGGCGCGGCTTCGACCGCTTCTATGGCTTCCTCGACGCCGAGACCGATCAATATGCGCCGGAGCTGGTGCTCGACAACACCCATGTCAGCCCGCCCGGCAGCTACGCCGACGGCTATCACCTGACTGCCGACCTGGTCGATCAGGCGATCCGCTTCATCGCCGACCACACGGCCGACCGGCCCGAGCTGCCATGGTTGACCTGGCTCGCGCTCGGCGCCTGCCACGCGCCGCATCAGGCGCCGCACGACATCATCGAGAGCTACGACGCGGTCTTCGCCCATGGCTGGGATGCCGAGCGCGCGCAGCGGCTGGCGCGGCAGAAGGCGATGGGGCTGGTGCCGGAGAGCACGGACCTGCCGCCGCGCAATGATGGCGTGAAGCCCTGGGAGGCCCATTCCGAGGATGAGCGGCGCGTCTTCACCCGGCTGCAATCGGCCTTCGCCGGTATGCTCGATCATGCCGACCAGCATCTGGCCCGGCTGCTCGCTTTTCTCGACAAGACCGGCCAGCGCGACAATACGCTCGTGATCGTCATGTCGGACAATGGCGCCAGCCAGGAGGGCGGGCCGCTCGGCTTCGTCAACGCGATGGGACCGTTCAACTTCAAGCCGGAGCCGATCGCCGAGAAGCTCGCGCGGATCGACGACATCGGCGGGCCGGATACGCACTCGAACTTCCCGCATGGCTGGGCGATGGCGTCGAACACGCCGCTGCGCCGCTACAAGCAGAACACCCATGGCGGCGGCATCCGCGATCCCTTCATCGTCTCCTGGCCGCAGCGCATCGCGGCGCGCGGCGAAGTCCGCCACCAGTTCGTCCATGCCTGCGACCTCGTGCCGACCCTGCTCGACCTGATCGGCATCGATGCGCCGGCCACGATCGCGGGTGTGCCGCAGATGCCGCTCGAGGGCGTGAGCTTCGCCGCCTCGATCTCCGATCCGGCGGCACCGTCGAAGCAGGTCGCGCAATATTTCGAGATGTTCGGCCATCGCGGCCTCTGGCACGACGGCTGGAAGGCGGTGGCCTTTCACCCGTCGGGCACGCCGTTCGACAACGATAGATGGGAGCTGTTTCATCTCACGCAGGATTTCTCGGAGACGCATGATCTCGCCGCCGCCGAGCCAGAGCGGCTCGCGGCATTGGTGAAGCTGTGGTGGGAGCAGGCGGAGGCGCACCAGGTGCTGCCGCTCGACGATCGCTTCGGCCCGCGCTTTGCCGAGAACGCGGCGCGTTTCCACGGCGCGCGCACGCGCTTTACGTTCCACGCCGGCATGGGCCATGTGCCGACCGACGTCGCGCCCGACGTGCGCAGCCGCGACTATCTGATCGAGGCCCATGTCGAGATCGATGCAGAGGGCGCATCGGGCGTGCTCATCGCCCATGGCGATGCGACGTCGGGCTACAGCCTCTACGTCAAGGACGGTCATCTCGTGCACGATCTCAACATCGGCGGCCGGCACGAGATCATCAGCTCGACACGCCCGGTGCCGGCGGGATCGCATCGCCTGGGTGTCCGCGTCGAACGTCTCAGGCGGCAGACCGAGCCGGCCAAGGGCGCGCGCACCGGCATGAGCCGGTACACGTTGCTGATCGACGGCGAGGAGGCCGGCGCGCTGACGACGCAGCTCGCCTTCCACACGCTGATCTCCTGGTCGGGGCTCGACATCGGCCATGACCGCGGCAGCCCGGTGTCGGACTATGCGGCGCCGTTTGCGTTCACCGGACGGCTCTCCCACGTGACCGTGACGATGCAGGATGAACAGAGTCTGGACGGCGAGGGCGTCGCCAACGCCGAGATGGCGCGGCAGTAGGCGACGACAAGCGGCGGACTATTCCGCCGCTTCCTTGACCGGACCTGCGGCCGCGGTCTCGGGCTCGTGGTCGATATGCGTGCGGCCCCAGCGCGCGAAGGCGTTGTTGACCTTGTCGAGATAGAGATAGACGACCGGCGTGGTGAACAGCGTCAGCATCTGGCTGACGATCAGGCCGCCGACCATCGCATAGCCGAGCGGCTGGCGGATCTCCGAGCCGGTGCCGTTGCCGAGCATCAGGGGCACGCCGCCGAGCAGGGCTGCCATCGTCGTCATCATGATCGGACGGAACCGCAGCAGGGCGGCCTGGCGGATCGACTGCTCGGGCGGCAGATGCTGGTCACGTTCGGCGGCGATGGCGAAGTCGACCATCATGATGCCGTTCTTCTTCACGATGCCGATCAGCAGAATGACGCCGATCAGCGCAATCAGGCTGAAATCGTAGCCGAACGCCATCAGGATTGCGAGCGCGCCGACGCCGGCCGAGGGCAGCGTCGAGAGAATCGTGATCGGGTGGATGTAGCTCTCGTAGAGGATGCCGAGGATCAGATAGACCACGACGAGGGCGGCGAGGATCAAGAGCGGCACGGTCGACAGCGACTGCTGGAACGCCTGCGCAGTGCCCTGAAAGCTCGAGTTCAAGGTTGCCGGCGCGCCGAGCTCGACCATCGCGCGCTGCACCGCATCGGTGGCCTGGCCGAGCGCGACGTCCTGGGCGAGGTTGAAGCTGATCGTGATCGACGGAAACTGACCCTGGTGGCTGATCGACAGCGGCCGCACTGGCACATTGGTCCAACTGGCGAAGGTCGAGAGCGGCACCTGGTCGCCGGTGGTCGGCGATTTCACGTAGAGCTTGTTGAGCGTGTCGATATTGCCCTGCAGCTCAGGCAGGATCTCCAGGATCACGCGGTAGGAATTGAGCTGCGTGAAGTACTGCGCGACCTGGCGCTGGCCGAAGGCGTCATACAGCGTGTCGTCGATCAGCTGCGGCGAGATGCCGTACCGCGAGGCGGTGTCGCGGTTGATCGTGAGCTGCACGGTGGTGCCGTCGGCCTGCTGGTCGGTGGCGACGTCGCGCAGCTGCGGCAGCGAGCGCATCTTCTCCAGGATCTTCGGCGCCCACTCGTTGAGCTCGGCGAGATTGGAGTCCTGCAGCGTGAACTCGAACTGGGTTCGGGACGGCCGGCCGCCGAGGCGGACGTCCTGCGCGGCCTGCATGTAGAGCCGGGCTCCCTCGACCTTCTCGAGCTGCGGCCTCAGGCGTGCGATGATCTGCTGCGCCGATGCATCACGCTCGTCACGCGGCTTCAAAGTGATGAACAGATTGCCGGTATTGCCGGCGCGGCCGGAACCGCCGATCGCCATTGCGACGCTGGCCACGCCCGGATCATCCTGCACGATCTTGGCCAGCGCCTCCTGGCGCGACTGCATCGCCTTGAAGGAGATGTCCTGCGACGCCTCCGACGCGGCGGTGATCAGGCCGTTGTCCTGCTGCGGGAAGAAACCCTTGGGGATCAGCACGAACAGGTAGATCGACAGGCCGAGCGTGGCGAAGAACACCATCAGCGTGGCGAAGCGCCAGCGCAGTGCGATGTCCAATCCCTTCTCGTAGGCCCTGAGCAGCGCCTCGAAGCCGCGCTCGCTCCATTGGTAGAATTTGCCGTGAGCCTGGTGGCCGCCGCGCAGGAAACGCGAGGCCATCATCGGCGTCAACGTCAGCGAGACGAACATCGAGATGAAGATCGTCATCGCCAGCACGACCGCGAATTCGCGGAACAGGCGCCCGATGATGCCGCCCATCAGCAGGAGCGGGATCAGCACGGCGACCAGCGAGATCGAGATCGAGACAATGGTGAAGCCGATCTCCTTGGCCCCCTTGTAGGCGGCCGCCATCGGGGACTCGCCTTCCTCGACATAGCGAGAGATGTTCTCGAGCATGACGATGGCGTCGTCGACGACGAAGCCGACCGCGATCGTCAGCGCCATCAGCGACAGATTGTCCAGTGAATAGCCGACCCCCCACATCATCGCGCAGGCGCCGAGCAGCGCGAGCGGCACGGTGATCGTCGGGATCACCGTGGCCCAGAAGCTGCGCAGGAAGATGAAGATGACCATGACCACGAGAAAGATGGTCAGGAGCAGCGTGAACTGGACGTCCTCGACCGCGGCACGGATGGTCGTCGTGCGATCCGACATCAGCTCGACCTTGATGGCCGGCGGGATCGCCGCAACCAGGCGCGGCAGCGTCGCCTTGATCTTGTCGACGGTTTCGATGACGTTGGCGCC
This sequence comes from Bradyrhizobium sp. HKCCYLS3070, assembly GCF_051167575.1. Taxonomy (NCBI): domain Bacteria; kingdom Pseudomonadati; phylum Pseudomonadota; class Alphaproteobacteria; order Hyphomicrobiales; family Nitrobacteraceae; genus Bradyrhizobium; species Bradyrhizobium sp. HKCCYLS3070. Next base: position 687,701 of record NZ_JBNPTI010000001.1, read on the forward strand.
AGGCTGCTTGAAGACCACCAGGAACACGCCGCGCTTGCCGTTGGCCCAGGCGGCCTGCTTGGCATCCTCCGGCCCGGTCACCGCCCGGCCAATGTCACGGACGCGCAACGGACCGCCATTGCGGTAGGCGATGATGACGTCGTTCCAGTCCTTCGACTCGGTGAGCTGGTCATTGGCGTAGATGGTGTAGGCCCGATGCTCGCCGTCGATGTTGCCCTTCGGGCTGTCGACCGTGGTGATCGCGATCTGGCTGCGCACGTCCTCCATCGAGAGGCCCTTGGCGACCAGCTTGGCCGGGTCGATCTGGATACGGATCGACGGCTTCTGCTGGCCGCCGATGATCACCTGGGCAACACCCGAGATCTGGCTGATCTGCTGCGCGAGCTGCGCATCGACGGAGTCGGAGACCGTCGTCAGCGGCAGCGTCTCGGACGTGGCGGACAAGATCAGGATCGGCGCGTCCGCCGGGTTGACCTTGCGGTAGGTCGGCGGCGACGGCAGAGTCTTGGGCAACTGGCCCGAGGCGGCGTTGATGGCGCCCTGGACGTCGTTGGCGGCGCCGTCGATGTTGCGGTTCAGGTCGAACTGGATCGTGACCGATGCGGTGCCCAGGTAACTCGTCGACGTCATCTGGGCGATGCCGGGGATCTGTGCGAATTGCCGCTCCAGCGGCTGGGCGACCGAGGTCGCCATGGTCTCAGGGCTGGCGCCCGGCAGATTGGCGGTTACCTGGATGGTCGGGAAGTCGACCTGCGGCAGCGGTGCGACCGGCAGCAGGGGGTAGGCGACCAGGCCGATGAACAGGATACCTGCCATCAGCAGCGAGGTGCCGATGGGGTATTTGATGAAGGGTGCCGAGATGCCGCCGCCGTTCATTCCTGCCGGACCTTAACTGGCGCCAGCTCCGAGCTGGCCACCGCGGTGGTCACGACCGAGCCTGGCTGCACTTTGAATTGACCGCCGGTAATCACCTGCTGACCGGGGGTCAGACCCTCTTCGACGACGGTGCGGCCATCGAGCGAAACGCCGACCTTCACCTTGCGCAGCTCGGCCTTGTTGTCCGGGCTCACCGTGTAGGAATACAGCCCGCTGGTCGAATGCTGGACGGCGTCGTCGGGAACCACCGTGGCATCCTTGAGCGTCCGCACCAGGAGCCGCGTCGAGACCGACTGTCCGGGCCACAGCACGTGGTCCTTGTTGTCGAACACCGCCTTCAGCCGGATCGTTCCACTCGACGTGTCGACCTGGTTGTTCACGACCATCAGCTTGCCCTCGGCGAGCTGCTTCCTGCCGTCGGTGGTGAACGCGATCACCTTCAAGGGCGCGGTCTTCTGCGCCTCGTTGATGTAGGGCAACTGCTCCTCCGGCGCGGTGAAGATCACCGCGATCGGCTCGATCTGCGCGATCGAAACGATGCCGGTCTGGCTCGAGGCGTTGACGATATTGCCGATGTCGACCTGGCGGAGGCCGGCGACCCCGGAGATCGGCGCCTTGACCTGGGTGTAGCTGAGCTGGGTCTGGGCATTGGCGATCGCGGCGTCGTCGGCGGCGATCTGTGCCGTGAGCTGTGCGACGGTGGCGCGCTGGGTGTCCTGCTGCTGCCTGGTCGCGAACTCGCCGAGCTTGGTGGTGCGCTGCAAATCGAGATTGGCGTTGTTGAGATTGGCCTCGTCCTGCGCCCGCTTGGCCTTGGCCTGGTCGAGCGCGGCCTGGAACGGCCTCGGGTCGATCTCGACCAGCAGGTCGCCCTCTTTCACAAGCTGGCCTTCGGCGAAGGCGATCTTGTCGATCTGGCCGTCGACGCGGGTGCGGACCTGGACGGTGTTGAAGCCTTGCACGGTCCCCAGGCCGGTGAGGAAGACCGGGAAGTCCGTCTTCTCGACCGGCACGGTCGAGACCCGAACCGCCTGCGGTCGGGCCGATGTCTGCTCAGCGGTCTTCTTCGCTGCCTCGGCGCCCTGATGACGCTGCCAGCCGTAATAGCCGGCGCCGCCGAGAGCCGCGACAAGCAGGATCCAACCGAGGGTTCGTGATGTCTTCATGCTGGCCCACATGCTGAGATGAACAGGATAACCGGTCTTTAAAACCATTCCCAGCATGCCAGATATAGTACGCACGCAATTAATGTGTAAACACACGAGCGCGTGGACAAACCTAAACAATCGGCAAGCTTCGAGGAAGCGCAAGGGAGTTCACAGCCATGTCGCTGGATATGAGACGTCAGCTGGTTGCGCAGCTTGTCGAAAGCTCGCGCATCCTGCGCAACTATATTGATCATCGTGCCAAACAGCGCGGCACGACCCGCGCCCAATGGGTGGTGCTGTTTCGGCTGCGCGCGCATGAGGGGATGTCACAGGTCGATCTCGCAGAAGTGCTGGAACTGCAGCCGATTTCACTGGTGCGTCTGCTCGACAGGCTGGTCGAGCAGGGGCTGCTGGAGCGCCGGCACGATCCGAGGGATCGCCGCGCGAACCGTCTCCATCTCACCGCCGCGGGACGAGAGCTCGTCGATGATCTCGACGAGCTGCGCGATGCGATCGCCGGCGACGTTCTGCACGACATTCCGGACGAGGCCGTCGCCACCAGCCTGTCCACGCTCAGGGACCTGAAGGATCGGATCAAGACGCTGTCCGATCCGAAAGCCGAGGTGGCGCTCAAATAGCCGAGCCGCGGCGCAGACCGTTCTGATCCCATTTTGAGTTGCGTCGTATAATAAAACATCTTGAGTGCGAAAAATGGCGGGGAAGCTTGCCGTTGCCGCGGCGTGGCCTGCGCGAGAGCAGGGCGGTCTGCGGCGATCCTCTGCCGCCATCGTCGGCTGGCGCGCCGCGCCGGACCATTCGCCGGCCGCGCGGTTCTCTCGTGCGAATGCCGCACTCCGACCTATTCTCGCCGTCTTGTCGCGCCCGATGGGAGCTGATTAGAAGCCGATGAGTCCAGCCGCCGTCATGGCGCCGTCGGGCAGCGGCAGGATCCAACCGGAGCGAGGCTGCGTCGCCGACGATGCGCCGTGCGACGATAGCGAATGGGGAGCTCACGATGGAAGAACTGAATGGAAAGATGCTCGCGTGCCAGATCCTGGTCACCGGCCTGATCGCGCGCGTCGCCAACGAGCAGCGCGATCCGTTGCGTTTCCTGACCGATTTTCGCGATGAGATCAGGGCCGTCGTCAAGGGCGTGCGGATCGCGGGGGTCGATGATTCCGATCGCGTGCGCCAGATCGCGGTGCAGACCGTGGACGAGCTGTTCTCGCTGATGAAGCCGCCGAGCCCCGACGAGCCGGCTGACTCGTCGAACTGACAAGCGCCGGAGTTACGCCCGGCGCAGTGCTGATTCGACGACAGCGCGAGCCAAATCGCGCTATTTAGAACGATTTCAAGTTCCGCATGTTGTTAGTTGAGCGTTTTTAGAATTGTTTTGATCTGGAACTATTCAAGGCCAAATTAGGGCTCCTCAAATTGACCCCCTGAAACGCGCCCGATACCAACGACGCATCGTCGCACTGCGAATGATCCGCGTAAGCGATGTGGAATGAAGATCTGGGGCGCGTGAAAATAAAATGGGACAGGTGATAGCACCGCGTTCGCTGCGTGGGGTCGCAGCGATGAAGTTCAATGACGGACGCGGAGAGGGGCCCTCCGTCACCAAGGTGTCGGCAGTGGCCGGGCTGATGGCGGTGGCATCGATGTCCTCGGCCGAGGCGCAGCCGGCGTCCGACCTGCCGCCCGTCAACGTCGATGCGCCGATCGCGCGGGCCAAGCCGACGTCCTCCAAGCCGACCGCCGAGCAGGTCCGCGCGCGCAATGCCCTGCGCCGCGCGGCGGCCCGTCAGCAGGCGGCGCAGCAGGCCGCGGTGGCGTTCCCGAACGCAGGCGGACTGTCCGCGCCGGACGCCAACCCCTACGCGGACGCAGCCGAGCCCTACAAGGTCAACCGCGTGCAGGCGTCGGGCAAGTTTCCCGAGCCGCTCCTGAACACGCCGAAGACGATCACCGTGATGAGCAAGGAAGTGCTTGCCGACAAGCACGTCACCGCGCTCAAGGAGATCGGCCGTTCGACCGCCGGCGTCACGCTCGGCTCGGGCGAGGGCGGCAATGCGTTCGGCGACCGCTTCTTCATTCGCGGCTTCGATGCCCGCAACGACGTCTTCATCGACGGCATCCGCGATCCCGCGGTGTCGATCCGCGAGAACTTCTTCACCGAGCAGATCGAGATCCTGCGCGGTCCGGCCTCGTCCTATGCCGGCCGCGGCACCGCCGGCGGTGCCATCAACATCGTCACCAAGCAGGCTGGCGATACGAACTTCAAGCGGATGGATACCGAGTTCGGCACCGACCAGCAGAAGCGCGTCACGCTCGACGTGAACCAGGTGATCTCGCCGACCTTCTCGGTGCGCACCGGCGGCCTGTTCCAGGACTCCAATGTGGCGGGGCGCAACTTCGTCACCGATGACCGCTGGGGCGCCTTCCTCTCGACCAAGTGGACGCCGATCGACGATCTCAAGATCACGACGAACTATGTCCATACCGATCTGTCGGGTTATCCGGATTTCGGCGTACCCTACTACAAGCAAGGCAACGTCCCCGTGACCTCGGCGGGCATTCCGCGCGGCACCTGGTATGGCTTCCTCAATCGCGACTTCCAGACGGCGCGGCAGGATTTCGGCACTGCCGCGGCCGAGTACAAGGTCAACGAGGCGATCACCCTCAGCAGCAAGTTCCGCGGCGAGCACTCGCTTCTCAACTATATCGGCACCTTGCCGCAGAATCCGAACACGACCAGCCCCAATCCGCTGCTCTGGACCACGACGGCGAGTGCGCAGAGCCGCTACCAGACGGTGGACGTGTGGGCCAACCAGAACGATGCGACGTTCAAGCTCGATACCGGCGGCGTCAAGCACACCGCGGTGCTCGGCACCGAGTTCTCGAACGAGAACATCTCGATCGATCGCTACACCGGACTCTCGTCCGAATTGTTCGGCGGCGGCTCGACCAGCTCGGGCGCGGTTACCGGCGTCAACGTGTACTCGCCGCAATACACCTACATCCCATTCAGCAATACGCCGTCGCTGATCGGCAACCCGACGCGCTACGGCGTCAACACCAACAGCGTCTACGTCATGGACACGGCCAACTGGCAGGACACGGTCATCCTGAACGGTGGGGTGCGCTATGACGGCTACAACATGAGCTCGTCGACCAATTCGCCGAAATACCTCAAGATGAACGCCGACCTGGTCAACTACAATGTCGGCCTGGTCTACAAGCCGATGCCGATCGGCAGCATCTACGCGGCCTATGCGACCTCGGCCAATCCGTTCGGCTCCGAACTCGACGCCACCGGCACCGATTACGGCGGCGTGCCCGCCAACACCGCGGTCCTGCTCGGACCCGAGCGCAACAAGGCGGCCGAGCTCGGCACCAAATGGGAGCTGGTCGACCGCCATCTGCTGGTCTCAGCCGCGCTGTTCCAGACCACCAAGGACAATGCCCGCGAGACCGTCGGCGGCCTGCTCACCTCGGGCGCGGCCTATCGCATCCAGGGCATCGACATCGAGGCGGAAGGCAAGCTCACCGATCGCTGGAGCATCTTCGGCGGCCTGGTGCTGATGCAGTCGAAGGTCACGCAGAGCGGCGTCGCCTCCAACATCGGCCTGCAGCTCGCCAACATCGCGCATCAGTCGTTCAGCATGCTGTCGAAGTACAAGCTCGATAATGGCTGGGAGATCGGCGGGCAGGCGGTCTACCGCTCCAAGGTCTATGGCGGCACCTTCGCGGCCAACACCGGCAACGAGCTGCCGAGCTACTGGCGCTTCGACGCCTTCGTCGAGAAGAAGCTCGACGCGAACTGGACCATGAAGCTCTATGCCCAGAACCTGACCAACAAGCTGTACTACGACACGCTGTATCGGAGCGCGGTGCCGTTCGTCGCCGTGGCCCCGGGGCGCGCCTTTTACATCGTCACCACTGCGAAGTTCTGATCATGCTGATCTGCATCCCGGACGTTCTGTCGAAAGACGAGGTCGCCGACTTCCGCCGCGTCATGGATGAGGCGGATTGGGAGGACGGCCGCTCGACGGCCGGGGCGCAGTCGGCCATGGTCAAGCGCAACGAGCAGTTGCCGCCCGACGGCGAGGCGGCGCGGGTGCTGGGCAAGCGCATCATCACGGCACTGACGAAGAATCCGCGCTTCCTGTCGGCGGCGATCCCGCTGCAGATCTTTCCGCCTCTGTTCAACCGCTACACCGCCTCGCGCGGCGACCATTTCGGCATCCATGTCGACAATGCCGTGCGCGGCGATCCGCTGACCGGCCTGCGCATCCGCACCGATCTGTCGATGACCTTGTTCCTGGCCGAGCCCGACAGCTATGACGGTGGGGAGCTTGTGATCGAGGACACCTACGGCTCGCACGAAGTCAAGTTGCCCGCGGGGCACGCGGTGCTGTATCCGTCATCGAGCCTTCACATGGTCACGCCGGTCACGCGCGGCGCCCGGGTCGCCTCTTTTTTCTGGATGCAGAGCATGATACGGGATGCCCACGTCCGGAGCATGATCTTCGATCTGGACGCGGCGATCCAGAGCTTGGCCGACCGCCTCGGGAGGGACGATCCCGATGCTGTCAAGCTGACCGGCATCTATCACAATCTGATCCGGCAATGGGCCGAGGTCTAATGGGCCGAGATATGATGACATCGTTCCTCGTTAGGTTTGCAATCGTCCTGTCATGTCTGTCTGTTGCTGCGGGGCTACCTGCACATGCGCAGCAGGAGCCGGCCAGGTCCGCCCCGGCGGTCTCGACCGATCTGTCCGCGCCGGCGCCGGGCACAGCCCTGACGATGGCCCCTCCCGCGTCGGGACAGGTCGCCCCAACGGCTGCCGCCCCGGTGGGCATCGAGACCGGCGCCCGCAATGGCAAGTCGGTGACCACCGGGCTGGACGAGCTGTCGCCGTTCGGCATGTTTCTCAAGGCCGACATCGTCGTCAAAGCGGTCATGATCATGCTGGCGCTGGCCTCGATCGCAAGCTGGACGATCCTGATCGCCAAGAGCCTCGAATTCTCCGTCCTGCGCCGCCGGCTGGTCGTCGCGCTGCGCAAGCTGACCGGGGCGAAGTCGCTGGCCGAGGCCCATCTTGCGCTTGGTCAAGGCAAGACCGTCGCGGCATTGCTGCTGCAGGCTGCGATATCAGAGGCACGGCTGTCGGCCGGGCTCGGCAGTGACGAGGGCATCAAGGAGCGCGCAGCCTCGAGCTTCACCGAGATCGTTCGAGCCGAAGCGCGCAGGGTCCGCACCGGCATGGGCCTGCTCGCCACCGTCGGCGCGATCTCGCCCTTCGTCGGACTGTTCGGTACCGTCTGGGGCATCATGAACAGCTTCATCGGCATTTCCAGATCGCAGACCACCAACCTCGCGGTGGTCGCGCCGGGCATCGCGGAAGCGCTGCTGGCGACCGCGATCGGTCTGGCCGCGGCGATTCCGGCCGTGATTATCTACAATCACTTCTCGCGGGTCACGAAGGGCTATCTCGAGCTCGTCAACCGCGCCTCCGGCACCACCGGACGATTGCTGTCGCGCGATCTCGATCGCAGCCATACCGGCCTTCACGTCCGGGCGGCGGAGTAGCCGAGGATGGCCGTCTCGCTCTCCGAAGGCGATCTCGACGACGATTTCGACGAGACCCACGACATTAACGTGACGCCGTTCATCGACGTCATCCTGGTGCTGCTGATCATCTTCATGGTGGCCGCGCCGCTCTCGACCGTCGACCTGCCGATCGACCTGCCGTCCTCGAGCGCCACGCCGCAGAAGAAGCCGGACAAGCCGACCTATGTCTCGATCAAGCCGGACCTGTCGCTGGCGATCGGGGAAAATCTGGTCAAGCGCGTCGATCTCGTGCGCGAGCTCGATGCCATGACCGATCAGCCGAAGGACCGGCCGATCTTCCTGCGCGCTGACAAGCTGGTGCCCTATGGCGAGCTGATGGGCGTCCTGGAACTGCTGCGCGCCGGCGGTTACACCAAGATCAAGCTGGTGGCGCTGGAAGCGCCGCCCGCCGCGCCCGCCCAGGTGCCGGCCCAGCCCGCGCAGCCGTGAGGAGCGCCGACTTGTGATGAGCGACCTCGACGTCGGGCACTCCCCCTCGCGCCGTCTCTGGTTTCTGGCGATCATGGGCGCGCTGATCCTGCATGTCGGCGGGGCCGCGCTGGCGCTGACGCATCTGAACGACGACGAGGACGCCGGCGGCCTCGGCGCGGCGGGCGCCGAGGTCATCGACATCGATATGGGCTCGCCGAAGGTCGAGGACGACGAGGTTCCGGTCGGACAGGACTCGGTAGCGCAGACCGCCGCTCCGCAGATGCAGGAGCAGAAGGCCGAGGTCGAGCAGACCGATCTGCAGAAGGATGTGCCGACCACGACCGAGGAGGCCGACCGCGAGGTCACGACCTCTGACGTGAAGAAGCCGACCGAGGAGCAGAAGGTCGCGACGGTCCAGACACAGGCGTCGGAGGCGCAGGAAGCCTCCGAAGACAGCGCGCGCAAGGCCCTGGACGAGAAGGTTCCTGAAGCCGAGAAGACCAAAGCGCCGAATGCCGGTATCGGCAAGGACGTGCAAAGGCTGACGGCCAATTGGGGCCGCAAGATCAGCGCCTATTTCGAACTGCACAAGAAGTATCCATCCGGAAAGAAGGCCGCTGCCCAGCTCAAGCTGGCGCTCGTGCTCAATCGGCTCGGCCGTGTCGTCTCGGTGGACGTCAAGGAAACGTCCGGCGATCCGGAGTTCGATCAGGCCGCCCTCAGCATGGTCCGCCGTTCGGATCCCGTGCCAAAGCCTCCCGCGGGCCTCACCGACGACGAGTTCTCCTTCATCCTGCCGGTCAAGTTCAACCCGCCGAAATGAGCGGGTGGGGTTCGGCTGACCTCACTGCCAATACAGCCTGACTCCGACGTAGACCACGCAGAGCGCGGCGAAGATCAGCGCAACCGGCAGCTTGCGCGGAGCGGTCGTCCCGCTTTGCGCCGCCTTCTTCGGCGGCAGCTTGCGGAAGGCGGTGACATTGCCGGTCACCGGCTCGGCGGCGACCGGCTTGACCTCGGGCGGGGCGCCGCCGCCGCCCATCTCGGCATAATAGGCCTTGTACATCTCGCGGATGGTGGCCTCGGTCGCCTCGTCCTCCGGCATGTCGCCGAGGCGGGCCTTGTAGCTTGCCAGGAAGTCCTGCGCCGCCGGCGGCAGGCCGGAGGCGCCGTTCAGCTTGGCGATCATCTTCCAGGTCGCGAAATCGGCACGGGCGCGGGTGTCGGCGCGGCGTGCGATCATCATGTCAGCGGCTTTGACCAAGAGTGCCTCGGGGCTCGTTCGTTACCATCCCTGACGGGTAGATCTAGACATTACCCGTCAATAGCAGAAGCAGCTGCTTCAGAGAATCGGTCGTGGCGCGGAGCAGCCCCGACACGAGATCAAGATTGAGACCAAATTGGGAACCCGCCAGCGGCAGGAGGATCAGACATCCGATCAGAATCAGCATGCCATACGGCTCGAGCCGGGCAAGCGGCCGCGCCAGCGCCGCCGGCAGCACGCCCACCGCGACCCGGCCGCCATCGAGCGGCGGTATCGGGAGCATGTTGAACACGGCGAGCAGGATGTTGAACGAGAAAATATTCCACAGATTGCTGGCCACCCACCGCGCCGCCTCCGGTGGAACCAGCGGCAGGGCGTGGAACGCCAGTCCGGCCGCCAGCGCCAGCGCGATGTTGGTGGCCGGTCCGGCCAGCGCCACCATCACCATGCCGGCGCGCAGCGGCTTCAGATTGCGAAAATCGACCGGCACCGGCTTGGCGTAGCCGAACAGGAACGGCGAGCCGGACAGCAGCAGCATGCCCGGCAGCAGGACGGTGCCGAACGGATCGATGTGCTTGAGCGGGTTGAAGCTGACGCGACCGAGTCGCAACGCGGTGTCGTCGCCGAACCGCCAGGCGACGAAGGCGTGAGCAGCCTCATGAAAGGTGATGGCGATGATGATCGGCAGGATCCAGACGGAGATGCCGTAGAGCGAGATGTTCAAGGATCGGGGTTCCGGACGCGTTACCGCCTTACATAGGCACGATGGTTCCCCGATGCTACGCGGGATTCTCCGGAAATTGCGGCAGGCCGTCGCTGAGCTGCACCCAATCCATCTTTTCCGAGACCCAGATGTGCTCGGTCGGGGCAAAGGCGTTGCGGTCGTCGAAGCAGGCCAGGGCCACGCCGACAACCGGGCGCGTCCTGCGCCATGAGAACAGCCTGACGCCGCAGCGCGGGCAGAACATGCGATCGAGCGCGTCGGAGGAGGGGAAGCGCGCGGTTTCGCCGGTGATCGTCAGCGCGTCGTGCGCGAACAGCGCGCGGGCGAAGAACGGCGCGCCCGTCGCCCGCTGGCAGTTGCGGCAGTGGCAGACGCGTACGTTGATCGGCTCGCCGGTGCATTGGAAGCGCACCGCGCCGCAGAAGCAGCCGCCGTGGTGGGTCATGGTGGGACCTCCAACTGGTCATGATCTCTCGCGATCGTCAGCAGTACCGGAACGGTTCTGCCTATCGCCGTCATTGCGAGCGCAGCGGCGCCGCGGAGCAATCCAGGGCCGCGCGAGGAGCTCTGGAGTGCTTCGTCGGCTTTCGCCTCCTCGCAATGACGATTTCTCGGTGAGGACGGGCTCTATCGATCGGCACGCCGACTAATAAGTTGCGCGGCCACCGGAAATGTCGAATACGGCGCCGGTCGAGAACGAGCACTCTTCCGAGGCGAGCCACGACACCAGCGCGGCGAGCTCTTCCACCAGCACGAAGCGGCCTTTCGGGATCTTCGACAGCATGAAGTTGATGTGCGCTTCCGTCATCTGGTCGAAGATGGCAGTCTTCGCCGCGGCGGGCGTCACCGCATTGACCGTGATGTTGTGCTGCGCCAGCTCCTTGCCGAGCGACTTTGTCAGCGCGATCAGGCCGGCTTTGGACGCGGAGTAGTGCGCAGCGTTCGGGTTGCCCTCCTTGCCGGCGATCGAGGCGATGTTGACGATGCGGCCATAGCCCTGCTTCAGCATCACCGGCACGATCGCCTTGGCGCAGATGAAGGGACCGTCGAGATTGATGCGCAGCACCTTGCGCCACTCCTCGAGATCGGTCTCCCACACCGTCTTGTTGATGCCGGCGATGCCGGCATTGTTGACCAGGATGTCGATGCTGCCGAACGCGGCCAGCGTCGCGTCACGGGCGCCTTCGACCGCTTTGGTGTCGGTGACGTCGACCTGCAGCGCCAGCACCTCCGGACCGATCGCCTGCGCGGTCTTCTCCGCCAGCGCGATGTCGTGATCCCAGATCGCAACCTTCGCGCCCGACGACTTGAAGCGCTCGGTGATGGCGCGGCCAAAACCTTGCGCGCCGCCGGTGACCACGGCGCAGCGGTTGGTAAGGTCGATGTGGTTCATGATGTTTCCCCGGTCGATCTTTGTTGTCGTCATTCCGGAGCGCGCGCAGCGCGAACCCGGAATCTCGAGATTCCGGGTTCAGCCCTGCGGGCTGCCCCGGAATGACGGAGCAGAACTACAGCGTCCAGCCGCCGTCGATGGTATGCGCGACGCCGGTCGTGAACGCGCTCTCGTCGCTGGCAAGATAGACCGCGAGATGGGCGATCTCCTCCGCCGTGCCGAGCCGGCCCATCGGCTGGCGCGAGATGAACATCTCCAGCCCGTTCGGGCCGGCCGAGGCCGCGCGTCCGAGCATCGAGGGCGTTTCGATCGTGCCCGGGCAGATGCAGTTGCAGCGGATCTTCTTGCCGACGAAATCGGCGGCGACCGAGCGCGTCAGCGCCGCCACGGCGGCCTTGGTCGCACCGTAGACGTAGCGGTTCGGTGCCGCCTTGAACACGCCCGCGGCGGAGGCGATGTTGACGATGGCGCCGCCGCCCTGATCGAGCATCTTCGGCAGGAAGGCGCGGATGGTGCGATGCATCGACTTGACGTTCAGATCGAACGAGAAATCCCAGTCGTCGTCGGAGCAGTCGAGGATGGTGCCGTTGTGCACGAAGCCGGCAGCGTTGAGCAGGATCTCGACCTTGCCGACCCGCTCGGCCATCGCGTTCACGGCCGCGGTGTTGCGCACGTCGAGCGTCGCGACCTCGGCAATGCCTTCGCTCTTCAGCGTGCTCAGGCCGTTCTCATCGATGTCGGTGGCGAATACGGTGGCGCCTTGACGCGCGAAGGCAATGGCACAGGCGCGGCCGATGCCGGCAGCGGCGGCAGTGACGAAGGCGCGCTTGCCCTTGAGACGGTCGGACATGGAGTCTCCCTTGGGAATTGACTTCTTAGTTATCGTCATTCCGGGACATCGCGAAGCGATGGGCCCGGAATCCATAACCACGATCGGGAGTATGGATTCCGGGCTCGCGCTTCGCGCGCCCCGGAATGACGGCAGTTGGGTCTAGTGATTATGCCTTGCCACACCCACGGTGCCGGCGATGTTGTGATAGCGCGTGGCAAGCTCCATGCAGGCGCCGGTGGCCTGCTGGCCGACGGTGTTGCGATAGAGCTCCTGCCATGGCGTCTGGTTGGCGGGGTGCGGGAAGCCGCCCTTGGCCTTCAGCTCGGCGCGCCGCTTCGCAAGCTCCTCGTCCGAGATCAGGATATTGGCCGAGCCCTTGTTGAGGTCGATGCGCACGCGATCGCCGGTCTTGAGGATTGCGAGCCCGCCATCGGCGGCGGCCTCCGGCGACGCATTGAGAATCGACGGTGAGCCCGAGGTGCCGGACTGCCGGCCGTCGCCAATGCAGGGCAGGGACAGGATGCCGCGCTTGATCAGCGCCGCCGGCGGCTGCATGTTCACGACCTCGGCGCCGCCGGGATAGCCGATCGGACCGGCGCCGCGGATGAACAGCACGCAGTGCTCGTCGATCGCAAGCTGCTCATCATCGATGCGGTCGTGATAGTCCTCAGGCCCCTCGAACACGATGGCGCGGCCCTCGAAGGCGTTCGGGTCCTTCGGATTGCTGAGATAGCGGTCGCGGAACTCCTTGGAGATCACGCTGGTCTTCATGATCGCGGAATCGAACAGGTTGCCGCGCAGCACCAGGAAGCCGGCATCCTTCACCAGCGGCTTGTCGTAGGACCAGATCACGTCGCCGTCGGGCTTCGCTGCCTCGCGGCAATTCTCACCCATGCTGCGGCCGTTGACGGTGATGACGTCCTCGTGGATGCGCTTGTGCCGCATCAACTCGCCGATCACGGCCGGCACGCCGCCGGCGCGATGGAATTCCTCGCCGAGATAGAAGCCGGCCGGCTGCATGTTGACGAGCAGCGGCACGTCGTGGCCGACCTTCTGCCAGTCGTCGATGTCGAGCTCGACGCCGACATGGCGCGCCAGCGCGTTGATATGGATCGGCGCGTTGGTCGAGCCGCCGATCGCGGAGTTGGCGACGATGCAGTTCTCGAACGCCTTGCGTGTCAGGATGTCGGATGGCTTCAGGTCTTCCCACACCATGTCGACGATGCGCGTTCCGGTCTCGTAGGCGATCTGGCCGCGCTCGCGATAGGGCGCGGGGATCGCGGCGCAGCCGGGCAGGGACATGCCGAGCGCCTCGGCCAGCGCATTCATCGTCGATGCCGTGCCCATGGTGTTGCAATGGCCAACCGACGGCGCCGAGGAGGCGACGATCTCCATGAACTCCTCATAGCCGATCTCGCCGGCGGCGAGCCGCTCGCGCGACTTCCACACCACGGTGCCGGAGCCGGTGCGCTGACCCTCGTGCCAGCCGTTCAGCATCGGGCCGCCCGACAGCACGATGGCGGGGATGTTCACGGTCGCCGCGGCCATCAGGCAGGCCGGCGTCGTCTTGTCGCAGCCGGTCGTCAGCACCACGCCGTCGAGCGGATAGCCGAACAGGATTTCGACCAGGCCGAGATAAGCGAGGTTGCGGTCGAGCGCGGCCGTCGGGCGCTTGCCGGTCTCCTGGATCGGATGGGTCGGAAATTCCATCGCGATGCCGCCGGCGGCGCGGATGCCCTCGCGGACGCGGTGCGCCAGCTCGATGTGGTGGCGGTTGCAGGGCGAGAGATCGTTGCCGGTCTGGGCAATGCCGATGATCGGCTTGCCCGACTGCAGCTCAGCCCGGGTCAGGCCGTAATTCAGATAGCGCTCGAGATAGAGCGCGGTCATGCCCGGATTGTGCGGATCGTTGAACCACGCCTGCGAGCGCAGCTTGCGGCTTTTGTCAGCGCCGTTGCCGGCATGCCCGTTCGAGTTCGTCATGTGTTTTCTCCCGCAGTGCAAACGTGGCGAGGCCGGTCCGTCGTCTGCGCGCCATCGGCCCGCTGTCGAAGATCGCCTACGTCTTTCGTTCAAGTCGTCGTTGGTTCGAGTGGTTCTAGTTCATGGCTTTTGGTTGCGCTACCATTTTGTTCCGGAAGCGCGCCCCGACGCGGGCTGCGGACTTGCGGCGGCGCGCTGCAAGGTCGAGCTCTGCCGTTCGATCACCTCGAAGCCGAGATCGACGACGCGCTGCGCCACGGGACGGCCTTCGACGGCGTCCATGATCATCGTCGCCGCACGCCGACCCATCTCGTAGCGATTGGTGCGCACGCTGGTGAGCGTCGGAACCGCCGCGGCCATGAATTCCATGTCATTGAAGCCGACGATCGCGATCTGCTCGGGTACCGCAATGTGCCGGCGCTGGCATTCGAACAGCACGCCGAGCGCGAGATCGTCGTTGGCGCAGAACACGGCGTCGAGATCCGGCGCCTTCATCAGCAGATCGGAGAACAGGCTGCCGCCCATTGTGGTCGAGGTCGGAACAGGCGCCGTGACGATGAGACGCGGGTCGAACAAGCCGGCCTCCTTCATCGCGTTCTGATAGCCCTGCAGCCTGCGCTGCACCCTTGGGTCCATGCGGGCGCCGATGAAGCCGATGCGGCGGCAGCCCTGCGCGAGAAGGTGTGAAATGGCTGCAAAACAGGCATCGACGTGCGAAAATCCGATCATCATGTCGATCGGGTCGGCGCCGAGCTCCATGATCTGCACGACGGGACAGTCCGCTGCCTGGATGATCGACCGGCTCTCCGCCGTCTGGTCGAGACCGGTCACGATCAGGCCGGCCGGCTTCTGCATCAGGAACAACCGCAGCAGGCGCTCCTCCTGCAACACGCTGTAGCGGGTGTTGGCGAGCTGGATGCTGTAGCGGCTGCCTTCGAACGCATCATAGATGCCCCGCAGCACGTCGGAGAACACGTTGTTGGTGAGGGAGGGTATCAGCACGCCGATCACTTCGGTGCGCTGCGATGCGAGAGCGCGCGCGGCGAGGTTCGGCACATAGCCGAGCTCCTTGGCGGCACTCTCGATCCTCGTGCGGCGGCCGGCCGAGACCGTGTCGGGATTACGGAAGAAGCGTGACACCGTGATCGGGCTGACGCCCGCCAGTGCCGCAACTTCGGTCAGCCGGACTTTGCCCGGCTCGATGCGTTTCCGTCCCATGCCTCGCTCATAGCATAGGCGGTCTGGTACACAAGCGATATTGACAGCGCTATCACGCGGTTGCTAAGCGAGGCATTGCGGAAGCGAACTGAACTGCGGACAATGTCGGCCGCACTGGCCCTGTTTCGGAGCCGGTCGGAACGACCAGAGCCAACAAGACCATCAAAAACAAGACTGCACGACCAGGACTACAAAACGACAAGCGGCCTGATCAAACGGCCGAGAACAACGGTCAGAATGCCGCCGGCAAGCAGCCAATGCTGTCGGTCTTTGAGGAGGAAATTGATGTCGTCGGTGCAAATTCGCGACGTGCGCAAATCATTCGGCGGATTCGAAGTGCTGCACGGCGTGACGATTCCGATCGAGGATGGCGAGTTCGTCGTGCTGGTCGGGCCGTCCGGCTGCGGCAAGTCGACGCTGCTGCGCATGCTCGCAGGGCTCGAGAACATCACCGCCGGAACCATCTCGATCGGCGAGCGCGTCGTCAACAACGTGCAGCCGAAAGAGCGCGACATCGCGATGGTGTTCCAGAACTACGCGCTATATCCGCATATGACGGTCGCCGACAACATGGGCTTCTCGCTGAAGCTGCGCGGCGCACGGCCGGAGGACATCAAGAAGGGCGTCGCGCGCGCCGCCGAGATCCTGGCGCTGACGCCGCTGCTCGACCGCTATCCGCGCCAGCTCTCCGGTGGCCAGCGCCAGCGCGTCGCGATGGGCCGCGCCATCGTGCGCGATCCGCAGGTGTTCCTGTTCGACGAGCCGTTGTCGAACCTCGACGCCAAGCTGCGCGTCGCGATGCGCACCGAGATCAAGGAGCTGCATCAGCGTCTCAAGACCACCACCGTCTACGTCACCCACGACCAGATCGAGGCCATGACGATGGCCGACAAGATCGTCGTGATGCATGACGGCATCGTCGAGCAGATGGGCTCGCCGCTCGATCTGTACGACAAGCCGGACAACCAGTTCGTGGCCGGATTCATCGGCTCGCCGGCGATGAACTTCCTCAACGGCCACCTCAAGTCCAACGGCTCGGTCTATGTCGAGACCGAGAACGGCGCCCGGCTGCCGATCCTCACCGCGCCGGCTGCCTCCGACGGCCGCCCCGTCGTCTACGGCGTGCGGCCCGAGCATCTCGAGCTCGCCAGCGACGGCATCGAAGCCGAGGTCGTCGTGGTCGAGCCGACCGGTTCGGAGACGCAGATCGTCGCCCGCATCGGCACCCAGGACATCATCGCGGTGTTCCGCGATCGCCACGAGGTCAATCCCGGCGAGAAGATCCATTTGCGCCCGCGCGCGTCGGCGGCGCATCTGTTCGACAAGGATAGCGGCCGGAGGATTTGAGCCGGCCGCTCGACGCAACGACACAACAAACAAAACAAGCAAAATACTCAACGGGAGAAAACTTCAGATGGCTCATTTCCCCACCGATCGACGGTCTCTGCTCAAGGGCGGCGCGACCTTGCTGGCGGCTGCCGCGACCATGTCGGCCGAGGACCTGCTCGGCTACGCCAAGGCCTGGGCGCAGACCTCGCCCTTCAAGCCCGAGCCCGGCGCCAAGATCAACATGATGCGCTGGAAGCGCTTCGTCGAGGCCGAGGACGTGGCCTTCATGAAGATCGTCGACGCCTTCCAGAAGGCCAACAACGTCACCATCAACGTCTCCAACGAATCCTATGACGACGTCCAGCCCAAGGCCTCGGTCGCGGCCAATACGGGGCAGGGGCTCGACATGGTGTGGGGCCTCTACACGCTGCCCTTCCTGTTCTCCAACAAGTGCGTCGACATGACCGACGTCGCCGATTACCTCGGCAAGAAGTGCGGCGGCTGGACCGACTCGGGCAAGGCCTATGGCATGCTCGACGGCAAGTGGATCGGCATTCCCGTGGCGGCCACCGGCGGTCTCATCAACTACCGCGTCTCGGCGGCTGAAAAGGCCGGCTTCAAGGAGTTCCCGAAGGATCTCGCGGGAATGTCCGAGTTCTTCAAGGCCATGAACAAGAACGGCACCCCGGGCGGCATGGCGCTCGGCCATGCCTCGGGCGACGCCAATGGCTGGGTGCACTGGGCGCTGTGGGCGCACGGCGGCAATTTGATCGACAAGGACAACAAGGTCGTCATCAACTCGCCGGAGACCGCCAAGGCGCTCGAATACGTCAAGGGCCTGTACGACAATTTCGTGCCGGGCACCGCGTCGTGGAACGATAGCTCCAACAACAAGGCGTTCCTGGCCGGCCAGCTCTACGCGACGGTCAACGGCATCTCGATCTACGTGACCGCCAAGAAGGAGGCGCCGCAGATCGCCGAGGACATGAACCACGCGCATCTGCCGCCCGGCCTCGACGGCAAGACCCGCGAGATGCATCTGGGCTTCCCGATCCTGGTGTTCAACTTCTCGAAGTATCCGCAGACCTGCAAGGCGTTCACCGCCTTCATGCTGGAACCGGAGCAGTTCAATCCGTGGATCGAGGCGGCGCAGGGCTACCTGTCGCACTTCCTCAAGGCCTATGACGCCAACCCGATCTGGACCGTCGATCCGAAGAACACGCCGTATCGCGACGTCGCGGCGACCGCGACCACGCCGGCCGGCGTCGGCAAGCTCGGCGAGGCCGCTGCGGCCGCGATCGCCGACTTCGTCCTGGTCGACATGTTCGCGAACTACTGCACGGGCCGCGAGGACGTGAAGACGGCGATGGCGAGCGCCGAGCGCTCCGCCAAGCGCATCTTCCGCTGAGGCGAGGCCGACCGGCGCGCGAGAGCGCCGGTCGCCATCGTCGGAGGGTGGGCAAGGCGCAACGCGCCGTGCCCACCGTCATTGCGAGCGCAGCGACGTGTCCGCCATAGCCCGACGGGCGACGGCGGAAGCAATCCAGGGCCGAACGTTGGACTCTGGATTGCTTCGTCGCTTCGCTCCTCGCAATGACGGAGTAACTCTATCCGTCCCGAACGCCGGTGGGCGCGCGTCGCTCACCCCACGGTTCGAAGGGAGCTGCTGGATAAATGAGTACCATTCAGACCTCGTTGCCACGAGGCGCCGCCGTCGGCGAGCCCTCGGCATGGGTGCGCATCAAGACCAACCGCAACGTGATCGCGCTGTGGTTCATGCTGCCCGCGGCGGCTTTCCTGATCCTGTTCCTGGCCTATCCGCTGGGGCTCGGCGTCTGGATGAGCTTCACCGACGAGAAGATCGGCCGCAGCGGCGTCTTCGTCGGTCTGGAGAACTACGAATGGCTGTGGGACGACTCGATCTTCTGGCTGTCGGTGTTCAACACGCTGCTCTACACGATCGTGGCGAGCGCCATCAAATTCGCCATCGGGCTCTATCTCGCGCTGCTGTTGAACCGGCACATGCCGTTCAAGGCGATGATCCGCGCCATCGTGCTGATCCCCTTCATCGTGCCCACGGTGCTGTCGGCGATCGCGTTCTGGTGGATCTACGATTCCCAATTCTCGATCATCTCCTGGTCGCTGATCAAGCTCGGCGTCATCACCCAGAACATCAACTTCCTCGGCGACACCTCCTGGGCGCGCGCCTCCGTCATCATCGCCAACATCTGGCGCGGCGTGCCGTTCGTCGCGATCACCTTGCTGGCCGGCCTGCAGACCGTGTCGCCCTCGCTCTATGAGGCCGCCACGCTCGACGGCGCCACCAGCTGGCAGCGCTTCCGCTTCATCACCTATCCGCTGCTGACGCCGATCATCGCGGTCGTCATGACGTTCTCGGTGCTGTTCACCTTCACCGACTTCCAATTGATCTGGGCGCTCACCCGTGGCGGCCCCGTCAACGCCACGCACCTGATGGCGACCTTGAGCTATCAGCGCGGCATCATCTCCGGACGGCTCGGCGAGGGCGCCGCGATCGCCACCGCGATGATCCCGTTCCTGATGGCGGCGATCGCGATCTCCTGGTTTGGCATGCAACGGCGCAAATGGCAGCAAGGATCCGACCAATGACCGACACCACGCTGCACGCCAAGGCGCCCACCACGGCCGGCACCGACGAATCCGAGGGCATGAGCTACCTCGAGTCGCTGCCGCGCCGGCTGATCACGCTGTATCTGCCGCTCGGCATCATCCTCGTGGTGCTGCTGTTCCCGTTCTACTGGATGGGGCTGACGTCGATCAAACCGGACGAGCAGCTGATCGACATGGAGAAGTACAATCCGTTCTGGGTGGTGCATCCGACCTTCAAGCACATCTCCAAGCTGCTGTTCGAGACGCAGTATCCGCGCTGGCTGTGGAACACGATGTATGTCGCGGTCGGCGCCACCACGCTGTCGATCTTCGCTTCCGTGCTCGCGGCCTATGCGATCGTGCGGTTGCGCTTCAAGGGCGCCGACACCGTCGGCGTGCTGATCTTCTTCGCCTATCTGGTGCCGCCGTCGATCCTGTTCATCCCGCTAGCCTCGGTGATCCAGGCCTATGGGCTGTTCGACTCGCCGTTGTCCTTGATCCTGGTCTATCCGACGCTGCTCATCCCGTTCTCGACCTGGTTGCTGATGGGCTACTTCAAGACCATCCCGTTCGAGCTCGAGGAATGCGCGCTGATCGACGGCGCCAGCCGCTGGCAGATCCTGGTGAAGATCGTGGTGCCGCTCGCCGTGCCCGGCCTGATCTCGGCCTTCATCTTCTCGTTCACCCTGTGCTGGAACGAGTTCATCTACGCGCTGACCTTCCTGCAGTCGACGCCGAACAAGACCGTGCCGGTCGCCATCGTCAACGAGTTCGTCGACGGCGACATCTACAAATGGGGATCGCTGATGGCCGGCGCCCTGGTCGGCTCGCTGCCGCTGGTCATTCTTTACGCCTTCTTCGTCGAGCATTATGTGTCGGCCATGACCGGCGCGGTGAAGGAGTAGGCGGCTTTGTCCGCGAGCCGGGTCAAGGCGTCGCTTGCTGCTCACGCGGATCTCAACTCCCGTCATTGCGAGGAACGAAGCGACGAAGCAATCCAGAGCCATTCCGATGACTCTGGATTGCTTCCGCCGTCGCCTTTCGGGCTATGGCTGACAAGTCGCTTCGCTCGCAATGACGAACGTTGAGACCACGCCCAATCGTTGCATTTGAAGGAGCATACCCTTGCATATTCTCGTTCTCGGCGCCGCCGGCATGGTCGGGCGCAAGCTGGTCGAGCGTCTCGTCCGCGACGGCCGCCTCGGCGACAAGGCCATCACTCGCATGACGCTGCAGGACATCGTCGCGCCGGCCAAGCCCGACACGTCCATCGCCGTCGACACCATCGCCGGCGATTTCGCCGTGCCCGGTTTCGCCGAGAAGCTGGTCGCCGACCGTCCCGACGTGATCTTCCATCTCGCCGCAATCGTCTCCGGCGAGGCCGAGCTCGATTTCGACAAGGGCTACCGCATCAATCTCGACGGCACGCGGATGCTGTTCGACGCGGTCAGGCTGATCGGCGACGGCTACAAGCCGCGGCTGGTCTTTACCTCGTCGATCGCGGTGTTCGGCGCGCCGTTCCCCGAGGCCATCGGCGACGAGTTCGTCAACGCGCCGCTGCTCAGCTACGGCACCCAGAAGGCGATCGGTGAGCTCCTGCTGGCCGATTACAGCCGCCGCGGCTTCTTCGATGGCGTCGGCATCCGCCTGCCGACCATCTGCATCCGCCCCGGCGCGCCCAACAAGGCCGCCTCCGGCTTCTTCTCCAACATCCTGCGCGAGCCCTTGGCCGGCAAGGAGGCCGTGCTGCCGGTGTCCGAGGACGTCCGCCACTGGCACGCCACGCCGCGCTCGGCGGTCGGCTTCCTCCTGCATGCCGCAACCATGGACACGGCCAAGATCGGCCCACGCCGGAACCTGACCATGCCCGGCCTGTCGGCGACGGTTGGCGAGCAGATCGCAGCCCTGCGTCGCGTGGCAGGCGACAAGGTGGCGGATCGCATCAAGCGGGAGCCGGATCCCTTCATTGTGGGCATCGTCGCCGGCTGGCCGCGGAATTTCGAGGCCAAGCGGGCTCGCGAACTCGGCTTCACCACCGAGGAAAAGACCTTCGACGACATCATCCGGATTCACATTGAGGATGAGCTCGGTGGCAAGTTCGTGGCCTGAGACGGCCGCCAGCCTCTGGACTCACATGGCGCAAAGCGCCATTTGAGGGGCAGGGAGACATTCGGGAGAGAGAGCATGACCGCCAGCATCGTCGGATGGGCGCATACGCCATTCGGGAAGTTCGACGCCGAGACCGTCGAGAGCCTCGTCGTCAAGGTCGCCAACGAGGCGATCGCCGACGCCGGCATCTCGGCCGGTGACGTCGACGAGATCGTGCTCGGCCATTTCAACGCGGGCTTCTCGCCCCAGGATTTCACCGCCTCGCTGGTGCTGCAGGCCGATCCGGCGCTGCGCTTCAAGCCGGCGACCCGGGTCGAGAACGCCTGCGCGACGGGCTCGGCCGCCGTGCACCAGGGCATCCGCGCCATCGCCGCCGGCGCCGCGAAAATCGTGCTGGTCGTGGGCGTCGAGCAGATGACGCGCACACCGGGCCCGGAGATCGGCAAGAACCTGCTCAAGGCGTCCTACCTGCCGGAGGACGGCGACACCGTCGGCGGCTTCGCCGGCGTGTTCGGCAAGATCGCGCAGGGCTATTTCCAGAAATACGGCGACCAGTCCGACGCGCTGGCGCTGATCGCCGCCAAGAACCACAAGAACGGCGTCGCCAATCCCTACGCGCAGATGCGCAAGGATTTCGGCTTCGAGTTCTGCCGCTCCGAGAGCGAGAAGAACCCTTACGTCGCCGGCCCCCTGAAGCGCACCGACTGCTCGCTGGTGTCCGACGGCGCCGCCGCTCTGGTGCTGACCGACAGCGAGACCGCGAAGTCCTTCGCGAAAGCAGTGAACGTGCGCGCGACCGCGCACGCGCAGGATTTCCTGCCGATGTCCAAGCGCGACATCCTCGCCTTCGAGGGCTGCACCGTGGCCTGGCAGCGCGCGCTGGAGAAAGCCGGCGTCACGCTGTCCGATCTCTCCTTCGTCGAGACCCATGACTGCTTCACGGTCGCCGAACTGATCGAGTACGAGGCGATGGGCCTGACGCCGCGGGGGCAGGGTGCCCGCGCCATCAAGGAGGGCTGGACGCTCAAGGACGGCAAGCTGCCGGTCAATCCGTCCGGCGGCCTCAAGGCCAAGGGCCACCCGATCGGCGCCACCGGCGTCTCCATGCACGTCATGACCGCCATGCAGCTCACCGGCTCCGCGCCGGAAGGCATGCAGCTCCCCAATGCCAAGCTTGGCGGCATCTTCAACATGGGCGGTGCGGCCGTGGCCAACTACGTCTCGATCCTGGAGCCGGCGAAGTAAGGATCAACGACCGTCTATCGTTTGTCATTGCGAGCGAAGCGACTTGTCCGCCATCGCCCGAAAGGCGGCGGCGGAAGCAATCCGGGGCCGCGCGTGCCGCTCTGGATTGCTTCGTCGCTGCGTTCCTCGCAATGACGGTGATACAGGAGAGCTTCCGCGATGCGGAAGCTCTTTGTCATTGACTGGTCCGATTGCCCATCATGATCATCTCCACCGAACGCCTGACCTTGCGCGAGTGGCGCGACGACGATCGCGCGCCGTTCGCGGCGATGTCCGCCGATCCGGCCGTGATGCAATTCCTCCGCGCGCTGCCAACGCGGCAGGACTCGGACCGGTGGATCGATTTCCAGATCGCCCATCAGGCCGCGCACGGCTTCGGCTTCTGGGTGGTCGAAGATCGCGCCACCGGCACTTTCCTCGGCGCCACCGGCCTGTTCCGCGTCGCCTTCGATGCGCCGTTCACGCCGGCGGTCGAGATCGGCTGGCGGCTGTCGCGCGCGGCCTGGGGGCGGGGGATTGCGACCGAGGCGGCGCGGGCGTCGCTCACGTTCGGCTTCGATGAGCTCGGCCTCCACGAGATCATCGCCTATGCCGCGCCGGCCAATCAGGCGTCACAGAACGTCATGCGCAAGCTCGGCATGATCAGGAACGAGGCGTCGGATTTCGATCATCCGCGAGTCGAGGCGGACAGCCCGTTGCGCCGGCAGGTGATGTACCGGCTTCCGCGCGAGGTGTGGGCCAATGCCTCGTGCTGATCTCTCCTCCCAGTCATTCCGGGGCATTCGCGCGCAAAATGGCGAAGCCATTTTGAAGCAGCGCGAATGAGCCCGGAATCCATAACCACAGGACGAGGTGTGTCGAAGGCAGGCGCCACGAGCATCTCGCGCCCCACGGCCGGTTGTGGCTATGGATTCCGGGCTCGCGCTGCGCGCGCCCCGGAATGACGGAGGGAGGGAAGCCACGCGTGCATCAGCTCCGCCACACCTTTTCCTCGCTGAACCCCAGCTCGACGAAATCCTTCGCCCGCAAGCTTGAATCATCCGCAGGGAAAAACTCGTCGAGCTGCGGCGGCTTCACTGACGTGCTCGACAGCATGGCATGCGCCTGGCCGCGGTGATGGATGTCGTGCTGGAACAGGTGCAGCAGCAGCCGGTCGCAGCGCTCGTTCTGTACCCGGCTCTCGCGGTTGATGCGGACGGTGTCGTCGAGCCGCGCCGGCGTCAGCGCCTCGCAGAATGCAATCAGCCGGCGGTCCATCGCGCCCTGCGCCTTCGCAAGATCTGCGAGGCGCGGGAACGGCACCTCGTTCTGCCACGCCATCGGGCCGAGCCAGCCGCCTTCCAGCGCGTCGATGTAGAATAGGTCGATGATGTAGATGTGGTTCAGCGTCCGCTGCAGGCTGGGGAAAAAGCCCGTGCGCTCGGCAGCGAAATCCTCGGCGCTGAGCTGGCCGCAGGCGGTCAGCAGCCGGTGATTGGCCCAGGCATTGTTGTAGGCGAACGCGCGGAAGGTCTGGACGAGATCGGCGGGCATTGATCAGGGCACCCCGTGATGGCTCGCCGCAGATCATACGGAACTCCGTGCTCCCTTCACCATCCATTTCGGCGGGCCGGAGCGCATCATCCCCATGCGCTTTTGCGGAACTCTGCCGGGATCGGCCAAGCGGCGATTTTCTCCAGGGCCTTCAGGCTGATTTGGCCTGTCCAGTCCCCTGGTCAAAAAGATTCATGTTTCGCTTTTCCAGAAAATATGCTTCACTCTCCCCATCCTGCTTCGCCACGAGGGGCGCTTCGCGATCGTCACGAACGTTGAGGCAGGGAGGCGGTGGCCGCGACGTGTCGCAGCGTAGCTTGTCTGCGCGGACGAACGGCATGGCGCGGACGTGAAGTCGCGTGGTCCCGGCATCCCGACGCTGATGCCAAGTTCGCGGGGCATGATGATCCCCAAGGACGACGGTGGCCAAAAGCCGGCGCACCGAGGAGAGCGCGAAATAAGCGTGAAAACCATCGCGCAGGGAAGGCCGGGTCGGTCCGGCTGAACCTGTGGTTCTCTCCCCGTGCTTTCTTTCGCACGGGGGCCACGGGTGCCAGTCGGCACCCGGCCTTCCCTGCGCCCTCTGTTTCGAAGGGGGCGGCTTCGATCAGCACAGCTCGGACAGATCCTGTCGCGAGGCCATCGATGCTTGGGTGCTTGCGAAAAGCAGACCTTGTCTCACTCCGGCATCATCTCGCCGGAGCCGCCGAACTCCGCCGGGAAATCCTTCAGCTTCGGCAGGCCATCCCTGATGGGCAGCACCGTCTCCGCGTAGTTGACGTGCACACCGGGCGTGAACTTCAGCGTCGGAATCGTCGCGGCATAGACGTCGATCATGCCGAGCGGCGGGTGGTCGGTCATCAGATGCCCGCCACACTTGGTGCAGTATTTGCGGTGGCTCATGTCGGTCTTGTGATAGCTGCCGATCGCGTCAGCCCCCTTGGTCACCCGCACGTTCGCAGGCTTCCACAGGGTGAAGGCGTTGACCGGACCGGCCGACCAGGAGCGGCACGACGAACAGTGGCAATAGCCCATCGCCTCCGGCTCGCCATCGGCCTCGATCTCGACCGCGCCGCAGAAGCATTTGCCCTGATAGAGCGTCATGAGTGTTCTCCCTCGTGTTTGTTTTGGATGTTGGACCGGCATGCTGACACACCTGAACGCTGAAATGGAATCCTAGAATGCAGCTCGCGGCGGGGAACATCTGGTGCAGCGCGGCGGTCGTCGTCCGTGATCCGCGACACGGAATGTTGCGGCGGGGGATCTGACGCATGGCCCCATACCCGCGCGGCGGCTTGCTAGGGAACATCAGGTGCCGTTAGCTCTGGCGACAACAAGCATCGAGGGAGCCGACGCCACGATGGGACCGCTTGCGGGCATCAAGGTCATCGACATGACCACCGTGCTGATGGGGCCGTATGCCGCCCAGACGCTCGGCGACTACGGCGCCGATGTCATCAAGGTGGAATCGCCGGAAGGAGACGTCACCCGCAAGATCGGCCCGTGGCATCATCCGGGCATGGGGCCGGTCTATCTCAATACCAACCGCAGCAAGCGCGTGATCTGCCTCGACCTCAAGAAGCCCAGGGGACGCGAGGCCGCGCTGCGGCTCATCAAGGACGCCGACGTCCTGCTCTACAACATCCGGCCGCAGGCGATGGCGCGGCTGAACCTCGGCTATGACGTGGTCTCCGCGCTCAATCCGCGGCTGGTCTATGCCGGTGTGTTCGGCTTCGGCCAGGATGGTCCCTATGCGGCCAAACCGGCCTATGACGACCTGATCCAGGGCGGGGCGGCGCTGTCGCATCTGATGGCGGTCGCCGGTGACGGCACGCCGCGTTATGTGCCCAATGCGCTGGTCGACCGCATCGTCGGCCTGACGGCGGTCGGTGCCATCTGCGCCAGCCTCGTGCACCGTGACCGCACCGGGCGCGGCCAGCGCCTGGACGTGCCGATGTTCGAGACCATGTCGGCCTTCATCATGGGCGACCACATGGGCGGGCTCACCTACCAGCCCCCGCTCGACAAGGGCGGCTATGCGCGGCATTTGTCGCCCGACCGCAGGCCCTACAAGACCGCCGACGGCCATATCTGCGTGATCGTCTACAACGACAAGCAATGGGACGCGTTCTTCACCGCGTCCGGCCGCACCGACCTGCGCGCGGATGACAGGTTCAACAGCTTTGCCCGGCGTGCCGCCAACATCGATTTCGTCTATGCCGAGCTCGCGCGCATCTTTCAGACGCGCACCACGGCCGAATGGACCGATCTGCTGGATGCCGCCGATGTGCCGGTCATGCCGATGCACGACCTCGAAAGCCTGCTGAACGATCCGCACCTCGTGGCGACCGATTTCTTTCCCGTGGTCGAACATCCGACCGAAGGTCCGATCCGCAGCACCCGCGTGTCCGCGACCTGGTCCGAGACCAAGGCCGAGCCGCTGCGTCTGGCGGCACGGCCGAACGAGCATGGCGCGGTTATCCTGCACGAGCTTGGTTTCTCGGACGAGGAGATCGCCGCGATGATCCGCGACGGCGTGACGACGCCGGCGCCTGCCAGGGAGTGAGACGATGGATTTCGCGCTCTCCGCCAACCAGGAATCGATCCGCGATGCGGTGGCCAAAATCTGTGCTCGCTTCGACGATGCCTACTGGCTGAAGAAGGACAAGGAGGGCGGTTTTCCCGCCGACTTCCACAGGGCCTTGGCCGAGGCTGGCTGGCTCGGCATCTGCATCCCGGAGGCGTATGGCGGCTCCGGGCTCGGCATTCTCGATGCTGCGATCATGATGCGCACCATCGCCGAATCCGGCGCCGGCATGTCCGGTGCCTCGGCGATCCACATGAACGTGTTCGGGCTCAATCCGGTCGTCGTGTTCGGGACCAAAGAGCAGTGTGCGCGGATGCTGCCGGGCATCGTCGATGGCAGCGAGAAGGCCTGCTTCGCCGTGACCGAGCCGAACACCGGCCTCAACACCACCCAGCTCAAGACGCGTGCCGTGCGCAAGGGCGACCGCTACATCGTCAACGGCCAGAAGGTGTGGATCTCGACCGCGCAGGTCGCCGAGAAGATTCTGCTGCTGGCGCGCACGACGCCGCTGGAGGAGGTGAAGCGCCCGACCCATGGGCTCAGCCTGTTCTACACCGATTTCGACCGCAGCCGGATCAAGGTGCACGAGATCGAGAAGATGGGCCGCAAGCCGGTCGACTCCAATGAGCTGTTCTTCGAGGATGTCGAGATTCCGGTCGAGGATCGCCTGGGCGAGGAGGGGCGCGGCTTCGACTACATCCTGCACGGCATGAATCCGGAGCGTATCCTGATTGCCGCCGAAGCCGTCGGGCTCGGTCATCTCGCACTGTCGCGCGCGTCGGCCTATGCGAAGGTGCGCAACGTGTTCAATCGCCCAATCGGCCAGAACCAGGGCATCCAGCATCCCCTGGCGAAGAACTGGATGGAGCTGGAGGCCGCGTGGCTGATGGTGCTGCAGGCCGGCTGGCAGTACGACCAGGGCCGGCCTTGCGGCCCGGCGGCGAACGCCGCGAAATATCTCGCCGCCGAAGCCGGCTTCCACGCCTGCGAGCAGGCGGTGATGACCCATGGCGGCTTCGGCTATGCGCGCGAGTATCACGTCGAGCGCTATTTGCGGGAATCCCTGATCCCCCGCATCGCCCCGATCAGCCCGCAACTGATCCTCAGCTTCATCGCTGAGAAGGTCCTCGGTTTGCCGAAGTCGTATTGAGATGGGTTCTGACTGAGATGATGAACGCAATCGTGATGGACGCACAATGCCTGCATTCCCGCCCCCCTTGTGGGGGAGGGGCAGGGAGGGGGGTACCCCACGAAGGCTCGTCGTGCGGCCATCCCCACCCCCGACCCCGCCCCACAAGGGGGAGGGGGGCGCAGCGGCGCTCGTGGTGGGGACCATGACCTACATCACCGGCACCGGGCTTACCTCGTTCGGCAGGCATGACGGCCGCTCGTCGCTCGACCTGATGAGCATGGCGGCGCAGCTTGCGCTGGATGATGCCGGGCTGACGCGGCGCGACATCGACGGCATCCTGTGCGGCTATTCCACGGTGTCGCCGCACATCATGCTCGCAACCGTGTTCGCCGAGCACTTCGGCATCACACCCTCTTACGCCCATGCGGTGCAGGTCGGCGGCGCCACCGGGCTCGCGATGGTGATGCTCGCGCATCACCTGGTCGAAGCCGGCGTCGTCAGGCACATGCTCGTGGTCGCCGGAGAGAACCGGCTGACCGGGCAGAGCCGCGATGCGTCGATCCAGGCGCTGGCCCAGGTCGGCCATCCCGATTATGAGCTGCCGCTCGGGCCGACCATCCCTGCCTATTACGGCCTCGTCGCCTCGCGCTACATGCACGAATACGGCGTCACCGAGCATGACCTCGCCGAGTTCGCCGTGCTGATGCGGGCGCATGCGCTCGATCATCCCGGCGCGCAATTCCATGAGCCGATCACCATCGCGGACGTCATGGCATCGAAGCCGGTGGCGCGGCCGCTCAAGCTGCTCGACTGCTGTCCGGTGTCCGACGGCGGCGCCGCCATCGTCGTCAGCCGCGAGCCGACCGGAGCGATTGCGGTGCACGTGCGCGGCTGTGCCCAGGCGCATACGCATCAGCACGTCACGGCGGCGCCGGCCTTGAGCGAGCTTGGTGCCGAAATCGCGATCGCGAAGGCGAAGGCAGCAGCGGGTGTAGACATCAAAGACGTCGACTACGCCGCCGTCTATGACAGTTTCACCATCACGCTCTGCATGCTGCTCGAGGATCTCGGCCTCGCCGGCCGCGGCGAGGCGGCGGCGCGGGTCAGGGCCGGTCATTTCAGCCGCGACGGCGCCGTGCCGCTCAACACCCATGGCGGGCTGCTCAGCTACGGTCATTGCGGCGTCGGCGGCGCCATGGCGCATCTGAGCGAAGCGCATCTGCAGATGACGGGGCGCGCCGGACCTCGCCAAGTCCGCGAAGCAGCGCTGGCGCTGCTGCACGGCGATGGCGGCGTGCTGTCGTCGCATGTCAGCATGTTCTGGGAGCGTGTGCGATGAGCGAATCGTCCGACTGGACCAGGGGGGGTGCAGCGATTCGCTTTCAGCGCTGTGCGTGCTGTGCCCACCTGCAGTATTTCCGCCGCGGCTTCTGCGCGGCCTGCGGCTCGCTTGCGCTCACCGATCACGCGGCGACGGGCGAAGGTACCATCTATGCGGCATCATTGGTCTGTCGTGCCGCGACGCCGGAGACGCGCGCGCATGTGCCCTACAACATCGTGCTGGTGGATATGCGTGAGGGCTTTCGCATCATGGCCCATGGCGACCACGAACTTGCGATCGGCGATCTCGTCATGGCCTGCTTCGTCACCTTCGCAGGCGGCATCGTGCCGTACTTCGGGAAAGTCAAATGAAGATGGGGAACAGAACGACGTCTGAAAAGGTCGACCGCGGGCGGCCGAGGCGGGACGATACGCATGAAAAATTCGTCCCGACCCGGATCGCCGCGCGATTGACACAATACTGTTACGCTACGCCTACTAACTCAAACGCAACTCAACTCGGTCGTTCGCGTGAGCAATCAAGCTCACATTCCTACCTACGGGCGATGAAGAAACTGCGACGCAGAACCTCCAGACAGCCCTTCATCGCCCGTAGAACAGGACGCTGGCGATGACGATCATGGATGTCACCGCCAGCATATGCGCGAGTGCCTCCGACGTTGCCCTCTTAGTGGCTTCCTTCATGCCGTTTCCTCCCTGGACACTGGACACGACTCTCCGTGGCGCAAATACACACGCTACGTCGGCTGGAATTTTACTCGGAACACCCCACTTCGACGTTCGCTTCGCGAGTCCCCACTCGGCGTTCATCGACGGTTCAGAACATCGTCGGGTAATGCGGCGTGAATTGGGCTCGCTTATGGTTGTCCTGCGACCGAGTCCCGGTAACGTTTAGGCGAGCCCGTACAAATACGAGTGATGCGAATTATCGACCGGAAGCTGTTAGTTACTGTGAATTGCAACCTTGAGTATTTGTTTGCTTCGACCGCGTGCGACACGTCGATGACGGACTTCGACGCACTGAAATCAGTCTGCCGCGAGCAGGTTGAGCCGCGCATTGGCGACCGTCAGGCGCTCCGCCAACAGTTGCGCCAGATTGCGCATGATGCGCTCGCCGGCTTTCGGATGGCGCACGCGGAAACGCTCGAAATCCACCAGCGAGATCTCGAAAGCGGTGGCGGAGAAATCCGCGACGACGTCGGCGGAGCGCACGGGCTCCAGCAGTGCCATCTCGCCGAAGCATTGCCCTGCCGTCAGCGTCGCGAGCCGGATGCCGTCGGGCAGGGTGACGTGGACGACGCCGGAGCGCAGGAAGAACAGCGAGGCCGCAGCATCGCCGGCCGCAAGGATGCGTTCGCCCTGCCGATAGTGCCGGATGATCGCCAGTGCCGCGAGCTCATGGCGCTCGTCCGCGGAGAGCCCCGCGAGCAGCGGCTGCTCGGCGAGCTCGGTGGTTTCGAGGAAATCGATGGCGCCGCCATAGCGATAGACGATCTGGTCCTCGGCCCATTCGATCGCGGCGTCGAGCAGGTAGAAGTCGCGGACGTTCCT
Organism: Bradyrhizobium sp. HKCCYLS3070; assembly: GCF_051167575.1. Lineage (NCBI taxonomy): Bacteria > Pseudomonadati > Pseudomonadota > Alphaproteobacteria > Hyphomicrobiales > Nitrobacteraceae > Bradyrhizobium > Bradyrhizobium sp. HKCCYLS3070. The sequence goes on from NZ_JBNPTI010000001.1 coordinate 718,645, forward strand.
GATGTCGCCGGTGCGGGCCGCGATTTCCTGCCATTCCGGCGAGCTGCGGCGGATGCCCGACAGCACGACGGTCACGTCGAAGTCGGCGAGCTCGTGAAACAGCTCGGAAAGCAGGCGCACGCCTGCTTGTGTCATCGCGGTGACGCGATGGAGGTCGACGATGACGAATTGCGGTCGCGTGCTCGCCGCAAGCTGGCGCGAGACGTAGTCGACGTTGGAGAGCGACAGCGTACCGACCAGCTCGAGCACGCGCACCGCGTCCGGATGTGCGGCGAGGATGTTGCGCTCCTGCGCGCGGCGGCTGCGCCGCGACGGGCTGGCGCCGATGTCGTAGTCGGCGATGATCGTGGTGCGCGCATCGTCGGAACGGTTGAGCATGTGCAGGCCGTAATGCGCCGACAGCGCCTCGCAGACCTTGATGCCGCGCACGCTGTTGCCGTGACCGTCGAGCCTGGGCGAATAGCTGCCGAGCCCGAGCCGCGCGGGCAGGCTCGCCAGGATGCCGCCGCCGACGCCGCTCTTGGCAGGAATGCCGACACGGTAGATCCACTCGCCGGCGAAGTCATACATGCCCGACGAGGTCATCACCGACAGCGTGCGCGACACCGCATAGGGCGTCACCACCTGCTCGCCGGTGACGGGATTGATGCCGCGATTGGCGAGCGTGGCCGCCATGATCGCGCAGTCGCGCGCGGTGACGAGCACGGCGCATTGCCGGAAGTAGACCGCGAGCACGTCATCGACAGGCTCCCTGATGACCTCCGACGTCCGCAGCAGATAGGCGATCGCGCGGTTGCGATCGCCGGTGGCGGCTTCCGACGCGAACACCGCGTCGTCGACATCGAGCTTGCGGCCGGCGAAGCGGCCGAGCGCGTCGCGGATGGTCTCGAAGGCGTCATTCTGACGTGCCTTGCGGATCAGACCGCTGCACGCGATCGCGCCGGCATTGACCATCGGATTGAACGGGTGGTTCTCCGCATTGAGCCGGATGGAATTGAAGGGATCGCCGGACGGCTCGACGCCGATCACGCGCTCGACCTCGTCGGAGCCGAGCGTATCGAGCGCGAGCGCGAACACGAACGGCTTCGACATCGATTGGATCGTGAACGGCACGCGGCTGTCGCCGACCTCGTAGACGTGGCCGTCCAATGTGGCGAGGCCGATGCCGAAATGCGCCGGGTCGGCCTTGCCGAGCTCGGGGATGTAGTTCGCAACGGTGCCGTCATGATCGGGCCAGAAGTCGGCATGGCAGGCCGACAGGAAGCGCTGCAGCGGCGGCATCGCGGCCGTCGCCCAATGCTGCGGATGTCGGATCGGCCTCGGGTGGGTGGTCATGGCAAGCTCGGCGGGAACAAGGTCTCGCGCCGGTTATGTCGCAGCCGCGACGGCGCAGCCAGCCCACACTTGTCGCAACGCTGGTCAAATGTTGCCGCTGCTCACCGATTGAGCGGGTTTGCGGGCGCGATGACCGTCCCGTGTTGCCATGCGCGAGAGGCGATGCCCATCGAAAGCCGCCGCTGCGGTACCGCGCGTTGGAACCGGCGACGATCGTCCCTCCCGCATCCTGCAGCCGATTGCCTGAGGATGCCGAGTCTTGTGCCAACACGCTGAAGAATGGCGGGTTTTGGAGACGGTCTGCTGTTGTGACGGCAAAACGGCTGGGCTAGCTTGTTCAACAAGCGGAATATCATTCCGCATGACGGAATTGGTGGGAAACGCATGGGACGACGGTCTGAGCGATTGAGCAGGGGCAGCATGCTGCCCGGAGATCTCGCCGGCGAGGGCGAGGTCATTCAGGTGGTGTCGCGGGCGTTCGACGTGCTTCGCTGTTTCGAGGGGCACGAGGCGCGGCTCGGCAATCTCGAAATCTCCAACCGCTGCGGCCTGCCGCGGTCGACGGTGTCGCGGCTGACGCACACGCTGACGCGCATGGGCCAGCTGGTCTACCTGCCGCGCGATCAGAAATACCGCATCGGCCCGAGTGCCGTGGCGATGAGCACGTCGATGACCAGAGGCTTGCAGCTGCGCAATCTGATCCGGCAGCGGCTGCAGGACGTCGCGGAGCAGTTGCCCGGCACCGTCGGCTTCGTGATTCCCGATCGCTTCCACCTCGTCTATCTGGAGTTCGGCCGCGCCGCGAATGCGCTCGGACTGCATGAGACCACCGGCAGCCGCATCTCGATGGCCTCGACCGCGGCCGGTCATGCCTATGTCGCCGCGCTCGAGCCGGAGGTCGGCGACGCCTTGCTGGCCGAGATGGAGCGCGAGATGCCTGACGCGGCCAAGCTGCTGCGGCCACGCCTCGAGCACAACAGACAGTTTCTCAAGGAGCATGGCTACGTCGTGGCCTGCGGCCTGTGGAGTCCGCACATCAATGGCGTCGCGCTGCCGCTGTGGTCGCCGCAATACCAGACCTATGTCGTGCTCACGATCGGGCTGTTGTCGGCGATGTACGACGAGCAGCGGCTGCATGACGAGGTCGCCCAGCCGATGCGCGAGCTCGGCCGCAGCATCGCCGCGCTGCTGCAGGGCGCGGAAGCCGACGTCTTCAACAACCGGATGGACAGAAAACCGCTCCAGGTGAACGCGAAGACTAACCACAAGAACAAGACCATCACCGGGGCAGGGGGAACGAATGAGTTGGCAGCCGGAGCTCGAGGAACTGGCCCGGCGCGAGGCCTTCGCGCGGGAGATGGGCGGGCCTGACAAGGTCAAGCGTCAGCACGACCAGGGCCGTCTCACCGTTCGCGAGCGCATCGACGGCGTCGTCGATCCCGGCAGCTTTCACGAGATCGGCGCGGTCGCCGGCCTCGGCGAGTATGACGAGCAGGGCGAGCTCAAGCACGTCACGCCCGCCAATTGCGTGTTCGGGCGCGCCCGCGTCGACGGCCGCACCGTGGTCGTGGTCGGCGACGATTTCACCGTGCGTGGCGGCTCGGCCGATGCCTCAATCGCCGCCAAGCCGTTGATGGCGGAGGAGATGGCGCACGACTTCCGTCTGCCCATCATCCGTATCATCGAGGGCTCCGGCGGCGGCGGTTCGGTCAAGACGATCGAGACCAAAGGCGCGGCCAATCTGCCCGGCGGCATCGGCGGCAATCGCTGGTACCGCTACACGACCGAGAACATGTCGCTGGTCCCGGTGGTCGCGCTCGGCCTCGGCTCGGTCGCGGGGCTTGGCGCAGCGCGGCTCGCGGCGAGCCACTACTCGGTGATGACCAAGCAGTCGGCGATGTTCGTCGCCGGGCCGCCGGTCGTGAAGCGCCTGGGCCAGGACCTCGGCAAGATGGAGCTCGGTGGCGCCGACATCCAGACCAAGGCCGGCGGCGTCGATCATGCTGTGGACACCGAGGCGGAGGCGTTCGCCTGCGCGCGGCGCTTCCTGTCCTATCTGCCGTCGTCGGTCTACGAGCTGCCGCCGACCTTGCCTTGCACCGACGATCCGCAGCGCGTCGACGAGCAGCTCATCAGCGCGGTGCCGCGGGATCGCCGGCGCGTCTACAAGATGCGGCCGATCATCGAGTCCGTCGTCGACAACGGCTCGTTCTTCGAGGTGGCGCAGAACTATGGCCGTCCGATCATCATCGGCCTCGCGCGGCTCGAGGGCCGCGCGGTGATGGTTCTGGCGAGCGATCCCTATCACTTCGGAGGCTCATGGACGGCGGACGCCTGCCAGAAGGTGATCCGCTGGGTCGACTTCGCCGAGACCTTCCATCTGCCGATCGTCTACCTGATGGATTGCCCCGGCTTCATGGTCGGCCTCGAGGCGGAGAAGGCCGCGACCATCCGCCACGGCGTGCGCGCGATGGCCGCCGTCAACCAGTCGACGGTGCCGTGGTGCACGGTGATCGTGCGCAATAATTTCGGCGTCGCTGGCGTCGTTCATCAGCCGGCCGATCGATTCTCCATCCGCTATGCCTGGCCGTCGGCCCATTGGGGCTCGCTGCCGCTCGAGGGCGGCATCGAGGCGGCGTATCGCGCCGAGATCGACGCCGCGCCGGATCCGAAGGCCAAGCTCAAGGAGATCGAGGAGCGGCTGACCAAGCTGCGCTCGCCGTTCCGCTCGGCCGAGAAGTTCTGGGTCGAGGAGATTATCGATCCCCGCAAGACGCGCGCGCTGCTGTGCGAGTTCGCCCGCCTCGCCGAGCCGCTGCGCACGCCCGGGCCGCCCACGGCGATGACGACGCGGCCGTGAGCTTACGCCGCGGCGGGCTTCGCCTGCCGCGCGATCGCCAGCGCCAGAAGCGCCGCGACGATGCAGAGCGCGCCGGCGGTGAAGAACGCCGGCAGGTAGCTCTGGAGCAGCGTGCGCGACAGGCCGGCGCCGAACGCGGCGGTGCCGGCGCCGAGCTGATGTCCGGCGAACACCCAGCCAAACACCAGGTTGGCCCGCTCGGGCCCAAACCGCTGCGCCGTCAGCCGCACCGTCGGCGGCACGGTGGCGATCCAGTCGAGGCCATAGAACATCGCGAACAGCGACAGGCCATAGAACGAGAAGTCGGTGAACGGAAGGAACAGCAGCGAGAGACCACGCAGGCCGTAGTACCAGAACAACAGCCAGCGATTGTCGTACCGGTCCGACAGCCAGCCCGAGACGATCGTGCCGACGAAATCGAACATGCCCATCGCGGCGAGCAGGCTCGCCGCCTCCACCTGAGGAATTCCGAAGTCGAGGCACATCGGGATGAGATGCACCTGGACAAGGCCGTTGGTCGAGGCGCCGCAAATGAAGAACGTCGCAAACAGCATCCAGAACACCGGCGCCCGCGAGGCGTCGCGGAGGGTGCCGAGGGCGGCGGCGAGGATCGGCGTGGTGACGGGCGAGGGGGCGGCGATCGGGTCGGTGTCGTTGTCGCCATAGGGTCGGAGGCCGAGATCACTCGGGCGATCGCGCATCAGCAGCAGCACGGCGGTGGCGGAAACGCCGAGCATGATGCAGATCAGCCCGAGCGCGACGCGCCAGCCGAGCCGCTCGGTGAGGCTGGCGAGCAGCGGCAGGAACACCAGCTGTCCGGTGGCGACGCTGGCCGTGAGAATGCCGACGACGAGGCCGCGCCGCGCGACGAACCAGCGCGTGGCGATGGTCGCGCCCAGCACCAAGGCGGTCATGCCGGTGCCGATGCCGATCACGACGCCCCACAGCAGCACGAGGTGCCACACCTGTGTCATCGCGAGCGACGCCAGCAGCGCCGACACCACGATCAACTGGGCCAGCAGCGTGATGTTGCGCAGGCCGTAGCGGTTGAGCAGGGCGGCGGCGAACGGCGCCATCAGCCCGAACAGCACGAAGCGGATGGAGAGCGCCGAGGAGATCTCCGCGGTGCTCCAGCCGAATTCCTGCTGGAGTGGCACGATGAACACGCCGGGTGCGCCCACCGTGCCGGCGGACACCAGGGCCGTGAAGAACGTCACGGCGACCATCACCCAGCCGTAATGGATGTTGCGCCGTCCAAGGATCGCTGCAAGTTGGTTCGAGATCATGAGGCTCTCAGTACAATGGGGTTGCGCGCCCATTCTGCCAGGGCGCCCAAATGACATAAATGGCTAAGTTCCCTCGTTTCAGGACATCAGGGTCGCTCCACGGCGATCGCAGTCGCCTCGCCGCCGCCGATGCACAGTGCGGCCACGCCGCGCTTCAGCCCGCGCGCGTCCATCGCATGCAGCAGCGTCACGATCAGCCGCGCGCCGGTGGCGCCGATCGGGTGGCCGAGCGCACAGGCGCCGCCGTTGACGTTCAGCCGGTCACGCGGGATGCCAAGGTCGCGCTGCGCGGCCATGGCAACGACGGCGAAGGCCTCGTTGATCTCGAACAGGTCGACATCCTCGACGCGCCAGCCGACCTTGTCGAGCAGTTTCCTGATCGCCGGAATCGGCGCCGTCGTGAACCATTGCGGCTCCTGGCTGTGGGTGGCGTGGCCCTTGATCTCCGCGATGACAGGCAGCCCGTCGCAATCGGCACGCGACCGCGCGGCGAGCACGAGCGCCGCGGCACCATCCGCGTTCGCGGAGGACGCTGCGGGCGTGATCGTGCCGTCCTTGCGGAACGCCGGCTTCAGCGCCGGGATCTTCACCGGATCGACCTTGAGCGGATGCTCGTCGTTGGCGACCAGGCGCGGGCCGGATTTCTCGACGATCGTGATCGGGGCGATCTCGGCCTTGAACGCCCCGCCTTCGACCGCCTTGCGCGCACGCGTCAGCGTCTCGATGGCGTAGGCATCCTGGTCGGCGCGGGTGAACTGATAGGCCTCGGCCGTGGCCTCGCCGAAATCGCCCATCGAGCGTCCGGTCTCATAAGCGTCCTCCAGGCCATCCAGCATCATGTGATCGAGGATCCGATCGTGGCCAGCACGATAGCCGCCGCGCGCCTTGGTCAGCAGATATGGCGCATTGCTCATGCTCTCCATGCCGCCCGACACGACGATCTCGGCGGAGCCCGCCCGAATGATGTCGTGCGCCAGCATCGTGGCCTTCATTCCGGAGCCGCAGACCTTGTTGATGGTGGTGGCGCCGGTGGCGTCCGGCAGGCCGGAACCGCGCGCGGCCTGCCGTGCCGGAGCCTGGCCCTGGCCGGCCGACAGCACGTTGCCCATGAACACCCCCTGGACCGCATCGGGCGAAACGGTGGCGCGTTCGAGCGCGGATCCGATCACGTGCGCGCCGAGCTTGTTCGCACTCAGCGGCGACAATTCGCCCATGAAACGGCCCAACGGCGTGCGGGCGGCGGACAGGATCACGACGGAATCGGACGAGGCCATGACAAGGCTTTCTGATGAAATATGATAATCATCATATAATAATCTCTCGCAAGAGGAAACCCCGACGGTCCCTGCTGAACCGTCGTGAAGCTGGCGCGAGGCTGCCGGGATCTGCGAGGCGAGACTTGGAGAAACTTGCTATCGCTTGCGGTCGATGAAATGTTGCATCAGCCGTTTCGGCTCGTCGGTGAGGAACGACCGTCCGAAGGCGCCGATCGATATCTCGATGGACTCCTTCAGCGGCAGCTCCTCCCATTGCCGCAGCAGAGCCTTCTGCGTCCGCAGCGCTTCGGGACCGCAGGCGAGCAGGGATGCCACGGCCTTCTCGACCGCGATGTCGAGTTCTCCCTCGGCGGCGACGGCATCGACGAGGCCCCAGGCGAGAGCGGTCGGCGCGTCGATCGTCTCGGCGGTCATCAGCAGCCAGCGCGTGCGGCCCCAGCCGATGAGACGTGGCAGCAGCGCGGCATGAATGACCGAGGGAATGCCGACACGCACCTCGGGCATGCCGAACTTGGCGTCGTGTCCCGCGACACGGATATCGCAGGCCGCTGCGACCTCCAATCCGCCACCCAGACACCACCCCGGCATCCGCGCAATCACGGGGGCAGGAAAATGTCGCACCGCTTCGCAGAGCCCGGCAAGTCGCGAGATGAAGGTTTCCGCTGAAGCCTGGTCCAGCGTTGCCATCTCCTTGATGTCGGCGCCGCCGATCATGCTCTTCCCGCTTTCGCCGGCCAAAACGAGAACGCGAATGGCGGCGTCGGAGGCGAGCGATCGCAGCCCGGCTTCCACGTCGAGAATCGCCGCCGAACCGAGAATGTTGAGCGCGCCTGCATTGCAGATCGTCAGCCGGACGACGCCTTGGCCGTCACGACTCACGCCGCAGTGGGAATTGAGCATGTCCATGGTCGTCCTCGTCGGGTTCCTGGGCAACAGGGGTGTGCCGGGAATAAATCAGGCCAGCGAAGTTGATTTAGATCAACTCGAATTCATCAAATAGCTGCAGCGAGCAGGACGCAGAGCTGTTATAGTATGACCGCAGACATTCAATGGGACGGCAATGCGTTACTCTCCGGAACACAAGGCGGAAACCCACGCGCGGATCGTGCGCAAGGCATCGGTGCGGCTGCGCGAGCGTGGCGCTCATGGTGTCGGGGTTGCAGACCTGATGAAGGAGGCCGGACTGACTCACGGCGGCTTCTACGCGCATTTCGATTCGCGCGAGGCGTTGGTCGTGGAGGCGTTCGGTTATGCGATCGATCGTTCGATGGAGCATTGGCGCAAGCTGCTGGACCAGTTGCCGCCGCAGAAGCGGCTCTCGGCCATCGTCGACGGCTATCTGTCCGCCGGCCATCGCGACGATGTCGGTCACGGCTGCGCGGTTCCTGCGCTCGGAGCGGAAATCGCCCGCGAGAGCGCCAAGACCCGCAAGGCCTTTGCTGCGAAGCTGGAAGAGTTGATCGACCTGTTCGCCGAGTACATCGTCGACGTACCGGCCAAGACTGCGCGAAAGCGGGCTTCGGCGATGCTCGCGACGCTGGCGGGGACGCTCGTGATGGCGCGACTCATGGGCAGCGGCGAATTGTCAGACGATATCCTGAACTCCGGGCGCGAGGTGGCGCTGGCCGTCGCCAGCGGAGGTGGGCCGGCGGGCAGGGCACCTGTGCGGGCACCCGCAAAAAGGCCCGTGAAGAAGGCGGTAGCCGCGAAGCGCTAATCCGTCGCGCGGCTCGGATGCGGGACGCGGCACGCTGCACGCCGCGGGGTCTGCAGTGATCGTGCCGACCGAGCGAAGGGGCGGCATTTTCGCAGCGCCGATCAGCGCTTAGACCCTTCCCAAACGTCGCAAAGACTGCAAGATGCCGGCCAATTCGGCACTGCTTACCCCTGCGGAGGATACCCCATGCGTTCGATCGGTCATTTTATTGGCGGCAAAGAGGTCAAGGGCACGTCTGGACGGACGGCCGATGTCTTCGAGCCCATGACCGGCGACGTTCAGGCCAAGGTCGCGCTGGCGTCCCGCGCCGAGCTCCGGGCCGCGGTCGAGAACGCCAAGGCGGCGCAGCCGGCCTGGGCCGCCACCAATCCGCAGCGCCGCGCGCGCGTCATGATGAAGTTTCTGGAGCTCGCGCAGCGCGATTACGACCAGCTCGCCGAGCTGCTGGCCCGCGAGCACGGCAAGACCGTTCCAGATGCCAGGGGCGACATCCAGCGCGGCCTCGAGGTGGTTGAGTTCGCCTGCGGCATTCCGCATTTGATGAAGGGCGAGTACACCGAAGGTGCCGGTCCGGGCATCGACATCTATTCGATGCGCCAGCCGCTCGGTGTCGTTGCCGGCATCACGCCGTTCAATTTCCCGGCGATGATTCCGATGTGGAAGTTCGCTCCCGCCATCGCCTGCGGCAATGCCTTCATCCTGAAGCCGTCGGAGCGCGATCCGGGCGTGCCGATGAAGCTCGCCGAGCTGATGATCGAGGCCGGTCTGCCGCCGGGCATCCTCAACGTCGTCAACGGCGACAAGGAGGCGGTCGACGCCATCCTCGAGGATCCGGACATCATGGCGATCGGCTTCGTCGGCTCGTCGCCGATCGCGCAGTACATTTATGAGCGCGCCGCCGCCCACGGCAAGCGCTGCCAGTGTTTCGGCGGCGCCAAGAACCACGCCATCGTGATGCCCGACGCCGATCTCGACCAGGCCGTCGATGCGCTGATCGGCGCCGGCTACGGCTCGGCCGGCGAGCGCTGCATGGCGGTGTCGGTTGCGGTGCCCGTCGGCAAGACCACGGCCGACCGGCTGATGGAGAAGCTGATCCCGCGCGTGGAAAGCCTCAAGATCGGCACGTCAGTCGACCCATCGGCCGATTTCGGCCCGCTGGTCACCCGCGAGGCGGTCGAGCGCGTGAAGAACTACGTCGACATCGGCATCAAGGAGGGGGCGACGCTCGCCGTCGACGGCCGCGGCTTCAAGATGCAGGGCTACGAGAACGGCTTCTACATGGGAGGCTGTCTGTTCGACAACGTCACCAAGGACATGCGGATCTACAAGGAGGAGATCTTCGGGCCGGTGCTGTCGGTCGTTCGTGCCAAGGACTATGCTGAGGCGCTGGCGCTGCCGTCGGAGCATGATTACGGCAACGGTGTCGCGATCTTCACCCGCGACGGCGACGCCGCGCGCGACTTCGCGGCCAAGGTCAATGTCGGCATGGTCGGCATCAACGTGCCGATCCCGGTGCCGATCGCCTACTACACCTTCGGCGGCTGGAAGAAGTCCGGCTTCGGCGATCTCAACCAGCACGGCCCGGATTCGATCCGCTTCTACACCAAGACCAAGACGGTTACCTCGCGCTGGCCGTCCGGCGTCAAGGAAGGCGCGGAATTCTCGATCCCGCTGATGAAGTGATGAGATGAACTGACAACAGTGGGAGCCCGCTAGGGCTCCCACTCCGTCATCGCGAGGAGCGAAGCGGCGAAGCAACCCAGGCTGCCTCCGCGGAAGGACTCTGGATTGCTTCACTTCGCTCGCAATGACGGAGTGTGAAGAGGCGCCACGGCCAACAAACAAGACCAGGAAACGCGGAGAACGGATGCAGTTCGCTCTCGACGAGGATCAGATCGCGGTGCGCGACATGGCGCGCGCCTTCGCGGCGGAGAAGATCGCGCCGCATGCGCTGCGCTGGGACGAGGAGAAGCATTTTCCCGTCGATGTGATGCGAGAGGCCGCAAGCCTCGGCATGGGCGGCATCTACATCCGCGACGATGTCGGCGGCTCGGGTCTCAGCCGGCTCGATGCGGCGCTGATCTTCGAGGCGCTGGCGACGGGCTGCCCCACGGTGTCGGCCTTCATCTCGATCCACAACATGGCCTCGTGGATGATCGACACCTTCGGTACCGAGGCCCAGCGCCAGGCTTACCTGCCGAAGCTCTGCGCCATGGACCTGATCGCGAGCTATTGCCTCACCGAGCCGGGCGCGGGCTCCGATGCGGCGGCGCTGCGCACGCGCGCGGTGCGCGACGGTGACGACTACGTGCTCAACGGCCAGAAGCAGTTCATCTCCGGCGCGGGCGCCACGGATATCCTCGTTGCGATGGTGCGCACGGGAGCCGACGGTCCCGGCGGCATCTCGACCCTGGTGATCGATGCCAATACCCCCGGCGTGTCGTTCGGCGCCAATGAGCGCAAGATGGGCTGGAACGCGCAGCCGACCCGGGCCGTGATCTTCGAGAATGCGCGCGTGCCGGTGGCCAACCGGCTCGGCGAGGAGGGCATCGGCTTCAAGATCGCCATGGCCGGGCTCGACGGCGGCCGCCTCAACATTGCCGCGTGCTCGCTCGGCGGCGCGCAGGCGGCGCTCGACAAGACGCTGGCCTATACGAAAGAGCGCAAGGCGTTCGGCAAGCGGCTCGACGAATTCCAGGCGCTGCAGTTTCGCATCGCCGACATGGCGATCGAGCTGGAGGCGGCGCGCACCTTCGTCTGGCGCGCGGCGGCTGCGCTCGACCGCAAGGATGCTGACGCGACCATGTTGTGCGCTATGGCCAAGCGCTTCGGGACCGATGTCGGCTTCGAGGTCGCCAATCAGGCGCTGCAGCTGCATGGCGGCTACGGCTATTTGAGCGAATACGGCATCGAGAAGATCGTGCGTGACCTGCGCGTGCACCAGATCCTCGAAGGCACCAACGAGATCATGCGCCTCATCGTGTCGCGCAAGCTGATCGAGGCGGCGCGATGAGCGAGGCTATCGAGGGCGACCTGATCGTCCGCCGCGAAGGCTCGGCCGGCATCATCCGGCTGAACCGGCCGAAGGCGATCAACGCGATGACGCTGGAGATGTCGATGGGCATCGACGCCGCGCTGGATCGGTTCGAGGGCGATCCGGCCGTCGCAATTGTCGTGCTCGAAGGCGCGGGCGAGCGTGGACTTTGCGCGGGTGGCGACATCCGCGGGCTCTATGAGAGCTCGAAGACGAATGGCGATCTCGGCAAGGTGTTCTGGCGCCAGGAATACATCATGAACGCGCGCATCGCGGCGTTTCCAAAACCCTATGTCGCCTACATGGACGGGCTGGTGATGGGCGGCGGCGTCGGGCTGTCGGCGCATGGCCGCCACCGCATCGTGACCGAGAAGACCAAGCTCGCAATGCCCGAAGTCGGTCTCGGCTTCTTTCCCGACGTCGGCGGCACCTGGCTCTTGTCGCGCGCGCCCGGCGAACTCGGCGCTTATTTCGGCCTGACCGGGCAGACCATGAACGGGCCCGACGCGATCCATGCGCGCTTTGCCGATGCTGTGGTGCCGACCGAGAAATGGCCGGCGCTGCGCGATGTCCTGACCAAAGTCAGGCCGGGGACGCTGTCGATCGAGATCGACCGGCTGATCGCAGGCTTCGCGACGTCGGAGACGTCCGGCCCGGTGGCGGCGCAGCAGGCCAAGATCGACGCCTGGTTTGCCCATGACAGCATGCACGACATCTTTGCCGCGCTGAAAGCGGACGGCTCGGAGCTCGCGTTGGCGACGCTGAAGACGCTGCAGGAGAAGTCGCCGCGCGGCATGGTCGTGACGCTCGAGCTGCTGCGACTGGCACGCGGTGCGGCGTCCCTGGAGGAATGCCTGGTGCGCGAGTATCGTGCGGCGCTCGAAGTGTTCCGCAGCGATGATTTCCGCGAGGGCGTGCGTGCGGCGATCATCGACAAGGACCGCAATCCCAGATGGACGCCGCCTGATGTCGATCAGGTGACACCGGACATGCTGGCGCCATATCTTGCCGAGATTGGCGCCGACGAGCTGACCTTTCCGCAGAGCAGATAACAATCAGGTCGAGGGGAGAGAACGAACCATGGCAACGATCGCATTCATCGGCCTCGGCAACATGGGTGGACCAATGGCCGCCAACCTGGTCAAGGCCGGCCACAAGGTGGTCGCGTTCGATCTGGTCGAGGCCTCGCGCGCCCAGGCCAAGGCCGATGGCGCCGAAATCGCCGACAGCGCCATCGCCGCGGCCAAAAGCGCCGATGCCGTCGTCACCATGCTGCCGGCCGGCAGGCATGTGCAGGCAGTCTGGAACGAGGTCGTGCCGGCGATGTTGAAGGGCGCGCTGATCATCGATTCCTCGACCATCGACGTCGAGAGCGCGCGCGCCGCGCATGCGCTGGCCGCGAAGCACGGCATCGCCGCCGTGGACGCGCCGGTGTCCGGTGGCACCGGCGGCGCCAAGGCCGCAACGCTCACCTTCATGTGCGGCGGCGAGGAGAGCGCGTTCGCTGCGGCCAAGCCGATCCTTGAGAAGATGGGCAAGAAGATCGTCCATTGCGGCGGCGCCGGCGCGGGGCAGGCGGCCAAGATCTGCAACAACATGATCCTCGGCATTTCGATGATCGCGGTCAGCGAGGCGTTTGCGCTGGGTGAAAAGCTCGGCCTGTCGCATCAGGCGCTGTTCGACGTCGCCTCGACCTCGTCGGGGCAGTGCTGGTCACTGACATCCTATTGCCCGGTGCCAGGCCCGGTGCCGGCCTCGCCGGCCAACAACGACTACAAGCCCGGCTTTGCGACCGCGCTGATGCTGAAGGACCTCACGCTGTCGCAGGACGCCGCCAAGGCCGCCGGCGCGGCGACCCCGCTTGGCCAGCACGCGCAGGAGATCTACAAGGCGTTCGAGGCCGGCGGCCATGGCGGCGTCGATTTTTCCGGGATCATTCAGCACGTTCGCAAGCTCGCCGGGACCACCTGATGACGACATTCAAGGACGCACGCGCGTTTCTGCTGGCGCATCGTACCGACTACGATGCGGCCGTGAAGGGTTTCCGCTGGCCCGATGCCGTCCCGTTCAACTGGGCGCTCGACTGGTTCGATGCCGAACTCGCGTCCGATCCGGAGAGCCGCGACCGCACCGCGCTTTGGATCTTCGACGCCGCGCAGGACCGCCAGACCAAGCTGTCGTTTGCGGCGTTGTCGCGCCGCTCCAACCAGGTCGCGAATTTCCTGCGCGCGCAGGGCTTGAAGCGCGGCGACCATCTGCTGCTGCTGCTCGGCAACGTCGTGCCGCTGTGGGAGACGATGTTGGCGGCGATGAAGCTCGGCGTCGTCGTGATCCCCGCGACGACGCTGCTGACCACCGACGAGTTGCGCGATCGTCTGGAGCGCGGCCGCGCAAAGGCCGTGGTCGCGGCGCAGGATCAGGTTGCGAAGTTCGCCGATCTGGGCGTCGATGATCTCGTCCGCATCGTCGTCGGCGCGCCGGCGGCACCTGCCGGCTGGCTGCCGTTCGAGCAGGCGGCCGACGCGGCCGAGGCGTTCACGCCGGATGGGCCGACGCAGCCGGATGATCCGATGCTGCTGTATTTCACCTCCGGCACCACGGCCAAGCCGAAGCTGGTGCGGCACAGCCATCGCAGTTATCCGGTCGGCCATCTCTCGACCATGTACTGGCTCGGCCTGCAGCCGGGCGACGTGCACCTCAACATCTCCTCGCCGGGCTGGGCCAAGCATGCCTGGAGCTGCTTCTTCTCGCCCTGGAATGCCGGCGCCACGGTATTCGTGGTCAATCAGCCGCGCTTCGACGCCAAGGGGCTGCTCGCGATCATCAAGCGCTGCGGCGTCACGACGCTGTGCGCGCCGCCCACGGTGTGGCGGCTGTTCATCCAGGAGCATCTCGCCGACTTCCAGGTCTCGCTGCGCGAGGCCTGCGGCGCCGGCGAGCCCCTCAATCCGGAGGTGATCGATCAGGTGCGGGCCGCCTGGGGGCTGACGATTCGCGACGGCTATGGCCAGACCGAAACCGCGGCGATCGTTGGCAACTCGCCGGGCCAGAAACTGAAGATCGGCTCGATGGGGCGGCCGCTGCCAGGCTATCGCGTCGAGGTCGCCGACATCGACGGCAATCTCGCCGGCGAAGGCGAGATCACGCTGGCGCTCACCGGCGAGCGTCCGGCCGGTCTGATGCAGGGCTATCAGGGCGACGACGGTAAGCTGTCCGGCGCCGATGGCATGCGCTACCGCACCGGCGACGTCGTGTTCCAGGACGATGACGGCTATCTCACCTTCGTCGGCCGCTCCGACGACGTATTCAAATCGTCCGACTACCGCATCTCGCCGTTCGAACTGGAAAGCGTGCTGCTGGAGCATGAGGCCGTCGCCGAGGCTGCCGTTGTGCCGTCTCCGGATCCCATCCGTCTTGCGATACCGAAAGCCTATGTGTTGTTGACGGCGGGCGCGGAGCGCTCGCGCGCCACGGCGCTGTCGATCTTCACCCATTTGCAGGCGCGCCTGGCGCCATTCAAGCGCATCCGCCGGCTGGAGCTCGTGAGCGAGCTGCCGAAGACGATCTCCGGAAAAATCCGCAGGGTGCAGCTGCGCCGGCTTGAGCACGAGGACAACCGCACGGACCATCTGCGCGGCACGGAATTCAAGGAAGAGGATTTCCCGGAGTTGAAAACGAGGCCATCCGGGCACGAGGTGTAGGAACGCATGAACAAGATCTGGAAGAAGCCGCCGATTTCGCTTGCAGCCTATCAGGCCATGGTCGGCCGGGAGATCGGCGTGTCGTCATGGCACGTGCTCGATCAGAAGCGCATCGACACCTATGCCGACGTGATCGAGGATCATCAGTTCATTCACGTCGACCCCGAGCAGGCCAAGGCGACGCCGTTCGGCACCACGATCGCGCACGGCTTCCTGACCATGTCGCTGCTGTCGGTCATGTCCTATGAGGTCATGCCGGCGATCGAGGGTACGGCGATGGGCGTGAACTACGGCTTCGACAAGCTGCGCTTCATCTCGCCGGTGAGATCGGGAAAACGCGTGCGCGGCCGCTTCGTCCTTGCCGAAGCCACTCTGCGCAAGCCGAAGGAGCTGCAGTCGCGCACCAACGTCACGGTCGAGATCGAGGGCGAGGACAAGCCCGCGCTGGTCGCCGACTGGATCGGACTCATCTATCTGAGCTAACTCACCTCGTCACAACCCACCCTTCGTCATCGTCGGGCTTGACCCGGCGATCCATCAAGTCCGAGAGTCTTTCGAAGTGGATGGATGCCCGGGTCGAGCCCGGGCATGACGAGCGACAAATAGGAACGACACATGGCAATCAGATTCGACGGACGCGTCGCCATCGTCACCGGCGCAGGCAATGGTTTGGGGCGCGCGCATGCGCTGGGGCTGGCGAGCCGCGGCGCCAAGGTCGTGGTCAATGATTTCGGCGGCGCGCGCGACGGCACCGGCGGCTCGATGACCGCGGCGGAGACGGTGGTCGAGGAGATCCGCAAAGCCGGCGGCACCGCGATCGCCGACGGTGCCGACGTCTCGAATTTCGAGCAGGTCACCGCGATGGTCGAGCGCGCCACCAAGGAGTGGGGCAGCGTCGACATCATGTGCGCCAATGCCGGCATCCTCAGAGACAAGTCGTTCGCCAAGATGGAGGTGGCGGATTTCGCCAAGGTGCTCGACGTGCATCTGGTCGGCAGCTTCTACTGCTGCAAGGCGGTGTGGAACGGCATGCGCGAGCGCAACTACGGCCGCATCGTGCTGACGACGTCGTCGTCCGGCCTGTTCGGTAATTTCGGCCAGGCCAACTACGGCGCGGCCAAGACCGGCATGGTTGGCCTGATGAACGTACTGGCGGAGGAGGGCCGCAAGACCAACATCCGCGTCAACATCATCTCGCCGACGGCTGCGACCCGCATGACCGAGGAGCTGCTGCCGCCGCAGGCGCTGCAGCTGATGAAGCCGGAATCGATCACGCCAGCGGTGGAGTATCTGCTGAGTGAAGACGCGCCGACCCGCACCATCATGGGCGCCGGCGCCGGCTCCTTCGCGGTGATCAAGATCCTGGAGAGCGAGGGCATCAACCTGCCGCCGGAGGAGTGGACGCCGGACGCGATCGCCGCGCATTTTGCCGAGATCAGCGACATGTCGAAGGCGCGGGCGCTGCAGGGTGCGTTCGAGCAGACCCAGAAATACGTCGGTCAGGCCGCAGCGCGGCTGGGGATCAAGCTGTAAGGCACCATACTCATCGCACCCTCCGCCGTCATGGCCGGGTCAAGCCCGGGCATGACGACCTGTTGTGTGGTGACGCCATGGCCCTAAACTCCAGTCATGACCTTATCCAAGCAAGTTGCCGTCATCGGAGCCGGGCCGGCCGGGCTGATGGCGGCCGAGGTGTTGGCTGAGGGCGGTGCCGCCGTCACCGTCTACGATGCGATGCCGTCGGTCGCGCGCAAGTTTCTGATGGCAGGGCGCGGCGGCCTCAATCTCACGCATAGCGAAGAGCTGCCTGCCTTCCTGTCGCGCTATCGCGATGCGGCGGCCTGGCTTGAGCCGGCCATCCGCGCGTTCCCGCCGCAGCGGCTACGCGACTGGTGCGAGGCGCTGGGCGAGCCGACCTTCGTCGGCTCGTCGGGCCGGGTGTTTCCGACTGCGATGAAGGCGTCGCCGCTGCTGCGGGCGTGGCTGCGCCGGCTCGTGACGCAAGGCGTGCGCTTCGAGCTGAGGCATCGCTGGACCGGCTGGGACGGCAAGGGGAAGCTGACGTTCGAGACACCGGCAGGACCGCGCGTCGTCGCCGCTGACGCGACAATGCTCGCGCTCGGCGGCGCCAGCTGGCCGCGGCTCGGCTCCGACGGGGGCTGGGCATCGCTTCTCGCCGCGAAGGGTGTCGCGATTGCGCCGCTGCGGCCGGCCAATTGCGGCTTCACTGTCGCCTGGTCGGACATCTTCCGCGGCCGCTTCGAAGGCCAGCCGCTCAAAGGCATCGCGCTGTCGTTTGCTGATCGCAGCGTCCGCGGCGAGGCTATCGTCACGCGCGACGGCATTGAAGGCGGCGCGGTCTATGCGCTGTCCGCCGAGTTGCGCGAGGCAATCGCTCTGGAAGGCGCGGCCATTCTTGACGTCGCGCTGCGACCCGATCTTGCGACCGCCGATCTGGTCAAGCGGCCGTCAGCGCCCCGCGGCAAGCAGTCGTTCTCGAATGTCCTGCGCAAGGCGCTGCAACTGTCCCCCGTCGCGATCGGCCTGCTGCAGGAGGCGGCAAAAGCGCAAGGCCTGTCGCTGTCATCGCTGTTGCCGGACCGTCTCGCTGCACTGATCAACGCCGTGCCGATCAAGCTGACGGGCACCGCCGGACTGGCGCGCGCGATCTCCAGCGCCGGCGGCATCGCGCGTGACGAACTCGACGCCGACTTCATGCTCAAACGCCTGCCCGGCGTGTTCGCCGCCGGCGAAATGCTCGACTGGGAAGCCCCGACGGGCGGCTACCTGCTGCAGGCGTCGTTTGCGACCGGGGTCGCCGCGGGGAAGGGCGTGTTGAAGTGGCGCGCGGGGGGAATGGCAGGCAATGTCTGACCAGCTTCCCGAGCCCTGGTCTTGGATGACGGACGATCAGCTCCGCGCCGCGTTCGAAGAAGAACTTGCGCGCGAAGTAGGTCCCAATCATGCGCTGGCTAATCGGTCCCTCAGGATCGCCGCCCGACGCGAGGACTGCGACGACGTTCTTGTAGCGCTCGGGGGAGGCTGCGTGGCTCAAGTCCATTTGACGTGGACACGGCGCCGCGAGCTTGATCCTCGCTGGCCCGAGGCCGTCATCTACGATTCCATGGAAGATTGGCGGAACAGTTGCAGTGAATAGCCGAGCGGGCGGCCACACCGTCGTCATTCCGGGGCGCCCGGAGGGCGAGCCCGGAATCCATAACCACGATCGGGCGTATGGATTCCGGGCTCAGCCGCTAGCGCGGCTGCCCCGGAATGACGCTGCGAGAGAGTTTCGCCCTACCGCAGCTTGCCGCGGGCGGCGACCGGCAGCGTGCCCAGGATCTCCTCGCCGCGGACCATGACGACCTCGTCCATCATGTTGACGACGACGCAGACGTGGTTGGGGATGATGCGCACGACGTCGCCGACATTGGGGCGGGTATTGCTGCGCGACAGATCGAGGAAGCCGTGCTCCTCGGCGAAGCGCGCGATCTTCGCTTCCGGGTGCTCCAGGATCAGTCCGTGGCCGTCGAGGCCGCCGGTATCCGTCGTCAGCGTCTTAGAGCCGGCGTCGAGGATGCCGCGCTCCGGTGCGGCGCGGCTGACGACGGTCGAGTAGATGTGCAGCGCGCAGTCGTCCCAGGTCGCGACACCGGCGGCGACCTGCATGCGGTCGTTGTAGATGTAGGTGCCGGGCCGGTGCTCGGTGGCGCCCTTGAGCTTGCCGAGATTCTTCAGGTTGGGCGAGCCGCCGGTCGAGACGATGGCCGCGTCCAGCCCGTCGGCGCGGACGCCGGCCAGCGCCTCGTCATAGAACCGCTGCGCCTCGTCCCAGCCGGTCTCGGTCGGATACAGCATGAAGCCGGCGAAGCGCAGGCCGTCTGACGCTGCGATCTGGCGCGCGAGCTGGATCGCTTCCGTCGGCGTCTCGACGCCGGCGCGCTTGCGCCCAGTGTCGCATTCGACCACGACCGAGAGCGTGCGGCCGGATTGTTTTGCCGCCTGCGGCAGGCCGGCGATCACGGTCGCGTTGTCGGCGGCGACCGTCATGTCGGCCTTGGCTTGCAGCGCGGCGAGGCGTGCCATCTTCTCCTCGCCGATCAGGTTGTAGCTGATCAGGATATTGTCGATGCCGGCACCCGCCATGATCTCAGCCTCGCCGATCTTCTGGCAGGTGATGCCTTGCGCGCCCGCCTCGATCTGCAGCTTCGCGAGCACCGGGCTCTTGTGCGTCTTGATGTGCGGCCGGTTGGCGACGCCCGCGGCCTCGCACTGGGCCTGAATGCGCGCGATGTTGCGCTCGACCCTGTCCATGTCGATGACGGCACAGGGCGTGCCGTACTCCCGGGCGATCCTGGCGGCGAGCGGGGTGGTCATGTCATTTACTCCATGTTGCCGTCATTGCGAGGAGCGAAGCGACGAAGCAATCCAGAGTCCGGCTGCAGCCCCGGATTGTTTCACGTCGCTCGCAATGACGAAGTGATTTCGATGAACGTTACGCGCCCTCGATCTCCTCGCGCAGCACTTCGAGCTCGAGCCAGCGGTCCTCGGCGGCGGTGAGCTCGGCTTGCGCAGTGGCGATCGCGAGGGAGGCGGCGTCGAATTTCTTGCGGTCTTTCGCATACAGCGCGGGGTCGGCGAGCACGGCCTGCTGCTTGGCGATCTCGGCTTGCAGCTTGGCGATCGTCTTCGGCAAGGTCTCCAGCGCGTGCTTCTCGTTGAAGGAGAGCTTGCGCTTCGGCGCGCTCGCAGGCGCCGTGGCCGCGTGCTTGGTTTCCTTCTTCTCCTCAGCCGCCTTGGCATGCTGGCGCTTTAGGTCGGCGCCGCGTTGCGCCAGCATGTCGCTGTAGCCGCCGGCGTATTCCTGCCATTTGCCGTTGCCCTCGGGGACGATCACCGAGGTGACCACGCGATCGAGGAAGTCGCGGTCGTGGCTGATCAGGATCACCGTGCCCTCGTAGTCGCCGAGCATGTCCTCGAGCACATCGAGTGTCTCCAGGTCGAGATCGTTGGTCGGCTCGTCCAGCACCAGCAGGTTCGATGGCTTGGCCAGCGCGCGCGCCAGCATCAGCCGGCCGCGCTCGCCGCCGGAGAGCACTTCGAGCGGCGTGCGCATCTGCTCGCGCGAGAACAGGAAGTCCTCCATGTAGCCGACGACGTGCTTCGGCTTGCCGGCCACCATGACGTGATCGCCGCGGCCGCCGGTCAGCGCTTCGGCGAGCGTCGTCCGGGGATCGAGGCTCTCGCGGTGCTGGTCGAGCGTCGCCGTCTCCAGATTGACGCCGAGCCGGATGCTGCCGCTGTCCGGCTCGCTGCCGCCGGTGAGCAGGTTGACCAGCGTGGTCTTGCCGGCGCCGTTCGGGCCGACGATGCCGATGCGGTCGCCGCGCTGGATGCGGATGGAGAAGTTGTCGACGATCTTGCGATCACCAAAGCTCTTCGAAGCGCCCTTCGCTTCGATCACCAGCTTGCCGGACTTGTCGGCCTCGGCCGCGGCGAGGTTGGCGGCGCCCGCCGTGCCGCGATAGTCGCGGCGCTGCTGGCGCAGCGCATGCAGGTTGGCGAGCCGCTTGACGTTGCGCTTGCGGCGGCCGGAGACGCCGTAGCGCAGCCAGTGCTCTTCGTTGACGATCTTGCGGTCGAGCTTGTGCTGCTCGCGCTCTTCTTCCGCCAGCACCTCGTCGCGCCACGCCTCGAACGCCGCAAAGCCGCGGTCGATCTGCTTGATCTGGCCGCGGTCGAGCCAGGCGGTCGCGCGCGACAGATTGGTGAGGAAACGGCGATCGTGACTGATCAGCACCAGCGCCGAGCTTCGGCCGTCGAGCTCGTTCTCCAGCCATTCGATGGTGGTCAGGTCGAGATGGTTGGTCGGCTCGTCCAGGAGCAGGATGTCGGGGTTGGGCGCGAGCACGCGCGCCAACGCCGCGCGGCGCGCCTCGCCGCCGGAAACATGCGCCGGATCTTCCTCGCCGGTGAGGCCGAGCTGCTCGACGAGATAGCGCGCCTGATAATGATCGTCGCCGGGCCCGAGCCCGGCCTCGACATAGGACAGCGTGGTGGCATGGCCGGAGAAGTCCGGCTCCTGCGGCAGGTAGCGCACGGTGGCGCCCGGCTGCACGAAGCGCGTGCCGCTGTCGCACTCGACGAGGCCGGCGGCGATCTTGAGCAGCGTCGATTTGCCGGAGCCGTTGCGGCCGATCAGGCAGACGCGTTCGCCCGGCGAGACCGACAGCTCGACGCCCTGCAGCAGGGCGGTGCCGCCGAAGGTCAGGCGGATGTCCTTGAGTTGGATGAGAGGCGGCGCCATGGGTCTAGCCTTGCTGCTGCATCCGCGCGGCGCGCTGGCGCTGCATGCGGCGGATGGTCTGATCGAGGGTGGAGAGGAAGGTGGAGCGGTCGCGCGGCGTGAACGAGCGCGGCCCGCCGGTGACCTCGCCGGACGAGCGCAGATCGGTCATGAGGTTGCGCACGGCGAGCGTCATGCCGATCGACTCCTCGGTGAACGCCTTGCCGTTCGGCGCGATCACCGCGCTGCCGGCCTTGACGCAGCGGCTCGCCAGCGGAATGTCCGCTGTGATGACGACGTCGTCGGCGCCGGCGCGCTCTGCGATCCAGTCGTCCGCGGCATCCATGCCGCTGCCCGCCGCCACGCGCGTGATCAGGGGATCCTCGGGCACGCGGATGAAGCCGCCCGCGACCACGATCACTGGCAGGCCGTGGCGGATCGCGACGCGATAGATCTCGTCCTTCACCGGACAGGCGTCGGCGTCGACATAGATCGTGACAGGGGCGAGCTCGGCGGTTTCGGTCGTCATCTGGCGTTCTGCTGGGAGTGGCCGGTTGGTACCCCATCGCCAGCCAAATTGCGAGCCAAACGCTGGCCTTGCCAGGACCTTTCCGGCCGCTACCATCGCCCGAAAAGGGTCAAAGGGAGGCAAGGATGGCAGACGGAATCGCGACCTATGCGGTCGAGGCGTTCAACACGGCCAAGCAGTCCGAGAACAAGATGCACGATGACAGCGTGGCGCGCCGGTTCGGCTTCGCCGGCGGCCTCGTGCCCGGCGTCGAGGTGCTGGCCTATATGCTGCATCAGCCGGTTGTGCGCTGGGGCCGGGCATTCCTGGAGCGCGGGCTGATCGAGGCGCGGTTCACCAAGCCGGTCTATGACGGCGAGATCGCCGAGGTCAGGGCGGAGGAGGTCGGCGACGGGCTCAGCCTGGAGGTCGCGAGTAAAGGTGAGATCTGCGCCACCGGTTCCGCGTCGCTGCCCGCGTCAGCGCCCGACATCGCTCTGGCCGAATATCGAGAGGTTCCAGCCGCGGCGGTGCGGCCGCTCGTCAGCGCGGAGTCGTTCGCTGTCGGCAGCTGGCTCGGCACGGCGCCACGCGCGTGGCCAGGGCAGGCGGCCACCGCCTATCTCTCTGAGATTCGTGAGCGCGATCCGATCTATGCAAACGAGCGGCTTGGTCACCCGGGCATGTTGCAGAGGGTGATGAACCGGCTGCTGGTCGACAATGTCGTCCTCGGCCCCTGGATTCACGTCGGCAGCCGAATGCAATTGCTGTCGGCGATTGCAGAAGCCGACGAGATCACGGCGCGTGGCCGGGTGGTCGCGAACTACGAGAAGAAGGGCCACCGCTTCGTCGAGATCGATGCGCTGGTGGTCGCCAATGGCGACCGCCCACTCGCGCATTGCCATCACGTGGCGATCTATCAGCCGCGCGCGCAGGCGGCCGCCTAGCGGACGGACTTGGCAAGAGGCACGCGGCATCCAAAAGACAGCTGTCATGCTCCGCCTGCGCGGACGATGACGGCGAAGTTCTGGGTACGCTGCTTGCCCACACTCCCGTCATTGCGAGCGCAGCGAAGCAATCCAGAGTGTTGCCGTGGAGGCAGTCTGGATTGCTTCGCTACGCCGCTACGCTCGCAATGACGTGGAGAGGGCCCCACGGCCCGATCGACAGTCCGTAGCCCGGATGCGCGCACGCCGGCGCCCAGCGGGTGCAGGCGGGAGCGACATCCGGGCTCACCGACACAGCCCGTGAGACCCCGCATATCGCTGCGCTCATGCGGGCTACGGGCTTTTCGTTTGGCAATGAGATGTTTTCGCCTCATCGCGAGCGAAGCAGCTACGCCGCGGTCCTCGCCTTGCCGTCCTGGATCGCGCGCCAGAGCTTTTCGGTGGTGAGCGGCATGTCGAGATGCTTCACGCCGTAGTCGGACAGTGCGTCGATCACCGCGTTGATCACGGATGCCATCGAGCCGGCGCAGCCGGCTTCGCCGCAGCCCTTGGTGCCGAGCGGGTTGGACTTCGCCGGCACCGGATGGTTGTCGACCGTCATCATCGGCACGTCGGAGGCGCGCGGCAGCGCGTAGTCCATCAGAGATCCCGTGATCGGCTGACCGCTCTCGTCGTAGCGCAGATGCTCCATCAGCGCCTGGCCGATGCCCTGGGCGACGCCACCATGGAGCTGGCCGGCGACGATCATCGGGTTGATCACCGTGCCGAAATCGTTGATCGCGGTGTAGGCCACGATCTGCGCGACGCCGGTGTCCGGTTCGATCTCGACCTCGCAGACATGACAACCATTGGGGAACGTCGATTCCGTTACTGTCGAGTTGTGGTCGACGTCGAGCGAGGCTGGCACGCCGTCGGGCATCTTGCCCTCGCGCAGGCGGCGCGCCAGCTCCATGATGTCGATGCTGCGATCGGTGCCGGCGATGGTGAACTGGCCGCCCGCGAACTCGATGTCGGCTTCCGAGGCTTCGAGCAGATGCGCGGCGGCCTGCTTGCCCTTGGCAATGACGAGCTGTGAGGACTCGACGATGGCCTGGCCGGTCGCGGTGATCGAGCGCGAGCCGCCGGTGCCGTTGCCGAACCGCACGAGATCGGAATCGCTCTGCTCCAGCCTGATCTTCTCGAACGGCACGCCGAGTTGCGCCGACAAGACCTGCGAGAACGGAGTCGCGTGGCCTTGGCCGTAATCCAGCGTGCCGGTCGTCAGGGTCACGCCGCCATCGGCGTCGAAGGTGATCTTGCCGAGCTCGCCCGACGGCGGCGCGGTCACCTCGAGATACGAGCCGACCGCGATGCCGCGAAGCTTGCCGTTCTTGCGGCTCTCGCGCTTGCGCTTGGCGAAGCCGGCGTAGTCGGAGACCTGCAGTGCCTTCTCGAACACCGCGGCGAAGTCGCCGGAGTCGTAGGTGACGCCCGACGCGGCCGGGAACGGCATCTGGCTCGGCTTGATGAAGTTGCGCTTGCGGATGGTGAGACGGTCGATACCCATCTCGCGCGCGGCGGTGTCGATCAAGCGCTCCATGAAGTAGTTGGCCTCGGGACGGCCGGCGCCGCGATATGCGCCCATCAGGGTGACGTTGGTCAGCACGGTCTTGATATCGACGCCGAGCAGCGGCGTCTTGTAGACGCTGGCGAGGTTCTTGCCGGTGTTGAGCGACAGCGGCAGCGGCGCCACGCCCATGATGTAGGCGCCGAGATTGCCGTAGCCGGACAGTCTGACAGCGAGAAACCGGCCGTCGGCGTCGAGCGCCAGCTCGCCATGGATGATCTGATCGCGTCCCTGGCTGTCGGACAGGAAGGCGGTGGTGCGCTCGTCGCGCCATTTCACGGGGCGGCCCAGCTCTTTGGCGGCGTGCAGGATGCAGACATATTCGGGATAGGAGACGTTCTTCATCCCGAAGGAGCCACCGACATTGGTGGTGAGGATGCGGACCTTGTCCGGCGCGACGTTCAGAATCTTCGCCAGCGTCGCCTTGTTGCCGGACACGCCCTGGGTCGGCACCTGCAAGGTGAAGCGCTCGGTCTTGCCGTCGAACGCCGCGAGCGCGACGCGTGGTTCCATCGACACCACGGCGACGCGGGTGTTGACGATGTCGAGCTTGGTGACGTGCGCGGCCTTGGCGAAGGCTTCTTCGATCTTGGCCGTGTCGCCGTAATGATAATCGAGCGCGACGTTGTTGGGGATATGGTCGTAGAGCTGCGGCGCGCCGGGCTTGGCGGCTTCCTCGGCATTGGTGACCGCGGGCAGGGGCTCGATATCGAGCTCGACCGCCTCGGCCGCGTCGCGGGCCTGGGCCGCGGTCTCCGCCACCACGAACGCAATGGGGTCGCCGACGAAGCGGACCTTGTCGGCGGCGAGCGCCGGCCGGTTGGTCTGCAGCAGCGGCGAGCCGTCCCGGCCCTTCAGCGGCAGGCCGCAGGTGAACGGGCCATAGTTGGCTTCGGCGAGGTCGGCTCCAGTCCACACCCCGAGCACGCCGGGCATGGCCTTGGCGGTCGCGGTGTCGATCCTCTTGATGATGCCGTGGGCGTGGCTGGAGCGCACGATCCAGGCATGGGCCTGGCCGGGCAGGTTGAAATCGTCGGTATATTTGCCGTGACCGCGCACCAGCGTGTCGTCCTCCTTGCGCCGGACCGGCTGCCCGACGCCGAATTTCTGCAGCGCGATCGCGTTTTCGAGGGAGGCCGGGGAGGTGTGATCTTGCATGGATGAGGACCCAAGGGGCTGAATTGGTCGCAAATGCGGGCTGTTCCCAGATAGTGCAGCGCCCGCGGCCGGACAACGGTTGATTAGGAATGGTGCATCACGCCTGACGGAGGGGCTGTTGCGCCGGCGCTATCCACTGATAATGTCTCATGAAAGAGAACTTCCATCTGGGCCGGTTCGGCCAGCGGAAAGACATTTGAATGATCAATGACACGCGGCTGCGGGAGAGTCCCACGCCGCGCGGGAACTTGGAGCCCGGCTTGCGTCCGGGTCTGGACGTCGCGACGCCTTCCTGCGCCAGCAATGGCAGCAGCGTCTACGCGGCCCTGGACCTCGGAACCAACAATTGCCGGCTCCTGATTGCCTGTCCTTCGGGCGACAGTTTCCGCGTGGTCGACTCCTTCTCGCGCATTGTCCGGCTAGGCGAGGGCATCTCGACCACCGGCTGCATCAGCGACGCGGCGATGGATCGGGCCATCGCGGCCCTCAGCATCTGCCGGGACAAGATCCAGTCGAAGAAGGCCAGGCGCCTGCGGCTGATCGCGACCGAGGCCTGCCGCGCTGCGGCCAATGCCGAGGGGTTCCGCAGCCGGGTTGCGGCCGAGACCGGCATCGAGCTCGAGGTGATCGACCGCGAGACCGAGGCGGCCCTGGCCGTCAAGGGCTGCGCGCCGTTGCTCGATCCCGGCGGGCGAGGGGCGATCCTGTTCGACATCGGCGGCGGCTCCAGCGAGTTGGTCCGGATCGAGCGCGATGCGGGCGACCGCAACGCCGAGCCGCGGATCAAGGCCTGGATGTCGATCCCGCTCGGGGTCGTGACGCTGGCCGAGCGGTTCGGCGGCCGTGATGTGACGCCGGAGATCTATGCCGCGATGGTCGAGGCCGTGGCCGAGCATGTTGGCCCGTTCGCGGCCGAGAACGGCGGCGATCTCGCCGGCATGCATCTGCTTGGAACCTCCGGCACCGTGACGACGCTGGCGGGCATCCATCTCAACCTCGCGCGCTACGATCGGCGCCGGGTCGATGGCATCTGGATCAACGACGCCGACATCACGACGACGATCGGCAGGCTGCTGGCGATGAGCTACCAGGAGCGCGCCGATAACAATTGCATCAGCATCGACCGCGCCGATCTCGTTCTGGCGGGCTGCGCCATTCTCGACGCCATCCGCCGGTCCTTTCCGCTGCCGCGCCTGCGCGTCGCCGATCGCGGCCTGCGCGAGGGCATGCTGGTCGAGATGATGCGCGAAGACGGCGCGCTGCGCACGGCGTAGCGACTTCACCCTCCCCTGGAGGGGGAGGGTGACCTTTGTAGTTCCGCCAGACCTCGAGCGTGGACGGATTTTCGCCTCCCGCGTCTGGTCACGACGACCGAGAAACATATGGCAAAAGACACCACCGGCCGCATGCATGTGCAGGTCAAGACCGGAGGCAAGCGCAAGCTGTCCTCGAAACTCTGGCTGGAGCGCCAGCTCAACGATCCCTATGTCGCGCAAGCCAAGCGCGACGGCTATCGCTCGCGCGCGGCCTACAAGCTGCTCGAGATCGACGACAAGCATCATCTGCTCAAGCCCGGCATGACGGTGCTCGATCTCGGCGCCGCGCCCGGCGGCTGGAGCCAGATCGCGGCGCGCCGGGTCGGGGCCGAAGCCGGGAAGGGCAGGGTGATCGCGATCGATCTGCTGGAGATGGGCGAGATCCCCGGCGTCACCTTCACCCAGCTCGACTTTCATGCCCAGGATGCGCCCGAAAAGCTCCGCGCGATGCTCGGCGGGCGTGCCGATGTGGTGATGTCGGACATGGCGGCCAACACCACCGGCCACCGCAAGACCGACCAGTTGCGCATTGTCGGTCTCGTCGAACTCGCCGCGCATTTCGCCAGCGAGGTGCTCAAGCCGGGCGGCAGCTTTCTCGCCAAGACGTTCCAGAGCGGCGCCGATGCCGACTTGATGGCGCAGCTCAAGCGCGATTACGCCAGCGTCCGTCACGTCAAGCCGGCGGCGAGCCGGCAGGATTCGTCGGAGCGCTACGTGCTGGCGATGGGGTTCCGCGGCGGAGAGCAGGCCGACCTGTTGTAATGGCGTCATTGCGGCCTTGACGCCCTGGCGATACAGAGCAGGGGCAATCACCGTCTCGGGAATCGGCCTGGGCCGGCGAGACGTCGATTCCGGAGGTCCTGCATGCGTGTCCTCAACTGGAGCGCCCTCGCGCTGGGTTTGGCGGTCGGGTCCGTCCTATCGGGCTCTGCTCACGCCCAAGCCTACGATCCGCGCTATCCCGTGTGCATGAAGGTCTATGAAGGCGGCCGGTTTGGCGGTGGCGAGTGGATCGACTGCAGCTATACGTCGCTGCCGCAATGTCGCGCGACGGCGTCGGGCCGTGCGGCGATGTGCGACCTCAATCCCTTCTACGCCCCGCCGTCGCCTCCGCCGCGCCGCGCGCATCGGCGGCATCGCTGAAACATTTCATGACGGAACGGCCGTTGCCGTGCCGCAATCGAACTGAAGATTCGAGACCCTCGTATCCATCGGGCTGCCGTGATGCCGCATCGTTTCATCGTCGCGATCGTGATGCTTCTGCTGCTGGTGCCCGCGATCGCGTCCGCGGCGCCGTCGCACAAGCGCAAGGCGCACCGTTGGCAGGGCTATGGCTTCCTGCCCGGCTACAAGCAGCCGCCCAACAACAGCCTGCCGCTCTATGCCGACAAGGAGGCCATGCGCAACGGGCCGCGCGGCAGCCGCCGCCATTGGTATATCGACGGTACGCCGAAATACATGCTCTACAACGGCGAGTGGCATTATTTCGGCCAGCCCGGCTTCTATCGCGGCCATTACAATGGCGGCAGCTTCGGCCCGTGCTGGACGCGGACGCCGGTGGGGATGGTCTGGACTTGCGGTTAGGCCGCTCCTCCCACAACCGTCTCGTTCTCCCAAGGCTGCTGCTGCAACGCGGGCGACGGCGCGAGCAATCCCGTCTGGACAGCGGCCGCATTTCCCGCTGAAATGCCGTTCCTCAGAGGCAAAAGAAACGCGAGCCGTTCGTTCGGCCGACCGTGGAGGACCGCTTTGAATTCGTTCTGTACGCGCCTGTTCGGCGCGGTCGTCGCTTTGACTGTGCTTGCCGGTACTCCAGC
Organism: Bradyrhizobium sp. HKCCYLS3070; assembly: GCF_051167575.1. Taxonomy (NCBI): domain Bacteria; kingdom Pseudomonadati; phylum Pseudomonadota; class Alphaproteobacteria; order Hyphomicrobiales; family Nitrobacteraceae; genus Bradyrhizobium; species Bradyrhizobium sp. HKCCYLS3070. The sequence goes on from NZ_JBNPTI010000001.1 coordinate 747,493, forward strand.
CTTCGCCCAGCAACTCGAGTTGAAGGTCATGGCGCCGGCCGCGCCCGGCGGCGGCTGGGACCAGACCGCGCGGGCAATGCAGCAGGCCTTCGTGGCGTCGGGTGTGGCACGCAGCGTCCAGGTGACCAACGTCGCCGGCGCCGGCGGCACCGTCGGCATCGCGCAGTTCGTCACCGGCGCCAAGGGCGACGGCAACCAGCTGATGGTCAACGGCTTCGTGATGGTCGGCGCGCTCGCCATGAACAAGTCGCCGGTGACGCTGGAGCAGGTGACGCCGATCGCGCGGCTGACCGAGGAGATCCAGGTCATCGTCGTGCCGGCCGCATCGCCGATCAAGACCGCGCAGGATCTCGCCGCGGCGCTGAAGGCCGACATCGCCAAGGTCACCTTCGCCGGCGGCTCGGCCGGCGGTGTCGATCACGTCATGGCCGCGCTGTTCGCCGGCGCCGTCGGGGCCGACGCCAAGAAGGTCAACTACATCCCGTTCTCAGGCGGCGGCGAGTCGCTGGCGGCGATTCTCGGCGGCAAGGTCACCGCCGGCATTTCCGGCCTGTCCGAGTATGACGGGCAGATCAAGAGCGGCAAGCTGCGCGCGATCGGCATATCCTCGGAGAAGCGCATTCCCGGCGTCGACATCCCGACCTTCAAGGAGCAGGGCATCGATCTCGTGCTCGCCAACTGGCGCTCGGTCGTCGCTGCGCCCGGCATTACGCCGGAGCAGAAAAAGACGCTCAGCGAGGCCGTCGAGAAGATGGTGAAGTCGGATTCCTGGAAGGAGATCCTGAAACAGAAGGGCTGGGATGACGCCTATCTTCCGGGTGACGCCTTCGCCGAGTTCCTGAAGAAGGAGAACGTCCGCGTTACCGACGTGCTGAAGTCGGTCGGCCTCGTCAAGTCATGACGACGGAGCGCGCCGGCACCGAGACACCCGCCTCGGGAGGCGTCGACAAGGCCGGCATCGTCATTGCGGCGCTCCTGGCGGCCGTCGCGCTCGTGCTGGTCTACGACGCCAATCAGATCCCGGCGACCACGATGTACGGCATGGGCCCGCAGGTCATGCCGGTCGTGATCGCGATCGGGCTCGGCATTCTTGCACTGGCCAATCTGATCGATGCCGTCAGAGGCAACCTGCCGCCGCGCGAGAGCTCCGATCCGGTCGCGGTGCTGCTCATTCTTGTCGGACTTGCGCTGCTGATCGCCATCATCGGCTTCGGCGGCGGCTTCATCCTGGCGACGACGGCGCTGTTCGTGACGACGTCGGCGGCGTTCGGCCGGCGCGCCTTCGTCACCGATTTCGTCATCGGCGCGGTGCTGACGACCACGATCTATCTCGCCTTCGACCGCCTCCTGACCTTGAGCCTTCCCGCCGGTCCGCTCGAAAGACTGCTCTGATGGACACCTTTGCCGCGCTCGCGCATGGGATGGCGATCGCCGTCCAGCCCATGAACCTGCTCTATGCGCTGGTCGGCGTGTTCCTCGGCACCGCCGTCGGGGTGCTGCCGGGCATCGGGCCGGCGCTCACGGTCGCCCTGCTGCTGCCGGTCACCTACAAGCTCGATCCCGGCGGTTCGCTGATCATGTTCGCTGGCATCTATTATGGCGGCATGTATGGCGGATCGACCACCGCGATCCTGATCAACACGCCTGGCGAGAGCGCCTCGATGGCGACCGCGCTCGAGGGCAACAAGATGGCCAAGGCCGGCCGCGGCGGCCCGGCGCTGGCGACCGCGGCGATCGGCTCCTTCGTCGCAGGCACCATCGCCACCATCGGTCTCGCCTTCCTGTCGCCTTACCTCGTCGACATCGCTGTGCGCTTCGGGCCGGAGGACTACTTCGCGCTGATGTGCGTCGCCTTCGTCACGGTGTCCGCGACCTTCGGCGATTCACCGATCCGCGGCCTCACCAGCCTGTTCATTGGTCTCACGCTCGGCCTCATCGGCATCGACAAGCTCACCGGGCAGGCGCGGCTCGCCTTCGGCGTGCCCGAGCTGCTCGATGGCGTCGAGGTGACGACCTTGGCGGTCGGCCTGTTCGCGGTCGGCGAGGCGCTCTACGTCGCCTCGCGCCGGCATCATACCGAGGAGAAGATCGAGGCCATCAAGGGCTCGCTGTGGATGACGCGCGAGGACTGGAAGCGGTCGTGGAAGCCGTGGCTGCGCGGCACCATGTTCGGCTTTCCAATCGGCGCGCTGCCGGCGGGCGGGGCGGAGATCCCGACGTTCCTGTCCTATTCTGCCGAGCGGCGCCTGACCAAATATCCCGACCAATTCGGCAAAGGCGCGATCGAAGGCGTCGCCGGCCCTGAGGCCGCCAACAACGCTTCTGCCGCGGGCACCTTGGTGCCGCTGCTGACCCTCGGCCTGCCGACGTCGGCGACCGCCGCGATGATGCTCGCCGGCTTCCAGCAGTATGGTCTCAACCCGGGCCCGCTGTTGTTCGCCGAGCGGCCCGACCTGGTCTGGGGCCTGATCGCGAGCCTGTTCATCGCCAACACGATGCTGCTCGTCCTCAACCTGCCGCTGGTCGGCCTGTGGGTGAAGCTGCTCGCGATCCCGACACCATGGCTCTACGCTGGCATCCTCGTGTTCGCGACCATGGGCACGATCGCGGCAAAACCGTCGGTCGTGGAACTGTCGATGCTGGCCGGCTTCGGCGTGCTCGGCTTCCTGATGCGCCGGTTCGATTTCCCGATTGCGCCCGTCGTGGTCGGGCTCATCCTCGGGCCGATCGCCGAGAGCCAGTTGCGGCGGGCGCTCGCGATCAGCCTTGGGGACCCCATGACCCTGCTGCAGTCGCCGATCTCTGCAACGCTTCTGGTCGTCGCGCTGATTGCTCTGATCGCGCCGTTCATCTTGAAGGGACTCGGACGCTTCAAGGCGAATGAGGATTGAGCGCGGCCGCAAGCGGAAACCGCGCCATCGCACTGCAACATAACGTGACCGGAGGTGAGCGCGGAGATCGGGCGCAGCTTGAAACGATGTGCCCGCGATCTGGTTTGGGTTGAGCCATCGAGACCGGAGCCTGGAACTCCGGATCAGCCGAGGAAGCGTCTTTCGGGGCGTGTCACCCCAAACCGAAAGAGACCTGATGACCGATCGCTTCGATGACGGTTTCAAGCCAGCCCCCGCGCAACGTCCCGCCGCTCCGAAGACCGCAACCCAGCCACAGCGCCACCCCGTGATCCTCAGGGTGTCGGCGCTCGGCGTGGCCGGCATCCTCTCGGCGCTGATGCTGACCGCGGTGGTGCCGCCGATCGTGGCCGACCAGTCCGATCGCGCCGTGGTCGATGCGCCGGTGATGCTGCTGACGTCCCCGATCGCGGGCCAGGTCGATTCGCTCACGGCCAAGCCGGGTGGCGAGGTTCGGTCCGGCGACCGCCTCGCAGAGATCACCAATCCGCGGCTGGACCGCGCCACGCTCATCTCGCTGGAAGAAAAGGCGGGCGACGCGCGTCAGAAGCTCGACGCCACGCGCGCCAAGCATCAGTCCGACGTTGCTTATGTCAGCTCGCTCGATCAGGAGATCGCGAGCCAAGCCGGTCAGTTGAAGGCGCAGTTGCAGTCCCAGATCGAGGAGCTGCGTGCCCGCGTCGCGCAGTCGAACGCGCAGAGCAGCGAGAAGAAGGCCATCGTCGACCGCCAGAACCACATGGTCGCGCGCGATGCCGCCAGCGTCGAGATGCTGAAGCCGACCGAGCAACAATATGCGGCGGCGCTGCACGACACCGATGCGCAGACTGCCAAGCTGAACCAGAAGCTGACACAGCTGAAGGCGCTCGACGCCGGCGTCTATGTCGGCGAGGATCTGGTCGCGCTGAACATGCTCAGTCAGAAGCGCCGTGACATCGATCTCGATGCAAGGCGGATGGAGATCGAGGAGAAACAGCAGGCGGCCGTGCTCGACGATCTCGAGGGCCTGATCAAGTCGGAGCGCGCGCGGCTGGCGCGGCTCGCTGCCGCGGACGTGCTCTCGCCCGGTCCCGGCAAGGTGCTGGCGGTGGGCGCCGACACCGGACGCCACGTCAGCGCCGGCGATACGATCGCCTCGGTGGTCGATTGCGACAAGCGTTTTGTGGTCGCGATCTTCTCCTATCGCCAGGGCGAAGCGATGAAGCCGGGCACCAAGGTGCGCATCGATGGCGGCGGCTTCCATAGCGGCATCGTCAGCGCCGTGCTGCCGAAGACCAGCGACAAGGTCGACGAGCGCTTTGCCGTGCCATTTCCGCAGACCGAGCGGCGCGAGCTCTATGTCATGATCACACCTGATGCTGCCGACGAAAAGCCGGCGGCGCAGCCGACCTCCGCGGCGACACCGGCCTGCACGGTGGGGCAGTGGGTCACCGTGACGCGCGACAATGGCATCGTGCCGTCGATGTCGGTGACATGGCGCCGGCTCGGCCACCTCGTTGCGTCGCTGACCGACCTGGACCCGTCTGAGCCGGACGAAGCGACGCGCCGTGCCGGTGTCACCAAGCTCGACTCCGCCTTGCGGTCGCACCCGGCGCAGCAGCCGGTATTGGACGAGCAGTGGCTACCAACGGCGCGCGCGGTCTCGGCACAATGAGGCTTCTCTCCATGACGATGGCGGTGATCGCTCTGCTCGGCGGCGCATCGCCGATGCGGGCCGAGACTTCGCTCTGTGCGGGACTGGTGCAGGCCGTCGAGCCTGGCCTCGCCGGCCGTGACGCGGCGTTCATTCGCAGCTACGAGCCGGGTGCCGACGAGGAGGGGCCGCCGCTCGGCCTTTCGACGACGGCGTTCACCTATGACAACGCCCTGGCAGCGATCGCGCTGGTCGCATGCGGTCGCATCGACGAGGGTCGCGTGATCGGCAACGCGCTGGTGCATGCCGCCTCCCACGATCGCACCTTCGGCGATGGGCGCCTTCGCAATGCCTATCGCGCCGGTCCTGTCGGCCCCGGGGCGGCGCTGCTGCCGGGCTGGTGGGACGACCAGAAGAAGATCTGGGGCGAGGATGCCGCGCAGGACGGCACCGCGACCGGCAACGTCGCCTGGGCAGCGCTGGCGCTGCTGACGCTGCATCAGGCGACCGGCGAGGAGGGCTACTTGTCCAGCGCGCGGCGCCTGATGGACTGGATCATTGCCAGCGCAACGAACGGAGCGGACGGCTTCAGCGGCGGTTATCACGGTTACGATCCGCAGCAGGTGCGCCTCAGCTGGATGTCGACCGAGCATAATGCCGATGTCTACGCCGTGGCCTCCTGGCTCCATCGTATCACATTGGAGCCGCGCTATCAGGATGCCGCGCAGACGGCGCGCCGCCTGCTCGATCGCACGTTCCGCGGCGATCGCTTCCTGCTCGGCACCAAGCCCGATGGCCGCCTCGCCGACGACAATCTGCTCGCGCTCGACGTGCAGCTCTGGCCGTGGATGGCGGTGACGAATACGCCCGACTGGCGCAGGGCGCTGCGCTTTGCCGAAACTCATCTTGCCGTCGACGGAGGCTTCGATTTCAACAGCGATCGCGACGGCGTCTGGGTCGAGGGCACCGCGCAGGCGGCGCTGGCCTATCGCATGGTCGGAGATGCCGCTGCCAGCGAGGAGCTGCTTGCAGGGTTGCGTGCCGACCGCACGGCAACGGGACTGCTGAACGCGACGCGCAACGCGCGCCTCACCACGGGTCTGTCGATCGACCCGACGGGCGCGACCACCATCCAGGACTTCTTCTACTACAAGCGCCCGCATCTCGGTGCCACCGCCTGGGCCGTGCTCGCCGAGACCGGCTGGAATCCTTTCACCGGCGCAAGGGTCCCCTGATGTTTCCGCTCCCCAGCAATGACGCCTCGGTGTTGACCACCGATCTCGGAGTCCTGCTCGGGCTCCTCGTGATGGCGCGTCTGCTCGATCCGACGCGCCGGCGCGACCGCCTGCTGTTCGGCGCTACCGCAGCGTCGTTCCTCCTGATCTACACGCTGTGGCGCTGGCACGACACGCTGCCGGTGTTCGACCTGACCCTGCAGGCGCTGTGGCCGCGGCTGTTCATCACGCTCGAGATCGTGGCGATCTCCTACACGCTAATGTCGATTCTGATCTTGACCCGCAGCGTCGACCGCTCGGGACAGGCCGACGCCGCGCAAGCTGCGCTGGCCGCACGGGGCGAGCAGCCGGCCGTGGACGTGTTCATCTGCACCTATGACGAGCCCATGGAGATTGTCGAGCGCTCGATCCTCGCCGCGCTCGCGCTCGACTATCCCAACAAGACCGTCTGGGTGCTCGACGACACCAGGCGCGATCGGCTCCGCGCCTTCTGCGACGAGGTCGGCGCGCGCCATCTGACGCGGCCCGACAACAAGGGCGCCAAGGCCGGCAATCTCAACAACGCGCTTGCGGCGACGGCGCAACTATCGAACGCGCCGGTGATCCTGGTGCTCGATGCCGACTTCGCCCCGCGCCGCGACTTCCTCCAGCGGACGGTCGGCCTGCTGCTGTCCGAGCCCGATATCGCCGTCGTGCAGACGCCGCAATTCTACTACAACCCCGATCCGATCCAACACAATCTGCTGGCGTCAAGCCACTGGGTCGACGACCAGCGCTTCTTCTTCGACGTGTTCCAACCGGCGAAGGACGCCTGGGGCTGCGCGTTTTGTGTCGGCACCTCCTTCGTCGTCCGCCGCGAGCGGCTCATGGAGATCGGCGGCTTCCCGCACGCGGCGATCTCCGAGGATCTCAACCTCACCTACACGCTGCTCAAGCGCGGCCATCGCACGGTCTGGCTGAACGAACCGCTCAGCTTCGGCCTCTCGGCGGAAGGCGTGCCCGAATACATCACCCAGCGCGCCCGCTGGTGCCTCGGCACGATCCAGGTCGCGCTCTTGCGCGATGGTCCGCTGCGCAGCCGCGGCTACAGCTTCACCCAGCGCTGGCACTTCCTGCATGGCGTGCTCAACTGGGCCTGCAAGCCGTTCATGGTGCTGCTTCTGATCGCGCCGCCGATCTACTGGTTCGCCGGGCTGCCGGCGTTCGAGGCCGACTATCTGTCGTTCCTGCGCTACGGCGTGCCGGCGCTGCTCGGGACGATCATCTACATGGGCTGGATCTCGCGTTCCAAGACCCTGCCGCTGTTCATGGAAGCGACCCATGCAGTGACCTGCTTTGCCGTCACGGCCACCTTGCTCAGCGCGCTGGTCCGGCCGTTCGGCCGCCCCTTCAAGGTGACCGACAAGGGCGGCGACCGCTCCAAGCCGCGCGTCCACGGCAAGCTCGCCGCGATCTTCGGCGCGATCGCCGCGAGCTCGGCGGCGGCCATCGTCTGGGCGTTCGTGTCGCCGAATGCAGCCAGCGAGATTTCGTCGATCGACTACTTCAATCTGTTATGGGCCGGCATCGCGATGCTGATCGCCTTCATCGCGTTTCTCGTCTGCTTCGAGCTGCCGCGCGGCGAGGACCTGTTTCCGAGCGGCGAGGCGGGCTGGCTGGCGCAGAGCGGCGAGGTCGTGCCGTGCAAGATCGAGGCGCTGTCGCTGTCGTGGGCCCGCGTGGCCGGTCCACCGCATCATCGCATGACCCGGCCGGGCACCCGATTGCCGCTGCATCTCGACGGCCTCGGATGGCTCGAGGCGTCGGTCGAGGCCGTCTCCAGGACGACCACGCATCTGCGCCTGCAGCCCGACGAAGCGCAACGGCGGCAATTGGTGGTCCGCCTGTTCAGCTCATCCCGCGGCGTCATCACCGATCGCGCCCGCCTGCGCGGTGCGCTGGCAGGGCTGGCGCGACGCGGTTTCGTCGGGCGGTGAGTTGCCGATCGTGCTGTCGGGTAGGCAGAGAGGCCGCCGCAGGCGGCAGCGGGCCCCCCGTCGAACCGCGCACTTGGACGCGAGACGGTGGCACGGCGTTACCTCGAGCTCGCCTCGGAGAAGCATCACGGCAGCGCCATTGCCTCCAGCTCGTGCCATCCGGCAGAGGCTTATCGGTTGGTTAAGACTAACGCGAGAATACCTCCGATGTCCTGGCAGGCGCCGACGGCGCTGCAAAGCCGGCTGCGATATGACTTGGGGCGCTGACTTTGCAGCATCGCGGACCGGACGCGGGCTGCGCGACAGAGGCAGGACAAGTCGGGCATGGATGCTGGAACGCAGAGGGCAACGGCTGACACCGCGCGCACGGCGTGGATCGATTTCGCGCGCGGCCTCGGCGTCATCCTGGTGGTGTACGGTCATGTGCTTGGCGGTCTGGTGCGCCCCGGCATCTTCCCGGATGGAGCCGTCGCGCGCTGGATGGACTACACGCTCTATACGTTCCACATGCCGCTGTTCTTCTTCCTGGCCGGCTTGAACGTGCAGCACAGCTTGCGGCGCGGCGCGCGTCCTTTCCTCACCTCCAAGCTCTGGACCATCGCCTATCCCTACGTGCTGTGGTCGCTGATCCAGGGCGGGATCACGATGCTGCTGGCGCGGGATGCCAACATCCCGATTCATCCCGGCGATCTCGCCGCGATCTGGTATCGTCCGATCGCACAGTTCTGGTTTCTCTACGCGCTGATGATCTGCCACGTGATCGCGGTGCTGGTCCCGTCGCGGACGGTTTTGACCACGCTCGCGCTGGCCGGGCTCGGCGTGTTCCTCGCGCTGCCGATCCGGCCTGACCTCGCGCTCACGCTGCATCATCTGCCGTTCTACGTCGCGGGCGTCTACGGTGTCAGCGTCGTGGCGGAATGGCGGCCATTCGGCTGGTCCGCGTTGGCCGTGATCGGGATCGCGTTTGCGGCCGCAGTGGCGCTGGGCGGCCAGCTGTCCGGCATGGACGCCAACGGGCTCGCCTCCCTGCCGGCCTGTGTGCTCGGGATCGCCGGCACGGTCGGGCTCTGCAAGCTGCTCGCGCCAACGAGCCATCGCTGGCTGGCGGCCGCAGGCGTCGCGTCGATGACGATCTATGTGCTGCACATCCTTGCCGGCTCGGGCATGCGGATCATCATGCTGAAGCTGCACATCCCGCCATCGCCATGGGTCTATCTGCTGGCCGGAACGGCGGCCGGCGTGGTGCTTCCTCTGATCGCACATGCCATCCTGCGGCGGCTCAATCTGCTGGCCGTCTTCGGGCTCGCACCGCCGGCCTCCCGCAAGCCCCAGACTGCGGCGATCACGCCGCGCGCTGCAACGTCCGATCAGGCGCCGGCCTGATGCTGCCGAGCGGCGACGGTGCGCCGTGTTCCGTCGGCCATCTGGTCGAGCGGACAGGCCATCGCGACGAGCATCCAGAACAGCGCCGAGACCTCGCCGGAGGAGATGCTGGTCAGCGGCAGCTGAATCAAGAGCGCACTGATGGCGAGCGCCCCGAGCACGGCGCCCTCGCGCGTCGGTATCCGCCACGCGGCGCCGGTGGCGGCGAGCCCAACCCAGACATAGGCCGCGAGGCAGATCAGTCCGACCGGAATGCCCATCGTCACCCAGCTTGCGATGATCTGCCCGTCGATCGGCATCGCGCCGGCGACGCCGACGTCGGTGATGGTGAAGCCCGATCCCAGGACCATGCTGTTCGGCGCATTCCACAGCGTGACGAACTCATCCAGCCGCTCGCTGCCGCTGCTGTCCTGCGACACGCTGCCGAGCGATTCCAGACGGGAGGTGATGACCTCCGCGAACGGCGTGAACAGGACGGTGACGATCACCGCGCCGACCAGTCCGACCGTGATCGATACGGCCCGACGCCGCGTCGCGGGGAACAACATGCAGAACAGCACGCCCACCGCGAGCGTGATCCAGCTGGTGCGGTAGAGCGACAGCAACAGGCCGAGCGCCGCGGGCGCCATCGCCGCCATTGCCGGCCATCCCGGGCGCAGGAAGCCCACCAGCAGCAGGCCGGTGGCCGTGAAGGTCGCGTAGCTGGCCGGGCCGTTCATCGTGCTGAACACGCGCACCATGTAGGGCAGCGGATAGCCGGCCGAGGTGATGCTGGCATTCACCATCCAGAACCGATCCCATCCTTGCGGATCGACATATTGCCAGATGCCGTAAAGGCCTGTGACCGGCAGCACCAGCAGGAACACGCGCGTGATTGCATCGAGCAGGGCGCCGTCGGATCGCGCCCGCTGCTGCAGGGCGATCGCATAGAGTACGGGCGCGGCCCATTTCATTCCGCCATTGGCGGCGTTGAACCAGTCGTTCTGGAAGATCGACAGCGCGCCGCCATAGACGATGCAGGCGAGGACGATGAAGGGCGCCACGAGCCAGGGATTGCCCGGCCTGTCCTTGTCCGCGGGCGAAAGCACCAGACTCGGAACTGGCGCGATGATGAACAGCAGCGGGCCGCTCAGCATGACGCCGGACGAATCGAATCCTGCGGAGATGTCGACCAGGCGGCGCACGAAAGGAGCAAAGGCGAACATCAGGATCGCCGACTGCACGTGGGCCGCGGGGCTGCGACGCCACGCGAACCAGCCGGCCACCGCGCAGCCGAGGATGAAGGCTGGTCTGACGATGCCCCCGAGTGCCGGGGCGGCAAGCGCCGTCGCTGCCAGGAGAAGCGCGGACGGCCAACAGTTCATCGCCATCGCCGCGAGCGGCTGCGGATCGATTCGGCTCTCTTTCATGAAGTCGGACTATAATGGAAATCCGGTCTCCTCAGGCATGTTCGAGGCTGGGAGGCAGATGCCCGGCGCCTGAGGCGGCCGTCAGCCGAGGCGACGAAAGAAGTGATGCGAGCATGATGCGACGCGCAATCGTGGCCACGCTTGTCGCAGCGTGGTTGGCCGTCTCGTTGACCGCGACGGCAGGAGCTGCGGAGGTGCTGCCGGCCCGCGACGTCTGCCAGCCGACCACCTCGGCCAAATCGCGCGACGGCAATTGCGTTCCCTGCGCCGTCGGACCCATCTCGACCGCCCCTGGGTTCCTGGCACTGCTGGAGCAGGTGCGCACGCGGCGCGCCGCCTTTGCCGACATCGACCGTCGTATCGATGGCGCGAGCGGCGACCCGGAGGTGCAGAGCCTGCTGCAGGGACGCAACCTGGCCCGTGCACTGTACGGTTCTGACGCGGATTTCATCGCGGGCGGCAACGCCTCGCGCTGCCTCCTGCCGGACAACGAGGCTGTGCGTGCCAGGGCCACGTCGATTGCCTGCGACGCGATTCCGCGCGAGGGGCTGGTGGTGCTTCTGACCGCGGGCCAGTCGAACATCTCCAACACCGGCGCGCCCGATCAGAGTGGCCGGCTCTATCAGCCTCACAACCGGTTCTACAATTTCGACCGCTTCGACGGCCGCTGCTACGTGGCGCGCAATCCATTGCTGGGAACGCCGGGCGAGGGCGAGAACGTCGCCACCCGGTTGGGCGACGAATTGATCGATCGCGGGCTGGCGAAGACGGTCGTGATCGCACCCGTTGCGATCGGCGGGACTTATCTCGAGGAGTGGCGCGCCCGCGGCGGCAAGTATTTCGAGGTGCTGCTCGCAACCGTCGCCGGCCTGCGCGACGTAGGTCTCGAACCGAGCGCGGTGCTCTGGCATCAGGGCGAGTACAACGCCTTCGCGTTCTCCACCAATGGTGCGGAGGACGGCGCGTCCCTGCACGTCACTGCGAAAATGAAGGAAGCGGGACGACTGTCCTACTTGCGCAATTATCTTGAGATCGTTGCCGGCCTGCGGGCGGCCGACCTGACGGCGCCGATCTTCGTCGCCACGGCGACGCTCTGCGGCAGTGTTCCCGACGAGATCATCCGTTCAGCCCAGGCCGCCGTGCCGAACCCGGCACTCGGCGTTTATCCTGGCCCGGATACCGACCAGATCGGGCTCAAGCTGCGCCACGATGGCTGCCACATGAGCCATGCCGGCACCGAGCTGCACGCGCGGATGTGGGCCGATCGCCTGGCCGACTACTGGAAGTCCGGGGCGAGGCGTCCTTGAGCCGGAAGCGGGACGATCAGCCGAGCTTCTGATCCCGCGCATCATGCGTGGTCTCGCTCGCCGATTTCCTGGCGGCCTTCTCCGCGCCCTTCTCGGCGCCCTTGCGGCTCGCGATCGCGGCCACCTTGCGGCCTGAGATCTCGCTGCCGGCGTCATCAGGCATCTGCCAGAACAGGATCGACGACAGCGCCGACGTGATCGCGACGACAATGAAGGCGGGCGCGAAGGACGCCGCGGTGAGCTGGCTCGCGCCGTGCATCCACATCGTGGTCTCCACCGAGAACGCGCCGACCGCGACGCCGGCGGAGATCGCGAGCTGCTGGTTGACGCTGGTGAGCGTCGTGGCGCGGCTCATCTGGGCGGTCTCGACCTCGGCATAGGCGACGGTGTTGATCGCGGTGAACTGCAGCGAGCGGAAGAAGCCGCCGACCACGAGAATGATCAGGATCAGCAGCAGCGGGGTCGCCGGCGTGAACAGCGCGCAGGCGGCGAGGAAGACCGAACTGACGACGGCATTGACGGTCATCAGATGGCGGAAGCCGAAGGCGCGGATGAGGCGCGCGGCCAGTGCCTTCATGCCCATTGCGCCGGCGGAGGAGCCGAAGGTGACGAGGCCGGACTGGAACGGCGACAGCCCGAAGCCGAGCTGCATCAGCAGCGGCAGCAGGAAGGGCAGGGCGCCGATGCCCAGGCGAAACATGAAGCCGCCGACGATCGAGGCACGCAGGGTCGGCAGCCGCAGCAGCGAGAAGTCGAGCACCGGTGAGTTGGTGCGCCAGGAGTGGCGGACGTAGAGCGTCATCGAGATCGCGCCGATCGCAACGAGACTCGCGACCACCGGCCACGGCAGCAGGTTGAGACCGGCGACCGAGAGGCCGAAGGCGAGGCCGGCGAGGCCGATGCCGGCCAGCACCATGCCATAGAGATCGAACGGCTCGGGATTGTCGCTCTTGATCGGATCGATGAAGCGCAGCGCCATGATGATGCCGACGACGCCGATCGGGATGTTGATCAGGAAGATCCAGTGCCAGGAGAAATAGGTGGTGATGAAGCCGCCGACCGGCGGTCCGATCACCGGACCGATCAGCGCGGGGATGGTGACCCAGGCCATCGCGCCGACCAGGGCGCTCTTGTCGACGGAACGCAAGAGAACGAGACGCCCGACCGGCGTCATCATCGCCCCGCCCATGCCCTGCAGGATGCGCGCGAACACGAAGTTCTCGACGGAGTTGGCGAGCGCGCAGCCGATCGAGCCGATCATGAACACGGCGACCGCGCTCGAGAACACCCGCCGCGCGCCGAAGCGGTCGGCGGTCCAGCCGCTCGCCGGGATGAACACCGCCAGCGACAGCAGATAGGAGGTGATGGCGAGCTTGAGCGTCAGCGGGCTGGTGCCGATGTCCCTGGCGATCGCCGGCAGCGAGGTCGCGATGACCGTGGAGTCCATGTTCTCCATGAACAGGGCGGTGGCGACGATCAGCGGAATGACGCGTTGCTTGTTCATCGGAGGTCGGCAGCGGGAGAGGAGGGCGGGCGCCGGGGCTTTAACACCCTGCGGCGAACGAGGCCATTGCGCTGCTGGCATGGCCCCCTAGATGCAGCGTGACGCTGCCGCGTCCCGTTTTGTTGGAGATGTGCCGATGATCTACCTGCTCGCCGCTTTGGTGCCGCCGCTGGGTCTGCTGCTCAACGGGCAGCCGTTCGCGGCGATCTTCAACCTGCTGCTGTGTCTGGTGTGTCTGGTCCTCGGCCTGTTCTTTCACGTGCTGCTGCTGGTGCCCTCGGCGCACGCTTTGATCGCCGTGCACATGCGGCGGGAGGACCGGCGGCACCGCGAGGTGGTCGAGGCCATCCGCCGCTACGGGCCACCGCCGGGCGCATGGCGCTAGAGGCGCGGAACTTCTGCTCCGGAATCGGGGTCTTCGCGACCTTTTGTTGCGCGTTTCGGACCCGATCAGGGCCGGTCTGGGCCGTTCTTCGCAATCGCGGGAGGACAGCGGATCGGCCCTTTGATTCGTCACAGGCCCATGCTATCGACCCGCGTCAACCCCACCGATGGGCACCGATTCGACGGCGAGGCATGGTCTCGACGGCGGCGTCGCTCATCCGTACCCGCATCGCGGCCGTTTTGGCCGCAGACAAGGAGTTGACGATGGCGACCGTCCAGACACTTCGCGAAGCCTTCACCTTCGACGACGTGCTCTTGAAGCCGGGCCTGTCCGATGTGCTGCCCTCCGAGGTCGACATCCGCTCGCGCGTGACGCGCGAGATCCCGCTCAACATTCCGATCATGGCCTCCGCCATGGATACCGTCACCGAGGCGCGCATGGCGATCGCCATGGCGCAGGCCGGCGGTATCGGCGTCATCCACCGCAATTTCGATCCCGAGGGCCAGGCCGCCCAGGTGCGCCAGGTCAAGAAGTTCGAGTCGGGCATGGTGGTCAATCCGCTGACCATCGCGCCCGACGCCACGCTCGCCGACGCGCTGGCGCTGATGAAGGATTACGGCTTCTCCGGCATCCCGGTGGTCACCGGCGGCGGCAAGGGCATCCCCGGCAAGCTGGTCGGCATCCTCACCAATCGCGACGTGCGCTTCGCCACCGATCCGCGCCAGAAGATCTCCGAGCTGATGACGCATGAGAACCTCGTCACCGTGCGCGAGGGCGTCGGCCAGGACGAGGCCAAGAAGATCCTGCACAAGCACCGCATCGAGAAGCTGCTGGTCGTCGACGACCAGTATCGCTGCGTCGGCCTGATCACCGTGAAGGACATGGAGAAGGCGGTCGCGCATCCCTTGGCCTGCAAGGACGGCCAGGGCCGGCTCCGCGTCGCCGCCGCGACCACCGTGGGCGAGGGCGGCTTCGAGCGCACCGAGAAGCTGATCGAGGCCGGTGTCGACCTCGTCGTGGTCGACACCGCGCACGGCCATTCCTCGCGCGTGCTCGAGGCGGTCAACCGCATCAAGCGCATCTCCAACGCGGTGCAGGTGATCGCCGGCAACATCGCCACCCGCGACGGCGCCCAGGCGCTGATCGATGCCGGCGCAGACGCGGTCAAGGTCGGCATCGGCCCGGGCTCGATCTGCACCACGCGCATCGTCGCCGGGGTCGGCGTGCCGCAGCTCACCGCGATCATGGATGCGGTCGAGGCCGCCAAGAAGGCCGACGTGCCGGTCATCGCCGACGGCGGCATCAAGTTCTCCGGCGACCTCGCCAAGGCGCTCGCCGCGGGCGCCGATGTCGCCATGGTCGGCTCGCTGCTCGCCGGCACCGACGAGACCCCCGGCGAAGTGTTCCTGTGGCAGGGCCGCTCCTACAAGGCCTATCGCGGCATGGGCTCGGTCGGCGCGATGGCGCGCGGCTCGGCCGACCGCTACTTCCAGCAGGACATCAAGGATACCTTGAAGCTCGTGCCCGAGGGCATCGAGGGTCAGGTGCCGTACAAGGGCCCGGTCGGCAACGTCATGCACCAGCTCGCCGGCGGCCTCCGTGCCGCCATGGGCTATGTCGGCGCCAAGGATCTCGGCGAATTTCACTCCAAGGCCGAGTTCGTCCGCATCACCGGCGCCGGACTGCGCGAGAGCCACGTCCACGACGTGACGATCACCCGCGAAAGCCCGAACTATCCGGGCGGGGCGTAAGCCGCACGCCCGCTCTTTCCGTCATTGCGAGCGAAGCGAAGCAATCCAGGGCGGCGAGTGAAGCCCTGGATTGCTTCGTCGCTTCGCTCCTCGCAATGACGGTGCCCGTGGGGCTAGCATCGAACGTCACAACCAACAAAAGAGGAAACACCATGTCCCAAGCCAAGCGCATCGTTCTCGCCGCCCGTCCCGTCGGCGAGCCCAAGCCCACTGATTTCCGTCTCGAGGACTACGCCGTCCCGACGCCGGGCGCGGGCGAGGTGCTGCTGCGCACGATCTGGCTGTCGCTCGATCCCTACATGCGCGGGCGCATGAGCAACGGGCCGTCCTATGCCCAGCCGGTGCCGGTCGGCGGCGTGATGGAGGCGGGGACCGTGTGCGAGGTGGTGGCCTCCAACAATCCCGGCTTCAAGGCCGGCGACATCGTGCTGGCGCGCGCCGGCTGGCAGACGCACGCGATCTCCGACGGCAAGGGCCTCGCCAAGGTCGACCCGAAGCTCGCACCGATCTCGACCGCGGTGGGCGTGCTCGGCATGCCCGGCATGACCGCCTATACCGGCCTGCTCGACATCGGCCAGCCCAAGGCCGGCGAGACGGTGGTGGTCGCCGCGGCCTCCGGCGCGGTCGGCTCGGCGGTCGGGCAGATCGCGAAGATCAAGGGCGCCCGCGCCATCGGCATCGCCGGCGGCAAGGACAAATGCGACTACGTGAAGTCCGAGTTCGGCTTCGACGACTGCCTCGACCACCGCGATCCCGATCTCGCCGCGAAGCTCAAGGAAGCCTGTCCCAAGGGCATCGACGTCTATTTCGAGAATGTCGGCGGCCCGGTGTTCGAGGCGGTGTTCCCGCTGTTCAACGCCTTCGCCCGCATGCCGGTCTGCGGCCTGATCGCGCATTACAACGACACCCAGTCGGTGGCGCCGAAATGGGCCGGCGCGCTGATGCGCAATGTGCTGACCAAGCGGCTGACCATCCGCGGCTTCATCGTCAGCGATTTCGCCTCCCGCCATGGCGACTTCCTCAAGGACATGTCGGCCTGGGTCCGCGACGGCAAGGTCAAGTACAAGGAGTACGTCACCGAGGGCCTGGAGAACGCGCCGTCCGCGTTCATGGGCCTGCTCAAGGGCGCCAATTTCGGCAAGCAGCTGGTGCGGGTCGGCCCCGACAAGGCCTGAGCCACACCTGATGTAATTCTTAAGCCTGTCTGGAAAAAAGCGGGAACCACGGGCGCTTATCGGGAGTCCTGAGGGAACCGGTTCATCCACGAGGGCCCGGCATCATGCCGGGCCTTCGACTTTCCCAAGGGGGATTTCCATGTCGCTGACCATGGTGCTGCTGCCCGTCTTCGTGCAGGTCGGGCTCACCTTCGCGCTGCTGTTCTGGAACAGGACACGGGCACAAACCGCTGACGTCGCCGACGAATTCGGCCTGCCGACCCTGTTCTACGCGCTGATCGCGATTGCGCTGCCGCTGCGGCATGCCGATCTGGTCATCGTGCTGCTGTCCTGGGTGTTCGTGGTGACCCGCTTCGTCAATGCCGGCCTTGTCAGCGGCGTCAAGGACAGCCGCCAGCGCGGGCTCGCCTGGATCGCCTCGGCGCTGGTGCTGCTGGCGATGTGGCTGTATTTCGCCCTCAAGATCCTTCTCCTGATCTAGAACTGGACCTCCTGAATGACCCCCGCCGCCCGGCTGTCCGCCGCCATCGACATCATCGAGACCATCGAGGCCCAGAGGGCGCCGGCGG
This sequence comes from Bradyrhizobium sp. HKCCYLS3070, assembly GCF_051167575.1. Lineage (NCBI taxonomy): Bacteria > Pseudomonadati > Pseudomonadota > Alphaproteobacteria > Hyphomicrobiales > Nitrobacteraceae > Bradyrhizobium > Bradyrhizobium sp. HKCCYLS3070. Next base: position 764,729 of record NZ_JBNPTI010000001.1, read on the forward strand.
CCAAGGCCTTGAAGGACTGGGGCACCAGCCACCGCTTCGCCGGCTCCGGCGACCGGGCCGCCATCGCCGGCCTGGTCTGGGACGTGCTCCGCCGCCGTGCCTCCAGCGCCTATGTCATGGAGGACGACACGGCGCGGGCGCGGGTGCTCGGCATGCTCAAGCTCGAGCGCGGCCTCGATGTGCCGACCATCGCGGCGATGTGCGACGGCAGCCGCTTCGCGCCGCCGCCCTTGACCGCGCAGGAGGAGACGGCGCTGGCCTCGCGCACGACCGAGGGCGCGCCGCCGCCGGTCGCCGGCGACTATCCCGACTGGCTCGACCCTTATCTCACTGCGGTGTTCGGCGACGACCGCGTCGCCGAGGCCATGGCGATGGCCAGCCGCGCGCCGCTCGACCTCCGCGTCAACACGCTCAAGGCCAAGCGCGAGAAGGTGCAGGCCTCGCTGAAGCATCTCGGTGCGGTGCCGACGCCGTGGTCGCCGATCGGCCTGCGCATCACGCTCGGTGCCGACGCCCGCAATCCCGGAATCCATGCCGAGGAGGATTTCATCAAGGGCGGCATCGAGGTCCAGGACGAGGGCTCGCAGCTCGCGGCGCTGTTCACGGCCGCCAAGCCCGGCGAGCAGGTCATTGACCTCTGCGCCGGCGCCGGCGGCAAGACGCTGGCCCTGGCGGCGATGATGGGCGGCAAGGGCCGGCTGATCGCCACCGACCACGACAAGCGCCAGCTCGCGCCCATCCACGAGCGGCTGTCGCGCGCCGGCGTCCACAATGCCGATGTGCGCAGCCCGAAGGGCGACGCCGACCCGCTCGCCGACATCAAGGCCTCGGCCGACCTCGTCGTCATCGACGCCCCCTGCACGGGCACCGGCACCTGGCGCCGCAACCCCGACGCCAAATGGCGCATGCGCCCCGGCGCGCTGGATATCCGGCTGAAGGACCAGGCCGAAGTGCTGGAGCGGGCCGCCTCCCTGGTCAAGCCCGGCGGCCGCATCGCCTACATCACCTGCTCGGTGCTGCAGCCCGAAAATGGCGACCAGGTCCGCGCCTTCGTGGATCGGCACCCGGCCTTCGCCATCCAGCCCCCAGACCAGACCGCCACCGTCCTCTGGGACAAGGCCGAGGCCTTCGCCGAGGCCGCGCTGAAGACGCCGGAGGGCTGGCTGATGACCCCGCGCCGGACGGGGACGGACGGGTTCTTCGTGTCGGTATTGAAGAAGCAGGCCTAAACTCCACCCACCGCCGTCATTGCGAGCGCAGCGAAGCAATCCAGGGTTGCGCGCGAGACTCTGGATTGCTTCGCTGCGCTCGCAATGACGGAGGAGGCAGCCGCGGCATCCTCCACCGTCGTCCTCTGCGAAAGCGGGGGACCCAGTAATCCACCCGCCGGTCGTGGCCGACCGAGACGCCGCGGCGTACTGGATACCCCGCCTTCGCGGGGCATGACGGCGTTGCCACAAGCACGCTGTCATTCCGGGACGCGCCCCTTGGCGCGGGCCCGGAATCCATACTCCCGGTCGTGGTTATGGATTCCGGGCTCGCGCTCCGCGCGCCCCGGAATGACGGGGAGGAAAGGGCGTCAACCCCGGCGAAGGGTTGCGGGACTCGTGCTCTCGGCGTAATTCCTTGCCATGACAGCCCAGCCCAACACCCCCGCCAGCGCCGCCACTGACACCTCCGTGGCCGCGCTCCACGACAAGATCCTGATCGTCGATTTCGGCAGCCAGGTCACGCAGCTGATCGCGCGCCGGGTGCGCGAGGACGGCGTGTATTGCGAGATCGTGCCGTTCCAGAAGGCGGAGGCCGCCTTCCGCGAGATGCAGCCCAAGGCCGTGATCCTGTCCGGCGGCCCCGAATCCGTCCACGAAGAGGGCTCCCCGCGCGCCCCGCAGCTGATCTTCGATTCAGGCGTGCCCGTGATGGGCATCTGCTACGGCCAGATGACGATGGCCGCCCAGCTCGGCGGCACCGTCGAGGGCGGCCACCACCGCGAGTTCGGCCGCGCCGACGTCGAGGTGAAGACGGAAAGCCGCCTGTTCGAGGGCGTCTGGCAGACCGGCGAGCAGCACCAGGTGTGGATGAGCCATGGCGACCGCATCACGCAGATGCCGCCGGGCTTCTCGGTGGCCGGCGTCTCGCCGAACGCGCCCTTCGCCGTGATCCAGGACGAGAAGCGCAAATACTACGGCCTGATGTTCCACCCCGAGGTGGTGCACACGCCGGACGGTGCAAAACTGATCCGCAACTTCGTCCGCAACATCGCCGGCCTCGGCGGCGACTGGACCATGCACGCCTTCCGCGCCGAGGAGATCAAGAAGATCCGCGCGCAGGTCGGCAAGGGCAAGGTGATCTGCGGCCTCTCCGGCGGCGTCGATTCCGCCGTCGCCGCGGTGCTGATCCACGAGGCGATCGGCGACCAGCTCACCTGCGTATTCGTCGATCACGGCCTGCTCAGGCTCAACGAGGCCGAGACCGTCGTCGACCTGTTCCGGCACCACTACAACATCCCGCTGGTGCATGTGGACGCCTCAAAGCTCTTCCTCGGCGAGCTCGCCGGCGTCACCGACCCGGAAGCGAAGCGCAAGACCATCGGACGACTCTTCATCGACGTGTTCGAGGCGGAAGCGAAGAAGATCGGCGGCGCCGATTTCCTGGCGCAGGGCACGCTCTACCCCGACGTGATCGAGAGCGTCTCCTTCACCGGCGGTCCCTCGGTGACGATCAAGTCGCACCACAATGTCGGCGGCCTTCCGGCCCGCATGAACATGAAGCTGGTCGAGCCGCTGCGCGAGCTGTTCAAGGACGAGGTCCGCGTGCTCGGCCGCGAGCTCGGCCTGCCGGATGTGTTCGTCGGCCGCCACCCGTTCCCGGGCCCGGGCCTCGCCATCCGCTGCCCCGGCGAGATCACGGTCGACAAGCTCGACATCCTGCGCAAGGCCGACGCCATCTACATCGACGAGATCCGGAAAGCCGGCCTCTACGACACCATCTGGCAGGCCTTCGCCGTGCTGCTCCCCGTCAAGACCGTCGGCGTCATGGGCGACGGCCGCACCTACGACTACGTCGTCGGCCTGCGCGCCGTCACCTCGACGGACGGCATGACCGCGGATTTCTATCCGTTCGACATGAAGTTCCTCGGCAACACGGCGACGCGCATCATCAACGAGGTGAAGGGCGTGAACCGGGTGGTGTACGACGTGACATCAAAGCCGCCGGGGACGATTGAGTGGGAGTAGGGTAGGCCGTCATGAGCGGGATATCGCGACGCCATCTGTTGGCCATCCTCAGTGGCGCCGTTATCCCGGCCCCGGCCTTCGCCGGCCGCGTGTTCGCCCCGGCCGAGCATTTCTTCTCGGTCGAATTTCCGACGCCGCCGGAGGAAAAGTCGAGCGGCCTGCTTGGACTTTCGTCGACGACGTTTCTCGCCAAGGACGGCAACAAGGCCTTCGCCGTTTTCCATGCGTCCTGGCCGATCCAAGGCAAGCCGGCCGGGATGATGCAGTCCATGCTCGACGGACTGGTGGAGCGCGTATCGGGCGAATTCCTCTCGATCGACAAGACCGAGTTCAAGTCGGCGAGCGGCGCCATGCTCCCCGCCAAGCGCTTCACCTTCAGCAGCGACAAGGTCTGGGGAGGCGGCCTGACGACGGTCTCCGGACCGCACACCTTCCTCGTGCAGGTCATGAAACGCAAACCGCTGGAGGGCTGGGATGCGGCAGACCGGAAGTTCATGGCGTCGTTCAAGGTGCTGATCTGACGGCGCTGCGGGGCGGGTGTTTAATTTTGTGCACTGTCACCGTAATGCGAATTGTCCTGCGGGCGACATGCTGCGCGGCGCTCATACCGTATCTCCAGTGTTTTGATATTTGGAGATAGAAGACGAAAGATATTCGATTTGAAGCCCCAGCGTGAATGCATGCGGAGATATCGGGCTATAGCGTACAAATCAGATAGCTTCTCATGGCAGTTATTCAGTGGCTACGGGTCGTGCGGGCACGTTTTGGCGGCGCGGCGAGTGTATGCAGCGTGCCGCGGATTTCTTCCAATGATGTAGCCGTCGTCGCCAAATTTGCGCGCCAGAGATCAAGCAGGTTCTTTGTGCGGGGCGGCTTGACGCTCGGCTGGACCGAAGAGGCGATGAGCGCCAAACGTTCTGCGTTGTCCCTCAAGCGGTCGATGGTTTCAGAAATTAGGGACTTGGCTTCGGCTGCCGGTAGGCATCCGACGAACGCGATGCCCGCGCTCAACTCGATGAGGTCAAAGCTGGCCAAGGCCTGTCGCAACTGGTCGTGAAACTCGACTTCTCCGGCCTCGTTTATCGCGAAGGTCAGCTTTCCTGGGCCTCGGTTGCCCGGTTCGGGAGCGCCGCTTTCTAGCAGGCCCTCTTTTGTGAGCTGCTGCAGCGCGTGATAGATGGAGCCTGAATGCAGCTGGCTCCACGTTTGCACCTGCCATTCCTCCAACGTCTGCCGAATGGCGTAGCCGTGGCAACGCCCGAGTTCCCGGATCACTCCCAGCACCAGCAGTCTAACTACATTCATCATAAGCACCTTTCGCCTCGAGACTAGACAAATTTGACTTCCCGCGCTAGATAGGTAGCCAAACTTGGCTACCTGAGGAGATCGTTGTGGAAATTGCGCTCAAAGACATTTGCGACTGGATTCAAACGGAATTCGATGACGTCGAGGTTCATGACACCACGCCTGACCTGTATTTCCTTGCGGACGGCAACACAAAATTCCCTTTCGCGACTATCGTGACCCGTGACGAAGATCACGATAGTTCCTCGCAACTGAACCGCGAGGGCAGATACCGCCTGAATTTTGCGACCGACAAGGAGACCTTTCAAAGTCTCTTTCCGGAAATCAGAGGTAAGGCTGATCTCCAAAAAGCGAGCTTTGACTATCAGGCGTCAGACACGTTCTTCCCTCATCCGGTTTATGGCGCGATGCGCTGGGTGAGCGTGATAAACCCAGACTCTGTGTGGCCGAAGTGCAAGACGCTATTGGCCCGAGCACGCAAAATTCGAGAGCTTCGGCCGAATAGCTGGTGACTGCAGCGCAGTGGTTCGGAGAGGGGCAATGGCGACGAGCAGCTCATCTTCAGGCAAAGCATCGAGTCTGCCGCATCAAGGACAATTCTGGTCCAGTGATAATGCCAAAAACTGGCACTGTTGAATGGGGCAGGCCTGACCTAAATCGCTCGTGAACCGCCTCCTGACACAAGGGCAAGCCATCATGAGCAAGGACAGCGCTCACCCGAACTCCGAAACGACCGCTGAGGCGCCCGTCTACAAGAGTTGGACATGCGTGCTCTGCGGACTCGTCTACAATGAACGCGACGGATGGCCCGACGACGGCATTCCACCCGGCACGCGTTGGCAGGACGTGTCCGAAGACTGGATCTGCCCCGACTGTGGTGCAGGCAAGAGCGACTTCGCGATGGTCGAGGTCTGAACAAATCCTGACAATGGCTGCGTGACCGTCAACGGTGACGTGGCGTTCTCTTCCTGCCGAAGGAGTTGCAATGTACGTTCCCTCGCACTTCGACGAAGCCCGTTCTGAGATGCTCTGCGATCTGATCGAAAAGAATCCGCTTGGCATTTTGATCACGCACGGCAAGAGCGGCTTGGACGCCAATCATATTCCGTTCGAGCTGAACAGAGCGCAGGGGCAGTGGGGAACGTTGCACTGCCACGTGGCGCGCGCGAACCCGGTGTGGCGGGATCTGGACACTGGCGCTGAGGTGCTCGTGGTGTTCCGCGCGTCTGACGCCTATATCTCCCCTCAATGGTACCCGAGCAAGCAGGATTTCCACAAGCAGGTGCCGAGCTGGAACTATCTCGTCGCGCATGCGTACGGGCGCGTGACCATTCACGACGACGAACGCTACGTGCGTGGCAATGTCGCCCGTTTGACACGGAAGCATGAGGCGTCTCAACCGGTCCCTTGGAAGATGACTGACGGTCCGAAGGACTATATCGACACGATGCTCAAGGCGATCGTCGGGCTGGAGATCGCAATCACGAACCTGGTCGGAAAATCCAAGCTGAGCCAGAACAAGGAGGTGCGAGACATACGCTCCGCAGGCGAGGCCTTGAAAGAACGAGGCGAGCATGCCATCGGAGACGCCATGCTGGCGGCCGCAGCCGTCAAGGCAAGCCAGGAGTAGAGACGCGGCAATCAGGTGATAAGAGCAACGCGCGAGCGATCCAGCTTTCGTATTTGTCAGCGTCCCCATGCCGTGCGAGGAGACGTCCGGCGCGCCGGTGTGAGCATGAGCGACTGTCTCCCTATCTGACCGCCTTCAGCGGCGCGGGCTTGGATGGGCGAGCCGTCCCCTTGGCTGCAACGAATGCATCGAGGACGCCTCTGAGGCGGACGACGGCGGACTGTAGCTCGGCAATCGAAAAGCCGCCGAACCCGAGCATGAGTCCGCCACGAGGCGGGGTCGCATGGTACATGGGCGAGATCGGTCGCACCACCAGCCCCGCTTTGTGCGCCTGCTCCGCGATCGTGACATCGTCGAGGCCGGGCGGAAGCCAGAGTAACAGGTGCATGCCCTGGTCGCTCGGCTGCAGCGTTGCCCAGGACGGTAGGTCCTTGACAAGGGCGGAGATCAGGGCGGCGCGTCGTTCTGCGTAAGCGCCGCGAATGCGCCGGATGTGGGCTTCGAAATGGCCTTCGCGCATGTACTGCGCGAGGACGTGCTGGTCGACCGCCGGCGAATGGCGATCGATGAGGGCGCGCGCACCAGCGAACGCGTCGACCAGGGGAGGGGGAACGATCGCATATCCGATCCTCATCGAGGAGAACAAGACCTTACTCATCGTCCCAAGGTACACGACGCGCGCGGGATCAAGTCCCTGCAACGATGGAAATGGATGTCCGGCGTAGCGAAGTTCGCTGTCGTAGTCGTCTTCGACGATCCAGGCATTGTTCTGCCGCGCCCACGACAGCAACGCGGTGCGTCTCACCATGCTCATGGGCATGCCCAACGGATACTGATGCGAAGGCGTGACGAAAGCGACCCGGGCGTTCGGGCACTGGACGAGACCGTCTTGGACGTCGATGCCCTGATCATCCACGGGAATCCGAAACGTCCGGACATTGAAGTTTTCGAGCACGGCGATGATGCCGGGGTAGGCCGGGTCTTCGGCCCACACGGCATCGCCGTCAGAGAGAAGGACGGTCGCCGATATGAAAAGCCCCTGTTGCGTGCCCGCCGTAACGATGACCTGATCGGGCTCGCATTTCACGCCCCGAGCCTTCCGTGCATATTCGGCAATTGCGATCCGCAAATCGGGTACTCCTTTCGGATCAATGTAGCCCGACGGGGCGGCTGCCCGCAGAGCCCGGACGCGATTGCCAAGCCGTCGCCATTGGTCGCCAGGGGCAACTGCACCCGCGGGATGAGCGATCGCAAACGGCGCCGGGTCTTGAGGCCGGAGAGTCCGCGCGACCTCAGCAAGACGGGCGACTTTCTCCGGCAACAGAGGACTGGGGTCTGCGCGTTCGATCAACGCCGGAGCGCGGGTCATCAAATCGGTGTCGGCATTGACGTTCGCGACGATCGTGCTGCCTCTGGCCCGGGCCTCGAGGTAGCCTTCTGCATGGAGCTGATGAAACGCCTCGATGACGGTTCCTCTCGCGAGCTGCAATGAATTGGCAAGGGCGCGAGTGGATGGCAGTCGCTCGCCAGGCTTCAAGATCCCCTTCGATATCGCCTCGCGAAGCGCTTGAGTCAGTTGGTATCCAACGCGGCCGGCAGTCCGGTCGAGCGAGCCCAGCGAGGGAATTGCGATGATGGTTCGGCGTCGTGCCATCGGTTCTCTGGTCCAACTGTTCTCCCGAATCTTGGACCAAACAATAGATCAGTTCCAGACGCCGGTGCCGGATTCGCTCCAATTGCGAGGGGTTGCGAAGGTCTGAACTGAGAAAGAACCCCGATCAGGGTATCGGGCTACGAATTCGCATACCGGAACCTGCCGCTGGTAGCGGGTCGAAGAGGCGCTGGACATGCGGAGATGGAGCGCGACTCCGAAGCCCTGCCTGGGCTGACCAGCAACGCTGGCTATGCAGCCATCTTCGCCAATTGGCTAAGTCGCTGCCAACTTCCTTGCCGTGCTCCAAAGACTCTCAGCGGCATGGATCATCCGCGCCCGCGCGCGGATGAGGCATATGCTGATCTTGATGTCCCAGTCCTTCGGGCCGGCTCTCACCAATCGGCCGCTCTGGAGATCGAGCTCGACCAGGCTGCGTGGAGCCCAGGTGATCCCGCGGCCTTCTCGGGCCATGTTGATGAGCAGCATCACCGGTGCCGAGAAGCTGGGGAGCAGCATGGCGCTCGGCTGCTTCGTCGCGAGGAACGCGGTCACGATGCGGCCCACGCCGGAACCCGGATGATAGGCGAGATAGGGCAGCGGCTTGTCCGCAGAGCCAGGCAGCGCAAACCGCGGCATCGATTGCCGCCGGCGACCGCTGCGCGTGACGGCCTTGTAACCGGTCGCGCTGATTGGGACCAGGACGTCGTCGGCGAGATCGATGCGCTGAAAGCGATCGTTATTCAGACGGCTGGCGAGCGATGGATGGTAATGCGCCAGCATGAAATGCGCATGGGCCTCGAGCAGGAGCTTCTCACACCCGGCGAAGTTCGACGCCACGAGCTGAACGGCGGATCCGGATCGCGCGCGGTCGACCCGGCGGATCCAGTCCGGAAAGAACGTCTGCGACAGTGCGTGGGTGGCGACGAATTGAACGGTCTCGGCCTTGAGGCGCGCCGCTTCCAGGGCCTCCTCGCGGCCGTTTGACAGCCTGCGAATGACGTCCTCCGCCACCGGGCGAAAACTCTCCCCCGCCGGCGTCAGCTTCACGACATGGGTGCTGCGCTCGAACAGAGGCGCTCCAAGCCACGCTTCCAGCGACTTGATCCGCCGGCTCAAGGCCGGCTGCGTCACGTGCCGGCGCAGCGCTGCGCGGGAGAAGCCGCCGTCCTCCGCAATGGCGAGGAAATCCTCGATCCAGCTCAGGTCCATGATGCCAGCTTGTTATTGAATTATTCCAATACGGCATTAGCACCGCGGCACCGGCTGGTCCAATGTCAGGCCAAAGACAAGGGCCGCGGAGACGCTGTTTGCAGCGCCGAAGAGCACGAGGCGGGAGGACACGGAATTGACGATCACAACGACTCCTTTGTCCGAGGCGCTCCCGACGCAGGCTGCTGCCCCCCGTGCCGGCTCGCTTTGGCGGGAGCCTTATGTCCTGATCGTGGCGGGCGCCGTGCTCGGCGCGCTCGTCGGCGCGCTGTTTCCGGCTGCAGCGCTCGAATTCAAGCCGCTCGCCGACGGCTTCATCTCGCTCATCAAGGTCACGATTGCGCCGCTGGTGTTCCTGGTCGTGGTGACCGGCATCGCGCAGGTCGGCGACATGAAGGCGGTCGGGCGCATCGGACTCAAGGCCTTCCTGTATTTCGAAATCGTCACGACGCTCTGCCTGCTGTTCAGCTTCATCGTGGTGCGATGGGTCCAGCCCGGCGCGGGTGTGGCGCACGCCACCCCGCAACAGGCCGAAGCCGTGGCCCGCTATGCGCAGACCCATGTCGGCTCGTTGTCGGCCTATATCCAGCACATGATCCCCGAAAGCTTCTTCGGCGCCTTTGCCAGCGGCGACGTGCTTCAGGTTCTCGTGCTCGCGCTGCTGTGCGGCATTGGCCTCCTGATGCTCGGCGAAAAGGCGCTGCCGTTGCGCTTGGGCATGGAGCGGTTGACCGAGCTCGTGTTCAGCGTGGTCCATGTCGTCGTCATGCTGGCACCGATCGGGGCCTTCGGCGCCATGGCTTTCACGGTCGGCAAGTTCGGCGCCGCCACATTGTACGCCCTCGCGCTCCTGGTCGGGACGGCCTGGGCGATGATGGCGTTCTTCATCTTCGTCGTCCTGGGAATGATCTGCCGTCTGGTCGGCATCCGGCTGATGGACCTGCTCCGGCTGTTGCGCCCCGAGCTTCTCGTCGTGCTCGGAACGTCGTCGTCGGAGACGGCGATTCCCGGAATGATGGAGAAGCTGCCAAGTGCGGGGGTGGGACGCGCCGTGACCGGTCTCGTCATTCCGTCCGGCTATTCCTTCAATCTCGACGGCGTGGCGCTGACATTGCCGCTGAGCACGATCTTCGTGGCGCAGGTCTACGGCATCGAGCTGAGCACGGCACAGCAGTTGAGCCTGTTTGTCGTGATGCTGTTCACCAGTAAGGGCGCAGCCGGTGTCACGGGCGGGGCGTTCGCCGCGCTGGCGGCGACCGTCGTTGCGGCCGGGCTGCCTGTCGAAGGCCTCGCGCTATTGCTCGGAATCGACCGCTTCATGTCGCTGGCGCGCGCGATCACCAACACCATCGGCAACGCAGTGGCCGCGATCGTGGTGGCGAAATGGGATGGTGAATTCGACCGCGACGATTGGGGGCGGGTCGTCCAGATGAAAGCAGCGAAGTAGGATCCATGGTTCTCAGTGAAGACTTGCCGATCGTGGCGCTGGTTCCCGGTGATTGCACCGGTATCGGTCCTGAGCAGACGGCGCGAATCCTCTCCGATCACCGGCTGGCCGACGCGGCGCGCCTCGTCGTGGTGGGCGATGCCCGCGTGCTGGAGATGGGAATGGCGCATGCCGGCGTGAGCCTCGATATCGAGCGGATCGGCTCACCCAGCGAGGCTTCCTGGGTTTCCGGCAAGATCCAGCTGATCGATCTCGGCAACACCGACCCGTCGAGGCACCCGATCGGAAAGGCCAGCGCCGAGTCCGGGCGGCTCACCGGAGAGACGCTGTCGCGGGCGATCGATCTTGCCAAGGACGGCGCGATCGATGCCATCACCTTCGCGCCCTTGAACAAGCGGGCGATGTTCGACGGCGGCTGGAGGTACCCGGACGAGCACAAGATGTTCGCGGACCTGCTCGGGCACCGTACGTATTTTTCTGAAATGAACGTGTTGGATGGACAATGGATGTCGCGCGTCACCGGGCACCAGTCCCTGCGCGAGGCGCTGAACGACATCAGCCCGCCGCGGATCACCGATGCGGTGGTCCTCGTCGACAGGATGATGCGGAGATCCGGAGTCGCCGCGCCGCGGATCGCCGTGGCCGCACTGAATCCGCATGCCGGCGAGGGCGGCTTGTTCGGTCGCGACGAGATCGAGATGATCAAGCCGACGGTCGAGGCGATTGCGAAACAGGGCATTGTCTGCAGCGGTCCGTATCCGGCGGATACGGTTTACATTCGCGCGTTTGCCGGCGAGTTCGACAGCGTCGTCGCGATGTATCATGACCAGGGGCAGATCGCGACGAAGCTCCGCGGCTTCAATCGCGGAGTGACGGTCACGGCCGGCCTCGAGACCGTCTTCACCACGCCCTCGCACGGCACGGCGTTCGACATCGTCGGCAAGGGCGTCGCAAACACCGGCGCGCTCGAAAGCGCGGTCCGGCTCGCCGCGCAATTGGCCTCGTTCAAAGCCCGGGAGATGTCACATGCACACTGATCGCAGGACCCTGCTTCAGGCCGCCGCCGCTCTTCCCTTGTCCGCGGTCGGCGCGACTACGGCATTTGCACAGGCTCAGGCACCGGCGGCGCCCGCCGCGGCGCCGCCCAAGGAGGTCACGCGTACGCTTGCGCGGTACATCGTCTCGGCGGGATATGATGTTCTGCCGGTCAAGGTCCGCAAGGAAGGCGTGAGGACGCTGCTGAACTGGGTCGGCGTCGCGATCGGCGGGTCGCGACACGAAACGGTCGATATCGCGGTCGCGGCGTTGGCGCCGTTCTCCGGCCCGCAGCAGGCGTCGCTGTTCGGCCGGCGCGAGCGGTTCGACATCATGAACGCCGCCTTCATCAACGGCGTGTCCAGCCACATCTTCGATTTCGACGACACCCATCTGAAGACGATCATCCATCCGGCCGGCCCGGTGGTTTCGGCGATCATTGCGCTCTCGGAAATGCAGCCGGTGTCCGGCAAGGAGTTCCTGAATGCGCTCGTCCTCGGTGTCGAGACCGAGTGCAGGATCGGCAACGCCGTCTATCCGAACCACTACGATGTCGGCTGGCACATCACCGGGACTGCCGGGGTGTTTGGTGCGGCTGCGGCTGCCGGCAAGCTGTTGAAGCTCAACGAGCGGCAGATGACCTGGGCGCTGGGTCTCGCCGCGTCGCAGCCGGTCGGCCTGCGCGAATCGTTCGGGTCCATGAACAAGAGCTTCAACCCCGGCCGTGCGGCGTCAAACGGCATATTTGCCGCCCTTCTGGCGTCGAAGAATTTCACGTCGTCGGACGGGATGATCGAGGCGAAGCGCGGCTGGGCCAACACGATCAGCACGAAGCAGGACTATGGCGAGATCGTCGGCGATCTCGGCAAGCGTTACGAAGCCGCCCTCAACACCTACAAGCCGTTCGCCTGCGGCATCGTTCTGCATCCGGCGATCGACGCTGCGATTCAGCTGCGCAACGAGAACAGGCTGACGGCCGACCAGATCGACCATGTCGATCTCAAGGTCAACCCGCTCGTGCTCGAGCTGACCGGCAAAAAGACGCCGCAGCAGGGGCTCGAGGGCAAGTTCAGCATCTATCACGCGGTGGCCGTGGCGATCGTGGAAGGCGCGGGCGGAGAGAAGCAGTTCAGCGATCGCGCGGTAACCGATCCGACGGTGCTGTCGCTGCGTAGCAAGGTCATTCCGGTCATCACGCCCGAGATCAAGCCGGAGCAGGTCGAGATGACGATCGTGCTGAAGGATGGGCGGAAGCTCAGCCGCCGCATCGAGCACGCCGTCGGCAGCGTGGAAGTGCCGATGACCGACCAGCAGCTCGAGGCGAAGTTCGTGGACCTCGCCGACGGCATCGTTCCGGCGGCGTCGATCCGGCGGATCATGGACGCCTGCTGGAATGTCGAGAGTGTGTCGAATGCTGCCGACATCGCGAAGATGTCGGCGTCGGCCTGACGATGGCGAGGAGCGCCATGCCGTCGCGCCGCCGTCTGCTGCAATCGGCGGGGGCGTTTGCTGCAATCTCGGCGATGCCGATCCGTTTCTCCCAGGCCGCCGGCCCGGGCGTGACCGAGCGCCTGGCGCGCTACATGGTTGCGGCGCGTGACCAGGAACTGCCGGAGCAGGTGGTGCTCGCATGCAAGCACCGCATGCTCGACACGCTCGGCGCCATGGTGTCCGGCGCTCGGATGCATCCGGGCGAGATGGCGCTGAGATACGTGCGCAGCCTCGGCGGCGCGCCGCAGGCGTCCGTCGTCGGCTCCGACGTCCGGACGACGGCCGTCAATGCGGCGATGGCCAACGCCATGTGCGCTCACGCCGACGAGACCGACGATTTCGAACCGGTCACCAAGGCGCATCCGGGGTGCGCGGTCATCCCTGCCGCGCTCGCTATGGCTGAACGGGAGCATCGCAGCGGGCGCGACGTGATCCGCGCCGTTGTGCTCGGCTATGACCTGACCTGCCGCCTTCTGATGGCGCTCGGACCGGACCTCGTGCGCGGCTCGCATCGCAGTGCCGAGGGCACGTCGTCGACATTCGGTGCGCTCGGCGCGGCGGCCTCGTTGGCGCGGCTGGACGAGCGGGGCATGCGTCACGCCATCTCCTATTCGGCGCAGCAGGTCTCGGGGCTGTGGAGCTGGGTCAAGGACACGGACCACATCGAGAAGGCATTCGATTTCGCCGGAATGGGCGCGCGCAACGGTGTCATGGCGGTCGACATGGTGATGGCCGGGCTCACCGGCGTCGATGACGTGCTCGATGGCACCCACAACCTGTTCATCGCGCTGTCGAGCGATCCGAAGCCGGAGGAGATGGTCAGGGATCTCGGCAGCCGCTTCTACGTCACGGAGACGGCCATCAAGACCTTTTCGGTCGGCTATCCGATCCAGTCGCCGCTGGATGCGCTGCTCACGCTGCGCCGACAGCACGGGCTCACTCCGGACAACGTCCGCAGCATCCTGGTCAAGCTTCCGACCGACGCGATGGGAATCGTCGGCGACAGCGCCATGCCCGACGTGAACTGTCAGCATCTCGTCGCGCTTGCGTTGGTCAAGGGGGCGGTCTCGTTCGGAGACAGTCATGATGTCGCGCTGATGCGCGACCCGACGATCCTGGAGCAGCGTGGGAAGGTGACGCTTGTAGGCGACAAGAATCTGATGGATCCGGCCGCGCCACGCGGTGCGATCGTCGAGGTGACTCTGGTCGATGGCCGCAAGGTCGATCATTTCACCAAACACCCGCCGGGCACCAGGGAAAATCCGCTGAGCACGGAGGCCGTCAACGCCAAGACCAGGGATCTGATGACGCCCGTTCTGGGGCGTGAGAAGACGGAGAAGCTGATCGACATGGTTGGGCGGCTCGAAGAAATCGACGACATCGGCCGGTTGCGCGCACTATTCGCGGCGTGATCGGCTGTCATGGCGATGAGAGGCGACGGAACATCATCGTCTGATCCATTCCCGTGGCGGCGCGGCGGGCAGCGCGTCGGCTCGGTCTTCTCCGGTGCATTCTGCGGATTGACGAAAAAAGAAGACGAAGCGGGAGAGACGAGACATGAAGCAGAGGCGGATGCAGCGGCGGAGAAGGCGACCGTGATCGGATTCGACTTCGCGTTCCCGTCGGTCGGACACGTCGAGAAAGACGGCGCCGGCTATCGGCTGATCCCATCATCGTGGAATCCGACGCTATGAAGGACCGGCACATTGTCAGCACGGCGGTACCGATGTCGGATCGCGCCAGACCACGCATGAAATCGACCGGTCTGCTCGCATCGCTTTGCTTTGCCATCGCAAGTCTTTGCTTGGGCCTCTCGGCCATGATGGCGGGAGCAGCTGCGCAGGATGCGCGCGAGATCGCTCCGACCGGCGTGCTGCGCGTCGCTGTTGCGGTCGGGCCGGCCGCCTCCGCGTTCTGGACGACACGCGATCCGGCGACAGGCAAGCCTGTCGGCGTGACAGTCGAACTGACCAAGGCGGCCGCAGGCAAGCTCAATGTGCCGCTTGAGCTCGTCGATTATCAGAGCTCGGACGAAATCGCGGCCGCCGGCAGCAAAGGGGCGTGGGATCTGTCCTTCATGCCGGCGGATCGCAAGCGGGAGCAGTTCGTCGATCAAGGACCTGCCTATGTCGCCTACATGAGCGGGTATCTCATTCGCGCGAACTCGGACATCACGGCCGTCGCCGATATCGACCGTCCGGGAATCCGGGTCGGCTGCATCGAAGGCACCTCGACGTCCAGAACGGTCGAGGCGAGCATGAAAAGTGCCAGCGTGACGAAATTCATCAAGCCTGAAGAGGCCGCTGAGCTGATCGGCCAGGGTCGGCTCGACGCCCTCGCCATGGGCATGGAAGCCTTGGAGGAGCTGTCGCGGCGCCTGTCGGGCAGCCGGGTCTTGAACGAGGTCATCCAATCAACGGGCGTCGTCGTGGTCGTCCCGAAGGGCAAAGTGACGGCGCGGGAGTGGGCGGCCCGATTTCTTGCAGATGCCAAGGCGAATGGCACGGTGCGCCGAGTGCTCGATCAAAGTGGATTTGTCACCGCCAAGGTCGCCCCGTGATGCCGTGGTGAACTCCGGCCAAGCCATATCTTTGGCTTATGAGCGCCAACGCCAAATCGTATTTTGGCTGTGCTGGAATTCCGTCTATCTCCAATCGGCGGGCGATGAAGCTGTCGGCAATCATGATGGACACGACCGGCAGGCACGCTCGGAAAGTGCGCCTGCATGGTCCATGCGGCCACCCGATTGTACTGCACTCGCGCTTGTTCTCCCGGCCAACGAAGAAGCGCATCTGGTTCGAGTCCTGGCCTGAAAGTGAACGATCATGAAACTGGGCTGGTATTCCGAACTCGACGAGGTCGAACGCCGGACGTATTGGGCTTGCTTCGCGGGCTTTGGTCTCGACTCGCTGGATTCGACGATCTACGCGCTGGTCATCCCGGCGCTGATTGCAACAATCGGACTGACGCGCCCTGAAGCCGGCTATCTCGCGACCGCAGCCCTCGTCGGTGCAGCCATCGGTGGCTGGGGCGGGGGGATCCTTGCCGATCGCACCGGCCGCATCAAGGTCCTGCAACTGACGATCCTCTGGGTTGCCCTGTTCACGCTCGCATCGGCTTTCGCGACCGGCTTCAACTACTTGCTGATCGTGCGTTTTCTCCAGGGCCTCGGCTACGGCGGTGAGGCGGCCGTGGGTGGCGTCCTGATCAGCGAGGTCGTCAGGCCCGCGCTTCGCGGCCGGGTGGCCGCGTCGGTGCAGAGCAGCTACGCGGTGGGTTATGCGATTTCCGTCGCGCTGCTCCCCGTCATTTCATCGCTGTTTTCTGAAGAGCTCGGCTGGCGCGTGTTCTTTGCGGTCGGCATCGCGCCGGCCTTTCTCGTGTTCTTCATCCGCCGCCTTGTGCCGGAGTCCGGGCTTTATCGTCAAAGCCGCGCGGACGAGACAGCCGGACTGCCCGCCTGGACGATCTTCACCAGGGCCCATGTGCGGCGTACCGTGGCGGCGGTCACGATGGCCACCGGCATTTTCGGCGGTGCCTATGTGATGATCACGTGGCTGCCGACCTATCTGCGCACCGTCCTCAACCTGACCGTGGGGAGCAGTGCAGGTTATCTTGCCATGAACATCCTGGGTTCGTTGGTCGGACCGTTGCTCTATGGCTGGCTTTCGGATCGCACGGGCCGGCGTCCCGCGTTCATGATCTTCCTGCTATGCCAGGCCGTGAACGCGAGCATCTACCTGCTTGCTCCGATCGGCGCCAACGCGACGATCCTGCTCAGCTTCTTTCTGGGCGCGTTCCAGGGTGGGTTGGCATCAGGAATGTTGCCGACCTTTGCCGAATTGTTTCCGACCGAGATTCGTGCGAGCGGGCAGGGTTTCTGCCTCGGTGGCGGGCGTGGGTTTGGCTCGGTCGTGCCTGCGACCGTGGGCGTGCTTGCTGCGTCGCATCCTCTTGGCTTGTCGATGGGCCTTTGCGCGCTCGCCGCCTATGGACTTGCTTTCATCGCCGCGATGGCTTTGCCCGAGACGAGCGGCGCTGACCTGCAGCGTATGACTCCGTTGGAGATGCAAGCAGGGCAGCCGGGAGATCTCGGCAACCTCCAAGCACGGCCGTCGGAATGAGGAGGCTGAGAACGACACGCCTCGTCGAGCGAAACAAGGCGCCCAGGCTGGCCGACGAGAGCACGGAGAAGGCAACAGGGTCGGGAGGAAGACATGCACTATCGGACCATTTTGAGCGTCATCGCATGCGTCGCAGCTCTGCACTTATCGAACAGCCTCGCCCAGACATCGAACACCGACAATCCCAACGACGCGGTCGCGGATGCACTGACTCCGCCTCCTTATGGCGAGCCGATCAGCCTGGAGATGGCCAAGAAGGTGGCTGCTGCGGCCGTTGCCGAGACGACGAAGCGCAATTGGAACGCATTCTGCATCTCCGTGGTCAATCCGAGCGGCGATCTGGTCTATTTCGAAAAGCAGGACAATTGCCAATATGCGTCGATCGGCCTGTCTCAGCACAAGGCGCGCACGTCGGCACGTTATCGACGCCCCACGCTGGTGTTCGAGACGTTGCTGGGCAAAGGTGCGTATTTCGCCTATCTCGCCACGCTCGATGACATGATCGCATCGCGAGGCGGCAATCTGCTGGTCGTGGATGGCAAGATCATCGGTGCCGTCGGTGTGAGTGGTGGGTCGGGCGCCCAGGACAACGTCGTATCCCTGGCCGGGCAAGCGGCGCTGAAGTAGACGAGACCGGGCCGGAGGCGGGGCGTGATGCAGTCGCGACCGCCGGTCAGACGGTCGGCGCGTGCGCTAGGCCGCCGGCGGGATGGCGGAAGACATGGAGTCGTCGACCAAGCTGACGCCGCGCCATTGTCCGGATGTGACGAGCGTTCGCGCAGTATCCTGGAGTTCCTTGGCGACGGCGAGGGCTGCAGGCGCCAGCAGGTCCGGCTTGATTGAATAGACATAGTTGCGTCGCGTGATCCGGGCGTCCGAGATCGGCAGGGCGCGCCAGTCCTCGCTGCTTCGTCCTCCTGCCTGCAGCGCCGACATCGGCTTGATGGTGACCCCGATGCCCTCACCGACGCAGCTCATCACCAGCGAGAGCGAGTCGATCTCGGCGACCACATTCGGCGTGATGTTGCGCCGCTCGAACTCCGCAGCTACACGCCGGCGCAGGCCATGAGTTCCCGTCGGCAGGATCAGGGGCAGCTCTGCAACTTCTGCAACTGTGATGCTGCAACGGTGGCGCGGCACCAGCGGGCTGTCGGCAGGGAGAAGCACGAACAATTCCTCGTCGAGCAGCGGAATCGCGTCGAGCTTGGATGACACGTCGTTGTTGAACAGGATGGCCAGGTCGAGCTGGCCAAGCCGCATCATGTGGGCGATGTGGCCGCTCATTCCCTCGACGACGTTGAGCAGGATGCCGGGATATTTGGCGCGGATGCACTTGGTGAGCGGCAGCCCGATCGCGAGCACGGTCGTCGCGGGCAAGCCGACCGATACCATGCCGCTGACCTCTGCCGAATCCTGGCGGGCGATCGACAGCGCATGGTCGAGCTGCCGCAGCATGAACCGGGCGTGATGGTAGAGCGCAAGGCCGTTCTCGGTCGGGATCACGCCGCGCGAGGAGCGCTGCAGCAAGGGCCTGCCCACTTCCTCCTCGAGCTTTGCGATCTGCTGGCTCAGTGCGGGCTGCGCAACGAACAGGCAGCGCGACGCCTTCGACAGGCTGCCGCTCTCGACGATCTGGGCGAAATAGCGCAACTGACGCAAATCCATGAGCGGGAACCGCACTGCCTGGGAAGAACGAGACCTTGCCGCCGGGCTATATGCTCAGCTTATGGCAACTAATCCAAAACAGTATTTTTGCTAATGTCAATTTCTCTCTAAGGACGAGGGTAACAGGTGTGAAGACCCTTTGGGAGGAACCAGACGATGGCGGACGCTGCGGTTCAGGGACAGGCGTCGGCCGGTCTGCCATCGTGCCGCCTCTTGATCGCCGGGGAATGGGTGAATGGTCCGCACACCGTCGCCGTGCTCGACAAATATCGCCTGCGGCCCGCCATGTCCGCGCATCTGCCGTCGCGCGAGCAGGTCCGCAGCTGCATTGTCGCCGCGGAGCGGGCGTTCGAAGCCAATGTACTGACGCCCTATGATCGCGGCCTCATCCTCGATCGCGCTGCGGTCGAGCTTGAGACGCGTGCGTCGGAGCTGGTGGAGGTGCTGCGCCAGGAGGCGGGCTTTCCACGCCGCGATGCAATGGGCGAAGTCCAGCGTTGTGCGACGACGTTTCGGCTCTCCGCCGAAGAGGCGCGGCGGCTGGCCGGCGAGATGGTGCCGATGGAAGGGGCCGCAGGCCAGAAGGGCCGCATCGGCTTCACCATCCGCGTGCCGCTCGGCGTCGTGGCCGCGATTACGCCGTTCAATGCTCCGCTCAATACGGTGGCGCACAAGGTTGCGCCTGCACTGGCGGCTGGTAACGCCGTGGTGCTGAAACCGTCGCTGCATACGCCGATGACGTCCTGCATCATGGCGGAGTGCCTGATCGCGGCAGGTCTGCCATCGGGGCTGATGTCGGTGCTGCATGGCGATGGTGAGGTCGCCGACTGGTTGATGGCCGAGGCGGCAGTGAAATTCTTCGCGTTCACCGGCAGCACGGACGTCGGCCGCATCATCCAGGGCAAGGCGGGACTGCGCCGCACGCAGATGGAGCTCGGCTCGATCTCGCACTGCGTGATCTGCGAGGACGCCGATCTCGATATTGCGTTGCCGAAGGTCGTCAACGCGGGCTTCCGCAAGGCCGGCCAGGTCTGCACATCGATCCAGGTGCTGCTGGTGCAGCGTTCGCTGATCGGGCAGGTGGAGCAGAGACTTTCAGAGCTCGTTGCCGGGCTGCCCTACGGAGACCCCGGCGAGGACGACACCGTTGTTGGGCCGGTCGTCAGCGAGGCCGCCGCCCAGCGCATCGAGTCCTGGATCGCGCTGGCCGAGCAGAGCGGCGCGCGGCGTCTGGTCGGCGGCGCGCGGGTGGGCGCCGTGGTTCCTCCCACGCTGCTCACGAATGTCGACAAGGCGACCCCGCTCGGCTGCCAGGAAGTGTTCGGGCCTGTGATGTGCGTCGCGCCCTTCGATGTGCTGGACGAGGCGATCGCGCGCGTCAACGACACACCTTATGGACTTGCCACGGGCATCTTCACAAAACGCCTGGACGAGGCTCTGCAGGCCGCGCGGCAATTGCAAGTCGGTGGCGTTCACATCAACGAGACTCCGAGCTCCCGCGTGGACCTTATGCCGTATGGCGGCTCCAAGGATTCCGGGTTCGGCCGCGAAGGGCCGCATTACGCGATCCGCGAAATGAGCGAAGAGCGTATCGTGACGATCCTCGCATGACGCGAACCGTCACCTGACAAGGATCTGACCATGACCAAGATGAAGGGCGGCGAAGTCATCGCCGAATATCTCGTCAAGCAGAAGGTGCCCTTCGTAATCGGCATCTGCGGACACGGCAATGTCGGCATTCTTGATGCGCTCTACCAGGTGCGTGACCGCGTCAAGCTGGTCTCGCCCCGCCACGAGCAATGCGCCGGCCACATGGCCGACGCCTATTTCCGCGTCAAACACAGTCCGGTCGCGACCCTGACCTCGACCGGGCCGGGCTCGGCCAACATGGTGATGTCGCTCGCAACTGCGTTGTCGGACTCCTCGAGCTTCCTTGCGATCACCGCCAATGTTCCGACGTCGCAGGCCAATCGCGCGCCGTTCCAGGAATTGTACGCGCACAACCAGGCCGATTTCGCCCAGGTGCTGCGCCCGGTGGTGAAACGCTCGTTCCAGCCGAGCCGCGTCGACATGCTGCCGCTGGCGCTGCGCCAAGCCTTCGACACCATGGTCACGGGACGTCCCGGCCCGGTCAATCTCGATATCCCGTACAATGTTTTCCAGGAGGAGGCCGACGTCGAGCTGCCGGCGCTGTCGCATGTTCACGGCAGTCACCGGCCGAGTGCGAGCGAGGCCGACGTCACCAGGGCGCTCGATCTGATCGAAGCCGCCAGGCGGCCGGTGTTCTTCATCGGGCAGGGCACGACGCTCTCGGAGGCCGGTCCCGAGATCAGCGCGCTGCAGAGCCGCTACGGCATTCCAGTCATCACCTCGCCCAATGGCATGGGCTGCGTGCCGGCGGATGATCCACTGACGCTCGGCTTCATCGGCCGCAACGGCGCCTATCCGGCCAACCAGGCCGGCCGTCACGCCGATCTCGTGCTCTGCATCGGAACGCGTTTCGACGATCGCTCGTCCTCGAGCTGGCACCAGGGCTACTCGTGGAATTTTCCGTCGACGAAGCTGTTGCAGGTCGACATCGATCCGGCGGAGCTCGGCCGCAACTATCCGCCGACGCTCGGCATCATCGCCGACGCCAAGACCTTCGCCGGGCAACTGCTCGCGGCACTGGAGCATCGCCCCGCGATCCGCCGCGAAAATTTCGCGGCGTGGCGCGACGAGATCGCGACCTGGAAGGCGGAGTGGGAGGCGTTCGTGCGGCCGCACTTCAGCGCCGACACTACGCCGATCCGGCCGGAATATGTCGTCGGAGCCCTGCAGGACGTGCTGCCGGACGACGTCATCCTGTCGCTCGATTCCGGCGTGCATCACAACTGGTTCATGCAGTTCTGGCAGCCGAAGCGGCCGCAGAGCATGCTGAACAGCTGGGGCTTTTCGTCGATGGGGTTCGGCGTCTGCGGCGTGCTCGGCGCGCAGCTGGCCGCGCCCGACCGTCCCTGCGTCGCCGTCGTCGGCGACGGCGGCTTCATGATGGCACCCTACGTCGTCGCCACGGCCGTCGAATATGACCTGCCGTGCATCTGGATCGTCTGGAACAACTTCGCCTGGAGCGCGATCCGCGATCTGCAGTATGGCCTGTTCGAGGGCCGCGAGCTCGGCACCGCGTTCTATCGCGGCAATCAGGGGCCCGGCGGAGATCGCTACAACCCCGACTTCGCGGCCTGGGCGCGCGCCTGCGGCGCCGACGGCGTGACGGTGACCCGCAGCGCCGACCTGCGCGGCGCAGTCGAGACCGCGATCAAGAACCGCCGCCCCTGCGTGATCGATCTGCATGTCGACGCCGAGGTGCGCCCGCCGTCGACGGGCACCTGGGAGCTGCCGCCGATCCCATTCAAGGAGCCGGTGTTCGGCAAGCCTTACAAACGCGACTGACGATACAAAACAAAGATAACAACGTTGAGAGGGAGGAGCACCATGTTGAAGCGTG
The DNA here is from genome assembly GCF_051167575.1 of Bradyrhizobium sp. HKCCYLS3070. Classification (NCBI taxonomy): domain Bacteria; kingdom Pseudomonadati; phylum Pseudomonadota; class Alphaproteobacteria; order Hyphomicrobiales; family Nitrobacteraceae; genus Bradyrhizobium; species Bradyrhizobium sp. HKCCYLS3070. Next base: position 787,012 of record NZ_JBNPTI010000001.1, read on the forward strand.
ATCTGAACCGGCGATCTTTCATGCGCGCGTCGGCCGGCGTGGCTGCCGCATCCGTGCTCGGCGTCGGCGGTCCCGCGCGAGCCCAGTCCGATGGGCCCGTCCGCATCGGCATGATCTATGCCAAGCAGGGGCCGGGCGCCTCGATCGGTGAGTACCTGCAACGCGGCAGCGCGCTTGCGGTCGAGCAGGCCGGCGGCAAGGTGCTGGGCCGCCCGATCGAGCTGGTCTGGCTCGACGAGCCCAATCCCCAGGTGTCGCAGCAGAACATGCAGCGGCTTGTCGACGAGAGCAAGGTGGTCGCCGTGGTCGGCGGCAACTACTCGTCCTCGGCGCTCGCCATGATGAGCGTTGCCAATCGCGAGAAGGTGCCGCTGATCCTGACCGGCGCCGCGGCCAGCGAGATCACCGGCAAGAGCTGCAGCAAGTACACGTTCCGCACCCAGGCGACCGTGCCGGTTCAAATGGCCGGCCTGATGCCCTACGTCTCCAGCATCGGCAAGAAGGTCTATTTCATCACGGCGTCCTACGCCTTCGGCCAGGACATCCTGCGCGCCTCGCGCGCGATGCTGAAGCAGGTCGGCGCCACCGAGGTCGGGGTCGACGAGGTGCCGATCAACACCGCGGACTACAGCTCCTACATCCTCAAGATCCGCCAGGCCAAGCCGGACGTGATCGTCGGCGGCCTGGTGGGCGGCGACTTCTCCAACTTCCTGAAGCAGTGGAACGAGATGGGGATGAAGGACAAGATCCCCTATGCGGCGGTCGCCGTCACGGACACCGACTTCTGGGACGTCGGGCCGCAGGCCTCGACCGGCATCTACATCAAGCCGTGGTACTACAACAATCCGAAGAATACCGCCGCCGAACAGAAGCTGATCGAGGATTTCAAGAAGAAGTACAATCAGCCGCCATCGGACAAGACGTGGTCGGGCTGGATCGGCATGCGGGCGCTGTTGGAATCGATCGAGGCGGCGAAGTCGACCGAGGCCGCTCAGCTCGTGGCGCATCTCGAGCAGTGGAAGAACACCGAAGGCGAGTTTCCGTTCTTCTTCCGCGACTGGGATCACCAGCTGGTGCGCCCGGCCGTCATCGTCCAGATCAAGAAGCAGATCACCGACAAGTTCGACTATTTCGACGTGCTGAAGAACACTTCGGCGACCGCCGAGGAGACGGCGAAGGCGTTCGGTACCAAGGAGGATATCGGCTGCAGCATGCCCTCGCTCTGAGGCGGCGGCGACCCTTGTTCCTGCAGCGTACTGACAGGCTCGAACGATGCTCGACACTCTCGTCTCCCAGGCGGCCAATGGACTCGTGCTCGGCTTCATCTACGTGCTGATCGCCGTAGGTCTGTCGATCACCTTCGGCCTGCTCGGCGTCATCAACTTCGCGCATGGCGCCTTCTTCGCGCTGGGGGCCTACGTGGCCTGGCAGCTGTTCCAGCTGTTCGGCTGGAGCGCCGTGATCCTGGCGCCGCCAGTGGTCGGGCTGATCGGCATGGCTGTGGAGGTGACGATCATCCGCCGCCTCTACGGCAAGGAGCCGTTGCTCAGCCTGATCGTGACCTTCGCGCTGGCGCTGCTGATCGAAGCGGTGATCCGCTACGCCTGGGGCGCCGACGGCAAGCCGTTCAATCCGCCGCCGGCCTTCGCAGGGATCGTCGAAGTTGGTCCTCTCCTGATCACCAAATATCGCGTGGCCGTGCTGGGCGCGACCACCGCGACCTTGCTCGGCCTATGGGGCTTCCTGGCGTTCACACCCTATGGCCGGATCCTGCGTGCCGGCAGCCGGGACCCGGAGATGGTGGAATTGCTCGGCATCAATCTGCCGCGGGTGCTCACCGCAGTGTTCGGGCTCGGCTGCATGCTGGCGGCGATCGCTGGCGTGCTGGCCGCGCCGTTGTGGACGGTGTCGCCGTCCATGGCTGCCAATGCGGTGATGCCAGCGTTCGTGATCGTGGCCATCGGCGGCCTCGGCTCCTTTCGGGGCGCAGTGGTCGCCGGACTCGCGGTAGGGATCGTCACCTCGCTGACCATTCAGTTCTGGCCAGAGGCGGCTGCCGCATCGATGTATGCCTTGATGTTCGCGATCATGCTGCTGCGGCCGCGCGGGCTATTCGGCGAGCGCTGGGAGCGTTTCGAATGACGACGGCCAAGTCCGTGCTGCAGCGGCTCGCAAGTCACCCGGTGCTCGTGGCGGCCGCGATACTGGCGCTCGCCTCCGGCATCGCGCTCGCTGTGGGCATGCCGATCCATCGCGTGACCCAGATCGCGATCTACACGCTCTACGGCGCGGAGGTGAACTTCCTGATCGGCTATCTCGGCCTGGTGCCGTTCGGCGCCTCCTTCTTCTTCGGCTGCGCGAGCTATGCGCTGGCAATCGGCCTGGGCTTCATGCCGGCCGCCAACGAAATCACCGGTCTGGCGATCGCGGTGGCATTTTCGCTGCTGCTGGCGCTGATCGTCGGCGCCATCATCCTTCGCCGGCGCGGACTCTACTTCTCGCTGCTGACGCTGGCGTGCTCCCAGATCGCGTTCGAGATTGCGTTCAAATGGACCTCGGTGACCGGAGGCGAGAACGGCCTGCAGAACGTCGCGCGTCCGCTGTTTCGCTCCGCGCTTGCCTTCCACGGCTTCACGCTCGTCGTGGTGATCGGATCATTGTGGATGCTGTGGCGGCTGGCGCATGCGCCGTTCGGCCGACTGATGCAGGCGTTGCGCGACAATGAGCAGCGGGTCGCAAGCCTGGGTTTCGACACCTACCGCACCAAGCTGATTGCGCTCGTCATTGCCGGCGGCGGCATCGGCGCCGCGGGCGGATTGATGGCGCTGCTGCTGCAGGGCGTCTACGCCAACAATCTGAACTGGGAGCATGCCGGTGATCCGGTGATGATGGCGGCGCTGGGCGGCGTGCATCATTTCCTGGGGCCGTTGTGGGGCGCCATCGTCTTCATCGTCTTGGAGGACCGGCTCAGCGCCATCACGGAGAATTGGTGGCTGGTCTTCGCCCCCATCATCATCGCCTTCGCGCTGCTGTCAGATGAGGGCATTCACGGCATCTTCCAGCGTATCGCCGGCCGCAGCCGCTGGACCCTGACGCGCAATGTCATTCCACCGCGGCCGCGCGACATCATTCCCTATGCGCCGGATCGTGCACGTCAGGCTGCGGCGACGGCCTCACAGGTGCCGATTCTCGCAATCCGCAACCTCTCCAAGCATTTCGGCTCGATCGTGACCCAGAACGACGTGTCGTTCGAGATGAGCCGGACCGGACTGCACAGCCTGATCGGTCCCAACGGCGCCGGCAAGACCACGTTGTTCAATCTGCTGACCGGTGTGCTGCGGGCCAACGCCGGCACCATCCTGTTCGAGGGCATGCCGATCGATCAGCTGTCACCGTACAAGCGCGCGCGGCTCGGCATCGCCCGCTCGTTCCAGATCCTGAGCGTGTTTCCCAGCCTCACCGCATTCGAGAACGTGCGTATCGCGGTCCAAGCTGCCAACCGGCAATGGACAGGTCTTTGGCGCGATGCCTATGACGATGCGGCTGCAAACGCGAAGGTGTGGTCGCTGCTCGATGCCGTAGGCCTCGCCGATCGCGCCGCCGAGCTTTGCTCCGCGCTGGCGCATGGTGAGAAGCGGCTGCTCGAGATCGCGGTGTCGCTCGCGATCGATGCCAAGCTCCTGCTGCTCGACGAGCCGCTGGCTGGTCTGGCGGAGTCGGACCGCAAGATCGTAGGCGAGCTGATCATGCGGCTGGCGAAGTCCCACGCCGTGCTGTTGATCGAGCATGACATCGACCGTGTGCTGGCCATGTCCGACCGCATCACGGTGTTGCATCAGGGCCGGCTGATCGCCGACGGCAAGCCGGTGGAAGTGGCTGCCCATCCCGAAGTCGTCACGGCCTATCTCGGCACCGCCCATGGCCAGATCGCGGCGGCTCCGTCGCGGGCGACCAATGTGACGCCGCTTCCCGGCAGCGCCGCCGCCGAGCCGCTGCTCAGGCTCGAGGGCGTGCGCGCCGGCTACGGCGGTGGCACCGTGCTCGACGGGCTCGACCTGGCCGTGCGGCCTGGCGAAGTGGTGGCGCTGCTAGGGCGCAACGGCGTCGGCAAGACCACCGCGCTGCGGGCCATCACAGGCACGGTGCCGGCGAGCGGCGGTCGCATCACGTTCGACGGCAGGCAGCTCAACCGGTTACGGCCGGACGAGATCAACCGTCTTGGCATCTCGCTGGTACCGGAAGGACGCCGGCTGTTTCCGAATCTGACCGTGCAGGAGAATCTCAAGCTCGCGAGCCGCGCCGGCGGCGCGTCGCTCGACGACGTGTTCGATCTGTTCCCGAAGCTGCGCATCCTGCACAAGGCGCGTGCCGAAAATCTCTCCGGCGGCGAGCGGCAGATGGTGGCGATCGCGCGCGCGTTGATGGTGCCGAGCCGGTTGATTCTGCTCGACGAGCCGTTCGAGGGCCTGGCGCCCGCCGTGGTGCAGGAGGTCCGCGACGCCGTGTCCAAATTGAGGTCGCGCGCGAGCCTCGTCATCGTGGAGCATCATGCCGAGAGCGTGCTGGCGATGGCGGACCGCGCCTATGTGCTGGTGAATGGGCGCGTGGCCCATGTCGGCGATGCTGCCGCGCTCGCGGCCGATCACGAGCTGCAAGGGCGTTTGCTTGGCATCACTCAGACCGCTGATGCAGTGCAACGCGCGGCAAACCGGTCATGAGCAGCTGCGAGTTCGTGACCATCGGCACCGGCTGGCCGGCCCAATCTGAACCTTCCTGAGGAGATGAGACATGACCATCGTCGTTCCCGGACCGAACGCCTACGCGAATGCGGCGACAGAGAAGAAGGCGGTGACGCGCAATCTCGCCGAGATTTTCTGGACCCAGTATCCGGGCCACTATAACCAGGCGCTGTCGAAGGCGATCGTGACGCCGGACACCACCGGCAGCCGCTTCTTCGACCATCGCATCTCCTCCTACGAGCCCGGCGCGCATGTCGAGAGCCATTCCCACAAGGTGCAGGAGCAGATCTATCACGTGCTGTCGGGCGAGGGCATCCTGATCCTCGACGGCGAGCGCCGGTTGGTCCGTGCCAATGACGTCACCTACATTCCGCCGGGCGTGGTGCACGAATTCCACTGCACCGGCAACGACCCGCTGCTGTTCCTCGTGATCACCAGCCCGCCGACCGATGAGGAGCCGGCGCCGCGGTGAGGGGCCGGGCATGACCACGAGCAAGACCATTCTGGTCACGGGCGCCTGCGGCTGGCTCGGCTCGGCGATCGTGCAGGCGCTGCTCGCCCGCGGCGATCGCGTCGTCGCCATCGACCTGATGGTCTCGCCGGCCATGGCCGCACTCGCCTCGCAACAACAGCTGCTCGTCACCGCGACGATCGATCTCGGCGAATGGCATGAGGTGTTGCGGGCGTTCCAGACATTTCGTCCCGACGCCGTCATCCACGCCGCCGCGGTGGTCGGCGTGGTTCAGGCCGCGGATATCCCGCTGAAGGCGCTGCGGGTCAATGTCGAGGGCGCGATCAACCTGTTCGAGGCGATGCGGCTCTCCGGCGTCAGGCGCGTCGTGCAGATCTCGACCGAGGAGACCTATGGCGACTTCCAATCCGCCGTGATCGACGAGGAGCACCCACAGAAGCCGGCCAGCGTCTACGGCGTGACCAAGCTCGCAGCCGAGCACTATGGCCGCGTCTATTCGCGCGATCACGGCCTCGAATGCATCAATGTGCGGACCTGCTGGGTCTACGGACCGCATCTGCCGCGCCTGCGCATGCCGCGCACCTTCATCGAGGCCGCGTTGCGCGGCGAGCCATTTCATCAAGAGGACGGCGGCAATCTCGCGGTCGATCAGGTCTATATCGACGATACCGTGGCCGGCGTGCTGCTCGCGCTCGACAAGCCGCATCACAGCTTCGACGCCTACAATGTCGCGACCGGAGTGGCTCCGACGCTGCGCGACACGGCCGACGCCGTCAATCGCGCCATTCCCGGTGCGAGGATCACGGTCGGCGACACCGGTCCCTATCATCATGGCGGCCGCGTGCTGAGCGCCGTCAAGGGCGCGCTCGACATCGGCCGCGCCAAGGCGGAGCTCGGCTACCAGCCGCGCTACGATCTGCAAAAAGGCATCGAGGCGACGATCGAAGCGACGCGGGCCGCGATGGCGAAGACACCATCTGCATCAGGGAATCGAAAATGACCACCTCTTCTCCGATCGTTCTCATCTTCGGCGGCTCCCGCGGCATCGGCGCCGCTTGCGCGCAGGCGTTTGCCGTCGCCGGCTGGCAGGTGGCCTCGACCTACGCCACCAGCCCGTCGGACGGAGGGCCCGGCAGGCAATATAAGGTCGACATCCGCGATGCCGCGTCGGTCGTGCAGGTCTTCGCGCAAGTTGCCGCCGACTTCGGTGGTGCGCCGCAGGCCGTCATTGCCAACGCCGGCATCAACGTGCCGGCAGGTCCGCTGGCGAGCTTCAGGCCGGAGGACTTCCGGCTGCTGATGGAGGTCAACGTCGTAGGTGCCTTCAACGTGCTGGCGGAGGCAGCGCGGCGCGTGCGCGACGGCGGCGCCATCGTCGCGATCACGACGTCGCTGGTCCGCCACGCGGTGCCGGGCACCGGGCCCTATGCGGCGACCAAGGCAGCGGTCGAAAGCCTGGTGCGGTCGATGGCGAAGGAGCTCTCGGCGCGCGGTGTTCGCGTCAATGCGGTGGCGCCCGGTCCCGTCGACACCGAACTTTTCAATGCCGGCAAGACCGAGGAGGCCAAGCAGCGCATGGCGGCGTTGAGCCCGTTCAATCGCATCGGCAAGCCGGGCGAGATTGCGGAGGTGGTGCGCTTCCTGGCCTCCGGCGAGGCCTCCTGGATCCAGGGACAGATCGTGCAGCCCAATGGCGGCATGGTGTGAGCATGACGGCGGCGGCGCACGCCGGCGAGACGTTCGATGTCGTGGTCGTCGGAGCCGGCGCGGGCGGCATGACGGCGGCGACGATCGCGGCTGCTGACGGCTGCTCGGTGCTGCTGCTGGAGCAGGCCGAATTTATCGGCGGCACCACCGCCATCTCCGGCGGCATGGTCTGGATTCCTGCCAATCACAAGGCGGCCGCGGAGGGGCGGGCGGATACGCTGGAGGCGGCGCGCACGTATTTGGCCCGGACCGTGCCGGGGCAGGACCGCACGCGGCTCGAGACGTTCCTTGCATTCGGCGACGAAGCTTTGCGCGATCTCGAGGCCCGCACTGCGCTGCGGCTGCAGCCGGTGCCGACCTATCCGGATTATTATCCCGACCTGCCAGGTGCCACCGCGGGAGGCAGGGTGCTGGAGCCGCTGCCATTCGATGCGCGCGGCCTCGGCGACGCCTTTGCGCTGCTGCGCGATCCGCTGCCGGAGTTCATGCTGTTCGGCGGCATGATGATCAGCCGCCAGGATATCCCGCATCTGCGCCGTGCCGGCCGATCGTTGCGCTCGGCTCTGCATGCGGCCAGGTTGATCGCGCGCTATGGCCTGCAACGGCTCACGGCGCGGCGCGGCACGACGCTTTATCTCGGCAACGCGCTGGCGGCGCGGCTGCTGCGCTCGGCACTCGATCGTGGCGTCGTGATACGCACCGGCACCTCCGCCCAGCAGCTTGAGGCCGACGCGCAGGGCAGGGTCTCGAGGCTCGAAATTGTCGATCGCTCCGGCCGCTCCTGGATCACCGCAAGGCGCGGCGTGGTGCTCGCGACCGGCGGGCTGTCGCATGATGCCGAGCTGCGCCGCTGCTATGTGCCGCAGGGCGCCGGCCTGCTGTCGGTCACCGTTGACCCCGGCGCTGCACCACGCGGTGCGCGGCTGGCCATGGCCCTGGGCGCGTGCCTGTCGGCACCGACGAAAGCGGGCGCGTTCTGGGTGCCGGCTTCGACCTTCACACGGGCCGACGGCAGAAGCGGCGTCTTCCCGCACACGGTCACCGACCGCGCCAAACCCGGCCTGATCGCGGTCGATGGCACCGGCCGCCGCTTCGTCAACGAGGCGGTGTCCTACCACGAGTTCGTGCGCGCGCAGCTCGATCACGCTGCGGCCATTCCCGCCTGGCTGATCTGCGATCGCCGCTTCCTGTGGAGATACGGCCTCGGCAAGATCAAGCCGTTCACGCGCAGTGTCGCTGACGACGTCGCCGCGGGCTATCTCAAGCGTGCCGACAGCCTGGACGCGCTCGCGGAGACGATCGGCGTCCCCGCGCAGGCGCTGACTGCGACCGTCAACCAGTTCAACGCCGGTGCGGTGCGCGGCGAAGATCCCGCCTTCGGCCGCGGCGGCGACATCTATCAGCGTGCGCTCGGCGACGCCGATCGGCATCCCAATCCCTGCGTCGCGCCGATCCTGGAGCCGCCTTTCCATGCCGTCCCGGTCTATCCGGCCGATCTCGGCATGTCCGCGGGCCTCGTCACCGATGCGCGCGGGCGGGTGTTGCGCGCGGATGGCTCACCCATTCCTGGCCTGTTCGCCTGCGGCAACGACATGGCCTCGATCATGGAAGGGGCCTATCCCGGGCCCGGCATCACGTTGGGTCCGGCGCTGGTCTTCGGCTGGCTCGCGGGCAGGAACGTCGCCGGCGCGAACGTTTGAGGGCTCTCATGCTCGTGAGCTCGCTCCAGGCATGGCTCGATGTGACCTCTCGGAGCCTGGAGGCATGAGAACGACTTGGTCACACTTCGCGGCTTGTGAAAGTCGGCCACGGGTTGTTGCCTGAAGTGGGGACGCGGCAGTGGTTAGGAGAACTGTTGTCGTTGTCCAGGGTGGGGTGGCCTTCCCCACCCGCCGCCCGGCCGACGCACGCAAATGGCTCGCTAGTGGAGTCGCGCCGCTTCGGATCCCCGCCGGCTCGCTACTATATCGCGTGCAACACGGGATCAACTTGGGAAGTTTGCAATTGACGAACGGCTCGGGCCGCCGCGAGTAGCGGACGGTGCTCGTGTTTGGGCAACTCGAGATGATATGGTTGCGCGTCCCCGTAACGAGGCGCCTTGAGCATCACGCGCCTCTGCGGCCTTTTCCTGATATCGCCTGGCCGACGCGCTGCTTTCGTAGTTGAATTGTCGTTTCCGCTCAGCTCTCATTCATGAGCTGCTGGCACCAAGGTCAGAAGTTGCTCATTGCCGTGTAGGCAATAGCAGCCGATGGTTGCCGAACGGGCGCTCGGCATGAGCCGCCCATCCGCCGTGTGGAAATTCCGGGTACGACAATCCGGAGTTGCCGGCTTTGTTCCGGGCCTGCGGCCGCGGCCCTGGAGGAGCGTCCGCGTGCATCGGGACCTGTTGTGCGCGGTGAAGTCAGGCCGTGGATGGTTGCCGGTGGGATGGCGGCGTCGTACGCTCGCGCGCCACGTGACAGGTGGCATGATCGGGGACCGGGTCGTTTCAGGATGAGGCGCTGATGGCGCGGAGGGCAGCTCGCGTGATGGATGAGGACGACCCGAGCGGAGAGATATCCCGGATCGAGGCGCGGATCGACGAGCTTGCCGAGATGGCGGAGCGGTGCCGAAAGATCATCCTGGCCTCGAAAATCGCGATAGCGGGCGGCGCCGCATTGCTGCTCGGCGCGGTGCTGGGCCTGCTCGGATCCGATGCGGTCGCGCTCCTCGGCGCCATTGCGGCGCTGCTCGGCGGCATCGTGTCGCTCGGATCGAATGTCAGCACGTTGCGACAGACAATGGCGGCGATGGCCGCCGCTGAAAGGCTGCGCTCGGACCTGATCGGCAGCATCGATCTTCGCCTGGTCGGCGAAAGGCGAGGGAGCGTGTAGTTCGCGATGGGATGATGGCGTGACGCGCTCCAGGTGTTGGCAGCAGTTGCCCTTGGCCGATGGCCCGGCGACCTGGTCCGTTCGATGAAAATGACAGGGAGACCACATGCTCAAGGGGATCGATCCACTGCTCAATGCCGACGTGCTCCATGCGCTCCGCGCGATGGGGCATGGCGACCGTCTCGTGATCTGCGACACCAATTTTCCGGCGGATGCGATCGCGCGGCAGACAGTGTTCGGCGGGCTGCTGCGCATCGATAATGTCAGCGCGGCGCGCGCGGTCCAGGCCGTGCTGTCGGTGCTGCCGCTCGACAGCTTCATCGACGATGCCGCCGTGCGGATGGAGGTCGTGGGCAGTCCTGCGGAGGTGACGCCGGTGCAGCAGGAGGTGCAGGCGGTGATCGACCGCGCCGAGGGCAGGTCGTGGCCGCTGGTCGGCGTCGAGCGCTTCGCATTCTATGAGATGGCCAGATCAGCCTATTGCGTGATCGCCACCGGCGAGCGCCGGTTCTACGGCTGCTTCATCTTCAGCAAGGGAGTCATCCCGCCGGATGTCGCATCGGGATCATGATGCCGGCTGGCGCGCGCATTTGGGCAGCGGTGCGCATGCCGGCAAGGGTATCGCGATCGGTCATCCGCCTCGCGTTCGACGCGTAGCGCCCGCCGCGGCTCAAATGGGCTTCGGGGAAGCGACCCGGCGAGAGATCGGTCCCGCATGTCGCTGCGCTCATGGCATGTTACGGGACTGATCCCGACGGCAGAGAATCGAGTCCAGCGCCGGGCGAGCGCCGCGAGACCTCGCCCGATGCCGCGTGGAGGTTTCAATTGGACGCGGTCTCAGCGGCAATTCCAGGTCGTGCCCTGCGCGCAGACCGCGTTCGGGCTGTCGCCGCCATAGACCTGATAGGGGTATTCGCCCTTGCGGTAATAGCCATAGGCGTGGGGGTTCACGCCGTAGTAGGACGGAGCCGCGTAATAGGCCGGGCCGTCATAGACCGGGCCATCGTAATAATCGTAGGCGTCGCGGCTTGCGGCGATCGCAAGACCGGTGCCGATGGCACCCGCCGCAAGCGCCGCGCCGATCGCAGCGCCGCCGCCGCCGCCGTGCCAGCGCCCATTTCGCGCGTCGGCACTGGTCGGGGTGAAGGCGCCGATCGCGAGTGCAGTCAATGAAGCAATTGCGGCCGTGCGGCCGAGCAGAGCTAGTTTGGTCGACATGTCAGGCCTCCAGTGAAGTGCGCCGTGATTGGCTGATGTCTCCGGTGTCCGGCTCTGCCGAGAACTGTGACGAACGTCAGAGCCGTACAATGCCGGCAAACGGATGATCGATTGCGGTTCTGGACCTGACCTCGCCGAGGAGTTGGCGACGGTCCAACGCGAATGGCAGGTCCATCGCACTAGAACCGCCGTCCCGCTTTGGAGTTCCGGCCCCGCCCGAACTTCCATGCGATCGGACAGGGGCCGCTGGGCACGCAGAGGAGGAATGGCTCGTGCTTTGCCGACCCGGCAGCCCGGTGCCGGAGCCAACTCATCACTGTGACGGTGCATTCCAATCACTGAAGACGTTTGAAGGGCGTCGATGAGACTGGCCGCTGTGATCCGACGAGCTCGCGCCAGCCCGAGCTGCACGACGGGCAATCTCTGCCTGGGTGCCATCCGCCGCGGGAGCGCGACGTCATGGCCTCGCTGTTCGACCTGTTCGGAACATGCGCGTTTGCTGGCGAGCCCGTCATCACGACGTTGCGCGGGAGCAAGGAGGTTGCAGCCATCCAAGTGCGTGTCCGGATGGCGTCGTCTCACCCCATCGTCGCCAGCCTGACCGCCAGCGCACACGCCCGATCGTATTCGTCCAGGTTGATCCATTCGTCGATCGTGTGCGGCTCGTTCTGGCCGGTGCCGAAGGTCACGGTGGGGATGCCGTGGCGGACCATCCAGTTGGCGTCGAGGCCGCCATTGCCGGCGCGCAGGGTCGGCGCTGCGCCGATGTCGGAAACGGCAGCCATGGCGCGCTTGACGACGGGAAGGGTCTCCTTCATCCGGAACGGATGATAGTCGGTCTCGGCCTTGAACTTGACGCGGCCGGACTTGCCTTCGCTGTTGGTGACCTGCTTGGCCGCCTTCTCGAAGGCCGCCTTGTAGGCCTTGGTGATCTCGCGGATGAATTTGGCATCGTGGCTGCGGCATTCGCCGCGGACGTGGACGTAGTCGGTGACGACGTTGGTGGCGTCGCCCGCGGGGCGGCCTTCGCCGCCGGTGACCGGACCGACATTGCTGGTGCCAAGCCTCACGTCCTTGCCCTTGCCCTTCACCACCTTGCCGAACCAGCCGCCGGCTTTCACCTCGGCGAGCGCGAGCGCCAGGATCATGGTGGCGCTGATGCCGCGCTCAGGCGCGACGCCGGCATGCGAGGCGCGGCCGAAGATCTCGACCTCCCAGCGGTCGGCGCCGACAGCGCCGATCGTGACGGCGGAGGCCGAGCTGCCGTCGAAGTTGAACGCCATCTCGGGCGCGCCGAGGTCGTCGGTGTTGACGTGCCGCGCGCCATAGAGCCCGCTCTCCTCGCGCACGCAGAACAGCAGCGTGATCGGCGGATGATCGAGCTTCTGCCGGATCAGCTCGGCCGCGAGCGTGACGAGAATGCCGCAGCCGCAGCGATTGTCGCCGCCGAGCGCGGTCCTGGCCTGGTTGACGATCTTGCGACCGGAGATCTTCGGCTGCGCGCCGGCGCACAGTGGCACCGTGTCCATGTGGGTCATGAACATGATCCGCGGCTGATTGTGCTGGCTGCCGCGGCCGGGCAGCTCGACGATCAGGTTGCCGGTCTCGGTCGGCAGCGGAATGCGCGTATTGGCATCGTCGAGCCGCATCGCCTTGGCCGGCACGCCGGCCTGCTTCAGCGCCGCCATGATCTCGCGCCCGATCGCCTTTTCCTGTCCGGTCACGCCCTGGACGGCGAGAAAACGCATCAGACGATCGGTGGCGGCGGTGGTGTCGACGGACATGAAGCGATTCCCGTGATGAACGATGTGCCCGGAGCATCCAGCCGGGCGGCCGGTTGCGCAAGGGGGCTCGCATTGGTTTCGCCGCCTGACTCTTTTCCGATGCCTCGATCGTTTTCATGTCATCTGGACATTGGAGCATCATCATGAGCCTGAAAGACAAGACGATCGTCGTGACCGGCGGAAGCCGCGGCCTTGGCTTGGGAGTCGTGGAGGCCCTCGTCGATCGCGGCGCCAAGGTGACCGTCGTCGCGCGCGGAACCGAGGCGCTGAACGCGATTGCTGCGCGCCTGGGTGTGGCCACGATCGCGGCCGACGTCACCGACGAGGCCGCTGCGCATCGCATCGTCGGCGATATCAGCCCCGACATCCTGATCTTGAACGCCGGCACAACGCCGCACATGGACCGGCTGGATCGGCTGACCTGGAGGGATTTCTCGGTTGCCTGGGAAACGGACGTCAAGGCGGGCTTGTACTGGATCCAGGCGGCGCTCAAGCTCCCCCTGAAACCAGGAAGCCGCGTCCTGGTCGGATCGAGCGGCGCGGCGGTGGGCGGTTCGCAGATGTCAGGCGGCTACGGCGGCGCCAAGCGCATGCTCTGGTTCATGGCGAAATACGCCAACGGCGTGTCGCAGGACGACAGGCTCGGCATCCGCTTCCAGGCGATCGTGCCGCGTATGATGATCCTCGGCACGGGAGTGGGGGATACGGCCGCGGGTGCTTATGCCGGGTCCATGGGCATTGCGCCGGAAGCGTTCGTTGCCCGCTTCGGCGCGCCGATGCCGCCACGGGCGTTCGGCGATCGTGTGGTCGCAGTGCTGGAGGACCCGCGGTTCGTCGACGGCGTCGTGTTCGGTCTCAACGGAGATTCCGGCGTGACGGTGATGGAAGGAGCGGCAGCTTGAGCGACGGCGGACATGCTTCGCGCGGCGCGCGCAGCGCCGAGCTCGTGGCCCTCGCAGAGCAGCTGCGGCCCGAGCTGCATCGTTATTGCGCGCGCCTGATGGGCTCTGTGATCGACGGCGAGGACGTCGTGCAGGACACCCTGACAAAAGCGCTCGTCGCGGTGGACGAGATGCGCGACGTCGTGATGCTGCGCGCCTGGCTGTTCCGGGTCGCGCATAACCGGGCGCTGGACCTGCTGCGCAGCCGTGCGATCCGGGCCGCCGAACCGATGGAGGCGGCTGACGGTGTCGCCGACGACACCGTGCCGGATGCCGTGGAGGCGATGATGCGCGACGAGGCGATCCGGACCGCGGTGTCGCGCTTCACGGAGCTTCCGATCCCTCAGCGGAGTGTCCTCGTTCTGAAGGATGTGCTCGATGAGTCGCTCGCCGACATCGCGGCGCTGCTCGACCTGACGGTGGACTCGGTGAAGGCGCATCTCGCCCGCGCCCGGGCGCGGCTCTCCGAGATCAACGCTGTGGCCGAGGCGCGGCCGGCGGCGAGACCCGCCTCCGATGCGGCGACACGCTATGTGAGCCTGTTCAACCGGCGTGATTGGGACGGCCTGCGCGCGCTGCTGGCACACGACGTCAAACTGCACCAGTCCACTCATCCCGTCCGTGTCGGCCCGGCCGATGTCGGGATGTTCTTCAGCATTTACGCCGGGATGGACGGCGTCTGGCTGGCGCCGGCCTGGCTCGAGGGCCGGGAAGTGATCGCCGTGTTCGAACGCCAGGGCGATCCGCGGCCCAGCTACGTCATGTGGCTGAGCTGGCGCGACGGCAAGATCAGCTTCATCCGCGACTACCGCTACGTCCGCTATGTCATCGCCGATGCAGAGCTGGCACTCGCCCCGCCGTCCTGAGCACCCAGACCGGCAAGGGCTTGATCCACATCAACGAGGGACGGTCGCGCCAGGAGCATCTTTTGATCAAAGAGGTCTGAGATGCAGCTCTTCAACTCGACGAGGGACTACGGGGCGATTCCGCAGACGCTGCATTGGCTGACGGTCGTTCTCGTGGCCGTCGCCTGGGCGCTTGGGGTCTTCGGTGACGTGCTGCCCAAGGGCGCGCCGCGCGAGTCCGGCCTGCTCGTCCATGTCACGGCTGGGATCGCGATCCTCATGCTTCTGGCGGTGCGCCTGGCTTGGCGGCTGGCCGATCCTTCTCCGCCGCCCGAAGCGACCGAATTCGCCACATGGATGGGAAAGTGGCAGGATCCGGCCGCGCGTTTCGCGCACTACGTTCTCTATGCGCTGCTCTTTGCCGTGCCCGTCGTTGGCATCGTGTTGCAGTTTGCGCGCGGTGATTCCTTGCCGCTGTTTGGCATTGCCGAGATCGCGTCGCCCTGGCCCAAGGACCGCGCGTTTGCTCACAACGTCAAGGAAGTGCATGAAATTCTCGCCCACGCCCTCGTCATCGTGGCCGCAATGCATGCGGCCGCCGCGCTGATCCATCACTGGATCTTCCGGGATCGGACGCTGCTTCGCATGCTGCCTCACTCGGACGACTAGGGAAGGCGACACGCCTGTCGGAAACCATGGATTGCGCCGGTCGCTTCCGCCGCCGTAACCGGACGGTCGCGATCCGATCGATCACTCCGCTCATGGTTCGGATTGCCAACCCCAAGGACACGCGGCCCGGAGACTCCCCCAATGCTAGAGTATCGCGTCAACGCCCGACGGATCGATGCGCATGAAAGCGTGGCTGACTGCAAGGATGCGACCGTGGTGCTCGACACCGATGTCCAGGGACGGCGGGATGCGTTCAACCCGGCCGAGCTTCTTCTCGCCGCGGTTGCCGCCTGCATGATCAAGGGAATCGAACGCGTGACGCCGATGCTCAAGTTCCATATTCGTGGCGTCGAGGTGCGACTGATCGGCTTCCGTCAGGACAGCCCGCCGATGATGGCGTCGATCGATTACGAGCTGATCGTCGACACCGACGAAGACGACCGCCGGCTCGAGCTGCTTCATCAGAATGTCAGGAAGTATGGAACGATTTCCAACACCGTGGCGGCCGCCACGAAGTTGCAAGGCGTGATCAGGAGAAAGACATGAGCCGCCTTCACGTCCACCCCGAAAGCCATCTGGTGGCGCGGATCGGATGGCTCAGAGCGGCCGTTCTGGGAGCCAATGACGGCATCATTTCGACTGCGAGCCTGATCGTCGGTGTTGCTGCGGCAGCAGCGACACGAAACGACGTCCTGATCGCAGGCGTGGCGGGATTGGTCGCCGGAGCGATGTCGATGGCCGCCGGTGAATATGTCTCCGTCAGCTCGCAGTCGGATACGGAGCAGGCCGACCTGGCCCGGGAACGCAAGGAGCTGAGCGACAACCCCGCATTCGAACGCGACGAGCTTGCCGAAATCTACGTCAAGCGAGGTCTGGATCAATCCCTTGCGCGGCAGGTGGCCGAGCAGTTGATGGCGAAAGACGCACTGACGGCTCATGCCCGCGACGAATTGGGAATCTCGGAGATCACCGCAGCGCGGCCGATCCAGGCTGCCCTGACCTCGGCCATGATGTTTTCGGTGGGGGGCGCCATGCCCTTGCTGATGGTCGTCGTGTCGCCCGCCAATTTGCTGGTCCCGATCGTCTCCGCGGCTTCTCTCGCCTTTCTCGCGGTGCTGGGAGCGATCGGCGCAAAGGCAGGCGGGGCCAACATTCCGCGCGCCACCTTTCGCGTGACGTTCTGGGGGGCCTTCGCCCTGGGTCTCACCGCAGGCATCGGAAGGCTGTTTGGGGCCGTTGTTTGAAGCGCTGGCAAAGCTTGCGCGACGGTCAACGGCGTTACCCCCGTCTCGTGTCGAGGCTGCGGCGGTGTCGCGGTGTCGTCGACACGGGCATTATTTCGAGAAATTGAAGACCCAATTCGGTCCAGGCGCCATTATCAACCGGCCCGCGAGCCGCCACATCTCGCGTCACGGGCATTCGATGGGTGCGACCCTGACGTCAACAGGATGCCGCCGAGGCGGCAACGCGCCCCATGCCGTGGTCGTGAGGAGCGAGTGGTGGACGGACAGCAAGCGCCGGGTGGATCCCGGCCGGTCATTCTGCATCAGGAGCGTCCCCCAGCGGAGCCGCGCGCCGGGGCGTCCGCAGGACGTGCGCTGTGGTTGCTCGCCGCGCTCAGCCTGATGTTCGGAATGCTGGTCGCGGTGCCGTGGATGGTCGAGTATGTGACCGTGGGCCAATATCTGGTTCACACCGATGACGCCTATGTCAGTATGAACGAGATCCCGGTCAGGTCGGCGGTGTCCGGCCTGGTCAGGGACCTGCTCGTGACCGACAATCAGGAGATCGCTGCGGGACAGGTTCTCGCGCGGATCGAGCACCGGGACGAGCGCGCTTCGACGGTCGCGCTGAACGACGTCATCGCTCCCGTCGCCGGCGTCGTGGCTGCAAGCGGTCTCCATGTCGGCGACGCCGTGACGACAGATCGGTCGTTGATGGCGGTGGTCACGCCAGGCGAGCCCCACGTCATCGCAGCTCTCGCGGTTTCCGAGATCACCTATGTCGCGATCGGACAGGCGGTCACGATCGACGTGCCGGGCCTGCCCGTCCGGCTCTATGGACATGTCGCGGATGCTGAGTGGATCGGCGCGGCGTCCGGCTCGCCAACCGGCGAAGCGCGGATCGCGCTGAAGATCAGCCTGCTGAAGGCGGCCATGCCCGCCGGATTGCGATCGGGCATGGCTGTCGGCGCGACGATCCTGACCGGCCTGACCGGGACGGAGCGGATGGTCTCGCAGATCCTGCGGGAGAGGGCGCAGAGGACCTGCCACTGCGAGCAGGATCTCCAGCCCGCGTCGGTGCAGCGGCGCATCTGACCACGGCCATTCCTGCGCGACGGGCAATCCGTGCATGCCTCTCATGCCTGAACTGCCCGTCGTGCCAGTTTGTCGCGGACTCATCATTTGCACCGTCGGGCAAATCACCCTCACATTCTCGCGCATCCCGGCTCGCTGAGGAGGGACGTTTCGCGATCGTCACGAGCGTCGAGCCGGAGATGCGACGGGCGCGTTGCTTCGCAGCCGGGGGGCACAGCCCGCGCCGACGAACGGAGCGATGCGACGGCGAAGTGGTGTGGTCCTGGCATCGCGGTGCTGATGCCAAGCCGGCGGTGATGATGATCCGCCGGCGACGGGGGCAAGACAGCCGATCCCCGGGGAGAGCGCCTATAAGTCGTCAAACCGTCGCGCAGGGAAGGCCGGATATTGGGCTGAACCTGTGGTTCTGCCGCGTGCTTTTTGCTGCACGCGGACCGCGGGTATCAGCTGATACCCGGTCCTCCCTGCGTCTCTTCTTCGGAGGAAGAGGTTCACTCAAGATGACAACTCGGGCGGATGCCGCCGCGAGATGGCTCAGCCTTGCCTGCTGTTTGAAACGTACAACACGCGGTCGTGCGATGTCCCGCACAAAGTGGGCAGTCGCAAGGTGATCTGCGGCCCTATCTCGACGTGATCGAGAGCGTCTTCTTCACCGGCGGCCTGTCGGTGACGATCAAGTCGCACCACGAGGTCGGCGGTCTGCCGGCGCGCATGAACATGAAGCTGGCCGAACCCTTATGCTCAGCGGTCGGCGAGAGGTTGGTGATGCTAATCGCCTACCGTTTACCAGGTCGAGTGCCAAGACGCCTCAACTTGGCATCCCCGCCGACAAGCGCTGCGCAGACGGCCAAGTCGGCATTGTCGACGATGAGTGACCCATTCTGTGACTCCGAGCCTCTGCCGCGCTTCTTGAACGCCCGGAGCTCTAGTGCCTTGAGCTGGCGAACAAAGTCGCCTCCAGTCCGATGTGGTTCGAAAGGTAGTCCTGCGGGCCGGGGGTGACGACCCAGCGAATGCGTGACTTGAAAGCACGCCGGCGCACACGTGAGACGTCGAGATTGAAGCCGTGAAATGCAGTCGCACGTTCCATGAACAGGTAGTCGATCCTCGATCCGGTGGGATTCGCGTCGTCTGGCTGCATGTCGTCGCAGTAATAATCGACATCATCTGACATCGTCGGCGTGGCAACGGCCGGATCGTAGGCTTGCCGATATGCCTCGCTGGCGCGATAGACCTTACAGTTGGTATTGAAGTCGTTGTAGATCGGCTCGTCGCCCTCGCCGTGACGGTCGGTCAAACCGTCGCTTTTCATCGTATCGTACGGGACGCTCCACAGGTCATAGAAGCCGGCCTGCTCCATCGCCGCGACCAGGTTGTGGTATTCGTCGGTATCAGCACCGATGTTGAAATCTCCTGCGACAATGGCCACGTTGGATGGAAGGTGCGTCGCCTTGATGAAGGCAATCAACTCATCAATCTGCCTGCGCCTGACGTCGATCTTCTCCGCGTCAGTTGGGCCGGGCGGCAGAAGGCCGCCATCGCCGGCATAAACATGCGTCGAATAGAGCTCGATCGCACCGAAGCCGACCGGGATACGCGTGAGTTGCACCCCTTTGTTCGCCCATTTGTCAGAATCGAACATGTAGCCCATCTCGCATCCGCCGGGCATCACTCGCGACACGCCGTCCGCGGCATAGACATGCCCGCCGCCATTCTCGATCGTCCGCGTCGGGCTGAGGACGAGGATCCCGCTCTGCAGTTGCTTGTAGGCGAGGGAGCCGGTCGGTCCGTCGACATGCTGCGCGGTGCCATGTGCCAGGATCGTATCCCGCGTATCCTGGTCCCAAGCCTCGACCAGCGATACGAGGTCGTAGGCGAACACCCTCCGGCCGATTTCGCCGGCGCGCTCGGGGATGACCGGCTTCTCCATGACACTCACTTCGAACACGCCAAGCACCGGCGCGACCAACTGCATCAGCACCTCGAATACGACCTCCTCGGGGATCGAGAAGAGGCTTATCAGCCAGTCGAGGTCGGAACTGAGATTTTCGATGATGTATCCGCCGAGCGAGAGGCTGTTGCCCACCAGCTTGCAGGCATCGTTCAGCGGGTTGGCGGAAACGCCGCAGACTTCCACGATCGGCGGGAAGATGCGGTCGCAGACATCTCCGATGTCGGCCCCGATCATCTCCAGTGCCTTGCCGATGAACTCAGCCGATGAGACCCCAAGACAAGCCGCGAAGTGGCCCACCCCTCCGGCAGCGGCGACGATCTCCTTCAATCCGATCTTCGCGCGCAGGCACCAGATGTTGTAGTGGAGGAATGAAATTCGTGTCGTGGAGGGGCCCGACAGGCGCCAAGCCGCCTCGGCGAACGAAGCCGTCGGCAGGGTCGTTCCCGGTGCCGCTCCGGGGTAGCGCAGCCTGGACAACAGGCTGTGCATCGACTGCGGCGGGTAAAGTGCGTCGGCCTGCTGCGCGAGCTGATTGAACGACGTGGTGGGCATGCGCGCGTCCTCCTGACTGGTGAATCAGCTTGCCTGGAAGCGGTAGGCGAGCGTCGGCCACGACAGCCAGCGTTCCGGCGCCCGTCTGACTTCCTGTTCGATCTTCTGGTTCACCCAGGCAGCGAGATCCTCCGGCTGCTTGCCGGCGGTGGGCAGCGTCGCCACCACTTCCACGCGGCTGTCCCTGGGCGCTATCAGCGCCAGCGTGTAGCCGTTGCGGATCGCAAGCCTCAGAATGGCGGCCGGAGTCTTGGCGGGGCGCCCGAAGAATGGGCTGCGGATGAACTCGGTGCCCGGATGAATATTGTCCATCATCGCGAACACGTTGCGGCCTTCGCGCATGTACGCGGCGAGCGCCTCCGCACCGCCTGCGGCCCGGAAGTTCAGTGTGGTGCCTGCGTCCTTCAACTCGGAGAGCCAGGGAGCATCATTCGATACCAGAACGATCACATGCTTTTTGTCCGCAGTGCCGAGCAGGCTAGCGAGCTCCGGGAAGTACCATCCGACAATCAGCAGCTTCCCCGATGCCGGCAGGTTCAGATCGATCTGCCGCGTCTTCCATGCACTTAGATTGCTCATGGCCTCGAGCCAAGCCCGCTGATGAGCCGAGCTGAAATCGGCGCGGGCTCGAACGTGGGGCGTGGGGAGCAGCTTGCCTGCCCAGGCGAAGGCATGGTCCGCGCAGGCCGGAACCGACCTCTCGACTGCGTCGACCTTCAATCCGTGAATGCCGCTCAGGACGGTGTGCAGATCATTGGGCATTTCAAGACCCCGCCAGTTCCCATGTTCTGAGCGCGGCCTGGCGCGCGCCAGAACATCCTACTTCGTAGTTAACGGTCGCAGGCGCCAGCCGATGGAGCGTTGACGTGAATCAAACTGCGGCGGCCGAGTTGACGATATTTTAAGTTACATCTTCAGCGGGAGGCGGCGAACATGACGAGCGACATCAAACTCACCGACACGTCGGTCATCCTGGAAGGATCAACGACTGTGCTGCAGAGCGGCAATGTCAGGGTTCCCGTCGACGCGCAGGGCTATCCCGGCATGCTCAGAATCGAGTTTGACGGCGCGGCGGCCCACGCGGGACGTCTCTTGCTAGCCCCGGCTTGGTTGGGGCGAGCGATAATGGCATGCAACGTCGAGACCGTGCAGCTCCAGAGCCCGAAAGTGCCTCCGGCGGCGCGCGCGGCGCTCTCTCACTCCCAGGCTGACGAACTTGTTCTCAACGATGGCAAGCATTACGCCGGGGGCGTTTCGATTCACGGTGCGGCGAAACTCGAAGACGTGACCGTTAAAGGCGCCGCGCGGTTCGAGAAAACCGTTACCGCTCCAGACGGAATTGTCGCGGGTGGCGTTACGATCGCAGTCCCCGCACCGCCCGCATTGCAACCGGGTCTATCAGTTGCGAGCTCCCGCACCAGCATGGAGATCAGCTCGTCGACCATTCGTGTGACAACGAGCCATGTCGGGATGATGGGGCATCAACCCGCGCCGGACGTCCTTGACCTGGTCGCGGAGATCCGCAGCCTTCGCGACCGGGTGGCCGCGCTGGAGAAGAAAGCCGGGGTTCCCGTGCCGGCCTAGTTTCGAGAGGCTCCTCGGCTTGGTCGCGCCGTAACAAAGCCAGATGCCATGCGTTGGTGTGATCCAAGGCCTGTAATATCTCAGATGATCGCGAGCTTCATCAAGGTCGATGCCTCACGGCCGCAAACCATCTCTTGGATTGTCCAACCAATGGCCGTACGTTGGTGGGCGGGGACGGAATTAGCCCAAAGCAACACCGTGGAGAACAGTTGGTCTGATGGATGAGGACGACCCGAGCGATCAATCTCCCTCATCGAGGCGCGGATCGAACAGCTGGCCGACGCGGCCGAGCGGTGTCGAAAGATCATCATGGCCTCGAAGATCGTGATATCCGGCTGCGCCGCGTTGCTGCTCGGGGCGGTGCTGGGCCTGCTGGGGTCCAATGCGGTCGTCGTCCTCGGGACGATTGCCGCGGTGCTCGGCGGCATCGTTTCGCTCGGATCGAACGTCAGCACCTTGCGACAGACCATGGCGGCGACGGCCGCCGCTGAAACGTTGCGCTCGGACCTGATTGGCAGCATCGATCTTCCGGCCCCGCCCGAACTTCCATGCGGTCGGACCAGTGCCGCCGGGCACGCGGAGAAGTAGAATGGCTCGTGCTTTGCCGACCCGGCAGCTCGGTGCCGGAGCCAAGCTCATCACTGTGACGGTGCATTCCAATCACTGAAGACGTTTGAAGGCGTCGATGGGACCGGCTGCTGTGACCCGACGAACTCGCGCCATCCCGAGCTGCACGACGGGCAATCTCTGCATGGCGCGTATGCGCCAACTGCCCGTCGTGCCAGTTTGTCGCAAACTCATCACTTGCACCGTCGGGCAAATCACATCCACATTTCCTGTTATCCCGGCTCGCTGAAGAGGGACGTTTCGCGATCGTCACGAGCGTCGAGCCGGGGAGGCGACGGGCGCGTTGCTCCGCAGCCGGGTGTCAAAGCCCGCGCCGACGAACGGAGCGATGCGACGGCGAAGTGGTGTGGTCCTGGCATCGCGGTGCTGATGCCAAACCGGCGGTGATGATGATCCGCCGGCGACGGGGGCAAGACAGCCGATCCCCGGGGAGAGCGCCTATAAGTCGTCAAACCGTCGCGCAGGGAAGGCCGGATATTGGGCTGAACCTGTGGTTCTGCCGCGTGCTTTTTGCTGCACGCGGACCGCGGGTATCAGCTGATACCCGGTCTTCCCTGCGCCTCTTCTTCGAGGAGAAGGGGACTTCAGTTGCATAACCCGGGCGTCATCAGCGGCGGGATCGCGAGGCCATGTGTGAGCCATGTGTGCCGTCTGATCGTCGAGCGAAGGAGCCGCGGTGCTGCTGGACGATGGCCGGCTCAGGCGCCCGCATCATGCGCATTGATCACCGCCACGAAGGCCTCGCCGTAGCGCGCGAGCTTGACCGTGCCGGCACCGGGGATGCTCGCAAGCTCCGCGACGGAGCGCGGATGGCGGGCCGCCATTTCGGCCAGCGTCTTGTCGTGGAAGATGACATAGGGCGGGACGTTCTGCGCCTTGGCGAGCTCCATCCGGCGTACGCGCAGCTTCTCGAACAGGTCGCGGTCGAGGTCGGGAAATGCCGCCGTGGTCTGCCGCTCCCGGGGTTTGCGGTCGCGCCGCGGCTTCTTCAGCACGCGCAGGCTGAGCTGCGGCTTGTCGCGCAGGAACTGGCGGCCCTCGGGCGAGATCGACAGGCCGCCATGGCCGGCGACGTCGACGCTGATCAGACCATGCGCGACGAGCTGGCGGACGATCGAGCGCCAGGCGTTGCGGTCGTGCTCCTTGCCGATGCCGAAGGTCGAGAGCTTGTCGTGGCCGAGCCGTTCGATGCGCTCGTCGGTCTCGCCGAGCAACACCGCGATGACGTGGGCCTGGCCGAAGCGCTCGCCGGTGCGGTGGATGCAGGACAGCAGCTTCTGCGCGGCGATGGTGCCGTCGAAGGTCTCCGGCGGGTCAAGACAGATGTCGCAATTGCCGCACGGAGCGCAATCGTCGCCGAAATAGCGCAGCAGCACCTGGCGGCGGCACTGGCAGGTCTCGGCGAAGCCGAGCAGCGCATCGAGCTTGCGGCGCTCGGTGCGCTTGCGCGCATCGGGCGCGTCGGACTCATCGATGAAGCGGCGGCGCAGCGCGATGTCCTCCGCCCCGTACAGCATCAGAGTCTCGGAGGGCAGGCCGTCGCGCCCGGCGCGGCCGGTCTCCTGGTAGTAGGCCTCGATGCTGGAGGGCAGATCGGCATGAACAACGAACCGCACGTCGGGCTTGTCGATGCCCATGCCGAAGGCGATCGTGGCGACCATGATCAGGCCCTGCTCGAGCTGGAAGCGGCGCTGGTTCTTCTCGCGCGCCTTCATCTCCATGCCGGCATGATAGGGCAGCGCCGGGAAGCCATGATCGCTGAGCGAGGCGGCGACTTCCTCGGTCTTGCGCTTGGACAGGCAATAGACGATGCCGCTCTCGCCCTCGCGCGATTTCAGGAAGGCCAGCATCTGCTGCATCGTGCTGGTTTTCTCCGCTGCGCCATAGCGGATGTTCGGCCGGTCGAAGCCGGCGATGAAGCTGTTGCCGTCGCCGATCGAAAGATGCTCGACGATCTCCGCGCGCGTCGGCGCATCGGCCGTGGCGGTGAGTGCGATGCGCGGGATGGTCGGGAACAGCCCGGCGAGGCAGTCGAGGGCGCGGTATTCGGGACGGAAATCATGGCCCCATTGCGAGACGCAATGCGCCTCGTCGATCGCGATCAGCGACAACCGTGCGGTCTTGAGCCGCTCGAGGTTCTCCGCCTTGAGCAGCGTCTCGGGTGCCATGTAGAGGAGATCGAGCTCGCCGCGTTCGATGTCCTGCCACAGCAGGTCCTTCTCGGCGCCCCAGAGCCGCGAGTTCAGCGCCGCGGCCTTCACGCCGGCCTGCCGGAGCGCGGTGACCTGGTCCTCCATCAGCGCGATCAGCGGCGAGATGATCAGCCCGAGGCCGGGACGCGCCAGCGCCGGGATCTGGTAGCACAGCGACTTGCCGCCGCCGGTCGGCATCAGCACGAAGGCATTGTGGCCGGCGATCACGTGCTCGACGATGTCACGCTGCCGGCCGCGGAAACTGTCGTAACCGAACACGGTCTTGAGGATCGAGAGCGGATCGGCGGCCATGGGAACGCACTTCTTCGGCAGACAGAGGGACTGGATAAGTCCCGTTGCAGCCCGCTGCCGTCAAGCAAAAGCTGGCCGCCGACGCGCATGTCAGCGGGGCCGAAAAGCATGGACCGGGGGACAGCGGCCGGGGCGCGTTGGACAAGCCGGCGAGTTATGGCAGAATCGACTTGCATCGCAGTATGTTCTGATCCTGATCCAACCATGGGCTCCCGGGGGGAGCCGGGTGCATTGGCACCTCGCCGGGCGCAAGTGCTGGTCGATGCCGATCCGCAGTGGTCGGTGGTGCAGCTCGCCGAGCGGCAGCGTGCGCTCGCCATGCAAAGCTCGGGGGCGTGGCGCCGCGAGATCGCGAGACATGTTGAATCGTTGGAATTCGCTTCGACGTCGCCGTTTCGTATACGGTGGCGGCTGGTCGAGGCCGGTCCGCAAAGAGACGCGCGTGCAGAGTTGGTGATGTGAGTGCTTGCAAATCTGTTTGACGGTCCGGTCGTGGTGGCGGCGTCCAGCCTCTCGCTGGCGGAGGATGAGCTGTTTCCCGAAGAGCGCGCGCATATCCAGGCCGCGGTCGCCAAGCGGCGCGCCGAGTTCGCGACCGCGCGGATCCTGGCGCGCAGGGCGCTGGCGTCGCTGGGAGCTTCGCCGGTCGCGCTCGTCCCGACGCCGGATCGCGCGCCGGTGTGGCCGTCGGGCTATGCGGGAAGCATCTCCCATTGTGCCGATCATTGCGCCGTGGCCGTGGCCCGAAGCAGGGATGTCCCGTCCCTTGGACTGGATGTCGAGGACCTGCGCGAGCTCGATCCGTCGATGCGCGATCTTGTGCTCACGCCGGCCGAACGGCAATGGCTTCGCGGCCAGCCCGACGCGTTGCAGCCGATGCTGCCGATCGTGATCTTCAGCGCCAAGGAAGCCTACTACAAATGCCAGTATCCGCTCACGCGCGGCTTCCTGGATTTCCAGGATGTCGAGCTCGCGATCGCATGGGCGGCGGGCACCTTCGAGGTGCGTGTCATGAGAGAGGATTGGCCGGCCGCCGTTGCTCGCCTTGCCGGACGCTTCTTCATCGCTGACGGCCGGGTCAGTTGCGGCGTGACGTTGGCGAAGGGCTGATCACGCGGATGCAGCCTGGAGTTGGGCCGAGCCTGCGTCCTGGCAGCTGCGCCGGTGAGCCGCGCCATCGCCATCCCGGCAAACCTCCGGACGACGAGCAGCTTACCGCAGTCGCTAAACATGATGCGCTGCAAACGTCGCGAAAACGCGCTTGACATGTTTAGTCGTTCGCAATCTACTAAACAAAATACTTAACTCGGACGGATGATCCGAGGGCCAGGGGAAACGCTTGCGGCTCGCGCTGTCGTTGTGACGGCGCCGCTCGCCGCGGGCCATGCATCGCCGTCACCCACGCGAAGCGGGGACGGCGCCAACAGGGAGGGAGTGCCAGATGAAGTTGCTGCAGACATTTGCACTGGCGGCGACGGTCGCCGCCGCGACCGTGCTCGGCGCGTCCGCGCCGGCGCGCGCCGAAGGAAAGACGATCACCCTGTGCTGGGCCGCCTGGGACCCGGCCAATGCGCTGGTCGAGCTGTCCAAGGACTTCACCGCCAAGACCGGCGTCAACATGAAGTTCGAGTTCGTGCCATGGCCGAACTTCGCCGACCGCATGCTCAACGAGCTCAACTCCAAGGGCAAGCTGTGCGACCTGATGATCGGCGATTCCCAATGGATCGGCGGCGCGGCCGAGAATGGCCAATACGTCAAGCTCAACGAGTTCTTCGACAAGGAAGGCATCAAGATCTCTGATTTCATGCCGGCCACCGTCGCCGGCTACGCCGAATGGCCGAAGGGCTCGCCGAACTACTGGGCGCTGCCGGCGATGGGCGACGCCAACGGCTGGACCTATCGCAAGGACTGGTTCGCGCGGCCGGAGATTCGCGAGGAATTCAAGAAGAAGTTCGGCCGCGAGCTCGAGGTGCCGAAGACGCAGGAAGAGCTGAAGGACATTGCCGAGTTCTTCCAGAAGCGGGTGATCGACGGCAAGACCGTTTATGGCGCGGCCATCTTCACCGAGCGTGGCTCGGAAGGCATCACCATGGGCGTCACCAACGCGCTCTATCCGTTCGGCTTCAAGTATCAGAACCCGAAGAAGCCGTATGACATGCAGGGCTTCGTCAACTCGGACGATGCGGTGAAGGGCCTCGAGTTCTACAAGGCGCTGTACAAATGCTGCACGCCGCCCGGCTATTCCAACGGCTACATGCAGGAAGGCCTCGATGCCTTCAAGTCCGGCCAGGTCGCGCTGCAGATGAACTGGTTCGCCTTCTTCCCGGGCCTCTACAAGGACCCCAATGTCGGCGGCGACAAGATCGGCTTCTTCGTCAACCCCGCGCAGAAGGAGAAGGGCTCGCAGCTCGGCGGGCAGGGCATCTCGGTGGTGGCATATTCGCCTAACCGCGCCGAAGCGCTCGAATATATCAAGTGGTTCGCCGCGCTCGACACCCAGAAGAAGTGGTGGGCGCTCGGCGGCTACAGCTGCCACAAGGGCGTGCTCAACGATCCCAACTTCAAGAACACCGCGCCGTTCGCCGCCGACTTCCTGGTGGCGATGGACCAGGTGGTCGACTTCTGGGCCGAGCCGTCCTACGCCCAGCTTCTGCTCGCGATGCAGAAGCGCGTCCACGACTATGTCGTCGCCGACCAGGGTACGGCGAAAGGCGCGCTCGACGGGCTGATCGCCGACTGGACCAAGGTGTTCAAGGAGGACGGCAAGCTGTGATGGAGGCGGCACCTCTCGCGCAAGCGAGATCCGCCACGACAATCCCTCCGGCGAGCTTCGGCTTGCCGGGCGGACCAGCCAGTCTCACCGCCAGCCCGAAGCCGCCAGTGAAGCAGCCCCTCGCATGACCGACCAAACCGGACTGAGCAGCCTCGTCGACCGCGCCGCCCTGGTGACGCCGCCCGCCGTGGCGGGGCGCGTGCGCGGCCTGTCCGAGCGCGCCATCGCCTGGCTATTCATCATGCCGACCATGCTGCTGCTGCTCGCGATCAACATTTTCCCGTTGATCTGGACCATCCGGCTGTCCTTTACCAATTATCGCGCGAACCGTCCGAACGCCACCGTGCTCGATATCGGACTCGCCAACTACCAGTCGATCCTGACCGATCCGGACGTCTGGGCGGCGATGACGGTGACCGCGCGCTTCGTGTTCTGGACCATCCTGATCCAGACCCTGCTGGGCTTTACGCTAGCCTGGCTGATCGACAAGAAGTTCCGCGGCCACGGCCTGTGGACCACCTTGATCCTGCTGCCGATGATGCTGTCGCCGGCTGTGGTCGGCAACTTCTGGACGTTCCTCTACCAGCCGCAGATCGGGCTCTTCAACTACGTCATCTCCGCCGCGACGGGCGCGCCCGCATCGTCTTTCCAGATGCTGGCGCAAGTGCCGCTCGCGCCCTGGGCGATCGTCATCGTCGACACCTGGATGTGGACGCCTTACGTGATGCTGATCTGCCTTGCAGGTCTCCGCTCGATTCCCGACTACATCTATGAGGCGGCCGAGGTCGATCGCGCCTCGCCGTGGCGGCAGTTCTGGTCGATCACTTTGCCGATGGCGCTGCCGTTCATCATGCTGGCGGTGCTGTTCCGCGGCATCGAGAACTTCAAGATGTTCGACATGGTCAACCTCCTGACCGGCGGCGGTCCAGGCTCGACGACCGAGGTCGCCTCGATCACCCTGAAGCGGGAGGCGTTCGAGAAGTGGCGGACCGGCTATTCCTCGGCCTTCGCCATCATCCTGTTCGTCACCGTGTTCGGCCTCGCCAACATCTACGTCAAGGCGCTCAACCGGGTGAAAAGCCGATGACCGGTCTCGCAACCGCCCATTCCGTCGTCGATCCGTCGCCGCTGACCAAGCGGATCGCGGCAACCGTGGTGATCGCCTATGCGCTGATCACTCTGGTGCCGCTGCTGTGGATCTTCATGACCGGATTCAAGTCGCCGTCGGACGCGATCGCCTATCCGCCGAAGCTCGTCGCCGAGCCGAGCCTGGAGGGCTATTGCAACCTGTTCACGACCCGGACCCGGCAGGCGCCGGAGTACATGGCCAAGCTGCCGCCGGCTGCCAGTCTGTGCGACCGCATCTCGCGCGGCCGCAACATGGTGGTCGCGGGTCCATCGAACTACATCCCACGCTACGTGAATTCGCTGGTGATCGCGTTCGGCTCGACGGCGCTGTCGGTCGTGCTCGGCACGCTGGCGGCCTACGCGTTCTCGCGCTTCAAGGTGCCGTTGAAGGATGATCTGCTGTTCTTCATCCTGTCGACCCGGATGATGCCGCCGATCGCGGTCGCGATCCCGATCTACCTGATGTATCGCGAGCTCGGCCTGTCCGACACGCGGCTCGGCATGATCCTGCTCTATACGTCCGTCAACATCTCGCTCGCGGTCTGGCTGCTCAAGGGATTCATGGACGAGATCCCGCGCGAATACGAGGAGGCGGCGATGGTCGACGGCTACACCCGCCTGCAAGCCTTCTTCAAGGTCGTGTTGCCGCAGGCCACCACCGGCATCGTCGCCACCGCGATCTTCTGCCTGATCTTCGCCTGGAACGAATATGCCTTCGCGGTGCTTCTGACCTCGGGCACGGCGCAGACCGCGCCGCCCTTCATCCCGATCATCATCGGCGAGGGGGGGCAGGACTGGCCGGCGGTCGCGGCGGGCACCACGCTGTTCCTGATCCCGATCGTCGTGTTCACGGTGCTGCTGCGAAAACATCTGTTGCGCGGCATCACCTTCGGAGCGGTGCGCAAATGAGCGAGATGGCACAAGATCAGCCGGCCGATTCGGCGCACTCGCGCTGGCCACGGGCGTTGCGGCGCGGCCCGATGGAGACGCTGGCGACGATCCTCATTGCGGCTGGCGTGCTGATGCTGCTGCAGCCGTTCGCACTGGTGCTCTACACCTATTCCTTCATCACCACGCTCGCCGGCGTCGTGATGTTCACCATCGTCTCCAAGTTTCCGGACTGACGCCATGGCCGAGATCCGGATCGAGAATCTGTTCAAGGAGTTCGGCGGCTTTGCCGCCGTGCGCGGCACAAGCTTTACGATCGCCGACGGCGAGTTCTTCTGCCTGCTCGGTCCGTCCGGCTGCGGCAAGACCACGACGCTGCGCATGATTGCAGGCCTGGAGCTGCCGACCTCGGGGACGATCAGGCTCGGCGGCGAGGACGTCACCTTCCGCCGCGCACGCGAGCGCGACATCGCCATGGTGTTCCAGCTGTTCGCGCTCTACCCGCACATGAACGTGCGCCGGAACATCGCTTTTCCCCTGGTCTCGATGGGGGTGCCCAAGGGGGAGATCCGGCGGCGGGTCGAGGAAGCCGCGCGCATCCTGCGCATCGACCATCTGATCGACCGTCCGGTGAGCGGGTTGTCGAGCGGCGATCGCCAGCGCGTCGCGCTCGGCCGCGCCATCGTCCGCGAGCCGAAAGCGTTCTTGATGGATGAGCCGCTCGGCGCGCTCGATGCGGAGTTCCGTCACATCATGTGCGGCGAGCTGCGCGCCCTGCACGACCGGCTCAAGGCCACCACCGTGTTCGTGACTCACGACCAGCTCGAGGCGATGTCGATGGCCGACACGATCGCGGTGATGAACCGCGGCGTCGTGGAGCAGCTCGGAACGCCCCAGGAGATCTACGACCGTCCCGCCACCATGTTCGTCGCAGACTTCATCGGCTCGCCGGCGATGAACTTCATCCGCTTCGCGGGCAGGCTTGGCGCCGGCGCGAACTGCGTGCGGATCGACGGTGCCGAGATCGGTGTGCCCGAGCTGCGCGAGGATGCCGGGAGCGATGAGCTGATCCTCGGCGTGCGGCCGGAGCAGGTGGCGCTCAGCGCCGAAGGCGTGCTGCGCGGCGAGGTGTTCGGCGCCGAATATCTCGGCACCACCCAGATCATCACCGTCACGACGTCTCATGGCATCGTCAAGGCGCGCGCGCCCGCGGCGGTCCGGGTGCAGCGTGCGGAGCCGGTCGGGCTCAGCTTCCGCGCCGACCGGCTGTCGCTGTTCGACGCCGCCACGGGCCGCGCGGTCCGCACGGCGCTGTATGAGCAGCCGGTGAGAGGAGGGCGCCATCATGGCTGAGACGCGGCTCAACGCCGTCAGCAAGTCGTTCGGTTCCAAGCCGGCGGTACGGGATTTGTCGCTGACCATCCGCGATGGCGAGCTCGTCGTGCTGCTCGGGCCGACCGGTGCCGGCAAGACCACGACATTGCGGCTCGTGGCCGGCCTCGAGATGCCGGATCGCGGCAGCATCACCATCGGCGGTGTCGACCAGACGAAGGCGACGCCGGCCGCGCGTGACGTCACGTTCGTGTTCCAGCAATATTCGCTCTATCCGCATCTGTCGGTGTACGACAATCTGGCTTTTCCACTGCGCTCGCCGGTGCGCAAGATTGCGGAGGCTGAGATCAGGCGCATCGTCGGTGACGTCGCGGCGATGCTGCGGATCGAGGACAAGCTCGGCAACCGCGCTACTCAGCTCTCCGGCGGCCAGATGCAGCGCGTGGCGATTGGCCGCGCGCTGGTGCGCAGACCTGCGATCGCGTTGCTAGACGAGCCGCTGTCCTCGCTCGACGCCAAGCTGCGTTCCGAGCTGCGCATCGAGCTCAAGCGTATCCAGCAGGATCTCGGCGCCACCATGCTCTACGTCACCCACGACCAGATCGAGGCGATGACGCTCGCCAACCGCATCGGCGTGATCGAGCAGGGCCGGCTGGTGCAGGTCGGCAGCCCGCGGGAGGTCTATGAGGATCCGGCCAATACCTATGTGGCGACCCGGCTCGGCAGTCCCGGCATCAATCTGCTGCCGCGCGGGCTGTTTCCGGATCTTGCGGTGCCGGGCGACGTCGCGACGATCGGCGCGCGCACCGAGCACATGACGGTCCGGCGCGCCGAGAGCCGTGCCGACGCACGGGTGAAATGGATCGAGCATCTCGGCGATCAGAATCATCTGCATATCACGCTGCAGGACCAGACCATCGTCAGCCTGGTGGAGCCGGATACGGAATTGAAAGTCGGCGACTCCGTCGCTATCGAGTTCACCCGGCCGCTGCTGTTCGACCGGGCGGGCCAGCGGGTGAGATAGACAATGGACCAGGCGTTCAAGCGCAAGGTGATCGTGGCGATGGCCGATGTCATCATCGCCCATGCCGAGGAACTGACCGCGCTCGACTCGGCGATCGGCGACGGCGATCACGGCCTCAACATGAAGCGTGGCTTCGAGGCCGTGCTCGCCGAAGTGGACAATATCTCCGCCAAGCCTCTTCCCGAGGCGCTGAAGGCGGTCGGCATGGCGCTGGTCATGAAGGTCGGCGGTGCGTCCGGTCCGCTCTATGGCACGCTGGCGATGGGACTTGGCAAGGCGCTGCCATCAGAGCCCTCTGCCGCCGAAGCGGCGGCGGCGCTCGGTCGCGCCATCGCGGACGTCAAAGCGCGTGGCAAGTCGGAAGCAGGTCAGAAGACCATGCTCGACGTCTTGATCCCTGTGCAGGTCGCTTTTGCGGCCGGTGGCGACGATCTCGCCGCTCGGCTGCCCGCGATCGCTGCCGAAGCCGCCGACGCGACGGTGCCGATGCTGGCGATCCGCGGCCGCGCTTCGTTTCTCGGCGAGCGCTCGATCGGGCACATGGATCCCGGCGCGCGCTCGTCCAGCCTGCTGGTGCAGGCGATCTGCGGCGTATTCAATGAGGCCTGGACATGAGTGAGCAGAAGAATGTCGGCATCGTCATCGTGTCGCATTCCGCCAAGGTGGCGGAAGGCGCGGCCGACATGGTCCGGCAGATGGTCGGCGACAGCGTGCCGCTCGCGGCGGTCGGCGGCAATGCCGATGGCGGGCTCGGCACCGATGTCGGCGCCATCATGGGCGCGATCGACAAGGCATGGTCGGAGTCGGGCGTTGCGATCCTGGTCGATCTCGGCGGCGCCGAGACCAACAGCGAGATGGCGGTGGAGATGATGCCGGAGGAGCGGCGCGAGCGCATCGTGATCTGCAACGCGCCGCTGGTCGAGGGCGCCGTGATGGCGGCGACGGAAGCTTCCGGCGGCTCGCCGCTCGATGCGGTGCGCGCGACCGCCGAAGAGCTGATGGGCGGATGAGCGGGAACGACAATGGCTGACGGTGGAGAGATCGGCATGCAGGAAGCGAAGGCGCACGCGCTGCTGACCAACGAGGTCGGGCTGCATGCGCGGCCCTCGGTCAAGCTGACCCAGCTCGCCAAGCGCTTTGCGTCGAGCATCGAAGTCGCGATCGCGGCCGACGGGCCCTGGACCGACGCCAAGAGCCCGGTGAAGATCATGCGCGTCAAGGCCGCCAAGGGCGAGACGCTGTTCCTGCGCGCCAATGGAACCGATGCCGAGGCCGCCATCGCCGCGCTGGTCGATCTGGTGAACCGCAAGTTCGACGAGGAGTGACGATGGAGCGGCGTATCTTCGGGCGGGCGGCGTCGGACGGGATGGCCATCGGGCCCGCGGCGATCCTGCATGCGCTGGAGGGCGCCAGCCGGACGAAAGGGGCGATCGCCGAGGAGCATGAAGCGCTCGCCGTAGCGGTCGCGCATGCGCGCGAGGCCGTGGCCGAGCTGATCGACAGGCTCGAAGGAGACGCGGCCGAGCTGATCGGCTTTCAGCTCGCGCTGCTCGAAGACGATGCGCTGACCGAGGCGGCTTACGTCCAGATCGAGGGCGGCGTCGCTGCGGATGCGGCTTGGCGTGCGGCGATGGCGGAGGAGATGGCGGGGTATGAGTCCGCTGAGGACGAATATTTCCGCGCCCGCGCCGGCGACCTCGCCGACATCCGGGATCGCGTGCTGCGACACTTGTTCGGCTTGCAGCAGAACGGCAAGTTGCCGAAGGGGGCGATCGTCGTTGCGCGTGATCTGGCGCCATCGGCTTTCCTCGCCATCGAGTGGACGAATGGAGGGGGCATCGCGCTCGGCGAGGGCAGCCCGACCAGCCATGTCGCGATGTTGGCGCGCAGCCGCGGCGTGCCGATGGTGGTCGGGCTCGGTCACGATTGGGACAAGCTGACAGGGGATTTGCTGGTCGATGGCGGTCGCGGTGTCGTCATTGCCGATCCCAGTGCGCAGCGTATCGCTGCCGCCCGGGCGGAGGATGCGACCGCCTCGCGCCGCAAGGCGGACGCGATCGCGCGCCAGCACGAACCGGCACTGACGCGCGACGGCACCCGCGTCTCGGTGCTCGTCAACATCTCCGGCCCTGCCGACATGACGCTGCTTCCGGCCGCAGCCTGCGACGGCATCGGCCTGGCACGCACCGAGTTTCTCACCGGCAACCTGCTTCACGACGAGGAGGCACAATATCACGCCTATGCCGAGCTCGTGCGCTGGGCCGAAGGCCGGCCGGTCACGATCCGCACGCTCGATGCCGGCGGCGACAAGCCGATTCCGGGCTACACGATCGATGGCGAGAGCAACCCGTTTCTCGGCCTTCGTGGCCTCCGTCTGTCCTTGCGTCACCCCGAGATCTTCCGCGTTCAACTGCGCGCGCTGGCTCGCGCCGCTGCGCTCGGACCGCTCAAGGTGATGCTGCCGATGGTGACCAATGCAGCGGAGCTGGACGTGGCGCGTCGCCATCTCCGCGCCGTGCTCGCCGACTTGGCCGCCGGCAACGTCGCGTTCGCCGCGCCGGCCTTCGGAATGATGGTCGAGGTGCCGGCTGCTGCGTTGGCAGCGCATGACTTCGCTGCGGACTTCTTCTCGATCGGCACCAATGACCTGACCCAATACGCGACCGCTGCTTCGCGTGACGGCGCCGAGGTCGCCGACTATGCTGACGTGCTGCATCCCGGGGTGCTGGCGATGATTGCCCATGTGGTGCGCGCTGGTCGCGCGCGGGGCGTGGAAGTCTCGATCTGCGGCGACGCCGCCGGTGATGTCAGAGCCATGCCGGCGCTGCTTGAGCTCGGTGTGCGCGCGCTGTCGGTCGCGCCGGGCCTGCTGCCGCTGGTGAAGGCGGCGATCCGCGAGCTTGACCTCGCCAAGGGCACGGAAAAGACCGCGGAAGAGGGCGCATGAGTGACCAGGATGCATCGGGGGCCGCGAGTCCGCTCGCCGAATACAAGGCGATCCTGCGCGCGGTGATCGACAGCCGTCCCTCCGGTACACGGCAGCGGCTGGCGGAGGCGATCGGCAAGAATCGCAGCTTCATCTCGCAGATCGTCAATCCGGCCTATGCGACGCCGATCCCGCTGCAGCATCTCGAGACCATCTTCCACATCTGTCACTTCTCGCCGCATGAGCAGCAGGCTTTTCTGACCGCCTACCGCGCCGCCCATCCGGGCCGGCTGGACGAGGTCGAGGCGCAGCGGCCGATGCGGCGCCTCGTGGTCGAGCTGCCGGACTTCGGCGACCCCGCGCTCAACGCCCATGCCGACCGCATCATCACCGGCGTCGCGCGCGGCATCACCGCGCTGATCTCAGCCAACGAAAACAACGACGACGCCGAACCGGGAGGGAAGCCATGAAGAAGCTGATCAACGCCGTTTCCGACGTGCTGACCGAGAGCCTGCAGGGTTTTGCCGCCGTGCATGGCGACATCGTCACGCTGGGCGAGGACAACAAGTTCGTTCGCCGCAAGAGCCTCAAACCGGGCAAGGTCGCGCTGATCTCCGGCGGCGGCTCCGGCCATGAGCCGCTCCACGCCGGCTTCGTCGGGCCGGGCATGCTCGATGCCGCCTGTCCGGGCCAGGTTTTCACCTCGCCGACGCCTGACCAGATGCTCGCGGCCGCGCAGGCCGTGGACACCGGCGCGGGCGCGCTGTTCATCGTCAAGAACTACGAAGGCGACGTGATGAATTTCGCGATGGCCGCGGAGATGATGGAGGGCAAGGTCGCGACCGTCATTACCGACGACGACGTCGCGGTCGAGACCTCGACCTATTCGACCGGCCGCCGCGGCGTTGCCGGCACGCTGATCGTGGAGAAGATGCTGGGTGCTGCGGCCGAGCAGGGCCGCGATCTCGACGCGCTGAAGGCGCTTGGTGACGACGTCAACAGGCGCACCCGCTCGATGGGCGTGGCGCTGACCTCATGCACGGTGCCGGCCGCGGGCAAGCCGACCTTCACGCTCGGCGAGGACGAGATGGAGATGGGGGTCGGCATCCATGGCGAGCCCGGCAGGCGCCGGGTCAAGCTGGCGTCCGCGGACGCCATCGCCGAGGAGATGATGGGCGCGATCCTGGCCGATCTTGCAGCGAAGCCCGGGACTCCGTGCCTGCTGCTGGTCAACGGCTTCGGGGCTACGCCAGCGATGGAGTTGTACGTGATGGCCAATGCGGCGCGGCGCATCCTGGAAGGGCGCGGGCTCGCCATCGCGCGCGGGCTGGTCGGCTCCTACGTCACCTCGCTCGACATGGCCGGCTGCTCGCTCACCGTGACCGCGCTCGATGATGCATCGCTGGGACTGTGGGACGCGCCGGTGCACACCGCGGCGCTGCGCTGGGGCTGCTGAAGCGATACGTGCTCAGCGGATCTCGTTCGAGTAGTAGTGTTGCGCCGTCGTGGCGCGGTGCTGGCTGAGGATCGCCAGCGCGCCGGTCTGGTCGTAGGCCTCCTCGTCGATCACCAGCACGGCGCTCGGAGCGGGCAGGCCGAGCAGCTTGCGGTCCTCCTTGGTGGCGAC
This sequence comes from Bradyrhizobium sp. HKCCYLS3070, assembly GCF_051167575.1. Taxonomy (NCBI): domain Bacteria; kingdom Pseudomonadati; phylum Pseudomonadota; class Alphaproteobacteria; order Hyphomicrobiales; family Nitrobacteraceae; genus Bradyrhizobium; species Bradyrhizobium sp. HKCCYLS3070. The sequence continues at coordinate 823,500 of NZ_JBNPTI010000001.1, forward strand.
CTCCGCCGTCACCTTCTCGCGCACCGCGGCGATCCGGATGCCATAGGCCTCGAGCAGATGCCGGTAGATCAGGGCAGGGACCTTCTTCGGCTCGGCCGGAAATCCCGCCACGCGGCTCGCGACCATCGAGATCCGCGAATGCAGCACCGGCGCGCCAGCGACGCGGCGGATGCGATGAAGATGCAGCAGCGGCCCGCCCTCGGCCATCGCGAACAGCGCGGCTTCGCGTGACTCGGCGGCGCGTGTCGTCACCGACAGCACCTCGGCCTCCGAGTGCAGCAGGCTGCCGTCCGCGGCGAGCAGGCGGAAGTACTGGAAGAAGAAGCTGAGCCCATGCTGCGACGCGCGGCCCGTCACCACCGTGCCGGTCTTGCGCCGGCGCATCAGCATGCCGCCCGCGGTGAGATCGGCCAGCGCGCGGCGGATGGTGCCGACGGCGACGCCATATTGATTGGCGAGCGCGACCTCGCCGGGCAGCACTGTGCCGGGCGGCATGTCGCCGATCAGGATCGCCTCGGCGATCTGGCGCTTGACATGCTCGTAGAGCGGCACCGGCAGCGCGCCCGGACCCGCCCCCACCCCGTCTGCCGCTTTGCTGGCCACAGCTGCCTTTTTCATGGAATTGACAAACGCCGCGTCGTGAATTCTATTTCTATATAGAATATAGGATAGAGCTGGCGGCAAATGATTTCTGAGGGCATTCCAGCGGACCGGGGCGCGCGCAGCCTGGCCAGCGCTTTTGCCGCGATCGACGCCATGGCCGAGACGGCGGTCGAGGACCTGCGGAAGATGGTGGCGGTCGACACCAGCTTTCCTCCGGGGGCCGGCTACGATGCATTTGCCGACGTGATGGAGCAGCTCGCTGCCCCGCTGGCACTGGATAGCGAGCGCGTGATCGTTCCGGAGGACCTATGGCGCGCACCGGGGGCGCGCGGATCGCGGACGAATCTGATCGCACGGCGCCGCGCCGGCAGACCGGTGCTCGGGCTCTATTTCCATGTGGACACGGTACCGGCGGCGCCCGGCTGGGCCACCGATCCGCTGCAGCTGAGCCGCGACGGTGACCGTCTGATCGGACTCGGCGCGGCCGACATGAAGGGATCGATTGCGGCGGCGCTGCTCGCACTCCGCGGCGCGCAGCAGACTGGATTGCCGCTGGCCTATGATCCGATGTTGCTGCTGTGCACGGACGAGGAGGCAGGGCTTTATCCCGGCGTGCGTTACCTTGCCGAGCAGGGCCGTCTCGAAGGGCATATTCTGAATTTCAACGGCAGTGCCATGCCGCGGATCTGGGCCGGCTGCTTCGGCCTGTTCACGCTCACGGTGCGGGTTCACGGCAAGGCAGCGCATGCCGGCGAGCAGCGCCGCGCCGGCGCCAACGCGATCGAGGCGGCGCTGCCGATCCTCAATGCGCTCGCGGCCCTCGAGCCGGTCATCGCGCAGCGGACGTCGGCGTTGCCGCCACCGCCGCAGGCGGCTGGACCGCTCGCCGCGAGCCTCGACATCTCAGCCATTCATGGCGGCCAATGCGGCGGACAGATCCCCTCGCTGGTCGAGATTCTCCTGTGCCGCCGATACACGCCCGAGGAGGACTTCGCCGCTGCACGCCGCGAGATCGAAACGGCCGTCCGGCAGGCGGCCGGCACCCTCGACGTCGAGATCATCCTCACCGGCCATCTGATGCCGACATCCGATCCCGGCGGGCCGCATTGGTCGCGCTGGCAGCAGGCGCTGTCGGCCGGCTTCGGCTATGCCGCGGAAGACTTCGCTCGCTGGGGGGCGGCCGGCTGCTCCGATTTCGGCTGGGTGCAGCAGGCCACGGGCGTGCAGGAGGTGCTGCTCACGGGCCTCGGCAGGCCCGATAGCCGCATTCATGCGCCGGGCGAATCCACGACGCTCGCCGACATCGTCGCATTGGCGAAATCGGTGCTCGCCTATCTTGCAGCCGAGTTCCGTCCCGAACTCTGTCCCGAAGCCATCACGCCTGAAAAGGACTTCGCCTGATGCCGTCCGTGACCCGTCGTCATTTCCTTGCCGGCTCCGCGCTCGTGCTTGGTGCTCTGCCGCAAGTCTCTCTCTCTGCCGAGGTGCCGAAGCACGGCGGCGTGTTGCGGATCTCGGTCGACCAGGGCGCGGCGGTCATTCATCCGCTGCTCGCGCGTGTCAATCCGGAATACCTCATCACCGAGCTGCTCTATTCCAACTTGACCCGGTTGAAGCCGGACATGTCGGTCGAGCCGGACCTCGCCTTGTCGTGGCAGGCCGGCGCGGGGCTCACCGAGTGGACGTTCAGGCTGCGGCCCAATCTCAGTTTCCACGACGGCTCGCCGCTGACGGCGGAGGATGTCGTCGCGACCTTCAAGGCGATCCTCGATCCGAAGACCGCATCACCGGCGCGCACCAATGTCGGCCCGATCAAGGATGTCGCTGCCGTCGATGCGTCGACCGTGCGGTTCACGTTGTCGGTTGCCTTTGCCGATTTTCCGGTCGCGCTCGCCTACAACAATGCGCGCATCGTGCCTGCGAAAGTCGTTGCTGCCGATCTCGCCAGCCTCGCCACAAAGGCGAATGGTTCAGGGCCGTTCAAGCTCGTGTCCTATGAGCCGGACCGCAAGATCGTCGTCGAGCGCAACCCGGCGTATTACGATCCGGCGCGGCCTTTGCTCGATCGCGTCGAGATTCTCGTCTATCCCGACCGCACCGCCGAAGCATCGGCTCTGATTTCGGGCGACATCGATCTCATGTTGTCGACCACGCCCGGCGAATATGAGCGGCTCGGCAAGGCCAGCGGCGTCAAGGCGGTGCGGGTCCCCTCGGGGCAGTTTCTGAACGTCAACATGGGCTGCGATCAGAAGCCGTTCAACGACGTTCGCGTGCGCCAGGCGCTGGCGCTGACCATCGATCGCGAGGCCATGGCCGGCTTCGTGGCCGGCGGCTACGGCACGCCCGGCAACGACACGCCGCTGAGCCCCGCCTACCGGTTCTATCAGGACAGCAAGCTGAAGAAGCCCGACATCGCGAAAGCCAGGCAATTGCTCGCCGATGCCGGCTATCCCTCCGGCATCGACCTGACGATGGTGGCATCCGACAAACCGGACACGCGCACGCAGCTTGGCGTTGCGATCCGTGAGATGGCGGCACCGGCCGGCTTCCGCATCAACGTTCAGACGATGCCGCACGCGACCTATCTCGACCAGGTCTGGAAGAAGGGCAATTTCTACGTCGGATTCTACAACATGCAATCGACCGCCGACGCGATCTTCAAGCTGCTCTACACCTCGGATGCCGCCTGGAACGAGACACGCTGGAACAATGCGCGCTTCGACGAGATCGTCAATGCGGCGCGTAGCGAGACCGACGATGCCAATCGCGCCGCGCTCTATGCGCGGGCCCAGACGATGATGAGCGAGGAGGTGCCGTCGGTCATTCCGGTCTTCTTCGACATCCTGGCGGCGCAGCGCGCCTATGTGGAAGGATACCAGCTGCATCCGCGCGGATCGGTGTTCCGGCTCGATCTCGTCTCGCTCGGCGCAGGCGCGCCCAGGCGCAGCTGAGACGGGATCCGAGCGGTGTCATTCGCCTGGCTGCTGCGGCGGCTGCTCCTGATGGTCTATACGGTCGTCGTCGTCAGTGTGCTGGTGTTTGCCATCACACAGGCGCTGCCGGCTGATGCCGCGCAGACGCTGCTTGGCGAGAACGCTTCGCCGGAGGCGCTGGCCGCAATTCGCAGCCGGCTCGGGCTCGACGACCCGGTCTGGCTGCAATTCTCGCATTGGGTCGCGCACGCGGCCATCGGCAATTTCGGTGTCTCCATGCGCACCGGCCTGCCGGTTGCGCCGGAGATGCTGACGGCGCTGTCGCGCTCGCTGCTGCTGGCAGCGGGCGCACTCGTCGTCACCCTCCTGATCGCGGTCCCGCTCGGAATCTTCGCGGCGCTCCGCAAGGGGCGGCCGGCGGATACGGCCACCAGCGTGGTCGCCTATCTCGGGGTCTCCCTGCCGGAGTTCGTCACCGCAACCGTGCTCGCGCTGCTGCTGACCGACATTCTGCCATGGCTGCCGGCGACCGGCTACGTGTCGCCGCTGGAGGATGCCGGGCCGGCGCTGCGCCATCTGATCCTTCCGGTCCTGACCGTCTCGGTCATTCTCGTCGCGCATGTGATGCGCATGATGCGTTCGGAGACGCTGGACGTGCTGCAGTCCGACTACGTCCGCGCGGCGCGGCTGAAAGGCCTGCCCGAGCGGACGGTGCTGGTGCGGCACGTGATGCGCAACGCGCTGCTGCCGGTCATCACCATCGTCGCGCTCGACGTCGGCTATCTCCTGGGCGGCATCATCGTCATCGAGGAGATTTTCGCCATTCCCGGCATCGGCCGGGCATTGATGATCGCCATCACCACCCGCGATCTGCCGTCGATCCAGGCCGGCGCGATGATCATGGCGGTCACCTATGCGATCACCAACACGCTGGCGGATGTCGTCTACGCGCTGCTCGACAGGCGGATCAGCTATGACTGAGCTGCTCGGCAGGATGATCCGCAAGCCGCAGGGGGCGATCAGCGTGATGCTGCTCGTTGCCCTCGCCATCGTCTGCATCCTCGGCCCGTGGCTCGCGCCCTATGGGGCGGAGAAGATGGATTTTCTCGGCCGTTTCCGCCCGCCGGGATGGCAGAACTGGCTGGGCGCCGATCAGTTCGGCCGCGACGTGCTGAGCCGGCTGCTGTCCGGCGCGCGCGCCACCGTTCCGATGGCGCTCGCGGCGACGCTCGCCGGCAGCGCGATGGGCGCCGTGGTCGGCGTCGCATCGGCCTATCTCGGCGGCAAGGCCGACGAATTCATCATGCGCACCAACGATGCTGTGATGGCCGTTCCTGGCCTCCTCATGGCGCTGCTGCTGGTCAGCACGCTCGGCAATGGGGCAGTCAACGCGGTGATCGCGATTGCCTTTGCGTTTGCGCCGGGCATGGCGCGGGTCACGCGCTCCGTGGCGCTTGCTGTGCGCAGTCAGGACTACGTCAAGGCCGCCATCGCGCGCGGCGAAGCGGCATCGCAGATCATTTTCCGCGAGATGCTTCCGAACGTGATGGGCCCAATCATCATCGAGGCCACCATCCGGGTGTCATTTGCGGTGATGCTGTTCGCGACGCTCAGCTTCCTCGGCCTGGGTGCACAGCCGCCGGCATCGGAATGGGGCCTGATGGTGGCCGATGCGCGCCAATACATGCACCGGGCGCCATGGATCCTGATCGCGCCCTCGGCCGCGATCGCGCTGTCGGCGATCGCCTTCAATCTCGTCGGCGATGCCCTGCGCGACGCGCTGAATCCGCGGGACGATCGATGAAGCCGGCGCTCGCCATCACTGCTTACGGACTGGATTACGTCACCCCGGCGGGCGCTGTGGAGGTGCTGCGTGACGTGTCGCTCGAGATCGCGCCCGGCGAGGTGCTCGGCCTCGTCGGCGAATCCGGCTCCGGTAAGAGCTCGCTGGCTTGGGCGTTGATGCGGCATCTGCCGGCCAATGCCCGCGAGGTCTCGGGCTCCCTGTGTCTGGGTGACCTCGACCTGCGGTCCCTCAGCCTGAAGCGACTGACCGCGGTCCGTGGCCGCCGCATCGGCATGGTGTTCCAGGATCCGTCGACCGCGCTCAATCCGACATTGACCATCGGCCGCCAGATCACCGAGGCGCTGATGCGTCATCGCGATCTGAATGCGCGGGCCGCCAGGAACCTCGCGATCGAATTGCTCGGCCATGTCGAGCTGCGCGACCCCGTGGCGGTGCTGCGGCGCTATCCGCACGAGATCTCCGGCGGCGAGAAGCAGCGGGTAGTCATCGCGACGGCCTTCGGGTGCCGGCCCGATGTCATCCTGTTCGATGAGCCTACGACGGCGCTCGACGTCATCACCGGTGCCCGCATCATCGAGCTGTTTGCGCGGTTGCGTGCGGAGACGGGCGTCGCTGCGCTCTACATCTCGCACGATCTCGCGATGATGACCCGGGTCGCCGATCGTGTCGCGGTGATCCGGCACGGCCGCATCGTCGAGCAGGTGCCCGCGTCTGACATCTTCAGGACGCCGCAGCACGCCTACACCAAGGCTCTCATCGCCGCCGTGCCGCGTCCGGAGCGGCGGCTCGTGAACGATCAGCCGGGCGCGGCCCTGGTGCTGGACGCACGCGGCATCGAAGTCCATTACGGCAGGGGCGGGCTGTTCCGTGCGGCTCCGCCACCGGCGACCAGGGCCGTCGATGTCCGCGTCCGTGCCGGCGAAATCGTCGGCCTCGTCGGTGAATCCGGCTCGGGGAAGTCATCCGTCGCTCGCGCCCTCACCGGGCTTGCCCGCTTCGACGGCACGATCAGCTTCGACGGCCGAACGTTGCGCAGGGCCGGTGACATGAACCGTGCCTATCGGCGCGATGTCCAGATCGTGTTCCAGCACCCGGATTCCTCGCTCAATCCGCGCCACCGGATCGGTGAGATCCTGTCGCGCCCCTTGAAGCTCTATGGCGGCGACGTCGCCGCCGTGCCGCGCCTGCTCGAACAGGTCCGGCTGCCGGCGTCGTATGCCATGCGCTGGCCGCACCAGCTCTCGGGTGGCGAGAAGCAGCGCGTCGCGATCGCGCGTGCTTTTGCGGCGCGGCCGCGCCTGGTGATCTGCGACGAGATCACGGCGCCGCTCGACGTCTCGGTCCAGGCCCAGATCATCGAGCTGCTGCTGGCTTTGCGCGCCGAGACGGGTGCGGCCTATCTCTTCATCACCCACGATCTCAACCTGATCAGGCAGATCGCGCACCGCATCGTCGTGATGCGCCACGGCCGGCTGGTCGACAGCCGTGCCGTCGATGCCTTCGGCGCAGACGACGTTCACCCTTACACCCGCGAGCTGATGGCGGCCTCGCCAGCGCCCGTTGGCTGACCGCAAGGATTGCCCCCATGGATCGCAACGACCTGCTCGCCCGCATCGACATTCCAGCTTCGCTCGCGCTGCTGTCGCGCATGGTTCAGCACAAGAGCTATTCGAAGACCGAGGGCGAGAAGCAGCTCGCGACCTTCATGGCTGAACAGATGAGCGCGATCGGCCTGGATGCCGCCGTCGCCCCGTTCGGGGCCGAGGGCCGTGTCAACGCGGTCGGCCGCTGGCACGGCACCGGCGGCGGCAAGAGCCTGCTCTTCAACGGCCATGTCGATACAAATCCGGTGACCGAGGGCTGGACCCTCGATCCCTGGGCGGGGAAGGTGGACGACGACTTCGTCTACGGAATCGGCGTGTCAAACATGAAGGCCGGCGACGCCGCCTATTTCTGCGCGGTCAAGACGCTGATCGAGGCCGGCGTCAGGCTGAGGGGTGATGTCGTTCTGACCTATGTGGTCGGCGAGCTGCAAGGCGGAGTCGGCACCTATTCGTTGCTGGAGCAGGGGCTGCGCGCGGACTATTTCATCAATTCCGAGCCAACCGACCTCAAGGCGATGACGATGCATGCCGCGGCATTCATGTTCATCATCGAGCTCGTCGGCAACACGCGGCATCTGTCGAAGCGCGAGGAGGCGGTGGACGCCATCACCGCCGCCTGCGATCTCATTCCGCGCCTCAATGCGATGCGGTTCTCCGGCGCGCGTTCGCCGGCACATGAGGCCATCAACCGCGTTCATGTCGGCGTCGTGCACGGCGCGCTCGGTCGTGAGTTGCACGAATGGCGAACGCCGCAGGTCGCGGATTTCGTCCGCATCAAGGGCTCCGGTCGTTACGCTCCTGGGCAGACCGAGCAGGGCGCGCTCGCGGACATGCGGCGCGAGCTCGATGCGCTGGAGGGGCGTTTTCCCGGCCTGAAGGCCCATCTGATGTCGGAGGACCGCGCCGGCGTGCCGACCATGCCGCCGTTCGAGGTCGCGCCGGACAGCCCGATCGTCCGTGCCGTCAACAATGCCTATCGTGTCGTGCGCGGCGCCGCCCAGCCGACAGGCCCGGTGACGCCGAGCTGCTTCTATGGCACCGATGCCGGCCATCTTTATACCTATGGCGGCATGGAGGGCATCGTCTGCGGACCGGGCGGCCGCTACAACACGATGCCGGACGAGCGCGTCGACATTCCCGACTATCTCGACATGATCCGCATCTACATGCTGGCCATTCTCGATATCTGCGGCTGAACCCGCGCTCAGGCGGCGGCTGCCTGTTGCTGGAATTGCTCGAACGCCGCAATCGCATCGGCGGCATACATCAACGACGGTCCGCCGCCCATGTAGATCGCCATGCCGAGCGTCTCCTCGACCTCCTGCCGGCTTGCACCGAGACGGACGAGCGCCTCCGCGTGAAAGCCGATGCAGCCGTCGCACCGAACGGCAACCCCGATCGCCAGCGCGATCAGCTCCTTGGTCTTCTTGTCGAGCGCGCCATCAGCGGCGGCGGCCCTCGCCAGTGCAGAGAAGCCCTGCATGACGTCCGGAATGTCCTTGCGCAGCGTCTTCAGGTTACCCGAGATGTCCTTGCAGATCTCGCTGTACAGCTTGGTCATGATAGCTCCTACGACATCTTCGTGGTGGGTTTGCCGGGCTCGCGCAGTGCGATGTAGATCGCGGGGATCACGAGTACGGTGAGCAGGGTGGAGGAGGCCAGGCCGAACAGCAGCGAGATCGCCAGCCCCTGGAAGATCGGGTCGAGCAGGATCGTCGCAGCACCGATCATCGCCGCGAGCGCCGTCAGCAGGATCGGCTTGAAGCGCACGGCGCCGGCCTCCAACACGACGTCGCGCAGGGTCTTGCCCTCGCCGCCACTGTGCCGGATGAAGTCGACCAGCAGTATCGAGTTGCGGACGATGATGCCGGCCAGAGCAATGAAGCCGATCATCGACGTCGCCGTGAACGGCGCGCCCAGCAACCAGTGGCCGAGCAGGATGCCGATCAGGGTCAGCGGGATCGGCGTCAGGATCACCAGCGGCAGCCGGAAGCTCTTGAACTGCGCCACGACCAGAACGTAGATGCCGAGGATGGCCGCGCCGAATGCGGCGCCCATGTCGCGGAAGGTCACGTAGGTGATCTCCCATTCGCCATCCCACAGCAGCGTCGGACGGGACTCGTCCTTGGGCTGGCCGTGGAAGCCGATCACGGGCTTCGGCAGCTTGCCCCAGTCATGGGCGTCGATCCGGTCGGCGACCGCGAGCATGCCGTAGAGCGGGGCCTCGAAGCGGCCGGCGAGTTCTGCCATCACCATGTCGGCAAAGCGGCCGTCGCGGCGGAAGATCATCGGCGACCCCTCTTCCATGGTGGCCTTCACGACTTGGCCGAGTTCGACGACGGTCTTGCTGCCGGGCACCGTGTTGGCGGGCACCGGCGTCGAGGCCAGGGCCTGGCTCCAGCTCTTGTCGTGCTTCGGCAGACGCACGGCGATCTCGATCGGATTGCGGTCTTCGCCGCGATGCGAGTAGCCGACCGAGACGCCGCCGAACAGCGTCTGGATCGTGTCGTAGACGTCGCGCTGCTCGACACCGAAGAACTCGAGACTGTCCTGGTCGATCGACAGTCGCAGACGCGGCCGTCGCTGACCGATGGAATCGTCGATGTCGACGATGAAGGGAACGTCGGCGAAGACCTTCTTGAGTTCGGTGGTGACGGCGCGCCGGGTCGCCGCGTCCGGACCGTAGATCTCCGCCAGCAGGGTGGCGAGCACCGGAGGCCCGGGCGGCACTTCGACCACCTTGATGCTGGTGCCGGCCGGCACAGGGATGCTCTTCAGCCGCTGGCGCAGCTCGAGCGCGATGTCGTGGCTCGCGCGCTTGCGGTCGCCGCGCGCGGCGAGATTGACCTGGAGCTCGCCGAGCTCGGGCCGCTCCCGCAGATAGTAGTGCCTCACGAGACCGTTGAAGTTGAACGGGGCCGCCGTGCCGGCATAGCTCTGCACGGTCGTGATCTCCGGCAGCCCATGCGCAATGTCGGCGGCCGCGAACAGCGTGCGCTCGGTATCCTCCAGGCTCGCGCCTTCGGGCAGATCGACCATCACCGCGATCTCCGACTTGTTGTCGAACGGCAGCAGCTTGACGGTGACGGACTTGGTGGCGAACAGCGTCATCGACAGCAAGGTGGCGATGCCGACGCCGAGCAGGAAGATCCAGGCGGAGCGCTTGCTGGCGACGATCGGGCGCGCGACGCTGCGGTAGATGCGTCCGAGACGGCCTTCGCCATGCGCGTCATGAGAGTCCGCCGAGGCGCTGGTGGACCTCGGCGCCAGCCGCAGCATCAGCCACGGCGCCACCACCATGGCGACGAAAAACGAGAACAGCATCGCCGCCGAGGCGTTGGCCGGGATCGGCGCCATGTAGGGGCCCATCAGTCCCGACACGAACAGCATCGGCAGCAGGGCGGCGACCACGGTCAAGGTCGCGACAACGGTGGGGTTGCCGACTTCGGCGACCGCCTCGATGGTGGCCTGCAGGCGCGGCCGGCCGTCATGCATGCCCCAATGGCGCGCGATATTCTCGACCACGACGATGGCGTCGTCGACCAGGATGCCGATCGAGAAGATCAGGGCAAACAAGCTGACCCGGTTGATCGTGTAGCCCATCAGATTGGCGGCGAACATCGTCAGCAGGATCGTGGTCGGAATCACCACGAAGGTGACGAGGGCTTCGCGCCAGCCAATGGCGACAGCAATCAGCACGACGATCGAGATCGTGGCGAGGCCGAGATGGAACAGCAGCTCGTTGGCCTTCTCGTTGGCGGTCTCGCCGTAGTCGCGCGTCACCGTGACTGCGACGTCGCTCGGAATGAGACTGGCCTTCAGCCCTTCGAGGCGCTGCGCGATGTCGTGAGACACCACCACGGCATTGGCGCCGGCGCGCTTGGCGAGCGCAAGACTCACCGCCGGCACCCGGTGCCAGTCGCCCTTGTCGGTGCGGGCGTCGTCCCAGACGCGATGCTCTGCGAGGTTGGGCCCGATGACGACGGTGGCGACGTCGCGCACATAGACGGGACGGCCGTCGCGCGTCGAGATCAGCAGCAGGCCGATGTCCGGGATGCCCGTGAGCGTCTGGCCCGCGGCGACGTTGCGCACGATACCGCCGTCGCGAACGTCTCCGGCCAGGAACGAGCGGTTCGCGTCCTTCACCTTGGCGACGAGCTGCTGCAGGGTGACGCCGAACAGCGACAGCTTTTCCGGATCGGGCTCGACCCGGATCTGCTGGGCGCCGCCGCCGGAGATATAGGTCAGGCCGATATTGTCGACCTTGGTCAGCTCCGCACGCAGCTTGTCGGCGAGCTCGTAGAGGTCCTTGTCCGACCAGCGCCCGGCGGCCTCCGGCCTCGGCGACAGCGTCAGCACGGTGACGGCGACGTCGTTGATGCCGCGGCCGACGATCAGCGGCTCGGGAATGCCGACGGGGATGCGGTCGAGGTTGGCGCGTAGCTTCTCGTGGACGCGCAGGATCGCGTCCTCGAACTTGGTCCCCACCAGGAACCGCGCGGTGACCATGACACGGTCGTCCTCGGTCTGGCTGTAGACGTGTTCGACGCCATCGATCGCCTTGACGATGGTCTCCAGCGGCTTGGTCACGAGCTCGACGCCGTCAGGCGCACGCAGGCCGTCGGCGTTGACGCGGATGTCGACCATCGGCACGCTGATCTGCGGCTCTTCCTCGCGCGGGATCACGACGACGGCGATGAGGCCGACCACGAGCGCCGCGAGCAGGAACAGCGGCGTCAGCGGCGAGGCGATGGTCGCCTGGGTAAGCTTGCCTGAGAGTCCGAGTTTCACGGCTGCACCAACTGGTCGCCGGCGCGCAGGCCGGACAGGATTTCGAGTCCATCGGGGAGATCGGTGCTCGGCAGAGCGCGGCCGCGCTGCACCGGAACGCTCACCTTCTGCGTCCCTTGCTGCAACTGGACATAATCGATGCCGAACCGCGTTGTGACGTAGCGCTGCGGGATCACGTAGGCATCGCGTTGGCCGCCGGAGATCCAGACCCGGAGCCGGTCGCCGACGAAATACTGGCCGAGACCGGAGACGATCGCGTCGGCCACGACACGGCCTTCCTCGATCTGCGGATAGACCAGGTCGATCACCCCCCATTTGTCGGCGCTGTCGCCGAACTCGGCACCGTCGACCCGGACCTTGTCGCCGGCCTTGAGAAAGAGAGCGTGGCGCTCGGGCACGCGCAGTCGCAGCTTGAAGTTCTGCTGCGCCACCGTGACCACGGGATCTCCGGGCAGAACCACAGATCCGACGGCAACCAACTTCTTCAACACGCGGCCGTCATCGGGAGCCAGCACCTGGCCCTCAGTCATCTGCTGGTTGACCACGGCACGCTCGGCGGTCTTAGCCCGCAGCCCGTTCTCGGCGACGTTCAGCGCCGTGCGCGTCTCGTCGAGCTTGATGCGGGGCAGGGTGCCGCGCTCGACGAGGCCCTCGGTGCGGGTGAAGTCGATCTGCGCCTGGTTCGCTTGCGCCTGCAGCGCTTCGATCTGGGCGTCGAGCGATTTGATCTGCAGGGCCAGTTTGTCGTCGCCGATCAAGGCGATGGGCTGGCCGCGCCTGACTGGGTCGCCTTCGCGCACCGAAAGCTGCACGATGGTGCCGCCGATGCGGCCGCGGGCAGGGACCACGCTGATGCTCTCCACCGTCGCGAACACCGCCTTCTCGTCGGCGACCTGCCGCGGCGCCACCGTCAGCGTCTCCGCAAGGGCCGGTGCTGCCTGCCACGCCATCGCGGCGATCAAGCTCAGGACCGATAATCTGCGCATCAGCCTATTCCTGTCTGGTTTGATTCGATTTGTGAGGTTCGGGCGAGCCGTCCGCAGCCGGCTGCAGACATCTCACCTGGATGGGAGTTCCCGTTTGATATCGGTCAAGATGCCGGTCCGGCATCCTCATAGTCTCGGTGACGGTCTCGGCCCGCAGTACACCTGATAGAGCGTCTTGAGGACCTCGCGGGCCGGATCGCTTGTGATCGAATAGTAGATCGTCTGCCCCTCGCGCCTGGCGGTGACCAGGCCGTCCTTGCGCAGGAGCGCCAGGTGCTGCGACACGGTCGAATCGCGCAGGCCGAGAAACTCGGCGAGTTCTCCGACCGACCGCTCGTCGTCGACCAGCTGGCAGATGATCAGGAGGCGATGGCGGTTCGACAGCGCCTTCAGCAGGTCGCTGGCCTGGTCCGCCGCCGCTTCCATGATGTCAGCGTTAATTTTCATAGTTGCGTATATACAGATATTCGAATATATAGTCAAGGCCGGCGGCGGCGCCGCGGTGACATGAAGCAAGAATGAATCAAGTGCGGATGGAGGATCCCAATGGCGGAAATCGTGGTGATCGGGGCGGGGCTGAGCGGCTCGCTGATGGCTTATGAAATGTTGCCGCAACTGAGGAAGGAGGATCGCGTGACCGTCGTCTCGCAGGGCTCCTCCTATCATTTCGTGCCATCCAACCCCTGGGTGGCCGTGGGCTGGCGCAAGCGCGACGAGATCGAGATCGATCTGGTCGACGTCATGCAGCGCAAGGGCATCCGGCTGCTGACGCAGGGCGCCAAGCGCGTGCATCCGGCCGAGAACCAGGTCGAGCTGACGGACGGCGGCATGGTGGCATACGATTATCTCGTCGTCGCCACCGGTCCCGAACTCGCCTTCGACGAAATCCCGGGGCTTGGACCCGATGGGCATACGCAATCCGTGTGCCACGTCGACCACGCCGCTCATGCCAAGGCGGCCTTTGACAGGCTCGCCGAGAAACCCGGGCCGGTGATCGTCGGTGCGGTACAGGGCGCTTCATGCTTCGGCCCCGCTTACGAATTCCTGTTCATCCTGGAAACCGAGCTGCGCCGGCGCAAGATGCGCGATCAGGTGCCGATGACCTTCGTGACGTCCGAGCCCTATATCGGCCATCTCGGCCTCGACGGCGTCGGCGACACCAAGGGTCTGCTGGAAAGCGAGATGCGCGAAAAGCACATCAAGTGGATCACCAGCGCGCGTGTCACCAAGGTCGAGGATGGCCGCATGTTCGTGGAGGAGGTCGCCGACGACGGCACCGTCCGCAAGACGCACGAGCTACCGTTTGCCTATTCGATGATGCTGCCCGCCTTTCGCGGCGTGGGGGCCGTCCGCGGCATCGACAAGCTCACCAATCCCCGCGGCTTCGTTGTCGTGGACAAGCATCAGCGTAATCCGACCTTCCCCAACGTGTTTGCCATCGGCGTCTGCGTTGCGATTCCGCCGATCGGGCCGACTCCGGTGCCGGTCGGCGTGCCCAAGACCGGCTTCATGATCGAATCGATGGTGACGGCGACGGCCTTGAACATCGGGGCGCTGCTGCGCGGCCAGGAGCCCAAAGCCGAGCCGACCTGGAACGCGATCTGTCTTGCCGATTTCGGCGATTCCGGCGTCGCCTTCCTGGCCCAGCCGCAGATCCCGCCGCGCAACGTCAACTGGTCGTCGAAGGGAGAGTGGGTGCACTATGCCAAGGTCGCCTTCGAGAAGTACTTCCTGCGCAAGATGAGGCGCGGGACGCCCGAGCCGTTCTACGAAAAGTTCCTGCTCGACCGGCTCAACATCGCCAAGATCAAGGAAGTCAGGACCGGCACATGAGCAACGGTTTGCAGATCGTGTGCGGCCATTGCGGGCAGATCAACCGTCTGCCCGCGGACCGGGCGCCGACGCAGGGGAAATGCGGCAAGTGTCATACGCCGCTGTTCAGCGGCCATCCGATCGAGGTCGACCAGGCCGCGTTCGAACGCCATGTCGCGCATAGCAGTCTGCCGCTGCTCGTCGACGTCTGGGCGCCATGGTGCGGCCCGTGCCGCGCGATGGCGCCGATGTTCGCGCGCGCTGCGCAAGAGCTGGAGCCGCGTGTGCAGCTTCTGAAGCTGAACTCGGACGAGGCGCCGGAGGTGTCGGCGCGGTTCGGCATCTCCGGAATTCCGACCATGCTGCTGCTGCAGCAGGGGCGGGAGCTGGCGCGAATCTCGGGTGCGATGGACTCGCAACGAATCGTCGCCTGGACACTGTCCGGCCTGCGGCAGTAGCCGTACGGCCGGGCCGGCACTTGCTTGATTACGCTCAAATGCAACCATGAAGGAGTATGTCATGAACGTCGACAAAGCAGTTCTCACCTTCGCGGGCGTCGTCGTCCTGCTCAGCCTGACGCTGGGCTGGTACGTCAGTCCCTACTGGTTCTTGCTGGCGGCCTTTGCGGGCGTGAACATGATCCAGGCCTCGTTCACGGGCTTCTGCCCGGCGGCGATCGTCTTCAAGAAGCTGGGGCTCAAAAGCGGCAACGCGTTCTCCTGAATCGGTCGGAAGGACGGCAAGATGAAGCGGGGATATCATGGCTGACTCGGACGAAACCTATATCGTCGGGCCGCTCTACAAGGCGCGCGACAAGGTCTATCCGGCGGCCGTGCACGGCCGCTTCCGGCGCATCAAGTGGACGATCCTGTGCATCACGCTCGGCATCTACTACCTGCTGCCCTTCGTCCGCTGGGATCGCGGACCCGGCATGCCGAACCAGGCGGTGCTGGTCGATTTCCCGCATCGCCGGTTCTACTTCTTCTTCATCGAGCTGTGGCCGCAGGAGGTCTACTACTTCACCGGCCTGCTCATCATCGCGGCGGTCGCCCTGTTCCTGATGAACGCGGTCGCCGGCCGGCTGTGGTGCGGCTATCTCTGTCCGCAGACGGTGTGGACCGACCTGTTCTACGCCGTCGAGCGCTGGGCCGAGGGCGACCGCCGTGAGCGCATGCTCAGCGACAAGCGCGGCTGGACCTTCACCCACATCCGCCAGGCCGCGCTGAAGCATTTCCTCTGGATCATGATCGGCTGGTGGACCGGTGGCGCCTGGGTGCTGTATTTCGACGATGCGCCGACCCTGGTGAAGGACCTCGCCACCTTCCAGGCGCCGTTCACCGCCTATCTCTGGATCGGCATCCTGACGGCGACGACTTATGTGTTCGCCGGCCACGCTCGCGAGCAGGTCTGCATCTACATGTGCCCGTGGCCGCGCATCCAGGCGGCGCTGACCGACGAGTGGGCGCTCAACGTCACCTACAAGGGCGACCGCGGCGAGCCGCGCATGTCGGTCAAGAAGGCGGAAGCTGCACGGCTGCAGGGCGCACCCGCCGGGGATTGCATCGACTGCCATCAATGCGTCAACGTCTGCCCGACCGGCGTCGACATCCGCCACGGCATCCAGCTCGGCTGCATCCAGTGCAGCCTGTGCATCGATGCCTGCGACAGCGTGATGACCCAGATCGGCCGTCCGACGGGCCTCATCGGTTACGACACCGACATCAACGTCCAGCGCCGCAAGGAAGGCAAGCCCGAGATCTACCGGATCATCCGACCGCGCACGATCATCTATGCGACCTTCATCGCGATCGTCGGCGGGATCATGCTGTACTCGCTGGTGACGCGCGGCACGATGGGCATCAACGTGCTGCATGAACGTAACCCGCTGTTCGTGCAGTTGTCGGATGGCGGCGTCCGCAACGACTACACGGTTCGTCTGCTCAACAAGCGCGGGCCGCGCGACTTCGTGCTGGACGTCGTGGGGCTTCCGAACGCCAAGGTGACGGTGGCCGGCGAAACGCGCGAGCAGGACGGTCGTATGGTGATCGACGTCGGCCAGGATCAGACCCGCGAGATCCGCATGTCGATCGAGGCCAAGGGGGCCGACCTTCCCTCCGCGCCGGTGGACATCGAGATCAAGATCACGGATCCGGCGACCGGGACGTCGGTCAGCAAGCGCGATCACTTCGTTCCGGCGACACGATAGACCATCGTCGTTCGCCGATTGCGAGGCGCCAGCGATAGGCCGTTGGCTTATACGGACTGATCGAGGGAGGAGCAGGTCGCTCCTCCCTCGATTGCCGAGTCCGGTTGTTCCAAATCAATGCCGCTCGGAAGCCGCAGGCAGAGCATTCTCGCGTCAAGGGATCGGAAGCTTTCCTACTGACGGAGAAAGACAGATGTTCAAGGTCGCAATTCTCATCTGGGTCATGCTGGGCACGGTGCTGGCAGGCAGCGCGGTGACGGCATTGTTGACGGTGCAGGGGCTGGTCGCGAGTCCGATGAAAGACCTGCCGTTGGCGGCGCTGGTCGGATTCGTCGTCGCCATGCCGCTATCCTATCTCGTCGCCGCGAAGATCAAGGGCGGGCGCGGCCGGACGGCGTGACGGTCATCGACGACGGGCCGGATCATCGTGCTGGTCCGGCCTGATCGTCGCGCAGGAGCCGAGGGAGCGCCAGTCTGGCGCCGTCCATGAAGAGGTCGATCGCATCACGCACGGTTTGCTCGAGATCTGATGGAACCGGTGTCTCGTAGATGAACTTTCGGATCGCGAGATAGAAGATGCGTCCGTGCAGTCCCCAGAACATCTCCGTCTCGCGGCTGCCGAGAGGGCAGGTGGCGGCGTCTGGCAGCTGCAGTTCATGCCGCAGCTCGATCGCGGCAGGCTCGATGATCTCGTGCCGGACGAGGTCGAGATAGCGGCCGGTGATGCCGAACGACTTCATGCCGGAGAACACGAAGATCCGCACCCAGTTGTATTCGAACACGCGTGCCACGTAGTCGAGATAGAAGCCGGTCAGTCGCGCCTTGAGTGGAAGGCTGCGATCGCGGATCAGCGGGCCCCAGTCCTGCGACCAGCGGCTGAGATAGACCTCCTGATAGACGCGCTCGATCAGGGCTTCCTTGCTGGGGAAGTGCCGGTAGATCACCGAATGCGCGATGCCCATGCGCTTGGCGAGCTCCCGCGTCTGGCCTTCGAAGCCGCGCTCGGCGAAAAAGCGGATCGCTTCATCCACGATCACGCGCTCGCGGTCGGCGGCGCGCATGTTGCGGCGCCTCGCCTGAGGACGGTTCTCGGACCTGCGCGGGCGTCCATCAACTCGGCCTGTTGTCTCAGCGCTCGCTGTCTTCGGGGTCCTAGCCATGGTCTCTATCGATTGCGGCGACAGCCTGCTTGATAGCCGAAAGCTGATTTGTGACCAATCGTTCGTTTCTGGTTGACCGCGGTGCCGCTGCGTGCAACTCTTTTGAGACCAGATGGTCACAAATTTGGGAATCCGGGCTGGCGAGCCCTGGCGGTGAGGAAACGGATGAAAGCGAGGGCTTTCAGCTATTTTCGTGCACACACGATCGGCGAGGCGCTCGAAGCTCATGCGGGCGCGGGCGACGATGTGCGCTTCATTGCTGGTGGTCAGAGCCTGGTTCCGGCGCTGGCGTTGCGTCTTCAGGCCCCGCGAATTCTGATCGATATCAACCACATTGCAGAGCTGCGCGGCATCACGCGGGACGGCGAATGGTTGCGGATCGGCGCCTTGACCCGGCACTGCGAGATGCTGACCGATCCGCTGATCGCTGAGTTTGCGCCGCTGTTGCGCGCCGCAGCCCCGTTCGTTGCGCATCCTGCCATCCGCAATCGCGGGACCTTTGGCGGCAGTGTCGCGCTGGCCGACCCAGCCTCCGAGTTTCCGGCGATGGTGCTGGCGCTCGACGCCGAGATTGAGATTGCCGGCGCGTCCGGCCGGCGCCGCGTCAAAGCCGATGACTTCTTCACCGATCTTTTCGAGACGGCGATCGCGCCCGGCGAGATCCTCGTCGCGGTTCATGTTCCTCTCTTCAGAGCCGGCCAGCGCGTTGCGTTCGATGAGCTGGCCCGCCGGCGCGGCGACTATGCACTGGTCGGTTGCGGCCTGCTCGCGACCTGCCAGGGCGATCTGATCGAGCGCATCCGCATTGCATTCTTTTCGGTCGGCAACGTCCCGACCCGTGCGAGGCACGCGGAGACAGCGCTCACCGGCAACCGGATCGATGCTGCACGGATTGCGGCGGCGCAGGCTGCGCTCGACGCCGATCTCTCGCCCGCTGACAGCGACGATGTTCCGGCGGCGATGCGTCTGCATCTGGCGCGCGTTCTGCTCGGCCGGCTGCTGGGACGGATCGGAGAAGCCGCATGAGCCCGCCGGTCAACATCGAGACCGAGGAGCAGGTCCGCATTCGCCTCATCGTCAACGGCCGCAAGGTGGCGTGTGACGTCGCGCCTCGCGACACGCTGGTGGATTGTCTTCGCCAGCAGCTCGAGCTGACCGGCACGCATGCCGGTTGCGAGATGGGGGCCTGCGGCGCCTGCCTGGTTCAGCTCGACGGCGCTGCCGTGCATGGCTGCCTGATGTTCGCCGTGCAGGCCGATGGCGCGCGGATCGATACGATCGAGGGGCTCTCGGAGAGCGGCGTGATCGCCGACCTGCAAGCCGAGTTTCATCGGCGCAATGCGCTGCAATGCGGGTTCTGCACGCCGGGCATGCTGATCACCGCTCATGAGCTGCTGACCCACGTGGCACGGCCGAGTCGCGAGACCATTCGCGACGCGCTCTCGGGCAATTTCTGCCGCTGCACCGGATATGAAGCGATCGTCGACGCCATCGCCGCGGTCGCCGCGGCACGGGCAGCAACGGCATCGCAGGGCGCGGAGGGCTCGTCGCCATGAGCCCGCCGCTGACGTCGCTGGACCGCCCGAATTCCTATATCGGCCGCTCCGTGCCGCGACCGAATGCGAAGCGGCTGCTCGCCGGACGCGGGCGCTATGTGACCGACATTCGCCTGCCGCGCATGCTGTATGCCGCCTTCCTGCGCACCCCGTATGCTCATGCACGGATCACCGGCATCGAGGTCGATGCGGCGCGGGCGCTTGCGGGCGTGCATCTGGTTGCGACCGGCGCCGATCTGGCGAAGATCTGCACACCGTGGACCGGGACGCTCGATCATTTCAAGGGCATGATGTCCGAGCCGCAGCTGCCGTTGCCATTGGATCGCGTCGTCTGGGCTGGGCAGGCCGTGATTGCCGTGGTCGCCGAGAGCAGGGCGATCGCGGAGGATGCGCTGGAGCTGATCTCGGTCGACTACGAGGAGCTGCCGGCGGTGGTCGATCTCGACGCCGCGCGTCGGCCGGGGATGCCGCTGGTCAATCCGGTTGCGGCGTCCAACATCTGTTTCCGCACGCAGCTCGACAGCGGCCGCGTCGATGAGGCCTTCGCGTCGGCCGCGCATGTGATCGAGGAAGAATTCAGCTTCGGCCGTCATACCCCGGTCACGCTCGAGCCGCGGGCCATCGTCGCGGACTATGATTCCGAGAGCGGCGCGCTGACGGTGCACCACGCCACGCAGACGCCCTACCAGTTCCAGGATCTGTACGCTCGCCACTACGGCATCCCGGAAGCCAGCGTGCGCGTGATCGCGCCCGATATCGGCGGGTCGTTCGGCATGAAGCTGCATGTCTACCACGAGGACATGGCGGTTGTCGGGCTGTCGATCCTGCTCGGGCGCCCGGTCAAATACGTCGCCGATCGCATCGAGTCCTTCGTGTCGGATATTCATGCCCGCGATCACCACGTCCGCGCGCGCATGGCCGTCGACGCCGACGGCAAGATCCTTGCCATGGACGTCCACGATGCCACGGCGATCGGCGCGTTCTCGACCTATCCGCGCACCAGCGTCGTCGAAGGCAATCAGGTCATCCGCCTGATCGGTGCGCCGTATGATTTCAAATCCTACCGCGCCGCGCTCGAGGTCGTGTTCCAGAACAAGGTGCAGACCAGCCAGTATCGCGCGGTTGGACATCCCATCGCCTGCGCGGTCACCGAGCGCATGGTGGATCTCGCTGCTGCCCGCGTCGGGCTCGATCCATTCGCGATGCGCGCCAGGAACGTGATTGTCGACAGCGCCTATCCGACGGCATCGCCGACCGGCTACAGGTTCGAGGCGCTGTCGCACGAAGTCTGCCTGCGGCGGCTGCGCGGGATCATGGACTATGACGCGCTCCGCGCCGAGCAGGCCGAGCTGCGTCGGCGCGGCATCTATCGCGGCATCGGCATTGCGACCTTCGTCGAGATCACCAACCCGAGCCCTGCGTTCTACGGCGTCGGCGGCGCGCGCATTTCCTCGCAGGATGGCGCGACCGTCAGCCTGACGCCGTCGGGCGAGGTGCGCTGTGCGATCTCCGTGACCGAGCAGGGCCAGGGCACCGAGGCGATCATCAGCCAGATCGTCGCCGACCAGCTTGGTCTCGCCCAGGAGCGTGTCAAGATCATCACCGGCGATACCGAGGTCACGCCGCATGGTGGTGCGACCTGGGCCTGCCGCGGTGCAGGCATCGGCGGCGAGACGGCGCTGCAGGCCGCGCGAAAGCTCAAGGCGAACATTCTGGAGATCGCCGCGCTGGTGCTGCAGGAGCAGCCTGCTGCGCTCGACGTCATCGATGGCCAGATCGTCAGTGTCGCGACGGGGCAGCCGCGTCTGCCGGTCGCTGAGATCGCGCGCATCGCCTATTTCCGGTCCGACACCTTGCCACCGGGCACTCAGGCGCAACTGACGGTCAGCCATCATTTCGCGCCGCAGGGCTACCCCTTTGCCTTCACTAATGGCATCCAGGGCAGCTACCTTGAAGTCGATGTCGAAACCGGCTTCATCAAGCTGCTGAAGCACTATGTCGTCGAGGATTGCGGCCGCATCATCAATCCGATGCTGGTCGACGAGCAGTTGCGCGGCGGTGTCGTACAGGGTCTTGGCGCTGCGCTGTTCGAGGAATGCCGTTACAGTGAGACCGGCCAATTGCTCAACGGATCGCTGGCCGACTATCTGGTGCCGATGGCGATGGAGATGCCAGACATTACCATCGATCACGTCGAGACGCCGACGGCGGACACCATTCTCGGCGCAAAGGGCTGCGGCGAGGCCGGCACCGCGGCCGCGTCGGCCTGTGTGCTGAATGCGGTCAATGATGCGCTGATGCCCTTCGGCGCCTCCATCAACACCATTCCGATCACGCCAGCGCGCGTGCTCAAGACGCTCAATCGATACTAAGAAAACAAGGTTAGGGAGGACATCATGCAAGTCTACGAGACGAAGTTGCGACGCGCAGGAATATCCCGCCGCACGGCGCTGATGGGGATGTCGGCAGGTGTCGCCACGCTCGCGATGCCGCGCCTGGGGCGTGCCGCCGATGACACCATCCGCATCGGCTTTCCGACGCCGCTGACCGGTCCGTTCGCCGCCGAGGCGCGTGACCAGGTCAAGTGCGCCGAACTCGCCGTCAAGCTGGTCAACGACAAAGGCGGCGTCGCCGGCCGCAAGGTCGAGCTGCTTGTGCGCGACGACAAGCTCAACGCCGGCGAGGCGGCGACGCGGACGCTCGAGCTGATCGAGAAGGACAAGGTGCACGCTATCGTCGGCGCGCTCTCCAGCGCCGTCCAGCTTGCCGTCAACGAGGTGACGCGCGCTCGCGGCGTGATCTACGTGTCGATCAGCCAGTCCGACACCATCAACGAGGTCAAGGATTTCAGCAAATACACCTTCCACGAGGCGCTGAACCCGCACATGACCACGGCGGCCGTGGCCCGCCAGACCATCAAGAAGGGCATGAAGGTCGCCCATCTCGTGGCCGACTATGCCTATGGCCATGAGATGCTGCGCGGCTTCAAGCGGGCGCAGACGGCGATCGGTGCCGAGAGCGTCGGCGAGATCCTGCATCCGTTCGGTGCAGCCGACTATTCGACCTTCATGCCGCGGCTGATGTCGCTGCGGCCGGACGTGCTGTGCATCAGCAATTTCGGCCGCGACCAGGCCAACGCGATCAAGCAGGCGGTGGATTTCGGCATCAAGCAGCAGATGAAGATCGTGGTGCCGGTGATCCTGCACAATCAGCGCCTCGCCGTCGGGCCCGACGTGTTCGAGGGCGTCGTCGGCGGCGCCAACTATTATTGGGGTCTTGAGACACAGAACAAGACCGCGGCCGAGTTCAACAAGGCGTTCCGGGCCGCCAATGGCGGCGCGATCCCGACCGACTACGGCGCCTATGGCTACTCCGGCGTCGGCTCGCTGCTGCAGGCGATGCAGGCCGCCGGTGGCACCGACACCGATAAGGTCATCGCGGTGCTGGAGGGGCTGCAATACGATCTGACCAAGGGCCCGCAGCATTACCGCAAATGCGACCACCAGTCGGTGCAATCGGTGCTTGTGCTGGAATCCAAGAAGAAGTCGGCGATGGCGAGCGAGAACGACCTGTTCGCGATCGTGGCCAGCGATCCCGGGGCGGACGAGATGCTGCGCAGCTGCGGCGAACTCGGCCACGCCACCTGATCCTGATCGCATGGACCTCTCGCTGATCATCATGCAGCTGTTTTCCGGCATCGCCCTTGGGGCGGTGCTGGTCATCACTGCGCTCGGCCTGACCATCGTGTTCGGCATGCTCGGCGTGGTCAATTTCGCCCATGGGGCGCTGTTCATGATCGGGGCCTATGCCGGTCTGTATCTGGCATCGCTGACCGGCAGCTTCTGGTGGGGCTTGCTGCTCGCCCCAATTCTGGTCGGCGCGTTCGGCATGCTGATCGAACTCGTCCTGGTCCGGCGCCTGTATGGCCGGTCGATCGATGATCCATTGCTGCTCACCTTCGGTCTCAGCTACATCTTGGTCGAGGGGGTGCGCATCGTGTTCGGCAGCGACGGTATTCCGTTTCCGACACCGTCCCAATTGATCGGCGTCGTCGATCTCGGCGTCGGCTTCTTCCCCAAATATCGTCTGTTCGTGATCGCGCTGGTCGCCGTCGTGCTGCTGGTGCTCTGGCTGATGCTGGAGAAGACCCGGGTCGGCCTGATCGTGCGGGCCGGCGCCCGTGATCCCCTGATCATGCGGGTGCTCGGGGTCGACATCGGCAAGGTGTGGCTCGCGATCTTCGGCCTCGGCGTCGGCCTTGCCGCGCTCGGCGGGGTGCTGGCGGGACCCATGCGCAGCGTCAATCCCGAGATGGGAACGCTGGTGCTGGCGGAGGCCTTCGTCGTCACCGTGATCGGCGGCCTCGGCTCGATCGTCGGCGCCGTGGTCGCGGGGCTGATGGTCGGCATCTGCATCAGCATGGTCGCGCTGTTTGCGCCCGAGATGGCGACGATCGTGATGTTCGCGCTCATGGCCGCGGTCCTGCTGATCCGGCCACAGGGTCTGTTCGGCCTCAAGGGGAGAGCGTGATGACGGTGCATTCGACCGGCGAAGCACCGCCGCTTCCTCAGGCGCAGCGCCTCTTCGCGCTTCTCGCGGATCACCGCGTGCTGGTCTCGCTGCTCGCACTGGCGCTGCTGCCCTGGCTGCTGCCGTCGAAGGCGCTCGCCGTGAACGTCCTGATCTACGGCGTCGTGGTGATGGGCTACAATCTCCTGTTCGGCTACACCGGGCTGCTGTCGTTCGGCCACGCCGCCTTCTTCGGCACCGGCGCGTATCTGACCGGCATCGCCATCGGCCGCTGGGGCCTGCCGTGGTTTGCCGCAGTGCCGCTGGCGATCGCGGCGAGCATGGCGCTCGCCGCATTGATCGGAACGATCTCGACGCGCACCCGCGGCATCTATTTCTCCATGGTCACGCTCGCGCTGGCGCAACTCGTCTACTACGTGGCGCTGCAGGCCTCCTCCTTCACTGGCGGCGAGAACGGGCTGCGCGGCTTCACGGTCGACCACATCGGTCTGTTCGGCGCGCAGATCAACTTCCTCGATCCCGTGAACAAATATTACGTGCTGATGGTGCTCGCGGCGATCGCGATCTGGGTTCAGTCGCGCATCCTCAACTCGCCGTTCGGCGCGGTCATCGAGGCGATCAGGGAGAATGAGCAGCGCGCGCGGGCGTGCGGCTACGACGTCGAGCGCTGCAAGCTGATCGTGTTCATGCTGTCGGGTGCCATCTCCGCCGTCGGCGGCTGCATGTCGGCGCTGCATCTGTCGATCGTGCCGCTCGACATCCTGCACTACCAGACCTCCGGCATGATCGTGATGATGGTGCTGCTCGGTGGCGCACGCAGCTTCTTCGGGCCGTTCGTCGGGGCCGCGGTCTTCCTGATTCTGGAGGACGTCGTGTCATTGTGGACGCCGCACTGGCAGATCGTGGTCGGCGCCATCTTCGTCGTGTTCGTGCTGTTCCTGCCCAAGGGCATCTGGGGCACGTTCCTCGATGTGCTGCCGATCGCGAGGCAACGCCGATGAGCACCGAGTTGTTGCGCGCGGACGGGATCGGCCGTCGCTTCGGCGGCTTCGTCGCGCTCGAAGGCATCTCAGTCGCGTTCGCGGCCGGTGAGCTGACCTCGATCATCGGCCCGAACGGGGCAGGCAAGAGCACCTTCTTCAACATTCTCTCCGGCACGCTGTCGCCGAGCAGCGGCACCCTGCGGTTCAAGGGCCGCGAGCTGAACGGCCTGCCACAGCATCGCTTCGTGCATCAGGGCATCTCGCGCTCGTACCAGATCACCAACATCTTTCCCGATTTGTCGGTGCACGAGAATGTCCGGGTCGCCGCCCAGGCCATGCGGGTAAGCTACGACATCTGGCGCAAGCGCGCCGATCTTGCCGAACTCCGCGAACGCGCCGATGCGGCCCTGATGGCGGTCGGCCTGATCGGCAGGTGTGGCGAGCTCGCGAAGTATCTCGCCCACGGCCAGCAGCGCGCGCTGGAGATCGCCATTGCGCTGGTCTCCGAACCGGAGCTTCTGCTGCTCGATGAGCCGACCGCGGGCATGGGGCCGGAAGAGACCAAGGAGATGGTGGCGCTGCTGGAGCGGCTGGCGGAGAAGCGCACGGTGCTGCTGGTCGAGCACAAGATGAAGATGGTGCTCGGCCTGAGCCAGCGGGTGCTGGTGCTGCATCACGGCCGGCTGCTCGCCGACGGTCGTCCTGAGGACATCCGATCCAACCCCGACGTGCGCCGGGTCTATCTGGGACAGAGTGAAGGCTATGGCTGAGACCGCGTTGCTCGAGCTCGACGGCCTCCAGGCCTGGTATGGCGCCAGCCACGTCCTGCACGGCATCTCGCTGCGCGTGAGCGAGGGCGAGGTGGTCGCGCTCGTCGGCCGCAACGGCGCCGGCAAGACCACGACATTGCGCACCGTCATGGGGCTGATGCCCCGGGCCGCGGGGCGCGTGCGCTTTGCCGGCCATGATCTGCTGCCGCTTGCGGCCCACAAGCGCTTTCATCTCGGGCTCGCTTATGTTCCGGAGGAGCGCCGCATCGTGCCGGGCCTGTCGGTGCGCGAGAACCTGCGGCTTGGGCTGGTCGCCGCCAGCGCCGATATCGAGGAGCGCGCGGCGTTCGCCGAGGTTGCGGAGACCTTTCCACGATTGAACGAGCGGCTGGATCAGGAGGGCGTCACGCTGTCGGGTGGCGAGCAGCAGATGCTGGCGATCGCGCGGGCCTTGATCGCGCGGCCGCGCATGGTTCTGCTCGACGAGCCGTCCGAAGGCATCATGCCGGTGCTCGTCGAAGAGATGGGCGTGCTGTTCCGGCGATTGCGCGACCAGGGCAAGACGCTGCTGTTGGTCGAGCAGAACGTCGAATGGGCGCTGCGGCTCGCCGATCGCGCCGTCATCATCGACCAGGGCGAGGTCGTGCATGAGAGCAGCGCCGCGGCGCTGCTGGCCGACAAGGATATCCAGGACCGCTATTGCGCGGTGTGATGTTTCGGACTGCGCCGGCATCATGACGCGCCATCTCCATCCGGCGCCGGCAGCTGCGGCAGCCGGGCGAGGCTGACGCCGGCGGCCTGGTGGAGGAACATGCGCTGGATCAGTTCGGCCGCCTGGCTCGCCGCATCCGCCGGTGCGAGGCCGCCCTGGCGGACGTTGGAGATGCAGTTGCGTTCGGCATCGACGCGGCCCCGGCGCGGCATCCAGGTGAGATAGAGGCCAAGGGAATCGGCCGCGCTCAGGCCCGGGCGCTCGCCGATCAAGATGATCGAGGCCGACGCGCCGAACAGCTCGCCAACATGATCGGCGAGCCCGACGCGGCCCTGCGAAGCAACGATCACCGGCGACAGCCGTCTGCCGGTTGCAGCCAGGCGCGGCATCAACATGTCGAGCACGGGCAGGGCGTTGACCTGGACCGCGCGGCTGCTCAGGCCATCAGCCACCACCAGCACGATGTCTGCCGGCGCGCGCGGCTCGGACAACAGCGCTTCCGACGCCGGCGACAGCAGGCGCCCTGCATCGGGACGCTGCAGATAGGTCGCGCGATCGGCAGCGCGGCTGTGCACGGCAAGGGCCGGCCAGCCATGCGCGGTCGCCTCGGCGGCAAAGCGCTCGGCGTCGAACGGCTTCAGCACGGCATCGCGCGCTTCGGCGTGGGCAGCCTGGAAGGCGAGATGTGCCGATGTCGGCAGGCCAGGACCGCAGCGTCCCAACGCGATCCGCGCTTCGGTATAGCGTGACAGCCAGCGCCAATCGTCCGATGACGACGTTGCCGGCGAGTCGCTCTTGTCGGAGCCGCCCATCACTTGGCCTCCAGCAGCGGCAGCGCCGGCATCAGCCGCGCCGGCTCGAAGCGCAGCTCGCCTTTGGCATCGCTGAGGCCGGTGGCCGCGAGCCAGGTCTCGAACTCCGGCGCCGCGCGCTTGCCGAGCACCTTGCGCACATAGAGCGCGTCATGGAACGAGGTGCTTTGATAGTTCAGCATGATGTCGTCAGCGCCCGGCACACCCATGATGTAGGTGCAGCCGGCGACGCCAAGCAGGGTCAGCAGCGCATCCATGTCGTCCTGGTCGGCTTCGGCGTGGTTGGTGTAGCAGACGTCGCAGCCCATCGGCAGCCCCAGCAGCTTGCCGCAGAAATGATCCTCCAGGCCCGCGCGTATGATCTGCTTTCCGTCGTAGAGATATTCCGGACCGATGAATCCGACCACGGTGTTCACGAGCAGCGGCCGATAGCGCCGCGCGACCGCGTAGCAGCGTGCTTCCAAGGTCTGCTGGTCGACGCCGCAATGGCCGCCGGAGGAGAGCTCGCTGCCCTGTCCGGTCTCGAAATACATCACGTTGCCCCCGACGGGGCAGCGCTGCAGGCCTTCGGCCGCGGCGAGCGCCTCGTCGAGCAGCGACAGCGTGATGCCGAAGCCGCGATTGGCCTCCTCGCTGCCGGCCAGGGACTGGAACACGAGATCGACCGGCGCGCGGCGCTCGATCGCCTTCAGCGCCGTCGTGACATGGGCCAGCACGCAGGACTGGATCGGTGCATGCGAGGCAAGCCGCAAGGTCTCGATCAAGTCGAGCAGCCGCACCATCGTCTCGACGTCGTCGCTCGCCGGGTTGATGCCGATCGTCGCGTCGCCGACGCCGTACATCAGCCCGTCGAGGATCGAGGCCGCGACGCCCTTGGGATCGTCGAGCGGGTGGTTGGGCTGCAGCCGTGTCGACATCCGGCCCGGCAGGCCGATGGTGCAGCGGAAGCGCGTCACGACCTCGCATTTCGCCGCGACCGTCACCAGGTCCTGCAGCCGCATGATCTTGCAGACCGCAGCAACCATCTCCGGCGTCAGCCCTGGCGACACGCCGCTGAGTGCATCTGCGTCGGCCGCATCCGACAGCAGCCATTCGCGGAAGTCGCCGACCGTGAGGCTTGCGACGGGAGCGAACGCCTTGCCGTCATGCTGGTCGACGATCAGCCGCGTGACCTCGTCGGTCTCGTAGGGGATGACGGCCTCGTTGAGGAAATGGCGCAGCGGCAGCTCGGCGAGCGCCATCCGTGCCGCCACGCGTTCGGCGGCATCCTCCGCGGCGAGGCCCGCCAGCACGTCGCCCGAGCGCAACGGCGTTGCCTTCGCAAGCAAGGTTCTGAGGTCGTCGAACCGGTAGCGCGCGCCGCCCAGCGTGTGTGAAAAACCCATTGGCGTTCTCCTTCAATGTTCCTCGTGGTCAGCCATGCCAGCCGGATCCGGCCGATGGATCGCCATCACGGGAAAGACGGGGAGGAACATCATTCGAAGACCTTGTTCTCAGGTTCGTCCAGCGCATCATCTTGCACGATATATGTCGGCATCAGATGACCATTTTCTGTGGCGGGGGCGCTTGATGTCCACCCGGCTTGCGTCGGCCGCGCCGTTGGCTAAGGTCGCATGGCGTACGAGGCAAGCAACCGAGGGAAACACGACATGGCGCGCGTCCGCTGTATCACCGAGATGGGCATGGGCGTCGACGTCCACGGCCGCGACGCCACCAAGGCGGCCAAGCGCGCGGTGTCGGACGCGATCCGCCATTCCAGCCTCGGCTTCTTCCGCATGGTCGGCAAGACGCCGCAGGACATGTTCGTGGACGTCACCATCGGCGTGCCGAACCCGGAGGCTGTCGACACCGCTGCAGTGGCCAAGGAGCTGCCCTATGGCACGGTGACCGTGACCGCGGTCAAAGGCGGGCTGGAGATTGCGGCCGAGGCCGGCAGCGACGCCATCATCATCGCCAACGCGGCGGTGCTGGTCCATCTCGACGACGGCAAGTGACGCTCACGTGCAGGGGTCATGCGCGTGGCGTTCTGATATGAATGTCAAACAGCATGTCATCGCGATCCCGCGGCGCGTTGCGCGCCCGGGTGATGATCGTACGGTGTCCCTCTTTGAACAGAGGGCGCAGGGAAGGCCGGGTATCCGCTGATACCCGCGGCCCCCGTGCGTGAAGAAGTGCACGGGGCAGGAACCACAGGCTCAGCCGGACGATCCCGGCCTTCCCTGCGCAACGGTTTTCCGGCTTATACGTGCTCTCCTCGGGGACCGGGCTTTGTTGCCCCCGTCGCCGGCCGATCATCATCTCAGCCGGCTTGACCTCAGCATCGGGAGGCCAGGACCACACGATTTCGCCGGCGCATCCTGCCGTTCGTCCGCACGGCAAGGCCATGCTGCGGCAGAGCTGCGCCCATCGCATCCCGCCTCCACGTTCGTGACGATCGCGAAGCGCCCCTCATGGCGAGGCGGGACGGGCGGAGTATTTCACAGAATTCGGAAAAACAAAAGCGAAATTTTCGTGGACCAGGCGTGCGAACCGCGATCGCATTGCAGGGGCTGTTGAAACGAGTGTTTCGCCGCGCGCCTTTTCCCGCCGGCGGTGCGCTGCCCTGAGGTCGCGGCCACGGCCGCGGACTGATTCATTGTCACCATGGGATCAGGCGGGTGCCGACCTTCTGCGTTTGGCGCCGAAGATCGCATCGTCTCGGCGCAGACAATCTTGCCCGGGCCTGGCCCGATCGCTGTGAAAGTTGCCGGCTGGCTTGCACCCGGAACGGGGCCAGGCCAGCCGATGCGCATACTCAGCGTCTTGGGCCTTTGCCTCGGCCGGGTCCCGTAGTGTCGAGGGCCTGGCGGCAATCCGCCGAGACTTTCTCGCGGTTGCTCTCGAGGCAGGCGCGAACCTGGCCTGCGCCGTGCTGCTTGCCGGAGCAGAAGCTCTGGATGTCAGCGGCGCATTGCGTTGCCACCGGCCCGGTTCCCTGAGCGAAAGCGGGCATGGCCACGGTGGCGGCGATGACGATGGCGAGTTGCACGGACGTCCTCATTCAAGCCTCCTTGGGGAGCGGTGTAGGCACGGTGGCGTGTGTCGTGCGTCCGTTCGTTGCGCAGGATCAAGCCGAAGGGGGAGTCCATGGCCGCGTGGGGCTGGTCTGGTGCGTCGCTGGATGGGGAACTCGAAGCTGTCTGGCATGGACAGTGCGGACCAGGGTGAGGTCATCGCGCAGGCCCGCTTCATCTTGAAACGCGGCTTGGGGGAAAATGCTGGTCCAGGCATCGGCGGGCGAGCCACGCACATAGGCCGGAACGACGCGGAGAGACTTGAGCGCCTCGATGACCGCGTGAGGTGCGACGTCACGAATGTGCAGGTTGGTGATGAACGACCCCATGGCTTCCTTCCGCAACTCGGTTGCTCAAAGTCACGTTTTGGCTTGAGAGCGCCCGTCACTGGGTGCCGCAACCCGGAGCGTAGGCACCATGGGCGGCTGTGATACTCTCGCAGATGACGTCGACATATTCGTCATAGAACATGATGCGAAAATGTCGGCAGCGGGCCAGATGCCGCTGGGCGAAGCTCAGCAGCCAGTCCGACTTTCCCAGGTCCACCACGGCGGCTTGATCGATCGTGGGCCCCCAACTGACTATTTCGCGGGAATAGTCATGGACTTCCTCTGGCGTGACTTGATGCACTTGAGCCTTGTGAAGAATCAAGTGTCGCATATCGTCTTCGGAAGCCCAGTCCGGGTTCAGATAGTCGAGGGCGATCAAGTTCAATCCGTGGCCAAAAAAGTGCCCTCGTCGCAGCTCTGGTCCGCGTCCGTCGGCCCATATCCAATCACGCAAGATCGGCTTGTACATCGCAGAAGATCGGCCTTGTTGGTTCTTGAGCGGCTCACAGCCGCGGATCGATCGGCTCGCTCTCCAGCGCCAGCACCGCGAACACGCATTCGTGCACGCGGCGCAGCGGCTCGCGGGCGACGAAGCGGGTCAGCGCCTCATGGCCGAGCGCGAACTCGCGCAAAGCG
Organism: Bradyrhizobium sp. HKCCYLS3070; assembly: GCF_051167575.1. NCBI lineage: Bacteria > Pseudomonadati > Pseudomonadota > Alphaproteobacteria > Hyphomicrobiales > Nitrobacteraceae > Bradyrhizobium > Bradyrhizobium sp. HKCCYLS3070. The sequence continues at coordinate 854,783 of NZ_JBNPTI010000001.1, forward strand.
AGGCTGCGCTTGCCGTCGAGCTTGCGCTGGCGCAGCCGGGCGATGTGCTCCGGCGCATCATATTCCGGGCCGTAGATGATGCGCAAATATTCTGGGCCGCGCACTTTCAGCGCCGGCTGGATCAGACCCTTCGGTCCGCGCGCGACGAAGTTCTTGGGCTTCACCACCATGCCTTCGCCGCCGCCGGCCGTGAGTTGCTCCCACCATGCGATGGCGTCGGCGATGGCCGTTTCGTCAGCCAGAGCCACGGTGCGCCACTGCGTGCGGGTGACCACGGATGCTGACGCGGCGGCCAGCCGATCGGCGAGCGTCATGTGCCAGACATGGTCCTGATCGAACCAGACCTGGCCCTCGCTGGCGAGCAGGTGAAACGGCGCGACCTTGAGATCGTCGATGCCGCGGACCGGCCAGACATAGGGTGCCCATGCCTCGCCATATCGCCGCGCCCGCGTCACCCGATCGCGGAGGTGATCGCCGAGTGCCGCGACATCAAGACCGCGCGCGGCGGCGCGCGCCAACGCGTCTGCCGCCGCTTCGAGCCCTGCAACCGATGACGCCGCGACCGGCGCGTACTGACTCTCGATCAGGCTGCCGGCCTTCGCCGACCACGGCATGATCTCGGCGTCGAGCAGCAGCCAGCCGGATTGCAGCTCCTGCCAGAGGCCGGCGCTGTCGACAGCATCGCGCAGCCGTGCCAGCAGCGCCTCGCTCATTGCGGGATCGTCGAAGAACGCGCGGCCGGTGCGGGTCCAGATCGCGCCGCTCTCGCCGCCCGCGACGCCGAAGCGGGCCCCGGCGATATCGGCGCTCCTGCACAGCGCGATGACGGCGCGCGAGCCCATGTGCTTCTCCTCGCACACCACCTGCTCGACGCCGCGGGCGCGGAAATGCGCGAACGCTTCCTCGGGGCGCTCCAGCCAGCCGTCGCGCGCGCTGGTCTCCGATGGCGACATGGTCGGTGGCAGATAGACCAGCCACTGCGGCGCGAGCGCGAAACGGCTCATCACCTCCAGCGCAGCGGCCGCGTTCTCCTCGGCCACGACCATGCGGCCGCGCAGCCTGGTGTCGATCCATCGGCGGCCGCTCACGTCATCGATATCGAGCAGCTGATCCGCCTCGGCCTGCGCGGAGGCGCTGCCGGCGCGGGGCGCGAGCGGACGCACCGGCTCGCACCAGACGCGCTCAGCCTCGACATCGATGAGCTCACGCTCCGGCCAGCGCAGCGCCGTCAGCCGGCCGCCGAACACGCAACCAGTGTCGATGCACAGCGTGTTGTTGACCCATTCGGCATTGAGCACGGGCGTGTGACCGTAGACCACGGTGGTCGGTCCGCGATAGTTCGCGGCCCAGTCGGCGCGCACGGGAAGGCCGAACTCGTCGATCTCGCCGGTGGTTTCGCCATACAGCGCGAACTCGCGCACCGCGCCGGAGCCGCGGCCGATCATCTCCTCCTTCAGCCCGGCATGGGCCACCGCGAGCCGGCCGCCATCGAGCCAGACATGGCTGCGCAGGCCGTCGAGGAAGCCGGGCAGGCTGTCGCGGAAGCTTCGATCCTCGCCGATGAGCTGGTCGATCGTGGCCTGCAGGCCGTGCGCGATCGTGACCTTGCGGCCGGCGAGCCAGCGTCCGAACTTGCGGTCATGGTTGCCCTGCACGGCATAGGCAGTGCCTGCCGAGACCATGCCCATGACGATGCGCAGCACGTCCGGCGATTGCGGGCCGCGGTCGACGAGATCGCCGACGAACACGAGCTTGCGGCCTGCGGGCGGCGTGACGCTGACGGCGCGCCGGCCGTCGTCATCGCGCCATCTGACCTGATAGCCGAGCTTCGCCAGCAGCGCCTGCAACTCATCAGCGCAGCCATGGACGTCACCGATGATGTCGAACGGCCCGCGATCTTGCCGCTTGTCCGTCCACAGCGGCTGCCGCGCGATGGTGGCGGCCTCGATGCGCGCGACGCTGTCGAGCTTCCACACCTGACGAAAGCCTTCGCGCTGCAGGCCACCGAAGCCACGGCGGACCTCCGAGACCATGCGCTGCACGACCGGGCCGCCGAAGCTGCGCTCAGGCCGCGACTTGTTTCTGTCGATGCAGACGTCGATGCCGGGATCGAACACGATCGCGACCGGCAGCGCATGCCATTTTCGCGCCAGCTCGACCCAGCCCTTGCGGTCGGCGGGGCGCACATTGGTGGCGTCGATCACCGCGAGCCGGCGGTGCTTCAGCCGCTTGCCGGCGATCTCGCGGACGATGTCGAACGCGTCGGCGGAGACGCCCTGGTCGGTCTCGTCGTCGGCGACGAGCGCGCGGCAATGATCCGAGGAGATCACCTCGGTCGGCAGGAAATGCTTCGCAGCAAAGGTCGACTTGCCGGAGCCGGTCGAGCCGATCAGCACGATCAGCGCGAAATCGGGGATGTCGATGTTCATGGAATTGCTCAGCGGGTGAAGATGGCCATCTGCGTCGGCGCGCCATGGCTCTCGTCGTGATGACCGATGCCGGAGAAGGCGGCCTGATAGTTGAAGGTTGCGCAGATCCGCTGCGCCCAGTCCGCAAACTCGGCGCGCGACCATTCGAAGCGATGGTCGCGGTGGCGGAACTGCCCGGCGGGCAGGCTCGGAAACAGTGCGTTGTATTCGGCGTTCGGCGTGGTAACGATCACCGCGCGCGGCCGCGCTGCGCCGAACACCACGCGCTCGAGCATCGGCAGTCGGTCGGGATCGAGGTGCTCGATCACCTCGACCAGTGCCGCCGCATCGGCCTCGGCCCAGCGCGCATCGCGATAGGTGAGCGAACCGTGCAACAGCATGACGCGACCCTCGGGCGGTGCGCCGGGCGCGCCCAGCTTCAGTCGCTTGGCCGCGCGCTCCAGCTCGCGGACGGCGGGATCAAGCCCGATCAGCCTGTCGACCCAGCGCTCGCGGACCAGGAGCTGCAGCAGCCTGCCTTCGCCGCAGCCGAGGTCGGCGACAATTTTGGCGCCGCTCGCCCGCAACGCCTCGACCACGGCGGCCATGCGCAGGTCGTTGAGGCGGGTCGGCGCCTCCAGTGTCTCTTCTGACTCGCTGCGCGCCTCGGGCTCGATGGCCTCGTCCTGCGTCTCCGGCGCGAGCCGGGCCAGCGCCGCGCGCGCGAGCACGCCGCGATGGCGCAGATAGCGGCGCACGATCAGCTCCTTGGCGGGGTGGGCGTCGAGCCAGCCTTCGCCGCGTTTGAGAAGCTTGTCGATCTCCTCGTCGCCGACCCAATAATGCTTGGCGTCGTCCATGACGGAAATCAGCACGTAGAGATGATTGAGGAGCGCGCTGAGCCGCGCGGTGCCGCGCAAGGTGAGCCGGACGTAGCGGCTCGACGGATCGCCTTGCGGTCCCGGGATCGCGGTGAGATCGACCTGCCAGCCGAGCGGCTCGAACAAATGCCGCAGCACGGCTTCGCCGCCGCGCAGGGGCAGGGGTGTCACAACCGCTTCGAGTGCAATGGCGCTGTCGGCGAGCTCCTGGCGCGCGCTGCTGACGCCGTTCATCGCGGTCCGGAACGCCTTGTTCAGCGCGACCGACAGGAACGACGACGCGGCATAGGGCCTGTCGTTGACATATTGGTCGAGCAGCCCGTCGCTTTGGCCTTTGCCGCGGACGAGGCCGATCGGGTCGACGTCGAGCACCAGCGCCGCCTCGCAGCGGCTCTCGCTGGCCTCGGGATAAAAGATCAGCGCCTTGCCATAGGTGAGCTCGAGCTCGTGCAGCCGCTCCGGATGCTTGTTGAGCAGGTAGCCGAGATCGGTGGCAGGCTGATGGGTGGTGGCGATGGACAGAAACATGAGGTCAGATACCGGATGAAGAAACAGCGATCCAGTGCTTCGAAGCCAAAGTTTGGCGGTGGCCCTTCTCGCATTCGCTTTCGCATCGGCTCTGGGAGCGCTGGACAAAAGGTGCGCCATCTCCGCAGGACAACTCTTTCGGGGAACGAGGGCAGGGACGCAATTCGGCTCGAATCATCATGAAATTGACATCGCATGAGCAGAGTCCTGAAAATCGCCGGGCTGCTGGTGCTGATCTGCGCCGGCTTCATGTTTTTCAACAACGCCAATCTGCAGGTGACAAAGGAGGCTGGGCGGCTGCATCTCCTGGCTCATCGAGGTGTGTCGCAGCAGTTCGATCGCACCGGCCTGACGAGCGAAACCTGCACCGCGGCGCGGATGCTGCCGCCGACGCATGAGTATCTCGAGAACACCATCGCCTCGATGCGCGCCAGCTTTCTGGCCGGCGCCGATATCGTGGAATTCGACGTGCACCCAACCACCGACGGCCAGTTCGCGGTGTTCCATGACTGGACGCTCGACTGTCGCACCGATGGCAAGGGCGTCACGCGCGAGCATGCGATGACGGCGTTGCGGCAGCTCGACATCGGTTATGGCTACACCGCCGATGGCGGGCGCACGTTTCCATTCCGCGGAAAGGGCGTCGGCCTGATGCCGTCGCTGGACGAGGTGCTCGCAGCCTTTCCGGACAAGCCTTTCCTGATCAACGTCAAGAGCAATGATCCGGCGGAAGGCCGACTGCTGGCGGATGCTCTGGCGCGCTTGCCTGGCGCGCGACGGGCGCGACTGATGGTCTATGGCGGCGACGCGCCGATCGCGACGCTCAGGGCGTCTCTGCCGGATCTCAAGGTCATGTCGCGCGGCATGCTGAAGAGCTGCCTGGTCCGTTATCTCGGTTATGGCTGGACCGGCCTGGTGCCGTCCGCGTGCCACAACATGATGGTGCTGGTCCCGATCAATGTCGCGCCGTGGCTGTGGGGCTGGCCGGACCGATTCCTCGCGCGCATGACGCGCGCCGAAAGCAGCGTCTTCGTCCTCGGCTCCTATAGTGGTGAGGCGTTCTCGGCCGGGCTGGACACACCGGACGACATCGCCAGGTTGCCCAAGAACTTTACCGGCGGCGTCATGACCGACGAGATCGAAACCGTGGCGCCGCTGCTGAAGCAGACGCATTGAAGCAAGCAGCGCAACTCGCCGCCGAATGTGCCTGGTAAACGGAAGACCCGGGCGCGTCTGTGACGCGTCCGGGTCGGTTGTCGTCAGTGCAGGGTCGCGCCGCGCAGAGTCTCCTCATGCGCCGCGATCCAGGCGATCACGGCCTCGGAGAAGCCGTCGACCCGCGTCCAGGGTCCGTAGCCGACCCCGTGCTGGTACGACGCCACGTTGACCATGGTCCCGCGCGCCTTGGGCGCCGGCACCGCATCGTGGCTCTGCTCGTCGGTGAAGACGATCAGGCGGTCTCCCTTGCGGTCGACCTCGCCCACCGCACGCCCGAGATAGGTCCCGGAATGCGGCTGCGATCCGAGGATCGCGTCGCGCAGCGCAAAGCCACGCCGCGGCGGCACCTTCACGACCTTGTCGCTGAACGTGAAGATCTCCACCTCGTCGCAGACCTCGCGGGCCAGGATCGCCAGCCCGCACGCCGCGTCCGCGCGCGTCATCTCCGACTTCGCCGACAGCGATGCGAACATCGAGCCGGAGACGTCGATCAGCAGCCGCGTGCGGCCCGGAAGCCGCGCGTAGCCCTTGATCGACCGGAGCATCGCGGCCTCGAGCTCGGGCTCGAAGTCCGGCGCGTGCCGGGCCGCCGTGATGAACCGATACGGCAGGATCCTGTCCGTCCGCATCGTCTCGATCGCGGCCGCGATAATCGCCCGCGACACCCCGGCCTGTTGCATCAGGCGCAGGTTGCGCAGCAACGCCAGCGCTCCGAGCCGCTTCTCTGAGAGCAGCCGCTCGAAGCTCGCGCGCTTGTCCGCACCGGCCGAGAGCGCGACCTCCCAGGTGTCGGGTGACGGCAGCCCGCCATCGGCGAGCTGCTTCCACACCGCCTCCTGCGCGGCGTCCCTGGGCCGAGCGTGCACCAGGAACAGCACGTCGCGAAGCCGCACCGGTCCCTCGCGGTCATACTTCGCGAGCTGATAGGCGTCGAACTTGGCGAACGCCTTCGCCAGCCCCTTCTTGACCTGCGCCGAGACCGGCTGCCGCTTGCGCTGCTGCTGCGGACCCAGAGAATCCGCCCAGTAGATCGCCAGCAGCTCGGTCATCTCGTCCGGCCGCTGGATGATGCGCGACAGCGTCTCGGCGACCCGCGCACGGTGCGTGGGCAGCCGCGCCATCTCGCGGGCGACGAGCAGCGGCGCATGCCGCAGCTTCATCTCCTCGCGTGCACGGACCGCGAGCTGAGCCACCTCGCGCGGCTCGACCAGCGGCACCAGCGCCTTGATGCGCTCGGCGATCGCGATCCCGTCCTCGTAGAACTGGTCCTCCCACAGCAGGCAGCTCATCAGCGTGCGCTGCAGCGCCTGCTCGGGCGCGAGCTGCCGGGACGGCGCACCCTCATGGGTGAAGGCGCGCAGGAACTTGTTGAGCCTGACCATGATGGCCTCCTCTCTGGGTTGATGATGGATGGAATGGCCGGAGCACCGGCCGTCACGCATGATCTCGTCTCGGAGACCATGCGCGGCAGGGGACCGCGCGCCGGGAACGGGCGAATGCTGAGTTCCGCTCCACTGGCATGGAGCGGATAGTGCTCTGCCGCTGAGCTACCGGCGCATGGAACGCCGGATGGGAGTCGAACCCACGACCTCTCGATCCGCAATCGAAGTATCAGCACTCTTCACCACGGCGCGTGGAAGAAGGCGGCGCAGCAGGTAGCTGCGCCGTAACGACGTGACCGCCTGTTCGATGAGGGTCACCGGTTGAGATGGACCACGAGCCGGGAACAGGCGACGACTGAGACCCGGTCGCTGAGAGACCGGACAGCGCTCTGACCTCTGAGCTACCGGCAGGACACCGGGCGGGAGTCGAACCCGCGACCTCTGGCGTGCAAGGCGAAGTAACAGTCGTCTTCACCACGGCTCGTGGATACGTTCGGCGGGGAATAAGCGATGCTGTCGCTGCCCCAATGGGGCGCTCGGTTTCAACGAAGTAACAGACATCTTCACCACCGCCTTGGCCGCCCGGCGGTCACCGAGTGGCGTTGATGGCATGCTGGGGAACAGGCGGTCTCGGCGATCAATGACGCCAGCGCAGGTCATCCGAAAGAAGAACAACCGCAACCCGCGACTCGACGGCCCTCGCATGGCCGCCTCCACGGTACGTGACGCCATAGGCGGGATTCGAACCCGCATCACCAATGGCACGAAGGAGCCGACACCTTCACCACCAGCAGCTCCCGGCCGCAAGCGGCCGGGAATTCAAATAGCTTGTCTGCGGCGCTCTTCGGCGCCGCATGTTGCGAGCTCCTTGGAGCTCGCTCTGCCATCGGTGTCCGGCGTTGCCGCCTCGTTCCCTCCGACAGGCCCCGCGCGCTCGGGCACGCGCATCACCTGCGCGAGCCCCGGGATCCGGGTCTCCCGTTCCGGCTGACAGCCGGGACTTCCGTTGGTTTCGCCGTGCAGCCGGTTCGCCCGAGGGCAACAAAAAACCCTCCGGAGCGGCTGGCTCGGGAGGGTCCGTGTGATGCGGACTGTTGATCTTGCCTCAAGCAAGATCGCTCCCCCGAGCATGGCGTGCGCCATCCGCCGGCATGACGCCGTTGGACGTGCGGATGAAGTGTTCGTAGCCGAAGGACATCGTCTCGCTCATGTTTGTCGCGGGCGCAGTCGCTCGCGAGGCCGCGGGACATACGCCGCTTTGTTGGTGCTGTCAACAGCATGGAGTCGATGTTCTTGCCGGCTGCCGCGGCCTTGATCTGCAACAACGCGCCGATGCGGAACATGCTTATCGTGAGGACATCGAGGTCGCGGCGAGAATTGCGGGCGCAGAGTCATGAACCGACGGCAGGTCCTGATAGGAGGCGGTAGCGCGCTTGCGGTGGCCGCGCTCGGCGCCGGCACCTGGCGCGCCGCGACCGGCACGATGCGCGCCTATGACGACTATATCGCCCGGTTGCGCGCACCGCTGTCGCCCGAGATCACCGATGTCATCCGTTACGCGACACTCGCAGCCAACGGTCACAACACGCAGCCATGGCGCTTTCGCGTGACGCAGGATGCGATCGAGATCATGCCCGATCCGTCACGCCGCACGCCGGTGGTCGATCCGGACGACCATCATCTGTTCGTCAGCCTCGGCTGCGCCGCCACCAATCTCGCGATCGCGGCGGCTGCAAGCGGCCGAAGGGGCGAGGTTGCCATCGATGGGCAGACGGTGCGCTACAGCTTTATGAACGCCGAGCCGCATGATGATCCGCTATTGCCTGCGATCGTCCGCAGACAGTCGACACGTGCCGACTACGACGGACGCGCCGTGCCGTCAGGCGATCTTGCGGCGTTGCAGGTGGCAGCAGCCACGCGAGGCGTCGATCTCATACTCATTGCGGATCGTACCGTGATTGCGGCCATCCGCGATCTCGTCGTCGCCGGCAATGACGCCCAGATGCGCGACGCCGCGTTCGTGCGCGAGCTGAAGTCCTGGCTGCGCTTCAATCCGCGCAGCGCGATGGCAACGGGTGACGGCCTGTTTGCACCCGCGAGCGGCAATCCGTCGTTGCCGATCGCGCTCGGCGGCATCGCGTTCGACCACCTCTTCGATGCGGCGGCAGAGAACGACAAATATGCGCGCCAGATCGGCTCATCTGCCGGTCTTGCCGTGTTCGCAGCCGAGAACGCCGATCCCTCGCACTGGATCAGGGTCGGGCAGGCGTGCCAGCGCTTTGCGCTCGAGGCGACGCGCCTAGGCCTCAAGCTCGCCTTCATCAACCAGCCGGTAGAGGTGGCTGCGCTGCGTCCCGAACTGGCGCGCGTGATCGGAACGACGCGGCGGCCGGATCTCGTGTTGCGTTTCGGCTATGGTCCTACGCTGCCGTTCGCGCCGCGGCGGCCGGTCGCAGACGTGCTGGGTTCATGAGTCGTTCCTGTCAATCTTGACGGATTTGCGACTCGGTGCATTGCTTCGCTGCATGTTCGAGAACACCCGATTGGCACGCATGAGCGACGGGCATTATTGCCTGGTGCGCGACCTTGGCCTGGTCAAGGGCGGCAAGGGCATGCGCCATCACGAAGTGGTGGTGGATTTCAGCTATCGCGGCATGAAGCTGTTTGCCAAGCAGGGCGCGTCGTCGCTGATGCGCAGGGTCGCGGCGAAGCTCGCGCAGCATGACGCCACCTCGAAACTGCCGGCGCTGCTGCGCGTGCGCCTGCGCGAACCGCAGTAGCGTCAGCGCTTCCGCCGAAGCTCACCGCGCTGCGGCGTAATCGGTCGTTTCGGGTCGTAGGGGCTGTCCGGATTGACGTCGAGCTCGACGTCGGCGACGCAGTGTTGCGGCTGGCGATGGCTGCCCCCGGAATGCCAGCGCCCCTGGCGCAGCTCGACCTCGCTGATGTCAGCGACATCGAAGCACTTCCATTGGCCGCCCGGCGGCAGGCCGCTGCTCGCGCCGCCCGCGAACTGGAATGCGAGCACGCGCTCGCGGCCGGCGGTGTGGCCGAGGATGATCGGGCAGATCGCGCGGGCGAAGCCCCCATACGTGCACAGCACCGGCTGGCGCGTGATCATCGCCTGCATGATCAACTGGTAGGTCGGGCTCGGCATGCTGGCTTTCTGCACGATGCAGCAACATAAGACCGTCGGCCGCATGCGGTTCCGCATCGAACCTTGCAGCGGCGGCTCACGGGCTTAGATTGAGGCCTCAGCGACAAAGCGAGCAAGAGCCACGATGTCCGATCTCTCCAGATTTCCGATCACCACGCGCTGGCCGGCGCAGCATCCCGACCGCATCCAGCTCTATTCACTGCCGACCCCGAACGGCGTGAAGGTCTCGATCATGCTGGAGGAGACCGGCCTGGCCTACGAGCCGCACACGATCGATTTCGGCAAGGACGACCAGAAGACCCCTGAATTCCTCTCGCTCAATCCGAACGGCAAGATTCCCGCGATCATCGATCCCGACGGTCCCGGCGGCCAGCCGCTCGGCCTGTTCGAATCCGGCGCGATCCTGCAGTACCTTGCCGAGAAGACCGGAAAATTCCTGCCGAACGATCCGGCGCGGCGCTGGCAGACGATCCAGTGGGTGCATTTCCAGATGGGCGGCATCGGTCCCATGTTCGGGCAGCTCGGCTTCTTCCACAAATTCGCCGGCCGCGAGTACGAGGACAAGCGGCCGTTGCAGCGCTATGTCGCGGAGAGCAGGCGGCTGCTCGGCGTGCTCGAGGCGCGGCTCGATGGCCGGCAGTGGATCATGGACGCCGACTACACGATTGCCGATATCGCGACGCTTGGCTGGGTGCGCAACCTGATCGGGTTCTACGGCGCGCGCGACATCGTCGCCTTTGATGAGCTGAAGCACGTGCCGGCCTGGCTCGAACGCGGGCTGGCGCGGCCGGCGGTACAGCGCGGGCTGGAGATCCCGCAGCGGCCGTGATCGTCAGCGATGCCGATTTCGAACGGTGCTTGGCCGAGGTGCTGTCCGCGCCGGCCACGCCGGGCGATGCCGTGCTGCCGTCCGACAGCGTGATGTGGCGCGTGCATCGCGAGGCCGCGCTGTTTCTCGGCGCTGGCCGCGCGCTGCTTTTGCAGCTCGCCCATCCCTGGGTGGCGGCGGGCATTGCCGAGCAGTCCAAGGTGTTCGCCGACCCGCTCGGCCGTTTCCACCGCACCTTCAGCATCGTCTACACCATGGTGTTCGGCACGCGCGCGCAGGCGGTCGCGGTGGCGCGGCGGCTGTACCGCCGGCACGCCGCGGTCGACGGCGTGATGCCGGAGACGGTCGGACCGTTTACGGCCGGCTCGCGCTATCGCGCCAATGACGTCGACGCGCTGCGCTGGGTCCATGCCACCCTGGTTGAGACTGCGATGATGTCCTACGGCCTGCTGTGCCGCCCGCTCGACGATGCCGAGCGCGAGCAATATTGGCGCGAGGCGACGCGGTTCGCGGGCCTGTTCGGAATTCCACACGAGGCCATGCCGCCGGACTGGACGTCGTTCAAGGCCTATACGGCCGAGATGATGGCGTCGGAGACGCTCACGGTCGGCCCGGCGGCGCGCGAGATCGCGCAGCGCATCTTCTCCGGCGAGGCGACCCTTATCGGACCGCCGCGCTGGTTCACGGCGTTGACGGCCGAGATGCTGCCGGAGCGGCTGCGGCTTGCGTTCGTGCTGCCCTATGGCGAGCGCGAACGCCGCAGCGCGGCGCGCGCCAGGCGGTTTCTGCCGCGCGCCTATGCGATGCTGCCGGAGAGATTGCGTACCGTCGGCCCCTATCAGGAGGCGATGGCGCGCATCGAGGGGACGGCGTGTCCGCCGTTCACGCGGCTGCTCAACCGCGTCTGGATCGGACAGCCCAGCATGGCGAGCCCGTTCGAGCAGCGCGCAGAACGTGCGCGGAGCGGGACGGTCTGAGTCCGGCGCGCTTGCGGCGCGGACGACGGATCATGGCCGGGGAGCAAGCTTGAGCGTGATGCCGCGAACCTCCTGCGGCGTCGGCGCGCGGCTGCCGCCGGGTTGGCTGATGCTGAGACGGATCGACAGCCGTCCACTCTTGATCGCCTCCTTCGGCACCGGAAGCGCGTAGGTGCCGGCCTCCGCGCCAGTGCGAAGGCCGAATGGCGAGATGGTCCCGAGCGGCATCCCGGACGCCGTCGTCACCGTCACCTCCTGGCCTCGCCCCAGTGCGCCCAGGCTGATCTCGACGACGGGAGCCTCGCTCGCATCCAATGGCCGCGGCACGACCAGATCGACGGCTCTGAACGGCTCCGCGGCCAAGGACGAGGTCGGCCGCAGCACGGCACAGAGCAGCACGGCGCAGGTCCGCAGCGCGGCGCGCCTGCCGTTCATCGGCGCAGCGGTCCGACCGAGAGCGCTTTCAGCGTCGGCGCGGTGCCGACGCCGCCCGAGGGCACGACGCGGATGCTCAGCGGCTGGTTGGGCGCGGCCCGCAGGGCGGAGAAGGCCTCCTGCTTCGTCGGCAGCGGCACCGCGAAACTCGCATCCGTGGTCATGGCCATGCCCGGCATCATCGATCCGAAAAAGGCGATGGTGCCTGCATAATACGGGCTGTCAGCCGTGACCTTGCTGACGTTGGCGGGCGCGTTGACCAGGACGTCGAATTCGCGAACGGTCGAATAGCCGCTCGGGCGAGGCAGCGTGATCTGCGCCATCAGCGGCTGCGGCCGCGCTGCCGCCAGATGCGCTTCGAGCGCATCGCCAGGGATCCTCACCGTGCCCACATTGGCCTTGACCGAGCCCTGCTGCGGCTTGGCCTGCGGCGCCGCGGCGACCGCGGGCGGATTGACGATGTCCTCGCCGAAGCCTGGCGCATAGTCGTAGTCGAAGCGGTCGGTCGAGATGTAGTCGCCGGCCTTGCTGGGGCCGACGTAGCCGCCCTTGCCGTCGGCATAGAACAGGAACGGCTCGTCGGAGAACGTCTTCAGGTCGGCGCCCTGCGGCAGATAGGGCAGCTTGAGCCGCTGCTGCTTGCGCGTCCAGACATCCCAGAGCCGGTCCATGTTCGAATGGTGGAGGAAGAAGATCGGATCGACCGGCGACAGGAAGTTGGTCATGTTGCCGTAGGGGCCGGGATCGAGGGGGCCGACGCCGCCGATGTAGTTGTGGACCTTGTTGTGCGGCAGGCCTTCCAGGGTCGAGAACTTGGTCGCGCCATTCGGCTGGGTGTTATGCGAGGCGGTCTTCGAGCTGGTGAAGCTCAGATAGTTGTCGGGGTTGTAGAAGTCGGTCGGCAGCAGGCCCGCCATGATCACGAAGGGCGAGACGTCGTAGGTGGTCTTGGCGTCGAGCTTCGGATTGTCGCGTGACAGATAGCGTGAGGCGCAGGTGGTCGCGAAGGCCTCATTGCCGGAGATGCCGGCATTGGCGGACGGCGAGAAGCCGGTGACGTCGTTCCAGAGATCGTCGATCGACTTGTAGCCGCGGATCTCGAGCTGGCCGCGCTGATCCTTCGACAGGCTGTTCCAGTAATCCGTCAGCGCCGGCTTGATGAACGAGGTGAAGACCGCGAGATTCCCGGTGAACGGCTGATACGCCCGGTCGGTCGGTGTCAGTACGGCGTCGAACATGCCGGCGGGAATCTCCGGCAGCTCGGTCCAGTCCCAATAGGGCAGCGCGAAATTGTCGTCGCCACTGAGGGCGCGGATCGATTGCTCGAAATAGCCGAGATAGCCGCGATGCCAGACGTAGAACCACCAGTTGCCGTGCGGGCAGTCCATCAGGTGGATGAACGCGTTGCGAAACCAGTTCTGCGGATGGTTTGCGGGAAGCTGCAGCATGGCGGCGACGCCTTTGGCGTAGCTCGCCAGCATCTTCTGGCCTTCCGCGCTGGTGACGCTGTGGCGGCGATATTTCGCGGCGGCGCGGCTCGGCCTCGGCGAGATGACGGTGGAGGCTGCCGCCATCGCGGCCGTTGCCAGGAATGTCCGGCGGGTCTGTCGCAATCCCATGCTCATCTGAAATGAATCCTGGTTGGAAAAACGCCATGATGCGGTCTCGCGATTGCAATCTCAAGTAGCAATTGCGTGTGATGGATGTATGATGCCAGCTGAGAGGTTTGCCGATGAACGCGCTGACGCTGCTGATCATCCGCCATGCCGAGAAGCCCGACGGCGACGCGACAGGCCCGGGCCTGACCCACGAGGGCCAGCCGGACTCCAAGTCGCTGGTGATCTTCGGCTGGGAGCGGGCAGGGGCCTGGACGGCGCTGTTCGGCAGCGGACTGGGCGGCACGGATTATCCGACACCGCAGGCGGTCTATGCCGCCGATCCCGACAGCACCGAGGACGGCTCCGACCCGAGCCGCCGGCCCTATGAGACGGTGCTCGATTTGGCTGCGCGCGTCGGCCTCGACAAGCCGAACACGTCCTTTGCGAAGGGGCAGGAGGCGGCGCTGGTCGAAGCCCTGCTATCGCTGTCCGGCACCGTGCTGGTGGCGTGGGAGCACAAGGCGATCATCTCCGACATCCTGCCGCGGCTGCCGGTGAGCAATGAAAGCCAGTTACCGACCCACTGGTCCGGCAAACGCTTCGATGTGGTGCTGCGGTTCGATCGCGCGGACGGCGGGGCGGAATTCACGTTCAGCGAACTCTATCCCTGCCTGATGCCGGGGGATTCCGACAAGCCGCTGAAGAGCGATCCGATGGACGGGGGCTGACAAGCGATACGCGCGATCGCAAGCGTGCGATCACGGCGTTCCAGAAGGGCGACAGCCCGGTATTCCTGACCAGCCTCAAGGCCGGCGGCGGGCTGAACCTGCGGCGACCGACACCGTCATCATCTACCACCCCTGGTGGAATCCGCAGTGGAGGCGCAGGCGATCGATCGAGCCCACCGCATCGGCCAGGACAAGACGGTCTTCGTCTATCGGTTGGTCGCCGCCGGGACGATCGAGGAGAAGATCGGTGAGCGCAAGCAGGCGCTGGCCGATTCACTGTTCGATCGCGAGGGCAATGTCGGCAAGGCGCTGACGGAGGAGGATATCGCCGCGCTGCTGTCCTGACGGCGTGTGGAGATGCGTTGCGCGTGGCATCCATTATTCTGTGCGGTCACGCCAGTGCAATGCGCTCGCGCGTCTCCTCGACCCAGGCATGGGCGGCGAACCATTCATGGTAGATGCGGCAGTGCGGGCAGTAGGCGCGCGAGAAGAACACGGGCATGCGCTGAAAGCGCGCGGCGTCCATTTCCATCCCTGTCTCGATGCTGCGGCCGGTCTGCTGACAACGGACCATGATCTTGCCCATTCGCGGTCTCCTGTTCGTGCGCCAGATACGCCGGGGATGCGAAGAAAATGTAATGCTCAGCCGACAGTTTCGTGGCAAAGGTCAGAGTGAATTCCGACCGCGGAACGCGCGGCGTCGGCTGCATCAAAAGCGGGTGAATCGCGCTACAAAATGCACCGCCGATTGTCGCAACGCGGGACATCCGCCGCGGTCGGACACGATTGTTTGAGGACGCGTGGCATGAGCATCACGATCTACGGAATCAAGAACTGCGACACGATGAAGAAGGCGCGGGCCTGGCTCGACGATCACGGCGTCGCTTACGAATTCCACGACTACAAGACCGCCGGAATCGACAAAGCTAAACTCAAGGCATGGAGCGACGAGCTCGGCTGGGAGGTGCTGCTCAATCGCGCCGGGACGACGTTCAAGAAGTTGCCCGACGCGGACAAGAACGGACTCACCGAGAGCAAGGCGATCGCGCTCATGCTGGCGCAGCCTTCGATGATCAAACGCCCGGTGCTCGATCTCGGCGGCCGCCGCGTGGTGGGCTTCAAGCCGGATCTCTACGCAAAGGACGTGAAGGCTGCGAAGTAGTTGGAGCCGCGATCGCCGCGCGCGTGCAGGAAAATGCCGGTGGTATGATTTTCTATGTCAGCGGGAAATACCGGCCGATTTCAACGCAAGGTCCGCCGGCCGCCTTGCGACGTCGTTGCCCAGCTTTCCGCCTTGCCTAACTCCCTCGATTGACGGCATATTCCGGCGCGAAGCGGTCTCGGGTGGCGACGAGGAATCGTCCAGCCGTCCGGCAGAGCCGCCGTACAGGAAGAAGCGAGGGCCAGGCGCTGACGGCGCCGGCTTGGGGGGAATCTTTGGCTGACGAGTTCATTCTCGAGACCCACGGATTGACGAAGGAATTCGCGGGATTTTTTGCCGTTCGCGATGTTTCGCTCAAGATCCGCCGGGGCACCATTCACGCGCTGATCGGCCCGAACGGGGCCGGCAAGACCACGTGCTTCAACCTGCTGACGAAGTTCCTGACGCCGTCGGCCGGCAAGATTCTCTATAAGGGTCAGGACATTACGGCGACCGCGCCGGCCGACGTGGCGCGTCTTGGCCTAGTCCGCTCGTTCCAGATCTCGGCGGTGTTTCCGCATATGACGGCGCTGGAGAACGTCCGCGTCGCCCTGCAGCGCCAGCATGGCTCGTCGTTCGATTTCTGGCGCTCCAAGAGCGTTCTGAACCGCTTCAACAGCCGGGCGCTCGAGCTGCTCGACGACGTCGGTCTCAGCGAGTTCGCCAATATTCCGGCAGTCGAAATGCCCTATGGGCGCAAGCGTGCGCTGGAGATCGCGACCACGCTGGCGCTCGATCCGGAGATGATGCTGCTGGACGAGCCGATGGCCGGCATGGGCCATGAGGACATCGACAAGATCGCCGCGCTGATCAAGCGCATCTCCGCCAAATACACGATCCTGATGGTCGAGCATAATCTCAGCGTCGTCGCCAACCTCTCCGACACCATCACCGTGCTGACGCGCGGGCAGGTGCTGACGGAAGGGCCGTATTCTGAGCTCTCCAAGGACGAGCGCGTCAAGGAAGCCTATCTGGGAGCCGGACATGCCTGAGGTGATGACGGCCACGAAGCCAGGGCAGGCGGCTGCGACCAGCACCATTCTCGACGTCAACAACCTCGAGAGCTGGTACGGCGAATCCCACATTCTCCACGGCATGAACTTCAACGTGAATGCCGGCGAGGTCGTCACCCTGCTCGGGCGCAACGGCGCCGGCAAGACCACGACGCTGAAATCGATCATGGGGATCATCGGCAAGCGCACCGGCTCGGTTCAGTTCAACGGCCAGCAGCTGATCCGCATGACCTCCGACAAGATCGCGCGGCTCGGCATCGCGCTGTGCCCGGAGGAGCGCGGCATCTTCGCGAGCCTCGACGTGCGCGAGAACCTGCTGTTGCCGCCGGTGGTGCGGCCGGGCGGGCTGACGCTCGACCAGATCTTCGAGCTGTTTCCGAATCTGAAGGAGCGGCTGAAGAGCCAGGGCACCAAGCTTTCCGGCGGCGAGCAGCAGATGCTTGCGATCGCGCGCATCCTGCGCACCGGTGCAAGCTTCCTGATGCTGGACGAGCCGACCGAGGGTCTCGCGCCCGTGATCATCCAGCAGATCGGCCACACCATCGCGCGGCTGAAGAAGGAAGGCTTCACGATTCTCCTCGTCGAGCAGAACTTCCGTTTCGCCTCGACGGTCGCTGACCGCTACTACGTGGTCGAGCACGGCAAGGTCATCGACGGCTTTGCCAATGCCGATCTGTCGGCCAACATGGACAAGCTGCATACTTATCTCGGCGTCTGACCAGCGCCAGCGACGCTGACCTGGCAGTTCCTTCCGCGGTTTCTCGCGGTTTCTTGGTAGAATCTCTTGGCAGTTCTCTTGGCGGTTCTCTTGGCAGTTTTCTTGGAAAGTTCTGGAAGTTGGAAATGAAGAGCAAATTCATCGCGTCGCTGTTGCTGGGAACGGCACTCACTCTCGCCGCTGGCAGCATCGCTTCGGCCGGCGACAAGACCGTCAAGATCGGCGCGCTGTCCGATCAGTCGGGTCTTTATGCCGATCTCGGCGGTCCCGGCTCGACGCTCGCAGCGCAGATGGCGGTCGAGGATTCCGGCCTCACCGCGAAGGGCTGGAAGATCGACGTCATCTCCGGCGATCACCAGAACAAGCCGGATATTGGCACCTCGATCGCGCGGCAGTGGTTCGACGTCGACAAGGTCGACGTCATCGTCGACGTGCCGAACTCGGGCGTGGCGCTGGCGGTGAACAACGTCGTCAAGGAAAAGAACGGCGTCTACATCAATTCGGGCGCTGCGACCTCGGATCTCACCAACGCGCAGTGCTCGCCCAACACGGTGCACTGGACCTACGACACCTACATGCTCGCGCACACCACCGGCCAGGCGCTGGTCAAGGCGGGCGGCTCGACCTGGTTCTTCCTGACGGCAGACTACGCCTTCGGCGCCGCGCTGGAGCGCGATACCACGGCGGTCGTGACCGCCAATGGCGGCAAGGTGATCGGCGGCGTCAAGCATCCGCTCAACACCTCCGACTTCTCCTCCTTCCTGCTGCAGGCGCAGTCGTCGAACGCCAAGGTCATCGGCCTCGCCAATGCCGGCGGCGATACCACCAATACGATCAAGCAGGCGGCCGAGTTCGGCATCAATAAGGGCGGCCAGAAGCTTGCCGCGCTGCTGTTGTTCCTGACCGACGTCAAGTCGATCGGGCTCGACATCGCGCAGGGCCTCAACTTCACCGAGACCTTCTACTGGGACATGAACGACCAGACCCGCGCCTTCTCCGAGCGGTTCGCCAAGCGGATGAAGAACGGCGCGCCGCCGACCATGGTGCAGGCGGGCGTCTATGCCGGCTTGATGCATTACTTCAAGGCGCTGGAGGCGCTCGGCGAGAACCCGCATGACGGCGTCAAGATCGTCGACAAGATGAAGTCGATCCCGACCGACGATGCGCTGTTCGGCAAGGGCGAGATCCAGCCGAACGGCCGCACCATCCACACCGCCTATCTGTTCGAGGTCAAGAAGCCCTCGGAGTCCAAGGGCCCGTGGGATCTCTACAAGCTGGTCGGCTCGGTACCGGGCGACCAGGCCTTCACGCCGCTCGACAAGAGCGCGTGCGCCTTGTTGAAGAAATGAACCGCTGTGGCTCCGGCGGCTGAACGTCGCCGGGGCCGCCATCTTCTGGGAAACGCCGAGAGAAAACAGAAACAAGACGATGCAGGCCCTCTACGCACAGCTCCTGGTCGGACTGATCAACGGCTCGTTCTACGCGCTGCTCAGTCTCGGGCTTGCCGTCATCTTCGGCATGCTCAACATCATCAATTTCGCCCATGGCGCGCTCTACATGATGGGCGCGTTCTGCGCCTATTTTCTGCTGAACCTCGGCGGCATCAATTATTGGTGGGCGCTGCTCCTGGCGCCGATCATCGTCGGCATCTTCGGCATGGTCCTCGAGCGCACCATGCTGCAATGGATTGCCGGGCTCGACCATCTCTACGGACTGCTGCTGACGTTCGGATTGGCGCTGATCATCCAGGGCGTGTTCCAGAACTTCTTCGGCTCGTCCGGCCTGCCTTATGCGATCCCGGATCAGCTCCGCGGCGGCATGAATCTCGGCTTCATGTATCTGCCGGTCTATCGCGGCTGGGTCGTCATATTCTCCCTGGTCGTCTGTCTAGCGACCTGGTTCCTGATCGAGCGGACCCGGCTCGGCGCCTACCTGCGCGCCGCCACCGAGAATCCGACCTTGGTGCGGGCGTTCGGCATCAACGTGCCGCGCATGATCACGCTGACCTACGGCCTCGGCGTCGGGCTCGCGGCGCTGGCCGGCGTGTTGTCGGCGCCGATCAACCAGGTGCGGCCGCTGATGGGCGAGCACATCATCATCGTGGTGTTCGCGGTGGTCGTGATCGGCGGCATGGGTTCGATCATGGGCTCGATCATCACCGGCTTCCTGCTCGGCGTGATCGAGGGACTGACCAAATATTTCTATCCCGAGGCTTCCAACACCGTGGTCTTCGTTCTGATGGTCCTGGTGCTGCTGGTGAAGCCGACGGGTCTGACCGGACGGGCGGCCTGACATGACATCCATCACCGACGCAACCCTGCCGATCACCCCGCGCGCGATGCGCGACGAGATGATCGTGTTCGTCATCATGACAGCGCTGCTGGCGATCGTGCCGTGGACCGGGCTGTACCCGTTCTTCGTCATGCAGGCGCTGTGCTTCGCGCTATTGGCCTGCGCCTTCAACCTCCTGATCGGCTATGGCGGCCTGCTGTCGTTCGGCCATGCGATGTTCCTGGGAACGGCCGGCTATTGCAGTGCCCACGCGCTGAAGGTGTGGGGGCTGCCGCCCGAGCTCGGCATCCTGACGGGCGTCGCCGGATCGTTCGTCCTGTCGGTGATCACCGGCTACATCTCGATCCGACGCCAGGGCATCTACTTCGCGATGATCACCCTGGCGCTGTCGCAGCTCCTGTACTTCATCTATCTGCAGGCGCCGTTCACCCATGGCGAGGACGGCATCCAGGGCATTCCGCAGGGCCGGATGTTCGGCATCCTCGACCTGTCCAAGCCGACGGTGCTCTATTACGTCGTGCTGGTCGGCTTCCTCGCCGGCTTCCTGCTGATTTTCCGCACCATCAACTCGCCGTTCGGCGAGGTGCTGAAATCGATCCGTGAGAACGAGCAGCGCGCGATCTCGCTGGGCTACAAGACCGACCATTACAAGCTGCTCGCCTTCATCCTGTCGGGGACGCTGGCGGGCCTCGCCGGTGCGCTGAAGGTGTTCGTCGCCCAGAATGCCTCGCTGACCGACGTCGAGGTCGGGATGTCCGGCCAGATCGTGCTCATGACCCTGGTCGGTGGGCTCGGCACCGTGTTCGGCCCCGTCGTCGGCGCGTTCGTGATCGTCGGCATGCAGCAATATCTGTCCGGGTTCGGCCAGTGGGTGACGGTGATCCAGGGCGTGATCTTCGTCGCCTGCGTGCTCACCTTCCGCCGCGGCGTCGTCGGGGAAATCGCCCATCTGTTCAAGCGATCCCTCTAAGTCATTGATCTGAAAAGAGATCATCGAAAGGGCAGAAAGCGGTGGATGATCCGGCCACCGCTTCTGCTGGTGCGCGATCCGGAGTATGACAGTTCTGTGACGGGCCGGCCCTGGCCCGTTTCGGAATGGATGGATCTCGTCCCATGCTGCACTGGTTTCGCGCCGTCCTCCCGCGGGAGGAGCGGTTTTTCGATTTGTTCGCCCGCCACAACAAGGTGGTGATTCAAGGCGCCCATGCGCTGCAGGACATGCTGCAGGGCGGCGACGACATCCTCAGGCATTGCCAGCGCGTCAGCCAGCTCGAGAACGAGGCCGACAACATCACCCGCGAAGTGCTGACCGCTGTCCGCCGCACTTTCATCACCCCATTCGACCGCGGCGACATCAAGAACCTGATCACCTCGATGGACGACGCCATCGACCAGATGCAGCAGACCGCCAAGGCCGTGGTGCTGTTCGAGGTCAAGGAGTTCGAGCCGACCATGCGCGAGATGGGCACCTTGCTGGTCGACTGCGCCAACCTGATCGGAAAGGCGTTGCCGCTGTTGCAGGCGATCGGTCAGAACGTGCCGATGATCACCGCGATCACCGAGGAGATGACCAAGCTCGAGGGACGGGTCGACGATCTCCACGACATCGGGCTGAAGGAGCTGTTCCTCAAGCACCGCAACGCCAACACGATGGATTTCATCGTCGGCGCCGAGATCTATGACCATCTGGAGAAGGTCGCCGACCGCTTCGACGACGTCGCCAACGAGATCAATTCGATCATGATCGAACAGGTCTAGGGTAGGGCCGCGCCGTGGACGCTCAACTCGGCCTTCCGATCCTGGTCGGCCTCATCGCCGTCGCACTCGCTTTCGACTTCCTGAATGGCCTGCACGACGCCGCCAACTCGATCGCGACCATCGTTTCGACCCGTGTGCTGCGGCCGCAATATGCGGTGTTCTGGGCCGCATTCTTCAACTTCGTGGCGTTCGGCGTGTTCGGCCTCCACGTCGCCCAGACCATCGGCACCGGCATCATCGATCCCGCGATCGTCGACGCGCAGGTGATCTTCGCTGCCCTGGTCGGCGCCATCGTCTGGAACCTGATCACCTGGGCGGCCGGCATTCCGTCGTCGAGCTCGCATGCGCTGATCGGCGGGCTGGTCGGGGCAGGGGTCGCCAAGGCCGGCATCTCGGCCACCGTGTGGAGCGGCCTGTCCAAGACCGTGCTCGCGATCGTGCTGTCGCCGCTGGTCGGGCTGGTGCTGGCGATGATCCTGGTCGCGATCGTGTCCTGGGCCTCGGTACGCTCGACGCCGTTCGCGGTCGACCGCGCCTTCCGCATCCTGCAATTCGCCTCGGCCTCGCTCTATTCGCTCGGCCATGGCGGCAACGACGCGCAGAAGACGATGGGCATCATCGCCGTGCTGTTGTACTCGCAGGGCCGTCTCGGCGAGCAGTTCACGGTGCCGTTCTGGGTCGTGCTGTCGTGCCAGGCCGCGATGGCGCTTGGCACCCTGATGGGCGGCTGGCGCATCGTCCGCACCATGGGCCTGCGCATCACCAAGCTCAACCCGATGCAGGGCTTCTGCGCCGAGACCGGCGGCGCCATCACGCTGTTCCTGGCGACGTTCCTCGGCGTGCCGGTGTCGACCACCCACACCATCACCGGCGCGATCGTCGGCGTCGGCGCCGCCCGCCGCGCCTCGGCGGTGCGCTGGAACGTGGCCGGATCGATCGTCTACGCCTGGATCTTCACGATTCCGGCCTCTGCCATCGTCTCGGCGCTGACGTTCTGGCTGGTGTCGGTGCTCCGGCACTGATCCGGGGCGGGCGAGGGGGCAACTCGCCGGTTGGAGTTGCGGTGCAAAACGCCTATATGGAGGGCGCGCGGCGGCCGTGATCCCGCGCCTTTCCCATCAAATCGCCCGCTCTCTGGCCCCGAAACGACGTCCGCCGCCTCATGTCCGATACAAGTTTGACGACCGAACAGCCGTCCCGCTCCGCGCTCTCCGACGAGGTCGCGCGCCGGCGCACCTTCGCCATCATCTCGCACCCGGACGCCGGCAAGACGACGCTGACCGAGAAGCTGCTGCTGTTCGGCGGCGCCATCAACCTCGCCGGTCAGGTCAAGGCCAAGGGCGAGCGCCGCAACACCCGCTCGGACTGGATGAAGATCGAGCGCGAGCGCGGCATCTCGGTCGTCACCTCGGTGATGACCTTCGAGTTCGAAGGGCTGGTGTTCAACCTGCTGGACACGCCGGGCCACGAGGACTTTTCCGAAGACACCTATCGCACGCTGACCGCGGTCGACTCGGCCGTCATGGTGATCGACGCCGCCAAGGGCATTGAGGCGCGCACGCGCAAGCTGTTCGAGGTCTGCCGCCTCCGCGACATCCCGATCATCACCTTCATCAACAAGATGGACCGCGAGAGCCGCGACACCTTCGATCTCCTGGACGAGATCGAGAAGACGCTGGCGCTCGACACCACGCCGATGACCTGGCCCGTGGGGCGCGGCCGCGACTTCATCGGCACCTATGACATCCGCGACGGCGGCGTGCGCCTGCTCGAAGGCGGCGGCGCCAAGACCGGCGCGGCGCAGCAGATCGACATCGCCGAGCTCGGCAAGATCAACGCCAATCTCGACATGAGCCAGATCACCGACGAGCTGGAGCTGGTCAAGGAGGCCTGCAAGCCGTTCGACCTCGAGGCATTTCGCGAGGGCCACCTGACGCCGGTGTATTTCGGTAGCGCGCTGCGCAATTTCGGCGTCGGCGATCTGCTCGAAGGCCTCGGCCGCTACGCGCCGTCGCCGCGCGCGCAGGAGTCGAACCTGCGCAAGGTCGACGCCGCCGAGCCGCGCATGAGCGCCTTCGTGTTCAAGATCCAGGCGAATATGGACCCCAACCACCGCGACCGCATCGCGTTCGCGCGGCTGTGCTCGGGCAAGCTCAACCGCGGCATGAAGGCGAAGCTGGTACGCACCGGCAAGACCATGCCGCTGTCGAGCCCGCAATTCTTCTTCGCCCAGGACCGCTCGGTCGCGGACGAAGCCTTTGCGGGTGACGTCGTCGGCATTCCCAACCACGGCTCGCTTCGTATCGGCGACACCCTGACCGAGGGCGAGGATCTCACCTTCGTCGGCGTGCCGAGCTTTGCCCCGGAAATCGTCCGCCGCGTCCGCCTCACCGATGCGATGAAGGCCAAGAAGCTGAAGGAAGCCTTGCAGCAGATGTCGGAGGAGGGCGTCGTGCAGGTGTTCCGCCCGCGTGACGGTGCGCCGGCGCTGGTCGGCGTGGTGGGACCGCTGCAGCTCGACGTGCTCAAGGCGCGGCTCGATGCCGAGTACTCGCTGCCGGTCGAATTCGAGATCTCCGAGTTCTCGCTGGCGCGCTGGATCTCGTGCGACGACAAGAAGAAGCTCGAGGCGTTCATCGCCGCCAACAATTCCGGCGTCGCCGACGACGTCGACGGCGATCCGGTGTTCCTGGCCAAGAACGAGTTCTATCTCGGCTACACCAAGGAACGCGCCGAAGGCATCGTGTTCTCCAACGTCAAGGACGTGAAGAAGAAGGCCTGACGCTGCTGCTCTCCGGTCATTCCGGGGCATCGCGAAGCGATGAGCCCGGAATCCATTTTGCCTCTTATTCTGTCGCTCAATGGATTCCGGGCTCGCCCTGCGGGCGCCCCGGAATGACGCGTAGAGAGAAACAGGACTCTTCCACAGTCGACTTGGCGCATGCTGCGTGATGAGACCCGTAGCGCCGCGCGCTTTTCGCCAGACGATTGGTGAGCTACGCTTCCTCTCACACCAAGCGGGGGGAAAAGAAAATGCCAGCGGGATCTTTGGGCCGCCTTGTCCGGCGCCAGATGGTGGCACTGTTAGCTGTGTGTGGCTTGGCGTTCGCGGCGATCGGAGCGGCAGACGCCGCCGAGGTGGTCGCGCTGGGCGCCAGCAACACCTATGGCAAGGGCGTCAATCGCGGCGAGGATTTTCCGGCCCAGCTCGAGGCCATGCTCCACGGCAAGGGCGTTCGGGTCAGCGTCGCCAACGCCGGCATCAACGGTGATACCACAGCCGGGATGCTGTCCCGCTTCGACAGCGCGGTCGATGGATCAACCCGCGTGCTGGTGCTGCAGCCCGGCGGCAACGACGCCCGCAAAGGGGTCGGCGACCAGCGCGCCAGCAGCATCAGCGCCATCATGGCCAAGGCCGCGCAGCGCCGCATCAAGGTCGTGATGGTCGAGAACGGCATGTTCCGTGGCCTGCCGCATCAGGTCGACGGTGTGCATCTGACCCCGGAGGGCTATCGCATGCTGGCCGCGGCGCTGCTGCCCCGCGTGATGGGCGGCTTGCGGAAGTAGCTCGCCGCGAGGTCGTGAAGCGCGCCGCGCCGGCCTGCGGTCTCACAGCTCGATGATCCCGCGCCGCGCCGCATGCGCCACCGCATCGGTCCGGCCCGTTGCATCGAGCTTGTCGAGCAGCGAGCCGACGTGGAACTTCGCCGTATGTACGGAGATGCCGAGGCTGCGCGCGATCTCCTTGTTGGAGCAGCCCTCGGCCATCAGCGCCAGGACGTCGCGCTCGCGCGCGGTGAGCTGAAAATCATCGATCGCCTGGCCGTCGATCCTGTCGTCGCCGCTGCGCGCCTCATCACTGCCATGCAACGGCGCGACGGCGACGTCGGCGCTCTCGCCGGGCGCGACCAGCGTCAGGCCCGTGACATCGCCGAGCAGCGCCGCCAGCCGGTCGGCCAGCTCGGCATCGTCGACCGCGATCGCGATCCTGATCGGCGCGCGCGCCTTCTCGCTCACGCCGGCCTCTCGCCGATGGTCAGGGCGAACTGCACCGGCTCGCCGGCACGCAGCGCTGCGACCTCGACGACGGCGCCGACGCTGTCCGGACCGAGTTCGCGCATCATCGCGCGCATGCCCCTGAACGGCTCCTTGTTGAGAGCGGTGATGACGTCACCCTGGCGCAGGCCGGCGGCCGCGGCCGGGCCGCTCTTGTCGAGGCTCATGATCATCGCACCGAGTCCATCGTCGAGCCGGACCGGCTGCAGGCCGGCACCGAGATAGCCGCGAGCGATGCGACCATGCGTCTCGAGCTTGCTGGCGACCCGTTCGATCGTGGCCGCGGGTATCACGAGCGTCCGGCGCGGGCCGCGCACGGCCATGCCGATCGCGTGGCCCGCAGCGTCGAGCACGAGACCGCCTTCGGCGCTGTGCCGCAGCCTGGTGTCGAGCTCGATGCGCGCATCGATGTCGCCGCCGCGCAGGCTGCGCCAGGCGCCTGCCGATTGCGAGACCATCGCCAACGCCGCGGCCGGCTTGCCCTGATCGGCGGCGACGAGGATGGCCAGAGCGCCGAGCGGCGGCACGCCGCCGGCAAGCGAGGCGGCCGCGACATCCTTGCCTTGGAAGCGGAGCAGGGCGATGTCGGTGGTGTGATCACGCCCGGCGATGGTGACGGGGCGGGTCGTGCCGTCGGCGAAGTCGAGCACGATCTCGCCCTCCTCGGCGAGGGTCTCGTCCGCCGTGATGACGAGGCCCGGCTTCCAGACGAAGCCGGAGGCGCGCGAGCGGTGCGAATGGACCGAGACCAGTGATGGCGCTGCGGCGGCAACAGCGGCGGCCAGCGCGGAGGACAGTGAGGAGAGGGCGGACAGATCGGGCATCGACGGCTCCATGGGTTGATCCCAATGTGGCGCGTCGATGGTCGTTGCGGAACTCCCCAGGTGGGCAGGCTACGCTCATCCGGGCTACAGGTTGAAGTCAGAGCGTCGTCCGCGCCTTCGGCAGCGGGAAGGCGAGGTCGCCGTGCTTCGAGGTCTTCAGCCCCAGTCCGATCAGCGCCTCGGCGAAGCGCACCGCGGCAGCGACGCCGTCGATCACGGGAATTCCGAGCTCGGTGGAGAGGTCGTGCGCGAGATCGGCCATGCCGGCGCAGCCGAGCACGATGGCGCCGATACCGTCCTCGCGCAGCGCCGCCCGGCATTCGCCGAGCAGCGTGCCGCGGACATTGGCCTCGGGCTTGTCGAGGTCGAGCACGGCAACGTCGACGGCGCGCACCCTGCGGCAATGCTGCTCCATGCCGTAATTGCGCACGAGGTGCTCGGCGATCACCTTGGTGCGCGACAGCGTCGTGACGATGCTGAAATGGGTGGCGACGAAGCTCGCCGCATGCATCGCAGCTTCGGCGATGCCGAGCACCGGCACAG
Source organism: Bradyrhizobium sp. HKCCYLS3070 (assembly GCF_051167575.1). Lineage (NCBI taxonomy): Bacteria > Pseudomonadati > Pseudomonadota > Alphaproteobacteria > Hyphomicrobiales > Nitrobacteraceae > Bradyrhizobium > Bradyrhizobium sp. HKCCYLS3070. Next base: position 881,329 of record NZ_JBNPTI010000001.1, read on the forward strand.
CCGACAATTCGCGCGCGGCGAGCAGGCCGGGATCACCGAAGCAGGCGATCACATGGGCGTGGCAACCTTCCGCGTCTCCGGCCTCGACCTCCTTGAGCATGCCGACCGCGGCAATCGCCTCGTCGTAATGGCCCTCGATCGAGGCGGCGCCGAACCGCGCGGTGCGGCCGACGATCCGCGTCGACGGGCTTGCGCTGGCCTGGGCCGCCTTGGCGATCAATTCGGTCATCGTCGCCGTCATGTTCGGGTTGATGACGTTGATCACGGTCTCGCTGTGGCGGCTCATCGTCGCGTCCGTCTGCTGTCGCATCCTGCCGTGTTCTAGCCGAGTTCCGCTGTTACGGTCGAGAGCCGTTCGCGGCGCGGAACGCGCAGACGTGAACGGGATTGAGCTTGCGAATTCTGCGATCGGATCCAGCTTGGAGTCCATCCCAGCCCGAGAGTCCCATGCTCCGTGTCGTCGTGCTCCTCCTGCTGATGGTGGCCGCTCCGGTCGCCGCCGACGCGCGCCGCCAGCAGATCAATCCGGTGCCGTTCGCGCACACGCCGTGCAGCGTGCTCGACGAGCAGCCGTGCACGCCGTCGTTCTGCAGCGTCTTCGGGCCGTGGCCGTGTATTCCCGAGATGAACTATCCCTATGGCCAGAACCTGCAACTCACGATCGAGAGCCGGCCCGCCAGGGATCAGGAAGCCAAATATCAGAAGCCGGATCACGATCTCGACACGATCGGCGATCTGTTCTCAGCGCTGCGCGCGTGCTGGACGCCGCCGCCGGAGGACAGCGCCCGCGCCGGGATGCAGATGACGGTGCGCTTCAGCTTCAAGCGGACCGGCGAGATGATCGCGCCGCCACGCGTGACCTTCACGACATCAGGCGCCCCGGCCGACACGCGCGCGACCTATCTGAAGACGATCAATGCCTCGCTCGACGGCTGCCTGCCGCTGAAGTTCACAAAAGGACTCGGCGGTGCGCTCGCCGGCCGGCCGATCGCGATCCGCTATGTCGAGAATCGCGATCTGAAGAACACGTCGGAACGGTGATGGCGTCGTCCGCTGTGCTCCACCTCCCGACCGCATAGCCCGTCATGCCACTTCGGCTTTTCGAGCCGTCCCGGAACGACGGCGAGCGGGCGGGAGTGCCTGACGTTGAAATGCGCCACGTTGCGAGGCGGCCCCCGGAAATGATACCGATGCCCACGCACAGGTCGCGTGCAAGCGAAGGGGGACGCCGTGGGACTTCTGGTGATGGTGGTGGGGCTGGTGCTGTTTCTCGGCGCCCATGTGTTCACGACCCGGCGCGAGGCGCGCGCGAAGGTCATCGCGCGGCTGGGCGAGGGCACGTATAAGCTCGTCTATACTGTCGTGGCCCTTGCCGGCCTCGCCCTGATCGTCTGGGGTTTTGCCGCGTACCGCCACGACGGCGGCTGGATCCAGGTCTGGACGCCGCCGAAGGCGCTCAAGCACATCAATCTCGCCTTGATGCTGCCGGCGGTGATCATGATCGTCGCCGCCTACATCCGCGGCCGCATCTACACCGTGCTGAAGCATCCGATGCTGGCCGGCGTGAAGCTGTGGGCGTTCGGGCATCTGCTCGCCAATGGCGATCTCGGCGGCATCATCCTGTTCGGCTCGATCTTGGCATGGGCGGTGTTCGACCGCATCTCGCTGAAGCGCCGCGCCGACGCCGGCGGCCCGCCGATCCCGGTCGGCGGCGTTGGCAATGACGTGATCGCGGTGGTGGTCGGCATCGTCGTCTATCTCGCGCTGGCCTTCGCGTTCCATCCTGTCGTGCTCGGCATTCCCGTCATCGGGGGGTAGCGATGTCGGTGCAATCGACCGTCCGCCGCAAGACGGCTCCCGAGATTCGCGCCCGCAAGGGCGGCGAGCCGATCGTGATGCTGACGTCCTACCACGCCCATACCGCGGCGCTGGTGGATCGCCATTGCGATGTGATCCTGGTCGGCGATTCCCTCGGGAATGTGATGCACGGCTTCGAGACCACCGTGCCGGTGACCCTGGAGATGATGATCCTGCAGGGCTGCGCCGTGATGCGCGGCTCGCGCCAGGCGCTGGTGGTGGTCGACATGCCGTTCGGCTGCTACGAGGCCACGAAGGAGCAGGCGTTTCATGCGGCGGTGCGGATCCTCAAGGAGACGCAATGCGGAGCGGTCAAGCTCGAGGGCGGGGCGCGGATGGCCGAGACGGTCGCCTTCCTCAGCGAGCGCGGCATCCCGGTGATGGGCCATGTCGGCCTGACGCCGCAATCGATCAACACGCTCGGCTCGTTCCGGGCGCAGGGCCGCGACGAGGCGGATTGGGCCGCGATCGAGAACGACGCTGCGGCGATCGCACAGGCCGGTGCGTTCTCGGTGGTGATCGAGGCCGTGGCCGAGCCGCTGGCGCGCAAGATCACGCAGCAGATCGCGATCCCCACCATCGGCATCGGTGCCAGCGCCGCCTGCGACGGTCAGGTGCTGGTTTTGGAGGACATGCTCGGCCTGTCGCCGCGGGCGCCGAAATTCGTCCGCCGCTACGGCAATCTGGGTCCGGCGATCGACGAGGCGATCGAACGCTACGCGGCCGACGTGCGTACCCGTGCGTTTCCGGCGGCGGAACATGTCTACGGAATGAAGTCAAAGACCTGACGGGCGCCTCTCGCTTGATCGGCCCGTTGGCGTCGTGGTGCGCGCGGCGTCACGGGATGAATCTCCGGCGCTGGCGGAGATAGCCAAGCGCGTCATCCCTTGGTTATGTTTCAGGCTGGTCCGCGTCGCGGCGAACAACGACAAGAAGCCAAGCTCGGGGAAACTCCATGGACTGGTCGACCTATGTAACGCCGCCGATGCGGCGCGAAGCCCGTTTCGGCGATCGCGTGGTTCCGTTGTTCACGGAGCGGCCCGCGAACCTCTGGGCCATGGTCGAAGAAGCGGTGGAGCGCAACGGCGACGGCGAGGCGCTGGTCTGCGGGGCCGTGCGGCTGTCGTGGCGCGAGGTCGCCGCGACCGCCGCGCGGATCGCCGGCGGGCTGCAGGCGAGGGGCTTGCGCAAGGGCGACCGGCTGGCGCTGCTGCTCGGCAACCGCATCGAATTCGTGCTCACGTTGTTTGCCGCAGCCAAGCTCGGGCTGATCACGGTGCTCCTGTCGACGCGACAGCAGACGCCGGAAATCGCCTATGTGCTGAAGGATTGCGGCGCCCGGCTGCTGCTGCACGAGGCTGCGTTGGCGGACCGGTTGCCGGCCGCTGCGGAAACGCCGGAGCTGGCGGGGCGCATTGCCGTCGACGATCGTCCGGCGCGGTCGGATTTTGCAGCGCTGGCCGATCATGCCGCGCACGAAAATCACGTCGAGGTGGCCGAAGAGGACACCGCGATGATCCTCTACACCTCCGGAACCACCGGCCGGCCGAAAGGCGCGATGCTCGCCCATTGCAACATCATCCACTCCTCGATGGTCTACGAGACCTGCCTGGGGCTGACGCGGGCCGACCGCTCGATCGCCGCCGTGCCGCTCGGCCATGTCACCGGCGTCGTCGCCAACATCACCAGCATGGCGCGCTGCGCCGGCACCTTGATCATCATGCCGGAGTTCAAGGCCGGCGAATATCTGAAGCTCGCCGCGCGCGAGCGCGTGACCTACACGGTCATGGTCCCCGCGATGTACAATCTCTGCCTGTTGCAGCGCGACTTCGACAGTCATGATCTCTCATGCTGGCGGATCGGCGGCTTCGGCGGCGCGCCGATGCCGGTCGCCACCATCGAGCGGCTGGCCGCCAAGATCCCTGGCCTCCGGCTGGTCAACGCCTATGGCTCGACTGAGACCACCTCGCCGGCGACGTTGATGCCCTCGGATCTGACCGCGCGCCATATCGACAGCGTCGGGCTGCCGTGTCCGGGCGCCAGCATCCTGGTGATGGACGGGCAGGGGCGGGAGCTGCCGCGCGGTGAGATCGGCGAGATCTGGATCGGCGGCGGCCAGGTCATCAAGGGCTACTGGAACAATCCCAAGGCCACCGGCGAGAGCTTCACCGCCGGCTATTGGCATTCCGGCGACCTCGGCTCCGTCGATGCCGACAATTTCGTCCGGGTGTTCGACCGGCAGAAGGACATGATCAACCGCGGCGGGCTGAAGATCTACTCGGCCGAGGTCGAATCGGTGCTGGCGAGCCACCCGGCGGTGGTCGAGAGCGCGATCATCGCCCGGCCATGTCCGGTGCTCGGCGAGCGCGTGCATGCGGTGGTCGTGACCCGCGAGCCGATGAGCGCCGAAGCGCTGCGCAGCTGGTGTGCCGAGCGGGTCTCGGATTACAAGGTTCCGGAAACCCTGACCGTGACCGCGGACCCCCTGCCGCGCAACGCCAACGGCAAGGTGATGAAACGGCAGTTGCGCGAAGCCTTGACGGCGTGATAGCCGCGTTCGGACCCTGTGGCAGAACCGGGGAGTAACGCCTTGATTCGGCTGGACTCGCCTTGCCACCGCCATGCCGATGCGGTATCGGCGCCGGCGCGCGGGCAACGGGCCGCTCGCGCGGCACTTCAAACGCATGCGCGCGCGCTCGCAGCGAACCTGACGGGATGTCCTTAGGTGTCTGAATTTATTGATGAAGTAGATGAGGAGGTCCGTCGGGAACAGCTCAAGAAGCTGTGGGACCGCTACTCGATCTTTATCATCGCCCTTGCCGTGCTGATCATCGCCGGCGTCGGCGGCTGGCGCGGCTACCAGTATCTCGAAGGCCAGAAGGCGGCCGAGGCGGGCTCAGCCTTCAACAAGGCCCTCGAACTCTCCGAGCAGAACAAGCATGCCGATGCGGAGAAGGCCTTTGCCGATGTCGCGGCCAGGGCCCCATCGGGATACCGCATGCTGGCCCGCTTCCACCAGGCTGCCGAGGCCGCCATGCGCGACAAGGCGGCTGCCGTGAAGATCTACGACGAGCTTGCTGCGGACCGCAGCATCGGGGCCGAGCCGCAGTCGATGGCGCGGCTGCGCGCGGCAGGCCTGCTGGCCGATACGGCGCCTTACGCCGACCTCAGGCAGCGCCTCGAAGGCGAAACGGCGCCTGGCGCGCCGTTCCGCCACGCCGCCCGCGAATTGCTGGCGCTGTCGGCGTGGAAGGCCAACGATGCCGCGGCGGCCCGTCAATGGCTCGACATGATTGCGCTGGATGGTGAGACCCCGCCGGGCCTGCGCTCGCGCGCCGAAGCGCTGCAGGCGCTATTGCCTGCAGTCGCCAAGAGCTGATCGCGAACCTCGCGACGGCGAACCGAGTTGATTGGAACGACGATCATGCGCCGCCCCCAACGTGTCATTGCCCTCACGGTCCTCGTTGCGCTTTCCGGCGTGCTGGGCGGCTGCGCGAGCGGGGGAAGTTTCGACCCCTCGGACATGCTCGACTTCCTGGACACCAAGAAGAAGCTGCCGGGTGACCGCAAGCCGGTGTTCCCGGAGGGCGTGCCGGGTCTCGAGCAGGGCGTGCCGAAGGAACTCTACAAGGGTGCCCAGCAGCAGCCGGTGACCGACCCAGGCGCTCAGGCGGCTACGCCGCCGGCGCCTCCGGTGGAGGAGCCCAAGGGTAAAAAGGGCCGGCGGCAGGCGGCCGTGAGCAACCCGACGACGGCCGATCCGCAGGATGGCGAGGCTGCCGCGGTCGAGGAGGGCGCTGCCGCCGTTCCGCCGGCACCGAAGCCCAAGAAGATCGTGCGCCGCCGCACCACGGCACCACCGCCGGATGATGCTGCCCCGGCGCAGCAGCCGGCGGCCCAGCGATCCGGCGGCGGCTTCCCGGCGCCGATGCCGAGCGGCTCCTTCAGCCGTTAATCTCACCTGCGAATCGGCGGATCGCCCGTTCGGTTTTGCGGCCGAATGCGCTAAAGCTGCGCGCTCACGCGCACGGATCATCATGCCCTTCACCATCGCCATCATCGGCCGGCCCAACGTCGGCAAGTCGACCCTGTTCAACCGTCTGGTCGGGCAGAAGCTGGCGCTCGTCGACGACATGCCGGGCGTCACGCGCGACCGCCGCGAGGGCGAAGCGAAGCTGTTCGATCTCAACTTCACGATCATCGACACCGCCGGCCTCGACGAGGGGCCGAAGGGCTCGCTGACCGCGCGCATGCAGGAGCAGACGGAAACCGCGATCGCGCTCGCCGACGCGCTGTTCTTCGTCATCGATGCCCGCATCGGCCTGACGCCCGCCGACCGCGCCTTCGCCGATTTCGCCCGCCGCGCGGACAAGCCGGTGCTGCTGCTCGCCAACAAGAGCGAGGGCAAGCATGGCGAGCTCGGCGCCATGGAGTCGTATGCGCTGGGTCTCGGTGATCCCATCCAGATCTCGGCCGAGCACGGCGAGGGCATGGGCGAGCTCTATGACGCCGTCAGCAAGCTCGTGCCGCCCACGGACGATGAGGAGGACGAGCACGAGGAGACCGACGAGGAGCGCGCCAACAGGCCGATCCGGGTCGCGATCGTCGGCCGTCCCAACGCCGGCAAGTCGACCCTGATCAACCATCTGCTCGGCGAGGAGCGGCTGCTCACGAGTCCCGAGGCCGGGACGACGCGCGATTCGATCGCGGTCGAAATCGAGTGGAAGGGCCGCGGCTTCCGCATCTTCGACACCGCAGGTCTGCGCCGGCGCTCGCGCATCGAGGAGAAGCTGGAGAAGCTGTCGGTGGCGGACGCGCTGCGCGCGGTGCGCTTCGCCGAGGTGGTCGTGCTGATGATGGATGCGCAGAACCGCTTCGAGGAGCAGGATCTGCGCATCGCCGACCTGATCGAGCGCGAGGGGCGTGCCCTGGTCATCGCCGTCAACAAATGGGACCTGATGGACGGCAACCCCGGCCAGATCTCGATGCTCCGCCGCGATGCCGACCACTGGCTGCCGCAGGTCGCGGGCGCGCCGATCGTGGCGGTGTCGGGCCTGATGGGCGAGGGCATCGACCGGCTGATGCAGGCGATCGTCGAAGCCTACGCGGTCTGGAACCGGCGCGTGCCGACGGCGGCGCTGAACCGCTGGTTCGAGGGGGCGATCGCCGACAATCCGCCGCCGGCGGTGTCGGGCCGCCGGCTCAAGCTGAACTACATCACCCAAACCAAGGCGCGGCCGCCGAGTTTCGTGCTGTTCTGCTCGCGTGCCGACGCGATCCCGCAATCCTACTTGCGCTATCTCACCAACTCGATGCGCGAGACCTTCGAGCTGCCCGGCACGCCGGTGCGCATCACTCTGCGCGAGAAGGCCAATCCGTTCGCGCACAAGCGCAAGCGGCCGAACTGATCAGTTGCGGTAGCGGAAGCGGTCCGGCCATGGAAGCAAGTCCGCCGAGCGTCGCGACCGAAAATGCGCCGGCCCCGCGCCGCGGCGCGGTCGCCTTCATCTTCGTCACCATCCTGCTCGACATGCTCGCGCTCGGGCTGATCATGCCGATCCTGCCGAAGCTGATCGAGAGCTTCGTCGGCAACGACACCGCGCGGGCGGCCCGCATCTTCGGCCTGTTCGGCACCGCCTGGGCGCTGATGCAGTTCGTGTTCTCGCCGGTGCTCGGCAGCCTGTCCGATCGCTTCGGCCGACGACCGGTGATCCTGCTGTCGAACTTCGGCCTCGCCGCCGACTACGTGCTGATGGCGCTGGCGCCGTCGCTCGCCTGGCTGTTCGTTGGGCGCCTGGTCTCCGGCGTCACCTCGGCCAGCATCTCCACCGCCTTTGCCTACATCGCCGATCTGACGCCGCCGGATCGGCGGGCCGCGATCTTCGGCCGCATCGGCGCAGCGTTCGGTGCGGGGTTCGTGCTCGGTCCCGCCACCGGCGGACTGTTGGGTGACATCGATCCGCGGCTGCCGTTCTGGGCGGCTGCGGGGCTCAGCTTCGCCAACGCGCTCTATGGCTTCCTGGTGCTGCCGGAGTCGCTGAAGCCGGAACGGCGCAGTCCATTCCGGTGGCGGACGGCGAACCCGCTCGGTGCGCTGCGGCTGCTGGCATCGGACCGCATCCTGGCGGGGCTGTCGACCGTGAACTTCATCACCCAGCTTGCCCATGTCGTGCTGCCGTCGACCTTCGTGCTGTATGCGACCTACCGCTACGGCTGGGACACCCGCACCGTCGGCCTCACATTGGCGATGGTCGGCGTCTGCGCGATGATCGTGCAGGGCGGCGCGGTCGGGCTGATCGTCCGCCTGTTCGGCGAGCGCGGCGCGTTGATGCTCGGCCTGTCGGCGGGCATGGTCGGCTTCTTCATTTTCGGCGTGGCGCCGACGGGACCGCTGAGCTGGCTCGGCATCCCCGTGATGGCGCTATGGGGCGTGTCGGGCGCGGCCATGCAGGCTTTGATGACCCGCCTCGTCCCACCGGACAAGCAGGGCCAGCTACAGGGCGCAACGTCGAGCGTGCAGAGCGTGGCCCAGCTCGCGGGTCCCTTCCTGTTCACGCTGACCTTTGCCTATTTCATCGGAGCGGCCGCGCCGGCGCATCTGCCCGGCGCGCCGTTCCTGCTGGCGTCGGCGTTGCTGATCGTCGCTCTCCTGATTGCGGTGCGGACGCTGTCCTCGACAAAGAACAGCTAGACTAGCGCGCCGGCCTGAAGGTTCTCATCCGCTGACCCCACCGATGAAGCTCTCGCGCTCTCGCGCGGACGGGGATTGCACACGCTTCATAATAGGTCAATAATGCTGACATAAATATCCGGATCAGGGGAGGAATATTGGTGAGCTGGAAGCCCGTCTACGCGCGCCGCGCGGATCGCATGAAGGCATCGGAGATTCGCGAGCTGCTCAAGGTGCTGGAGCGGCCCGGCATGATTTCGTTCGCCGGCGGCATCCCCGATCCCGCGCTGTTTCCTGCAGCAGCGGCGGCGCAGGTCTATGCCGATGCGCTGGCATCGCCCAACGTGGCTTCCGCTGCTCTGCAATATGCCGTCAGCGAGGGCTACGGTCCGCTTCGCCAGTGGATCGCCGAGCACATGACCGCTCAGGGCATAGCGGCCTCGCCAGACAACATCCTCGTCACCGCGGGATCGCAACAGGCGCTCGATTTTCTCGGCAAGCTGCTGCTCACGCCCGCGGATACGGCGCTCGTCACCGTTCCCACCTATCTTGGCGCGCTGCAGGCCTTTTCGGCCTACGAGCCGCGTTACGATTCGATCGGTCCACGCGCTGCGAACCGCACCCCGGCCTCCTACGCGGACGAAGCCGCGAAAGAAGCTGCGGGGGCGCGCGTGAAGTTCGTCTATGTCGTGCCGGACTTTGCCAATCCGACCGGTGAGACGCTGTCGCGTTCGGCGCGCGCCGAAGTCCTGGATCTCGCCGGCGAGCTGGACGTGCCGGTGTTGGAGGACAGCGCCTATTCTGCCTTGCGTTTCGACGGCGACGAGATGCCGTCGCTGCAGTCGTTGGACGTCCGTCGCCGCGGCTCGCTCGATGCTTCCCGCGTCATCCATCTCGGAACGTTCTCGAAGACGGTCGCGCCGGGCCTGCGCATCGGCTGGGTTTGTGCCTCGCGCGCCATCATCAGCCGTCTCGTCCTCATCAAGCAGGCGAGCGACCTCAACGTGTCAGCGATCAATCAGATCGTGATGCACAGGCTCGTGAAAGACGGAGGGCATGCCGGGCTGATTGCACGGGCGCGCGCGCATTATCGGCTCAAGCGCGATGCGATGCTGAGGGCACTCGAGGCACAGATGCCGTCAGAAGCGAGGTGGACGCGGCCCGACGGCGGGTTCTTCGTCTGGCTCACCTTGCCGGACGGCGTGTCCGGTGCCGCCTTGCTCGACCGGGCCATGAATCAGGCCCAGGTGGCGTTCGTTCCCGGGGCAGCTTTCTTCCACGACGGCAGCGGCACCAACACGATCCGCCTGTCTTATTCGCTGCCCGAGGAGGCCGTGATCGAGGAAGGCATCGGCCGCCTCGCGAGCCTGCTGCGCTGACGATGACGTGATTCTGCGCAGCGAATGTCGCATCGTCTGCGCAGCGGCACTGGCGGGACGCGATGCTAATCCACCGCATCCCGCATCGGAGCTATCGGCTTACTTCTTCACCAGCGGACAGTCGCTGGCCTCGAGCGGCTTGGCGGCATCCTCAGGCGCGATCTTGGCGATCAGCTTGTAGTAGTCCCACGGGTATTTGGACTCTTCGGGCTTCTTGACCTCGAACAGATAGGCCGGGATCAGGCGGCGTCCGTCGGCGCGCAGCGGGCCCTTGCCGAACAGCGGATCGTCGGTCGGGATCTCCTTCATCTTGGCCACGACCTTGGCGCCGTCATGCGGATTGCCGCCGAGCGCTTCCAGCGTCTTGAGGTAATGCAGCGTGCCGGCGTAGTTGCCCGCCACCGTCATCGACGGCATCGTGCCCTTCGGCGACAGCTTCTGGAAACGCTTGGACCATTCGCGGGTCTGGTCGTTCAGATCCCAGTAGAACGACTCGGTGAAGGTCAGGCCCTGCGCCACCTTCAGCCCCAGCGCATGCACGTCGTTGACGAACAGCAGGAGTGCGGCGAGCTTCTGGCCGCCCTGGACGATGCCGAATTCCGAGGCCTGCTTGATCGAGTTGGTGGTGTCGCCGCCGGCATTGGCAAGCCCGATGACCTTTGCCTTCGACGACTGCGCCTGCAGCAGGAAGGACGAGAAGTCGGCGGTGTTGAGCGGGTGCTTCACCGAGCCCAGCACCTTGCCGCCGCTGCTGGTCACCACGGCCGAGGTGTCGCGCTCCAGCGCGTGACCGAAGGCATAGTCGGCGGTCAGGAAGAACCAGGTGTCGCCGCCGGCCTTGGTCAGCGCCTTGCCGGTGCCGTTCGCGAGCATGTAGGTGTCGTAGGTGAAGGAGATGGTGTTTGCGTTGCACGCTTTGCCAGTCAGGTCCGCCGTGGCGGCACCGGAGTTCAACAGGATCGAGTTCTTTTCCTTGACCAGGTTGGAGACGGCCAGCGCCACGCCCGAGTTCGGCGTGTCCATGATCACGTCGACCTTCTGCGTGTCGATCCACTGCCGGCCGATATTGACCCCGACGTCGGGCTTGTTCTGGTGGTCGCCGCTGATGACCTCGATGGTCCAGCCCTTGGCCTTCAGGCCGGAATCCTCGACCGCCATGTTGACGGCTGCGACCGAGTTGGGACCGCCGATGTCGGCGTAGAGGCTGGACATGTCGTTGAGCACGCCGATCTTGACGACCTTGTCGTCGGCGAAGGCGGAGCCGGCAAAGCTGAGCGTGGTGGCGGCAAGCAGCGCAGCCATCCGCCGCGCATGAGACGTCGTCATCAAAGTCCTCCCTGGTGTCGTGTCACGGCGGGGCTTCTTGGGCGCCCTTTGCCGTCGGTTTCCCTGGATAGCCGGTCTTGTGAGTTGCGGCAATGCGCCAAAAGGCGCGAGACGCGCCCAAGGTTTGTGCGTTTCGCTTGAGCGTTAACGCAGGGCGTCCGAGGTCAGCCGGAATTTCTGGATGCGCTTACCGGTGTCGACCTCGGCGGTATAAACGTTGCCCTGCCGGTCGACAGCCATCGCGTGCACCCAATGGAATTGGCCGGCATTGCGGCCATTGTGGCCGAAGCTGCCAACCACGCTGCCGTCATCCCGCCTGATGATGCGGATCTCGTTGTTCTCGCCATCGGCAGACAGCAGGTAGGTCTGCTTCGGATCCGGCCAGATCGCGATGTCCCACACCGCGCCATTGCCGAGCGTGTTCTTTTCGAAGAACCATTCGGTCACGAATGTCCCGTCCTTCCTGAACACCTGGATGCGGTCGTTGATGCGGTCGCAGACATAGACGAGACCATCGTCGGCGATCTTCACGCAGTGCACGGGATTGCCGAACTGCTGGGCGACCGGTGCCTTGGGATCATACGGTGGCTGCTTGGCATCGTCAGGGACATGGCCATAGGCGCCCCAATGCCGCTTGTAGGCGAGGGTGGTGGCATCGAACACGATGACGCGGCGGTTGCCGTAGCCGTCGGCGACGTAGATCTCGTTCGCCTCCTTGTCGATCGCTGTCTCCGCGGGCTTGCCGAGCTGGGTGGTGTCGTTGGAGCCCTTGCTCGGCGCCATCGTTCCGATCTGAGCGACGAACTTGCCATCGAGCGTGAACTTCAGGATGGCGTTGTCATTGTCGGCATTGCCGCCGATCCAGACGAAGCCGCGTTCGTCGACCTCGATGCCATGCTCGCGGCCGACCCATTCATAGCCCGGGCCCGGGCCGCCCCAGGCGCGCAAGAGATTGCCGTCGGTATCGAATTCGAGCACCGGCGGCGCCGGCATGCAGCATTTCGATCGCGGCGGATTGAGCGTGGCGCCTTTCTCGTCGTCGGTCAGCGAGCGCGGCCGGTGAATGACCCAGATGTGGCCCTGGTGATCAACCGTGATGCCGCCGACCTGGCCGAGGATCCAGTTGTTGGGGAGCTGCTTCGGCCAGGACGGCTCGACGGCGAACGCGGGCACCTCTGCTGCGGCGCTGGTGCTGCGAGAGAAGAGGACGTTGCCGGCCGCAACGGCGAACAGCAGAATGACCAGGGCAGGCCTTGTCGCGCGTCCGCGTCGTGCTCGCGTCATGCCGTCCTCCCCGATATGTGCTGCGGTCATCCGCTTATGAGCGCAGTCAATCGCGGGCATGGCGGAGTGTCAATCGCGCGGGGGACGCCGATCGGCAGGCTCAGACCGGCGCCTGCTCCACCGCTTTCTTTTTCGGCGGCGTCCGCAACGTGGGCGGCCGCAGAAAGCGCGTCAGCATGAGCCGCAGATGCTCACTGCTCTGCTTGATATCGACGTTCGGATTGCGGATCGGCAGCGCGCGTGCGCCGTCGACGATCACGAACAGGATGTTCGCGGTCGCCTCCGGATCGAGGCCGGGATCGACCTCGCCGCGGCCCTGTGCCTTGGTGAGGAAGTCGACCAGCAGCGCCCGCATCGCGCGCGCATGGGCGTGGACGATGGCTGCAAAGTCGGCATTGCGGCAGGCCTCAGCCAAAGCCTCGGCGCTGAGGACCTGGGCCTGCGGCTGGTGAATGCTGGTGCTCTCGAGCTCCTGCACCAGGGCGTCGATCACGTCGGGCGAGGCCAGGATTGCCTGGAGGCGCGATGCAGCGTGGCTCAGATTCTGCTCGACCAGCGCCTGGATCATCGCCTCCTTGCTGGGGAAGTAATGGTAGAGGTGGCCCGGGCTGATCTTGGCGGCGGCGCAGATGTCGGTGGTGCTGGCGCCGTGAAATCCGTTCCTGACGAAGCACGACAGGGCGGCCTGGAGAATCTCCCGGCGCTTCTGCTCGTGCTTGACCGGATCGACCTTTCTCATCGCGTGTCCTGCCGGGCCAACTCTCGCCACATTCGTCGTTTCCGCCAACTGCTTGTAATATAAAATAATATTTCTCGCCGCTCTAATCTAGAGAATTTGATCTAGTTTAGTTGGACAAGCGCTACGGCTTGTGAGACTTAATTAGAGTGAGTTGTCTATCAATGGGTCTGGCCGTTTCGATGCGTCTCGCTCCGCTGAAGTCGATGACCCTGGTTTCCCTGGCGCTGGCAACGGCCGGCTGCGCCACCGCCCCGCTCGAGCGGGCCGGCTCGCTCAAGAACTACGATCATCTCGCCGACGCCAACGGCCTGGTGACGCGCGCGCAGATCAAGGCCAACAAGAAGGAGCTGCTCGAGGCCAAGACGATCCGGATCGAGCCGACCGCGTTTCCGCCGCGTCCCGACATCGCCCTCGACGAGAGCGAGCGCAAGCTGGTGGCCAACGTCATCAGCCGGGAAATGTGCCTGCGGCTGAGCGAGCGATTCCAGATCGTCGGCCCCCGCGAGGAGGCCGATCTGACGGTCAAGGCGACCGTCACCCATGCCACGGCGACCAACGCGACCGCCTCGGCCGCCTCGCAGGCGGCGTCCATCGCCAAGAGCGTTGCGCTGCCGGGCGTCCCGGTGCCGGTGCCCCGACTGCCCGTCGGGCTCGGCACGCTGTCCGTCGAGGCCGAGGCGCGCGACTTCGCAGGGTTCCAGAAGGCCGCAATGGTGTGGGCGCGCGGCGCCAACTCGGTCTCGACTGCCCGCATGGCCAATGACGGCGACGCCTACGACCTCGCTTCCGAGTTCGGCGCCGACTTCGCGAAGCTGGTGTCGACCGGCGAGTCGCCGTTCTCAGGCGTCCCGTCGCTGGCCTCGCTGCCTTCGGTGTCGAGCGTGCCGGCCAAGCTCGGCGCCGCTCCCAAATATGCCGCATGTGAGCAGTACGGACGTTTCCCCGGCCTGAAGGGCTTCGTCGGTGCCGGTCTGGGTCTGCCGCCGGGCTGGACCGACAAGGGCGCCGAGGAAGCCAGGCCGGACGCGCCGCAGCCGTCGCCGGAGATCGCAAGCGTGGAGCAGCAAGCGTCGCGATGAAGTCCGCCGCCTCCTTCCGCGTGCTTGTCCCGCGTGTCCTGCTCGCGTGCGCCGCGTCGCTGCTGCTGGCGGCGTGCGCAGCCGTCATGCCACGCAACGCGTTGCCGGAGGCGGCGGCTGTCAGCGCCGACCCGGTCGGCTTCCGCAACGTCCGCTACTGGGGTGACGAGCCGGCGCCGCGCTTTGCCGAGGCCGCGATGTCACGCGCGTCGGCCGAACTCCCGATCTCGCGTCCGCTGAATTTCCTCGCGATCTCCGGTGGCGCCGAGAACGGCGCGTTCGGCGCCGGGCTGCTGGCCGGCTGGGGCGAGGCCGGCAACCGGCCGTCGTTCGACATGGTGACGGGCGTCAGCTCGGGCGCGCTGATCGCGCCGTTCGTCTTCCTGGGCCGCGAGCACGATGACAAGCTGCGCGAGATCTTCACCGCCTATGAGCGCAAGGACATCTTCACGGTCAACATTCCCGGCCTGCTGCAGGGCTCGGCGCTGGCCGACAACACGCCGCTGTCGCGGCTGATCGAGAAGTATGTCGATCGCGAGTTCCTGCGCGACGTCGCGCGCGAGAGCAGCAAGGGCCGGGTGCTTCTGGTCGGCACCACCAATCTCGATGCGCAGCGTCCGGTGCTGTGGGACATGGGCCGCATCGCCGCCGCCGATACGCCCGAGGCGATCGCGCTGTTCCGCCAGGTGCTGCTGGCGTCCGCGACCGTGCCGGGCGCCTTCGCTCCGGTTCGCATCAAGGTGCGGATCGGCGACAAGGACTACGACGAGCTCCATGTCGACGGCGGCGTGACGCGGCAGGTGTTCATCGGTCCGTCGGTGCTGCGCCTCGTCTCCGGCCGCGGCCCGCGCCGGAGCGTGAGCGGCGCGCATCTCTACGTCATCCGCAACGCCCGCATCGATCCGCAATGGGACAGCGTCGGCGCCGACGTGCTCTCGGTGACGCAACGCTCGCTGTCGACCCTGATCAAGAACCAGGGCATCGGCGATATCTACCGCATCTACTCGGTGGCGAAGTTCAACGGCATCGACTTCAACCTCGCCAGCGTGCCGGCCGATTTCCAGGCCAAGGCCGACGGTCCGTTCGACCGCACCTACATGACCGCGCTGTTCGATCGCGGCCACGACATGGGACGGCGGGGCTATCCCTGGGTGAAGAGCCTGCCGGGGCTGCAGTCCAACGAGCACGGCATCACGGCGCAGATCCCGGCGCGCACGATGGCGGCGGCCGCGCGATGATCTGGCGAATCTGCAGGTCTGTCGTGAGCTCCGCTGCGCGCGCCGTGCTGCTGATACCATTGCTGCTCGGCGGCTGCGCGACGTCGTCCACGCCGCCGCCCGACGCCACCACGCAGTTCCACAACACCTACAACTATCTCCCCGTCAACGACGTGCCGCATGACGACCAGCGTCCGGTGTTGTCGGTCGAGCAGCAGGAGAAGCTGCGTAAGGAGCTGATGGCGGTGCGCGATCGCCAGGCGCCGGCTGTGGCGAAGGCGGCTGCGGGCAAGTCGGCAGCCGCCAAACCCGCCGCGGCAGATCCTGCCGGACCGAGATAGGCGCCGGCCGCGGGCGGAGCGGCGCTGTCCGGCCCGGATCATTCACCCCGGAGAATGCGAGCCTCAACGGGGCGCCCGGCGATCAGGACGCGTCGGCCGTCTAACGTGGCCCCGCCGCATCGGGCGCGGCCGCAACGACGGACCAATCGGAGATCGCACATGGACCATCTGACCTTGCCGCGAACCGGCGCATCCAGCGAGATCGCGACCTTCGGGCCGGTGCATCTGGAGGTCACGCATCTCGAGCGCGCGATCGATTTCTGGTGCGAGACCGCAGGTCTGCGCCTGTGCAAGCGCAACGGCGCGGCCGAGCTCGGCACGGCGGGCGAGACGCTCGTGGTGCTGCATCCCGGTGCGAAACGCCCGGCGCTGCGCGGCTTCTCCGGCCTCTATCATCTCGCCATCCATGTGCCCGACCAGGCGGAATTCTCGCGGATGCTGCGCCGGCTGATCGCCAGCCGCACGCCGATCTCGCCGGTCGATCACGTGATGTCCAAGGCGATCTATCTCAACGATCCTGACGGGCTCGGCATCGAGTTCACGCTGGAGACGCCGGAGCGGTTCGGCGGCTACGGCACGTTCGAGACCGATTTCACCGTGTTCGATGCCGAAGGCCGGCCCTGCAGTGGCAGGAGCCCGCTCGACGTGCGCCATGAGCTGGCGCAGGCGAAAGGACCGCCGCTGTCGGCGCCGCTCGCCGACGCCGCGCGGATCGGCCATCTGCATCTGCACGTCCCGCGCATCGAGGCTGCGCGCACGTTCTACACGCGGCTTGGCTTCCTGCCCGGCGCATTCGCGCCACAGCTGGGGTTTGCCGATCTCGGCGCCGGCGGCGCCTACACCCACCGTATCGCACTGAACGTCTGGCAGGGGATCGATGCGCCGCCAGCACCCGCAGGCGTGGCGCGGCTGCGCGGCTTCTCGATCCGCTTCGACACCCGCGCGCGCCTCGACGCCGCGCTGCGCGGCCACGACGAGGTGATCGTGCGGGGCGATCAGTACGTGCTGCGCGATCCCGCCGGCACCACGCTGATGCTGACCGCCGAAGCCTGATTCATCCGCCCATGGAGCCGACACGTGACCGACCAGACCGAGCCGACACCACCGCTCTCGAAGCGCACCAAGGCTGCCAAGGTGCGCAAGGCCGCGCAGCATCCGAAACGTCCGGGCGCCGGCTGCAAGGCCGAGCCGGGCAGCTTCGTGCCGGTCGTCGACCGCAACCGATGCGAGGCCAAGGGCGACTGCGTCGAGGTGTGCCCCTACAACGTGTTCGACGTTGCGCCGATCAGCAACGACGATTTCCGCGCGCTGTCCTTCCTCGGCAGGATGCGTGTGCGCTTTCACGGCATGAAGACGGCCTACACGCCGAAGAGCTATCTCTGCCTTGCCTGCGGCCTGTGCGTGGTGGCTTGCCCGGAGCGCGCCATTGATCTCGTGGAGGTCGCGGCGGGTGACAGTGCGACGTAGGAATGGAGCCTGCGACCGACCTGGTGCCGTCGACGCGATAGTCTACGCCGGTGGCTGAAAGCTCTTCAGCGCGCGGGTCTTGTACTCGTAGAGCTTGCCGGTCTCTGTCCAGGACGGCAGGCACATCGGCACGATGAATTCGGCGACCTGCTCGGGTGTCTCGAGCGTCATCGGGTCTTCACCTGGGAACACCGTGGCGCGCATGCGGGTGCGGATCGGGCCCGGGCTGAACAGGTTGACGCGCAGCGGCGTGCGCTCGGTCTCGTGCGCCCACACCCGAGCCAGCGTTTCCAGCGCCGCCTTGGTGACGGCGTAGGGGCCGAGATAGGCCTGCGCCTTGTGAGCGGCGCCTGAGGTGAGGAACACCGCGCGGCCGGCGTCGGAGGCCTTCAGCAGCGGCTCCATGCAGCGGATCAGCTGGAAGTTGGCGGTGAGGTTGACCGCGACGACGTCGTTCCACGGCTTGAGGTCGATATGGCCGAGCGGTGAGGAGGGGCCGGGCACGGCGGCATTGCCGACGAGGATGTCGAGCTTGCCATGGCGCTCATGCAGCGCGGCGCCGAGCCGGGCGATGCCGTCGCTGTCGGTCATGCTGAGCGGCACCAGGGTGGCGCCGCTGCCGGTCTCTTTCCGGATCTCGTCGTCGAGCTCCTCCAGCCCGCCCTGGGTGCGGGCGACGGCGACGACATGCGCACCGGCGCGCGCGAGCGCGCGGGCGGTCGCATGGCCGATGCCGCGCGAGGCGCCGGTGACGAGGGCAATACGATTGGCGAGGGGAAGGGTCATCACGATCATCTCTCAGCCGTCGTCCCGGCGAACGCCGGGATCCATATTCCGCGGCGGTTATGATGGAGTTGGGTGGCTGTGGCTAGTCCTGCCCGACAAACGACGGCCGGTGGTCAGGGCCTCCGGCATGTGCCGGGACGACGGCCGATCGAACGCCGTCATTCCGGGGCGAGGCCGTTAGGCCTCGAACCCGGAATCTAGAGGTCAGGCGCACAAAACAATTTCGAGATTCCGGGTTCGATGCTGCGCATCACCCCGGAATGACACCATGTGGAAAGAGCCTCAGCTCGCCTCCGCCAGGAGCGACAATTGCTGCTGGGTCGGCTCGACCAGCGACTGGTCGGTGAGGTGGGTCGGATAGCTGCCGGTGAAGCAGTGGTCGGCGTATTTCGGCGCGGCGGGGTCGCGGGCCGGCTCGCCCATGGCGCGGTACATGCCGTCGATCGACAGGAACGCCAGCGAGTCGGCGCCGATCAGCTCGCGCATCTCCTCGAGCGAATGCGTCGCCGCCAGCAGGCCGCCGCGGTCCGGCAGGTCGATGCCGTAATAGTCGGGGTAGAGGATCGGCGGTGAGGCGAGGCGGAAATGCACCTCCGTGGCGCCGGCGTCGCGCATCATGCGCACGATCTTGCGCGAAGTGGTGCCGCGCACCAGCGAGTCGTCGATCAGGATGATGCGCTTGCCTTCGATCGCGGCGCGGTTGGCCGAGTGCTTCATGCGCACGCCGGATTCGCGGATCGCCTGCGTCGGCTGGATGAAGGTGCGGCCGACATAGTGATTGCGGATGATGCCGAGCTCGAACGGCACGCCCGAATGCTGGCTGTAGCCGATCGCCGCCGGCACGCCGGAATCGGGCACCGGCACGACGACGTCGACGTCGGGATGGCTCTCGCGCGCGAGCTGCGCGCCGAATGCCTTGCGGACCTCGTAGACCGAGCGGCCGCCGACCACTGAGTCGGGCCGGGCGAAGTAGATGTATTCGAAGACGCAGGGACGCGCCGGCTTCGGCGGGAACGGCTTGTGGCTGTGGGCGCCGTTTTCATCGAAGATCACGACCTCGCCCGGCTCGATGTCGCGGATGTAGCGCGCGCCGATCATGTCGAGCGCGCAGGTCTCCGAGGCCAGGATCGGGCAGCCCTCGAGCTCGCCATACACCAGCGGGCGGATGCCGAGGGGATCGCGGGCGCCGATCAGCTTCTTGTTGGTCATGCAGACCAGCGAGTAGGCGCCTTCGAGCGCGCGCAGCGCCTCGATGAAGCGGTCGATGAAATTGGTGCGGCGGGAATGCGCGACCAGATGCAGGATCACCTCGGTGTCGGTGGTCGACTGCATGATGGCGCCGGCGCGCACCAGCTCGCGGCGGAGCGTGAGCCCGTTGGTGAGGTTGCCGTTGTGGCCGACAGCGAAGCCGCCGGCATTGAGCTCGGCGAACAGCGGCTGCACGTTGCGCAGGATCGTGGCGCCGGTGGTCGCGTAGCGCACGTGACCGATCGCGGCATTGCCGGGCAGGCGCTCGATCACCTCGCGGCGGGAGAAGGTGTCGCCGACGAGGCCCAGGCGGCGCTCGCTGTGGAAGCGCGTGCCGTCATAGGAGACGATGCCGGCGGCTTCCTGGCCGCGATGCTGGAGCGCGTGCAGGCCGAGCGCGGTGATCGCGGCGGCATCATTGTGCCCATAAATGCCGAACACGCCGCACTCTTCGCGCAGCGTGTCTCCGTCAAGGTCTGGGTCTCTGAGGTAGGCTTGAGGTCCGAAGTCCAGATCCGCGTGAGTATCCGCTTGGGCTTCGCCGGAAGAATCGTGGTGCAGGTCCATCGCGCCTCTCTTCTGGGCTGAGCTCACTTGGCCGCGGGTTTCTCGATCAGCTTCTTCAAGCTGTCGCGGGCAGGCTTGCTATACCCATCGCCGCCCGCTCCGGGCGACTCGGTGTCAGTCTGGTCGTCGTCCGGCTTGTTCTTCTTGAATTTCTTTAAAATGGTGTTCTCAGGATCATCAGGCAAGAGCGACATCAGCCAATCCCCGGTTCCCTGCAGGACCACACGGGATTTGGCACCGGTGACCCAGTCCGGGCGCTGCTTGTCCGGCACCAGCCAGCTGAAGAACAGGAAGGCGACGACCACGATCAGCAGGCCGCGGCCCAGTCCGAACAGGAATCCGAGGGTGCGGTCGAGCGCGCCGATGCGCGAATCGAGAATCATGTCGGAGATTTTGACCGTGATCACCGAGACGATCAGCAGGGTGCCCACGAAAGTACCGGCGACGACGACCACGCTCGCGACGGTATCGTTGTTGAAATAGGTCTTGGCGGTCGGCAGCAGCTTGGAGAATGAATAAAGCGTGACCAGGGCGGCCGCGCCCCAGGCCGCGATCGACAGCACCTCGCGCATGAAGCCCCGGACCATCGCGAGCAGCCCCGACACCAGCATCACGCCGAGCAGGATGAGATCGAGGATCGTTATCGGCATCGGCTGCTCAGGTCCGCTTCACAGGTCCAAGGTTCGCTTCGAGTCGACGGAGGACCGCCCCTCCGGGAGGAGGACAGCGAGGTTCCCCGGCAAGTCCGGACGGCTGCACGATCCCGTGTGGGCGACCGGTTGCGGCGTTGTATAGCGGCGAGTCACGCGAACGTCACGGTCCGGCTAGCCGTCCTGGCGGCGGAATCTCGCCGGTGTGGCATTTTTTTCGGCATGGCTGGGGCTGCGGCGGCCCTGGTCGCCGTCTTCGCGGCTGCTGTCGTGTCGGGCACGAGGCGTGCCGCGCGCGGCGATGTCGGCCACCAGGCTGGTCAATCCGCCGACGGTATTGAGGCTGAGCCCGGCGTCGCCGCCGGCCTCGCCGCGGGCGCGCTCCGGCAGTACCACGCGGCCGAAGCCGAGCTTGGCAGCCTCCTTCAGCCGAGCCGAGGTCTGCGCCACCGGTCGGACCGCGCCCGACAGCGAGATTTCGCCGAAATAGACCGCATCGGGCGGCAGCGGAGCGTTGACCAGCGAGGAGACCAGAGCCGCGGCCGCGGCGAGATCCGCCGCAGGCTCGTTGATGCGCAGGCCGCCGGCGACGTTGAGATAGACGTCGTGGCCCGACAGCTTGACGCCGCAATGCGCCTCCAGCACGGCCAGCACCATCGACAGCCGGCTCGGATCCCAGCCGACCACGGCGCGGCGCGGCGTGCCGAGGGAGGTCGGCGCCACCAGGGCCTGGATTTCGACCAGCACGGGGCGCGTGCCCTCGATCCCGGCAAAGACCGCCGTGCCGGGGCTGCCGAGATCGCGCTCGGACAGGAACAGCTCGGAGGGGTTGGTGACCTCGCGCAGACCCAATCCGGTCATTTCGAACACGCCGATCTCGTCGGTCGGGCCGAACCGGTTCTTGACCGCGCGCAGGATGCGGAACTGCTGCGAGCCCTCGCCCTCGAACGACAGCACCGCGTCGACCATGTGCTCGACGACGCGGGGCCCGGCGATCTGGCCGTCCTTGGTGACGTGGCCGACCAGGATGATCGCGGCGCCGGATTTCTTGGCGAACCTGATCAGCTTCTGCGCCGAGGCGCGCACTTGCGTCACCGTGCCCGGCGCCGATTCGACGGTGTCGGTCCACATCGTCTGGATCGAATCGATCACGATCAGTCGCGGCACGCCGCCTTCGGACAGGGTCGCGATGATGTCCTCCACCGACGTCTCAGCCGCCAGTTGTACCGGCGCATCCGCAAGCCCGAGGCGCTCGGCGCGCAGCCGCACCTGGGCGACAGCTTCCTCGCCGGAAATGTAGACCGCGCGATGGCCGGCGCGCGCCAGCATCGAGGTCGCCTGGGTCAGCAACGTCGATTTGCCGATGCCGGGATCGCCGCCGACCAAGAGCACCGAGCCGCGGACGAAGCCGCCGCCGGTGACGCGGTCGAGCTCGGTCATGCCCGACGACAGCCGCGGCGCGTCGATGGTCTTGCCGGTCAGCGATTCCAACTGGAAGGTGCGGCCCTTGCGCTTGGAGCGCAGCGAGACCGGCGCGGAGGTCGCGCCCGTCGTGTCTTCCTCGGCCAGCGTGTTCCACTCGCCGCAGGCCTCGCACTTGCCCTGCCAGCGCGAATAGGCCGCGCCGCAGTTCTGGCAGACGAAGGAGAGCGTGGTCTTGGCCATGAGGTGAGAATCGGTGCGGTCAGGAGTGGGTGGCGTTCCATAACATACTTAGGCCCGCGGCCAGCATGATGCCATCCATCACCACGCGGAACACATCGGGCTTCATGTGCAGCACGAAGCGCTTGGCGACGAAGGCGCCAGCCATCAGCGAGCCGCCGGCGATCAGGCCCTTGAGCAGAATGTCCGGCGTCAGCGCGCCGAAACGCTGGAAGGTGATGGATTTCGAGACGTAGAGCCCGAGCGAGCTCGCGGCCTCGGTGGCGAGGAACGCGCCCTTCGACAGCCCGTAGAACAGGAACAGCGGCACGCTCAGCGGTCCGGTCGAGACCACGATGCCGGTGAGGAAACCGATGATCGCGCCGCCGAGCGCGAGATGCCAGAGGTTGGCCTTGAGGTCGTGCCGCGTCAGCCAATGCCGTACCGGCACCATCGCCATCAGGAACAGCCCGATCGTGATATCGACCGCCTGCGACGGCAGGATCAGCAAGGTGCGCGCGCCGAGTGCGGCGGCCGGAATGCCGGTGACCGAATAGGCCGCGCAGGCGCGCCAGTCGACCTCGCGCCACCACGCCAGGATGCGCGACAGGTTCGCCATGACCGCAGCGACCGCCATGATCGGCACGGCCTCCTTCGGGCCGTACTCGTAGGCCAGCACCGGCATCAGCATGATCGACGAGCCGGTGCCGACGATGCCGGACAAGGTACCGGCCACGAGGCCGACCGCGAGGACGAAGAGGAAGCCCAAGATTTTCGCGCCTTCGTGATGGCGGGCAAGATCTCTCTCCCGTCATTGCGAGCGAAGCGAATCAATCCAGAGTCGCGCGCATGACTCTGGATTGCTTCGCCGCTTCGCTCCTCGCAATGACGGATGAGAGAAGCAGGGCCCAGGTGGTTAACGGGTGGTTCGAGCCGACTCGAAATCGGCGATGATTGTGCGTCCGCATCATTAAAAGTTGAAGCGTATTCCTCGCACGTCCGCCGATGTTCTCGGACGATGACGATGAGCAAAACGCTAATGTCCTTGCAGATGCGGCCGTCCATGACGGCAACCGCCGAGGCGGAGTTCCCCTGGTTCGCGGCCGCGATGCTGGCCATGGAAGCCGGCGAGGTCATCCGGCTCCGGCTGGAAAAGTTCGCGCGCGGCGAAGCCGATGCGGGCGAGGAGGCGGAGCTGATGGTCAGCGAAAAGCTCGCCGCAGCCCTGGAGGCGACGGCGAAGCTGATGGCCGGCGCCAGCCCGGCGGCGGTCGTCGATCTCTATCGGGATTATGTCGCGGCCAACGCCGAGCGGCTGTCGGCGTAAGCCCCGCGCAGTCCGATTGCGTTGGACTGCGGATGTCGAGCAACGCAGACGAGCTGGTCGAAACGCCGCCGACCGGGCGGTTTCATGCGTCCAGGTGCGGTGTTGCCATCGCGATGAAGATCGGACACCTTCCCGAAAACACCGACTGCTGTTCACTTCCTTTCGCCGGACCGATCCAGTGCGACTGCTCATACGCCTCATGCAACGCGTGCTGGTCGCCGGGCTGGGGATCTTCACGGTCTGGCTGATCGTCTTCGTGGTGTTCGAGACCGCGAACCGCAGGCTGCCCTGGATTGTCGCAGTCGGCGTCAGCTACGCGTTCGCGGCCTATGTCGTTCTGCCACGCGTGATCCGGTTGAGTCTCAGGATTCTTCAGAAGCGGCGAGTGCCCAGCTACACGATCACGGGTGATGGATTGCCCGGCGACCCCGTCAATCTCGCCCTGGTCGGGACGCTCCAACAGCTTCGCGCAAGCTTTGCTGCGGTGGGGTGGTCTGAAGCGGACCGATTGGGCCTGACGAGCTCTTGGGCCATGATCCGCGCCTTCGTCCTCGATACGCCTTACCCCACCGCTCCGTTCAGCACGCTCTATCTGTTCGGACGCGGCCAGGATATCGGCTTTCAGAAAGCCATCGGCAACAGCCCGCGACAGCGCCATCACGTCAGGTTCTGGGCTGTTGGCCTGGCACACGCAGAGCAAACCTGGAATGCAGGCGATTTCTGGTCCAACGCCGATCGGCCGGCGGTCGATGAATCCGCTCTGTGGGTCGGAGCCGGCACGAAGGACACCGGCCTATCGTTCACTCGATTGACGTTTCAGGTCACGCACGCCACCGACCCGGATGTCAACGCCGAGCGGGACTACATCATGGCCGAACTGATCAGGACACGATCGATCGAGATCGTGGAGCTGTACAAAGCTGGTCAGAGCCTCCCTGAGCGGGTCAATCACTACGTGACGGACGGTGACATTGCGTTGGCGAGCATGTTGGTCTCCACCACGGACGACGGCACATGATTGCCGTCGTCTGTCTAATGGACATGCTGACGAGCCTCTTTCGATGTCGTTCGCTCTGCTCGGGGCCGGACCAGGAAGGCGGTGCCGAGCAGGACGACCATCGCAACGCAGACGACCGTCAGGAACGCCTGATCGAAGGCGCGGTGAGCGTGCGAGGTGACGATGGCAGCGAGTTCGGTTGGCAGCCGCTCGGCGGCGATCAGCGCCTCGTCGATGCTATCGCGCGCAACGGCGGGAATGCCGAGGCCGTCGGGCAGAACCATGAACGCCGTATAGACTCCGGACAGGATGCTGCCGAAAATGCTGATGCCGATCGTGCCGCCGAGCTCGAACGACACCTCCTCGATCGACGCGGCCATGCCTTCGCGGCCTTCAGGCGCGTGATTCATCACGGAGTTGGAGGCGGCGGCAATGGATGCTCCGAGCCCGAGCCCGTTGATCGCGATGCAGACCAATTGCAGGGCCAGATTGGCGTTGTAGCAGAGCAGGTAACCGGCCGCGCCGATGCCGGCGATCAACAGCGCGCCGGACATCGTGGTGGCGGCTCCCACGCGACGGAGCATGAGGCTCGCGAGCGGCCCGCCGATGAATGCACCGAGCGGGGCCGGCAGGATGTACAATGCCGCCTGCAGCGGCGAGTAGCCGAGGACGAGTTGCAGGCGCTGGCTGATCGCGAGCTCCGTCCCCGCAATGGCAAGCGAAGCCACGATCGCGGTGATCACGCTGAGCGTGAACTCGACGTTTCGGAACAGGGTGAAGTCGAGCAAAGGATCCTCGAGACGCAATTGACGGCGTACGAACACCGTCAACATGATGACCGTCGCGACAGCCGTGCCGGCAAGGACGACATAGGAAGACTGGCGACTGCCGAGCTCCTCGACGACGTAGGCGAAGCCGATCAGCCCGGCCATCACCTGCACTGAACCGAGGAGGTCCCAGTCGCGCTCAGCACGATCGGCCGGTGCAGGAATCAGCAGCAGGCCGGCGACCAGCGCCAGGACGACGAGCGGCACGTTGATCAGAAAGACCGAGCCCCACCAGAAATATTCCAGCAGGACACCGCCGACCAAGGGGCCGACTGCCGCCCCGCTGGACGCAACGGCTCCCCAGATCGCGATGGCGAGCGCCCGTTCGTGGTCATCGGAGAAGGTGATGCGAATGATCGACAGCGTCGCCGGCATCATCAGAGCGGCGCCGATCGCGAGCAGGACGCGTCCGCCAACCAGGATCGTGGCGGTCGGCGAATAGGCGGCGACGACCGAGGCCAGTCCGAAGACGATGAGGCCGGCGACGAATGTCCTCTTGTGCCCGACGCGATCGCCGAGCGAGCCGAAGCCTGGAAGCAGGCCGGCGACGACGAGCCCGTAGGCCATGACGATCCACAATTTCTCCGAGGCGGTTGCTCCGAGCTCATGGGTCAGGCTGGGCAGCGCGGTATAGAGCACCGTCATGTCGATGACGACGAGCGCCAGCGCGCTGGAGACGGTCAGGAGGATCAGCCAGCGATTACGTTTCGACATCGGCGAATCCGCCGGCGCAAGATTCTGTTCAGTCCGCGCATTCGCCATCTCGTGCACCGTCCTCATTCCCGTTCAGAGTCTGTCGCGATGCGTGATCCGGCCGTTCATCATCGTCAACTGAACGTTCACCTTGCCGATCTCGTGCGGCCCGACATCGAACAGGTTCTTCTCCAGCACGATCAGATCGGCCAGCTTCCCGACCTTGATGGAGCCGATCTTATCCTCCATGCGCATCTGGTAAGCTCCGTTGATTGTGTAGCCTCGGATGAGCTGCGGCAGGCTCAGGCGTTCGGCAGCGGGCGGATGGACCAGGCCGTCGGGCTTGCCGGGCTCCTGGCGCGTATGGCCGGCCTGCACCGCCTCGAGCGGCTTGACCACGACCTTGGAGCCGGTCGCCAGGGCATCCATTCCGAACGACACCGTGACGCCTTGGTCGATGAACGTCTTGAAGCTGTACATGCGGCTCCAGCGCTCTTCGCCGTAGATCTCGCGGATGCGGCGCTGGCTCGTATCCGGCACGCCCCACTGGATCTGGGTGTTCGCAATCAGGCCGAGCTTTCTGAAGCGCGCAATGTCCGAGGGCGCGGTGAGGAACGCGTGGCAGATGGTATGGCGGCGGTTGCCGGGGCCCTGCCTGCCGAACGCGGCTTCGTATCCATCCAGGCTCATGCGAACTGCGGCGTCGCCGACGGCGTGAAGGTGCGTATCGATTCCCTCCGCATGGGCTTCGCGCAGGATTCGATTCAACACGGGCGATGGCAACAATGGTTCGCCGCGCCAATCCTGCCTTCCGGCATAGGGATCCAGCAGATAGGCGGTGCGGCTCAGCTCGGTGCCATCGACGATCAGCTTGAGCACCTCGGCCTTGACCAGCGGAGTGCGATAGCGCTTCCGATAGGCCCGAATGATCGGCAGCGGATCGACGTTGGGGTCGTTGTGATAGAGGCTGCCGATCACGCGTTGCAGCAGCTTGCCGCGGCTCTCGAGGTCGACCAGCATGTCGAAACCGTGATGCTGCTCGGTCGGCCAGGCGCTGAAGCCGGCATCGAAGAGGGTGGTGATGCCGGCGGCTGCGAGCTTGGGCTGCCATTCCTCGATGGCCGCGGCGGCCGACTTGAGGCCGAACGGTTCGATGCCGTGCTTTTCGAGCGTCTTCAGTACCGCGAACAGCGCGGGTACTTCCGAAATGAAGCCAGTCGGCTCGCCATTGGGATCCTTTTCGTACCAGGAGGAGCCGGGCACGACGTCGCGTGGGGTGTCCCTCGTGATGCCGGCCATCTCCAGCAGCTTGGAATTGACCCAGTAGCTGTGCAGATCGCAACTGACGAGCAGGACCGGCCGGTCGGGGAAGATCGCGTCCAGCGGTTCCTTGCGGGGACCCGAGGCGGGAAACGCGCCCGCGATCCATCCGAAGCCGAGAATGAACTTCTCGTCGGAATGCGTCTTGGCGTAATCGCGCAGGATCTCGGAGATGCGCTCAGGATCTTCCTCGTTGACCCAGGCGCCGCGGGCAAATGCCAGAGTGCAAAGATGCCAATGCGCCTCGACGAAGCCCGGCATCAGCATGCGGCCCTTGAGGTCGATGACCTCAGCCCCCCGTCCGGCAAACTTCATCGCTCCGGCATCGTCGCCGACATAGACGATCTTGTCGCCCTTGACGACGACGGCCGCCGCCCAGGGCTGCGAGTCTTCCACCGTGTAGACGCGCCCGCCGCGAAACACGGTCGTGCGATTGGGGGCGGCAAAAGCCGGAGCCGAGCCCGCGGCCGCGAATGCTGCGGCGGCAGCCGTTGTTGCAACCATCTGGCGACGGGTCAGTCCGCCGCCCTCCGGCTTCGACGCCGCGAACAGCGAACCGATGGCTGAGCCGCATGCGATGCACATTGTCCTGCTCCGAAAAGCCCGCGTTCCGCGTGAGCCGCATCCTTCCCTGATCGAACGCTAAACTACGTTCCTCCGCGGCCGCCAGGATTGACCGCGATCAAATCGGCCTCAAAGGCGTCGAGCGTACGCACGCAGACTGATGCTCTGGATGCTTGCTGATGGTGAAAATTCAAATCGAATGCCTTCAGACAGGATTGCAGACCGGATTGCTGCTCACGGCCACGGAGGCCGCTCGTTCCAAGCAGCGTCATTTTGGAAACAGGAAAGCCAGGCTGGCCCGAAACTGCCAATGCGATGCCTGGTCCGGTTTCAGCAGATTGTAGTACGCGCCCACCTCGGCATTGATCGGCTGCTTGTCGACCATGAAGAGCTTGCCCACGCCGACGCCGATCGGGACGACCCAGCGATCATTGCCCTTCGCGAGCCAGTTCGCCGTGATGATGGGACTCGAGCTGATGTAGGATCCGTCGGAGAAGTTGTAGGTCACGAAGTACTGCAGCATCATCTGGTTCACCGGCGCGCGGTCGCTCGGACCTGCAAACGACCAGATGTTGCTGGCGAGCACCCCCAGCACCCATGGACCCGGCATGGTCAGCGCGACAATGGTCGGACCTGCGCTCCATTTTCCCGAACCGAGGGCGGGATCGGTCGCCGACGGATAGGAAAAGGTCGGGCCGACACCCCAGATGAGGGCGCCCGAATGGGACGGGGTGAGCGCGAAGATCTGGTTGATGTCGCCGACCCCGCCGATCCGGCCTTGCTCGGGGGAAAAGCGGATCTGGGCGATGCCGGGAATGGTCGTGCGCGTCACCAGATTCCAGTCGGCATTGAGCTGGAACGGGATGACCGGCTCGATCTTGAAGACGTCGGCCGTCTGCCGGTACGGGCCCGTATTCGGCATAGCGATATTCTCAAGGCCGACGCTGATCGTGTCCGCGATCGGGTTCTGCGCCGCCTTGGCCAGATCTTCGAGCGACGGCGTCTTGGCCTGCTGTGCCAGGGCGCCGGAGTCATGGCAGAGTGCCGAGATCAGGAGCAACAGAACCACGTGTCGGAAGGCTCTCGGCGTCCTTGTCGACCTCGCTGTCGAAGCGCCGCTCTTGCAGCCACTGTCTCGCGCCCGCACCGTGTGGCCCCGCTGCATCACGTGAAGGTCGGAAAACGCTCGCCCGCGAACAGGGACCGCCGGAGACGAGACCAGTTGGACGCGAACTGGAACGTGTCGAGATCGGTGTAGGTCTGGCCGATCACCTGCATGCCCGAGGGCATGCGGTCCTCGACCAAGCCGAGCGGGACATCGACGACCGGATAGCGGTTGAGCAGATTCCAGTGCCACGTCAGCGCCAAGCCCAGACCGGTGCCTACCCACGGGTCCACCTTGTTTTCCTTGCTCTTGAACATGTCGGCCCCGACAAGAGGCGTTGCCATGGTCGGCATGAGCAGGATGCGGTACCCCTTGCCGAACACGCGCTGCTGGACCTGGCGGTGCAGCCGCTGCAGCAGCTCTTCGGCTTCTTCGGCCTGGCGCGGTCCGACCGGGCCGACCTGGTCGAGCATTTCGGTCATGTAGGGCGAGAGCTGATCGCGATGCGCATTCGAGATCTCGATCGCAGTGCCGATGGACGTCGACATCAGCCCGCGGATGAAGACCATCTTGTGGGCCTTCGTGAAGCCGCAATCGACTTCGTCCACCGTGCAACCCGCGGCGCGCAGAGCCTCGATGCCTCTCAGCATCGCAGCCTTCACGGACGGTATGACGTCCGCAATGCCGGCGCCCCAATCCACGGCGATGCGCCACCCGGAAAGGCGCGGATAACGGGTGGGATAGTCGAGGCGAGGGCGCATCGCGGCCATCATCCGCTCGGACGGACCGACGATCGCGTTCTGGAGGCGGACGAGGTCGTCGAAGCGCCGCGCCATCGGGCCCGAGGTCGCGAACGGGATTTCCCCACCGGCCACGCGTCCGAACGGCGGCCTGAAGCCATAGAGACCACATTGCGAGGCGGGAATTCGGATCGAGCCGCCCATGTCCGAGCCCATGGCGAGCGTCGTGAAGCCTGCGGCCAGCGCCGCGCCCGATCCCGCCGACGACCCGCCCGGAGAGTATTCGAGATTCCATGGATTGCGTGTCGTGCCCCAGGCGCGGGTGGACGCGCCGAGGAAGAGGTAGAATTCCGGCACGGTCGTCTGGAACGGCATGACGGCGCCGGCTGCCTCGAGCAAGTCGGTGATGGCCGAGTTTTCCGTTGCCGGCGGCGAGTCCTTGTAGATGAGCGAGCCCTGTGTGGTCCGCCAGCCCGGCCTGGAGAATTCGTCCTTGATGGCTACCGTGATCCCTTCGAGCGGCCTCTGGTTGCCGCGCCGATAGCGGTCCTCGGACAGCTTGGCCTCCTTGAGCGCCTGATCGAAATGCTCGTAGGTGATGCAATTGACCTTCGTGTTGTAGGCTTCGATCCGCTTGATCTGCGCCTTCAAGAGATCGACCGGCGACGCCTTGCGGGCCCGGAACATGGCGATGAGATCGGCGACCGACGCGTAGCAGAGCGGATCGGCAGACTCGGCCCGCGCGGCCGGCAAACCGAGTTCGGACGCGACCAACGCCGCTCCCGCGCCTTTGATGAGCATTCTTCTGTTGATCATATACGCCTCCGCATGTCCGGGAATCGGTCTGAGTATGTCGATGTGGTCCTGAAGGTGTCGGTCCGAGACGTCGCCGGAGTCAGCTTCGCTGTTCGTGCCTGACCTGACCGTTCATGACGGTCATCAGCACCTTTGTGTTGTGGATGTCGTGCGGGGCGACTTCGAACAGGTTTCTTTCAAGCACGATCAGATCGGCGAGCTTGCCGACCTCGATCGAACCGACCTTCTGGTCGAGCCCGAGCTGATAGGCCGGGCCCATGGTGGCGGCGCGGATCGCCTCTTCGAGGCTGATCCGCTCGTCGAGCGGCACCAAAGCCGGCTGATCCGGCTTGTTCAACTCCCGCCGCGTGGTCGCGATCTCGATCGCATCCAGCGGCTTGTAGGTGCTGTAATAGCCGGCGGCCGGCCAATCGGTGCCGAGCGAGATGTTGGCGCCGTGACGCAGGATCGAGCCGGTGCGAAACGCCTGCTCGGCGCGCGCGCCGACGCGCGGCCGCATCACGCCCTGCCAATAGGCATCCGCCACCGACCATTGGGCGGAGAACTGCGCGGTGACGCCGAGCTTGGCGAAGCGCGGCAGATCGTCAGGTGAAACAAATATGAGATGCGCCAGCGTGTGCCGGCGATCGCGCGGCGGATTGGCCTTGATCGCGGCTTCGAACGCGTCCAGCGACAGGCGGTTGGCGCGATCACCGTAGGAATGGATGTGAATATTGAGGCCCGCCCTGTCGGCGCGGCGGACGATGTCCTTGAACTGCTCCGGCGGGACCAGCGTCTCGCCGCTCGTGCTCGGATCGTCGCTATAGGGGGCCAGCAATGCGGCGGTCCGTTGGGCTTCGCCGCCGTCGAT
Source organism: Bradyrhizobium sp. HKCCYLS3070 (assembly GCF_051167575.1). Classification (NCBI taxonomy): domain Bacteria; kingdom Pseudomonadati; phylum Pseudomonadota; class Alphaproteobacteria; order Hyphomicrobiales; family Nitrobacteraceae; genus Bradyrhizobium; species Bradyrhizobium sp. HKCCYLS3070. Next base: position 912,819 of record NZ_JBNPTI010000001.1, read on the forward strand.
GTTGAGCTTGAGAACGGGCGCCTGCACCAGTTCGGAATTGAAGCGTCGACGCAGGGCCATCGCGATCGGCACGGGGTCGATCGCCGGATTGTTGTGGTAGGTCGATCCGACCACACGGAACGGCAGTTTTCCTTTGCGCTCCAGATCCTGATAGAGTTCGTAGCCTGTCTCCTCGGGCAGAACGAGCAGTCCGGCATCGAACACGCTGGTGATGCCGGCCGCCGACGCCTTCGGCAGCCACTGTGCGAGCGAGTCCGCAATATAGCCGGTCGTGAACGGCGAGATCGCGTTGAGGACCGGAAACATCGCCGGTGGCTCGACCAGATAGCCGGTCGGCTCTCCCGAGGCCGGGTCCCGCTCGAAGTAGCTGTAGCCGGGCAACGGATCCTTGGTCGCCTTGGTCACCTTGGCAATCGCCAGCGTCTTGGAATTGACCCAGGCGGAATGGCCATCGATCCCGACGAGAAAGACGGGCGTGTCCGGCCAGATCTGATCGAGATCCTCCTTGCGAGGGCCGGTCGGCGGAAAAGCGTTATAGCGCCAGCCGAAGCCGCGGACGATGCCGGCCTGGCCCAGCTTGGCGCGATAGGCCTTCAGGGCGTCGAGCATCTCCTCCCTTGTGTCGTACTGAAGATCGACACCCCGAGTCACGACAGCGCCCGCTATCGGATGGATGTGTCCTTCCACGAAGCCGGGCAGCAGCATCCTGCCGGCGAGATCGACGACGCGGGTCTTCGGGCCGATGAAGGACCGGACGCCCGCGTCATCGCCGACATAGACGATGTGCTTTTGCTTGACGGCGACCGCGCGGGCCCATTCCCGGCCGCCGTTCACGGTGTAGACCGGGCCGTTGCGAAACACGATGTCGGCCTTGCCGCCGCCGGTTCGCGCCTCGGCGTTCGTCGGAGCGGACACCGAAGCAACGCCGGCTGCGGCGAACGCCGCGCCTGCCTGCAGGAGCCTGCGTCGTGACGGCTCGGCCTCGTTGACGGAGCCAAAATCAAGCTGGAGCAAACCACGGAATCTTGCCCAGTTGCATGCGATGCACATGCATTCATCCTTACACGCTCTGCGGGAAACGCATTCTTCTTGATTCCGCGGATCATATGAACTCGGGGGAACTACGTAGCCCTTCGCGTGCGAAGCGTTCGCATGAGCCGTGCGTGTTCGAGACGATTAGATTCGAATGACTGTCATTTCGGGAGGAAGTACGCGACGTCCGAAGCGGAATGGCCAATTCAAAGCAAGCAGGGGCCGCATCACCTTGTCATGGACGCCGGCCTGCGCCAGTTTGCGAGTGGGTTGCGAACTCATCCGATGTGCAGAGTTCAGCTCATGGCAACGAAATCGATGTAACCTGCAAGCGTGCGATTCGTGTGGCTCTGCGAGCAAGACCCCTGATCTGGCTGCTTCCGTGTAGCAACTGGCGGTCTCGCTTCGCTCGGCAATGTGTTCTCATGATCTTGCTGCTGGCCGTGATGCTCCAGCTGAGGGGTGACGGCAGACCGACGGAGTGAAGAATGTTCACACTGGCACATGCAGGGACTTGGCTCGTCGTCGGCTTGATTGGTGGCGGCCTTGCCGGAATCCTGGTGAAGCGCCGCCGAGCCGGTTTCGGGCTCCTCACCAACATCGGATTGGGATGCGTCGGCGCCCTCATCGGTGGCGTCTTGTTCAACCTGTTCGGGTTGTTTCCAGGCATGGGCAGCATCGTCATTTCGCTGCGCGATGTCGTCGCGGCGTTCGTCGGCTCGCTGGTCCTGCTGGCGGCAATCTGGTTGTGGGGCGCAGCCCGCGAACCGAGGCCGCGCTGACCCCAGGCGGCTGTCAGCCCGGGTGACGCGCGGTCTCCGCGCGCCAGTCGCGCGGGCGCATGCCGAAGCGCTGCTTGAAGCGGCGCGTGAAGTGCGACAGATCCGAAAAGCCCCAGTCGAAGGCGATGCGGCCGATGTCCCGGCCGCATCGGGCGGGATCGCGCAGATCGCGCGCTGCGCCATCGAGCCGGCGCTCCATCACCAGGTCGGAGAAGCTGGTGCCTGCGCGGCCAGCAGCTTGTGCACATAGCGCTCGCTGATCCCGACGACAGATGCGATGGTCGCCACCGTCAGGCCGGGCTCGCGCACCCGCTCGTGAATGGCGCGGCGTAGCGCCAAGGTCGTCGCATCGGCAAATGAGGTGGTCGCATGCGGCTCGCGGCGGCCGCGGCGCGCCAGGCTCAGCGCCACCAGATCGAGCAGCACGCCGAACAGCGCCGACGCATCGTCGGGCGCGAGCCGCAGCGCATTGGCGTTGAGGGAGCGGGCCGTCTCCACGATCAGTGCGCCGACGCATGGATCGTCGGACAGCCGCGTCGGCGCGATGTCCGGCTCGGCCGGCAGGCGGCTGCACAGCGCATCGGCGGGGACGCGGAACGAGATCACGCCGAGCGACGGCCCGCGATCGTGCTGCAGCACGAAGGTGCGATCGCTGTCGAAGATGCCGACCTGACCGGCGGACAGGCTGACATCGCATTCGTCCTGCAGGATGGTGCAGCGGCCGGCGAGCTTGAGGTTGAGATAGAAGCAGCGCTGGGTGGAAGCGGCGATGTCCGTGCGCGAGCGGCGTACGATGTGCTCGGGAAAGCTGACGCGGTTGATGGCGCCGCTCCCGAGGCTGATGCTTTGCACCTCCGCAGCGAATCCGATGCCGCGCGCCGGCTCCGGCGTCAAGTTCATGAAGGCCTGGCAGATCGCCTCGCGGTAATACGAGAACTGCTCCTCCGGCCGCACCGTCGCCGTATTCCAGCTCCGCTGCCGTTCCGGCTCGGCGCCCATCGGTTCACTCCGAGACCAATCGGGTTCAGTTGCAGCCAAGCGCCGCGGGCGCGGTCCGGCCCATAGTCCTTGCACCGCCTTCCATCGTGCAAAGGAACGTGATCATGTCAACCTACGTCCTGGTCCATGGCGCCTGGCATACCGGCGCCGAGCTCGAGCCGGTCGCCGCGCATGTTCGCTCCGCCGGCCACACCGTCCATCTGCCGACCATCCGCGGCAACCGCCCCGGCGACGCAAAGACCACTGGACTCGACGAGGCGATCGCCTCGATCTGCGACTACTTCACCGAGCACGACATCACCGACGCCGTGCTGATGGGGCATTCGTATGGCGGCATGGTCATCACCGGCGTCGCCGACCGCATCGCTCAGCGCATCCGCCGCCTGGTCTACTGGAATGCGTTCGTGCCCAACGACGGCGAGTGCCTCAACGACATGGTGCCACCGCACTATGTTGCGCTGTTCGACGCGGTCGCTGCGGAGCGCGGCGACGGTTCGGTGGTGCTGCCGTTCCCGGTCTGGCGCGAGGCCTTCATCAACGACGCCGATCTCGCCACCGCGACGCGCACCTATGAGATGCTCAATCCGCATCCCAACAAGACCTTCACCGACAAGATCAAGCTGCGCGCCAATCCCGCCGAGATGGCAATCGCGAAATCCTACATCAACTGCACCGAGGACACGGCGCTGCCGCACAGCCTGCCATGGCATCCGCGGCTGTCCGGCAAGCTCGGCCTGTTCCGGCTGGTCCAGGTGCCCGGCAGCCATGAGCTGTGCTTCTCCGATCCCGGCCGGCTCGCGCAGGCGATCATGGATGCGGGACGCGATTGACGGCGCGTGTCGTCACGCTCCCGGTGTGGCGCCGGTCGGTCATCATTTCAGGTTGTGATCGGCGTCACATTCGCCGGGAGCGCGATCGGCCAGACTGATCTCCGATGAATGCAGCCCGGCGGGGCATCCGTCCTCGCCGCACATCGGAGAACGCGTCATGGCCCAGCTCCATCTGACGTCCCCTCGCGGACTTGCATCCAAGGTGTCCGCCGCGAATGCGCCCGCGCGGCCGGCCGCGACCAAGGCCGGCTGGCTCGCGATGGCCGCCGGCGCGATCACGACCGTGTTCGCCGCGATCGGCGCGGTGAACAGCGTCCTTCCCGCGGCGTCGAACGTCGGCGCGGCCGTGCTCGAAGCGCTGAACGTGCCGGCCTGCCTGTCCTATGCCGATCGCTATGACGGCACGCAGAGCAGCTTCCGCAAGGAAGGCCAGCTCTGGCGCGAATATCCGCGCGGCTCGGAGACGTATAGTTACGAGTTCAAGGAGATCCGCCGCACGCGCCAGGAGATCATGCTGTGGAACGTGACGCCGCGTCCGAACGTGCCGGATGCCGCGAGCCTCGTCGTGCATCTGCCGGTGTGCGGCGGCATGGCGGTGCTGACCGAGGGCCTGCCCGAGCGCGCGACCAATCTGCAGCAGACCTGGCCCGACCGCGGCTGAGGCTCCGACGCGGACAGGCGAGTTCGGATTATTTCAGCACGATCCAGGCTGGCGCGTGGTCGCTGGCGCCGTCCTCGCCGCGGATGGCGCGGTCGACGCCGGCCTTGGCAAGGCGCGGCGCGAGTTGCGGGCTCAGCAGCAGGTGGTCGAGCCGCAGGCCGGCATCGCGCGGCCAGCGGTTGCGCTTGTAGTCCCAGAACGTGAACATCGGCGCGTCCGGATGCAGCATCCGGATCGCGTCGCACCAGCCTTGATCGACCAGCGCCTTGAAGGCGGCGCGGCTCTTCGGCTGGATCAGCGCGTCCTTGTCCCAGGATCGCGTCGGATAGATGTCGAGCGTAGCAGGCGCCACATTGTAGTCGCCGGCGAGCACGGCCGGCAGGTCGTCCTTGATGAAATCAGCCGCGTGCTTCTGCAGGCGTTTGAACCAGGCGAGCTTATAGTCGAATTTCGGCCCCGGCTGCGGATTGCCGTTCGGCAAATAGAGGCAGCCGACGACGAGGCCGCGCACCGCGGCCTCGATGTAGCGCGCCTCCTGGTCTCCGGGATTGCCGGGCAGGGCGGTGCGGGTCAGCACCGGCTCGGCCTTGCGCGCAAGGATCGCGACGCCGTTCCAGGTCTTCTGTCCCTGCCACACCGCGCCATAGCCGGCCTTGGCGATCGCATCGACGGGGAAATCGGCCTGGGTGCATTTCAGCTCCTGCAGGCAGACGATGTCGGGCCTGGCCGCGCGCAGCCAGCGCAGCAGATTGGGGAGCCGCCGCCGGACATTGTTGATGTTGAAGGTCGCGATCTTCATGATGCCCGTCGCCGTGGGGATGGTCCGGATGACCAAGCTCGCAATCGGCTTTTTGTTCACGCGGCAGCGTCGATGCAGCCAAGGCTGCCTACGAAAGCCCGGCCTGTCAGGCGACCCGCGCGCTTCTCGGCGGCGCGAGTCGAGAGGGCACTCGCACCTACTTCGGTCGCGACGTCACCAGCGCACGGATCTTGTCGGCATCCTCCGGCGTCGCGGGATTGTAGATCACCATGGTGAGGTCGGGCCGGCCATCGACGGCGAAGCCCGAAAATTCCATCGAGAGCGATCCGGCGACGGGATGCTGCAGGGTCTTCACGCCGTCACCGTGCCGCCCTTGCACATCGTTGTCGCGCCACATCGCCGCGAATTCCGGGCTCGTCGCGCAGAGCTCGTCGACCAGCGATTGGACATTGCGGGCCGCGCCGGCGCGGGCCACGTCGGCGCGGAAGGACGCGACCACATAGCGCGCCACGGCCTGCCAGTTGGGCTGTGCTGCGCGGACACGGCTGTCGTGGAACATCATGCGCAGAACATTGCGCTGGCCCTCCGGCAGGGTGCTGTAGTCGGTGAGGACAGCCGCAGCCGCCCTGTTCCAGGCGAGGATGTCCCATGTCGCCGTGCGAACGAAGGCGGGACTGTATTCCAGCGTGTCGAGCACGCGTTGGAGACGGGGTGAGATGCCGTCGATCGCGTGATAGCGGGCTTCGGGTAGCCGGCCGAGACCGAGCAGGAACAGATGCTCGCGCTCGGCGTCGGTCAGCATCATGGCGCGAGCGATGCGGTCCAGCACGTCGGCGGAGGGCGCGCCGCCGCGCCCTTGCTCGAGCCAGGTGTACCAGGTGGCGCTCACATTGGCGCGTTGCGCCACCTCTTCGCGCCGAAGCCCCGGCGTTCGCCGCCGCTGCAGCGGCAGGCCGAAGGCGGTCGGATCGAGCTTGGCGCGGCGATCCCTGAGATAGGTCCCGAGAGGGTTGGCGTCCGTCATCCTGTTAGCGATTATACCCGTATAAAGTCACGACTTTACCCTTATGAGCAGCCTAGCAATATCCCGGCGGTCTGAACAGGGAGTGTGTCTCATGCGCGTATTCGTCACCGGCGCCGCCGGATTCATCGGCTCCGAAACCACCAGGGAGCTGATCGCCGCCGGGCATCAGGTCATCGGCCTCGCGCGCTCCGCCGAGAACGTCCGCACGCTCGAGCAACTGGGCGCGCAGGTTCATCGCGGCTCGCTGCAGGACCTCGACAGCCTGAAGCGCGGCGCGAGGGATGCCGACGGCGTGATCCATCTCGCCTTCATCCACGACTTCGCGAAATTCGCGGAGAACGGCGCCATCGACAAGGCCGCCATCGACGCCATGGGCGAGGTGCTGGTGGGCACGAACAAGCCGTTCATCGTCACCTCCGGAACGGGGCTCGTTGCGGCCAATGTGGTGGTCACCGAAGACATGCGGCGCGAGTCGTCAGCGCATGTCCCGCGCGTGTCCGAGCAGACGGGTCTCGCCTATGCGTCGCGCGGCGTGCGCGCAATGGTGATCCGCCTGCCGCAGGTTCACGGCGCCCCCGGAAGGGCCGGGCTGATCTCCTATCTGGTGGAGCTCGCGCGACAGAAGGGCCGCGCCGCCTATGTCGGCGAAGGCACCGAGCGCTGGGCCGCGGCGCATCGATCGGATGTCGCCCGCCTCTACCGGCTCGCCCTGGAGAAGGGCATTGCAGACGCGATCTACCACGCCGTCGGCGAGGAGGGCGTCCCCATGCGCGAGGTCATCGAGGTGATCGGCCGCGCGCTGAACGTGCCGGTCGTGTCGATCAGCAAGGAGGAGGCGGGCGACTACTACGGTCCACTGGCGATGTTCGCAGGGCTGGACATGCCGGCCTCCAGCGTCCTGACACAGCAGCGCCTGGGCTGGAGACCGGACGGGATCGGTTTGATCGCCGACATTGGCCAGCCGGACTACTTCAAGGCGTGAGCGCCGGCCACGACCGACCCGCAGCGCCCATCTTGATCGAATGATGGCGCTCTTGCGCGACCAGCCCCGCAGCCCGGATGAGCGCGGCGACATCCGGGTTTTCCGATACGGCACGTGAGACCCCCGGATATCGCTGCGCTCATCCGGGCTACAGCAGCGGGCGCTGTCGCAGCCGTGTGCCGATATCCATCAGCCCGTCATTGCGAGCGCAGCGAAGCAATCCAGGGTGGCATGTGGGATTCTGGATTGCGTCGCTTCGCCGCTGCGCTCGTAATGACGATGTGGCGCGCGCTCGGGCGCCTGAGGCGGAGGCGCTTCCTCTCACCAAAGTATGGCCCCTAGCTACATGTGCTCATTGTGCAGATTCTCGTTGTCATCCAGCCGACTTTTTAATGATTAAGATCATAGCCTCGCCCCTGGTCCGCCGAGCGGAGACCATGCGTGGAGGTTGGGTGTGAATGACGATGTGCCTTGGTACGTAAGTCTGATCATAGCCTGGTTGCCACTGATCATGTTCGTCTTGGCCGTTGCATGGAGCACCCGTCGGATTCAGACGTCTCTGACGGCCGGCGATGGTCGCTCGCTGGCGCAGATCGTCGGTGATCTGGCGGATGAGATGAAGCGGGCGAATGACAGAAGATTGTAGCCGGTCGCGCGACTCATCTGAACGAGCCGGGCGGTCTCGTAGATATTTGCAGGGAAGAAGCTGGGTATGACTAATGATATTCCATGGTATGTAAGCCTGATTGTCTCCTGGCTTCCCTTCATCATATTCGTTGCCGCAATTCTCTGGAGTTCGCGGCAGCTGCGGAAGTCGCTCACTGCGAGTGATGGCCGCTCCCTGGCGCAGGTTGTCGACGATCTGGCGCGAGAGATGAAGCGCGCCAACGACATCCGTCATGACCAGGCACCCTAGCCAGCGTAGCTTGGCCCTAACGGGCGCGCCGAAACGCGGAATTCATCAACGATCTCAACGCGACTCACCCTGTCCAGTCCTTCCGCGAAAAATATTGTACTTCCGTTTATCAGAAAAACATGCTTCACTCCCTCCGTCCCGCCTCGGCACGAGGGGCGTATCGCGATCGTCATGACACGCGGGGTGGGATGTGGTGGGCGCTTGGGGTCGCAGCATGGCTTGAGGCCGTGCGGACGAACGGCACGAGGCGCACGTCGAAGACGTATGGTCCTGGCATCTCGACGCTGATGCTACGCTGGCGGTGATGATCCGCCGGTCACGGGGGCAAGACAGCCGATCCCCGGGGAGAGTACGCATAAGGCGTAAAGCCATCGCGCGGGGAATGCCGGTTGACCGGCTGAACCTGTGGTGACTGCCGCCTGCTTTTTTTCTGCAGGCGGGCCATGGGTGAGGCCTTCACCCGGCATTCCCTGCGCCCTCGTCTTTCGAAGAGGGTGAAAAAGAGATGCAAGCCTCGGGCGTTGTATGCCGCGAGACCGATGGCTCATGTCAGTTCACCATCATTGCGAGCGCAGCGACTTGTCCGCCGTAGCTCGAAGAGCGAAGGCGGAAGCAATTCAGGGTGGTGTGCGGGACTCTGGATTGCTGCGCTCGCAATGACGATGTGGCAGCAGCTGTGTGCACGTCAGACAGAGAGCGTTGCTCCGCGCGATCAGCTTTCCGCGGCCGCCGCACCGCCCTTGTAGATGCGGTGATAGCGCCGGCCGAGATTGGTCAGGACTTCGTAGCCGATGGTGCCGAAATGATGCGCGAGTTCGTCGACGGTGATGCCTTCGCCGAGCAGGGTGGCGAAGTGGCCGCGGCGGGCGGCCTTCGGCGGCAGGTCGGTGACGTCGACGGCGATCAGGTCCATCGAGATGCGCCCTGCGATCGGGCAGCGCTGGCCGGCGATGATGACGTCGGCGCCGCGGGTGCCGTCGTTGGAAGAGGCGGCGCGGAAGTAGCCGTCGGCATAGCCGGCGGAGAGGATCGCGATCTTTGTCGGGCGGCGCGCCGTCCAGGTGCCGCCATAGCCGACCGTGTCGCCGCGCGCGAGATCGCGCAGCTGCACGATGCGCGCCTTGATCTCGGCGACCGGCTGCATGGGATTGTCGGCCTCCGGCGTCGGATTGACGCCGTAAAGCGCGGCACCGGGCCGGACCATGTCGAACTGGAAAGCGGCGCCGAGGAAGATGCCGGAGGAGGCGGCAAGCGCGGCGGGCACGCCGGCGAACACGCTGACGACCTCGCGGAACGTCGCGAGCTGGCGTGCATTCGACGGGCTGTTGATCTGCTCGGCGGAGGCCAGATGGCTCATCACCAGCGTGATGCCATGGTCGCCGGTCTGGATGCGCGGGATCATGCCCTGCGCGTCGATCGGGCTGAGGCCGAGCCGGTTCATGCCGGTGTCGACATGGATGGCCGCGCCGCCCTTCCAGCCGGTGCGACGGCAGAACATGTCCCATTCGGCGAGCTCGTTGAGGTCGCCGATGACAGGACGGCAGTTGATCGTCGCGTAGTCGTCGCCGGTGTTCTGGAAGAAGCCGTCGAGCACGTAGAGCGCGGCGCTGTCCGGCAAAGCGGCGCGGGCGACTTTTGCCTCCGCGAGCGTCGCGACGAAGAAGGTCTTGCAGCCGGCCGCGGCGAGCGTGCGCGCCACCTGGGGAATGCCGCAGCCATAGGCGTCGGCCTTGATCACCCCGGCGCATTCGGCCGGCACTGCGGTCTTTTCCAGCTTGCGCCAATTGGCGGCGAGCGCGTCGAGATCGATGGTCAGCACGCCGGTGGCGCTGGCCGGGACAGCCTCGTCGACCGCCGAGACAGGTTGCTCGGCGGGTTTCTGTTCGGGAACACTCATGTGGCGCTTTTACGCGCCGCGGCGTCACGGTTCAACCGCGTCAGGTCAATAGTCGTGGTGCTGCGGCGGCAGGCCGTCATGGGCGAGGTCGCCGAAGCGGGTGACCGAGGCGTCGAAGTGCAGCTCGACCGTGCCGGTCGGACCGTGGCGCTGCTTGCCGATGATCACTTCGGCCTTGCCGAGTGCCAGATCCATTTCCATCTGCCACTTCTGGTGCTCCTCGGTGCCGGGACGCGGCTCCTTGGCGGCCAGATAGTACTCGCCGCGATACACGAACAGCACCACGTCGGCGTCCTGCTCGATCGAGCCGGATTCACGCAGGTCCGACAGTTGCGGCCGCTTGTCCTCGCGGTTTTCGACCTGGCGCGACAGCTGCGACAGCGCGATGATGGGAACGCTGAGCTCCTTGGCCAGCGCCTTCAGGCTGGTGGTGATCTCGGTGATTTCCTGGACGCGGTTGTCGTTGCCGCGCTTGCCCGAGCCCGACAGCAGCTGGATGTAGTCGATCACCAGCAGGTCGAGGCCCTTCTGGCGCTTCAGCCGGCGGGCGCGCGCCATCACCTGCGCGATCGAGATGCCGCCGGTTTCGTCGACATAGAACGGCAGCGACTGCAGCTCGATCGAGCATTCGCGCAGCTTCTCGAAATCGGCCTCCGTGATGCCGCCACGGCGGATGTGGCTGGAGGGAATGCCAGAGCGCTCGGCGATGATACGGGTGGCGAGCTGCTCGCCGCTCATTTCGCAGGAGAAGAACCCGACCACGCCGCCCTGCGCGGCGCGATAGGTGCCATCGGGCTGCAATTCGGGAACATAGGCCTGGGCGACGTTGTAGGCGATGTTGGTGGCGAGCGAGGTCTTGCCCATGCCGGGACGGCCGGCGAGGATGATCAAGTCCGAATGCTGCAGGCCGCCCATCTTGGCGTCGAGATCGCGCAGGCCGGTGGAGATACCGGACAGCTTGCCGTCGCGCTGGAAGGCCTTGGCGGCCATGTCGAGCGCGGTCGTCAGCGCCTGGGAGAATTTCTGGAACCCGCCGTCATAGCGGCCGGACTCCGCGAGCTCGTACAGCCGGCGCTCGGCGTCCTCGATCTGGTTGCGCGGCGCGAAGTCGACCGGTGCGTCATAGGCGACGTTGACCATGTCCTCGCCGATGCCGATCAGGTCGCGGCGCAACGACAGGTCGTAGATGGTGCGGCCATAGTCCTGGGCGTTGATGATCGTGGTCGCTTCGGCCGCGAGCCGTGCCAGATACTGCCCGACGGTCATGCCGCCGATGTCGACGTCGGCCGGCAGGAACGTCTTCAAGGTCACGGGCGTCGCGACCTTGCCCATCCGGATCAGGCTGGACGCGGTCTCGAACACGGTCTGGTGCAGCGGCTCGAAGAAATGCTTCGGCTCGAGGAAGTCCGACACGCGATAGAACGCGTCGTTGTTGACCAGGATCGCGCCGAGCAGACCCTGTTCCGCCTCGATGTTGTGAGGAGCGCTGCGATAGGCCGGCGTTGCTGCGTCAGCCGACGCCAGCTTGTGAACGTTCGAATCAGTGAGTGCCATGACCGCGTGTTTAGCAGCTTTGAAGGGGAGGGGATAAAGCGCCAGTCGCGCGCGAAGCGGAAGCGAAAGCTGAGCGCAATTCACCGTCTGGTAAATCTGGTGGATGAATCCGGACTCGCCAGATGCCGCGCTTGACGGAACCGACAGGACTCAACGCCGCGCGAGCGCGAGCGACACGCCGGTGCAATCAACCGGCGCGATCGTTCGACACGTCGGCGAGGCGGGAACGAGAGCCGGTACGGCAGGGCGTGCCAGGGCCGCGCGTGGATCCGCGCCCGGCGTCAGACCAGCAGCAGATACAGGAGGGCGATCAGGGATGCTCCCACGCCCGCGGCGATCAGCGCGTAGTCGGTGCTGAAGTCGGTCTGGGGTTCCAACATGGCTCTGGCGGGGCTCGGGGACATGCCAGGACACTACGGCCGGGCTTCCCCGGGGTCTGTGAGCCAGTTCACAGACCGCACGATTTGTTTGAAAATTTGAGTCGGATGGGCATAATCTCGCGTTTGGGATGTAAGCCGTCCACCGAGCATCTCAGAATTGAAGTCGAGACCGGCGCGGCACAGCCGAGGGAATGCGGCCGTCCGTCTCTGCAGGACCATTGCACTGGCGCCGCCCTCCGCTGTCGTCGCGGGCCGCGCGCGCTACTCACCCGCCATCTGCAGCGCCGGGCGGCTGCCGCGCTCGCGCGCCCGCAGCCGCGTCTCCTCACGGTGGACGTAGTCGCGCGTCATCGGCACGACGCCCTGGCGCTTCGTCAGCTGGATCTGGACATTCATCAGGTTCTGCTTGCGGAACCCCATTTCCGCGGCCGCCAGGTAGAACTCCCACATCCGCGCGAAGCGCTCGTCATAGAGCTGCACGGCCTCGTCGCGCCGGGCCATGAAGCGTTCGCGCCACGCCTTCAGGGTCTCCGCGTAGTGCAGACGCAGGATCTCGATGTCGCAGACGAGGAGCCCGGCGCGCTCGATCGCCGGCAGAACCTCCGAGAGGGCTGGGACGTAGCCGCCGGGGAAGATGTATTTGGCGATCCAGGGATTGGTCGCATCAGGGCCCTCGGAGCGTCCGATCGAATGCAGCAGCATGACGCCGTCGTCCGCGAGGAGCTCGGCGCAGCGGCGAAAGAAGGTGTCGTAGAAGGCGACCCCGACATGCTCGAACATGCCGACCGAGACGATGCGATCGAACGTGCCGGGTACGTCGCGATAATCCTGCAGCAGAAAGCGGGCGGAGGCGGAGAGGTGCCGTTCGGCCGCGCGGGCCTCGGCGACCTGCAACTGCTCGGCCGACAAGGTCACGCCGGTGACGTCGGCATCACACATCTCAGCCAGGTAAAGTCCAAGCCCGCCCCAGCCGCAGCCGATGTCGAGGACGCGATGGCGGCGGCCGATCAGCAGCTTGGCCGCGAGATGACGTTTCTTGGCGAGCTGGGCATCGTCCAGCGTCGCGTCCGGCGTCTCGAAATAGGCGCAGGAATATTGCCGGTCGGCATCGAGGAACAGCGAATACAGCCGCCCATCGAGATCGTAATGATGGGCGACGTTGCGGCGCGCGCGTGCCCGGATATTGAGCTGGCGCAGGTGCCGGATCAGATAGCGCAGCCACCATTGCGGCCTGGCCCAGTCGGGCACCACGGCCGGCTGGCTCATCACGATCGACAGCAGGTCCGCGATCGTTCCTCGTTCGACCACGAACGAGCCGTCCATATAGACCTCGCCGAGCGCGAGCTCGGGGTTGGCCAGAATCCGGCGCTCGGCTTCACGAGTCAGAAATCGTGCCGCCACGGGGACGCCGGTTCCATCCCCGCAGCTGAACGACGTGCCGCTGGCGGTCGTAAAGCTGATCGAGCCACGGCGAATGAAGCTACTCAACAGACTTCGCAGCAAACGGTCCATCCACACCACCCAACGAGCTATTCCCGTGAGTTGCTGACTTTCCCGGCCGTCGCACTCGACGCGTTGAGAACCGATTGGTTCCCTATCATCACGTTGTTATGTTACCCGGCGGGCACAAGCCGACGCCACTGCCATGAACACAACGCCGATATTCCGAACCGTCATTGATCGATGGACATCTCGGCGCAGGAACATCTGTGCGCTTTCATTCGCTCCGCAATCCGTTAAAAAGGCCGCGGCCGCCGGCCTTTTGGCCGGTGTCCGGCATCTGACCGCCGGACGAGGTCTGAAGGGATCGCCGTCGAAGGCGTGGAGCGACCGCAATGTCCGCTGTCACGTTCGGCTGATAGCGAGAGGAAACACGGCAGCGGATGTCGCGCGGGGCGGCGCCGTGTGGGCGAAACCATAGCTGGAGAATGAGAATGGTGGGCCGAGCGCTCAATTTGGCGACGGTGGTGGCGGTGTTCTGCATGGGCTTCGCGGGGGCCGCCGTTGCGCAGGAAAATCTCGATGCGGGCAAGAGTCCTGCGCAGATCTACAACGGGACCTGCGTGGTCTGCCACAAGTCGCCGCGCGGCCTGGCCAAGAACACCTCGGCCAGCTCGCTGCCCGGGTTTCTGCGCCAGCATTACACGACGAGCCCCGAGATGGCCGGCGTGCTCGCCAACTACCTGATTGCGAACGGCGCTGCGGATGCGCGATCAACGGGCCACTCCGGCAAGGAGACGCGGTCCGAGCGCCGCGCCCGGTCAGCCGCCACCGAGCCGCCCGAGGCGAAACCGGCCGCCGCGGATGCTGCTGCGAGCCCAGGCGAGCCGCGCCGCCGTTCGGGTCATCACTCCAAGCGCTCCGCGCCGGCCGAGGCGAGGCCCGACGCGGCAGCAGATCCAGCCGCTGCGCCGGCCGACGGCGAGGGCAGCGCGCCCGCGAAGAAGGGCCGGCTCGGCAAGCGCAAGAAGCCGGCCCAGGAGGGCTCGGCTGCGGAAGAGACGCGCGGCGAGCCGACCGGTGCGACCCGCCCGTCGGCGTCGCGCGAGGACAGCGCTGCCGGCTCCGAGCCGCCGCGGGTCGAGCCGGCAAGATCGAGCGAGGCCGCGCCGGCGCTGCGCGCCGACCCGGTCCCGCCGGTGACGCCGGCGCCGGCCACGACCCAGTCGGTGCCGTCGGATCCCTCGGTTCCGTCCTCGCCCTCGCGGTGAGACGACAATGAAAAAGCCCGGCTCGGGGAGCCGGGCTTTTCCGCAAATGGGCTGGCGCGCTTACTGCTGCGCAGGCTCGCCGGCAGCGCCCTCGTCCTGGGCTTCCGGATCGAAGAACTCGCCGGCGGCCGCGATCGCTTCGGCGGCGGCGTCGCGGTCCTCCTGGCGGGTCGAGATGTCCTCGCCGCGCTTGATGCGCTCGGCCTCGTCGGCGCTGCGGGCGACCGTCACGGTCACCGAGGTCTCGACCTCCGGGTGGATTGCGATGGTGATCGTCTGCTTGCCGATCGTCTTGATCGGGGCGTCGAGCCAGACCTGCGGCCGGCTCACGGTGATGCCGTCGGCGGCGAGGGCGGCGACGATGTCGCGCACCGAGACCGAGCCGAACAGCTGGCCGGATTCGGAGGCCTGGCGGATGATGACGATGTCGCGGCCGTCGATCTTCTCGGCGACCTTGGCCGCCTCGCCCTTGGCCTTGATGTTGTTGGCTTCGAGCTCGGCCTTCATGCCCTCATACTTGGCCTTGTTCTCGGCGGTGGCCCGCAGCGCCTTCTTGCGCTTCAGCAGGAAGTTGCGGGCGAACCCGTCCTTGACCTTCACGATCTCGCCCATCTGGCCGAGCTTGGCGACACGTTCCAGCAGAATGACTTCCATCGATGTTCTCCTTGTGATGTTCGGAAGCGGTTGGTGTGAGGTTGAACTTTTACGGCACCGGCAAAGGCGGCGGCTGCCGCGGGCCGTAACGGTGACGGAGGTCGAAGGCGGCGTCGGCGAGGCCGAGGACGATCATCGCCAGCATGGGGATCGGCCAGATGAAGGTCAGCATCAGCGCGTAGGCGAGACCGAGCCAAAGCGGCCGGGTGCGCAGCGGCAAGGTCAGCGTATGCAGGACCGCGAAGCCGGTGAGCGCATAGGCGGTCAGCAGCGCTGCGGCGGCGATTCGCGCCAGCATGCCGATCAGCCCGCCCGGGAAGCAGAACGCGATGATCGCAAACAGCGCCGGCAGCGTCATCAGCGGCAGCTTGGTGTCGCGCAGGCGCGGCCATGGGCGCATCAGCCGGCCGGAGATCGCCGTGATCTTTGCGGCCGCCAGGACGTTGAGCGACAGGATCGTGGTCATGATCACCGCGGCCATCGGCGGCGCCATGAACACCAGGATCTCGACCAGCCGGGGAATGTCGACCGCGTCGGTCGACGTGACGGTATTGCTGAGCACGCGCGACAGCAGCCGCCTGAGACCCTGATTGGTGGCCGTCATGTCGGTGCCGAAGGAGAACGCGGCAATCAGCGCTGCGATCACCGCGATCCACAGCAGGATGTTGCCGGGCGGATACCATTCGATGCCATCCTGGCCGGACGGGCTGGTCGTCGGACGGCCGAGCAGGATGAGGTGGCCGAGCCACCAGGCCGGCAGCGTCACGGAGACGGCAAAGGCGAGAGCGCGATCGAAGCCGAAGATGGCCAGCACGCAAGCGGTTGCTACGAGACCGCCGATGACGGCGCAAAGCCGGCCCCAGGCGATTGCAGCGACGAGCAGCGGCACGGGCGCGAGCAGCGCAAGCACGAGCGCCGTCATCACGCCCGATCCGGTCGAGGCGAACATGACCGCGGAGGCAGCGCCTGCCGCGAGCGCGATGAGAAGCGTTCCGATCATCAGCTGTCCCGCTCCCTTCGAGCGGTTAGAGGCGCCTTCGCCCCAACCATCGGCGACCGGACGACCCGGAAGCCTTATGAGAATTCAACGGAAGGAGCCGGCGGCGCGGGGCCGCCGGTCCGAGGTCCGCAATCAGCGGATGACGTAAGGCAGCAGGCCGAGGAAGCGGGCGCGCTTGATGGCGCGCGCGAGTTCGCGCTGCTTCTTGGCGGACACGGCCGTGATGCGGCTCGGCACGATCTTGCCGCGCTCAGAGACGTAACGCATCAGCAGCTTGGAGTCCTTGTAGTCGATCTTCGGCGCGTTCGGCCCGGAGAACGGGCAGGTCTTGCGGCGGCGGAAGAACGGGCGACGTGCGGGGGCTTCAGCCATTGATCTTACTCCTCGTCCGCAGTTTCTTCGTCACGGGCCCGGCGCGGGCCGCGATCGCCACGGTCACCGCGATCGCCACGGAAGCCGCCGCCATCGCG
Source organism: Bradyrhizobium sp. HKCCYLS3070 (assembly GCF_051167575.1). Classification (NCBI taxonomy): domain Bacteria; kingdom Pseudomonadati; phylum Pseudomonadota; class Alphaproteobacteria; order Hyphomicrobiales; family Nitrobacteraceae; genus Bradyrhizobium; species Bradyrhizobium sp. HKCCYLS3070. Next base: position 929,471 of record NZ_JBNPTI010000001.1, read on the forward strand.
CTCACCACGGAAGCCACCGCCGCGGTCGTCGCGCTCACGGTCGCGATCGGCCTTGCGCATCATCGCCGACGGGCCTTCCTCGAGCTCGTCGACGCGGACGCTGAGGTAGCGGATCACGTCTTCGCTGATCCGCTCCTGGCGCTCGATCTCGGCGATCGCCGCGGACGGAGCGTCGATGTTGAGCAGCACGAAGTGGGCCTTGCGGTTCTTGTTCATGCGGTAGGTGAGGGAGCGAACGCCCCAATTCTCAGACTTCGTGACCTTACCGCCGAGACCTTCGACGATACCGGTCATCTGAGCCGTCAGTTCTTCCACCTGCTGGGTGCTCGCGTCCTGACGCGCGAGGAATACATGCTCGTAAAGCGGCATGGCTGTCCTTTCCAAGTTGGCGCAAATCCCGGCGTCAAGCCCTTCGAGACCTTGTGGAAAGGACTCGCAGACGTCAGCTCAGAAGGCGGGAACACGGGACGACGGGCCGACTGGCCCTGCCACATCAAAGTCACCAGGACAGCTTGGAGAGGTTAAATCCCCAAGGTTGAGCAAGGTGAGTTTGCTGGGACCGTCCGTTCAGCTCCCGGCTCGGGATCCACGGATGGCGCGCCTTATACCGATTTTCGGGGCCAAGGCAAGGGAAAGTGGTCGAATTGCGCCCGTCACGTGCTTGACATCACAGGGCCGGCCAGTGTCTTTCCGGCCAAAGTTACTCAATTCCAGGGATTTTGGAACGTTCAGGGGGCGGCCATGACGGCAGCATTCACTTTTCCGGGGCAGGGGTCCCAAGCCGTCGGCATGGGCAAGGCGCTCGCCGACTCCTTCCCGGTGGCTCGTTCGGTGTTCGAGGAGGTCGATGCCGCCCTCGGTGAGAAGCTGACGACCATCATTTGGGAAGGTCCGGCCGAGACCCTGCAGCTGACCGAAAATGCCCAACCCGCTCTGATGGCGGTCTCGATGGCAACCTTGCGGGTGCTGGAAACCGAGGCCGGATTCTCGGTCGGACGCGACGCCGCCTTTGTCGCAGGTCACTCATTGGGCGAATACTCGGCGCTGGCCGCCGCCGGCAGCCTGACGATTGCGGATACTGCCCGCCTGCTGCGCACCCGTGGGCTTGCCATGCAGAAGGCCGTTCCGGTGGGCGTCGGCGCCATGGCCGCGCTGCTCGGGATGGATTATGAGGCGGCTGTTGCGGTCGCCGAAGAGGCGGCCCAGGGCGAGGTCTGCCAGGCCGCCAACGACAATGGCGGCGGCCAGGTGGTGGTGTCCGGCAACAAGGCCGCCGTCGATCGCGCCGTCGAGATCGCCCGCGCCAAGGGCGCGAAGCGCGCCATGCTGCTGCCGGTCTCCGCGCCGTTCCACTGCAAGCTGATGCAGCCGGCGGCGGACGTCATGGCGGAGGCGCTGTCCAAGGTCACGATCAAGGCTCCGGCCTCGCCCCTGGTCTCGAACGTACTCGCGGCGCCGATCAGCGATCCCAACGAGATTCGCCGTCGCCTGGTCGAGCAGGTCACGGGTACGGTGCGCTGGCGCGAATCGATCGCATATATGGCGGGCCAGGGCGTGACACGGTTCTTCGAGATCGGCGCCGGCAAGGTGCTCAGCGGCCTGGTCAAGCGGATCGCGGATGGTGCGGTCGGCGTCGCCGTCGGCGGCCCGTCGGATATCGTGGCCGCGAAGGATGCGCTGGCCGCGGCGAAAACGTCGTAAGTGGCCGCTTGGAAGCGGCATTGAGGAGAGTTGGATGTTCGATCTGAGTGGCAGGACCGCGCTGGTGACCGGCGCGACCGGCGGCATCGGCAACGCGATCGCGAAGGCCTTGCATGCCCAGGGGGCGACCGTTGCCGTTTCCGGCACCCGGCGCGAGGTGCTCGAGACCCTCGCCGGCGAGCTGGGCAGCCGTGTGCATGTGCTGCCTTGCAACCTGTCCGACGCGGCCGAGGTCGAGGCGCTGGTGCCGGCCGCCGAGCAGGCGATGGGGCAGGTCGACATTCTCGTCGCCAACGCCGGCATCACCCGCGACAACCTGTTCGTGCAGCTCCGCGACGAGGATTGGGACGAGGTGATCAAGGTCAACCTGACCGCGACATTCCGTCTCTCGCGTGCCGCCACCAAGCTGATGATGCGCAAGCGCTTCGGCCGCATCATCGCGATCACCTCGATCGTCGGCGTCACCGGCAATCCGGGGCAGGGCAATTACACGGCGTCCAAGGCCGGCATCATCGGCATGATCAAGACGCTCGGCGCCGAATATGCCAAACGCGGCGTGACCGCCAACTGCATCGCACCCGGCTTCATCAAGACACCGATGACCGACGCTCTGAACGAGAAGCAGCGCGAGTCGATCCTCGCCAAGGTGCCGGCGGCGCGGTTGGGCACGCCGGAGGACATTGCTGCAGCTGCGGTGTACCTCGCCTCCAACGAGGCGGCGTATGTCACGGGGCAGACCATCCACGTCAATGGCGGCATGGCCATGATCTAGGCTCTGCCGTGGCTCGGAATGCGGCGAAAAGACGTCGCGACCACTATACCGGGCCGTGTGGTCAATGATTCGCGTGTATGGTAACCGGGCGGCTGATGGGGGCACGAAGAACGCCATTGCAGGATTTCCAAACCCTGTATATTGGCGGGGCGAGCTGCCATCGTTCGCCGGGCCTCCGTCGGCTGGTGCTGCTGATCCGGGTTCCTGTTTGAGCGCTCTGGATCGGAGCCGTACCGGCCTCATGGAGAGTGTGGATTGGAGTTTGTGAGTGGCCCCGTTTCCGAAGTTTTCGGACCGCAAGTCGTCCGCCAAATTTCGGTAAAGGGGCGCTGCGGGGCAAATCTGGTTTTGCGCGATCGCGAAGGAAGTTTAGCGGCCGGGGTGATGCGGATCATCCGGGGGTCGGGTCTTAAAGGAACAAGCACGAGGTTTGAACGATGAGTGAGATTGGCGAGCGGGTTAAGAAGATCGTGGTCGAACACCTTGGTGTCGAGCCCGAGAAAGTGGTCGACAACGCGAGCTTCATTGACGACCTCGGTGCTGACAGCCTCGATACGGTCGAGCTCGTCATGGCCTTCGAGGAAGAGTTCGGTTGCGAGATTCCGGACGATGCCGCGGAGACGATCCTGACCGTCGGCGACGCCACCAAGTTCCTCGAGAAGAACGCCAAGAGCTGACGCTCCGGCGAGAGTTGCGCGAAACCGGCCGATCCGTCTTGTGCGGTCGACCGGTTTCTTGCTGTTGGCGGCGTCGTGATGAGCCGTCATCTGGCGGCTGGCGATGGACGATTCGGACGCGCTGCCCGGCCAGAACGTGTTACTCGAACAATTGACCCGAGGTGCGGCGACGGCCGTCAGCCGATGCACAAGCGCTCAAGGTCGGGTCTGGAGAAACGAACATGAGGCGGGTTGTCGTCACTGGCCTTGGCATGGTTTCGCCGCTTGGCTGTGGTGTGGAAACGACCTGGCAGCGCATCCTTCAGGGCAAGAGCGGTGCGCGCTTGATCGAGTCGTTCGAGGTCTCCGATCTTCCCGCCAAGGTGGCCTGTCAGGTGCCGCGCGGCGATGGCTCCGACGGCACCTTCAATGCCGACCAGTGGATGGAGCCGAAGGACCAGCGCAAGGTCGACGATTTCATCATTTTCGCGATGGCTGCGGCGCGTCAGGCGCTCGATGACGCCAACTGGCATCCTGCGACGGAAGAGGACCGCTGTGCCACCGGCACGCTGATCGGGTCCGGCATCGGGGGCCTCTCGGGCATTGCCGACACTGCGATCCTCCTGAAGGAGCGCGGTCCGCGCAAAGTGTCGCCCTTCTTCATTCCTGGACGTCTGATCAATCTCGCCTCGGGCTATGTCTCGATCGAGCACGGGCTCAAGGGTCCCAATCATTCGGTCGTCACTGCGTGCTCGACCGGCGCGCATGCGATCGGCGACGCCAGCCGCCTGATCGCGCTCGGCGATGCCGATGTCATGGTCGCCGGCGGCACCGAATCGCCGATTTGCCGAATTGGCATGGCCGGGTTCTGCGCGGCGCGCGCGCTGTCGACCGGATTCAACGAGACGCCCGAGCGCGCGTCGCGCCCTTACGACAAGGATCGCGACGGCTTCGTGATGGGCGAGGGCGCCGGCGTGGTCGTGCTCGAGGAGTATGAGCACGCCAAAGCACGTGGCGCGCGGATCTACGCCGAGGTCTCCGGCTACGGACTCTCCGGAGATGCCTATCACATCACCTCGCCATCTCCGGACGGCGACGGCGGTTTTCGCAGCATGAGTGCGGCGCTGAAGCGCGCCGGCATCACGGCCGCCGACCTCGACTACATCAACGCGCACGGCACCTCGACTCAAGTCGGCGACGAGATCGAACTCGGCGCGGTCGAGCGCCTGCTTGGCAATGCCGCTTCGAAGATCTCGATGTCGTCGACCAAATCGTCGATCGGACATCTGCTCGGCGCGGCCGGCGCCGTCGAAGCCATCTTCAGCATTCTCGCGATTCGGGATAACATCGCCCCGCCGACGATCAATCTGGAGAACCCGTCGGTGGAAACCGCGATCGATCTCGTGCCGCATGCACCTCGCAAACGCGAGATCAACGTGGCACTGTCGAACTCGTTTGGTTTCGGCGGCACCAACGCGTCGGTGGTTTTGCGGCGCGTGGTGACCTAGTGCGGAAGGACGGATGCCGCTCGGCCCGATTGTCGCTTGGTCACGCGGATATCCGACTGCAGCCACACTAGAACCCAAGACTTCGCGTGTCTTTCGCAGGTCGGCCTTCGGCGCCGATGCGGTAAGTGGATGCGCATGGCGGTGAGGCCCGGCGAAAACACCTTTTCGCCGTATTCGATGACGAGATGACGAATCGTTAAATGGGCGTGGACTTCAGGTCGCTTGCGTTGGGGAGCGCACGGCCACGACGAGAGCGACAGGACTGAAGGTTGCATCGATGAGTGAACGGCCGCCCATCTCGCCCCGCAGCCCGCGCGCAGCGCTGGAGCCGGAACGCGTGCCGCCGCCGCCGCGCCGCTCCGACCGCGCCCGCAATCCGTTCGTGGTTGTCGGCAACGCGATCATCACCTTGCTCATCCTGGCCATGCTCGGCGTGGGCGCGGCCTACTATTATGGACGGCAGATCCTGGAAGCGGCAGGACCGCTGCAGGAGGACAAGGTCGTCAACATCCCGCAGCGCGCGGGCAAACGCGATATTGCCGACGTGCTCGCGCGTGAAGGTGTGATCGACGTCAATCCGTGGATCTTCATCGGTGGAGTCTATGCCCTGAAGGCCAGTTCCGACCTCAAGCCGGGCGAGTATGCGTTCCAGAAGAATGCATCGTTGCGCGACGTGATCGGCGTCATCGTCGAAGGCAAGGTCGTGCAGCATTCGGTGACCGTGCCCGAGGGCCTGACGTCAGAGCAGATCGTGGCCCGCCTGTCCGAGAACGAGATCTTCACCGGCAGCGTCCGCGAGATTCCGCGCGAAGGCACGTTGTTGCCGGAGACCTACAAGTTTCCGCGCGGCACCAGCCGCGATCAGGTCGTGCAACGCATGCAGCAGGCGCAGAAGCGCGTGTTGGCCGAGATCTGGGAACGGCGTAGTCCGGATCTGCCGGTCAGGACGCCGGAGCAGCTGGTGACGCTGGCTTCGATCGTCGAGAAGGAGACCGGCAAGCCCGACGAGCGCAGCCGGGTGGCCGCCGTGTTCGTCAACCGGCTGAAGCAGAGGATCAAGCTGCAGTCCGATCCGACCATCATCTATGGTCTGGTCGGCGGCAAGGGCACGCTGGGCCGTCCGATCAAGCGCAGCGAGATCACCCAGCCGTCGCCCTACAACACCTATGTGATCGAGGGCCTGCCGCCGGGACCGATCTCCAACCCCGGCCGCGCCTCGCTGGAGGCGACGGCCAATCCGGCGCGCACGCGCGATCTCTATTTCGTCGCCGACGGCACCGGCGGCCATGCTTTCACCGAAACCTACGACCTGCACCAGAAGAACGTCGCCAAGCTCAGGGCGATGGAGCGGCAGACCCAGAACGACACCGTCGAGCCCGACGAGGCGCCGCCTGCCGTCGCGGGTGGCGCGGCCGATCCGGCGGCCGGAGCGACCCCACGGGCGCCCGCAGCGGCAAAGAAGCCGCCGGCCAACCGCGCCACCGGCGGAGTTGCACCGGGGGCCGCACCTGGCAACGGCGCCCGTCAGGGGGCGGCGCAGCCGAGCCCGCCGGTCGTTCAGCAATAATTTCCCACGCATGTCGGCCGCGCAGAACCGGGCTTAACATTTGCCCAAAAGGCCGTAAGGTTCGCGCACTTTCGGCGGGGGTTGAGTCTGTCCCCGTTCCCAATGTGCCGGAGACATGGACGAAATGGCGCTGTCGAGCATGACCGGCTTTGCCCGTAGCCACGGGGCAAGCGGTCCCTACTCGTTCGAGTGGGAGTTGAAGTCGGTCAACGCCAAGGGATTGGACGTCCGGGTGCGATTGCCGCAGGGCTGGGACGAGGTCGAGGCCTTCGCCAAGAAGCGCGCGACGGAAGTCCTGTCGCGCGGCACGGTCTATGCGAATCTCACCGTCAAGCGCACCGAGACCGGGTCGACGGTGCGAATCAACGAGGACGTGCTGGCTGCGGTGGTGAAGATGGCGAGCTCGCTCGCCGGCAGGATTGACGCGGTCGCACCGAGCATTGACGGGCTGCTGTCGATCAAGGGCGTGATCGAGGTGGCCGAGCCGGAGAGTGACGAGGCCGAGGACAAGGCCGCCAAAGAGGCGGCGATTGCAGGCTTCGACACCGCTCTGAAACATCTCGTCGAGATGCGCCGGCGCGAGGGCGACACGCTCGGTCAGATCCTCAATCAGCGCGTCGACGAAATCGAGGCGTTGGCGAAAAGGGCGGAGGCGTCGCCGGGCCGCAAGCCCGAGGCGATCAAGGCGCGGCTGGCCGAACAGGTGGCAGCCCTGCTCGAAACCTCCGACCGCTTCGATCCCGATCGCCTGGCGCAGGAGGCGCTGCTGATCGCGGCCAAGGCCGACGTGCGCGAGGAACTCGATCGCATCGCCTCGCACATCGCGCAGGCGCGCGAGATGCTCGGCAAGGGCGGGCCCGTCGGCCGCCGGCTCGACTTCCTCGCCCAGGAATTCCATCGCGAGGTCAACACCACCTGCTCGAAGTCGAACGACATCGAGCTGACGAACATCGGCCTGGAGATGAAGACCGTGGTCGAGCAGTTTCGCGAACAGGTTCAGAATCTGGAGTGATCCATGGCGGCTCACGACGGAAGCTTCGATGGGGTCGAGCGGCGCGGGCTGATGTTCGTGCTGTCATCGCCTTCGGGGGCAGGCAAGACGACGCTGTCGCGCCTGCTGATCGAGCGCATGTCGGGCCTGCGGATGTCGGTCTCGGCGACGACGCGTCCGATGCGGCCTGGTGAGGTCGACGGCCGCGACTATCACTTCGTCGACCGGGCGCGCTTCGAGGACATGGCCAAGCGCAACGAGCTGCTCGAATGGGCCACCGTGTTCGACAATCGCTATGGCACGCCGCGCGCGCCGGTCGAAGCGGCGTTGTCGGCGGGCCAGGACGTGCTGTTCGACATCGACTGGCAGGGCACGCAGCAACTGCGCGAGAAGGCGCGGCAGGACGTCGTCAGCGTGTTCATCCTGCCGCCGTCCGCCGCCGATCTGGAGAAGCGTCTCCACACGCGCGCGCAGGACTCCGACGAGGTCATCCGCGGGCGCATGAGCCGCGCCAGCCACGAGATGAGCCACTGGGCGGAGTACGACTACATCGTCATCAACCGCAACGTGGACGATGCGTTCGCCGAGGTGCAGTCGATCCTCAAGGCCGAGCGCCTGAAGCGCGAGCGCCGGACCGGATTGACGACCTTCGTGCGCGAGCTGCAGCGCCAGCTCGAGAGCTGAAACGCCTTCCGTTTACGCCCGCCGGCCGAGGCGCGCCAGGATGTCCTGGATGCCGTCGAGCTCATCATCCTGCTGAATGTTGCGCGGCCGCGGCCGCAGCGCCGGAGGCCGCGGAATGAAGTCGAGCGGCGGGGTCGCCGGATCCTCGAACGGCGTCGGCACGAACAGGGGACGCTGCTGCGACGGGCGCTGTGGCTGCTGCTGCGCCTGCGGTCTGTCGATAGGTAGCGCGGCGGGGATCGACGACCGCGATTCCAGGAGACTCATCAGTCGGGCCGCGGGATCATCATGCATGTGCACGACGTCCTGCTGAGCCTCGACGGAGAACTCCTCCTGCTGCGGCTCTGCCTCCAGCTCGTCTTCGGGCAATGAAAAGCGCGACTGCAGAAGGTTGATCAGCGCCGCCGCAGGATCGTCGAGCTCATCGTCTTCGGCGGCAGGGGCTTCCGACATCATCGCGGGTCCGCCCACGGCGATGTCATCGTCAGGCTGAGGGGCCGGTTGTCGTGCCGCATGCGCGCGAAGCGTCTCGATCAGTGCGGCCGCTGGATCGGCTGGCGCCGTTGACGGCGCGCGCGGGGAGGCAGGCTGATCGGGCGTCCCGGGAACGGGCTGAGCGACGGGCTGGCCGCCACGCGGATGGTTCGTCAGGTGTTGCGACGCCTGCGTGGTCCGGGGTGCAGCGTCCGCCTGCGTTGGCGGAGCCGTCTCAGCGAGGGCCGCTGCAGCCGGATCATCGCTAGCCTCGCCGGGTTGCGTGGCGTGCCGCTTGGCCGCGCGCGACACCAGCAGCGCGGCAATCACCTTGGCGGCGTCGATCGGAGCGCCGGCAGAGGGGGACGTGACATCGCTGCTTCGGGCCTTGCGCAGCGCCGACACGATTTCGCTGACGTCGACAGGGGCAGGTGGGGCGGCGGTCGCGGCAGCTTGCGCCGGTGGCGGGGCGGCTGGCGGCATTGCTGCGGCTGCCTGGATGCGGGTGGGATTCGCTGGTTCAACCCGCTGCGCCGCCGGCCAGGGCTCGGCGGGCGCGGTCGGTGCCGCATAGGTCGGCGAGCGCGGCGAGGCGGCTGCAGCGGCGGCGCTCGCCTGGGCTGCTGCAATCTTGGCGGCAGCGGCCTGCGCGGCGGCCATCTGGGCAGCCGTCAGTTGTGCCTGCGCCGGAGCAGCAGGCGATGCGGCAGTTGCGGCAACCGGCGATGGCGGCGCGTTGGTCGCAGCGATCTGTGTCCCGGAAGGCTCGGCCCGGCGCACTGCTGCGCGATCCACCAACTCATCGACCGCCTGCCATACTGCGTCGGTGGACTGTGATCGCTGCATCTCCGCAGCCGCGTCCCGGTCGCGTCGGCGTGCGGCCACGGCTGGGTGATCCTGATGCTGGGGAGACGGCGCCGGTCGCTGCGCACGGGGGTCGATCTGGTCCGTTGAAGCGGACAGCCGCGCGCTCGCGAGGTCGAGCGCCGAAGCCGGCTGGGAGCCGCGGCTGCCGCCTGGATGGGATGGTGCCGCCGGCATGCTGCCGCGGCTCGCACGTATCCCGCCCTGCGGCGCCTTGGAGCGTGGTTTGATGCGACTACGGCGCATCCGTACTGCGTCCGCGTGCCAGCTGCCGTTGCGCCGTTGCCGCCGCCCCATCCGGCTGAGCCGATAGAGCGCGCTGGCCAGCAGTCCTGAAATCGCGAGTGCACCGATGACCACGAGCATGAGCACGTGGATGGGCGCTTCGGGCTTGCTCGGCTTGGGTGCGATGATCGGCCCGTCGGCAGTCGGCGCCGCATTCGCGTCCGGCTCCGCATTGCCGTCGTCGGCCATTGCCGGTGGTGGCGCATCGGCGGCGATCGGGTCCGCCTGTTGCGGCGGGGCAGAGGGCCAGGGCGAGCTATCGAGGCTGCGCGGCAGGCTGGTGTCCGATGCCGTCAGCGTCGTCGGCGTGGCGAGATTCTGCGGCTTCGGCGTGCCCCGCACGGCGAGATCGGCACGCAGCCGCGGCTGCGGCGCTTCGGCGAGGGCGTCGCTGGTGCGAGCGACCGGGCCATCGGTGCGTCTCGGCGTCAGTTTGGGTGGAGCGGGCTGGGCGAAGTCCCAGGGAGTCGGCTGCTGCGCGGCCCGCATCGGTGCCGCGGCGTCACGGGTATTGCCGTTGGCGTCTTTCAGATACCAGCAACGCCGATTGGTGCCACGATCGAAACGATAGTACCAGCGTTGCGCGTCAGACTTCTCTCCCGTCGGCTCGGTCAGACATTCCTCCGCCGCCAACACGACGCGCGGCAGCACGAGCACGACGGTGCCGGCGATTCCGGCTGCAATGGCAAACGCAACTCCTGCCGTTCGGCTTGCCATTGAAGACTCCGGATACGCTTACGCAACGGCGCGTTCTCGGAGAGAAGTTGGGTGGCAATGAGCCGCAATTCCGGATTAATTCTGTCGCGATCCTTTCGTGCCCGAGTGCGGCTTTTTTCCCACAAAAGGATCCGCATCCCGCCTCGATTTTGGCCGCGCTAGCGCGCCAAATCGGTCACATCCGTGAAGATGGACCTGACTTTTCACCCTCAGGGATCCGAGGCGCGGCGCCGACAACCTCTACGTTTGTGGACAAATGATTGGCCACGGCGGCAGCGGTGCAGCACCGCCGCCGCGTGCGATGTCGCAACGGACGAGGGATCAGTTCGTCAGCACCACACGTCCGACCACATGGCCGGCGCGCAGTGCATCGATCCACTTCTGTACGTCAGCCATCGGCTCCTCGCGCATCGGCGGCGGCTTGATCTTGCCGGCGCGCGCGAGCGCCATCAACTCGTGCGCCTCAGTCAGCGTGCCGACCATGAAGCCCTCGATGGTCATGCGCTTGTACACCCATTGAACCATCGGCAGGGTGAACTGGCCGCCCATCAGTCCGGAGACGACGATCTTGCCGCCGCGTGCAACGACGGACACCGCAAAGGCCATCGACTTCTCGTTGCCGGCGAAGTCGACGACCTCGTCGAAGCCGCCCTCGGTCTCCTTGAGGATGCGCTTGATCACATCCGGCTCGGCCGGATCGTAGGCCGTCGCGGCGCCATTCTTCAGCGCGGTCTCGCGCGCGGCCGCCGAGAGGTCGGCCACCGAGATCGGTTGCTTGAACATCGCCTGCGCGAACGACAGGCCCATCATGCCGACGCCGCCGAGTCCGATCAGCAGCAGATTGCGCTGGCGCGGCCGATCCACGAGGCGCTTGAGCGCGCCATAGGCCGTTACGCCGGAGCACATCAGCGTCGCGGCCTGATTGACCGGCAGCGGATCGTATTCCAGCAGATACTTCGCATCCGGCACCAGCACGTGGGTGGCGAAGCCGCCGTCAATCGAGACGCCGAGGAAGCGCTGCTTGGCGCACAAATTCTCGTCGCCATTGGCGCAGTCGCGGCATTGGCCGCAGCCGATCCACGGAAACACTGCGCGGCGCGCGCCGATCAGTTCCTTCGGCACGTCGGGTCCGACCTCATCGACGACGCCGGCAATCTCGTGTCCGAGCGTGAAGGGGAGGGTCATGCCGCGCGTGGTGTCCAGGCGCTTGCCGCCGCCGAGATCGGCATAGCCGTCCTGGATATGCAGGTCGGAGTGGCACAGGCCGCAGCGCTCGATGCGAACCAGAACTTCCCGACCTTGCGGCTTCGGCGTCTCGACGATGGTTTCGCACAGCGGTGCGTCGAACTTGACGAGCGACTGACGGCGCATCAACGCCATGATGAAACTCCCTGAAATGCTTGTTGATTAAGACTTGTTCTCGTCGCGACTATTGGTCAATTCGCGGGCCATGGCAACAAAGCCCGACACCGGAATGGTCTCGGCGCGGCGGGTGGGATCGACGCCTGCGGCGGCCGCGAGCCGCGCGGGATCCGCCGGCAGCGACTTCAGGCTCTGCCGCAGCATCTTGCGGCGCTGGCCGAAGGCGGCGGCGGCGACCTGCTCGAGCGCGCGGCGGTCGCAGGGTTCGGGCGACGGGCGCGGCACCAGCCGCACCACGGACGACGTGACCTTCGGCGGCGGCACGAAGGCGGATGGCGAGATGTCGAACAGGATCTTGGTCTCGCAGCGCCAGTTGGCGAGCACGCCGAGCCGGCCATAGGCGTCCTCGTTCTCGCGCGCGACGATGCGCTCGGCGACCTCGCGCTGAAACATCAGCACCATCATGTCGTACCAGGGCGGCCACGGCTCTGCGGAAAGCCAGCCGATCAGGAGGTGCGTCGCGATGTTGTAGGGCAGGTTGGCGACGATCTTCGCCTTGGTGCTGCCGAGGTAGGGCCGGACGTCGAAGGTGCGGGCGTCGGTGCAGACGATTTCGAGCCGCCCCGGATAGCGCGCGGCGATCGCCTGCAGCGCCGGGATCGCGCGCTCGTCGTGCTCGACCGCGATCACGTGGCGCGCGCCGAGCGCGAGCAGCGCCCGCGTCAGGCCTCCCGGACCGGGGCCGATCTCCACCACGGTGGCGTCCTCCAGCGGGCCGGCGGCGCGCGCGATCCGGGCGGTGAGATTGAGATCGAGCAGGAAGTTCTGGCCGAGCGCCTTGCGAGCCGACAGCTGATGATCGCGAATGACCTCGCGCAGCGGCGGGAGGTCGTCGATCGCGCTCATGACGACTGGCTGGCCATGCGCGCCGCGAGCTCGAGCGCCGCGATCAGGCTCGCCGGATTGGCGGTGCCCTTGCCGGCAATGTCGAACGCCGTGCCGTGGTCGGGCGAGGTGCGGATGAAGGGCAGGCCGAGCGTCACGTTGACGCCCTCGTCGAACGCCAGCGTCTTGATCGGGATCAGTGCCTGATCGTGGTACATGCAGATGGCGCAGTCATAGGTCTTGCGCGCGGCTTCATGAAACATCGTGTCTGCCGGCAGCGGTCCCTGCACGTCGAGGCCAGCATTGCGCAAGGTTGCGATCGCGGGCGCGATGATCGTGTCCTCTTCGGTGCCGAGCGTGCCGTCCTCGCCCGCATGCGGATTGAGGCCCGACATCGCAATGCGCGGCCGCGATACGCCGAAATAGCGGCGCAGGCTCGCCGCGACGATTCGCGTCGTCGACGTGATCAGCGGGCTCGTCAGCTGGTCGATCGCATCGCGCAACGCGACGTGGATCGTCACAGGCACCACGGCGAGAACAGGCGACCACAGCATCATGACCGGCTGTGGCGTGGCTCCGCCATCCGCGGCGAGCTCGGCGAGAAATTCGGTATGGCCGGGATGCGAGAAGCCGGCACGGTAGAGCACGGCCTTGGCGATCGGGTTGGTCACGACGGCGCTGGCGCGTCCGGCCCTCACGTCGGCCACGGCCTCCCGGATCGAGCCGATGGCCGCCTCGGCACTCGTCGTGTCCGGGCGGCCCGGCAGGGCCGTCACGGCGTGCCCGGTGGGGACCACGGGCAGCGCGGTCGCAAACGCCTGCGCCGCTTGTTCGGGACGAACCTCGTCCACGGTGACGGGGAGGTCGAGCAGCTTGGCGCGCTGAGCCAGGAAGGCAGGATCACCGCGCACGTAGAAGGCGGGGAGGCCGAGCTCGGTGCGGCGCAGCCACGCCTGCAGGGTGATGTCGGGGCCAATGCCTGCCGGTTCCCCCAGGGTCAGCGCGAGCGGCTTCGTCATCAGCGATATTCGATCATCGCCGCCTTGCGGACTTCCTGCAGATAGGCCTTGGAGGTGGCCTCGTATTTCTTGGTGTACATCTGCTCCTTGATCTCGCGCTTCTTCGGCGTGTCGATCGTGGTCGGAGTCCGCGAGCAGAGCGCCACCATCTGAATGCCCTGCCGCGTCGCTTCCGGCGGAGTCAGGTGGCCGATCGGTGTGTCATCGAGCAGCTTGCGCAGATTCGGCGGAATGTCGGCGGACGTCTTGACGACGATCTCCTTGATGACCGCGTTCGCCGTCGTCTTGAAGATGTTGTTGGCTTCGGCGCAGGTCTGCACCCGTGAGCGCAGCGCTTCCGCCTCCTTGTGACGTGCTTCCATCAAGCCCTGGTTCGAGGAGTTCGACACGATCAGCACGATCGGCTGCATCTTGTACTCGAACGCCTGGCCCTGCTGATCGCCGTCGCCGCCGGCAGCGGCGACGGCCGCGGCCACGTCCTTGTCGGAGACGAGCAGACGCTCCTTGTAGCGGCCGCGCACCAGGCTGCTCCAGACGATCTCCGCCTTGATGCGGGCCTTCAGCGTCTCCGGCCGCACGCCCTGGCTCTCCAGCGATTTGGTCAACTGTTCCGGGTTGAGCCGCATGCGAGAGCCCATGCCAGCAAACGATTGGTCGACGTCGGAGGCGGTCGGCTCGACGCCGAACTTCTTGCCTTCCTTGATCTTCACCTTGTCGTCGATCAGCTCGTCGATGATCTCCTGGCGGGACTGATGCTTGCGCGTGCTCAGGAAGTTCAGCTTGGTGCGCTGCTCGATGTCATAGTCGGTGATGGGATCGCCATTGACCATGACGACGATGCTCTGGGCGCGAGCCGACATCGTTCCGATGCCGCAGGCGAGTGCGGCAAGAGTGCAGATGGCCAGGGCCCGAAGGCGAGGAGAGAACGCGATCGTCATGACCAAGCTTCGCTGTCGCTATTGATCCAACTGGAAGCCGCGCCACGGCTCCAGACGAGGGACTTTCGAACCCCACGGAGCGGCCCGTCGGAGACTGGCGCGCACTACTGAAGGCCGCCAGCCCCGGTTCCCGTCGACGAGGTCGTGGCAAGCGTCCGAAGCCCGATCTGGAGCATATAGGCATGGCTCAGAACGGGTGGAGTGGTGCCTGCCGTATAGTTATACGACGTTACATAGTTGGCGGCCAGCACGAAACAGTCGTCCACATAGCCCGCGCCGATCACATACTGGTTGATCTTGTTGGCAGCGAGGTCCCACCGCGCGGCGCCCGTCACGACCCAGTTCGGTGCCACCTTGACCGAGCCGCTGCCCAGGATGCCCTCACGACGGGTGAGATAACCGATCGCCGGATCGGCAGCATAGTTGCCGTAGGTCAGGGCCACCGACCAGCGGTCGAAGTTCGCCTTGGCTTCCGCTTCGAAGCGCTGGATGTTCAGGGTCTGCTGGTCGAACCGGCTGCGCATGCTGAACGTGTAAGTGCGGTTCGGCGAGTAGTCGACCCGCGCCACGTAGTCCGAGACGTTCTTGTCCAGGCCGGAGCCGATGGCGGTGTTGTTGGCGTCCTGCACCGCGAACGAGTTCATCCCGAACAGGTGATAGGACTGGCCGAACAGCACGTTGATGGTGCCGCCGCGGTCGAACTGCGTGGTCGCCTGGACGCCGACATTGGCGCGCCCGCCGCCCTCGACGCGGTCGTAGCCGGAGAACTTGTCGACGCTGAACAGGTTGCTGGCGTCGAACACCATGCTCTGGGCGTCCTCGTTCGGCAGCCGGCCGGCATAGGTCTCGTTCGGCCGGATGATCACTTGCGCGATCGGCTCGATCGTCGTAGTGCCCCACGGCTGAACGTTGATGAACGGGTAGCGATATTCCAGGCCGACCGTCGGCATCAGCCGCAGCGCCTGGGTGTCGCCGGTCTGCAGGAAGTTGCCCACACCCGGCTGGTTCGAGACGTTGGCGTTGATCGCATCCGCGCGCAGGATCGCGAACGGCGTCCAGATCTGGCCGTAGGGATCCGTGAACGACCGCCGCCACTCCGCCTGCGCAGTCAGGCGGGTGTAGGTGCCGGGCGTGGCGCGCAGCAGGCACTGCGTCGGCAGGCGCGCAAGCGGGTCAGCCGATGTCGTCGTGCACAGGCCGTTGGTGTTGGCCGTGGTGGTGATCGGATCGAACACCGCCGTCTGGCGGCTCAGATTGACGAAGTTGGTCTTGTAGCTGAACTCGCCGCCGAACACGGGATAGTTCAGCACGTTCGAGTAATCCAGCACCGGATAGACCACCGGCACGGTCTGCTGGTTGCCCGAGAAGCTCAGATAGTGGATCGCCCTGACGTCGAAGAAGCTGCGGCTGCCAACGCCGGTCAAATACAGCTGCGAGATCGCCTCGGTCGGCAGGCTCATGAACGAGTTGAACGGGTCGCGGTACTGCGCCAGCCGGTAATCCGACAGGAACATGTAGTCGGACAGCAGGATGCCGTCCCAGCCCCAGACCCACTTGTCGTTGAGCGCGAACTGGCCCTTGGTGTCGACACCGCCGCGGAACTGGCGGTCGCCCGGCTGGCCGGCGAAGGCGTTGCGGTCGAGCTGATCGATGCCGTACAGGCGCACCTGATAGCCGCCATTGCTGAGGCGCTGGCGGAACTCGGTCTGCAGCAGCACGCCCTGCTTGGAGGTGATGCGCGGCGTGAAGGTCGCGTCGTAATCCGGCGCGATCGCCCAGTAATAGGGGATGTCGACGCCGAAGCCGTAGCCGCCGGTCTGGGTGACGCCGGGCATCAGGAAGCCGCTCTTGCGCTTCACGGTCGGATCGGGCGTCGAGAAGTAGGGGATGTAGGCCAGAGGAACGCCGAAGAATTCGAGCTGGGCGTTCTCGAAATACAGCATCTTCTCGGTCTGGTCGTGGATGATGCGCGCACCCTTGACCTGCCACAGCGGCGGCTTCTTCGGATCGTCCTTGCACGGCGCGCAGGCGGTGTACACGCCGTTCTCGAAGACGGTGTAATTGCCCTTGGAGCGGTCGGCGCGGGTCGCCGCCATCCGCGTCTGATCCTCGGTCTCGACGCGCAGCGAATCGACAAAGCCGTCACGATAGTCGTCCGACAGATCGAGGCTGTTGGCGTAGGTGATCTTGCCGTCGGCGTCGGTCATGCGGATGTTGCCTTCCGCATGCAGGCGCTTGGTCTTCTGGTCGTAGATCACCCGGTCGGCCTCGACCGAGGTGCCGTTGTAGAACAGTTGCACGTTGCCGACCGCCGACACGCGCGAGTTGTTGTAGTCGTAATCGACCTCGGTCGCCTGCACCAGCATCTGGTTGTCGTTGGCGACGCGCGGCGGCGGCGCCTTGGGCGGGCGCGGATTGTAGGTGAAGCCCTGCGCGACGGCAGGGGTCGGCGCCACGACCGCGGTCGCAGCAGCGACCATCAGGCCGAGCCCGCAGGCCAAAACGAATCCAAGTACGCCAGACCCGGCGCGACGCACGCGCGCGCAACCGACGCGCGCAACGGCATGCTGCCGAAGCGCGGCGAGCGCTGTCTGACGGACGGCAACGAACGACACTAGCCGTCCTCCTGGTAGAGCAAGGCCATGAAGCCCGTGAGGCCGCCGACGAACACCGGCAGCCACGCCGCAGCGATCGGATTCATCAACTCAGCCTTGCTCAAATCTTCAGTTACTTTCGACAGAACGTAGAGCAGAAACCCGGCGCCCACGCCACTCAAAACCATTTTCTGTACGCCACCCATTCGGAAGAACCTGAGCGACACGGACGCAGCCAGCATGACCATCGCAGCCAGCAAAAACGGCTGCGCGATCAGCTTATGATACTGCAGTTTGTACCCCGCGGTCGCGAAGCCCGAGCTCTCCGACGAGCGGATGTATGTCGGAAGTTGCCAAAACGACACAGTTTCGGGGGTGGAGAAGCTGTTTCGGACCTGTGCCGGCGTCAGGCTGGTCGGAAGAATGTACGTCGGTTCGTCGACCGGCGGCGCATCGAGGGAGAATCGGCGCACGGACCGGAAGACCCACCGGCCTTCTTCCAGGGTCGCCTCGCGCGCTTCGATTCGTTCCTTGAAGTGCTTGTCCGTATCAAAACGGAACAGGGTCAGTCCGGTCAGGCGGACGCCCTGCTGCTCGCTGCGCGCGGCATTGATGATGACAGAGCCGTCGGGGTTGATCTGGTTGAGCCAGAAGCCGGCCGCGTCCTGCACGCCGCCGCCCGGGGCGGCGCCGAACAGCTCGGCCTCCATGCGCTTGGAGAGCTCGCGCAGATTTGCCGACATCGGGTTGTAGAGGGTCGTCGCCATCAGCCCGAGCACGATGGCGCTTGCCAGCGCCGGCGCGATGAACTGCCAGGCGGAGACCCCGGCTGCGCGCGCCACCACGAGCTCGAGCCGGCGCGACAGCGCGAGATAGCACGTCATGGCGCCGATCAGGACGCAGAACGGCATCATCTTCTCGAGCAATTGCGGCACCCGGAACAGCGACGTTTCCGCCACCATCAGCGCCGAGGCCGAGGCGAGCCCGGAGGTCTTGCGTACCATCTCGATGTAGTCGACGAGCACGAGCAGGATGAAGATGCTCGCGAACACGCCGACCGCCGAGACCAGGAAGCGGCCGGCGAAATAGCGCCCGAGCGTGTTGGTGACCATGCTCATGCGGTGGCCGGCCTTCCGAACAGGCGTGCGATCCGCGCGTTCGACCGGTTGATGGCTTCCATCAGCCGCGCCGGCGGCTCGACCACCACGCCGCCGATGATGATCCAGATGCTGAGGCCGAGCACGCCGAACAGCATGAGGTACTGCACCAGCGCCGCCATCGGCGTCTTCACGGTCATGACCGAGCAGGCGAAACCCGCCATGCGGACGCCGAACACGGCGAGAATGGCGCTGCCGAACGAGAAGTTGCGGCTCTGGCGTGTCGTCCGCGGCGCGCCCAGGAATGCGAAGGTAAGGGCTGCGAAGGCGAACGGATAGATCGGCGCCAGGAAGCGGTCGTGCAATTCCTGGCGGAATTGTCCGGGGATCTGCTTGTAGATCGGATCGCTTTCGGCGGGCGCCATCAGTTCCCACAGATAGCGCTCGCGGATGCCGAGCGTGACGTCGCGGCCCTGGTTCGAAAACTTCGACATGTCGAAGGCGTAGCGGGCGAACGCGACCATCGCCGGCTCGCGCTTGCCGAGCTCGAAGCGTTCGAGATTGCCGTCCTCCAGCACCAGGAACGAGCCGTCGGCATTCTTCACGACGGTGCCCTTCTCGGCGATGATCGTGATTCGCTCCTTGGGGTCGCGGCGGTCGTCGATCAGGATGCCGGACAGCTCACCGCCGGGCTGGCGCTCGCGGATCCGGATGGTCAGGTTCTGGTCGAGCTGCGCGAACCGCCCGGGCTGTAGGATGTTGGCGAGCACGTCGGCGGTGATCTCGGCATCCCACTGCTTGATCCGGCGCAGGCCGTCGGGGGCGAAGAAGGCGGCGATCACCGTCACCAGCACGGCTACCGCGCAGGTGGCATAGGCGAACGGCACGAACAGCCGGATCGGCGACATGCCGGCGGCGTTCATGACGATGATCTCCGAATCGGTCGCCAGCTTGTTCAGCGTGTGCGAGACCGCGATCATCAGCGCGATCGGCGCGATGACGCCGAGCAGGGAGGGAATCACGAGCCCGGTGATGCCAAGGAAGGTCAGGATCGTCTGGCCCTGGCTGGTCATCAGATCGATGCCGCGCAACGCCTGCGTAATCCAGATAACGCCGGTGAGGCTGACCAACACCAGCGCGAACGACGCCAGCGTCGTGCGAAAGATGTACCTGTCGATGGACCCCATCGTCTGCGCTCGATCCCCAATCAGCAGTCCCGGAACGAGCGCTGCAGCCCCCCTTGAAACGGGTCCCCCAAGGCCGCTGTCGCCGTGACGTTCCAAGAGCAGTGAATATCATTACCATCTCGTTGATCCGTCGACAAAATGGCTGTGGCGTGGCGCCCCGAAAATACGGTCAAAATTTCATGATTGTGACTGGCCCGCCACGCGGCGCTTGGCAGCCGCGGCCCGGGCAGGTCATACTGCTGCCAAGTTGGGTTCCGAACTGCCGCCATCCGCGTCTGGTCCTTGAGGTTTTCGGCCGGACGTGGCGGCTCATCACGTCGAAATTTGGAGGATTGCTTGATGTCCGACGCCGTCAAGGTCGGCTTCGTCCCGCTGTCGACCGCCCCGCGTGGCATCGTGGTGGCGTTCTGCGATGACACTCTGCGTCTTGGAGTCGCGACCGAGAAGGCGCTCGGGGGAGCCTCGGACCTGATCAAGCGCGCGGCCGGGGCAGCCCGGTTCAAGGGCAAGGATGGCGCGGTGTTGGATCTGCTGGCTCCTGAGGGAATCAAGATTCAGCGCTTGATCGTCATCGGCATCGGCAAGGGCTCGGACCTCAAGGACAAGGATTTCCTCAAATACGGCGGGACTTTAGCCGGAAAGCTGAACGCCGGAACTGAAGCGGTGGCGGTGCTCGCCGAGCTGCCTTCGGGACCGCTGTTGCCGGATCAGGTCAGCTCGCTGGCCGCCGGGATCCGGCTGCGGGCCTATCGGTTCGACCGTTACAAGACCAAGAAGAAGGACGAGGAGGGCGCCGTGAGCGCCAATGTCTCGATCGCCGTGGCGGACGTCGCGGCGGCCAAGAAGGCCTTCGCGCCGCGATCCCACGTGACCGACGGGGTGATACTGGCGCGCGATCTCGTCAACGAGCCGCCGAACGTGCTCTACCCGGAGGAGTTCGCCAAACGCGCTGCCGCCTTGCGCAAGCTCGGCGTCACCGTCGAGATCCTCGACGTGCCCGCGATGAAGAAACTCGGCATGGGCGCGCTGCTCGGCGTCGGCCAGGGCTCGGCACGGCCGAGCCGCACCGTCGTGATGCACTACAATGGCGGCAAGCGCGGCGAGCAGCCGGTCGCCTTCATCGGCAAGGGCGTGTGCTTCGACACCGGCGGCATCTCGATCAAGCCGGCCGGCTCGATGGAGGATATGAAGGGCGACATGGGCGGCGCGGCCTGCGTGGTCGGCCTGATGCATGCACTCGCCGCACGCAAGGCCAAGGCCAACGTGATCGGCGCCATCGGCCTGGTCGAGAACATGCCGGACGGCAACGCCCAGCGTCCGGGCGACATCGTCACCTCGATGTCGGGCCAGACCATCGAGATCATCAACACCGATGCGGAGGGCCGCCTCGTGCTCGCCGACGTGCTGTGGTACGTCGCGACCAAGTTCAAGCCGAAATTCATGATCGACCTGGCGACCTTGACCGGCGCGATCATGGTCGCGCTCGGCACCGAGCATGCCGGTCTCTTCACCAACAATGATGATCTCGCCGACAAGCTGTTCAAGGCGGGGCAGGAGACGGGTGAGAAGGTGTGGCGCATGCCGCTCGGCCACGAATACGACAAGCTGATCGATTCGCAGTTCGCCGACATGAAGAATACCGGCGGACGCCATGGCGGCTCGATCACCGCCGCGCAATTCCTGCAGCGCTTCGTCAACGACACGCCGTGGGCGCATCTCGACATCGCCGGCACCGCGATGGGCGCGCCGAAATCGGAGATCAACCAGAGCTGGGGATCGGGCTATGGCGTCCGGCTGCTCGATCGGCTGGTGTGGGACTCCTACGAATCCAGATCCGACACCAAAGCCGAAGCCAAATCCGGCGGCAAGGCGTGACGCGGGGCGATGACCGAAGTCCTGTTCTACCACCTGCAGAACATGACCGTGGAAGGCGTGCTGCCGCCGCTGCTCGAGAAGTCGCTCGAGCGCGGTTGGCGCGTCGTGGTGCAGTCGACATCGGAGGAGCGCGCGGATGCGCTCGATGCGCATCTGTGGACCTATCGCGACGATTCGTTTCTGCCGCACGCCACCTGGCGGGTGGCCGATGTGGCCGACCAGCCGATCGTGCTCGCGGTGGAAGAAAGCAATCCCAACGGCGCGAACGTCCGTTTCCTGGTGGATAACGCGGCGCTGCCATCGGACTCGCACAGCTACGAGCGCATGGTGCTCGTGTTCAACGGCGATGATGCGGACGCGCTCGCGGCTGCGAGATCGGCGTGGACCGATTGCAAATCGCGGGGATTCGAGGTCACCTACTGGCAGGCGGATGAGCGGGGGCGCTGGCAGCGCCGCCAATGATACGGAGGCCCGTGAAGCGCCGATGATGGCAGCGCCGCGTGATTAATGATAATCTGCCGATTTACCGGCAGAGCGTTGGCAAAGTCACGAACGTGCCGCAAAGTGATGTTGGGACAACACGTTAGAGTGTCCACAGGTTGCAATTCAGCAAGGTTCATCGTGCGAGACCACACCAAACAGCTGACGCGCGCTCTGGCGTTCCTTGTGCTTGCCCCGGTCGTCGCCGGATGCTCGAGCACGCCCGATTTCCTGTCCAAGGACGCTGAGTGGTTCAACCGGCCGCAGCGCCTGTTCATCAGAAACATCTCGATCGACGCGCCGCCGCTGACGCCGGACAAGCCGGTCACGGCTGAGGATCTTGTGAGCGCCGAAGGCGCATGCCCGGGCATGGCGCCTGCGGCCGATGCTGCGGGCGCGAACGCGCTGGCGAATGATCCCGCCGCCGCGACGCCGGCTGCCGGCGGCACCGTCGCACTCGGCCACACCGAATGCGACGTGGTGCGCGGCATCGGTGCACCCGACAACGTCAACATCTCGAGCAATGGCGGCGAGCGCGTGGCCACGGTGACCTGGCTGCGCGGCGCACGCGCCGGCGTCTACACGTTCAGCTCCGGCCGCCTGACCTCGGTCGAGCGCGCGCCCGATCCGGGACCGGCGCCGAAGGTGGCGAAGCCGAAGGCGAAGAAGCGGACGAGCTGACGGCGGGAGGCGGCCATGCAAATAACCGGCCTCCGTCGCGAGTTGGAGGAGGCCGGGTATGCGGTACGCCGTGATTTTCTTCCTCGCGAATTGTTGGAGGCCGGCAATCGAATCAAGTCTCGGGCCAGTCTTGAGGCGAGAGCGGAGCCCCATCTCGGGCTTGTTGTCTCGGTCAACTTTTCGGTCGATTTCGCGCCGATCATTCTCTTCGATGCACAATATGAATTGTTGGAGCGCGCCGGATACCGGGATGCGCGCTTTTTTGCTGGATTTCTGATCTCCAAGCCGGCCGGGTGTCCGAGGCTGCACTGGCACCAGGATTGGTGGGGCTGGTCGAGCGCCGTGAGTTACGGCGCCACGCCTCCAATTCTCTATTTCATGTACTATTTGACCGACACGAGTGCTGCAAACGGATGCTTGCGCGTGCTTCCCGGCAGTCATCGGCGCAAGAACGATCTACATGAATTGATCGAGGGCAGGCCGACACATCCCGATCGGGTTCTGCATGTCGACGACGTGCTGGTTTCCACGAGGCCAGACGAAGTTGATGTTGCTGTTCGGAAGGGGGATCTCATCGTTCGCGACGGCAGGCTCCTTCACGCATCCCATGCGAACAATTCGAGCGAAGACCGAGCCCTGATCGTATTGTCCTTCGTGCCGTTCTGGTCGGATCTCCCGGAGGGGCTGCAATGCGCCTTCGACAGAAAGCGGCCCAAGATCGAAAGATCCTGGCCGTCCGCCGAGGCCGAGCGCGTGCTGGATCGAGCGACGGTCTACAACGGCGCGTCGTCGCCGATCCATCTGCAGAGGACTCCGAACTTCGGCGACGATTAAGCTGCCGCGTCCTCCGCATCCAGCTCCATCACGACATCGGTCGCGTTCAACGTATCGCCCGCTTTGCGCCTGACCTGACTGATTGTCCCGGAGTAGGGAGCTTTCACCGACAGCTGTGATTTGGCCGCCTCGATGACGTAGAGGACCTCACCGGTCTTCACCTTTTGACCGGCCTTGACGCAGACGTCGTAGAGCAGGCCGTCAAGTCGAGCGTAAAGCTGCTTGTTCATGTTTCGTCCTCCTGAATCGCCTCAATCGAACCTCAAACATCAACGTCAGCTACCAAAAGTAGAGTAATTTTGATTCTGCTACAATGGCGCTTTCAATCTTATGGATGTATGTAGTCATCGTTGCTACCTCTAGCTCTGGGCATAGCGAGGCGCGCCATGAAGTGGTTCTTCAGCAAGTATCTTTTCGCAGGCATGATTGTCGTGGTTTCGTCGATTGCTGCGCGTGCCGACGTCCTGCCGGCGCCGTCGAGATGGACCAATCAACGAGGCTCGGTTCTCGAGATCTGGTCAGTCACCGATGGGCAGGTGCGAGGGCAATTCACCAACAACGCATCTGGGTTCGCATGCCAGGGTATTCCCTATCCGGTATCCGGCAGATCCGCCGGCAGCGCCGTTATGCTGGTCGTGACTTTTGCCCAGTGCAATTCCATCACGCGTTGGAGAGGCCAAGTCGGCGGCAATCAACTTCGGGCGAATTGGAATCTCTTCTACATTCAGCCCAACGGTGATCTCGGCAATCTGCCGGGTGCCGACCTGTTCCAGCGAACCAATTGATCCGGTCGCTCGCTCCGATCCCGCATTCAGCCGTGTTAGCCGCCGACCGCGAAGGCTTTCGACTTGGAAGCAGCTGAAAGCCGAGCTATCGGCGACTTTCGGCCGAATGCCGATCCGAGGCTCGGGGCACTTCAGCTCCCCGCCTCGTCATGCAGCGTGCTGGCTTCCAGCCACTGCTCCTCGGCGCGCGCCAGCGCGTCGGCGGCATTGGCCCGCGCCTTCGACAATTGCGCGGCCTGCTTTGGGTCGCGCGTGAAGATGTCGGGCAGCGACAGCGCGCCGTCGATCTTGGCGATGATCTCGGTGATGCGGGCGATCTCGGCTTCGGCTGCCGCAATCTTCTGCTTCAGCCCGCTGCGCTTGTTATCGCTGCGGGGCCGCTCGGTCTTCTCGGCGACCTGAGAGCGCTCGTTGTCGCGGGCCGGCGTGCTGCGCGTCGACAAGACCATGCGCCTGTAGTCATCGAGGTCGCCATCATAGGTCTTCACGGTGCGGTCGGCGACGACCCAGAGGCGGTCGGCGCAGGCCTCGATCAGATAGCGATCGTGCGACACCATGATCACGGCGCCGGGAAATTCGTTGATCGCTTCGGCCAGCGCGGCGCGGCTGTCGATGTCGAGATGGTTGGTCGGCTCGTCCAGGATGATCATGTTGGGGCCGAAGAAGGTCGCGAGCCCGAGCAGCAGCCGCGCCTTCTCGCCGCCCGACAGGCTCTTCACCAGCGTGTCGGCGGCCTTGCCGGAAAATCCGATCGCGCCGGCGCGCGCGCGCACTTTCGATTCCGGCGCATCGCCCATCAGCTTGCGCACGTGACTATACGGCGATCCGGTCTCGTCCAGCTCATCGAGCTGGTGCTGGGCGAAATAGGCGATCGACAGCTTGTCGGCGCGCGTGACCTTGCCGGAAAACGGTGTGAGCCGGCCGGCGAGCAGCTTCACCAGCGTGGACTTGCCATTGCCGTTGGCGCCGAGCAATGCGACGCGGTCGTCATTGTCGATGCGTAAGGTGACTCTGTTGAGCACCGGTTGCGCGGGATCGTAGCCGACCGAGGCGTTGTCGACCGCGATGATCGGCGGCGACAGCAGTCGCTCCGGTGCGGGGAAGGTGATCTCGTGCACGTCCTGGGTGACGAGCGCGGTGATCGGCTTCATCCGCTCCAGCATCTTGACGCGGGACTGCGCCTGGCGCGCCTTCGAGGCCTTGGCCTTGAAGCGCTCGACGAAGGCCTGCAGCCGCGCGCGCTCCGCTTCCTGGCGCTTGACCGCCTTGGCATCGAGCATCTCGCGGGTGGCGCGCTGTTCCTCGTAGGAGGAGTAGCTGCCGCGATACAGCGTGAGCTTGCAACGGTCGAGATGCAGGATCTGGTCGACGGAGGTTTCCAGGAGATCGCGGTCGTGGCTGATCACGATCACCGTGCGCGGATAATGCGCCAGATGATCCTCGAGCCACAGCGTGCCCTCGAGGTCGAGATAGTTGGTCGGCTCGTCCAGCAGGAGCAGGTCGGGCGCGGCGAACAGCGTTGCCGCAAGGGCGACCCGCATGCGCCAGCCGCCGGAGAACTCGGCGCAGGCTCGCGCCTGATCCGCGGCGGAAAATCCAAGGCCGCTGAGAATAGCGGCCGCGCGCGCCGGGGCGGAATGCGCGTCGATGTCGACGAGCCGGGTCTGGATCTCGGCGATGCGGTGTGCGTCATGGGCGGTCTCGGCCTCCTGCAGCAGCGCATGCCGCTCGAGGTCGGCCCGGAGAACCACCTCGATCAGGCTTTCGGGCCCGCTCGGGGCTTCCTGGGCCAGGCTGCCGATGCGCCACCGCGGCGGCACGGTGATGCTGCCGGTCTCCAGCGACAGTTCGCCGCGGATCGCCTTGAACAGGGTCGACTTGCCGGTGCCGTTGCGGCCGACCAGTCCGACGCGCGCGCCGGGCGGAATCTGCACTGAGCTCTGGTCGATGAGAAGCCGTCCGGCGAGGCGGATGGAGATGTCGGTGATGGAAAGCATGCGCGCCTTGTCACCGCGCGCGCGGCCAAAGGCAACCGCTTTGTCGCGGTCTCAGCGGCCGGAGAGGCTCATCCCGGTCTCGTCGCGCTTTCGCAACTCGTTCATCAGGTCCGCAAGCTGAGCCGGCAGACGAGAGCCGTCCGGCGGCAGGCTGCGTTGCAGGCGTTCGCCGACGGCCTCGCAGATCGACCGGCTGGTCTTGCGATCGAGCGCCTCGCTGAAATCGGCGGTGCGGCCAGACATGAGGGAGTTCCACGAGCAGTTGCAGGACGATGCCGTAACAAGTCGTGACCGCTCGATTTGTTTCCCGCTCCCGACCGGAAGACCCCGAAATGAGGTTGAAAATGCACAAAAAAAGCCCCGGCGTGGGGGAGACGCCGGGGCGATGCGAGTTCGGTGCGGCGGGGGGCGGGTGCCGCGCCGAGGCTCGTATCAATAGCAGCGGTTGATCCACCGCCAGCGCGGTCCCCACGGGGTCGGAACCACGCGGCGCACGTAGCAGCCGCCATAGCCGTAGCTGTAGACCGGGCCACCGACGAAGAAGCGCGGGCCGTAGAACGGACGGT
Organism: Bradyrhizobium sp. HKCCYLS3070; assembly: GCF_051167575.1. Lineage (NCBI taxonomy): Bacteria > Pseudomonadati > Pseudomonadota > Alphaproteobacteria > Hyphomicrobiales > Nitrobacteraceae > Bradyrhizobium > Bradyrhizobium sp. HKCCYLS3070. The sequence goes on from NZ_JBNPTI010000001.1 coordinate 955,990, forward strand.
GCCATCCGCCGTAGCCTCCGTGCCAACCGCCCCCATGCCAGCCGCCATGCCAGTGAGCCGAGGCGGCAGTCGGGGCGAGGGCGGCTGCGCCGAGGGCAACGGTGGCCGCCGCGATGAGGGAGAGTTTGCGCAACATGATCGTCTCCTGGATGACAGCGCTGGTGGCGCCGAAATTGTCCGACGGATGAGGCTGGGAGAGGGCGGCCACCGGTCGTATTGCTGGCTCGTCCTCGCCCGATGCCAACACCCTAGGAGCTTCGAGCTGAACACGGGTGGCACGGAGCCTTCAGACTATGTTCAGAATTGTGAAATTGTCGTAAGGCGTCGCGCTCCGGCAGGGGCCCCGGTCGCTTGCCGTCGGCCGATCGCGTCGATATAAGCCCGCAACTCACCGAAATCCCGCACCTCCAAGGACGATATCATGGCGATTGAGCGCACCTTTTCGATCATCAAGCCCGACGCGACCGAGCGTAATCTCACCGGCGCGATCAACGCGCTGATCGAGAAGGCCGGCCTGCGGATCGTGGCCCAGAAGCGCATCCGCATGACCCGCGATCAGGCCGAGACCTTCTATGCCGTGCACAAGGCGCGGCCATTCTTCGGCGAACTGGTCGATTTCATGATCTCCGGCCCGGTCGTGGTCCAGGTGCTGGAGGGCGAGGGCGCCATCCTGAAGTACCGCGACGTGATGGGCGCCACCGACCCGTCGAAGGCGGCCGACGGTACCATCCGCAAGCTGCATGCGAAGTCGATCGGCGAGAACTCGGTGCACGGTTCCGACGCGGCGGAAACGGCAGCGATCGAGATCGCGCAGTTCTTCTCCGGCAACGAGATCGTCGGTTGATCGATCCTCGTGCGGCTGAGGGCCCCCTCAGCCGCACGACCTTCGTGCTCTGCGCTGAACTTATCTGAAAGGCCCGGCCGTGAACTGGCTATCGCAACTCGCCGATTCCGCCAGCTTCGGCCATGTGCTCGCTCAATTCGAGGCCGACCTGCAGAGCCCGGGCTTCTGGCTCGCGCTCGGCAAGATCGTCTGGATCAATGTGCTGTTGTCGGGCGACAATGCGCTGGTCATCGCGCTCGCCTGCCGCGGCCTGCACGGCAAGCATCGCTTCTGGGGCATGGTGGCCGGCTCCGGCATTGCCGTCGCACTGCGCATCGCCTTTACCGGCATCGTCGCCACCCTGATGGCGCTGCCATACCTGAAATTGATCGGCGGGCTGGCACTGATCGTGATCGCCGCCAAGCTGCTGGTGCCCGAGGACGAGAACGACGAGATCGCGGCCGGCACGACGCTGTGGCATGCGGTCCGCATCGTCGCGCTCGCCGACCTCGTGATGAGCCTCGACAACGTGATCGCGGTGGCTGCGGCCGCCAACGGCCAGGCGTCCCTGCTGATCATCGGCCTTGCCATGAGCATCCCGCTGATCATCGCGGGTGCCGCGCTGATCATGCTGGTGCTCGATCGGGTCCCGCTGCTGGTCTGGCTCGGCGCGATGCTGCTCGGCTGGGTGGCCGGCGAGGTGATCGCGACCGATCCCGCGATCGAGCCGATGCTGCACCATCTGCTCGACGGCACCGTCCTCATCAACATCGAGGCGACCTCGGCGCTGTTCGCCGGCAAGACCAATCTCGCGAGCCATGTCGATGTCATGGAGACGCTGATGTCGCTGATCGGCGCCGGTGTGGTGCTGATCGCCGGCTCGATCTGGCGCGGCCGCGCGCTGCAGCGTCAGGCCGAGAGCGAGCTGCAGCCGGTGCCGGCGCGCGGCGTCGATCTGCCGTAGCTGATCGTCAGGACGCGCCGCATCCGACCGGGCGGCGTCAGGACTCCGCATCCAGCCGATCGAGGAATTCGCGGACGGTGTGGACCGATCCCGTGGCGGCTGGCTGGTAGCCGGGCAGGGCAGCGACGGCGCGATGGAATTCGTCGCCCTTCATCACCTCGAGCACCCGCCGCATCGGGTCGGTTTCCAGAAACGATTTATGGCAGGCGAAAAAATAATCCTCGGTGAGGATACGGATGAAGTCGAGCCCGAACTGCCGCGCGGCGGCCTCGACGCCGAAGCAGACGTCGGCCATGCCGCTCGCGACATAGGCGGCGACGGCTGCATGGGTGAACTCGATCTGCTGCGCGCCATTGATGCTGGTTTCGTCGATGCCTTGTGACGCGAGCAACTGATCGAACAACAGGCGGGTGCCGGAATCATGATCGCGATTGACGAAGCGCGCCCTGCCGTCGGCAAGATCGGCCAATGAACGGATGGACAGCGGATTGCCGCGCTTGACCATCAGCCCCATCTCGCGGGTCACGAAGCTGATGACGCAGTCCTGCTTGGGATCGAGCCAATCCCGGCAGGCCTGGATGTTCTGGGCACGCAGCTCGCCGCGCGGCAGATGCAGTCCCGACAGGTCGCATTCGCCTTGCGCCAGCGAGGCCAGCGAATGCTGGCTGCTGACATAGCGGACATCGACCCCGACGCCTGACTCGCGATCCAACAGCTCGCGCAGCTTGGCGACGGCAAAGCCGTGGCTGGCGTGAACGCGGATCACGCCAGGATGCGGCTGCAGGAACGGCTTGATCTCGGTCACCAGCTCCTGCGCCAGATTGTCGAGCTGCGGGCCGAGGCGAGCCTGCATGCGCTCGCCGGCCCAGACCAGCTTGTCGCCGAACGCCGTGAGCTTCGATCCTTTGCCGCGCTGGGTCTCGACCAGCGGCACGCCGAAGAATTCAGACCACTGCTCGATCAGATTCCAGACGTGACGATAGGACAGATGCGCGTCACTGGCCGCGCTGGTGATCTTGCCCGTCCTCCCGATTTCACTGAGCACGCGGAGCATCACGACGATGCTCTGCGGGCCGTCGTCCTTGTAGAAGCGCCAGACAGGTTCGATCGCGATCCGCAACATCAGTGCCCGCTTGTGAAGTCGGCTTCATATGACCGCCGGCCATAGGCAACAGATATCATATTTACGAACAGATATTTGTTCTTACCTTCATTGGTATACAACAAACGGAGGAAATATGATGTCGATTGCATATGATTACGAGCGCGGCTCGAGGGGGACGTCCTATCTGACGAAGCCGTTCCAGCTCCTGATCGGCGGCAGGCATGTTCCCTCGGTTTCGGGACGCACCTTCACGTCGCTCAATCCTGCAACCGAGCAGGCGATTGCGACGGTCGCCGAGGGCAATGCCGAGGATGTCGATCTCGCAGTCGCCGCGGCCCGCAAGGCCTTCGAAGGGCCGTGGCGAACGATGCGTGCGGCGGAGCGCGGCGCGATCCTTCTGAAATGGGCGCAGCTGTTGCGCGACCATGCCGACGAGATCATCGAGCTCGAAAGCCTCGATGCCGGCAAGCCGGTGTCGGCGATCCTGCGCCAGGATCTTCCCGCCGCCATCGATACGCTCACCTATTACGCCGGATGGGCCGACAAGATCAGCGGTGAAGTCGTCTCCACGCGCGATGATGCGCTGACCTATACGGTGCGCGAGCCGGTCGGCGTGGTCGCGGCGATCGCGCCGTGGAATTTCCCGCTGATGATCGGGATGTGGAAGCTAGCGCCGGCGCTGGCCTGCGGCTGCACCGTCGTGATGAAGCCCGCCGAGCTGACGTCGCTGTCGGCGCTGCGGATCGGGGAGCTCGCGCTCGAAGCCGGACTGCCGCCCGGTGTTCTCAACATCGTGACCGGCCCCGGGTGCACCGTCGGCGAGGCGCTGGTCAACCACCCCGATGTCGACAAGGTCACGTTCACCGGCTCGCCCGGCGTCGGCCGCGGCATCATGAAGGCGGCGGCCGGCAACTTCAAACGCGTCTCGCTCGAGCTCGGCGGCAAGTCGGCCAACATCATCTTCGACGATGCGAACATCGAGGCCGCCGCGAAGGCTGCGGCGAGCGGCATCTTCTTCAACACCGGGCAGGTGTGCTCGGCCGGATCGCGGGTGCTGGTGCACGAGCGCGTGTATGACGAGGTGGTCGAGCGCCTGACCGAGCGCGCACGGGCGCTGCGGATCGGCGATCCGCTCGATCGCGCAACGTCGCTCGGACCGGTCATCTCCGAACGACAGATGAAGACGATCCTCGACTATGTCGACATCGGACGCAACGAAGGCGCCACGCTCGTCACCGGCGGCCAGCGCGCGGCCGCTCGCGGCTATTTCGTCAGCCCCGCCGTCTTCGCCGGCGTCACGCACGACATGCGGATCTCGCAGGAAGAGATCTTCGGACCCGTGGTCAGCGTGATCAAGTTCAGGGACGAGGCCGAGGCGCTGCGGATGGCGAACGGCACGGCCTACAGCCTGGCCGCCGGCGTCTGGAGCCGCGACATGGGGCGCGTCCATCGCTTCGCCAAGCGCCTGCGCGCTGGCACCGTGTGGATCAACACCTATGGCTACACCGATGTGCGGCTGCCTTGGGGTGGCGATCGTGACTCCGGACTGGGCCGCGAGCACGGCACGGCCGCGCTGGACAACTTCACGGAGCCGAAATCCGTCTGGATGAACCTCGCGGTGTGAGCCAGGCGTCGGCTGACGCGGACGGCCGCCATTCGCATCGGCGGCCGTCTGCGCGATCCAACGGATCAGTCGGCCTTGGCGCCGGTCGGCGGCTGGCGTGTCGGCGTCCTCCGATGGCCTGTGAGAAGCACGATGGCCGTCGTGTTTGTTGCCGTTACCGTCTCCGATCACTGAGTCGGTCAGCCATCTTGGCGGCAGGATCGCAAACCAATCCACAGTGCTGCGGCACGGTGCCGCGCCTTTGACAAGTACCGCAGGGCGCGGTCCTCTGTTTCTTATAATCTTGAACCCGTTCGCGCCGCCGCGACACCACCACGTCGAGCTCCACTGATCGGGCCATGATTGGAATTGTTTCGAATTGGACTTGCGCATGCTGACTGCAGATGAGATTGCGCACGTCAAGTCGTCGTTCGACTTGGTATTTGCCAATGCTACACAGATGACGACGACGTTCTATGACCGCGTCTTCGAGCTCGCGCCGGAATGTCGGGCGATGTTTCCAGCCGACATGGACGTGCTGAAACGGGACTTCATCGCGACCCTGGCGGTCCTCGTCGGCAGCCTCGATCAGACGACTGGTCTGTTGTCGAGCACCGACATCCTCGGCCGCAATCATGCGCGCTATGGAGTCCGGCCTGAGCACTATCCGGTGGTCGGCGAAGCACTATTGTGGAGCCTCGCCAAAGGACTTGGTCCGCATTGGAATGATGAGGTCGAGCAGGCCTGGCGCAAGGTCTATGGCGTCATCGCCAGGCGCATGATCGCAATTTCGGTCGGCGCTCGGCGGTCCTGATCCGGATCTAGCTGCGCACGATCGAGCCGGAGCGGCCGACGAGGCGCGCGAGCTGCTTGAAGCGTCCGCCGACGCGGTCGGCGACGAGGTCGACCATCTGGTGCTCGAACACCAGCATCAGCTTGCGGTCCTGGGTGCGGAAATGCGTTGCGGGCAGCACGCCGGGCCGCGCCGCCGAGATCAGATGCGCGACGCGAAACGCGGTGCCGAGCAGGCGCGCACGATCGATCTGGGCCGGGCTCAGCTGCTCGGTGAGGGCAGGCGCCGCCGCCTCGTCGCGCAGGCCCTCGTAGCGGAAGAACACGGACAGCGCGACGAAGATGCGGCCCTCGTGGTTGATCGAGCCGAAATTGCCGTTCAGAACGATGCCGTAGGTCTGCTCGCCGCGATGGTCCGGATGCATGCGCCAGCCGATGTCGGACAACAGGCAGGCGGCGTGCCGCAGCCGGCGCTCGTCCTCGGTCTCGCGGATGTGCATCACGCGGAACAGGCGGTCGGTCCAGTCGATCAGCTCGCGGGCATGCTGGGCCGAGCGCGACAACAGCTCGTTGAGGCCCTGCGCCGCGCATAGCAGCCCGTCCTTGGCGCGCTCGGCGTCTGGAAGCTTGGAGTAGAGCAGGCCCTCGCGCACGCCGAAGGTCGAGAACACGACGGTCGTCGGCCTGGCGACGCGGATGATGTGCTCGAGCACCAGCGCAGCATAGGCAAGCAGCGGGCGCCGCGCCTCGGCGATCGCTTCGATGTCGGCCAGCATGTCGGCGGCGACGAGACGACGCAGCCGGCGCACGAAGGCCAGCGCATCGGCCGCCGGAATCGCATAGCCGTGCATCACCCCGAGCGGATAGCCGCTCTGGATGATGTGGATGCGCGCCAGCGCGCGCCAGGTGCCGCCGACCGCATAGAAGGTGCGGTTCTGGCCGGCCAGCAGTTGCGGTAGGTCGGTCAGCGCCTCGCTCGCGATCCGCTGCGCCTTCTTCAGCGATTTCTCGGCGAGATCCTGCAGCGCCAGGCTGCCGAGCGGCAGGGTAACGCCGCTGCGGACCTGGTGCCCGCGCACGTCGATCAGCTCAAGTGAGCCGCCGCCGAGATCACCGACGATGCCGTCGGGCTTGTGAATGCCGGAAATGACACCGAGCGCCGAATAGCGCGCCTCTTCGGGTCCGGTGAGGATCTGGATCGGGACGCCGCAGATCTTCTCGGCCTTGGCGATGAAATCAGCGCCGTTCGAAGCATCGCGGCAGGCGGCGGTCGCGATGGCATGCACTTGCCCCACCCGCTGCACCTTGCACAACGCGCGGAAGCGCTTCAGCGCGGTCAGCGCCTTGTCGACGGCATCGGCCGCGAGCAGGCCGGTGGTCTGGACCTCGCGACCGAGCCCGCACAGCGCCTTCTCGTTGAACACGGTGACGAGACTGCGTTCCATCGCCTGGTAGACGACGAGACGGACCGAATTCGAGCCGATGTCGATGACACCGACGCTCGCGGCCCTCGTGCCGGGCCGCTTCACCACGGCATGTCCCGTTGCAGAAGGCCCCGGTGCAGACAGCCCCTATGAAGGAGGGCGTTCATTCCGGCGCGTGAGCCGGCGCGGCGATGATTCCTTGAGCGACTTTCCACGGCCGGACAGACTCGGATTCGTCATGAAGTAATTGTGCAGGTTGAACGGCTCCTCGCCCTTCGCGGCCTTCATACGCGTTGACGACCCGTCCGGCAACAATTGCCAGCTCTGCTCGGTATCCTTCAGGTTCGCGACCATGATCTGTTCCAGGACCTGCTGATGGACGGTGGGGTTCTGAAGCGGGCACAGCACCTCGACGCGGCGGTCGAGATTGCGCGGCATCATGTCGGCCGAGGAGATGTAGACGGCGGCCTTGGCGCTCGGCAGGCCCTGACCCATACCAAAGCAGTAGATGCGGCCATGCTCGAGGAAGCGGCCGATCACCGATTTGACGCGAATGTTCTCCGACAGTCCGGGGAGGCCGGGACGCAGGCAGCAGATGCCGCGCACGATCAGCTCGATCGAGACGCCGGCCTGCGAGGCCTCATACAGCGCGTCGATGATGTCTGGATCGACCAGCGAGTTCATCTTCATCCAGATCACGGCCGGCTTGCCCTGGCGGGCGAAGCTGGTCTCGCCGTGGATGTGCTCGATCATGCGCTTGCGAAGCGTGAGCGGCGACACCGCCATCTTCTCGATGTCGATCGGCTCGGCATAGCCGGTGATGTAGTTGAACACCCGCGTGACGTCGCGGCCGATCACCGGGTCCGATGTGAAGTAGGACAGGTCGGTGTAGATGCGCGCCGTTACCGGATGATAGTTGCCGGTGCCGGTGTGGACATAGGTGGTGAGGCTGCCGCCCTCGCGGCGCACGACCATCGACAGCTTGGCATGCGTCTTCAGCTCCAGAAAGCCGTAGACGACCTGCACGCCGGCGCGCTCCAGATCGCGGGCCCAGCGGATGTTGGCCTCCTCGTCGAAACGCGCCTTGAGCTCGACCAGCGCTGTCACCGACTTGCCGGCTTCGGCAGCTTCCACCAGCGTGCGCACGATCGGGGAGTTGTTGGAGGTGCGGTACAGCGTCTGCTTGATCGCGACGACGTCCGGGTCGCGCGCCGCCTGCTGCAGGAACTGCACGACGACGTCGAACGACTCGTAGGGGTGATGGACGATCAGGTCCTTCTGCCGGATGGCGGCGAAGATGTCGCCGCCATGGTCGCGGACACGCTCGGGATGGCGCGGCACATAGGGCGCGAATTCGAGGTCGGGCCGGTCGACGCGCGTCAGTTGCGACAGCTCGTTCATCGCCAGCACGCCGTCGACCAGGAACACCTCGTCATCGGTGGTCGAGAGCGCATTCTGCACGAAGCGGCGCAGCTCCTCCGGCATGTTGGCCTCGATTTCGAGCCGGATCACCGAGCCGCGACGGCGCCGCTTCAGCGCGGTTTCGAACAGCCGCACCAGGTCTTCGGCCTCTTCCTCGATCTCGATCTCGCTGTCGCGGATGATCCGGAAGGCGCCCTGGCCCTTCACGGTGTAGCCCGGAAACAGCCGGCCGATGAACAGGCCGGTCGCCTGTTCCAGGGTGATCAGGCGGATCACGCCATCCTTGGAGCCGGGGAAGCGGATGAAGCGGTCGATCTTGCCGGGCATGCGGATCAGGGCGTTCATCGGGCGCCCGTCGGCGGAGCGGATCAGCTGCAGCGCCACTGTGAAGCCGAGGCTCGGGATGAACGGGAACGGATGCGCCGGATCGATCGCGAGTGGCGTCAGCAGCGGGAAGATGTTGGCGAGGAAGTGGTCCTCGATCCAGGCGCGCTCGCTCTTGGTGACGTCCTGACCGTCGACGAGCACGATGCCGAGCTCGCCGAGAAACTTGCGCAGGTCGCGCCAGATCGCCTGCTGGTCGATCGCGAGCTGCGACACCGTCTCGTTGATCAGCTTCAGCTGCTCGGTCGGCGTCAGCCCGTCGGGGCTGCGCTCGGCGATGCCCTCGCGGACCTGGGCGCGGATGCCGGCGACGCGCACCATGAAGAATTCATCAAGGTTGTTGGCGGAAATCGACAGAAAGCGCACCCGCTCCAGGGCGGGATGCCGCGGATTGACCGATTCCTCCAGAACGCGGCGGTTGAAGTGAAGCCAGGACAATTCCCGATTGATGAATCGCTCGGGGCTCGAGGCAATCTCGATGGACGGCGCGGCGACCGGTTCTTTCTCTGAGATTTCAGTAACTTGCTCGGTATCCATCGGAATTCGATCCATATCCATCCAGTCGCGAACCAGTCGCGAACGGTCGACCGTAGCCCAATCTGGGTAACCAGGGGATGACGTTGCCGGCACCATTGGGGTTCCGTCCCCGTCCGCCGTCAAGATGGCCGCGGGTCACAGCGGGCGGAGCAGCTCCGCCGCCAGCGCCCGGGTGACCGGCCGTCCGAGCCGCAGGGACTCGTTGTCCAGCAGCGCGATGGTCTGGCGGGCGGCCGCGTAGGACCGTTCGATGTGGCTTGCGAGATAGCTGACCACGGTCTCGTCGATCGCCAGTTGCCGGTCCGCGGCCAGCTTGACGATCAAGGCGCGGAACAGCTGGTCGTCGGGCGGCAGCAGCGTGACGACCGGGACGGCGCGCAGCCGCGACCTCAGATCGGCCAGGGCGATGGGCAGGGCCGCCGGGGCCTCGCGCGCCGTGATCAGCACGAAAGCCTCGTCCTGGCGGGCCAGGTTCAGCAGGTGAAACAGCGCCCGCTCGTCGAGATCGGTTGCCGTCAGATCCTCCAGCACCAGCGCGCCGGTGGCGAGTGCCCCAGGGACCACGCTCGCCTCGAGGGCATGCGCGGACAGGGATCGGGCGCCAGCCCGCTCGGCCCAGATCGCGGCGAGGTGACTCTTGCCAGAGCCGTCGGGGCCGACCAGGAACATGGTCCGCGCCGGCCATTCCGGCCAGGCGTCGACCAGAGCGAGCCCGGCCGCGTTGCCTGGACCTTCGAAGAAATTGTCCCGCGTCAGGCTCTCCGCATGCGGCAGCGCGAAGGCCAGCTGACGAGGGGGGATATGGCCGGCCAAGATCGAATTGCTCCGTATCGTGTGGTGCGTGAGGTCGGGACGGGCTCTCCGCGGAGGATCACCGGACCTCGATGGTGCTCATGTGGCGCACCCAGTCGACGAGATACAGCCCGACCGACACGAGGGTAAAGACGGTGACCAGCACCATCAGCACCACATCGTAGGGCTGGGGCTCGAAGCCGAAGCTGAGCGAGGCCAGCACGAGCGCCGCGAATCCCACCTGGGCGACCGTGTTCAGCTTGGACACCATCAATGGCTTCATCGCGACCGGCCGGTCGAACAGCCAGGACACGATCACCGCCGAGACGATCATGATGTCGCGCGAGACCACCAGGATCACGATCCAGCGCGGGATCGCGCCCCAGATGCCAAGCGTGACGAAGATCGAGACCAGCAGCGCCTTGTCGGCGAGAGGATCGAGCAGCGCTCCCAACTCGGACCGCAGGTTGAAGCGCTTGGCCAGGAAGCCGTCCACGGCGTCGCTCACCCCCGCGACCACGAAGACCAGAAATGCGATCTCCATCTGGCCGGCCGCAATGGCCCAGACGACGATCGGAACCAGCAGGATTCGACCCAGCGTGATCAGATTGGGGATACTGTGGGGAATGGTCACGCAGCGGGTCCCGACGACGACTCGATCAAAAGACAATCCGATTCCGAAACAGGGCGAACCGGTCCGTTCCTAGATAGTATGGGGACGAGCCCCTTGCGAGCCATTGCGCGCGGCCGGATTCCGACGTAACCAGCGGCCAGATTAGGGGTTTTTACCATGACCGAGCGCAAGAACGGGCTCACTTATGCAGATTCGGGCGTCGATATCGATGCCGGAAACCGTCTGGTCGATCTGATCAAGCCCATGGTGCGCGCAACCGCCCGCGCCGGCGCGGATGCCGAGATCGGCGGCTTTGGCGGCTTGTTCGACCTCAAGGCCGCCGGATTCAAGGATCCGGTGCTGGTCGCGGCGACCGACGGCGTCGGCACCAAGGTGAAGATCGCGATCGAGACCGGGCTGCATGGCGGCATCGGCATCGACCTGGTCGCCATGTCGGTCAACGATCTCGTCGTGCAGGGCGCCGAGCCGCTGTTCTTCCTCGACTACTTTGCCTGCGGCAAGCTCGACCCGGAGGCGACGGCTTCGATCGTCGCCGGTGTCGCCGAAGGCTGCCGGGAATCCGGCTGCGCGCTGATCGGCGGCGAGACCGCGGAAATGCCGGGCCTCTACAAGGACGGCGACTACGATCTTGCCGGTTTCGCGGTCGGCGCGGCGGAACGTGGGACGCTGCTGCCGTCTCCCGACATCGCGGCCGGTGACGTGGTGCTGGGGCTCGCATCCTCCGGCGTCCACTCCAACGGCTATTCGCTGGTGCGCAAGATCGTCGCCCAGTCCGGCCTCGGCTTCGATGCGCCGGCCCCGTTCGCGCCGGTCCTGACCCTCGGCGCGGCGCTGCTGACGCCGACCCGGCTCTATGTGAAATCGTGCCTTCGCGCCATCCGCGAGACCGGTGCGGTCAAGGGGCTCGCACACATCACGGGCGGCGGCTTCACCGACAACATTCCGCGCGTGCTGCCGAAGCATCTCGGCGTCTCGATTGACCTGACGGGCCTGCCGGTGCCGCCGGTCTTCAAATGGCTGGCGGAGCAGGGTGGCATTGCAGAGCGCGAGCTCTTGCGCACCTTCAATTGCGGGATCGGCATGATCGCGATCGTCAAGGCCGAGGCCGTCGATGCCGTCATCGAGGTGTTCACCGCGAATGGCGAGCACGTCGCACGGCTCGGCGAGGTCGTTGCTGCGACAGGCGACGAGCGGGTGATCTACACCGGCGCCCTCGATCTGGCTCTGTGAGACGGGTGAGCCGATGAAGCGCCGCGTCGCCATCCTGATCTCGGGCCGTGGGTCGAACATGGCCGCGCTGATCCACGCGGCGTCGCAGCCGGATTTTCCGGCCGAGGTCGCCATCGTGATCTCCAACCGAGCCGATGCGGCCGGACTGCAGAAAGCGCAGGAAAGCGGCGTCGCGATCGAAATCATCGAGAGCAAGCCGTTCGGCAAGGACCGCGCAGGGTTCGAAGCCAGACTGCAGCAGGCGCTCGATGCACGCGGCATCGAGATCATCTGCCTGGCCGGATTCATGCGCCTGTTCACGGCGGAGTTCGTGCAGCGCTGGTATGGCAGGATGCTGAACATTCATCCGTCGCTGCTGCCGTCGTTCCCCGGCCTTGATCCGCATGGCCAGGCGCTGCGTGCCGGCGTCAAGCTGTCAGGCGCCACCGTGCATTTCGTCATTCCGGAGACGGATGCTGGTCCGATCGTGATGCAGGGCGCGGTGGTGGTCAGGGACGACGATACGCCGGACACGCTGTCGACGCGCATTCTCGGCGTCGAGCATCGCATCTATCCTGAGGCGCTGAAGCTGCTGGCCAAGGGCCTAGTGCGGCTCGAAGGCGATCTCTGCCGGACGTCGTCCGTGGAGCAGGGCGATCACGCGCTGATCTGGCCCGTCGTCCGGTAGCTGTCGCCGGACGAAAAAAATCCCCGGCGGGGCCGGGGCACATCAAGGCTGACGAAGTCTGATCATCCGCGGCGAGCGCGCGTGACGCGGAGCTCGTGAGTTGGTTTACGGACCCGCGCTGTGGCGCCCTCCGCCGGGACGATGCTCACGAGAGCTTCAGGTTCTCTGCCGACGTCTTGCCGCGGCTCTCCACCAGATCATATTCGATCGTCTGGTTCTCGTTGAGCGTGGTCAGTCCAGCACGCTCCACCGCCGAGATGTGGACGAACACGTCCTTGTCTCCGCCAGCCGGTTTGATGAAGCCATATCCCTTGGTCGGGTTGAACCACTTCACGCTGCCCTTGTAGGTCGGCATCGCTGTCTCCTCGTCTAGACGAAAAAAATAAGACGCGGCCACGCTCGCGCGTGCCACGCCACAAACGGGCTTCCCGGGATCTGCTCAATTTCCGAAGTCGCGAAACGCACAGTCGAACGGCCAATCCGATTGTACGGGAGATTGCAACACGATTTTCCGCCGATATCAAGTTTGGCGGACTGATGAGAACGCGTCGCGGCGTCGCGTCGCCGGCTGCTGCGACTGCGTGGCTTGTGGCGCTGGAACCACAAATCCTTGCAGGGCAGCCGCGGCATGGCAATCCTCATTGACCGCGATCGGGAACTGCGGGCAGAACATCGCTGCAATATTGAAGCGAATTTGAGCGGGCGGCGAACGGGGCATCGATGCGCGGGGCGTCTCAGGCCAGGCTGGGTTGGCGAATGCGCAGCGGCGCATGCGGGGCGATGCTGCTCATCGGCGGGCTCGGTTTGGCCGCCGCTTCTTCGCCGTGCGCCGCGCAGGCCAGCATGCCGAGCATCGCCGCAAGCCCGACACCAACGCCGAGCCCGCTGCCCAGTCCTGCACCGGGCGCGATCAGTTCCGAACGCTCGGCCGGCCGAACCGTGCTCGATCTCGGCTCGAGCTTCCTCGAACGCCTCGGTACTCAGGCCACACAGGGCGTCACCCGGCTGCCGCGGAGCAATCCCGGCGGCGGCGGCGCGCCGGAGGCTTCGGAACAGCCTCGGTTCCGGACCTGGGGCGAGATGTATGGCGTAACCGTCCGCAGCAATGCGCAAGGCGACTTCGCCGGCGACAAGAGGACGACTTGGGGCGGCGTCGCCGGTATCGGCATGCGTCTCGTGCCGGGCGTGAATGTCGGACTATCCGTCGACCAGAGCCGGACCTGGGTCGATGTGCCGTTGGCGCTGCAAGCGGCGACGCTCGATCTCACACAGTTCGGGTTCAACGCCTCGGTCGACCAGGGACCCTGGACCTGGGCGATCGCGGTCGTCCATGGCTTCGGCGGGATCAGTGCGCGGCGCGACACCAGCCTCGGTACGGCGACGTCGGTCTACGGCGCCCACATCACGGGCGTGCTGAGCGAGCTTGACTACTACTGGAGCATCGGTGAGAGCCGGATCGTTCCGAAGCTTGCCTTCGAATACACGCGCGCCACGACGGCGGCATTCCAGGAGGCGGGCGGGCTCGATCCGCTGTCGGTCAGCGGTACCTCGCTGGAGCGCGCCCGCGTTCTCGTCGGCGCCGAGTTCGGCCGCTACTTCATCGTCGACGGCAAGATCCTCGACGTCTCGGCCTATGGCAAGCTGGTCGACAATTTCAGCCAGAATCTCGGCGCGGTGACCGTCAGCCTCGGTCCGCAGAGCATCACGCTGCAGGGCCTTGGCGAGGGCCGCTACGGCGCCGACGCCGGCGCGGCACTGTCGCTATCCCTGAATCGAACGGCACGCCTCTATCTCAACTACGATGCGAAGCTTCGCTCGCTGCTGCAATCGCATCAGGGCACGCTCGGCGTCGAGTTCAAATGGTAGCTCCTCATACGGGTTTCGGCGCGACGTAGCCGTTGAAGCCGACGACATCCCGCGCGGGCGCCATCAGCGGCACGAGATTCAGCGGATGGATGAACTCGTCCCGGAAGCAGGCATGGACCTTCGGATCGAAGATGCGCTTCAACCAGTCGATGACGACCTTGTGCCGGTCGGAGTTGCGAAACTCCTTGTGATAGGTCAGCCACAGATCCATGTGGTAGTTGATGCCGAGATCGACAGGAACGAGCGGCGCCCCGAGCGCGACCGCCGAGGTCGGCAGAAAGCCGATGCCGGCGCCGCGCTCGACCGCGTAAAGCACGGCAACGCTCGAATTGGTTGAGATGCCGACGATGCCTTCGAGGGACTCCAAGCCGAGGATGCGCGCATAGCCGGTCTCGTCGAGCTGCACGCCGTGCTGCTTGATGATGCGATGATCCTTGAGCTCCGCCAGCGATGTCGGCAGTCCATGCGCGTCGCGATAGGCTTCCGACACGAAGCCGTAGATGTGCAGACGGCCGAGCTTTGCAACGATCACGTCAGGGTTGGTCGGCCGTTCGAACTGGATCGAGATGTCAGCCTCCAGCCGCGACACGTCGGCCTGCTGCATCGCGCAGCTCAGATCGACGGTGATCCTGCGATAGGTCTTCTGGAAATCGATCAGTCGCGGCAGGATCCAGAAATTGCCGGGGCCTTCGGTCACGGCGACGCGCACCGACCCCTGAGTGTCGGTCGACAGCGAAGCGCGCCGGAAGATGTTGAAGCTCAGCCGCTCCATCTGCTCGACGTCGAACAGCAACGATCGTCCCTCGTCGCTGAGCGACAAGCCGGATTGATCACGGATGAAGAGCTTGCATCCGAGCTCTTCCTCGAGCCGGTCGATCTTGCGCATCAGGGTTGTGCCGGTCAGTCCGAGAACATCCGCCGCGTTTCGGAAGCTGCGGTGACGCGTACAGAGCAGAAATGCTCTCAAATCCTCCCATGAGGGGTTAAGCGTTTCGTCAGACTTCCTGCGCTGCGTGGATGCAGCACCCCGATGCAAATGTTGCCGCATACACTCCAGCTCCGACAAGTATGATGACGTCATCAAAGCCAAGCTGGAAACATAGATGCAGAACCCTCACCGCGGAAGCACAGAATTCACGCTGCGACATCAGCTCGACGCGCTGCCGCGGACGGATCGGGTCGCGGCTCAGGCGGTCACGCCCGATCGGCTCGGCGAGCTCACGGCGCTCGCACGCCGGGAAATACCGGGCGTTCGTGCCTCAGAACACGAGCTTGCGGAGTTCTTGCGGCACGATCCGGACTCGATCTTCGCGCTCTACCGCGGCAGGAACCTGCTCGGCGGCATCGCCTTCCTCTATCTCAACTGCTCAGGCCTCGATGCGTTGCTCCTGGATGAGTTCAATTTGAATGATCCGCCGCGCAGATTTCTGGCGCGGCCGGACGAAGACGTAGCCGCCATCTATGTCTGGGCGCTCGTCGCGCAAGGGCGAGGAGCGATCGGTCTCGGCAATGTCGCGCAGGCGCTGCAAGGCGCGAGATTTCGCGCCGCCGATTACTATGCGCAACCATCGAGTCCGGAAGGGCGCGCGTTTCTCGGCGCGCTCGGCTTCACGCCGGTGCCGAGCTTTCAGCCCGATCTCTGGTGGTATCAGCGGCCGTGGAACCGGATGCCCGAGATGATCGCGCCTTCGATCCAGTCGATGAAGGGTTTCGAACAAGGGAGCATTGCGGATGCACAGCATTAGTTCGGCCAGGGCGGCAAAGACAAATCCCCGCGCGATCACGGTGCGCATCGCGCGCGATCCGAATGACCTCATGCTCGTTACCGCGATCCGCTCGGCGGTCTACCTGACCGAGCAGGATTGTCCCATGGAGGAGGAGTTCGACGGCAACGATCTGGTTGCAGCCCACTTCCTCGGTTTCGTCGGCAAGGAGCCGGCGGGATGCGTACGCGTGCGCTTCTTCGGCGACTTCGCCAAGGTCGAGCGGCTGGCGGTGCGCCATCAGTACCGGCGTTCGCGGCTGTCGTTCAAGCTGGTTCGCGAGGCTCTCGACTATTGCAGGCGAAAGGGCTTCAAGAAGGCCTATGGCCACGCGCAGGATCGTCTCGTCGATTTCTGGGCGCATTTCGGCGCCAAGCCGCTCGGCCATAATCGCAAGCTTACATTCTCCGACTTCTCCTACACGGAGATGGTGCTGGACCTCGAGCCGTGCGACGATGCGATCACGCTCGACAGCGATCCCTACATGATCATTCGTCCGGAAGGCGACTGGGATCGGCCGGGTGTGCTCGATCTCTCGGCCGGCCGGCCGGCATCGTCGCCCTTGCACGACTTCGCCGCAGCGAGACCGTGATGACGGGCCGAGATCTGTTCGGTGCCACCGAGGCGGATCCGCCTGTTCTCGTCTGCGCCGATCTGCAGTGCGAATATCTCGCCGAGGGACGCAGGCATCTGATCGCCGATGGCGACGTCGTCATGGCGCTGTGCCGGCAGTTGATCGCGCTCTGGCGCGACAACCTGTGGCCGGTCGTCCATCTCAAGCGGATCGCACAGGCAGCCTGGTTCAACCCGGCCTCCAACCTGACGAACTGGCTTCCGGACTTCAAGCCAACGCCGGGGGAGCTCGCGTTCGAGCATCCACTGCCCTCGGCCTATAGCTCGGCCCGGTTCGCCGAGTACATGGCGAACATGCGCAGCATGCGCTGCGTGCTGCTCGGCTTCTCGCTGGACGAGACGATCCTCTCGACGGTGGTGGACGGCTTTCACCGCAGTCACCGCTATCAGGTGATCGGAGACGCCGTCGCCTGCCGGCAGGCCTGCGCCGGCGACGCCGCGTTGTACAAGCTGGTTGTAACCAAGGTGATCGGCAATTTTGCCGGCGTCCTCGACAGCGCCGAGCTTATCGGCGCCGGCGGCCGGCTCGCGGTGTGACCGCGGCGGCTATTGGCGGTATCATCCTGAGGCGAGTCGTTCGGCCAGATCGATAATCATACGGCGATCGGCCGGATCGCTGATCTTGTTGAACGCGACGACGAGGCGAAGGGCCTCGACGACGTGCAGGTCGACCGGATTCTCGCTGAGCAGCCGCAGCAGCCTCTGTTCCGGCGGTTCGCAATCGTCTTTGCTCACGCGGCAGCTCCAGGACCGAGACCACGACATGACCCGAGAGGAAGAGCTCAAAGAGCTGGCGAGCAGCCTCCGGGCAGCCATCGCAAAGGCGCGCCAGCTCAATCTGCCGACCAGCGCCTACATCCTTTCGATGGCTCTGGTTGAGGTGTCCCAGACAATCGAGGCGGAGTTGAGGGGGCAGACCAGCGCCGAATGATGGGCGGCATCATGACCACCCGTGCCGCCTGCTGCAATCAACTTGGCAGACTCGGGAAGACGCAGCCGGCCAGAGCCGCTGCGACGCCGATCAGGCCCGGTCGACCCGGACGACGCGGCCCTTCTCGATGGCGAGTGCGAGCTTGCCGTGCTTTAGCGCGAGCGCGGCCTCGCCGAACAGCTCGCGGCGCCAGCCCTGCAGCGCAGCAACGTCGGCATTGTCATCGGCGGCGATCTGCTCGAGATCGTCGACGGTGGCGATGACCTTGCTCGCCACGGCGTGGCGTTCCGAGGTCATGCGCAGCAGGACCTTGAGCAGCTCGACGATCGCAGCACCGTTGGAGTTGTTGCGCGGCTTTTCCAGCTTGGGCAGGGCGGCGAGATCGCGCGCCAGGCCGCGCTGCACGGCGGCAACGATGTCGGAGCCCCATTTGGAGCGCTCGAAGCCCTTGGGCAGCGAGCGCAGATTGCCGAGCTTCTCGATCGTTGTCGGGGCATGGGTGGCGATGTCGCCGACCGCGTCGTCCTTCATCACGCGGCTGCGCGGCACGTCGCGGCTCTGCGCCTCCTGCTCGCGCCAGGCCGCGACCTCGATCAACACGGCCAATTCCTTCGGCTTGCGGACGCGGGTCTTCAGCCGCTCCCAGGCGCGCTCGGGGTGGAAGTCGTAGGTCTTCGGCGAGGTCAGGATCTCCATCTCCTCGCTGACCCAGTCACTGCGCCCGCGCTTCTTCAGATCGGCATCGAGCGCGGCGAACACGTCGCGCAGATGGGTGACGTCGGCCTCGGCGTAGTGCGCCTGCTCCTTGGTCAGCGGCCGGCGCGACCAGTCGGTGAAGCGGTGGGTCTTGTCGGGGCGATGGCCGGTGATGCGTTCGACCAGTTGGTCATAGGCGATGCTGTCGCCATACCCCAGCACCATCGCGGCGACCTGGGTGTCGAAGATCGGATGCGGCACGATGCCGGCGCGGTGCCAGATGATCTCGATGTCCTGGCGGGCGGCGTGGAAGACCTTGAGGACCTTCTCGTTCGCCATCAGCTCGAAGAAGGCTTTGAGATCGAGGCCCTCGGCCAGCGCATCGATCACCACGGCCTCGTCCGGGCTCGCCATCTGCACGACGCAGAGCAGGGGATAGTAGGTGGTTTCCCGCAGGAACTCGGTATCGACGGTGACGACCGGGTGGCGGGCGAGGCGGGCGCAGGCGGCTGCGAGGTCCGCGGTGGTGGTGATCAAGTCCATGAACGATCCATGACGAGGCTCTTACGCCGTCGTCCGAAAACGCTGACAAGTCAAGGGTGTCGGCAAAGGGTACGGGACGAATTCGTGTCCGCTTGTCGGCCCAATCCGCCCCGAACGCAAGCACCGCGACGCGAGCTGATCGCTCTATGGTTGATGATAGGGCGCGTCCGGCGCCGGTCAGCGATGCCGGACGCGGCCCGCAGGCCGGCGCGCCGAGGGCACCGCGAGCACGATCAGGCACAAGGCGATCATCGCCAGACCCATGAATTCGAACACCAGCGCGTCCACGTCTCAGACCTCCCCGACTTGTTGGTTCAACTTGTCGGGGCTGCGTTGATCGTTTCTTAAGGGCCCGGGCGCTGTCAGGGCGATGGTGGACGCGAGGTTAAGACCGCGTGTCAGGTGCCGCAGAAGGTCTGCAACACCTGCTCCTCCGGCTGCGGCGGATCGGCATAATCAGCCCGGTCCGGCTGGTCGTCATAGGGCCGGGCCAGCACCGCATGCAGCTCCTCGAACGGCGCGTAGTCGTCGTTCTCGACCGCTGCCGTGATCACCGCCTCGATGCGGTGGTTGCGCGGGATGAAGGCGGGATTGACCTTGCGCATGGCCGCGCTCCGCTCCGCCGCCGTCTGCGGTTCCTCCGCCAGGCGCTGGCGCCAGCGCTGGGCCCACTCGTCGAAGCCGGTGGGATCCTCGAACAGGACGCGGACCTCGCTGAGATCGCCGCTGCCGGCGGCGTCGCTGAGACGGCGGAACGTCAGCGTGAAATCGGCTCGGGCCGCCGCCATCGCGTCGAACAATGCCTGCGCCAGCGGCTGGTCGCCCTCGCGCTGCGTGGCCAGGCCGAGCTTGCGGCGCAGGCCCGCCTGGTGCGCGTCCGTAAACTGGGTGGCGAAGCCGTCGAGCGCAGCCTCGGCCTCCTTGATCGCCTGGTCCTTGTCGTCGCCGAATAGCGGCAACAGGCACTCGGCAAGCCGGGTCAGGTTCCACATCGCGATGCGCGGCTGGTTCGCGAAGGCGTAGCGGCCGAACTCGTCGATCGAGGAGAACACCTGCTTGGGATCGTAGGTGTCCATGAAGGCGCAGGGGCCGTAGTCGATGGTTTCGCCGGACACCGAGGTATTGTCGGTGTTCATGACGCCATGGATGAAGCCGACCAGCAGCCACTCGGCGATCAGCTTGGCCTGGCGGGCGATCACGGCAACCAGCAGGGCGTGGTAGGGGCGCTCGGTACCGGCGAGATCCGGATAGTGCCGGTGGATGACGTGGTCGGCGAGCCGGCGCACGGCGTCAGTGTCCTGGCGCGCGGCGAAATACTGGAACGTGCCGACCCGGATGTGGCTGGTGGCGACACGGGTCAGAACCGCGCCGGGCAGGGCGGTGCCGCGATAGACCTGCTCGCCGGTCACGACCGCAGCCAGCGAGCGCGTCGTCGGAATGCCCAGGGCCGCCATCGCCTCGCTGACGATGTATTCGCGCAAGACCGGCCCCAGCGCCGCGCGGCCATCGCCGCGGCGCGAAAATGGCGTCGGGCCGGAGCCCTTCAGCTGGATGTCGCGGCGGACGCCGTTGCGGTCGACGACCTCGCCGAGCAGGACCGCCCGGCCGTCGCCGAGCTGCGGCACGAAATGCCCGAACTGGTGGCCGGCATAGGCCATCGCGATCGGCTCGGCGCCCTCGGGCACGGTCTTGCCGGCCAGGATCTCGGCGCCCTCCGGCGTCTCCAGCTCGGCCGGGTTCAGCCCCAGCTCCGCGGCGAGAGGCCGGTTCAGCTTGATCAGACGAGGCGCTGCGACGGGGGTCGGCGCCACCCGGGCAAAGAAATTGTCCGGCAGCGTGGCGTAGGAGTTCTGGAAGGGGAAATGCACGGTCATGGCTCCAAGATAGGCGCGGGGCGGCCGTTTTTCGAGCCCAAACGGCCATCGGATGAGCGTTTCAGCGCCAGCTCAATTCGGCATCGGCGCCGACGTTGCAGTGAGGCCCAGGGCGGGCGGCCTTTTCCGGCGCGAAGCCGAAAAGGCCCGTTCCTGCGGTTGCCGCGCCGGGGCGGCTCGGCTAAACCCTGCGCGCATTCGGAGCGCGCCTTTAAGGGCTGCGCCGATTTCCTTCTCCTCACGACGACCATTCAGGACGACCATGCATCGCTACCGGACCCACACCTGCGGCGCGCTCCGCGAGAGCAACATCGGAGAGACGGTCCGGCTGTCCGGCTGGTGCCATCGCATCCGCGACCATGGCGGCGTGCTGTTCGTCGACCTGCGCGACCATTACGGCATCACCCAATGCGTCGTCGATCCGGACTCGCCGGCGTTCAGCCTGGCCGAGAAGCTGCGCTCGGAATGGGTCGTGCGCATGGAGGGCAAAGTGCGCCGCCGCCCGGCCGGCGCCGACAACAAGAGCACCGACAATGACGATCTGCCGACCGGCAAGATCGAGCTCTACGTCTCCGACATCGAGGTGCTCGGCCCCGCGGACGAGCTGCCGCTGCCGGTGTTCGGCGAGCAGGAGTACCCGGAGGACATCCGGCTGAAATACCGCTTCCTCGATCTGCGCCGCGAGAAGCTGCACCAGAACATCATGACGCGCGGCGCGATCATCGATTCGATGCGCCGGCGCATGAAGGAGCAGGGCTTCTTCGAATTCCAGACCCCGATCCTGACCGCGTCGTCGCCGGAGGGCGCGCGCGACTTCCTGGTGCCGTCGCGCATCCATCCCGGCAAGTTCTACGCGCTGCCGCAGGCGCCGCAGCAGTACAAGCAGCTGCTGATGATGTCGGGCTTCGACCGCTACTTCCAGATCGCGCCGTGCTTCCGCGACGAGGACCCGCGCGCCGACCGCCTGCCCGGCGAGTTCTACCAGCTCGACGTCGAGATGAGCTTCGTCGAGCAGGAGGATGTGTTCGCGGCGATGGAGCCGGTCATCACCGGCGTGTTCGAGGATTTCGCCAAGGGCAAGCCGGTGACCAAGGGCTGGCCGCGCATCCCGTTCGCCGAGGCGATCCGCAAATACGGCTCCGACAAGCCCGACCTGCGCAACCCGATCGAGATGGCCGACGTCTCCGAGCACTTCCGCGGCTCCGGCTTCAAGGTGTTCGCGCGCATGCTCGAGGACCCCAAGAACCAGGTCTGGGCGATCCCGGCGCCATCCGGCGGCAGCCGCGCGTTCTGCGACCGCATGAACTCGTGGGCGCAGGGCGAGGGCCAGCCCGGCCTCGGCTACATCATGTGGCGCGAGGGCGGCGAGGGCGCAGGTCCCCTGGCGAACAACATCGGTCCGGAGCGCACGGCTGCGATTCGCAGCCAGCTCGGCACCAAGGAGGGCGACGCCGCCTTCTTCGTCGCCGGCGATCCCGACAAGTTCTGGAAGTTCGCAGGCCTCGCCCGCAACAAGGTCGCCGATGAGCTGAACCTGTCCGACAAGGATCAGTTCAAGCTGGCCTGGATCGTCGACTTCCCGATGTACGAGTACAACGAGGACGACAAGAAGGTCGACTTCTCGCACAACCCGTTCTCCATGCCGCAGGGCGGCCTGGAGGCGCTGCAGACGCAGGATCCGCTGACCATCAAGGCGTTCCAGTACGACATCACCTGCAACGGCTACGAGATCGCCTCCGGCGGCATCCGCAACCACAAGCCGGCGGCGATGGTGAAGGCGTTCGAGATCGCAGGTTACGGCGAGCAGGAGGTGGTCGACCGCTTCGGCGGCATGTACCGCGCCTTCCAGTATGGCGCCCCGCCGCATGGCGGCATGGCCGCCGGCGTCGACCGCATCGTGATGCTGCTCTGTGGCACCACGAACCTGCGCGAGATCTCGCTGTTCCCGATGAACCAGCAGGCCATGGACCTGCTGATGGGCGCGCCGTCGGAGGCCAGCACGAAGCAACTCCGCGAGCTGCACATCAGGACCAACTTGCCGAACAAGTAGTTCGGCGGACTGAGGGTGATGCACGAATCTTTGTCATTGCGAGCGCAGCGAAGCAATCCAGGGTGGCACGAGGACTCTGGATTGCTTCGTCGCCTGCGGCTCCTCGCAATGACGATCGTGTGGGGATCGCAGAGCGGTCGTCACGGGTCGCGCATCGTTCACGCGGCCGAACGGCCCGGCAGCATCCGTGTCAGGACGCCGTCGCGGCGGACGACGTGATGAAACAGCGCGGCCGCGACGTGAAGGGCCACCACGATCCACGCGATCCATTTGCCGACGACATGGTGGATTGCGTCGACCGGCGGCTCGAACGCCTCCCAGGTGATCCCCCAGCGCGTCTCGATCCAGCCGAACAGCGCCGTCTCACGGAAGTTCGGCAGCGCGAACGCTCCGAAGTCGGTGGCGGCATCGGTGCCGATATAGCCGGTCAGCGGCATCAGGATCAGCAGCACGTACAATCCCCAATGCGCTGCGTGCGCGAGCCACGCCTCGGCATCTGATGCATGCGGCTGATCGGGCTGAACGTTGACGAGCCGCCACAGCAGGCGAGGCAGGACGGACAGGCCGACGATCATGCCCAGCACCCAATGGACGTTGAGCACGGGCAATGCTTCCGGGGAAGTGTCGTCCATGAACCAGATGACATAGTACACGACGGCATAGGCCGCGATGAAGGCCGCGGCGCCGGTCCAGTGGAAGAGCTTGGCGATCGCACCGAACTCCATCGTCGTATTCTTCCATGGCATCACGAACCTCTTCCCACTGTTATGAGCTGCGATCTGCTGCTATCGCCAAAATCGGCAGCGAGCCAGCGATGGGCCGGCGGGTCAGGACGCTTCTCCCGTCAATTCAGTCTCACCTCGTCGTTATCGGATGCTGAGCTGCGGCATGTCGTCGCCGGTGACTCGAGACTGCGGCGCAAGATGACCCGGCCTTAAAGGCGTCGCTCTGCATTTGATGTTCTCGCGTTAATGCTGGTTAAGACTGCGAACAACTTCATCCGGGTCTCCGGTCGCGTCCAGGCAGCGCCGGACGCATCGGGAGCATCGCGCTGACGTGGTCGAGCGGCCGGCCAGAGCGGTCATCGTGCCCCTACGGCAAACCGTTGATTCTGAGAACTAATCGTTCGTGCCGCTTGTTAGTTCGGCACCTTGCGCGACGAGGCGCGTAACGCGATCGAGCGGTGTGGGCCGCTATGAGTTCCAGCCGGCACCGATCAGTCGAATGGCGGTTGCGGTGTCATGCAACCTGTCCTTAATAGGAAGCCTGTCTGACTCATGTAGTGAACATAGCCAACCAATCACAAGAAGACGGATAGTTCAAAATGACCGTTCGCTGGTGTGCGCTCCTGCTCGGAACTTGCCTCTTCGTCCCTGCCGCCTCTGCTGTCCCCATTTCCCCCGATGTCGTTCGTGATCTCGCCGCCCGCGTCGGACCGGTCGTCGGCCAGGCCGCGACGTGCCGTGAGATCGCCCAGGGGCGCGTCCAGACCATCATCGATCAATTCAGCGAAGTGATCCGCCAGGGCTCTTCGAACGGCGGCGAGCGCGATGGGCTCATCCGCACCTTCAACAGCTATATCGCCGAGGGTCGCGGCCGGGTCGCGTCCTCGCAGGTGAACTGTCAGACCGCAGAGCGCCAGTTGGCAGAGCTTGAGCGGTCACTCAGCCAGCAGCAGTCGGCGGCTCCCTCGCTGTCCTTCGCGCTGGCGCCGTCGACCGCGGCCGCGTCGACGCAGCCCACGGCCAACCTGCCGCCTCCGCTTCCGCACGGCGTCAGCGACACCGAGATCCGGTTCGGCACCGTCATCCCGTTCTCCGGAGTCCGCAAGGAGTCCGCGCGCCAGATGAAACTCGGCATCGAGACCGCGTTCGCCCGCGCCAATGATGCCGGTGGCATCAACGGCCGCAAGCTGAGGCTGATCGCTGCCGACGATGGCTATGATCCCACGCGGACGCTCGGCGCCATGACACAGCTGTACGAGAAGGATCAGGTGTTCGGCTATATCGGCAACATGGGCACTGCCAACAACGCGGTGGCGATTCCCTACGCGCTGGAGCGCCGGGCGCTGTTCTTTGCGCCCTACAGCGGCTCCGCCGTCGTCCGCCGCGATCCGCCCGACCGCTACGTCTTCAACTATCGTGCGAGCTACGCCGAAGAGACCGCCGCGATCGTGCGCTATCTGATGAAGGTCAAGCGCATCCCGGCGAGGCAGATCGCCGTATTCGCGCAGAACGACGCCTATGGCGACGACGGCGCCAACGGTGTCGCCAAGGCGTTCCGCGCGAACGGCATCACCGATCCGATCATCCGCTATGGTTTCCCGCGCGGCACGCTCGACGTCGACGAGGCCGTCGGCAAGCTGAAGGCGCAGACCAAGCCGCCGATCAAGGCCGTGATCATGATCGCGACCGACCGCGCGGCGGCGAAATTCATCGAGAAGACCCACGAGGCGGTTCCAGGGCTGATCTATGCCAACATCTCGGCGGTCGGATCGTCGTCGCTCGCCGCCGAGCTGAAGCTGCTCGGCTCGAAATACACCAACGGCGTCATCGTCACGCAGGGCGTTCCCTCGGTCGCCGGCTATTCGAGCCTGGTGCTCGACTATAAGACCGCGCTGGAAAAGTACTTCCCCGGCGAAGCGCCGGATTACACCTCGCTCGAAGGCTTCATCTCGGCAAGCATCCTGATCCAGGCCCTGAAGCAGACGACGCCGCTCGAGACCGAGCGGCTGGTCGACACGCTGGAGTCGATGCAGAGCATCGACCTCGGCCTTGGCAGCAAGCTGTCGTTCGGACGCGCTGAGCACCAGGCCTCGCACAAGATCTGGGGCACCGCACTCGACGAGACCGGCACCTACCAGGCGATCGAGCTGGAATGACGGGCGGGGGGGACGCAGCCGAACTTGTCGTCCCCCCGTCAACGCCGCAGTGCAAACAACGTCCCCCGGCCGGCTTGCGGGCGGCCGGGCGACCCGGATCCGACCTCGAGATCATGCCGGAACTGTTCGACGGATGCTTCATTGACTTGCAGGCGCAACAACCGTGAGCGACCGCAATGTCCATGCGAACACAGATTTCGGCGATGGTCTTCATGATGGTTCAGGCCGTGCTGTTCGGTGCGGGAGTTCTGACGATTCTTCTCACGCCGCTCAGCAATCACGCGATGCTCGCAATGCCGGTCATGATTGCCCTGAGCGTGGTGCTGTCAGCCATTGTCTCCTGGCAGATCGCACCGCGGCTGCGTGCGCGATATTGGCGCCGGCGTGGAATCAACCACGACCTGATCTCGGGCTGACGCCAGAGAGCAGCCGGCGACCGTCCCGGCTCGGCACCCCCAGATCGCTTCCGCGTCCGGCTGTCATCTGTCATCTGTGCGGCGCAGCACCAAAACAGGCGATGTCGTTTGAACCAACGCTGACCCGCGCGGTTAGACAGCATTCCCTTGGAGGATGAACCATGCGCGTTCCAGCAGCAGCGACCGTCGTGTTACTATCCTCTTGTCTCCTCCCCGCAGGCGCATGGGCCCAGCAGGCCGACAGCACGCCGGGAACCAGCCAGACCCAGGCCGTTCCCGTGCAGCCGGAACGCACGCCCCAGCAGTCGGACCAGGCCCGTGAACGCGAGCGCCAGAGGGCCGAGGACACGCGGGTGAACCGCGACTGGACGACACAACAGCGCGACGACGACCGGATGGGCATGGATCGCATGGACATGGATCGGATGCGCCAGCACCGCATGGGCCGCATGATGGACCAGGACATGGACCATCGCACCACGGGTCGAAACGCGCGAATGCAACGCGATGATGACGATATGGATCGTCGCGCGCGCAGTTTCGATAGCGAACGGCCCTACCGGCGCGTCAAGATCTGCTACGAATACGAAAATGGCGACGAGTTCTGCCGCTATCGCGACTAGCTCAGCGGGGGTGGTCGCAAAGCAGCATCGGCTCGTGTGCGCCGGCATGGCGCTGCCGGCACGCCGCGCAAATGTGCGTATGAACGTGACGACTTGGCGCCAGTCTGGTCGTCAGCTCGTGCGCCGCGCCAACAACAGCGCGCCGCCAAGGCTGCACATGACGGCGCCAGACGCCTGCCGCATCCGCGTCACGAGGCTTGGCCGCCGGGCGAGACGATGCCGCGCCTTGGCGGCCCAGAACGTCACGACCAGGTCGACGCTGGTGTTGAGCGTCACCGAGATCAGCCCAAGCACGACGAACTGCGCGGCGACGTCGCCGGCGGGATCGACGAATTGCGGGATGAAGGCGAGGAAGAACGCCGCCGTCTTCGGATTGAGCGCCTCGACGATGATGCCCTCGCGAAACGCGCGCCGGCTGCCTGTCGTCGTCACGTCGGCCGGCTGGGCGGCCCGAGCCTCCCGCCACGTCTTCATGCCGAGCCAGATCAGATAGAACGCGCCCGCGATCTTCAGCACCGTGAACGCCTCCGCGCTCGCCATCACCAGCGCCGACAGCCCGAGCGCACCGGCGACCACGTGCACGAGGCCACCGAGCCCGAGGCCGACGCTAGAGGCCAGTCCCTCGCTTCGCCCGCCGGCCAGCGTGCGCGCCACGATGTAGAAGATACCGGGGCCGGGCGTGAGCGCGATGACGAGGGCGGCGGAGAGGAATAGAAGGAAGGTCGGGACGTCGGGCATCGGATTTCTTTGTTGGGTGAGGAGATGTGTAGGGCAATCCTTCGGACGTGGCAAAGCGGACTCAGACAGGGGGCGGCGTTTTTCGAGAGACGGCTGTAGGGGCCTGCCTCCGCTGTCGTGCTGTGCAAGCCGTGCCGCGCGACAGCGCGGTGCCGACCCAGGACCCATCACCTCAGCGGGTTTGTGAGGAAAGGTTTGAGCGACGAGTGCGCGCCCTCCAAACAAATCCCGTGAGTATGGAGCCCGTTTGGTGCAAGCCCGGCCGGGTTCGCCTGGACGACGGCATTGGGGAAGAACAAGTTCGCATGTCCAGCAATCAATCTACTCCTGACAGATATCTGTTGCCGGGAACGGCGGTCCGTTATGATGGTGTCGAGGATGGTGTCCCGGAATATGGCGTCGTCGGTGCACTGTTGGCTGGAGGAAGAGATCGGCGGCTACGATTGTTATGTTGCGTTCTTTGGATCACGGCATTCGGCGGGGAGGCCGGCCCATAAGCCCTACATCTTGCGATACGCGTCGACATCTCTCACGGTTCTCACATGATCGCAGTAGCTACGTTGCACTCTGCCCGACAGGCAATCCCGGCAACTCCGCCATGCGCTAATTGCCCGTCGTGTTAGTTTGCCGCAGCTTTGCCCCTTGCACCGTCGGGCAAATCACCTTCACATTTCCGGCCATCCCGCCTCGATGAAGAGGGACGGTTCGCGGTCGTCACGAGGCGTGAGGCGGGGAGGCGGTGGCTGCACCGTGTTCGCAACGTGCTGATAGTGCGCGTCGACGAACGGCACGGTGCAGACGGTCAAGTCGCGTGGTCCTGACACCCCGATGCTGGTGTCAAGTTCGCGTCGATGCCTTCGGGCATCGCGCGGATGACGGGGGCAAACAAGCCGGTCCCCGAGGAGAGCGCGAAGCAGCCGAAAAGCCCATCGCGCAGGGAATGCCGGATGATCGGCAGCACCTGTGGTACCTGCCGCCTGCATTTTTTCCGCAGGCGGGCCATGGGTTGCGGCCAGCACCCGGCATTCCCTGCGCCCTCTTCGGATGAGAGGGCCGAACGACCGGACAAACTCGGGCGATCGCGCCGCGGGATTGAGGACGCGCGTCTTGGGGTGAAGGGGACTTGCCGTGTTCATCGATGGCGTAGCGCGAGTCCCAGTGCGCAGCATCGGCGGTTACGAGCACGCTCCCTCAGCGAGTCATTCCGGGCGCGCGCAGCGCGAGCCCGGAATCCATAACCACGACCGTGCGAGAAGGATCGAGATGCCTGCACCGTCGACTCCTTCGCCAATCATTGTCGGGAGTATGGATTCCGGGCTCGCGCTGTGCGCGCCCCGGAATGACGGAGGAGAGGAGGGCGGACTCTCTTCTCTCTCTCTCTCTCTAGATCAGGAAAGACATCACGGCGTGGTCTGGGCCTCGATCTTGAATTGCGCCAGCGCGCTTGGTGGGTCGATGGCGATGAGCTGGGCGAGCTGCAGGGCCGGGACCTTGGCGCGCGGCGAGAGCTTCAGCGTGAGGGTCTGGCGCGGGGTCTGGACGAAACGGCCGATGGCGTCGACCGCACCGGCGACATCGATGTTGTCGGCCGCGACCTGGGCGCCGATCGCCTTGATGCTATCGACCAGCGCCTTGCGCGCGGCATCGCGCGTGATCGCATGACCGCGCGCGTAGTTGGCGACGAGCAGGTCGACCGCGCCGAGATCGTGCAAGGTCAATTCCAGTCCGCTGGCTTCGATCTGCGCCGCCGCGGTGGTCGCCTGCTGCAGGTCGATGGTGAAGACGTCGCGCGGCACCTGCGACAGCGAGACATTGGCGGAGGCCGCGATGAGGTTGCTGACCTCGAGCTTGAACGGCTGGAGCGCGAACGCGCCCGAGCTCTCGGTCCAGCCGAGGCCGAGATCGGCGTCGAACGCGGCGGTGTCGATGCCGGCGATGAGGAGCGGCAGCAAGGCCGGATTGGACGCATCCAGCGGACCGGCCATCTTGGCCACCAGGTGCGCCTGGGTCGGGATGGGACCGACGAACTGGCCCCAGTCGAGGCTGAAATTGTCGATCTGGACCGGCTTGGTGCTCGCCTTGTAGGAGGTCGTCAGCCCCTTCAGCTCGATGCCGCCGATCAGCTTGAACAGCGCCATGGCTTCGGCCGCACCGGGCTTGGCCCCGGGGACGGCGAATTTGGCGGTGTGGCGCAGCAGGCCGCCCATGTCGAAGCGCTTGACCGCGAAGCGGCCGAGCTTGACGGGGCCGTTCGGGGTCCGTCCGTCGAAGCCCTCGAACGCGACGTCGCCCTTGCCGTCGTCGAGGTCGAACCGCGTCAGCGCGACCTTGACCGGGCCGTCGGGCGTCTCGACCGCCAGGCCTTTGACCTCGACGTTCTTGAACAGGACGCCATCATAGATGCTGGCGACCTTGTCGATGAGGTCGGGCGTCATGGCGCTCGTTCGCGGCGAGGTCGGCGTCAGGGCGGCGACCAGCGCCGGAAGCTGGATGCGCGACGGCCGCACGCCGAACTCGTCCATCGTCAGGCTGTCGATGTGGATGCGCATGCCGAGATCGGACGTGATCTCGTAGAGGCCCATCCCGGCGGAGCCGCTCAGGCGAATGGCACGATCGTCCTTGGTGGACTCGGCCGCGAACAGGCCGGCGATGGCGTTGACGTCGATGTCCTTGGTCACGATGTCGAGCATGCGGCCGCGCACCGTCTCGACCTTGCCGTTCGGCGGTTGCGCCGCCGTGCTGAAGGTGACCTCCTGGATCTTGTAGTTGCCGATTCGACCGTCCTTGATGTCGTCCACCACCAGCCCGGAATAGCCGAACTCGGTCGGCCCGACCGAGGGGCCGCCTTCCATGGTGCCGGTGACCCGCGGCACCGTGGCCGAGGTGGCGCTGATGGTGGCGAGCTGTTGGGCGAGGGCGCGGGCGGTCTCGAGCGCACCCGCACCGGCCGGGATCGCGGCGAGCCGCGCGGGGCCGGCGTAATCCCTCACCACCAGTTGCGGCAGCTTGTAGTTCAGGCGGAGCGGCGAGGGGCCGGCGATCTGGCCGGCCATGGCGATGTCGCTGATCTCGATGCTGGCGGCCGTGACATGCTCGGAATCATGCTGGCTCAGCCCGGTCGCGGTGATGGTGCCGAACGTGACGCTGGCCGGCGGCTGCGTGGCCGACTCGAGCTTGACATCGGCGATTGTCAACTTGCGGCTCCACAGGTCGAACGCGACCTTGCCATGGGTTGCCGTGGCGCCGCTCTGTCGGATCTGGGCAAAGCTTGCCTCGACCTCGCGCTCGGCGCGGCCCTGGGCGTACCAGGGCACGCCGACGAAGGCGGCGACGGCCAGCGCGACGGCCGTGACAATTCCGATCAGGATACGGGTCATTTGATGTGCTCCGCCCAAGGCTTAGGCAGCAAGTGGTGATGGTCTCAATGAAATCGATGGAGTAGGGATGTGCTTCTGCGAACTGGGGAATCGCTGGCCCGGGATGCCGGCGAGCATGGTTTCGGATGTTGCATGAAAGCCGCCCAACGTGCATCACATGCGCTTCCACCGGCCGGAAAAACCGACGTCTGACCGAGACTCAAGAGACCAAAAATCCGGGTCGGAAACGCTGGAGCACGTATGTCGTCGTCCTATTCTGAAGATCTTCGTTCCGCAGCCCTGGCCTATCACCGCCTGCCGCGGCCCGGCAAGCTGGAGATCCAGGCCACCAAGCCGCTCGCCAACCAGCGCGACCTGGCGCTGGCCTATTCTCCCGGCGTTGCCGCTGCGTGCACCGAGATCGCCGGCAACCCGGCCGAGGCCGCCTCACTGACCGCGCGGGCCAACCTGGTGGCCGTCGTCTCCAACGGGACCGCCGTGCTCGGGCTCGGCAATATTGGCCCGCTGGCCTCCAAGCCGGTGATGGAGGGCAAGGCGGTCCTGTTCAAGAAATTCGCCGGGATCGACGTGTTCGACATCGAGATTGCGGCCGACACGATCGACCGGGTGGTCGAGACGGTCGCGGCGCTGGAGCCGACCTTCGGCGGCATCAACCTCGAGGACATCAAGGGACCGGAATGCTTCGAGATCGAGGCGCGGCTCAAGGAGCGCATGAAGATCCCGGTCTTCCATGACGACCAGCACGGCACCGCGATCATCGTCGGCGCCGCGATCAAGAATGCGCTGTCCCTGGCGGGCAAGCAGCTCTCCGAGGTCAAGATCGTGACCTCCGGCGCGGGCGCCGCTGCCATCGCCTGCCTCAACCTGCTGGTGTCGATGGGCGCGCAGTGCAAGAACATCTGGGTCTGCGACATCGACGGTGTCGTCCATGAGGGCCGCAACACGCTGATGGATCCCTGGAAGGCGGTCTATGCGCAGAAGACCGACAAGCGGACCCTGGCCGAGGTGATCGGCGGCGCGGACATCTTCCTCGGGCTGTCCGCCGGCGGCGTGCTGAAGCCGGAGCTGCTCAAGCAGATGGCCGAGAAGCCGCTGATCATGGCGCTCGCCAATCCCAACCCCGAGATCATGCCGGAGGAGGCGCGCGCGGCACGGCCGGACGCGATGATCTGCACGGGGCGTTCGGACTTCCCGAACCAAGTCAACAACGTGCTCTGCTTCCCGTTCATCTTCCGCGGCGCGCTCGACGTCGGCGCCACCGCGATCAACGAGGCGATGAAGCAGGCCGCGGTCGATGCGATCGCGCAGCTCGCCCAGGACCCGCCGTCGGACGCGGTGTCCCGCGGCTTCGATACCGGCGAGACCCAGGGCTTTGGTCCGGGCTCGTTGATCCCCTCGCCATTCGATCCGCGCCTGATCCTGCGCATTGCGCCGGCGGTGGCGAGGGCGGCGATGGAGTCCGGCGTCGCCACGCGGCCGATCACCAATTTCGACGAGTACACTGCGCTGCTGGAGCGTTTCGCGTTCCGCTCCGGCCTGGTGATGAAGCCGGTGTTCGCCAAGGCAAAGACGCAGCCGGTCCGCGTGATCTATGCCGAGGGCGAGGACGAGCGCGTGTTGCGCGCCACCCAGGTGGTACTGGAGGAGAAGCTGGCGAGGCCGATCCTGGTCGGCCGTCCTTCCGTGGTCGAGGCCCGCATCAAGCGCTTCGGCCTGTCGATCAAGGCCGGGCGTGATTTCGACCTGATCAACCCCGAGGACGATCCGCGCTACCGCTCCTATGTGCAGAGCTATATCGAGGTCGCGGGACGGCGCGGCGTGACGCCGGATGCGGCGCGCACGGTGGTGCGCACGAATGCCACCGTGATTGCGGCGCTCGCTGTCGTCAGGGGCGAGGCGGATGCGATGATCTGCGGCGTCGAGGGACGCTATATGAGCCATCTGCGCCACGTCCGTGAGATCATCGGCTTCATGCCGGGGGTCAGCGACTACGCGGCGCTGGCGCTCACCATCACCAGCAAGGGCGCCTATTTCATCGGCGACACCCAGGTGCGGCCGGATCCCACCGCCGAGGAACTCGCAGAGATGGCCTCGCTGGCGGCCAACCACGTCACGCGTTTCAACATCAAGCCGAAGATCGCCTTCGTCTCGCACTCGGATTTCGGCGGCTACGACACGGATTCGTCGCGCAAGATGCGGCAGGCGACGGCATTGCTGAAGCAGCATCGTCCCGACCTCGAGGCCGACGGCGAGATGCAGGGCGACACCGCGCTGTCGGCGACCGCGCGCAAGGCGATTTTGCCGCATTCGGATCTCGAAGGCTCGGCCAACGTCCTGATCATGCCGAATCTCGACGCCGCCAACGTCGCCTATCAGATGATCAAGGTGCTGGCGGATGCGGTGCCGGTGGGGCCGATCCTGATCGGTCCGGCGCGGCCCGCGCATATCCTGACGCCGTCGGTGACGGCGCGCGGCATTCTCAACATGACAGCGGTGGCCGCGGTCGAAGCCCAGGAACGGGCGGGGAGGGCGCAGCCGACGCTGTTCGCGTGACGCTGCTGGCGTGATCGAAGTGTGGCGGAATTCGTCCGGTTTCGGTCGTATTCCGCCCGCCTTTATTGTTGAAAAGCGTTCGCGACGTCACATATCCGGCCCGGTGGGCCGGCGACACATCGTTTGAAGTTGATCCGTGAGGGCGAGAATGCCGGGTTTCATTACATTCGGGCGCGTTCTGTTCGCCGTGATCTTCATCTACACGGGCGCGACCAAGCTGTTCGGCATTCCCGCCACCGCCGATCTCATCGCCGCCAAGGTCACGATTCCCACGATGCTCGCGCCCTATGCGGCGCAGCTCGAGGCCGCTGCCAAGATGCCGATGCCGCAGATCCTGGCGATCGCGGCCGGCGCGTTCGAGGTGCTCGCCGGCGTGATGATCGCGCTCAACCTTCTCGGACGTTTCTTCGCGGCTCTGATGATCGTGTTCGTCGGCGCGACCATCTTCTACTTCCATGACTTCTGGAACCAGGCCCCGCCCGACAACGCCAAGACCCTGATCGACGCGCTGAAGAACCTGTCGATCATCGGCGCGCTGTTCATGATCTTCGGCTATGGCAAGGGTCCGAAAGCGCCCGAGCAGAGCGCGTATGGAGACATCTAGAGGGAGCTCTAAGCGGTGCGTTTCCAGGCGGTCACGCTGACGTCGTGGGCAGGATCGAGCATCAGCTGATTGGCGGGCGTGTAGCCGTGGGCCGTCAGCACCTGCTGCGGCGAACGGTCGGGACCGACGCCGGGAAAGCACGGTGCGCCGCCGGGCAGGGAGACGTGGGGGGCCATTGACAGGAAGAAGGTGTCGTAGCGGTCCATGAACATCTCGAACACGACGGGACCGCCGATCACCGCCACCGTGCCAGAGCTGACGCCCGCGGCTTCACAGGCGGCTTCGAAGGAGGCCCCCGCCGGATTCCAAAGGGTGGAGAGCGGCTTTTCCGGATCCGGCGCCAGTCCCGCCACCTTCCCGGTCACGACGATGCGCCGGCGCTTCGGCGAGTTCGGCTGGTCCTCATAGGAGTTGCGGCCGTGGACGATCAGATCGGCGCCATCGAGAGCCTGGGAAAAGAATGCGGCGTCGCCGGGAAATTTCAGGGCGGGCGGCATCGCATTGCTCGCGTCGGCCAACATCCCGTCGGCCGACACGATCACGTAACCTTCGATACGAAGCTTGGTCACTGACGAAAGGAATCCCGTCTCATTCGGACACTGTCGTCACAACGCTCGACACCGGCCTTTGGCTCACCGTCGGAAGCTTCGCGACCTTGGCGAGCTGCTCGTCATATTGCGGCAGCGACTGCACCGGCGCCTTGGCGCGCATCGCGACCACCTTGTAGCCGCCGGCCTTGAGGCGGCGCAGCATCTCGGGCAGGGCCTCGGCGGTATGCTTGTGGAAGTCGTGCATCAGGATGATGCCCTTGCCGAGCTTGTCGAGCTTCTTGAAGGTGACGTCGATCACCGCCTGGGCATTGCGCGCCTTGAAGTCGAACGAGTCGAGATCGCAGGAGAAGATGCCGATGTTGCGGGTGCCGAGATAGGTCACGATCTCCGGCGGATGCTGCAATGCCGGGAAGCGGAAGAACGGCGCCGGGGAATTGCCGCCGAGCGCCCACTTCACGGCGCTGATGCCGAGTTCGATCTCTTCCTTGCGCTGATCCTCGGTCAGCTTCTTGTTGGTCAGCGTCGCATGCGACCAGGTGTGCGTGCCGACCGTATGGCCGGCATTGTAGACCTGCTTCAGGATCTCCGGATAATAGGTCGCATGCTTGCCGATGATGAAGAAGATGCCGGTGGTGCACTGGTCGGCAAGCGCCTTGAGCACGCTGGGCGTGTTCTCCGGCCACGGACCGTCATCGAAGGTCAGCACGACCTCGTGATCCTTCAGGAAGTCGAGGTCCTTGAAGTGCTCGAAGCCGAATCCCGGACCTCCGGTCGTATCGATCTCGACGGTGCGGCCGACGCCGAGCGCATCGGGGTTCATGCAGGGCGCGCGCGGCGGCTGCGTCTGGGCGGCGACGGCGGGAACAGGGGCCGGTGCGGGAGCAGCAGCGGCCGGGGTCGGCGCCGCCGCCGTGCGCTGCGCCTGGGACCAGGCCGCGCCAGACGTCAACAGCGAAGCCGCCAAAGAGCTTGCGAACACCAATCCTGCTGCAATCCGCATCGTGTTTCCTCGGGGTTGTTGCAACGGGAGCGCCAGCGTCGAGAGTCGCTCCGTCATCCGGCCGGGATATTAGCCCAGCAGCCGGAGTGGCGCCAAAAGGAAACAAGGCAAAAACACGGGGAAGTTGCCAGCTTCCGCCGCATTCCTGCCGAGTGTTGCTCAGCCGTTCGCCAGCAGCCGGGCAACTGCGGTCTTGACCCGCGTATCCGTCGGCTCAACCGAGGAGGCAAACACGTCGGCGATGTAGCCGTCACGGCCGATCAGATATTTGTGAAAGTTCCAGCGCGGCGTCTCCTTGGGCCGCGCCTCGGCGGCCCAGCGGTAGAATGGGTGGGCGTTGGAACCGGTGACCACCGCTTTTGCGGTCATCGGGAAGGTCACGCCATAGTCTTTGTTGGCCTGCTCGGCGATGTCGCCGGCGATCCCAGGCTCCTGGTTGAAGTCGTTGGACGGCACGGCGATGATCGTCAGCCCGCGCTCATGGAACTCGCTCCACAGCTTCTGGAGCCCGGTGTACTGCGGGGTGTAGCCGCACTGGGAGGCCGTGTTGACGACCAGCACCGGTTTGCCCGCGAAATCGGCGAGCCGAATCGGCTCACCGGCCAGCGCCGGGAAGGAGAAGCGATAGGCGGTCATCTTGCTCGCTGCATTGTCGGCACGAGCAGCCTGCGACGTGAGCGTCGCACCCGACAACGAGGCGCCAATGCCGAGAACAACCATCCTGCGATCGATCATGTGAATCTCCCTGAGCAGAGCCAGCCCCGTCAGCATGAATGTGCCCGCGCTCGACCGGCCGCTGCTTCAACGGCCGCCACGTTGCGCTGGATCAGACTGCGTTCCGGCACGGGGATACCCCTGCCGTGGGGCGGAAAGAGGGACGTCGTCGGTCGTCAGCGCAGCGAAAGGATGAACTCGGTGCCCTCGCCGGTTTCGCCCTGATTGATGCCTTGATCGGACACGATCAGCGAACTTCCGGTCGACAGGGCTTCGCCGAGCCACGCCATGACATCGGCGGGAATGGTGATGCGATCGAGCGCCTCGGCCGCGCTGCTCAGCTGAACAACCTGTTTCGGCTCGGCATCGGCGCCCGCGGACTTCTTACCCCGCCGGACCGCCCTGGCAGTGCCATCGTTCGCCGCGGTGCTCCGCGCCGAGGAGGGCAGCGAGACGACGGACCAGCGCATCGTCGCCGGATCGGCCTTGTCAGCCGTCGCGGTGAACACGTGGGTGCCGAGCGGCTTGTCGCCCGGTGCGATGGTGATCGGGGTGTTGAACACCGGAGCGAAGTTCTGCCGCACGTACAGCTTCGAATCCTTGCGGCTGATGAAGATCGCGATCTGGCTGTTGCGCTTCAATTCGGGCTTGGGCGCAATCGGCTTGTCCGGTGCGGCAACACGCGACTGATCCCTGGCGAGATCGTTGGGATCGACCGGCTTCGCCGGTGCCTCTGCCGCCGGTGTGGGCGGCGACGCAGGCTGCTCCGCGATCGGGGCGTCGGCAGGCTTGGACTCTACCGACTTGGATTCAGCAGGCTTGAGTTCGGTCGAACCGGTGGCTTCGGCATTCGCCGATGCCTCAGCCGGCTTCTCGAGAGCCGGAGCGGCCACCTGCGCAACATTCGTGGGCTCGCTCGCCGGAGCCACGTCGCCGGGGGCAGACCTTGCCTCTGCGTCGGCGGTCGCGGGCTCAATCTTGATCTCGGCGACACTGGGCTTCAGATCGGCAGTATCGCTTTGAACCTCCATCGGGAGCGAGCGCGATGGTTCGGCGCTTGGGGAAGCGTCCGAGACCATCGGAGGGAGTCCGTTGGCGTTGCTGGCATCGGCGGTCCGCACCTGGCGCGACGCGGCGGGCGATCCTTCGCCGGAGCGCGGGCTCTCGGCATGACCGATCGTGGCGCGCAGATCCGTCGTCGCGACTGTGATCGCGGTGGTGACGGCGGCGCCCTTGTCCGACTTGATCGCTGCCGGCGCAGTCGCGTCGGGTTGCACCGATGCGCTCGGCTGCGGTGCCTTCAGGGCAGCGAGCATCGGATGCGAGAAACTCGCAGGAGCCACTTCGCTCGGCGTGACCAGGACCCGGGATCCCATGCGCGTCCAGCCATAGAAGCGGGTTGCAAAGCTTGCCGGCATGCGGATGCAGCCATGCGAGGCTGGGTAGCCGGGCAGCACGCCCGCATGGAGCGCGACGCCCGACCAGGTGATGCGCTGCATGAACGGCATCGGGGCGCCGCTATAGATGTTGGAGCGATGGAATTTCTGCTTCTGAATGACGCTGAACACGCCCAACGGCGTGGAATGTCCCTTCATGCCGGTCGAGACCGGTGCTTCCGCGAACAGACCGTTTGCGTCGTAGACCTTGAGCTGCTGCTTGTTGATCGACACCGCGATCGTGACCGGTCCTTGCGGCTTGGCAGCCTCCTTCTCGGTCTTTGTCAGCTTGTCGAGGTGGCGCGCCTTGGGCTTGCGCGGCATGGCCGGGCGTATGGTCGGAGCAATGGTGACGGGCTGAGCGTCGTTCCAGTAGTAATATGACGCTGCGTCAGCCTGTGAGGTCGCTGCTATGGCAAGCGGAACTGAAACGATTGCTGCACAATAGAACCGCCCCCTGGCGGCTGCACGAACGCAGAGCATTCCGGCAAATCCTCAAGAACCATCTGGTCTTTAGTGTCGCAGACGGAGTCTGCGTTCACCAGCTTGGGGCTTCTGCCCTGCGTGATTTCGTTCCAATCGTAGCAGAAAAGCCTCACATCCCGTTAAACGGGTAGTGGAAGGTCACGGGCTGGAGCGCCTTCCTTGCAGGCATTTGTGTCCCTACATGGGCGGTATGCCGAGCATCGGCGGTATAACGGAGACCGACATGTCGTTCAGAGCCACCAAACGGTTTGATCTGTGGCTGAAAACCCTCGCTTGCCTGCTGCTTATCGGATTGTCCTCGCCTGTGATCTCAGCATACGCCGCGGACGAGCCGGATCTGATCTTCCGTCGGTCGACCGTGTTCAAATTGCTCAGCCCGAATGACAAGCTCGCGACCTATGGCGTTGATGATCCAGAGGTCGAGGGCGTTGCCTGCCACTTCACGGTGCCGCAGAAGGGCGGCTATGTCGGTTGGCTGGGCCTGGCCGAGGAGGTCTCCGACATCTCGCTCGCATGCCGGCAGATCGGCCCGATCAGGTTCAAGCGCAAGCTCGAACAGGCCGACGACATGTTCCGGCAGCGGCGGTCGCTGTTCTTCAAGAAGATGCAGATCGTTCGTGGCTGCGACGCCAAGCGCAACGTGTTGGTCTACATGGTTTACTCGGACAGGCTGATCGAGGGCTCACCGAAGAACTCGACCTCCTCCGTCCCGATCATGCCTTGGGGCAAATCCGATGACGGCGCAGTCCAGAAGTGCGGTGATTTCATTCAATAAGGGACCTGCCAAGGGACGATCGGCTGCCGAAAACCTCGCTGGGCAATTTGTGCTTGGCAGGATCGTGGCAGCCGATCAGCCGGACCAGGCTCTGTGGCGTCGAGCCGGCATTGCCCTCGGTTCGCTGCTGCGCCATCGGCGTAGCCAGCGAGCTGCGGCGAGATACCTTCGGCTTGGGTGTGTGCAAGCGCCTGTCCATGGTGACCCTGAGGGAGCAACGTCGTCCCCCAACGCGCCGCGCTGCTGGGTCGCCGTAGCGATCTGGGAGGTTCTCCCTGCCGGCCACGGTTAACGCTAGGTCGTTAAGAAGGTCTCCATCGGCAGATTGACGGTCGCCCCGGATCGCGCTGGCTCGGCCAAGCAGGTGGCGCTTTAGATCACTCTCGTTTTGATTGTATTTTGTGTCGTCGGGTGGGTTGCGATGAAACGGAGCGGCGGGCCCATGAAACCATTTTGTGCCCGTGCCGCAGGCCGCTTGAAACGTGAAGCGGGTATGAAAGCGTGCGCGGCATGCGAATCGTGTCGTCGCGGCCTGCGTGGATGACATGACGAAAAACAAACACCAGCGGTCCACCATGCGTTTTCGACTGGATGCTGCGGCGCTTGCCGTGCTGCCGTGCCTCTTCTGGTCCTTCGTCGAGGCGCGGACGACGACCCGATTGCCAGATCTGCGCGGCGAGTTCGTACGGCAGTGTGCGCCTCATATGCTCGACCGGTGGACGCATCCTGAAGCTGTCTGCTCCTGCCTGCATGACCATGCGGCCGCGATGGTGGAGGATGCCGACTTGCGCGAGGCGCTGCTGCGCGGGATCAGTGAGACCGGCGTGCCGACCATCGAGACCGATTGGGTGCCCGCGCCGAAGCGAGCGGAGATCGGTCCCACGTTCACCAAGATCGCGAAGCCCGCGCTGCAGTGCATGTTCGATCCGGCCAACTGATTGGCTGCCTGAACCGATGTCGATCAGCGTCCATCGTCCGCGGTGCTCGTCGTCAGTCCAGGCCATATTGCGACATCAATGACTGCACGTCCGGCCGGCGCATGATGCGCGAGATCCGGGTACTGATGGCATCCTCGTCGCTGTGTCTCGACGATCTCGCAGTAGGCTTGGGCGCAGGGCGGGCCGCTGCCGCGCTTGCGCGGGTTGGCTGATGTCCCGCAGGAGCGGGCTTTTCGGCGGACGACGAGGCGGCCGGTTGCGTCCCCGTGGTCTGGGTGGCCGCCGCGGCCGGCAGGCCGGACTGGGGCGGCGCGGCAACGGGAGCGGTCGCGGGGACGAGGGCCGGTGAAGCTGCGGCCGTGACGGGCGGCGTCGCGGCCGGTGCCATCGGGCGTGTTTCGGTGGTGGCGGCCACGGGCGGTGTCGCGAGCATTGGATTCGACGTCTTGGCAGCTTCAGCAACGGGGGCGGCGGCCGTGAGCGAGTTGGTACGCGTCTGCGACGAAGCTGCCTCAGGCGCCGGGACGGGCGCAGCCAGTGCGGTGAGCGCCGGGGCTGGCGGCGAGATCGGCGCCGGCGGTTCGATCACCGGAAGCGGGGCGGCGATGGCCGCATTGCCTGCGGAGGCGGCCTCGCTGGTGATCTTTTCGCTGCGGTCCAGCTCGGGCTTCCTGATATCGCTGGGGACATTGAGGGCTTGAGTTTGCGCGTGGGCCAGCATCTGCCGCGCGGTCATCGGCGTCTCCGCCGAAGCCGAGATCGGCAACAGGACGGCG
This sequence comes from Bradyrhizobium sp. HKCCYLS3070, assembly GCF_051167575.1. NCBI lineage: Bacteria > Pseudomonadati > Pseudomonadota > Alphaproteobacteria > Hyphomicrobiales > Nitrobacteraceae > Bradyrhizobium > Bradyrhizobium sp. HKCCYLS3070. The sequence goes on from NZ_JBNPTI010000001.1 coordinate 996,591, forward strand.
GTCGCGAAGGCCAGCTGCAGGGTCCTCGTAGACGATGTGAACTTGATCATGGCCGGCTCCTTGCGGTGTGAGATCTGCACTGGGTTCGTTCAGGCCGCGGCGCTGGCCGTCGCCCGGTCGTGGGCGACGACGACACGCTGGCCGCGCATCTTGGCGATGACCTCGTCGCGTGGGCCGAATGCCAGCGTCTTGCCGAAGGCCATCACCATGATGCGGTCAACATGCGCCAGAAGCTGCGGGCGGTGCGTGACGACGATCACGGTTCGGCCGGCGGCCTTCGCCTGGGCCATGGCCTGCGCCAGCGCCCGCTCGCCGTCCTCGTCGAGGTTCGAGTTCGGCTCGTCGAGGATCAGGAGCCGCGGATTGCCGTAGAGCGCGCGGGCGAGGCCGACGCGCTGTCGCATGCCGCCGGACAATGCCACGCCGCCTTCACCAATCGGCGTGTCGTAGCCGTTGGGCAGGCGCAGGATCACCTCATGCGCGCCGGCGGCCTTGGCGGCAGCGACAACGGCGGCCTCGTCGACCTTCGCAAGCCGGGCGATGTTGTCGGCGACGGTCCCCGAGAACAGTTCGATGTCCTGCGGCAGGTAGCCGATATGCTTGCCGAGCCGGTTTGGGTCCCATTGGCTGTAGGCGGCGCCGTCGATGCGGATCACGCCTTCGCGCAGCGGCCAGACGCCGGCCATGGCGCGCGCCATGCTCGACTTGCCGCTGGCGGAGGCGCCGACGATCGCGAGACTCTCGCCGGCCTTGAGCGAAAAGCTGACGCCCTTGACCGAGGGGCGGCCGGCCGCCGGCGGCCACACCACGGCGTTCTCGACGTCGATGTCGCCGCGCGGCGTCGGCAGCGCGGTCGGGGCGGCCGTGACCGGCAAGGCCTGGAACAGCTCCTCCAGCCTGCGGTAGGCCGAGCGGAATGCGATGATGCGCTTCCACTGCCCGACGACCTGCTCGACCGGGGCCAGCGCGCGGCCCATGATGATCGACGTCGCCATCATCGCGCCGGGCGAGATCTGCTGCTCGATCGCGAGCCAGGCGCCGATGCACAGCAGCGAGGTCTGCACCGCCATGCGCGCGAACTTGGTGACGGAATGCATCGCGGCGCCACGCTCGACGAGGGTGCTGTGGGCATCGACCATCGCCGACTGCCGGCAGCTCCAGCGGTCCATGACGATGTCGCCCATGCCGAGGCCGCGCACGACCTCGCCATTGCGCAGCGCCGCCGCGACGAAACGCGAGGCCTCGTTGGCCAGCGCGTTGGTGCGCTCGACGCTGGCGCGCGTGTAGAATTCGGTGAGCAGCGCCAGCGAGAACAGCACGATCGCGCCGAGCAGCGAGAGGATGCCGAGATAGGCATGCTGCAGAAAGCACAGCGCGACGAACACCGGCGTCCACGGCAGATCGCAGGCGATGGCGGCGGTGCCGCTGGAGATGCAGTCGCGGATGGTCTCGGCGTCACGGATGATCTGCTGGCCGAAGCGATGCCGCGGCGACAGCTCCGCCTTCATCATCGTCTCGAACAGCGGGTGGCGCAGCGTGCCTTCGAACTGCACGCCGGCCCGGGCCAAAACGCCGGAACGGGCGAATTCGAGGACGCCATACAGCACCAGGAAGACACCGACGATGAGCGTCAGCATGACCAGCGTGCCGAGATTGCGGCTGGTGAGGACGCGGTCGTAGACCTGCATGGAATAGAGGGGCGAGGCGAGCATGCTCGCATTGATGAAGAGGCTGAGCACGAAGGTCGCGGTGAGCGCGGGAAAGCAGGCGCGGAGCGCGGTTCCCAGCGGGCTTCGGGTGGTGCTCGTCATGTCGGATCCCCTTGCGATGGTGCTGGGGAGCTTCGCCTGGGGCACCCGTCGTCGACCGTGACTGACCTCACATAGCTCGAGGCTGATCTGCCGGCGCTTGAGTTGGCCGGTGGCAGCCGCTACCGGATGGTTCAGTCGTGCTCAGATTTCGCAGCTTGCCTGAATCACAGTGAGCTCATGCCTGCCGTAACGTCCCAGAACATCCGGCTCATGTCCGGCCTCGTCCTGTTTGCGTTCGCCGCGACGCATTTTTTCAACCATGCGGTGGGTCTGTTCAGCCTCGAGGCGATGGACGAGGTGCAGGAATGGCGACTGGTCGTCACCCGATCGTGGCCGGGAATGATCGTGCTGTCGGCGGCATTGCTCGCGCATGTCGTGCTGGCGTTCGCCAAGACGGTTCAGCGCGGCACGTGGCGGCTGTCCTCGTGGGAGTTTGTTCAGATCGCCACCGGATTTGCGATCCCGCTGCTGTTGCTGCCGCATGTCATCGAGACCCACATGGCTCATGCGCTGTTCGGCGTTCAGGATGGCTACCTCTATGCGCTGGCGTTGCTGTGGCCCAAGGCGGCCTGGATTCAGACCGCGCTGCTGCTGCTGGTCTGGATCCACGGCTGCGTCGGCCTGCATCATTGGCTGAAATTCCGGAGCTGGTACCGCCTCGTCCAGCCGCTGCTGGTTGTTCTCGCCGTCGCGGTGCCGATGGCGGCGCTGATGGGGTTCGTGGTGTCCGGACGCGCCGTCGCCACGTTGCTCGGCAATCCCGGTATGGCCGAGCAGATGCGCCAGGTCACCCATTGGCCGAGCGAACTCGACGGAAAGTGGATCGCCCTGCTGCAGGTTTCGGCGCAGATCGCGGTCGTCGCGCTGCTCGTTGCAGGCGTGACGCTCATCGTGTTCCGTCACGTCGCGTCCCTCGCGGCGCCGAAGATCGCCATTGCTTTCACGGGTGGTGCGACGGTGCGGGCCGCGGTCGGTCCGACGCTGCTGGAGATCATCGGCAGCAACGATCTTTCGCAGCGATCCGACTGCGGCGGCCGTGCCCGCTGCGGTCTTTGTCGCGTCCGCGTTGATGAAGGTGCGGAGACGCTGGCACCGCCCGGCCACGCGGAGCGCGTCATGCTCGCCGACTTGGCGGCACCGGCGAATGTGCGCCTGGCCTGCCAGATCCGTCCGGCGGCGCCGCTGACGATCACGCGTCTCCTCGGCGGCGATCAAGCGGAGAGGGCGCCCCTCGTCGACCACCTTACCGCCGAGCGCCGTGCGGTATGCCTGGTCCACGTCCGCGTCCGTCCGCTTGCGGCCATTGCGCGCGACCGGCTGCCATCCGACCTCGGGTTCATGATGAACGAGATCTTTGGCGCCATTGGCAGGGCGATCGAAGCCCATTCCGGGCGCATCGATCGTTTCCTCGGCAATGGCGTGCTCGCCGTCTTCGGCGAGGAGCAGGGAGCAGAACAAGGCTGCCGCGATGCGCTGCAGGCGATCGGCGCCATGGACGTGGTCATGGACCGCGTCAACGAAAAGATCGCCGCGGAGATCGGTCGGCCCGTCGAGCTGGCGATTGGTGCTCACCTTGGCGACATCGTTGTCGGGCAACTGACCCTTGGACGCACGTCGCAGGTGGCTGTGCTCGGGCTCGGGACGGAGTGGCCGGCGCTTCTAGCTGAATTGGCCGACACCAGAGGTTGGCAGCTCGCGATGTCCGGTGGCGTGGCGGCAGCAGGCGGCCTTGCTGATCTGGATGGAGCGATACGTGAGAGGCTTGCCGATCCGGAACAGGGCGGCGAGCTGGACATCATCGGCGTGCGGCGTGCGCGCGACCTTGCTGTCGTCGCGGGCGCGCCACCGGTGCCGTCGGCATAGGTGTTCTCGGCTCATTTCTCACGGAACGTCTTGGCGAGCGTGTTGAGCAGCGGGCCGACCAGATATTCGAGCACGGTGCGCTCTCCCGTGGAGATGATGACGTCGGCCTGCATGCCCGGCAGGATCTTCTCGGCGATCTCGGGCGGGATGGTCGAATAGTCGATCACGACGCGCGCCGAATAGTAGCTCTGCTTGGTCGCCTCGTCCGACATCGCGTCCGCCGAGACGCTCGAGACCTTGCCGAAGATCGTCGGCGTCGTGCGCGAGGAGAAATTGGAGAAGCGCACCTCGGCCCTCTGGCCGATGGCGACGCTCTCGATGTCGCGCGGCGAGACGTGCGCCATCACGTCGACGCCTTCGCCGACCGGAACGATCTCGGCGAGCGTATCACCGGGCTTCACGACGGCGCCGACGGTGTGGACTTTCATGTTCATGACGATGCCGTCGCGCTCGGCGCGGATGTCGACCCGGCGCAGCACGTCCTCGGCGATGACCAGCTTCTCGCGCAGGTCCGACAGCTTGGCCCGGGTGCCGTCGAGCTGCTGGCCGACTTCGGTCAGATACTTCTGCAGCGTCTGATCGATCTGCAGGCGCGTCTGCGCGGCCGTCTGCGTCAGCCGCGCGACGTCGGCCTGCGCCTGGCCGAGATCGCCTTCGACGCGGGCGCGCTCGCGTTCCAGCTCGAGGAACTTGTTGCGCGGATAATAGCCTGCGGCGACCGCCGGGCGCACATTGTTCATCTGCGTCTCGAAGCTCGCGAGCTGCGCGGAGAGCGCGGCGCGCTGGCGGTCACGGCCGGCGAACTCCTGCTGCTGCTGGGCGATCTGCGAGTTGAGGATGTTGATCTGGCTGATCAGGCCATTGCGGCGCTCGACGAACAGCCGCTGCTGGTCGGCGATGGCAAGCGCCGCCTCCGGCACGTTCTGGCGGTTGAGCAACGTGTCGGGAAACGTGATCATCCGCGCATTTCCGCGCTCGGCGAGCAGGCGCGCCTCCTCGGCCAGCGACGCGTCCATCTGCTTGCGAAGGAGGTCGGTGTTGGCCTGGGCCTCGGTCGGCTGCAGCCGAAACAGCAGGTCGCCGCGATGCACGGCGTGAGTTTCCTTGGCCAGGATCTCCCTGATGATTCCGCCCTCACGGTGCTGAACCACCTTGTGATCGCCGGAGACGGACACGGTGCCCGGTGCGATCGCCGCGCGATCGAGCGGCGCATAGGCCGCCCACACGCCGAAGCCGCCGAACACCAGCGCGATCGACAGATAGCCGAGCAGGGCGTAACGGCTGAAATCGGCCTTGACCGGCTGCGGCCGGTCGGCCGCTTCGAAGAAGCCGTGATCCTGCACCGCTGACATCGACATGCTGCGTCCCCGCTTGTCCACGGGCAGGAGCATCGTCGATGCGCGGCTGTGGGACTGTGCGGAAGGTCACGCGCCGGAGGTCGGCGGCGAGAGCCGCATCGAACGAGGTCAGCTACTTCTTCTTCGGCCCGAAGCGCGGCACGCATTTCGTGGTGCGGACAATACCGGTTTCAGCCATCTTGGAGCCGGAGACCTCCTTCACCTGGCCGGCGGGGCAGGTGCCGTCATCGACCAGCACCCGCTGGCCGAGCCGGAGATCGGTGATGTCCTGCTCGCGCCCGACATATTGCGCCTGCGCGGGTGCGGCAACCAAAAGCAGGACACCGAGGACGCCGAGAGGGCGCGCTGCGACATTCGCGAACGAGGAGATTTGAGAACGCATCACTTTCCTTCGATCTTCAGTCCGTTTGGCCCGATATTGATCTGGACACCCTCCGGCTGCTTCTTGGCCTGATAGAAATTGTAGCCGAGCACGATGATCGCCGCGCTGAGAATGCCGAGGAGGAAATAAAGGATATTGCGGTGATCCGACATGTTAAATTCCAAAGTATGTTGCGGTCATTTTCGTATGCGCGAATGTACGGGCGGCCTTGCGATTCTGAAAGCAGCGGCGAATCCGGTGCAACTCTGCATGAGATTGTGATTTGCTGCAGTCATCGGCAATTGGAACCTCGACAGGCATGATCACCCAGGACATTACGCAGCGCATCGTCGACGCCGTCGATGCCGACTTCGACCGGCAGCTTGCGACCACGAGCGACTTCGTCGCCATCCCCTCGACCCGCGGCGCCGAAGGGCCGTGCCAGGACATGTTCAGCGATCTCCTGCGCGCGCGCGGCTACGAGGTCGACGACTGGCACATCGATCTCGACGATCTCAAGGAGATGCGCGGCTACGGCCCGATCGAGCACGACTTCTCGAGAGCACGCAGCGTGGTCGGAACCTACCGGCCGGCGACGTCGGCCGGGCGATCGCTGATCCTGCAGGGCCATTGCGACGTGGTGCCGGCCGGTCCGCTCGACATGTGGGAGACGCCGCCGTTCTCGCCGGTGATCCGCGACGGTCGGATGTATGGCCGCGGCGCCTGCGACATGAAGTCCGGTACCATCGGCGCGCTCTATGCGCTCGATGCCATCAAGGCTGCCGGCTTCAAGCCGACGGCGCGAATTCACATCCAATCCGTCATCGAGGAGGAGAGCACCGGCGTCGGCGCGCTGTCGACCCTGCAGCGCGGCTACCGCGCGGATGCCTGCTTCATCCCGGAGCCGACCAGCGGCAAGATGGTGCGTTCTCAGGTGGGCGTGATCTGGTTCCGCCTGAAGGTGCGCGGCTTTCCGGCGCATGTGTTCGAGGCCGGCGTCGGCGCCAATGCGATCCAGGCGAGCTATCATCTGATCCATGCGCTGGAGAAGCTCGAGGCGGACTGGAACGAGCGCGCCAAGAGCGATCGTCATTTCAGGACGCTCACGCATCCGATCAACTTCAATCCGGGCATCATCAAAGGCGGCGACTGGGCCTCGAGCGTGCCGGCCTGGTGCGACGTCGATTGCCGCATCGCCATCCTGCCGGGCTGGTCGGTCAAGGATTGCCAGAACGAGATCCTCGCCTGCGTCGCCGCGGCTTCGCGTGATCATCGTTTTCTCTCCAACAATCCGCCGGTCGTCGAGTGGTCGGGCTTCCTGTCCGAAGGCTACGAGTTGACCAATTCGGCCGAGCCGGAGGCGGCGTTCGGCAAGGCCTTCACCGCCGTCTACGGCGGCGAGGTCCAGGATCTCGTCTTCACGGCGCTCACGGATACCCGCTTCTACGGGCTCAACTACAACATCCCCAGCCTCTGCTTCGGCGCGACCGGCGCCGCCATGCACGGCTTCAACGAATATGTCGAGCTCGACTCGCTGCGCCAGGTGACCAAGACCATGGCGCTGTTCATCGCGGAGTGGTGCGGGATCGAGAAGGTCTGAGCGGCGGCACGATCGGACCGAAGCAATGACCTCTCAGGTCATTGCTTCGGGTTCGAAGCCCGGCGCATCCAGATGCGGCGCTGACCCGCGAAGACGGGTCGTCCGATCAACGGGGGAGGGAAGGCATGACGCCACTCGACAAGATCAATGCGATGAAGATGCCGTTCGCGGAATTGAAGGGTGTGACCTTCACCGAGGCCAGCGCCGATCGCGTCGTGGCGCAAATGCAGGTGCGGCCGGATCTCTGCACTCTGCATCACACCATCCATGGCGGCGCCGTCATGGCGCTGGCGGATTCGGTCGGCGCGGCCGCAACCGTGATCAACCTGCCGCAGGACGCCAAGGGCACCACGACGATCGAGAGCAAGACCAACTTCATCGGCGGCGCCAAGGAGGGGACGGTGGTGACGGCAACCGCCACGCCCGTGCATCGCGGCCGCCGCACCCAGGTGTGGCAAACCCGGATCGAGACCGACGACGGCAGGCTGGTCGCACTCGTGACCCAGACTCAGCTCGTGCTGTGATGATTCGTACACAAACGAATCGTTAACTCACGCGATCCTTGCATGGCCGCATGTTCTCTCCGTAGAGCGCGGGGCTTGCAATGAATGTTGCGATGCACAATATAGCTCCTGTCTAGGGAAAGACGTCTGTGTGCGAGGGCTCTCGAGAGGAGTCTCAGGCAGTGTCACAGGTAGATACTTTTCGTCCCCGGCCGGGCTTCGGCTATGTGCGGACCCTCAGCCAGCACGAAGAACTGCCGTTGCTGCGCGATCATCTGTTGCGGCTCGATGCGGAAAGCCGGCACGATCGATTCAACGGCTTCCTCGATGACAGTTTCATCGAACGCTATGCGGCCCGCTGTGCGGCCGATGGCACGATCGTCGTCGCCTACATGGAAAATGGCATGGTGCGCGGCGCCGCCGAGCTGCATCCGCCGGAGCAGTCCGAGGACGGGCTTCCGGAGATTGCGTTCAGCGTGGAGGCTTGCGTGCGTCGTCGCGGGGTCGGCAGCCTGCTGTTCCAGCGCGTGATCTCGGAGGCGCGGTGGAAGGGCTATCGCAAGCTCCGCGTCACGACGGGATCGCAGAACCATGCGATGCGGGCGCTGGCTGCCAAGTTCGGTGCGCATCTGGCGTTCCGTCACGGCGAATCGACCGGCACGATCGATCTGACCGAGCAGCCCCAGGATGAGCTGGCGAAGCTCGTGATCGATGCGCCGATCGCGGCAGCGCGCGCGTTCTTCACCCTCAATCGCGCCTGCTGGAAGCTCGTGACCCGGATGTACGGCGACAAGCGCGCCGCCTGATCCGAGCCGTTGCTGCGACGACAAAGGCGCGACAGCGATCACCGCTGCCGCGCCTTTTCGTTTGATTGCATTGCCGATGCGCCCCGGAGGGCGGCGTTCAGGTGCCGGTGCGCTTGTCGAAATTGAAGCGGCGCACGGTGCGGCGCTCGACCACGACGGCACGCTGCTGCGTGCCCTGGTCGGCCGTGATGACGCGCGTGTTGGTGCGCGCGGCAACGCGGACTGCCTTCTTCACCTCGGGGAGCACCTGCTCGAGCGGCAGACCCATCAGCGCCGACGCGATCTCGGCCTGAGCCTGCACGTCGTCGGTGATGCCTGACGCAGCGAAGATCGCTTCTTCCAGTGTCGGGGGATCACGCCTGACGCGACGCGGACCGTACTTGGTGTTCCAATCTTCGCTCATGGGGGCCTCGTGAATCGTCCGGGATACCTAGAAGCAGAATTGTTGCATTGCAATATATATTCCGCGGGGCAGCCCAGCTATGCGTTCACCATGTCGCGATTGGGCAACGCTGCCTGCGTCATGTGGATATCCTGGGGCCAGCGGCGCAAGGCCGCGAGCCCGGCTTTCGTGAGGACGTAGACGCCGCGCTCGGCGCGGTCGAACCAACCATAGACGTTACGCTGCAAGATCTTCGGCGCATCCGGAATGTCCGTTCGGAGGTCGCGGACGCGTTTCGGCCCGCCCGACAGCGCCGAGGCGCAGGCCAGCGCCTGCTGCCGATAGGCCGTCATGATGGGAGCACGGGTCGAGCCGCCAGCGACGGGGTCGCCCTTGCGCCGCTGATGCTCGATCACGAGACGCGAACGTTTCTTGGGGTTCTTGCGCGGCGCCGTAGTGGGCGGCTGCACCAGCACTTCGATGTCTCCGGCTGAGGTCACGGCCAGCATGCCGAAGCCGAGCCGGCGGCACAGATTGCGGTAGCGGGAGTCGCTTTCGCGGCCCTTGCCGCGTGCCGACAGGTTCGCCGCAACCCACACCTCGTCACAGGCACCGGCCCGATCGACTGCCTGCAGCAGCAGTTCCAGGTTGAAGACCTGCTTCAGCTCGCAGACGACGACCACCGGCGGGTCGTCGCCCTTGAGCGCCACCACGTCGCAACCGCCGATTTCCCCTTTGACCGAGAAGCCGAGGTTTTCGAGGAAGCGTTTGACGGGAAGGTAGAGCGCGGTTTCCAAGGGGCCGTCCGATGTGTGCGACTCAGAGCGCGCGCGAGTCTAGCCCGCCGAGTCCGGTGATGTCAGCGCCAAGTCGGGGTGAACGGCTGGCTTCGCTACACCCGGCCGACAACCGGTAGCAGCGCGCCGGTCACGCCGCTCGCGGCGTCGCTGGCTAGAAACAGAATGACCTCCGCGAGTTCCTGCGGCGTCACCCATTTGTCGAAATCGGCCTTGGGCATGCTGGCGCGGTTGGCCGGCGTATCGATCGTCGACGGCAGGACGGCGTTGACGGTGATCTTGCCCTTCCATTCGGCCGCGAGTGCTTCCGTCAGGCGATGCACTCCCGACTTGGAGGCCGCATACGGGCCCATGCCGGCACTGGCCTGGAGCGCGCCCATGGCGCCGATGTTGACGATGCGGCCCGTGCTGGAGCGGACGAGATGCGGAATCGCCGCGCGCGATGCGTGCAGCGCGGTCATCAGGTTTCGCGCATGCATCGTCTCCCAGACGGAATCGTCGCCGTCGGCAGTCGTCTCGAACGCGAACGCGCCGGCGATGTTGATCAGCGCATCCAGAGTGCCGAAGTGGGCGGCGACGGAGTCGATCGCGACCTTTGCCTGCTCGGGGTCGGAGAGATCGACGCCTCCGAGCTCGATGCGGTCGTCACTCGCCGGGATTTCGGCCTGGGCATGATCGATCCCGGCCACATGCGCGCCCCGTGCGAGCGCGAGATCGGCCACGCTGCGTCCGAGCGCCCCTTGCGCACCCGTAATGACAATCACTGCTCCGTTCATTCCGTCCCTGGTCTCCGTTGACGCGCCCCACAGCGCCGCTCGTTATACTATGGCCCTGCCGATGAGTTGCAATGGCCGGGCGGCCGGGGCATGCAATTGCAATCAGAAAGCGTGGTTCGTCAGAGGTGACCATGACCGCGACAGGCTCTCTCGAATTTCCCGACGTTTCCACCGGTTTTCCTCGTCCGATCAGACGGTTCAGGCAGAGTCTGGATGCGCAGCGCAAGACCCGGATCGTGGCGCTTGGCTCATCTTCCACCGCCGGCACCAACGGAATTGTCGCTTTTCCGGCCCGGATCGAGCAGTCGCTGCGCAAGACCAATTTCGGCTGCCTGATCGACGTCCTCAATCGGGGTGTGGGCGGACAGGAATCCCCGGAGGAGCTCTCGCGTTTCGAATGCGACGTGATTGCGGAGCAGCCCTCGCTCGTCATCTGGCAGGTCGGCACCAACGCCGCCTACAGGCCCGAGGTCTACAGTCCCGATGACGTCGAGGCGGCGCTGCGCGTCGGCCTTCGATGGCTGGCGGGGCTGGCCATCGATGCCATCGTGATGGACCTGCAATATACGGCTGCCATCGTGACGGTGCCCAGCAGGCTGGCGCGTGCCGAGGACATTCAGCGTCGCATCGAGAAGGTCACGTCTGCGGCCGACGTCAATGTCTTCAGGCGCTGGAATCTGATGAAGAGCTGGCATGAGGCCGGCCAGATTCCGTTGTCGGCGCTCGACGACGGGCACGGCGACCGCTTGCATGTGAGCGAAGCCGCCACCGCGAAGATCAGCGACGTTTTGGCCAGCGCCATCATGACGGCGCCGGCGCGCTGGCCTGATCGATAAAATTAGCCGGACTTTCGTAAGTGGATTGCCAGCGCGGCCCGCTAGCCTGTCGCTATGCCGCTTGAGGGGCGTTGGAGCTTTGACATGATGAGACATCTGCCGGACCATGGTTTGCCGCTGGTACAGCTGAAGGAGCAGCGGCGGGATCTGGTGGTCGCCTTGCAGAACCGTGCAGGTCCGGTGACCGGCTGGGAATTGATGCAGATCGCGGCGGTTCAACAGGCGATTTCCGCATTCGAGGAGGTGATTGCCGATCTCGACGCGATGGAAGCCGCCGAGACAGCCGATATCGAAGCGGCCTGATCGCTCAAGCGTATTCGGGCCGCCCAGGCTCACAGCGTGAGATAGCGCTCCTGTAGCGTCTTCCGTGCCGCGCCGTCGATGCCGAGACCGTCGCGCAGGTAGGTGTCGACGTCGCCGAAATCATCACGCATGGCGTCGAACGCAGCTGCCAGGAACGAGGCCTGGACTGTCCCGATCGTCTGGACGACATCAGCGGGAAGATCCGGGTGAGCTGCAGTCTCGCGACGATAGAGCTGGTTCGTGAGCAGGTAATCTTCCAAGATGGCGTCATCCGGAACCTCGAGCGCGTGCAAGACCAGCGCGCAGGCCACACCGGTGCGATCCTTGCCGGCCGTGCAATGGATCACCAACGGGGCGTCCTCATTGAGAACATGCTGGAATAGCGCGCGGAAGCGCGGCGTGTAGCTGCGGACGTAGTTGCGGTAGGACTCGCGCATCAGCTCCAAGGCATGGTCGGTTGTGAGCTGTCCTCGTGTCGCCAGAGCCCGCAGCGCCGGCACCACGCTCGGCTCGATCGGCACGGAATGCACGGTGATCTCGGCGATGGTGCAGAGACCGGCAGCGCGCTCGTTGCGACCGCGGAAATCGAACGCCGTCCGAACGCCAAGCTCCCGCAGGACCGCGACGTCGGGCTCGGTCAGCTGTCCGAGATGGTTCGACCGAAACAGCTGCCGCCATCGCACGTGCCGGCCGTCCCTGCTGGGATATCCGCCGAGATCTCTGAAATTGCTGGCACCGTGAAGGCCGAGATGGCGGAGCGGATGGGCAGACATCAACCCATTCTAGGGGATGCGGGCTTCGATGTGAAACGCCGTTTCATCGACGCGACGCGTATGCGTAGCCTTCGACAGGATAGGGAAGACCATGAAACGGGTCACGACGGCGGCCTGTTTGACCCCGGCACGTCGAGCCCGCCGGCGGCCGTCAGCAGCGGCGAGAGACATGCAGACAGCGGCGCAAGAAAAAAGGGCCGGAACCTTGTCGGTCCGACCCTTCAGCAAAGGCGTGCTGGCGTCACGGTACAGTCTGACATCAGCGGTCCCACACCGGCTTGGCTTCCTGAATCGCCTCGTCATGATACCAGCTCGCGCTGTAGATCGTCGGCTGGATCGACGGCGCGATCGGCCGCTCAGGCGGCGATCCGGATTGGCGAGGTGCAAGACCCGCTCGCCCTCCGCGCGGAAATTGGTAGATCCTTGCGGATCCCTCGTCCACATTGGTGCCCATTCCTCATTCTCCTTCCATCGGCCACACATCAGGTTGCGCCCGACTCGTTCCGTTGTGGTTACCAGCGTCGATATCAGTGCTGCCCGGAGGGAATGCAACATGATCAAAACGAAATCACATGTTGCGCGTTTTGCAGGCATTTCTGCATGTGCTCCCCCAGCAGCAATGTTCATCTGACCAACACTTGGGCTGGACCAAAGGTTGCGGACAGAGCTCCAACTCTTTTCGAAAATGTCCCGTAACTGCTGACGGCTTGTTCGGCCTCTCTTGCGCGTCGCCGCAAATGCCAAGGAATCAAGCGGGTTTTCGACAAGCTCTCCGCTCCGCCATGCGCTCCGTGCAATCCCGGTCGCGCTGCTTTGCCGCACCCCTGACGTGCAAAACCGGCCGGCAGCTCGGCCCCGATCGGTCTTCGTCCATGCGACGGGACGTCGCGGGACTTGGCACATTCCATGCTTAAGAGTGCGCTGGCCGATCGTGGCCGGGTAAGCGGGGAGCCTTCGATTGCTGGGCTCCCACCTTTCGATAAGACAGAGAGGCTCAATGACGAAATACAAGCTCGAGTACATCTGGCTCGACGGCTACAAGCCGGTGCCGAATTTGCGCGGCAAGACACAGATCAAGGAATTTTCCTCTTTTCCGACCCTGGAACAGCTGCCTCTTTGGGGCTTCGACGGCTCGTCGACGATGCAGGCCGAAGGCCATAGCTCCGACTGCGTGTTGAAGCCGGTCGCCGTGTATCCCGACGCCGCCCGCACCAACGGTGTGCTGGTGATGTGCGAAGTGATGATGCCGGACGGCAAGACCCCGCATCCGTCGAACGCCCGCGCCACCATCCTGGACGATCCAGACGCGTGGTTCGGCTTCGAGCAGGAGTACTTCTTCTACAAGGACGGCCGTCCGCTCGGCTTCCCGGAATACGGCTATCCGGCGCCGCAGGGCCCGTACTACACGGGCGTCGGCTTCAAGAACGTCGGCGACGTCGCCCGCAAGATCGTCGAAGAGCATCTCGACCTCTGCCTCGCGGCCGGCATCAACCACGAAGGCATCAACGCCGAGGTGGCGAAGGGCCAGTGGGAATTCCAGGTGTTCGGCAAGGGCTCGCGCACGGCTGCTGACCAGATGTGGATGGCCCGCTACCTGATGCTGCGCCTGACCGAAAAGTATGGCATCGACATCGAGTTCCACTGCAAGCCGCTCGGCGACACCGACTGGAACGGCTCGGGCATGCACTGCAACTTCTCGACCAAGTACATGCGCGAAGTCGGCGGCAAGGAGTATTTCGAGAAGCTGATGGACGCCTTCAAGGAAGCTCGCGCCGACCACATCGCCGTGTATGGTCCGGACAACCACATGCGCCTGACCGGCAAGCACGAGACCGCTTCGATCGACACCTTCAGCTGGGGTGTGGCCGACCGTGGCGCCTCGATCCGGGTGCCGCATTCCTTCGTGAACAATGCCTACAAGGGCTATCTGGAGGACCGCCGTCCGAACTCCCAGGGCGACCCCTACCAGATCGCGTCTCAGGTCCTGAAGACGATCGCGATGGTTCCGACCGGCGCGAAAGCCGCAGCCTAAGACGCCGACCACAATACCCCGGGGCCGGGGGCTGATATGATGATCCGCCGGAGCAGCCGCTTCGGCGGATCATTCGTTTGGCGGGCTCGAACGATCGGAGGCCGACTCGGCCTTGATCAATCGCAAGTCCGGTTTCGATCGCAGCGGTATGTCTTTCCGTAGCGGTTTGTTTGGAAGCGGGGCATGGAATGAGCTATCGCAAGTGGGTTTCAGGCGTTCTGATCGCCTGTTCGGCCATCTCCCTGGCTGCAGGGCAGTCGCAGTCCAGTGCAGAACAATATCTGCCGCGGCTCGGCGACATCATGAATCTGATTCAGGTCAGACACGCGAAGCTCTGGTTCGCGGGACAGTCCAAGAATTGGGATCTCGCGTCCTATGAGCTCGCCCAGTTGAGGCAGAGCCTGACCGACGCCGCGGTCTTCTATTCGGGCCTGCCGGTGAACAATGTCACCACGCTCGGCCAGCCGATCCAGTCGATCTCGGACGCCATCGCCGCCAAGGATGGCAAGCGTTTCGCTTCCGCCGTGACCGAGCTGACGTCGGGATGCAACGCCTGCCACGCGACCATGGATCGGGGCTACGTCGCGATCCGCATCCCGACCGACAAACCGTTCGGCAACCAGGATTTTCGGCCTCCAGGCCGCTGACCGGCGCGGGGCGGACGGTGCGGGGAGGGCGCCCAAATTGCGCCTTCCACCGGCGCCGCGCATCGACTAAGAGCGGCGGCAACCTGTCCACCGCCTGAGCCCTCATGATCCGCCTCGATAACGTCAGCAAGCAAGTCGGCCACCAGATTCTCTTCATCGAAGCCTCCGCCGCGCTCCAGCGCGGTGAAAAGATCGGCTTGGTCGGCCCCAACGGGGCCGGCAAGACGACGCTGTTCCGGATGATCTCAGGCCGCGAGCAGCCCGACGAGGGGCAGGTCTCGATCGATCGCGGCGTCTCGATCGGTTATTTCAACCAGGATGTCGGTGAGATGTCCGGCCGCAGCGCGGTGGCGGAGGTGATGGACGGCGCCGGGCCGGTGTCGTCGGTCGCCGCCGAGCTCAAGGAGCTCGAGGCCGCCATGGCCGATCCGGACCGCGCCGACGAGATGGACGACATCATCGCGCGCTATGGCGAGGTGCTGGCGCGGTTCGAGGAGCTCGACGGCTACGCGCTCGACAGCCGCGCCCGCGAGGCGCTGGCCGGCCTCGGCTTCTCCGAGGAGATGATGGACAAGGACGTCGGCCTGTTGTCCGGCGGCTGGAAGATGCGCGTCGCGCTGGCGCGCATCCTCCTGATGCGTCCCGACGTGATGCTGCTCGACGAGCCGTCCAACCATCTCGATCTCGAGAGCCTGATCTGGCTGGAGCATTTCCTCAAGGGCTATGAGGGCGCGCTGCTGATGACCTCGCACGACCGCGAATTCATCAACCGCATCATCAACAAGGTGATCGAGATCGACGCCGGCCAGCTCACGACCTATTCCGGCGACTACGATTTCTATGAGCAGCAGCGGGCGTTGAACGAGAAGCAGCAGCAGGCGCAATATGAGCGCCAGCAGGCGATGCTCGCCAAGGAGATCAAGTTCATCGAGCGTTTCAAGGCGCGGGCCTCGCACGCGGCGCAGGTGCAGAGCCGGGTCAAGAAGCTCGACAAGATCGAGCGGGTCGAGCCGCCGAAGCGGCGCCAGACCGTGGCGTTCGACTTTCTGCCCGCGCCGCGCTCGGGCGAGGATGTGGTAGCGCTGAAGAGCGTGTCCAAGAGCTACGGCAGCCGCCGCATCTACGACGGGCTGGACTTCATGATCCGGCGCCGCGAGCGCTGGTGCGTGATGGGCGTCAATGGCGCTGGCAAGTCGACCCTGTTGAAGCTCGTCGCCGGTAGCGCGGAGCCCGATGACGGTTCGGTGACGATCGGCGGCAGCGTCAAGATGGGCTACTTCGCGCAGCATGCGATGGACCTGCTGGACGGCGACGAGACCGTGTTCGAGTCGCTCGAGCATTCGTTCCCGCAAGCCGGTCAAGGCTCGTTGCGGGCACTGGCGGGCTGCTTCGGCTTCTCCGGCGACGACGTCGAGAAAAGATGCCGGGTGCTGTCGGGGGGCGAGAAGGCGCGGCTCGTGATGGCCAAGATGCTCTACGATCCGCCGAACTTCCTGGTGCTGGACGAGCCGACCAACCATCTGGACATGGCGACCAAGGAGATGCTGATCGCGGCCCTGTCGAACTTCGAGGGCACCATGCTGTTCGTCTCGCACGATCGTCATTTCCTCGCCGCGCTCTCCAACCGCGTGCTCGAGCTGACCCCTGACGGTCTCCATCAGTATGGCGGCGGCTATACCGAGTATGTCGCCCGCAGCGGCCACGAAGCGCCAGGCCTGCGCAGCTGACGACGCGGCCATACTCGTCGTTCGTGCTCTGCTTGCGCTTTGTTCGCATCATCCCCGGCTAGCTCATCTGGACGTGGGTGAAGACGAACAGGAACAGCGCGCCGATCGCGATCAGGAAGATGCCGGCCCAGAGCGGCGCCGCGACGCCGCTCTTGTTTGTGGGATCGAGCACGGCCGTCTCGGGTTGTAGCGGATCGTAGTAGACGGTGACGTCGGTGTTGACCGGGTATTTGGCGGCGACGGCTTCAGCGCTCGACCTGTCGGAATGCAGCGCGGTCCAGCCCCAATTCCAATGCGTGCTGTGGAAAGAGCGACCATCCACCGTGTAGCTGTATTCGATCGTGACCCGGAAGCGCTCCTCTTCCGTTTCTCGTCCGCGATCGTCCTCACGTCGTGTGATCTCCATCGTCACGCCGGAGCGCGTGATGCGTCCCGGCGCAGTCGGCCAGGAGCGGCTCGCCAGGCGCTCCTGCCGCAGCTTCCAGTAGGAGGCGAGTGCGACGGCTCCGAAGCCGAACAGGGCGAACGGCATCAGGAAGGCGAACAGCGGCACGCCAGCCTCGGTCGTGAGCACCTTGCCGGCGAGCGAATGCGCCACCAAAACGGCGGTCACGGCCGACAGCACGACGAACAGCGCCACAAGCGCCGCCGTCCCGCTGGCATTGGTAGGCTCGAGCACCGATTGCGAGGGGCGTTTCGGATCGTAAAAAACGCGGACCTTCGCGCCTTGCGGATATTTGCCGGTGAGCTCGTCGGCTTGCAGGCGCGTGACGCGGCTCGGGCTGCCGAAACGGATGCGGCGACCTTCGTAGCTCTTGCCCGACACCTCGTAGCGGTAGCGGATGTCAGGCTTGGCATCGGTGTCATCTGCCGACCGATGCGTCGTCGCGACAGACACCGCCGAGGCCACGATCTCCCCCTCGACGACCGGCCAGGCGCGGCCGCCGCTGGTCTTCTTGCGCTGAAGCCAGAGTCCGTAGCCGGAATTGAGGGCGAGAAAGCCGAAGATGCCGGCGGCGACACGGGTCCAGAGCAGGGCGGATGCGGTGAGCATGTTGATCTCGCATGGGCCCGCCAGGGCGGGCGACATGCAGTGGTGTCCTGCGGGTTCCCCTCGGTTCAACAGTGTGCCGGTCCTCCTCAGCTCTCCACCATCTCGCCCATCGAGTTCTTCGACGGTCCGCAGGGCCCGCTGAGCGATTACGCCCACGTTGAAGCCAATCCGGCCTACGCCCTGCATGCGGGCATCCGAACGTGATCGGGCAGAAAGTCCGCGAGATGGTGCCGGCCGAGGGCTGGGTCGAGCGCTATGGCGGCGTGCTGCGCCCTGCTGACCAAGCCGTTCGACATCGAGGCGCTCGCCGCCCGCGTCGTCGCTTGCCGATACGCTTCGCACTGATGGAGCCCGCCGGCATGGCCTTGCCCCGCCAAGCATCATGGCGGGGCGCCAGTGTCGTCAGCCGCCAGCGCGTCAGCCGCCGGCCTCGCACTTCTTCATGAAGCTGGTCTTGGCCGCGCCGGCGAGCTTCTTGCCGTCGGAGCCGACCGCCTTGGTTTCGCAGGTCTCGGCCATGCACTTCTTCATGAACGAGGTCTTGGCGGCGCCGGCGAGCGCCTTGCCGTCCTTGCCCACGGCCTTGGTCTCACAGGTGTCTTGGGCGAAGGCAGATCCGGCGGCGAAGGTCGCGAGCGCGGCAATCAGGAAAAACTTCTTCATGAGTGTGTCTCCTTGGGACAAACAACGCGGCGGATGGGACCCGCAAATCTTGGCGCGATCAAGTTTCCTGTTCGGGCTCGGCACCCGAAATCCGGCCGCGGGGCAGAGTTGGTTCATTACCGTGTCAGCCCTATGAGGCCGAGATG
This sequence comes from Bradyrhizobium sp. HKCCYLS3070, assembly GCF_051167575.1. Classification (NCBI taxonomy): domain Bacteria; kingdom Pseudomonadati; phylum Pseudomonadota; class Alphaproteobacteria; order Hyphomicrobiales; family Nitrobacteraceae; genus Bradyrhizobium; species Bradyrhizobium sp. HKCCYLS3070. Next base: position 1,015,029 of record NZ_JBNPTI010000001.1, read on the forward strand.
CGCATCTGCGGTAACCGTGTGCTCATGCGGTGCTGTGCTGCAGAAACGCGAGCGTCGCCGGGTCGCGCGCACCGTCGCAATAGCGATCGAGCGCCTGCGCGAAGATCCCGTTCGGGCTGATCGAATCGAACAGCGTCATGCAGGAGCGGAATTTGGCATCGTCCGGAACACCCAGAATGTCGCGCAGCGACTTGCCCTGCACCGCGAGCACCAGTCGGGTGCATTCGACGAGTCGCGGGCCGAGCAGGGGATGCGCCAGATAGGCCTCGGCCTCGGCGCGGGAGCGGATCGCGTAGCGCTGCGCCATGGCGGACCTGCCGAGCCCCTCGACCTGGGGAAAGATGAACCACATCCAGTGGCTTTGCTTGGCACCGGCCGCAAGTTCGGCGGTCACGCGCGAATAAATCGAATCCTGTGCGTCGGCAAATCGGCCGAGATCATCCCATTCGGCGTTCATACATTCCTCCAACCGGCTGATTCATCGATATAATCGGCTTTCTGGGACGGTCGCGGCGCAGCCCGTGCGAGGCTTGGGCGTCGGTTCACGCCGGATCACTCCGGACTGGCGTTTGTCTAGATTATGCCGCACTCTTGCCATCCTATGTCATGACGGGTCGAATCGTACCCCTTGGGGTCGGTCACCTTTCCCGGGTGGTCCGAAAAGGGGGGTATATCGGGGACGTGATGGCTTCCAGTGAAGCAAGCGTAGACGTTCTGTTGTCGCAAGGCCGCTTCGGGCGCTCCGAAGCGATCGCACTCGTGCTTGCAGCACTTGCGGTCGCAGCGGGCGCGGCCGCATGGGTCGGAGCCAACAGCGATGAGACGTCGCTTGCGAGCGCGGCGATTCCGGCCGCCGCCGCGCCGTCCATGACCTTCGAAACACGTTTCGCGCCGGCCTCCGCCTCGGCCACGGCCTATTCGGAAAAAGACGCGGTTCGCGCGCTCGACCGTTTCGCCCTTCGCGGCGCGATCGACCGCCAATTGCTCGATGCCCGGGCCGCGCTGGTGAAGGGCATGGAAGCGCGTGATCCGGGCGCTCGCGACCCCAGCAACAGCGATTGGCGGCCGATGTTGACGGAGGGCAATACCGTCACGATGCCTGCACCGGGCGTGCCGCTGCCGCGCCCGCGCCCGTCCGTCGCCAACCTGCCGACCAGCCTGGTTTCGGCCAGTGCGCCTGAAGCGGTCGGACGCGTCGACGATCGCTCCATCCTGCAGAAGCTGTCCGACCTGTTGCCGAGCCCGACCAAGTTCGCCTCGCTCGGTCCGGATAGCGGCATCGTCCGATCCGGAATCGATCTCGGTGCGCTCGGCTATGACAAGACCGCCGTGTACGACATCAAGGCCAAGATGGTGTATCTGCCGTCCGGCATCGGGCTCGAGGCCCATTCCGGCATGGGCAGCCTGCGCGACGACCCCGAGCACGTCAATCAGCGCATGGTTGGCGCGACCCCGCCCGCCACCTATGACCTGAAGCCGCGCGAAAAACCGTTTCACGGCGTTCGCGCCCTGCGCATGAACGTGGTGGAAGGATCGACGCTCGGCCGGAGCGGATTGCTGACCCACCCCTATATGCTGGGTCCGGAGGGTGATTCGAACGGCTGCGTCTCGATCAAGAATTACGATCGCTTCCTGAAGGCGTATGATGACGGCGAGTTCAACCGACTCGTTGTCGTCGTCGGGCTCGAGGCTGGCACCCCGACGCGGACCGCGCAAAAGACCGAGTGACGTTTTGTTGCTGGGCCTCGGCGCGACCTCGGCGGTGACGCCCGTCGCATCTTCCGGAAGGTCCCCATGATTGATCCCGCAAACTCGGAAACGCGTCTGCGTACTACCTTCAACATCAAGGTGAACGGCAAGCCGGTCGTGATTTCGACGGTCGGGCAGGCCCATCAGTTCCTCACCAGCCTCAACGCCGTCGAGTGGATGGAGTTCAAGTCGCTGCACGACCAGGCCATGGCCGCCCTGCAGGCCGCGGCCGACAACGCCATCATGACAGTGCAGGCCACCAACGCCGTGCGAACGCTGTTCGTGAGCGCGAAGCTGTTGTGAGACTGGATCATCCCCCAGGGCACCCGCGGCCTCTGGCTCGTGTTGATGCCTGCTTTACATTCGGTGTCATCGCCCGGCTTGCCGCCTCCGCTAAAGCTGCGGCGCGCCCTGGCGCTCGTTGCCGCGTCGAAGCCCATCGGGCGAAGACGGGACCGGGCGACCCAGTACGCCGCCGCAGTCGTGATTGATCGAGAGGCCGCGGCGTAGTGGATGTCCCGCCGGAGCCTGTCCTCGGGCTCGCCGAAGGCGAGACCCGGGGGCGGGGCATGACGGCGGTGGGTGGCGCCACGGTCTCTCAACATCGTCATGCCGGGGCGCGCGCATGCGCGAGCCCGGCATCCATAACCACGAGCGGGCGTGTCGGCCAGGTGTGTCGCTCCAGCGTGCTCCATCAGTTCTGCTGCGGCGTATGGATTCCAGGCTCGCGCTCCGCGCGCCCCGGAATGACACCGAGCGATTTGAAGCACCGTCCTGCGAAGTCTCATTCACGCACGCCCTCGCGTTCTCGCCGCGCTGATGCGCCCGAGTGATCCATCCGTCTTGCCCTCCGCACAGCAGAGGGCGCGGGGAATGCCGGGATGCTGGCCGCAACCCATGGCCCGCCTGCAGAAAAAAAGCAGGCGGCAGTCACCACAGGTTCAGCCGGGCAACCGGCATTCCCCGCGCGATGATCTTAACGGCTGCTTCGCGCGCTCCCCGGTGCGCCGGGCGTTCTGGTCACCGTGCACGACAACGCGCTTTGGGCGCGCTACCGTGGGGGCATCAGCGTCGGGATGCCAGGACCACGCGACTTGACCGTACGCGACGTCAGCGTTCGTCGGCGCAAAGATGCGCTGCGCTGCCATCGCGTCCACCGCTCCTCCCGCTCCACGTCCGTGACGACCGCGAACCGCCCCTCCTGCGAGCGGGAGATGGCGCGACAAAAGCACTGAATTAGATTTAGGAAAAGCAGAATATTTTTGGCGGCGGGACTGGACAGGCCAAATCAGCTTGATGGGCCTGCGGAAAATCGTTTCCGCGCGCACCGCCGTTGCTGCCGATTCAGGCCCTGGAGGTGACGCCGCGAGATGGAAATGCGCCTTGATTTGCCCGACGGGCAGATGGTCGCTTCGTTCCGATGATCGTTGTTCGACCGAGAGCCGCGGGGCGAACATGTTTGTTAGTCGCCCGGCGCACGCTGATCGCGCGAGGAAGCGACGACAGGCCGAAGCACGCTCGATCCGCGCCACGCGAAACGACCGGGGATGGTCTTCGCCTGCATGCCGCGATGCACGCGCTGGGCCGTCCAACATCATTGCACGGGAATGGATCGGCGAGGCCCAGGCCGGGCTGCCGCTGGAGCTGTTCTACGAAGGCGGCGAGTGACTCTCGCTGATGCTGCGGCGCGGCCGCAGCGTCAGTCGGCCATCTCGGCGGCGTCGAGCGCGATCTCCTCGCGCTCGGCCTTCTCGGCCGTCGGAGCGTTGGCGGTCTCGGCCGTTTCGAAATCGTCCTCGGCGATCTCCTGGACAGGAGCCTCCTGGACCTCGGCCGTCTCGACCTGCTCGGCGGCGAGTTCGGCGGCCACGACGGCCTCCGGCCCGGCGTCGTCATTGGCCGGCGTCGAGAACAGGTTGGGGGCGGGAATGGTGGTGGGCACCACCGGCCGCTGCTTGGCCTTGTACCAGGACGAAAATTTCTGCGAGATGCCAGCTTCGAACTCGGCGAGCGGCATGCTGTTGCCGTCCTCGTCGGTGATGACGACCTGCCAGCCTTCCGCCTCCATCACCTGTGCGTTGGCGAGAACGATGAGGGCGCTTTCGCGCTGCTTGCGGATTGTCTGCTGCTCCCGCTCAGCCACCATCGTGTACGCCATGAACCTGACTCCCACACCTGAACTCGGGACACGTGATGGTCCGAAGCACCATCAGGACGCCGCCACTACGCCGTGAGAGTGTGAGCGCGGCTGGGCCGGATTGCGTTCGCCTAATGACAATTTGGCGGCGTCTCACGGGTTCCGGCAGCGCAAAAGGAGTCGAAGATGCAACAGGCCGCAAAATTGTGGTGCAGGAACGAGAGCGCTTGTTGAAGGCGCGCCGCGACGTGTCATCATTTGATTCTGCGGCGGCAACTGCTTCGCGACATCAGCGAAAGCAGCGGGTGAACCGGACAAACAGCGGGCGAATTGGGGACGGCGATGCGAACTCATCTGTTCAGGATGCGGAATTGGAATGTGGCGATGGCAGGGCTTGCGCTGGCGATGGTCGCCAGCCCGCGCGCGGGCCATGCCTTCACGGAGGACGACCAGCGGCGGCTGTGCACGGGCGACGTGTTCCGGCTGTGCTCGTCGGAGATTCCCGATCGCGACCGCATCATTGCCTGCATGATGAAGCAGCGCGCCAGCCTCAGCGACGGCTGCCGCAGCGTGTTCGGCCGGCCATCCGAGCGCTCCGCTTCGGCCACGGTGACGCGCTGAGCCTGCCTCGTCTCGTTTCTGCAACCACGCGCCGCCGGTCCATCGATCTGCGGCGTGACCATAATGACCTCCATGACATGACGGCGTGGTAGTCTGGCGCGGATCGTCCGGCCAGGAGTTGACCCGCCATGAGCTTCCGCATCCTCGTCCTCTACGGCTCCTATCGCTCCGACCGGATGGGCATCCGGCTCGCGCAATTCGTCGTGGACGGGTTGCGCGCCAAGGACCAGGACGTCGAGCTGATCGACGCCAAGGCGGTCGGCCTGCCGATGCTCGACCGCATGTACAAGGAATATCCGCCCGGCCAGGCGCCAGCGGCCATGGCCGAGCTTGCGGCCAAGATCCGTGCCGCCGACGGCTTCGTGTTCGTCACTGGCGAATATAACTGGGGCATGCAGCCGGGACTGAAGAACCTCACCGACCACTTTCTCGAGGAATGGTTCTGGCGTCCGGCGGCGATCGCGAGCTATTCCGCCGGCCGGCTCTCCGGGGCCCGGGCCGCCACGGCGTGGCACGGCACGTTGTCGGAGATGGGCATGGTGGTGGTGTCGAGCACGCTTGCCGTCGGCCCGATCGGTCAGGCGCTGTCCGCCGACGGCAGGCCGACCGGCGATTCCGGCCAGTCGCTGGAACGCGCGTTTCCGCGTTTTGCCGACGATCTCTTGTGGTGGGTCGAGGCGGGCAGGGAGCAGCGGGCGCGCCGGGCGCCACCTTACTGAGCGCGGGCATCAGTGCAGGCCGGAGCGCAAGCGCTCCGGCTCTTGCGCCACGTCCGCGAACCAGATCCGCTAACGTTGTTCGGCGCTGCCGGTCCCGTTGGTGACCGCGCGCTGACGCGCCGGGGCGCTTGCGCCCTGGCCCTGACATGGCCGCTCCATCCAGGTTCCGTCGGGGGCCTGCTGGTAGGCGCGGCACGGCAGGGACGACGTGGTCTGATCATCCGGCTTGGGCGTCTGGGAGCTTTTCGCCAGTGCGGGGGCGGCCGTCGCGACGAGGGCTGCCAGCGAACCGACGTAGATCATTTGGCTGATCCGCATCTTGGGGGTTCTCCTGCTCGAAGCACTCTCGATTCAAAGTCGAATTGTGGAAACTTTTAGGCAAATGGCGCCTGCCATGGCGGGAGGCTTAAGGATCGTTTGCGACGTGGCCTGCCTCGTTAAGACGTCCGCGGAGCTCCCGGCCGCGCGCGTGGCTTTCTCTGGGCTGGCGTTGCGCCAATGCTGACGCTAAGAGCGGCGTGACGCGCGCAAGCGCCCTCGTGACCGCGATGCGGCGCTCCGCCCGGAACGCCTTGTGCGGACAACGGACGCCGCCATGGCAGCCGGCGCTCCGACATCAGCCGCGCGATCACGGATCGCGGCGGTTCCGCTTCAGGGCGGGAGGGAGATCGCGCAGGCTGAGAACTGTGCGAGCATGACGAGACCCCGATTGCCCTCCCTGATCGCGCTGCGTGCCTTCGAGGCCGTCGGCCGCAAGGGCAGCGTGCGCGCCGCCGGCGACGAGCTCGCGGTCAGCCACACCGTGGTCTCGCGCCATCTGCAAAATCTGCAGCGCAGTCTGGGCGTGGCGCTGGTGCGGGCGGAGGGGCGGGGCCTCGCGCTGACCGAGGCCGGACGTCAGTTTCATGCCGAGGTCAGCCAGGCCTTCGACATCATCGCCCGCGCGACAATCTCGGTGCGGCCCGTGGCGCGTCCGACCCTGAACATCTGGTGCATTCCGGGCCTCGCCAATCGCCGCCTGCTGGCGCGGCTGCCCGAGCTGAGCGGCCCGCCGCGCAACTGGGACATCAATCTGCAGCCGACGCTGGCGCACCCCGATTTGCAGCGCGGCGAAGCGGATGCGGAGATCGTCTATGCCGAAGCGGTCGACCGGAGCGGCGGCCTGGTCGCTGAGGAGCTGGTGCGCCCACGCGTATTCCCGGTCGCAAGCCCGGCCTATCTGGCAAGGTTTCCGGCGATCGCGACACTCCCGGGCCTCGCCAGGGCCTCGCTGATCCACGAGGAATCCACCGCGCAATGGGAGCAATGGTTCGAGCTGGCGGGGTATCGGGAGCCGGTCACGTTGCGCGGTCAGCGGCTGTGGCACGCGCATCTCGCCATCGAAGCCGCCCGCTTCGGCCAGGGCGTCGCGCTCGCCAACGAGGTGTTGGTCGCCGATGATCTGCGCAGCGGTGCGCTGGTCGAGGTGATCCCCTCGGCACTCCACATGGGAGCCTATCAGCTCGTCGCGCTGCGGGAGCGCTGGGACGAGCCCGCGATCGTCGCGCTGCGGGCTTGGCTGAAGAATGTGCTCGCCGCGTAGCTGCGCGCTCGTCCCGCTGGGTCCGGTGCATTGCAGGCACCTGTCGTCGGGAACAAGCTGATTGATCGCGACGGCTCTCGGCGTAGCCTGCGGCTCGATTTTCCCACGAGGAGTTGAGCCATGGTTGCGAATTCGGCTGCGAACGAAGACCTGCTGGCGCGACGACACGAGGCCGTCGTCCGGGGCGTGAGCTATGCGACGCCGTTGTTTGCTGACCGCGCCCTCAACAGCGAGGTGTGGGACGTCGAGGGCAAGCGCTATGTCGACTTTGCCGGCGGCATCGCGGTGCTCAACACCGGCCACTGCCATCCGCATGTCGTTGCCGCGATCCGGGCGCAGCTCGACCGCTTCACCCACACCTGCTTCCAGGTGCTGCAATACGAGCCGTATGTGCGGCTGAGCGAGCGGCTCAACGCGCTGGCGCCGATTTCGGGGCCGGCCAAGTCGATCCTGCTGACGACCGGCGCGGAGGCGACCGAGAACGCCATCAAGATCGCGCGCGCGGCCACGGGGCGCAGCGGCATCATCGCCTTCACCGGCGCGTTCCACGGCCGCACCGCGCTCGCCAATGCGATGACCGGCAAGGTGATGCCGTACAAGAAGCATTTCGGGCCGCCGCTGCCAGGCGTCTGGCACGCGCCGTTCCCGATCTCCGGCAGCAACGTGACGGTCGAGGATACGCTGTCCTACATCAACTTCATCTTCAAGGCCGACATCGACGCCTCGCAGGTCGCGGCCATCATCATCGAGCCGGTGCAGGGCGAGGGCGGCTTCCACCAGGCGCCGCCGGACCTGATGCGCGGCCTGCGCCGCATCTGCGACAGCAATGGCATCGTGCTGATCGCCGACGAGGTGCAGACCGGCTTCGGCCGAACCGGCAAGATGTTCGCGATGGAGCACTACGACGTGCAGCCGGACCTGATCTGCGTCGCCAAGAGTCTCGCCGGCGGCATGCCGCTGTCCGGCGTGATCGGACGTGCCGCAATCATGGACGCCGCGGAGCCGGGCGGCCTCGGCGGCACCTATGGCGGCAATCCGCTGGCCTGCGCGGCGGCGCTCGCCGTGCTCGACGTGTTCGAGCAGGAGAAGCTGCTCGACCGCGCCAATGCGATCGGCGAGCGGCTGCGCGCGGCGATCGAGCGCTTCTCGCGCGCCAACAACCTGGTTCCGGTTTCCGGGCCGCGCGGTCCTGGCGCGATGGTTGCATTCGATATCCTGAAGCAGCGCGGCAGCGACGAGCCGGATTCCGAAATGACCAAGCGCGTGACCCGCGTGGCGCACGAGAACGGACTGATCCTGTTGTCCTGCGGCGTCACCGCGAGCACCATCCGCATCCTGGTGCCGCTGACCGCGTCCGACGAGATCGTGGACGAAGGGCTCGCGATCCTGGAGAAGTGCCTGGCCGCCTGACGCGTGGCCGAGGTGAACTGGAAGGCTGGAGGTTTGAGACGTGACCGACGCTGCGGCGGCTGTGCCGAATGACGTGATGGAGCGGCTCGCCGCCGCTGTCGATGCCAACTTCGCCAAGCAGGTCGCCTTCCTGCAGCAACTCGTCCAGTTCCGCAGCCTGCGTGGCGAGGAGGCGCCGGCGCAGGACTGGCTGGCTCGCGAGTTCGCGACCCGCGGCTATCAGGTCGACCGCTTCAGCCTCGAGGATGTCGACCTGATGCGCCATCCCAAGGCGGCGCCGATGGACAGCATCGCGCTCGACGGCTCGCAGCAGGTGGTGGCGACGCTCGACGGCGCGGGCAAGGGCCGCAGCCTGATTCTGCAGGGCCACATCGACGTCGTGCCGGAAGGGCCGACCGATCTCTGGGACGATCCACCCTATGAGGGGATCGTGCGCGACGGCTGGATGATCGGCCGCGGCGCGCAGGACATGAAGGCCGGCGTCTCCGCGATGATCTTCGCGCTCGACGCGATCAAGGCCGCCGGCTTCGTGCCGGACGGACGCATTCACCTGGAGACCGTGACCGAGGAGGAGAGCACCGGCAACGGCGCGCTCTCGACCTTGATGCGCGGCTACACGGCGGATGCCTGCCTGATCCCGGAGCCGACCGGCCACACGCTGACCCGCGCGCAGGTCGGCGCCATCTGGTTCCGGCTGCGCGTCCGCGGCACGCCGGTCCACGTTGCCTATGCCGAGACCGGCACCAATGCGATCCTCTCGGCGATGCATCTGATCCGCGCCTTCCAGGAGCACACGAAAGAGATCAACGCGCGTGCCAAGTCGAACGCCTGGTTCGCTGCGGTCAAGGATCCGATCAAGTTCAACGTCGGCATCATCAAGGGCGGCGACTGGGCGAGCTCGACGCCGGCCTGGTGCGACCTCGATTGCCGGCTGGGCGTGCTGCCGGGCGAGACGCCGGCGCAGGCCATGGCCGGCATCGAGCAGTGTCTCGCGAAGGCGCAGGCCGCAGACAGCTTCCTGTCGGAGAATCCGGTCGAGCTGGTGTGGAGCGGCTTCCAGGCCGATCCTGCGGTGTGCGAGCCCGGCAGCGCCGCCGAGGCGGCGCTGGCCGAGGTACATGCACGGGTATTCGAGAAGCCGCTCGACGTGCGGCTCTCTACGGCGGTCAACGACACCCGCTACTATCAGGTCGACTATGGCATCCCGGCGCTGTGCTACGGGCCCTATGGCATCGGTCCGCACGCGTTCGACGAGCGTGTCGATCTCGACAGCGTGCGCAAGACCACGCTGTCGATCGCGATGTTCGTCGCGCAATGGTGCGGACTGCGGCCGGCATGATCACGGTCGCGCTCCTCAGCCGTCCCGGACTGATGGATCCGATGCAGGCGCTGCTCGCGCGCGAGCTGCCGGGCGTGACCGTCGCGTCATGGCCGGAGTCGGCGGCACGCGACGCCGACCTTGCCGTGTGCTGGAAGCCGGAGCCCGGCGCGCTGGCGGCGATGCCGAAGCTGAAGCTGATCCATTCGATCGCAGCGGGCGTCGACAACATCCTGTCCGATCCGACCGTGCCGGACGTGCCGCTGTGCCGGATCGTCGATCCCGATATCTCCGCGGCCATGACCGAGTTCGTGCTGTGGGGGACGCTGTATTTCCACCGCGATTTCGATCGCGTCGTCAGCAATGCGCGCAACGGCGTGTGGCGGCGTTACGAGCAGCGCGCCGCGAAGGACCGCCGGGTCGGCATTCTCGGTCTCGGCGAGCTCGGCTTTGCGGCGGCGATCCGTCTCGTCGAGCTGGGGTTCGCGGTGAGCGCGTGGTCGCGCTCGCCCAAGGCGCTCGCCGGTGTGCGGACCTATGGCGGCGCCGATGCGCTCGACGCCTTCCTCGGCGAGACGGAGATCCTGATCTGCTTGCTGCCGCTGACGGCCTCGACCGAGGGCCTGCTCGATGCCGGGCGCCTGGGCCGGCTGCCCAAGGGCGCCGCGCTGATCCTGTGCAGCCGCGGCGAGCACCTGGTGACGGAGGATCTGGTCGCGCTGCTTCGCAGCGGCCATCTGCGCGGCGCGGTGCTCGATGTCTTCGCGCATGAGCCGTTGCCCGCGGACCATGCGCTGTGGCGCGAGCCGGGCGTGCTGGTGACGCCGCACATGGCGGCGATCGCCTCCTGGGAGGTGATCGCGCAGCAGGTCGCGGAGAATGCGCGGCGGTTGCTGCGCGGAGAGACGTTGCGGAACGTCGTCGATCGCGCCCGCGGCTACTGATTTACCAGCGTGTCTACTCGAGTGTCTGCACCGGCGGCGCGACCGGGCCGCGCGGCGCCGGCGGAGCGACAGCGACGGTCCGTGCAGGCGGGGGTGCGCTGCGCGGCGCGGCCTGCGGCTGCTGCTGAGACTCGGTCATCGCAGCCTGGCTGTCCCTGACCGGACGCCGAACCTGCTGCGACCGGGCTGCACGCGAGCGGCGGAAGCCCCAGGAGCGCGCGATCGAAGGACCTGCGGTATAGCCGACGACGGCGCCGGCAACGGCCCCGACCGGTCCAAATACGACGGCGCCCGACAAGGCGCCCAGTGCGGCATCGCCGCCGCGGTGCTCGTCGGCCATCGCCGCCGATGCCGTCAATGTCAGCGCCAAGGCCGCGGCCGTCAGCAGTCTGGTCATGAGATGTCCCCTCCGTCGCAACAGCGCCGAAATGGCGGACAAATGTGGCGAGAAGAATGCGAGGAGCGGAACTTGTAAGGAAGCCGGTAACCCTAATGCGGACACAATGTCTCAGCGCCGGGGAGGGCGCAGTGCGCAGCTCCGTTCAATGCATCGGGCCGAGCACCGACGTGAATGGCATGGCGATGATTTCCTCGCCGAGATCGTCGGAAATGTGCAGCACCCAGTCGCGCCAATCCTCCTCGCTCTCGGACGAGATCAGCGACTGCATGACGCGCTCGGCGTGATCACAGGCCTCGGCGAGATCGATGACCGCGGTTCCACGCCGATCGACGAGGAACTCATCGGGATTGGAGCAGTGGAAGAAGACCTGCGTCATGTCCGTCTCCTCAATCGCCCTCCGGCGAATCTCAGTCAGAAGTAACAGCGTGGCGGCGCGCGCGAAATCGGATTGATCACGTAAGGTAAATTACGGGGCGCAGTCTGGGCCGGTGGAACCGGACGTGCAGTGATCCAGCTCACGGAACGCATCGGCGCAGAGGAAGTTGTCGCGAACCATTCGATCCGGCGACAGGAGCTCGACATGATGTCTGAAGTCCAGATCCACGCGATCGCCCGGCAGATGCTCGAGATGCACGGCGCCTCGGCCGTCGCGCAGGCTGCGCAGAAGGCGCAGCAATGCGAAGCCAGTGGCGAGGCCGAGGAGGCCCGCGAATGGCGCCACATCGCGGACGCCATGAGGATGATGCGCGGTCCGCATCAGAGCTGACATCGGATTCCATTTTACCGAATATCGCCGCGCGGTCCGTCGGATCCGCCGACTCTGCTCCGCACCAGCCGGCGGTGGATACGTTCCGTCAAGGGAACGTGTGCCGCATCTCATCCTGGTTTCCGACCCATTTTCCACGCAAGAATCGGGCAACATGATTCGGCAGTGGATTCGCCGCTGACCAACGTTGCCGGCGCGCCCGCCGTCCAGGGATTATTGCCATGGTCTTCTTCAAGCGTGAGCTGAGCCCCGTCGAGATCTTCGAGCGTGCGCTGAAGGACAAGCAGGCCGCGCGGCAGCGGCTGACGGACCGTCTCCGCGTGGCCGAGGCGGCGCTGGACGAGAAGCGCGTCGTCGCGGAGCGGCTTGCCAAAGCCGGCGCCAGCAACGGGCAGCTCGATCGTGCCGAATCCAAGATGCAGGCCGTCGAGCAGAAGGCCAAGGCGCTGCGCGCATCCGTCGCCGAGTGCGACGAGCAGATCATCCTGGCGGAGCGCGCCTTCGCCGACGCGGTGGCGCAGCGCGACCGCGACCGCGCCGCCAACGACATCGAGGCCGTCGCCACCGCCATCGAGCAGGCGGTTCCTCGCTTCGAAATCGGTGCGGCGGCGCTCGTCGATGCGGTCACGCGCGGCCGCGCGGCGCTGAGCGAGGCCAGCCGTTTCGCGTCCGATGTCGACGACATCCGCCGCGAGGTGCTCTCCGCCGCGGAGCTGATCTGCTGGGAGCTGCGCGCCGCCGCAAGCCGCACGCGGGCCGGCAACATCAACGTGGCCCTGCTGGCGCCGCCCGAGACGCGGCAACTGCCGGCGCCCGAGACCGACCGTCAGATGATCTATACGCTGAGCCCGCTGACCTGGCGCGAGGGCGAGGAGGTGAAGCGCGTCGCCGCGTTCACCATGACGGCGCTGCCCAAGGCCCTGCTGCCGCTGGCGCTGGCGCATCAGCACGTCGACTATCTCAACGCGCGCCGGGTCCAGACGCTGATGCACGTCCATGGCGGCGGACAGCAGCAGAGCGAGCCGATGCCCGACGATCCGGCGCTGGTCGATCTCGATGCGCTGGGTGCGCAGGCCGAGGAAAGCCCGCAGGCTGATGTCGCCTGAGCGCGTCCACGCGCGCAGGCGCGCCGGAGCGCGGCTGAGGCTTGTTGGATCGGCCGTGCTGCTGCTGATTGTCATCAGCGGTGCACGGGCGGAAAATCTCGATGCCGGCAAATCCGGTGCGCGGCTGTTTGCGGACAGCTGCGCCACCTGTCATCGCTCGGCACGTGGGCTCGCCAAGGGGCGCTTTCGCCTGACGCTCTATCTGTTCCTGCAGAAGCACTACACCAGCAGCGACGACGCCGCGTCGGCCTTGAGCACCTATCTGCAGTCGGTCGATGCGCCGGCAGCCGCGCCGGCCCGCCGTCCCCCTTCGCGGCGCCCGGCCCATCGTGGTGAGACACGACCGCCGCGGCCGCCGCTGCCGGTGCGGGGACGTTAGCGATCGCGCTGCACGTCGCGCTCCGCCTCTCTCGTCACGTGAGGTGAACGGGCCGCGGCGATCGAATTTGAGCTGCTCAGGTGCAGCCGCTCGGCCCGCAGTTTTCCGGTGTGTGCCCGTCCGGGTGTGGCCGATATCCTCGACCTGGGCTATGCTCGTCGGCCAAGGTGCTCGACGCCCCCGGGAGGCCGATCTCGCGCGTGTCCGTGCGAAGCTGGCCGTCCCGAGCCGGATCATCGTGACGTCTCAGTCGTGCCACGAGCCGCGTTATCGTGATTGTGTTTTCGGGCGTTATGTCTTTTGACGTTGTGTTTAGGCTGTCTGAGGCGGGGCAGCGGCGATGATGACCTTACCGGAGCTCGCGGCAGCGGCGTTGGAGCGTTTCCTCAGCTCCTATATGCGACGCCGTTTCGGATCGTCTCATACCCAGTTGACGGAGATGCTTCCGGCAGCTGCGCGCATTGCGCTGGAATGCATCGGCAACAGCGATGCGCTGTATCACAACGTCGAGCACACCTTGCTGGTGACGTTGGCCGGCCACGAGATCCTGCGCGGCCGTGCGCTGCACAGCCACATGACGGCGGACGACTACGTCCACGTCATCCTGGCCTGCCTGCTTCACGACATCGGCTATGTCCGCGGCTTGTTCAGGGAAGACGATGTCAATGGCTTCGTCGTCGATCGCGGCGGCCGCAAGATCTGCCTGCCGCGCGGCTCCTCCGATGCCAGCCTGATGCCGTATCACGTCGACCGCTCGAAGCTGTACGTGATCAACCGCATCGAAGGCATGGCGCCGCTGGACAAGGACCGCATCGCCCGCGCCATCGAGGGCACGCGCTTTCCGCCGCTCGCCGGCCAGCAGTTCGACGAAGAGCAGTCGATCGTGCGCGCCGCCGACCTGATCGGACAGCTCGGCGACCCCAACTACATCCGCAAGGCCAACGCGCTGTATCACGAGTTCGAGGAGGTCGGCATCAACCGGCAGCTCGGCTATGAGTCACCGGCCGACATCGTCAATCGTTATCCGCAGTTTTATTGGAACAGCGTCGCCCCGCACATCCAGACCGAGATCCGCTATCTCAACATGACATCGACGGGGCGCCAGTGGATCGCCAACCTCTATGCCAACGTGTTCCGCGCCGAACGCGACATCTCGCTGTCGGGCCCGCAGAGTTGACTGGCTGGAGTCAACGCCGGCCGCCGACCTCGTCGATGTGGTCGAGCAGGTCGGCCGGGTCCTCGTAGACGCGGATGGCGCCGGACTGGCGCAATTCCTCCGAGCCATAGCCGCCGCTCAACAGGCCGACGCCGAGCGCCCGGCAGCGGGTTGCGGCAAGCATGTCCCAGATGCTGTCGCCGATCACGACCGCGCGCTCGATCGGCGCGTCGAGGCGGGCGGCGGCGGCGAGAAACAGGTCGGGATCAGGCTTGGCGTAGCGGACCTCGTCGCGGGTCACGACGGCGCTGGTCTTGGGATCGACGCCGAGCGCGGCGAGATTGACGGCCGCCGTTTCCATTCTGCCGCTGGTCGCGATCGCCCAGGGGATGCCGGCATCGGTCAGGAAACCCAGCAGCTCGCGGGCGCCGGGCAGGGGCCGGACCTGGCCTCCGAGCTTCTGATAGGCCGCCGCATGCGCTTTCCGCAGCCGCTCGATCCGCTCGGGCTCGATGGCAAAACCTGTCTCGCGCAGCAACTGATTGGTGAACAGGCCGCCGCTCATGCCGATTTTGCGGTGGATGCGCCAGACCGAGAGCTCGATGTTCTCGGCATCCAGCGCCGTCTTCCAGGCGAGCACGTGCTGATAGACGCTGTCGACCAGCGTGCCGTCGAGGTCGAACAGGAAGGCGGTTTCGATGCGCATGGCTCGCTCCGGGCTGGATGTCTGCTGCGTAGCAGCTCAAGGCCAAGCGGCAGCGGCCATCCGGGTTCCTGCCCGCCGCAGGGCTGTGCCGGTGCCCGCTATGGCGGTGCGCTGGTCGACGACCGGCGCGTCATTCGGCCATTGCCGGCAACGCGCCGCGAGGTCTTTCCGCCAGCCTCGCGGCCGCTCCGGGGTCAGCCCTTGGGACGGATGAAGCCGGCCAGCGTCTTCTTCTGCTCCTCGCACCAGTTCGTCATGCCGAGGCGGCGCTGATCCATGTCGATGGCCTGCGTGGCGACGGCGACCTCCGCCATCAGCTCGTCGTCCTGCTTCTCGCCCATCTTGCCGCCGGTGTGCATATAGGCGATCGCCTTGCGCACTTTCTCGGTCGTGCCGTCAGGCATCTTCATGTCCTGCGCCTTCTGGACCAGATCCTGATAGACGACATCGACGCCGGGACATTCGACCTTGGTGGCGAACGCCTCCAGTACCATGGTCGTATACATGTGGCGTGGCTCGGCGCTGCCCGGTGTCGGGGCCGCCAGCAATGACGCAATGGTCAATGCCGCAAGGGTTGACGTGTAAAGCAGACCGTTTCGCATTCTCTGGCTACCTCCCGCTTGTTTTCGGCGAGGCTAGCCTGTGGGCGAAGCGCGGGCAACAACGAGCGCAGTGCAGCACGCGCGAATTGATCGAAGGGGTCGCCGGCTACTTGTTCAGCCGCCGCTCCTGCTCCTTGAGCAGAACGTCGAGCTCCTCGCTCTGCTGCGCGAGGCGGTCGGCGTTGCGCTCCTCGTCCGCGGCACCCGACTGCGAGGCGGCCTGCTCGGTGATCTGGCGGATGTTGTCGCGCAGGATCGCGATGCGGTCTGCGAGGTCGGAGGCGGACAGGACGGTCGGATCGGTCAGGCTCATGAACCCCTCGGGGATGCGCATTGTCAGGCGCAGTTCCTTAGCTCGGAAAGCCGCGTCGCCACAAGTGGATCGACGACATCGATCACCGCTGCGCCGATCGGCGCGGACCAGCGCGGGCGCCTGTGCGGATCCTTCAGCGCACCGGCATTGGCGGGCGCACCACGGGCTGATCCGGATCGACCGGCGCCGACGGCAGCGGCATCGGGGCGGGCGGCGGAGGGGCCATGCTGGTTGCGGCCGGCGGCGGCATGCGCGGCCGGTGCGGTGCTGCCGCACCAGGCTGTGCCGGGGTCACGGCCGCCGTTGCAGGGCGCGCGGCCGGGCGCGGCGGCCGGATCGTCTGCTCGATGGCGCGCGGATCGAACGACCGTGCTTCCGCGGTCCGCTCGCTCGGCCGCTCGGTGGGCCTGTCGCTGGACTTGGCCTCGGCGACCCGCGCCATGTCGCGGACCATCTGCTCCTGCCCGGCCTTCAACTGTGCGAGGCTCGTCTTCAGCTCGCCGATCTGCTGGCTCAAGGCAGCGAGGTCGTGGGCCATCGATTGCAGCAACTGCGCCTGCTCCTGCGAGGTCGCGCCAACCGCGCTCGTTGCGTGCTCCTGCGCCTCGGCCGGCGCTTCTGCGGCCGCCTGCTGGGGCGCGGTCGCGGCTGGCTGTGCCGCGGCATCCTTGTCGGCGTTCGAAGCCAGCGAGATCCGCGGCATCCAATGCGCGATCATCTCCTGGGCCTGGTCTCCATAGCTCTGCCAGGCGGCTGCGGCGACGGCGCTGCCGACCGCGAACAGCACCGCCAGAATGGTGCGCACGGCCCAGGTGGCGAACGTGCTGCGCTCTCCGGTGACCGCGAAGTCGCTGGTCGCCTGCGTCCTGTAGTCAGGGTCGATCTTCGGCGAGGGCACGTCCGGTGGCCGTTGCGAGCTGCGCCTGTCCGCTTCGGCGGCAGTGCGATCGGCGCGGGCCGCCAGCACGATCTCGGGATCGATCACGGCATGAGGCTGCTGATCGCCGTCCTTGGTCGTCGTTGCAAGCATTGACGCTCCGTCCTCCGTTGTCGTCCGCCTCGCAGGCGGCGCTCGGCTCTGTTCCGATGCGTCGTCCTACCAACGCCTCGTGCACCCACGCTTCGCGTACTCACGCTGCATCGTACTGACGCTTCGTGACACCAACGTCGGATGACGACTGCGCCACGAAACGCTCGGCCTCTCCGGCCGCATCAGCACAGAACCTGGATACCGGTTGTCCCTCGTGCCCACGCATCTGCATGTTCACGGTGATCCATCTTGGCCAGAGCCGCATGCTCGGGAACGTCCCATCATCGTTCCGTCGCGCCGACGCTCTGCTGATTCCCATTCTCATCGACACTTGGTCATATCCGCCCCAACCAAGGCGAAGACATGGCGGTTGCGCGACCCATGCGACCTCCACCTCTGGCCGCAGGCGGAGCATACCCCGAATGCACCGCGAAGGCTATGCCGACGGCGTTTCGCCGTGCCGGCGAGATCCTGGCCATTGTTACCGACCGGTGCCGCGAAATGAAGCGTCGATCGGCCCGTCAACGCTTGAGAATGTCGCCCGTGGGCACTCGGATCTCGCAGCAGAGGCCGCTCGGCTCGAAGCGCCGGACAACGCGGGCACCGACCTCGTACGGCAGCATCTGTTCCAGCAGCACGGTTCCAAAACCCTGGCGCTGCGCACCCAGCGGACGGCCGGACATGCCGGTCTCGGTCCAGTCGATGACCAGCCAGTCGGCCGCGTCGCGCTCATCGAGCCGCCATTCGATCCTGATGAAGCCCCGCGGCACTGTGAGCGCGCCGTATTTCAGCGCATTGGTCGCGAGCTCGTGCATGGCAAGCCCGATGCTCTCGGCCGCCTTCGGCTTCAGTCGCACCTGGGGGCCCGACAGCGAGAATTGCCTGTCCTCGCGCGCGGCGCCGGCGCGCAGCTCATCGGCGATCAGTTCGGCCAGATCGAAACCGGCGAGGGGATCGCGCGTGACGACCGCCTGGATGCGCGACAGCGCAGTGATGCGGCCTTCGAGGTGACTGGCGAAATCCTCGACACTGTCGCTCGAGTCGCCCGTGCGGCGGATGATCGAGCGGATCACGGCGAGCATGTTGCGGACGCGGTGCTGCAGCTCGGCGAGCAGCAGCTTCTGGTGCTCGGAGGCCGAGACCAGCGCCGTGATGTCTTGGGTGATGCCGCCGATGCGCTGCACCCGTCCCAGCTCGTCGACCATGGGAAAACTACGGATGCGCAGCCAGCGCGTGACGTCGTCCGGCTGGCTGACGATACGGACATCCAGGCTGTCGCGCTGGCCATGCCGGGCGCGCTCGAGGCTCTCGATGGCGCGGGGCCGGTCCTCCGGCAGCATGAGCTCGGTCCACGATGCCAGATGGTCGCCGCGGAGCACAGCGCTGCGCGGGACGCCATAGATCGTCTCGAATGCGGGGCTGAGATATTCCCAGCGCAGGGTCTCGGCATCGCGGATCCACACGACGTCGGAGGATGCTTCGCCGAACTGGCGGAAGCGCGCCTCGCTGTCGCGCAGCGCGGCCTCGGTGCGCTTGCGGTCGTCGATGTTCATCGCGAGCCCGACCAGGGTGCCGTCGCCGAGGTCACGGCCGGCGAACATCATCCAGGCGCGTTCCCCGTCCTTGCGAAAATACTGCTTCTCATAGGGACCGATCCGGCCGGTCTGCCGCAGCAGCTCGATCTGGTCGCTCGAGGTGCGCATCCATTCCGGGGGTGTCAGGCTCTTCCAGGTCAGCTCGCCGCTGTCGATGTCCTGGCGCGAATAGCCTGTCATCGCCAAGAAGGCCTCGTTGGCGTCGATCAGGGTGCCGGCTGCATGATCGAAGAACAGCACGCCGACCGAATCGATCTCGAGGAGGCGGCGCAGCCGATGATCGCCGGGATCGCCGCCGTTCGAATGCGGCTGCCGTGCGGACGGCCCTGCCTCCGGCAGCTCGCTGCACCCGAGGCAGACGGCAAGCTCGGGATCGGTCTGTGCGAGGGCAAGCACGTCCGAATCGATCGCAAGCAGGTGTACATCGGCCCAGAAATGGGCTGTGCGCAGATAGGCAAGGAAGGCCGCCAGCAGATCGAACCTGGTGTTGCCGAAGGCATGTCGGATTGCGCGCCGCGAGCGGTCGGAATCAGCACGCTGCATGAACAGCACCGACGCGGCCTCGAACAGGTCCGCCTCACCATCGCTGCCCGGCTCCGGGATGTCGAGCGGGGGCTGGACGAGTTCAAGCCGGTCGAGCGCCGCCGCGGCGCGCGCGGGATCCGCGAGCGGCCGCGCGAGCAGGTGACGCGCCCGATCGATTGTCTCCGGGCGAGACGTCGAGTCACCCGCGGGCTTGCCCAATCCGACCAGAAATCCGAAATGCCGGGTCAGACAATAAGGCGAGCGGTTGAGGCGCGACAGATGGACGGCGAGCCGCTCCTTGAAAAGGGCCGGAAGCGGGGTGTCGAGATAGGCGCATTTGGCGAACTGCCAGAGCTGTCGGGTCGCCTCAGGCGCTGACGGCGCCGACCTGAACAGGTTGGGCATCAGCCCGAGGCGCTGCACGATCTCCTGCTCGAAGGGTCCGTCCACCATGCGCTGTTCGACCATCGCCGTTTCCCCGGCAGAGTGCCGACACGGTCAGCATAGCGCAAGCGCCAGCGCTCCGAACCTCTCACTCATTCGCGTCGAGCTGACGGCCTTCGCGGTCCAAATGCAAGTAATTCGCGTTGAACAGGCCGGCGCTCATCAGGCGCTCGAGGTCCGGAAGTACCAGCATCTTGCCCTTGAGCACGATCAGGTTGCTGGCGCGCAGTTCCTGCAGCGTGCGGTTGACGTGGACCTTCGACAGGCCTGTCGCCTCGGCGAGATCGGCTTGGGTGAGAGGGAAGCTACAGCTGCTGTCGTCGGCCAGGCCCGCCAGGCGCAGCCGGAAGAACAGTTCGCACAACAGGTGAGCCATGCGTTCGGACGCGGTGCGTTGCCCGAGATTCATGGTCCATTCGCGCTGGATTGCGGCGTTGACCAGCGTCTCCCACCAGAACGCCGTCGCAATGCGTGGATAGCCGGCGCTGATCTCGTCGAAGAACTCGCGCGGCAGGTCGGCGATCGACACCGGCGTGATGGTGCCGATCGAATGGTCCATCTCGCGCAGGATGAAGATGTTGAGATCGCAGATATCGCCAGGCAGGAAGAACGAGACGATCTGGCGGCGGCCGTCCTCGAGCTGCTTGTAGCGGCAGGCCCAGCCGTTCAGGATCAGATGCACGTCCTTGGGCTTCTCGCCTTCGCGCGCGATGTCGGTGCGTGGCGCGAAGGTCCTTACCCGTTGAGCCGCCGCGCGGTTGAGCATCAGGCGGTCGGCCGCAGAGAGGCGGACGAAATTCTCGAGCTTGCGGACCAGATGACTCAAAGAGTGGTTCCCCCGAGTTGGTTTATTGGGGTTCCATTCGGTGCGACTTCAATAACTTATGTTAGCATGATACCGCGTTGACCGCTGATCTTTCTGCACCTGCGCGCGGAACCAAAGTGCGGCCCGCGGCCGGGGATTGCTGCGGCATCTTGGCGATGCTCCTGCCCTCAGCGTTGCTCTGAGCTGGTCGACATCGCGCGAGTCCGACCAGTCCTTCGCGCCCCTGTCGTGGAACTCTCATGAAATCTGATGCGGCATCACCGTCGAAGCCCGTGAAATTACGGGACCCGATGCGTGATCGCGACGATCTGGCGCTCGGCGAAACCTGTGTAGTTAAGGCCCCCTTAGTTCCGGCTTCTGGGTTGATCAAAACAAGCAACTGGAAATGCATCAATGCGAGCCGGTCAGCTCTTTGCGGCATCGATGCTCTCGGTCACGGCGCTTGCCTGTGTTCTCGGGGGGCGAGGTGCTGGTATCTCACTATCGCGCCTACGCGAGCAGAACCGAAGCGATCAAGTCCGTCGACAAGGCCGGGCAGCAGGCCGACGCCGCCTTCGCCAAAGCGAAAGCGGCCGTTGAGACGCTCTCCGACAGCCAAGCCATCTTCGACGGACTGAGCGCTGCCAAGGCAAAGCTCACCGACGTGCGCGCGATGGTCGACCGCGCCGCAAGGCCGGATCGAGGTCGATCGCGTACGGATCGAGTCGAGCATCGATCAACTCGGCAATCCTCCGTCCGCGCCGCCTGACGACGGGACTGCACGGCACAGCATCCGAACATCATGAGGGCCAGCTCGGACCAGCGCTCATATCGTTCGCTCGCTTGCCCTTGTCGAGGTTCTGCGCCATTTCGAGATGATGCTGCAGGGCCGGCAGGGTTTTGCCGGCCCATTCCTTCAGCGCCGGATTGTCGCCGCCCTTCGCATAACGCTCGAACAGCGACACCGCGTTCTTGTGGGCGCTGACCTGCATGTCGTCGAAATCCGAGCTGAAGTCCTTGCCGCTCGCTGCCTTCAGCTTGTCGAGCTTGCTCTGATGCGCGCTGTCGAGAACGGCGGGCAGCTGGACCTTGACCTTGCCGCTCTCGACCATGCTCTTCAGCCCGGTCGAAGTCTTGGTGTGATCCTTGACGATCTGCGCGGCGAAGCTCTTCTCCTGCGCGTTGCCCTTCTGCTCGCCGAACTGGTTCAATTTGCAGTTCGAACATGTCGCTGATGGCGACCTGCTTGACGAAGTCCTCGGTGATCGGCGCAATGCCGAGCGCCGAATTCACCCCGGTCTTTTCGCCGACGGATTGGGCGAGGGAAGGGCCCGCCAGCACCAGGCAGCCGAGCGTGATGAGTGTGCGTCGCGCGGATCGTTCCTCTCGTTGGTTGCAGACCTAAACCGAGAGATGTGCACGATGTTCGGACGAGCTGGCGCGCGCTGCGCGGCCTGCCCGGTGAGAAGACGCCGCGAGCAGCCGACGTAGCCGCAGAGCGTCGGCGGGTGCCGCGCTCTTCTGGTCGTTGTCGAAATAGACGTAGACGTCGATGCCGCGCGACGCCCAGGCGCGCATGCGCTTGGCCCAGGCCTCGAGTGTCGCGTCCGGATAGTTGTCCTTGTAGCGGCCGCCCGGACCATGGCCGCGCACATAGACGAAATCGGCCGTGCGCCTCCACGGCGCCGGCGCGTCGTGATGGTCCGACAGGCAGAGCGAGATGTTCGCGTCCCTCAGCAGGCGCATGATGGCCGGTGTGTACCAGCTCGGGTGACGGAATTCGAAGCTGTAGCGCCGGTGCGTCGGCAGCAGCGGCAGAAACGACTCGAGCCGTTCTGGATTCGCTTCGAATTGCGGCGGCAGCTGGAACAGCACGGGGCCGGCCTTGTCGCCGAGCAGCGACAGCCGGCTCTCCATCAGCGCGATGCTGTTGACCGAGCGCGCAGACAGGCGCTTCCAATGCGTGATGAACTTGGAGGCCTTCCAGGCGAAAACGAAATCGGGCCCGGTCTGATCGCGCCAGCCGCGGACGGCAGCTTCCGTCGGTGTCCTGTAGAACACGCCATTCAGCTCGGTGGTCTCGAACTGGCTGGCGTAGTAGGGCAGCCGATGTCTGATCAGCAGTCCCGGCGGAAAGAACGCGCCGCGCCAGGACTCGTAGTGCCATCCCGATGTGCCTATCACGACCCGGGCCATCATCGTCCTCTCGCCGAGACAAGACCTCGAAAGCAAAGCGTCGTGATGGCGTTCGGGTTCCTTTCAGAGCCGCAGCAGACGATACGGCGCGTGGTCTAGCGCTCCGCGGCGTGCAGCACCGGCGCGCTCAACAGCTCGTTGATATGCGCCGCCGTCTCCGCCTGCATCGCCTTCTTCAGCATGATGTCGCGTTCGGGGCCTGCGGGAAGACGTGCTGCCGCCTCGCGGGCAGCGGCTGCAGCCTGCTGCAGCCGCTGGCGGAACGACACTGTCTGCTTGCGCCGGTTCCGGGTGACCTTCATGGCGAAACTCCTGTTGATCCTCCGAACATGAGTCTGCTGCCCTGCCGAGGGGCTGTCGCTAACACACGTTAGCGTGCACTTCACTATCCCTGGAGGTCCCGTCGGAACCCACGATGAGTGTTGTGGTGCTGATTAGTTGTTCGAGCGATCGGGGTCATTGCCCGGAACGCTGAGATGCACCTCGTGGCCTTGCTTGATGGCCAGCGTCGCAGCTGATGCAGCGGATTCGAACGCAGCCTCTTTGGTCGCGTAGTCGCCATGGGCGTTGCCGTCATGCAGCACGCTCCAATGATCGCCGACTGCAACGATGGCGTATTGAGCCAGTCCCATATCGTCCTCCATTCTTCGCGTCATTCGGCTGAAGGCCGTCAGCCGCCGGATGCCGTGACGCGCCAGACCGTATTGCCGACATCGTCGGCAATCAGCAGGGCGCCGGTCTTGTCCACGGCGAGACCGACCGGCCGGCCGCGCGCCTCGTTCCGATCATTGAGGAAGCCGGTCACGACGTCCTGGGCTTCGCCGTTCGGCTTGCCGCCATCGAAGGGGACGTAGACCACCTTGTAGCCGTTCAACGGCGTGCGGTTCCAGCTGCCGTGCTCGCCGACGAACGCGCCGCCGCGATAGGCCTGCGGCAGTGCGCTGGCGGTGTAGAACGTCATGCCGAGCGGCGCGACATGCGAGCTGAGCGCGTAGTCCGGGACGATGGCCTTTTCGACCAGGTCCGGCCGCTGCGGCTGCACGCGGGGATCGACATGCTGGCCGTAATAGCTGTATGGCCAGCCATAGAAGCCGCCGTCCTTCACCGAGGTCATGTAGTCGGGCACGAGGTCCGGACCGATCTCGTCACGCTCGTTCACGACCGTCCAAAGCGCGCCGCTCTGCGGCTCGAAGCTCAATCCGTTCGGATTGCGCAGGCCGCTCGCGAATACCCGCCAGCGTCCCGTGGTGCGATCCACCTGGAGAATGGCGGCACGGTTCTTCTCGGCCTCGATGCCGTTCTCGGTGATGTTGCTGTTGGAGCCGACGCCCACATAGAGCAACCGGCCGTCGGGGCTCGCCACCAGGCTCTTGGTCCAGTGATGATCGATCGGGCCGCCCGGCAGCGCGGCAAGCGTCGTGCCCGCATCCTTCATCTGGGTTTCGCCCGGCGTGTAGGGATATCGAACGATGGCGTCGGTGTTGGCGATGTAGAGATCGTTGCCGACCAGAGCGATCCCGAACGGCGAATTGAGATGGTCGATGAACACGCTCTGCTGCTCGGGAATGCCATCGCCATTGGCGTCGTGCAACAATGTGACGCGGTTGCTCGCTCCGGTGTCGCCGCCCGATGTGGCCCAGGATTCGACGAGAGCCATCACGAGGTCCTTCGGCCGTTTCGCCGGCGGCGGGAGCGGCGCTTTCGATTCCACCACCAGGACGTCGCCGTCCGGCAGCGTGTAGAGCGAGCGCGGATGCTGCAGGCCGGTCGCGAGCGCCTCGATCTTCAGGCCCGGCGCGACTTTGGGATTCTCGCCCTGTTTCCAGCCGACCACCGTGGCGACGTTCATTGGCGGCAACAGGTATTGCGTCAATGCGGGCAGCTTGACGTTGGCGCCGACCTCGGCGTTCGGATCGCCACCTTCGTTGCACGCGGTGAGACCAAGCGCGGATATTCCGAGCAGGAGGGCTGTGAGCAGAGGCGCGAGGCGGGAGGAGCCGGACGGCGTCATCGTGCGACTCCCACCCTGTGACGATACACGAGCGACCAACCGAGCCAGCCGGTGACGGGCAGGATCAGCACCGTGACGAGCGACAGGATGAGGCCGGTCGGCACGACCGAGGTCCAGGCATCGCGTGAATGGACCAAGTTGTTGAAGAAGGCCAGCACCAGGGCGATGAGGTTGCCGGCCATGTGCGGCCAGGTCGGTGCCTGCGACCGGATCAGCCGATTGCCGAGGAAGTCGATGAGCCCGGCGATGCCGGCCAGCACGCCCATGATCAGTCCGACCAGCAGCAGCCAGGCGGAGATGTCGGCCCACATGATTTCGGCGGTCCGCCAATAGGCGATGTCGGTGACGAACGCTCCGATGAAGCAGACGATAGGGAACGGCACCAGCATCGGGTGGATCGGATGCCGCGCGATCTGCGCCGTTGGCTCCAGGGATGGTCGGGTGGTTTCGGCGGTCGCCACGGCGGTCTCCTCGATTGGACCTGTTGCAGCGTGGAGAACCGTCGGCCTCAACAGGTGTTCCGATGACACCGACGGGATTTGGCGTGGCGCTCACGCAACGTCACGCGACGGCCGCCGCCGCCCGGTCGCCCGTGCCGGCGTGTCGGTCAGCGGCTCCTGTTCAGCGGCCCGGTGCCGCGCGCGCTGTCGCCGGCCACGTCGTTGCGCGGCGCCGTCGGCGCGGGTGCGGGCGGCTGGCTCTGGCTGGGCGCCGTGCCAGTTGTCTGCCGGCTCTTCGTTTGGACCCCGGGGCGACCGTTCGCTTCCGATGCCGCCGAACCGCGGGGCAGCCGGCCCCTTCTCAGCCCGCCGCCTTGGGTCTACCCGGCCGGCCGATAGCCTGTTAAGCAACGGCGCAGGACGGGGCGGTCCCCGCGGATACGAGATTGAGAGGAAGCGGCAATGATTCAGACGGTCGGCATCATCGGAGCAGGCACCATGGGCAACGGCATCGCGCAGGTGTGCGCCGCCGCGGGCGTTCCGGTCGTCATGGTCGACATCTCGGAGCAGGCCGTGGCGCGCGGGCTGGCGACGGTGGGCTCCAGCCTCGATCGCCTGGTCAAGAAGGAGAAGATGACGACCGCCGACAAGGACAGGGCGTTGTCGCTCATCACCGGCACCGCCGACAAAGCGAAGCTGTCGAACTGCGACCTGGTCATCGAGGCCGCCACGGAGAACGAGGAGTTGAAGCTCAAGATCCTCAAGGACCTCTCTGCCGGTCTGAAACCCGAGGCGCTGATCGCGACCAACACCTCCTCGATCTCGATCACCAAGCTGGCCACCGCCACCGACCGGCCCGACCGATTCATCGGCATGCACTTCTTCAATCCGGTGCCGATGATGGCGCTGCTCGAACTGATCCGCGGCCTGCAGACCTCGGATGCGACCCATGCGGCCGCCGCCGATTTCGCCAAGCGGATCGGCAAGGTCGCGATCACCGCGAAGAACAGCCCGGGCTTTGCCGTAAACCGCATCCTGTGCCCGATGATCAACGAGGCGATCTTCGCGTATTCGGAAGGCATTGCCACCGCGGCCGACATCGACGAGGGCATGAAGCTCGGCTGCAATCACCCCATCGGTCCGCTGGCGCTGGCCGATCTGATCGGTCTCGACACGATGCTGTCGGTGATGGAGGTGTTCTACAACGGCTTCAACGATCCGAAGTATCGGCCGGCGCCGTTGCTGAAGGAGATGGTGGCCGCAGGCCAGCTCGGCCGCAAGACCGGCAAGGGCTTCTACGACTACAGCAAGTAGCTGCGGCAGATTGCTTCGGCGGCGGGTGACGCCTGCACCCGCCGTGCATCAGGCGATGAAGGATTTCGTTTCGGGGACATTGGTCGGGGACATTGGGAATGCGGCGATGCCGCGAGCGGATATCTCGGCTGCCATTGGTCAACTGATCGCTGCGCGCGATCGACTGATCACACGTTCCAATGTTCTCGTTGCGCAGTATCAACCATCAACCCGAGTATTGGGCCTCGAGCCGCAGATAGCTACCAAGCTCGCGCTGACGTGATCCAGAGGGACGGCACAGCGCCGGGCGGGCAAGGGGCCATGCCTCGCTGATGCAGCCCACTAAGCCGCGACCCGGCGTGCCGTTCGTGATTTGCCGCTATGCGATGGTCCGAAGCGAGTCCCGTCGCACTCAGCGGATCTGGTACGGAGGTGGAGTCATAGAACCTCCCTGCAATCAGATGGGTTGTTGTCGTTCGGACATCGCGGCGCCGTCAGGAACGGCCACCGAGATTGGACGACACGGTTATCGTCCTCCCGGCTGCCTGTGCTGTCAAGGCGCATCCTGACGCATTGATGAATTCGGCGTTACGGGGCGTCGATACTGCGAGTGCAGGAAAACTTTGATCACGCGCTGGTCTGATGACAAATCCGTGCAAATCACTACATGAGGGTGGCCGAGCCGTGTCGGTCGAAGAAGGTTCGCGATTGCCCGGTCGAGCGCGCGTCGTCCGCAGCGGCGGAGACGATCAGCATGTTGTATGTAGGCGTAGTGCTTGGGGGCGACAAACGGGCTGCACGGCGCATTTGATTGTGGCGCGTTAGACGGCCCAAAGTCGTCAGCGACGAAGCTGAAGGTTCCGGGAACCAAAGAATTCGTGGTGTTTTGTTTGCCGCGAGAAGCAAGGCAGGAGAACAGCGATGAGAGCAGTTGGCATTACTCTGGCGACGGTCGCCCTGTTTGCGGGGACTTGGCCCGCTCTGGCAGCGGAGCAAGACACGGCGGGCATGGTCACGGGGATCAACCGTCTCAACGGCACGATCGCGATCAAGCGCGTTCCCAACGGGACCGTCGGCGCCAACACGGCCGGAGCGGCCCAGGAGTTCAAGATCAAGGACAATGCCATGATCGAGAACATCCACGCCGGCGATCGCGTGACGTTCTCGACGTCCGACGCCGCCACACCGACGATCGTCAAGCTCGACCGGCAGAAATAGCCGACATAGCCGGATCGAGGGCGCGATGAGGCAGTGCGGTGCTCTCCGCGGTTGGGGCGTATGGCGTCTCGGGCTCTGGGCGATGATGGTCGTCGGGGCCTGCACTATTGCGAATGCGGCTCCGACCGACCTGTACCAGGCGCAGACGGTCGTGACCGGTCAGGGCGAGGACAATCGCCGGGCGGCATTTGCAGCATGTCTGGAAGACGTGCTGATCAAGGTGTCCGGTGCATTTCAGCTCAGGAACGACGCAAGGCTCGCGCCACTCGAGGCGCGGGCAGCGGAGTTCGTCACCGGCTTCGATTATCACGATCAGATGTCGGGCAAGCCGAAGCACGATGAGCAGGGCACGCGCGACCGTCCATATGACTTGACTGTGTCATTCGATCGCGCGCGGATCGATCAGTTGCTTGCGAGCTTGAACATCAAGCCGTGGCCGGCGCCGCGCCCGTCGATTGCCGTGATCGTGGCGATGACGTCGGGCGGTCGTACTTTCTTTGTTGCATCCGACGACCGGAGGTCCGATCTGCAGCGCGACGCGCTGCGCGCAGCCGCCGTCAAGCGTGGACTCGAGATCGCTCTGCCAAGCGCCTCCGAGGTCTCGAAGGCCGCTATTGAGCGGACCAAGTTGAACGATGTCCAGCCCGCGGCGGTTGCGTCGTGGTTTCCCGGCGCTGATGTCATGCTCTTTGGCGATCTCACCTGGGACGATGCCGAACTGGGCTGGGTCACGCAATGGCGCCTCGATCGCGCTGGCAAGCAAGATCGGTGGCAATTCCGTGGCGTGACGTTCGACGAAGCATTTCGCCGTGCTCTCGGTGGAGCAGCGCAACTCCTCTCCGACAACGGGGCGCCGTGAGGTTGCCGCGATAGTCTGCAACCATCCCCGTGGACCGGATGCCTGAGCCGCGCATGCGGGGCGCGAGAGTCTCGCGCCCGAGCTCGCTCAGGCAAACAGACAGGAGGGGTGCCCGTGGTGAAACTCAGACCGTGTCTCGTTGCTGCGCTGTTGATTGCCACGCCCGCCTCGCTGGCGGTGGCCGCGCCGGGCCTGGTGCGCACCGCGGCCACCATGCGCGCAGGACCCGGCCCCGGTTTTCCCGTCGTCGAGCGCATTCCAGTCGGTGCCAGGATCACCATCCATGGCTGCATTCAAGGCGGCGCGTGGTGCGATGTCAGCTTCGGAGGCGAACGCGGCTGGGTCGCGGCGCGGACGCTCGCCTATCTGTATCGTGAGCAGTACGTCTACCTGCCCGAATATGTCGAGTACGTGCCGACTGTCGGATTCACGCTGACCACCTATTGGAGCAGCTTCTATTTCGGACGGCCTTGGTATCATCGGCACGCGTTCTGGAACCGCTACTGGCATCGCCATCCGCCGGTCATGGCGCAAAATCCGCCTCAGCCTGGCATGACCCCGGGGATGCCGGGTCGTGGTCCCGGCGGGATGATCCAGCCTGGCGCCGGAGCGGGCGCGGTCGCCGGCACGGGCCAACGATCCGGCCCGACTTCGGGCATGCAAGGTCGTGTGCCGCCTTCGACTGCGGCCGGCCCCGCCGCACCTCCGGTCGTGGCTGGTGCTCCCGCTCGAGCTGCAACGCCACCCATGGTGCAGCCATTGATGAGCCGAAGCAGCGGTGCGCCGCAGAGCGCCCGCGCGCAGATGGGCGGCATGCGCATGATCGGGACTTCGCCGCAAATCGGCTTGGCGCATATCGGGGGCGGCCCCGCCATGGGCGCTGCGCGTGTCGGCGTCAGTGGCCCTCGCGGCGGCGGCGGGCGTTCCGGCCCGGACGGTGGTTTCCGTCGGCACTGAGTCATCAGCGCTGCCCTGGTGTCCGGATTGTGAAGGTGGCGTGCCGGCCGGCGCTGGCGAGGGCGGGCGCGATGACTACATGGCTGTCACTCCTCGGTGCCTCCATTGTTCTCGCCCATCGTGAAAAAGCCCGTGCTCGCTTTCCTCCTGCTCATCTTCGTGCCCATCTCGCTGTCGGCCGCGAACTATCTGCGCGGCGATCGTCGCGGCAGCTGGCAGACTGCGGACCGTTCGAGCGCGGGCCTGCTGCCATCGCCGGCGCAGCATGCCGACGCGATGGTGCGCGTATTCGCTGCGCGCACGGTGCGTTGGCGTGGCATCTTCGCGGTCCACACCTGGATCGTCGTGAAGGAGAAGGGCGGCCCGCGCTACACCCGCTACGACTACACCGCGTGGGGTGAGCCGATCCGGGTCGATGGCTTCGCGCCCGATGGTCGCTGGTTCGGTGCATTGCC
The DNA here is from genome assembly GCF_051167575.1 of Bradyrhizobium sp. HKCCYLS3070. Classification (NCBI taxonomy): domain Bacteria; kingdom Pseudomonadati; phylum Pseudomonadota; class Alphaproteobacteria; order Hyphomicrobiales; family Nitrobacteraceae; genus Bradyrhizobium; species Bradyrhizobium sp. HKCCYLS3070. The sequence goes on from NZ_JBNPTI010000001.1 coordinate 1,044,765, forward strand.
GGAGACAGTGCTGGCCGTCGACGGCGATGAAGCCGAGCGGGTGATCCCGAGGATCCGCAGCGTGATCGAGAACTACCGCTTCCGCGCCTATGGCGACTACAACGCCTGGCCGGGGCCGAATTCGAACACCTTCGTGCAGGCGGCGCTGAACGCGGTTCCTGAGCTGAACGCCGTGCTGCCGCCAACCGCAATCGGCAAGGACTTCCCCTTTGACGGCTGGTGGGGGCGCACGGCCTCCGGGACCGGTCTGTTCGTATCGCTCGGCGGCTATCTCGGTGTCACCGTCGGGTGGATCGAGGGCGTCGAGCTGAACTTCTTCGGGGGAGTTCTCGGCGTCGATCTGCGTCGGCCGGCGCTGAAATTTCCCGGGATCGGCCGCCTCGGCATGCGAGCGGTCTGAGGCCCGCGATCTGCCTGTCAGGCACTGGCTGGCATGCTGCTTGCTGCGACCCTCTTCAGCGCGCCTGTGATGTCGCGGATGCGCCAAGAACGCCGGGCGAGGCGAGAAGAGGCGGATGATGAGCACGCTGTTTGCGATCTGCGCGACCTATGAGGTGGACGATGGCGCGGCGCGGGGCTTCGTTCTCCAGCGCCGCGAGCCCGACGGCAGCGCCAAGCCTTGGCCGATCCTGGTCACGCGCAAGGGCAACAATTTCTATGGCTTCGAGAATGCCTGCCCGCATCAGGGCGCCCGCCTCGACAAGCACCCGGGCGAGTTCATGGACGAGGAAGGCAATTTCCTCGTTTGTGGCGAGCATGGTGCGCAGTTCGACCTCGATACCGGACAATGCTTCATCGGGCCCTGTCAGGGCCGGACGTTGGCTCCAGTCGAGCTTGTGATCGACGACGGTGACATCTGCCTCTCCGGGATCGATCTGGACGAGGAGGACGGCCTCGACATCGACGATCCCGAGGATGACGTGCCCGACGTGCAGATCACATCGGACTGAGGCCGAGGGCCGGCGGCCGCGGCCGGGTCAGCGCTTCTTCCGTTCGGCGCGGCTGTAGTTGCTGAGGTGCCCCTCGCGTGCTGCCTGGCTGCGCGCCGCCTTGATCAGGCCGGGGCTGCGCGCTGGCGGCGCCGGTAGCGAGGGCAGGCGGGTCAGCTTGCGACTGCCGCAGGTCGGACAGACCGGCCTTTCAGAAATCCCGATCAGCAACTCGATATCCTCTGCGCAGGCTGCGCAATGGAAGCTGTAGAACGGCATGACGTCATCCCTCATTGTCGCTGAGGGGCGTTGCACGAAGCGGGCCAGCGCCATTGCGCATCGAATTCGCCGATTCAGGGCGCGTTTGCACGCTGACGGCAGCGTTTTTTGCTGCGCATGTCCCGAATGCGACGCGACTGGGGTCGAACATTCGACAGCAGTGCAGAGCTCTTCCGCCTGGCCGGCCGGCCCCGGATATCCGGGCGCCAGCCGGACGGACAAAGCGGATCAGGCGTTGGTCTTCGGCACGTACTTGCCGGCGACACACTTGTAACTCTGCAGATGCCACTCGTGATAGGGACCCTTGGACATCCAGTCTGCGATTCCGATCTGCGCGCTGACGGCGCAGGATGTCATCGTGATGCCGGACATCTCGCTGTTGGTGACGACCTTCTCCATGCAGAGCTGGCCGTTGCATAGCATTGCGACGAGAGTGACGAGCACGTTGATTCTGCCTCCAAAGAGTGGGACCCGGTCAGGATCGGGAAAGCAGAGTTCATGCCAAGTTATGAATCCACGCCGTGCTGCTACGGAACGGATTGCTACGGGTGTCACTTCATGACCACAGAAGCGTGACGGATTCACTGCTTGGATCACGCAGCGTTGGGCAACCGGCCTGCGTTTGCTGCTCGATCAATTGGCGATTTGCCCGTGTTGTGCTGTTCGGCCTGAGTGCCGGGCCTGAGCCGGACCTGTTGCGTCAAATAACAGGCAGCGCCTGCGCAGTCCTGCGGCGCCCGCGGACGTTGTTTTCGGTCTTCGGGCGGAATATCGCCGTTCATTGGGTGAATCAGAGTTCGATTCGCAAGGGTGTCTGCAGACGAACCGCCGATTCCCCGCATGATATTTGGCCGGATGCCAGACTTTCCGGTGGCGCTGATACCGACGCCCCGATGCCCGGTGCTGCGAGCCTCCGGTCCGTCAGGCCTCGTTCAATCCGGCACCTCGATCGGTCAGGATCTTCTGACCCTTCGCCGTCAGCTCGTAGATGTCGCCGTCCTTGGCGACATAACCTTCGCGGATCAGTCCATCGAGTTCGTCCTGCCGGTCGGGCGAGAAGGCGATCGCCTGGCCGATATCCGAAAGCGTCGCGATCTGGTCGTCCGTCAGCATGGCCATCCTCCCGTTGTTGATCCGAACGCCATGGCGTCGCGAATGTTCCGGGAGCACTAGGCTCTACGCCTTGCGCACGAACTCCGACTTCAGGTTCATCTGGCCGATGCCGTCGATCTTGCAGGCGATGTTGTGGCCGTCGCTCGCCTCCTGCAGGCGGATGTTGCGCACCTTGGTGCCGCCCTTCACCACCGACGACGATCCCTTCACTTTCAGGTCCTTGATGACGATGACGCTGTCACCGTCGGCCAGAACGTTGCCGTTGGCGTCGCGGATGCTGGCGTCGTCGCCGGCCGATGCCGCAACGGCGGCGTCGCCGCTCCATTCATGGCCGCATTCGGGACAGACCCATAGCGCGCCGTCCTGATAGGCGTGCTCGGAGCGGCATTGCGGGCAGGTCATTGCGTCGGTCATCTCATCCTCGGGCGCGGGCAGAAGCGTAGCGCAGCGTTAGAGGCTCGGATGGAACCGGGCAAGGAAAATCCCGGGGAGGGCAGCGCGCGGCGCAGATGGGCTGCGCGCCGCCATCGTCGGTCGGCGGCGTGTCACGCCGCCTTGCGCTCGGGGCTTTTGCTGGCCGGCCCGGTCTCGGCCGCTTCCATCGCCCGGAGATAGGTGTCGAGCAGCGTCTCGTGCTCGTCGCGCTCGTCCTGGTCCTGCTTCCTGAGCTTGATGATCTCCTTCAGGATCTTGACATCGAAGCCTTCGCCCTTGGCTTCGGCGAACACTTCCTTCTTCTGCTCGTTCAGCTCCGCCAATTCGCCATCGAGGTGCTCGATCCGCTCGACGAAGGACCGGATGCGCGCGCCGGGAATGCCGATCTCTGACATGGTGACTCCTGTACTAATGGGACGGAGAAAATGCGCGGCAGTTCGTTGCCAATGTCTTAACGGGCGCGCTTTGCCCACATCAGTGAATCCGACGTGCTTAACGCGGAACCGGGCGGGCTGCGATGTTGCCGAGCGGACGCCATGCGCTAGCTCTGCTCCGCCGCCGAGAGCTTCTGAAACTGCTTCTTCATCGCATTGACGCGGCCGAGATAACCGGCGACCGAATGGTCGCCGCAGCGCTCGCCATCCGCCGGCTTGAAGCCATGGCGCACGAACCCGGCCGCCGGCCCGGCGCCGCACAGATGAATGACGGCCGCGAGATCCTGCCGCTGCTGCGCGCTCGGCTTGGCGCCAGGCTGCCGCGCGAGCACGGCAGCGACCTGGCGGTCGAGCGAGATCACCGTGAGCGCCACCGCATGCGCCGGCCATGCGCGGACGTACAGGCTCGGCGACCCACAGCCGTCGCTGACCACCTCGTGATCCCGGATGCAGAACCGTGCGGCGTCGGCAAAGGCGCCGTCGGTCATCTGGAACAAGCCGACGGCGCTGGACGCCGGCTGATACAGCGCGAACGGATTCCATGCGAAGCGCCAGCGCCAATAGGTGCGCGCCACCGGATTGCCCGAGCTCTCGGTCTGCGCCAGGGCGGCGAGCAGCTCCGACGTGATCGATCGTGTCGAGCTCTCACGGAACAGCGCGCCATATTGGCGCCAAGTCTCCTCCGGCTCCTTGTCGAGCGAATGACCCGTTACCACGAACAGCTCGGTCGGCTTGCGCAGCACGTGATAGGCCAGATTGACCAGCGCGAAGGTCACGAGCAGCACCAAGGCGCCGCAGGCGATCTTGATCCACCGCGGCGCCGCGCCCACCGTCCGGCCCAACCACTGCGCACCGCGCCCTGCGATTCGCTTCGCATCGCGCCGCAGCGCGCGCCAGCGGCTGCCGCGTTGCGGCTTGCGCAATTTTTGTTGGCGTGGAGCAGGGGATTTCGGCAACTGATTACCTCGGCCGCCGGTGTGCCGGTCCATGGTTAAGGAAGAATTTGTGCAATCGCGTCATCCTGCCACTTTCTGGTGTGGGGCGGGGCGTGATGAAGAAATCGGTCAGTACTCTGCTGATGGTGCTGTTGTCGGTGCTGGCGGCGGGCATCCTGGTGTCCACGGCGATCCTGATGAGCGGCGCCGCGGGCCGCTATCGCGAGAGCGTCGCGACCGAGCAATTGACCGCGGCCGACAAGGCGATCTTCCAGAACGTCCTGGTCATGCGCGCCCACCGCGGCGACATCCAGAGCGTGCTGCTGAGCGAGGACGATCCGCGCGCCAAGCTCACCGAATATCAGGGCATCGAGGCCAAGGGCTATGACGGCATCGTCGCCGCGCTCGCCGGCGTCGACATGCCCGAGCGCGACGACCTCATGGCCGGGTTGAAATCGAGCTGGGACGCCACGGTTCCGCAGTTCAAGCTGTTGTTCGATGAAGCCGCGAAGCCGCGCTCCGAACGCGTGCTGGCGCGTACGCAGGCCTGGTACCAGGCAATGACCAAGACGCTGGACGTCGCCAACGCTGCCTCGCTCGCCGTCTCGAACCGCGCCTGGATGACCGATCCGGCGATCGCCAAGATGGTGCAGGCGCGGCGGCTGGCCTGGCAGGTCCGCGACCGCTACGGCCTGCAATGCTCGGCGCTGCGCCCCAACATCAACGCCTCCAAGCCGCTCGACGACGCCCAGAAGGGCGCGATCGCGCAATGGCGCGGCACCGTCGCGGCCGGCTGGTCCGGGCTCGACGACCTCCTGGCGGGGGGCGGCAGCACCGGGCTCGCCGGGGCCGTGAAGACCTCGCGCGCCGAGGTCGATGCCGCGCATCAGCGCATGGACCAGCTCGCCAAGGGGTTCGACGGCAGCGGCAAGCCGGCGATGCCGGCGCCGGAATGGAACGCGTTCTGCCAGGGCCCGTTCGCCGGCATCATCGCCATCGGCATGACCGCGCTCGACGGCTCGATCGCGCGCGCCGAGGAGATCAAGACCGCGGCGCTGAGCAGTCTGATCGTCCAGTCGCTCGCCTTCATCACCGCGCTCGTGGTGGCCGGCCTGGCGCTGCGCGCGGTGCGCGTCCGCCTGATGCGCCCGGTCGGCGTCCTGATGCAGGCGATCCAGCGCATCGGCCAGCGCGACTACCAGACGCCGGTGCCGCAATTCGCTCATGCCGACGAGTTCGGCGCCATGGCTGCCGCCCTCGAGGGCCTGCGCGAGAGCGCCGCCACCGCCGAGCAGCTGTCGCGCGAGCGCGAGCTCGACCAGGGCCGCCGGCTGGAGCGCTCGCAGGCGATCGACAGCGCCTGCAAGAGCTTCGACGACACCGTGCAGGCGGTCATCGTCAGCATGGGCAACTCGACCGGCCAGCTCGATTCCAGCGCCGGCGAGGTCCGCAAGCTGGTCGATGAGTCCACCGAGCAGACGGCCGCGGTCGCCAGCGCCGCGGAGACCGCGACCACCAATCTCGAGACCATCGCCGCCGCCACCGAGGAGCTGACCGCGTCGGTCTCCGAGATCGCGGCCCAGGTGCAGGCCTCCGCGGCCGATGCGCGCCAGGCGGTGGAGAAGGCGGCGCAGACCAACGCCACCGTCGAGATGCTCGACCGCGCCGCCAACCGCATCGGCGAGGTGGTCAAGATGATCACCGCGATCGCCGCGCAGACCAACCTGCTGGCGCTCAACGCGACCATCGAGGCGGCGCGCGCCGGCGAAGCCGGCCGCGGCTTCGCCGTGGTCGCCGGCGAGGTCAAGAACCTCGCGGCGCAGACGGCGACCGCCACCGACGACATCACCCGCCAGATCGCCGAGATCCAGGCCGCCACCGGCGAGTCGGTCGAGGCGATCCGCGCCATCAGCCACAACATCTCCAGCATCGACGAGAAGATGACGGCGATCGCCGCGGCGGTCGAAGAGCAGCGCGCCGCCACCACCGAGATCTCGCGCAACTTCCAGCATGCCGCCCAGGGCACCCGCGCCGTGACCGACACGATCGGCTCGGTCGCAGCGCTCAACCGCCAGACCGGCAATGCGGGCGCGGCGATGGTCGACTCCGTCCGCCGCATGTCCACCGATGCCGATCGTTTCCGCGTGGCGGTGGAGGGCTTCCTCGGCACCGTGCGCAAGGCGTAGCGTCGCCAAGCGGGCGCGATCCCGCGACGCAGATGGCGCCCGAGCCTTGCCGGTCGTTGGCCCTCTGAAGGGAGAGGGCGCGGGGAATGCCGGGCGCTGGCCGCACCCATGGCCCGCCTGCAGAAGATAAGCAGGCGGCAGTCACCACAGGTTCAGCCGAGGCATCCCGGCATTCCCCGCGCGATGGTTTTCACGCTTATGTCGCGATCTCCCCGGTGTCCGGCTTGTTAGCCACCGTCGCACGGCGCGATCATCATCACCACCGCACTTGGCGCCAGCTTCGGGGCGCCAGGACCACGCGTCTTCACGTCCGCAAGCGTGCCGTTCGTCGGTGGGCCTCAAGCCCGCTGCGGCACACTCACAGCCACCGCATCTCCGGCCCACGTCTCGTGACGATCGCGATACGCCCCTCTCGGCGGGCCGGGATGGGCGTAGACAATCATGATTTTTGAAAAAGCGAAAGTGATTTATTTTTCACCGAAGGACTGGACAGGCCAGATCAGCTTGAGGCTGCTGATGAAAATGGCCTGTCGGCGCAGGCGGATTTTCGCGTCATTGCCAGCCGACGGGTCCCCGCCGAGGCGCAGCCCGTGGCAGGATCCGCGGCACTCCAGAATTCTCATGCCGCCCTGGATTGCTTCGTCGCCTTCGGCTCCTCGCAATGACGAGAGTCCGTAGGGCGGGGTTTGGCGCAGCCGTAACCGCCGCCTGCGGAGGAAGGGCGGATCACGCTGCGCTGATCCGCCCTACGGCTCCGTGCGCGGACGGAACTGTTCGGGCACCCCGCCGGTTGAGGCCGTTTCAGACCGATCATCAGCCACGAAGGAGACGCGTCATGCAGGACATCAGGGAACACATGGAAGTCATCGGCGCCGACGGCGCGCATGTCGGCACCGTCGACCGCGTCGACGGCAACCGCATCAAGCTGACCAGGAAGGACAGCGGCGAGGGCAGCCACAAGGGGCATCATCACTTCATCGACAAGGGCCTCGTCGCCGACGTCGAAGGCGACAAGGTGCGGCTGTCGGCCATCGGCGCCGTTGCGGTGACGATGGAGGAGGAGACCTAGCCTGGTCGCGATGCGGAGCGCGTCGGCTGCGGCGCGAGTTGCGTGTCATTCGTTGTTCGAGCCGGGATAGGTCAATCTGTCGCCGGCTCGCACCGCACCCTCAGATAACGTCGCCGCACGAACCTCGTCTTGGCCCATGAGATGATACACGGCGCGGCCGGCATCGATCAGGTAGTCGGCGACGATGCGACGATGACAGCGCCACCACACCGCCTCCGCGCACATGATGGCCGTGCGTTGCGCGGCCGACACGGTCAGCAGGCGATCGAAGCCGCGCCGGAAGTCATCGGACAGGGCGTAGTCAGCGTAATGATGGAAGCTCTTGTTGGTCCAGAAGCCGTTCGTGTCCGGTGAAATGCCGCTCGTCTTGCGCAGGCCGCCGAGCTCGGCAATGCGCAGATGGCCGATCTGATGGCGCGCGAGCTCGGCCGGCAGCACCTCCGAATTGTACTGCGGGTTGGTCCGCGAGCGCGGGATGCGCCTGATATCGACGACGAGTTGAACCTCGCCGGCCCGCAACAGCGTGACGAACTCGGCGATCGTCCGCGTGGAGTGCCCGATGGTGAAGACGGGAAGCGCGTCGCGCGCCCGTGTCATTGCGGTCTTGGCGGGTGAGTGCTCGGTCATCCCTGCGAACCGCGAGCCTCATCGCCGCTCACCCTGGTCAAGGCGCTCTCCTTGTGAGCGGCGATGTGCTCGCTCTTGTCGCTCTTGATCTCGTATTGCGGAGAGTCCTTGCTGGCGCGGTGACGATAGCCCTTGTAGTCGAAGTCGCGCACATGCACCGCGACGATGCGTCCGGTCACGCGGCCGGCCTCCGAGTTCCAGGAGACGTGGTCGCCCTTCGCAAACTTGGTCATCTGTCTGCTCTGTAAACAGCCGCGATCCGCACTTCAGCCAGGAACGGCTCAGGCAAAGGCATGTTCCATCCATCGCTGGTCAATCCGCTCCGGCGAGCCGCGATTGCCTGGTCCCGCGGGATATCTGATCCAGATCAATCCGCAGCCGCCCGCGACCTTCAGAGTGCTCCTGTCGAGGTCGCGGCCGGATGGTCGATGTGACATGCAAAGGGAGAGCCGTTCCATGCGTACTTTTGCCTTCATGATCGTCTTGCTGGCGTCAGTCAGCCTCAATCCCTTGTTCGCTCAGGGGCAAGGAAAACCTTCCCCCAATCCCGCGGAGACCAAAGCGAGTTCAGGCGTGCCGGCAAGAGAGAAGGGGCAGTCGACCAGCGAACGTCAGAAGCAGCACACGCTGCATCGGATGGGACCCGGCATCGATTGGGACCACCGTAAGGCAGGTCGCGACTGGAAGATCTCTCCTCAGCGCGAGAAGAACGACGCTCATAGCAAACGAGACGGAGCGAGCTGAACGGCTCGTTCCCTGCGACATGACGCTAGCGCTTGGTGCTCGCCTGCGATAGCTATGCTGGCGTGGTGGCATCCAGCGATGACAACATCCGGCGTCTCCCGTCGGGCCGATGACGGTCCCGCATCGTGCGACGAGCTAGCGTTCGCCGTCCGCCGTCCGCCGGGGGAGACGGACGCATGCACGATGCGCCGCCTCCGAGGCGCCGAGGGTCTTGAAATTGGCGCGTGCCTCGGTCAGCGACAGCGCTCCATTGGGACCACCACGGACGAGGTCGGCATCGTGGTCGTCCTGGCCGTCGTCCTCCCAATAGCAGACCGGGCAGATCTCGAACCCGCCGCGCTCACCCAAGGGTGAGGAAGCGGCAGCACGGGCAGCGATAGCGCACCTCCGACGGCGGCTCGGTGACATCGCGATACATCAGGGCGTGATGATGCGAGTCTGAAAGACCTGCGTCAACGGCGAGCCGTCGGCGGGCCAAGCAGCGCGCCATCTTTGCGAAAGCGATGCATTTGTTATAACAACTATAGGTTGATATTTTGATCGAGATGGGGGCAAATCATCCTCGCCGAATCCGCGAGGCAAGCCTCACGCAGCGTTTCGCGTGGCTTGAGAGACGTGGCGTTTGGCCATGGTTCAGCTCCCGACCGGCTGGATTTCAATCACCAAGGAGTTTTTCATGCGCATTGGCTTTGCATTGTCGACCCTCTCCGTCGTCGTGGGATCGTCCGTTCTCGGCTGGGGGCTGATCACGCCGCACCCCGCGCAGGCGTTCCTGGAGGACATCTGCATCCCGCGCGTGAAGGACGGCTTGAGGAATTGTCTCGCGCCGGCCAGCGCGTGCCGCAATCCGGCGGAGGCGCTCAACCGGGGCTGCCTGCTCGAGGCGGTGCAGTTCGCCGTCATTCCGCCCGGCCGCAGCATGATCCACGCCGACTCGACCTATTTCATCGCCCAGGCGCTCGGCTATCGCGCCGACGTGGCCTATTGGATCGCCGCCTACAACGAGAATTCCGACTACGCACAATATGCGCCGATCGACCAGTGCGGCGGGCAGGCGACATCGACCAATTCCGGCGCCAGCTACATCACCGCCAAGTTCAACGGCTTCCAGCGCACCAACAACACCACCGACGGGCCGCTGTATCATTACCTGCTGAACTTCTCGCCGAACGGGCAGGGCACCGACGTGCACGGCGCCAGCGGCGTGCAGGCGGTGTATCCGTTCCACTATCCGCCGCCCGGCTATCCCGTGACCATCGACAGCGTCTATCAGGGCACGCTGTACGATCTCCGGCAATGGGCGATGAAGCCCGACGACGCCCCGGGCCTGCTGTGCACCGCCGGATACACGGTGCCGAACGGCTCCTCGAACTTTAGCGGCCCGCAATGCCTGGCGAACGTGCCGATCAGCGGCAACGTGCCGCTGCTGGAGAACTACGCCATCGGGCCGGCCATCAACATCACCTCGGGACCGAAGGTGCTCGACAACAGCAACGGCGTCGTCGACTACACCCAGCTCAAGTCCTGGCTGGACGACAAGAGCCGGACCACCGGCGTGCTGTTCGACGATCCCAGGAAGCCGCCGGTGCCGGTGCAGATCGCCCGGATCGGGCTCTATCTGCACTCCCTGCAGGATGCCTCGTCGCACGGCACCTTCTGCGGCGACGACGCGCCGTCGCCGCCGGGCGGCTCGGATGTCGGCAGCTACATGGCCATGAGCTCCGGCAGCATCAAGCTCAGCTTCGGCACCTATTGCGCCACCGGCCCGCATCTGGCGAGCCACGTCCAGGAGACCGGCACCGGCGACGCCAGCCTGCCGCTGCGCGACTATGTGGCGCTGAACAACACCGTCGACGAGCTGATCCTGTTCGGCAACAACGTTGCCAAGCCGCGCGGCTGGATCGTCAACCCGAGCCTCTTGCCGCCGAACGTCGTCGGGGCCAAGAGCGCGGCCGGTGACAGCGCCGCCGATTTGAAGTCGCGCCTCGTCGGCCGCATCGTGCAGGGCCAGCAATGGTCGCGGGCGGAGGTCTACAACTCTGGCGTGGTCACCCTGCCGCTGCAACGCACCGACGCCCAGGACCGCCTGAACACGATGAACGCCACGCTGGGGGCCTATTCGAAGCGACTGATCAACGCCAACCCCAAGCTGACCCCGCTGCGGCCGATGCCGGGCAATTCGTTCGACCCGAACGACAAATCGGTGTGTTTCAAGTAGCGCCGCAGGGCGGGCAAAGCGCCGCCGCAAGGCGGCGCGTGCCCACCATTGCGAACCGCCCGCACCCTACGGGCTGTCCCGCTCGTCCGAGCCTCCTGATGTTTCGTGCGCCGCTTTAGGGGGATTCCGTCGTCGAAAGCGTCTTCCAGAGCAGATATCCGCCCAGCACGATCAGGATCATCGGCATGAGCGGCAACGGCAAGGCAAGAAGATCCCACAGGCCGGCCGCAAGAATGATGACCCCGATGACCACGCCGAACCTGTCGACCTTTAGGCTCCGTTGCGTCCGCACCATCTGTGCGCCCAGGATGAGGATGCCGACGCCCACCAGGAACCAGCCCCAGGGAAGCCCTGCGAGCATGACCACGCCGAGCCAGATGAAGAATACGGCCCAAGCGGCTGAATCGATTTGACGGTGCGGATCGGGCGCGTCGTGGGATGGGACGAGAGATGCTTGCGAGTCGGCCATGATACTGCCTCCGCTTCTCTGACGATGACAGCTTGATGCGGATTCACTTCGACCCTGTTGATGCAGGTCAACCAAAGCGCGCGGGAAGCGCGTGGTCGTGTCCACAGCGTGGCGCCCGCAAAGCGTACGCCCGCGAGCACGACCGCCTCGTCTTCTAGGGGATGCACGCCGAACCGCGCCGCCTCGGCGCGCGCCAGCTTCAGCTCTTCGGGAAAGGTGCGGTGATCAAATTCATGGTTGCCCATCACCATGACGATCGGCACGCCATGATGTGGAGGTTCATGGCGGGCAGGGAGGTGGAGCCCAGGGCTCGCTGCGTAGGGCGCGTTAGCGAAGCGTAACGCGCCGATCTGGTCAAGCGGCGGATTACGCTCCGCTCATCCGCCCTATGCTTGCTAACGCTCCTGGTCCGGCCGATCAGCACCATCCCTTCTTCCAGTGGCCCGGCGGACAGTGATGGCCGCGCCAACCCACCTTTCGGCCGCGACTCCAGCCGAAGGCCCGGTGACCGCCGCCGCGGCCCCAGCCATGACCATGACCATGGCCATGACCGCCTCTCACCTCGATGAGATCAGATGCGCCGCGATCGACCTGAAGGGGAGCGCGAGGCAACGCGCTGGCGGGCACGACCAGCGCGGTTGAAATCGATGTTGCAAGGATGAAGATCGCTTTGCGCATGTGACTCCCTCGGATGTCTGACGATGAACTGAGAGGCTTACGGCTTTTCTGTGTCTTCAAGCGAAAGGGGGGCCGAGAAGCGGGATCGTTCCCGTTCGCGCGCCCACTACTTCCTATGCGTGCTGGAGCCGGTGGTCGTCATGCGCTGGCCAGGAGCGCTCTCGGAATGCCCCGGGCCGGCGGCGGTGTTGCTCTGATGACCGGGCGCGTACTCCGAAGCGCCGGGCGCCGTCGACGTCTTGCTACGCTGCATCTGCTGACCGGGCGCTTTCTTCGACGCGCCGTGCGAACTTGCGCCGGTCTCTGCGGCGAACACAGGCGAAGCGGCGAACAGAGCCGCCGTCAAGACGATTGCCATCTTCATGAACGAACCTCCTTCGTTGTTGGGTTCGTAGCAAACTGCGGCGTGTCGGCGATCGTTCCGCTGCTCCGGGAAATCCTGGGGATCGAGTAGCGGACGCGGTATGATGTTCGGGGGCCTGAGAGTGCATCCGTCTCGGCAGCCGCGATCCCGGATGTCGCTCTCGCTCATCCGGGTTACGAACGCTCATTCATGACAGGACCATCACCATGTCCCGCCTGCACCGGATCGACCTGCCCACCGCCGGCCGCCTCGCCATCGCGGCGCGGCCGAGGGCGGAGGACTGGCTGGCGGAGGACATCGCGGCCTGGGTGGGCGAGGGCATCGCCGTCGTCGTCAGCCTGCTGGAGCCGGCTGAGGTTCATGACCTCGGCCTTCAGCGCGAGGCCGCGCTGTGCCAGTCACACGGCATGGCCTTCGTGTCATTTCCAATCCCCGACCGTGGTCTTCCTGAGAGCCGCAGCGTAGCGTTGCGGCTCGCGCACGACCTCGCCGCGCGGCTGACGGACGGCCAGACGGTCCTGATCCATTGCCGCGCCGGCATCGGCCGCTCCGCCGTGATCGCGGCCTGCGTGATGATTCGGCTGGGCATTGATGGAGCTGAGGCCTTCGACCGGATCGCCGCCGCACGCGGCGTGCGCGTGCCGGATACGGAAGATCAGCGGGAGTGGGTGAGGACGTTCGAGCGCAAACAGATCGAGTAAAGTGCAGCGTCACCGTAGCTCCACGTCGGCGTGGAGATCGGAGAAGATGTGGAGGTGCCTATGGGGGGAATTGTCAGCCGCGAGCTAGCATCCGTATGGCACGCCAGCGACGACTAACGCGCCGATCGGGTTTACGTGCTATACCTCCGTTAGTCTCTAATCTCCTCTCGATTGGAGAGGCTCTCCATTAGACCTTCTTCAGAGCCGAAGAGCGTGTAGGCGTTAAGATTGTAATCCGATAGCTCCCGCAACACAGCCTTGCGTTCAGTGGCTTTGATGACAAACTTCTTCAGAACATCCTGCTCACGCCCCTCCGGTGAGCTATCGAATACGTTTGAGTGTTGGACGAAAGTCCAGCGTCCGTTTAAGAAATGGACGCAAACTGTATATTCGGATTGCTGAGAGAAGTGTCGCTTGTGGGCGTTAACATACGGGCCAAGTCGATGGATTTGAGGGTGTTCTGAGGAAGAAATCTTAAGCGAGCCAGTTCGCTCCGTGTAAGCAAAAATCGCTACCTCTTGCTCCGGGCCTGTTTCTGTCCGGAATGCGAAATAAGCCGCTACATAGGGAGAGTTTGACCAATCTAGGAGCGGGCTCGGAAAGCTGTGATGCCGGAGGTAAGCCATATACGCGTAGTGCGGCAAATTGCTTAGTGCTCTGCTGAATTCATCGTAATCGCGAGCCAGTACATCAATTTCTGGAATAAAGGGGAGGTCGGCCCATTTGTTGTTTGTTGCCACTTCTGCTTCCGCTTTGATGCGGAGTATCAGATGATAATATTCGGATACGGTTTCGCCGTGGCCACTTCGCTCCAATGTCGTCTCAAGATCCCAGCTCGCGTTAGATTGCCCTCGAAATAGCATTGGCGAGAATGATGGGGCCGCTTGACGGAGTTGTGCAGCTTCGGCCTTGAACTCTTCCCAAGTGCAGTGAATGCCCTCGATCATGTCTCGTCCTAGTGGTGTGTCAGCTATTGGACAGAGTCGCCGTCTTGAAAGCGATCATAGACCGCATCACAGCCCTGGCACATGAACTTGTTTCCGACCGGGAAGAGCTTCTGTTGTTGGCAGTATGTACAAAGCTCCGCGAGGAAGGTGGTTGCGTGCGGTTGAGGTTTTGGGGTCAACACTGCTCGTGCTTCATCCACGATCTTGCGAACTCTCGCAGCAGCAGCAGGCCGTTCTAGTTCCTCTTGCAGTTGTTCGAAGTAAATGCGTGCTGCTGCTAGGCTGATGCCGGCCTGGACTGAGAGTTCGTCCGCGGATAGCGCCTGGCGAGCCGTTTCGTCGTTGACGAGAAAGGCTGCTCCGAAAACCATGGCTTGATGCTCGGCGGATTTGAATTTAGGAATCCACCGGGACGTCGAGTTTCCGCTGCGACGTCTTGGCAGCGCTGCGCCTTGCATGAGCTTGGTTATATGCAGGGTCGCGTGCCCGAGTTCGTGGCAAATTGTGAACCTCGCGTATCCGTCACCCAAAAAGGCTTTGTGCCGGATGCGCCTCGGGATCTTTATCAAGACCCGCGATCCGTCATAGGTGGTCAGCCCCGAATCGCCGGGCAGATCTTCGTCTGAGGTGACTTCAAGCTTAAATGGCTTTGGTCCGTGAATAGTCCAGATGTTTGGAATCTGCTCAAGTATCAGTGGATCTATACGTACGGCATCGCCAAGTCCTAAAGACCGGCGTTGGGTCTTTGCGTGAGCGCGAATTTCTATATCTCGCAGTGGATCAACCAAATAGTCGTCGGCTGACATCAGCTACCTCGCTTTTGAATTGGCCCCCCTCAGACACCTATATTGTAAAATGCCCGGGCGTTTACCCGGGCATTTCCAATTCCAAATTTTGTCACGAACACCCCGTCGTGCTTCCGCACGTATCGCACTTCATGCAGGTCCCGTTCCGCACCAGGGTGAAGTTGCCGCACTCCGAGCACATCTCGCCTTCGTAGCCCTTGGCCTTGGCTTCGGCGCGGCGTTCGGCCTTGGAGGCCACTTGCGTGTTGGCCGTGCCGGCCTTGCTCCATTGCAGCGCCTCGAGCTTCTCGGTGGGCGAGAGGTCGTGCTGCGGCTCCTGCTTCAGGGCGACGGCGCCGTCGAGGGAGTCACCGGTGCGGGCGTGGGAGAGGGCGGTGAGATTCACCCCACCCCGATCGGAAGCGGAGCTTCCGATCGACCCTCCCCCTGAAGGGGAGGGTGACGAGGAGCCGCCGCGCATCACCACGAGGTTGTCGGTGCGCGAGCGGGTCAGGCCGCGCGAGACGTATTTCGCGGCCTGCTGGCTCGGGCCGTCCTCCGACGGCTTGCCTTCGTCGACGCCGCGGCCGAGCGCGTCGAAATTGCTCTCGGACGGATCGACATGGGCGAGGTCGAAGCGCGACATGTAGCTGACGGCGAGCTCGCGGAACACGTAGTCGAGGATCGACGTCGCATACTTGATCGAGTCGTTGCCCTGCACGGGACCGGCCGGCTCGAAGCGGGTGAAGGTGAAGGCGTCGACATACTCCTCCAGCGGCACGCCGTACTGGAGGCCGAGCGACACCGCGATGGCGAAGTTGTTGATGAAGGAGCGCAGTGCCGCGCCCTCCTTGTGCATGTCGATGAAGATCTCGCCGAGGCGGCCGTCGTCATACTCGCCGGTGCGCAAATACACCTTGTGGCCGCCGACGACCGCCTTCTGGGTGTAGCCCTTGCGGCGATCCGGCATCTTCTCGCGCTCGCGCATCACGACGATGCGCTCGACCAGCTTCTCGACGATCTTCTCCGAGACCTGCGTGGCGCGCGCCGCCATCGGCTTGTCGTAGAAGGACTCGACCGCATCGTCCTCGTCCTCATCGTCGGCGATGAGCTGCGAGTTCAGTGGCTGCGACAGCTTCGAGCCGTCGCGGTAGAGCGCGTTGGCCTTCAGCGCGAGCTTCCACGACAAGAGATACGCCGCCTTGCAGTCCTCGACCGTGGCGTCGTTCGGCATGTTGATGGTCTTGGAGATCGCACCCGAGATGAACGGCTGCGCCGCCGCCATCATGCGGATGTGGCTCTCGACCGAGAGATAGCGCTTGCCGATCTTGCCGCAGGGGTTGGCGCAGTCGAACACCGAATAGTGCTCCGCCTTCAGATGCGGCGCGCCCTCGACCGTCATCGCGCCGCAGATGTGCACGTTGGCGGCCTCGATCTCGCGCTTGGTGAAGCCGATCGCGGTGAGCAGGTCGAAGGTGGGGGCGGCGATCGCCTCAGTGGTGACGCCGAGCTGCTTGACGATGAAGTCCTCGCCGAGCGTCCACTTGTTGAACACGAACTTGATGTCGAACGCGGTCGGCAGCGCCTTCTCGACCTTGGCGATGGCCTCGTCGGTGAAGCCCTTGGCCTTCAGGGTGGTGGCGTTGACGCCGGGGGCGTTCGACAGCGAGCCGTGACCGACCGCATAGGCCTCGATCTCGGCGATCTCGCTCTCGCGATAGCCGAGCACGCGCAGGGCTGCGGGCACGGCGCGGTTGATGATCTTGAAGTAGCCGCCGCCGGCCAGCTTCTTGAACTTCACCAGCGCGAAATCAGGCTCGATGCCGGTGGTGTCGCAGTCCATCACCAGGCCGATGGTGCCGGTGGGGGCGACCACGGTGACCTGGGCGTTGCGGTAGCCGTTGGTCTCGCCGAGCGCGAGCGCGTCGTCCCAGGCCTGGATGGCGTGGCTGACCAGCGAGACCTGCGGGCAGTGGGCGTGGTCGAGCGGCACCGGGGCGACCGAGAGCGCCTCATAGCCGGTCGCCTCGCCGCGCGCGGCGCGGCGATGGTTGCGGATGACGCGCAGCATGTGCGCGGCGTTCTTCTTGTAGCCGGGGAAGGATCCGAGCTCGCCGGCCATCTCGGCGGAGGTCTTGTAGGCGATGCCGGTCATGATGGCCGAGAGCGCGCCGCACAGCGCGCGGCCTTCCTTGGAGTCGTAGGACAGGCCCATGGTCATCAACAGGCCGCCGATATTGGCATAGCCGAGGCCCAGCGTGCGGAACTCGTAGGAGAGCTCGGCAATCGCCTTCGACGGGAACTGCGCCATCAGCACGGAGATCTCGAGCACGACCGTCCAGAGCCGGCAGAGATGCTCGTAGGCGCCGACGTCGAAGTGCTTCGTTTCCGTGTTGTAGAACGTCAGCAGGTTGGCCGAGGCCAGGTTGCACGCGGTGTCGTCCAGGAACATGTATTCCGAGCACGGATTGGACGCGCGGATGTCGCCGGACGCCTTGCAGGTGTGCCAGTCGTTCATCGTGGTGTTGAAGTGCAGGCCGGGATCGGCCGAGGCCCAGGCGGCGTGGCCGATCTTCTCCCAGAGGTCCCTGGCCTTCAGCGTCTTGACGACCTTCTTGTTGGTGCGGCCGATCAGATTCCAGTCGCCGTCGGTCTCGACCGCGCGGAGGAAGTCGTCCTTCAGCGACACCGAGTTGTTGGAGTTCTGGCCGGACACCGTGAGATAGGCTTCCGAATCCCAGTCCGTGTCGTAGATCGGGAAGTCGATGTCCTTGTAGCCCTGCTTGGCGAACTGGATCACCCGCTTGATGTAGTTGTCGGGCACCAGCGCGCGACGCGCGAGCTTGATCTCGCGGCGCAGCGCCGGGTTCTTCTCGGGATCGAAGCAGTCGTCGCCGGAGCCCTCGCAATTGACGCAGGCCTTCATCACGGCCTTGAGGTGCTTCTGGTTGATCTTGGAGCCGGTGACCAGCGCCGCGACCTTCTGCTCCTCCTTCACCTTCCAGTCGATATAGGCCTCGATGTCCGGATGGTCGGCGTCGACCACCACCATCTTGGCGGCGCGGCGGGTGGTGCCGCCCGACTTGATCGCGCCGGCAGCGCGGTCGCCGATCTTGAGGAAGCTCATCAGGCCGGACGAGCGGCCGCCGCCCGACAGCCGCTCGCCTTCGCCGCGCAGCCGCGAGAAGTTGGAGCCGGTGCCGGAGCCGTATTTGAACAGGCGCGCCTCGCGCACCCACAGGTCCATGATGCCGCCGTCATTGACGAGGTCGTCCTCGACGCCCTGGATGAAGCAGGCGTGCGGCTGCGGATGCTCGTAGGACGACTTCGACTTGGTCAGCTTGCCGGTCTTGTAGTCGACGTAATAGTGGCCCTGGCCGGGGCCGTCGATGCCGTAGGCCCAGTGCAGGCCGGTGTTGAACCATTGCGGCGAGTTCGGCGCGACCATCTGCTTGGCGAGCATGACGCGGAGCTCGTCATAGAACGCCTGCGCGTCCGCTTCCGAGGAGAAGTAGTTGCCCTTCCAGCCCCAATAGGTCCAGCAGCCGGCGAGACGGTCGAACACCTGCTTGGCCGAGCGCTCGCTGCCGTAGCGCTCGTTCTCAGGCAGCGCAGCCAGCGCCTCGGTGTCGGGCACCGAGCGCCACAGCCACGACGGCACGCTCTCTTCCTCGACCTTCTTCAACTTGGCGGCAACGCCGGCCTTGCGGAAATACTTCTGCGCCAGCACGTCGGAGGCGACCTGCGACCAGAACTCGGGGACCTCGACATTCTCGAGCCGGAACACCACGGAGCCATCCGGATTCTTGATCTCGGACGTGGTCAGGCGGAAGTCGATCCCTGCATAGGGCGACTGTCCTTCGGTGGTGTTGCGCCGTTCAATCCGCATCGCGAGCCCCAATAGTTCTTGCCGGACCGCGCTTGGCGGCCGGGATCATTGCATCCAAGGGCGGCGGCTGGAAGTCCCCGGACGCTGCCGGAAAATTCGTCTGCCGCCGCAGTTCAACCGGTTGCCCGGTCCGCATCTGTTCAGCCTCGAAGGCGAAGGCCTTGCGCCGTTGTCCGGCGTCTCGCCCCGTCTTCCTGCGCGGGGCGTGCAGCCCGTCCGCTGCCCGCACCGTCCGTTCTCAACGCGTCACTCCCGCCGTTCTGCTCCGTCGTCCCTGCAGGGGAGGCCCCACATCTAGTGGGTTCCCTGTCGGGGCGCGTCGGCGCAGCGATGGTCTACAGGGCAGACGGCGACCCACGCCCGCTGCCGTGGCGACGGCGGCGTGGTCGTCTTCGAACCCTCTCGAGGGAAGCGGCCGGCCAGACCCGAAACATGACTGTGCGCCGAACCGGGCCGGAAGCTAGGACGACTCCGCTCCACCCGTCAAGGACTAGTACAGGTTCCTAAATCAAACACTAAATATGGGGGAAAGTACGGGATAACCAGGGCGTGTGCCGGTATCGTGATGGCCGTAACTATCGGCGAGTCCTCGCGGATTCGAAACCGAAAAAATTTGTGCCGCAGGCTGTCCACAGGGCTTCGTCCCGCTGTTCACAGGGGCAGATTTATTCGCGTGCGAATGACGTGTTTCGCTTGCATCAGCGGGACTCACGGGCGCCTACGGAGCGTTCGCGGGGCAGGCATGCCCCACAATCCCTGGTGTGGCCGGGAAAACGCCGGCAAGCT
Organism: Bradyrhizobium sp. HKCCYLS3070; assembly: GCF_051167575.1. Taxonomy (NCBI): domain Bacteria; kingdom Pseudomonadati; phylum Pseudomonadota; class Alphaproteobacteria; order Hyphomicrobiales; family Nitrobacteraceae; genus Bradyrhizobium; species Bradyrhizobium sp. HKCCYLS3070. The sequence goes on from NZ_JBNPTI010000001.1 coordinate 1,064,353, forward strand.
CATCGTCCCACGGACGGCGCCGGTGATTCCATGACAGACAAGCCAGTGGCCAGCGGGCGGATCACGCCCGCCGGGCTGATGTTCCTCGCCATCACCTCGCTCGGCTGGGGCTTCAACTGGCCGGTCACAAAGCATCTGGTCGGCGTGCTGCCGCCGCTCACTCTGCGCGGCACCACCGGGGTGGTGGGGGCGCTGCTGTTGGCGCTGCTGGCCGTCATCCGCCGCCAGAGCCTCGCCGTGCCACGGGAGGTCTGGCCGCGGCTGGTCCTGGCCGGGATGCTCAACGTCACCGCCTGGATGGTGCTGATGGGGCTGGCGCTGCTGTGGCTGCCGGCGAGCGAGGCTGCGCTGATCGCCTACACCATGCCGGTGTGGGCCTCGCTCTTGGCCTGGCCGATCCTCGGCGAGCGGCCGACGCTGTTGCGCGTGCTCGCGCTGGTGCTGGCGTTCGCCGGGCTGGCTTCGATCATGGGCAGCAACGGGCTCAACGCCAGCCGCGACAAGCTGCCGGGCATCCTGATGGTGCTCGGTGGCGCGTTCGGCTTCGCGCTCGGCACGGTCATGGCCAAGAAGCTCCCGATCAGGCTGCCGCCGCTGTCGGCGGCGGCCTGGCAGATCGGCATCGGCTGCGTGCCGATCGTGCTCGTGGGCTTCGCGGTCGAGCATTCCGACTGGACGAAGCTGGATCAGCTCGACTGGGCGCTGATGTTCTATTCCACCGTGATCCAGTTCTGCGTCGCCTATGTCGCCTGGTTCGCGGCGCTGTCGCGGCTGCCGGCCTCGGTGGCGGCGATCGGCACCATGGCGGTGCCGGTGATCGGCGTCCTGGCCTCCGCGATCGCGCTGCGCGAGCCGCTCGGGGCAGGGCAGGTGGCCGCGCTGGCCTTCACGCTGGCCGCGGTGGCGATGGCGACCCGCGGCTAACGCCAGCCGGCCGCCGGCTTGCCGTCCAGCGCCCGCCGCACCATCTGCGCGAGCTCGGCGCGGCGATACGGCTTGGTCAGCAGCAGCGCGTCCGGCACGAGCTGCCGATTCTCGACCATCTCATCGCCGGTATAGCCGGAGGTGTAGAGCACTGGGAGCGCGGGGCGCGTGGTCATGATGGTTTCGGCGAGCTGCCGGCCGCTGATGCCGCCGGGCATGATGACGTCGGTGAACAGCAGGTCGAAGGGCTGGTTCCGCGCGGCGATCGCCAGCGCCTCCGAGGCCTGCGAGGCGACGAGGGTGGTGTAGCCGAGGCCCTGCAACTGGGCGAGCACGAAGTCGCGCACCAGCGGATCGTCCTCGACCACCAGGATCGTCTCGCGGCCATGCGGCAGCGCCTGCTCGTGCTCCTTCTCGATCTGCTGCGTCGCCTGCGCCGCCGGCAGATAGAGCCGGATCGTCGTGCCGCGGTTCTGCTCGCTCTGAAGCTTGACGTGGCCGCCGGACTGCCTGACGAAGCCATAGACCATGCTGAGGCCGAGGCCGGAGCCCTTGCCGGCATCCTTGGTGGTGAAGAACGGCTCGAAGGCGCGGTCCTTCACCTCCAGCGGCATGCCGCTGCCGGTGTCGCTGACCGCGACCATGACGTAGGAACCGGGCACGATGCCGGGATTGGCCGCTGCATGGGCCGCGTCGAGCGTGGTCTTCGCCGTCTCCAGCAGCAGCCTGCCGCCATCGGGCATCGCATCGCGCGCGTTGATCGCCATGTTGACCAGCGCGTTCGCGAGCTGCGCGGAATCGACATGGGCGATGAGATCCTCGTCGGCGAGAACGGTCCTGATCTCGACCTGCTCGCCGAGGGTCGGCCGCAGCAGCTTGGCGATGTCCTCCACCGTGGCGTTGACGTCGATGTCGCGCGGACGCAGCGGCTGCTTGCGGGCGAAGGCGAGCAGATGCCGGATCAGCTCGGTGCAGCGATCGGTGGCCCTGCCGATCAGGGCTGCGAACTCGGCCGCCGCCGGCCGGTCCTGCACCGCGTCGATCAGGACCTCGATCGACCCGGTGATGATCGTCAGCATGTTGTTGAAGTCGTGCGCGACGCCGCCGGTGAGCTTGCCGATGGCATCGAGCTTCTGCGCCTGCTGCAGTAGGCGCTCGGTCTCGTGCACGTCGGTGACGTCGTGATACACCAGCGCGGCGCCACTGATCGCGCCTGCGGAATTGCGCAGCGGCCGCCCGCTGACCATCAGGCGAAACTGCGGCCGGCCGTCGGTCGGCTTGACCACGACCTCGCGGCGGTCGAACGACAGCCCGCACAAGGCGCGCGCGATCGGGAGCTCCTCGTCGACGATGCGGGTGACGGCGTCGCTCTCGTAGAACTGGTTGGCAGCCTGCATCTCGGCGAAGGTCTTGCCCACATTCGTTCCCAGGAAACGTCCCATCGCCTGGTTCGACAGCATGATCGTGCCTTCGGGATCGACGACGAGGACGCCCTCGGCCATGCTGTTGAAGGTGTTCGTGAGAATGGCGGAGAAGCGGCGCAGCGCGTCATAGGCGGCGGCGAGATCGCTGCGCTGCTGCACGGCCTGGGCTTCCAGCGAGGTCGCGGTCTCCCGTGACCGGGTGAGGGACGAGCGCAGCGCCCGGTCGGAAAGATGAGCGCGCCGGACGAGATAGGCCGACATCAGGAGCAGCAGGCCGACGCCGGCGAGGTCGATCGCCAGCAGCCAGGATCCGGTTCGTCGCGAGATCGTGGCGCGGTCCGCCAGCAGCCGGCGCTCCTCATCGGTAAAGGCGTCGAGCGCCTGGTTGATCGTCGTCATCGCCGCCGGACCGGCCGCGCTCGCCGCCAGCGCCTCCGGGCCGTCGCGATCGTTCGCCGCGTGGCGACGGATCAGTTCGCCGGCAAGCTGAATACGCCGCTGCACGATGCCATAAATCGATCGCAGCCGCTCGCTCTGCGAGGAATTGTCCCGGACGAGCTCTCGCAGGTCCGCCCAGGCCGCAGGAATAAGTCCACTCGTCGCCTGAAACTCTGCGATGAACCGGTCGGCTCCGGACAATGCGAAGCCGCGCGAGGCGGCTTCTGACTGTCGCAGCAGGGCGCGGAGCTCGGAGGATTTCTCCAGCACCTCCATCGTGTGCTCGACCAGGGCGGTATCGTTGCGCGCCTTGATGTCCAGTCCCGTCGACGCGGCGCCGATCGCGAGCAGGGTTCCAAGGCCAAGCCCGATCACCACCCGCCGGCGGATCATCGGTGGCCTCCAATGGCGCGGGATGCCGTCGCGTCCTGCCAATTGCATGGGGTAGGTTTCCATTGGAATTTGTGGCGCCCAGCTCCGTGACGATCGCAGTTCCGATCTGCGCGATGGTCAAGTCAGGAGAAGTGAGCGCGCGTCGGCGCGTCCTCGGAAAAGGCGTTCTCGGCCAAGGCATCATCGGCCAAGGCGTCATCCACGGGGCCTGCCAGCGCCAGCCGCACCATCTTGGCGAGCTCCGACTTGCGATAGGGCTTGGTGAGCAGCAGCGCAGCCTGGTCGAGGCGACCGTGCTCGACCATCGCATTGTCGGTATAGCCGGACGTGTACAGCACCTTGGTGCCGGGCCGCTGCCGCAGCGCCTCCTCGGCGAGCTCCTTGCCGTTGACGCCGCCGGGCATGATGACGTCGGTGAACAGGAGATCGAAGCTTTGGCCGGAGTCGATCTTGGCCAGCGCCTCGACCCCGGTCGATGCGGTGATGGTCTTGTAGCCGAGGCTCTGCAACTGTGAGACGACGAAGTCCTGCACCAGTGGATCGTCCTCGACGATGAAGATGGTCTCCTCGCCGCGCGGCGGCGGGGGCTCGGGCGGAGCAGGGCTCGCAGCCTGTCCCTTGGGCACAGGGATGTAGAGCCGGATCGTGGTGCCCCGTCCTTCCTCGCTGTAGATCTTGATGTGGCCGCCGGATTGCTTGACGAAGCCGTAGACCATGCTGAGGCCGAGGCCGGAGCCCTTGCCGGCTTCCTTCGTCGTGAAGAAGGGTTCGAAGGCGCGGTCGCGGACCTCCGGCAACATGCCAGTACCCGTGTCGCTGACGGCGACCATGACATAGGGGCCGGGCGTCACGCCGGCGTTGGCTGAGGCATAGGCCTCATCGAGCTCCACCCTGCGCGATTCCAGCAGCAGCTTGCCGCCATTGGGCATCGCGTCGCGGGCGTTGATCGCCATGTTGACCAGCGAGTTGGCGAGCTGCGCCGAATCGATGTGCGTGATCAGCGTCTCCTCTTCGAGGATCGAGTTGATCTCGATCTGCTCGCCGAGCGTCGGACGCAGCAGCTTTGCGATGTCGAGAATCGTGCTGTTGACGTCGCTGTCGCGCGGATGCAGCGGCTGCTTGCGGGCGAAGGCGAGCAGATGCCGGATCAGCTCGGTGCAGCGGTCTGCCGCCTGTCCGATCAGCGCCGCGGTCGCCGCGGCGGCGGGGCGGTCCTTCACCTCGTCGGCCAGCGTTTCGATGGTGCCGGTAATGATCGTCAGCATGTTGTTGAAGTCGTGTGCGACGCCGCCGGTGAGCTTGCCGATCGCATCCAGCTTCTGCGCCTGCTGCAGCAGCCGCTCGGTCTCGTGCGCCGTGGTGATGTCGTGATAGACCATCGCCGCGCCGGTAATGCCGCCCGCGGCGTCGCGCAGCGGGCGGCCGGAGATCATCAGCCGCAGCGTCTCGTCCCGGTCGGGCCGGTAGACGATCAGCTCGCGGCGGTCGAAGCTCTCGCCCCGCAACGCTCGCGGCGTCGGCAGGTCGTGTGCTGCGACAGGCGTCACGCCGTCGCTTTCGTAGACGCGGAGGCGCGCGCGGACGTCGGCCAGATTCTTTTCCGGGCTGTAGCCGAGCAGATGTTCGACCGCGGGGTTCGAGAATACCACGGTGTCGGTGGCATCGATGACGAGCACACCCTCTGCCATGCTGTTGAACGTGTTCTGCAGGATCTCGGCGGAATGGCGCAGCTTCTCATGGGCGGCGATCAGGTCGAGATGCTGTTGCTCGGCCTTTTCCGCCAGCGAGTTGGCCTCGGCTTCGGAGCGGACCAGCGACGCGCGCAGCGCACGATCGTGGAGATAGGTCCGCCGGATGAGGTAGAAGGCGATGATCAGCAGCAGCGCGAGACCGCACAGGTCGATCGTGAGCAGCAGCGATCCGGTGGATTTCGACGTCATCGAACGCTGCGTCAGCAGCTTGCGCTGATCGGCAACGAAACGGTCGAGATGGGCCGTGATCTCGCTCATGGTCGCCGGCCCTTCGGCGCGGCTTCTGAGGGCTTCGAGCCCCGCACGATCCGAGGCGGCGTGCAACCGGATCAACTCCGCAGCGAGCTCGACCCTGCGGACAATCAGGGCTTCGGTCTCGGTCAGAAGCTTCAGCGGTTCGGGATTGTCGGCCACGGCGCGCCGCAGCTCGGCCATGGCGACCGGAATTCTCGTGCTGACATCGGCAAACTCCGTCCTGAATTGATCGTCACCGACGAGTGCGTAGCCGCGAGAGGTCGCTTCCGCTTCGCGTAGCAGCAGACGCAGATCGGAGGTCTTCTGCAGGATGTCGAGCGATGAATTCACCCAGGCCGCGTCGTGGCGCGACTTGATGTCGAGCGCCGTGGACGCGGCCCCGATCGCCAGCAGCGTTCCAAGACCGAGCCCCAATGCGAGGCGCTGATAGGTCATCTGCGTTTCTCAATCATCGACATGTCCGCCAGCTGGGCCGGGGATCATCGCGGCCAGCCCCATGCATCCGAGTTTCGATGCAGCTGCGTCCAAGCAGTGAAGATATGTCGGCAAGGCGCGCCTCCTTGTTCGAAGTTCTTGGCGCGTTCGCGGGCGGCAGGCCCAAGCTGCTCACCCGCGGCGTTTGCACTGCGCGAGTCCCGCGAAAATCCATGTGTCCATCAACTGATATCAACCAAGCCTGCGAAGCGGCCAAACGGGCAGAATCACGAGCTCAAACAATATTGGACCGAAACGGGACGATCATCTGCACGTCGCGGGGCACATTTTGGAATATGGGCGAAAATCGGCCTGCAACGTGGCGCATTAGACACAGAACAAACAACAATACGGCACGAAAAAGGCGGCGAGCATAGGCTCGCCGCCCTCTGTTGTCGCAGCTACTATGTCAGACTCTTACGGACATGGATGGCGAAAGCCATCATAACCGAGATAGGTTCCCGAAGCCGGATCATACGAGCGGTACCTGCGTGCGCAGTAGCTCGGGTCGACGCCTTCGGTTCCAACGATGGCGACAGGCGCGGAGTCGTCATAGTACGAGTAGTCGGAGTAATAGTCGGGCCCGTAATAATACGGATCGTTGTAGTAGGCATAGCTGCTGCCCAATCCGATCCCGACGCCAACGCCGACACCCGGCCAGAAGCCGCCGCCGCGGTGATGCCAGCCGCCACGGTGACCGCCCTGCCAGCCGCCGCCACTCCAATTGCCGCCGCTCCAGTTGCCGCGGCCGCCACCCGTGTTGACGGCGACGTTGGCGCCGGCCGCCGGACCGCGACCCGCCAGCGCTGCGCCGCCAACGGCTGCGCGTCCGGCGAAGCTGCCGCCGCTCATCCCGGCGCCACCCGGGCCCGCCGCAAAGCCGCCGCGTCCGCCGCCGCCGATCGCTCCGCCGCCGCCACCACCGACGGCCGCGCCACCGCCCCCGCCGACGGCGGCACCACCACCGCCGCCCGGACCACGACCGCCGCCGCCGGGACCCTGGGCAAAGCTTGTCGTCGCTGCCGCCAGCGGCAGAATCAGCGCCACTGCCGCCGCAGTGCTCCATCTCTTCAGTCTGGTCATCGCTATCGCTCCATCAGGGGGGGAAAGTGACCTAACCGCAGGCCGCGGATGTCGTTCCCCGCCGCGAACCGATACATCGTCGCGGGCGGAGGCGGTGCAACACTGGACAAGATGCGGGCGGGGTGGCATCAGAACCGGGACCTTCACAGAACCGGCCCCAAGCCCATGAAACAGTTCTTTCTAAAGCTCTTCACGTGGTGGAACGGCCAGACTTTCGGCACGCAATTGTGGACCTGGCGCTTCGGCGAGCTCGTGGGGCAGGATGCACAGGGCAACCGCTATTATCGGACTGCCGGCGGCAAGATCGACCCGGTGCTGCATTTCGAGCGGCGCTGGGTGATCTATAACGGCCTGGCCGAAGCCAGCCGTATTCCGCCCGAATGGCACGGCTGGATGCATCATATGGTCGACGTGCCGCCGACTCAGGAGGGCTACAAGCCGCGCGAGTGGGAAAAGCCGCATGAGCCGAACCTGACGGGGACTGCGCTGGCGTATCGCCCGGCCGGCTCGACCTTGGGCAGCGGTCGCAGGCCAAAGGCCACCGGTGATTATCAGCCCTGGACTCCTGGCGGCTGATTCGATTTCGCTCGAGATGACCCGATCGGAAAAGGCCGCCCCGAGCTCCGGGCGGCCTCTTTACTTTCGGGAGCCTGCCAAGCCTGCGCTACGCCGGGTTGGTCCTGAGGGCGGCCGCCGCATGCTCCGCCGCCTCGATTCGCCGCTTCCGGAACGGTGCGATCCGCTCCAGCATGCGTGACACCACCTCGGACGGCGCCGTGTCGGGGGATCCAGCGGTGAAAGGGGGCGCCGGATTGTATTCGAGTCTGAGCTGGATTGCCTCCGCCGTCTGACGATCGACCAACTGCGCCACCAGGGTCAGCGCGAAGTCGATGCCGGCCGTGACGCCGCCGCCGGTGATCCGGTTGCGGTCGATGCAGACGCGCTCGGTGCTGACGGTGGCCCCGAACAGCGGCAGGCACTCGCGCGCGCTCCAATGGGTCGCCGCGCGATAGCCATCCAGCAGGCCGGCGGCGCCGAGCGCGAGCGAGCCCGTGCACACCGAGGTGACGTACCTGGCTCCTTCGGCCTGGCGGCGGATGAAGCCGATGACCTCGGCGTCATCGAGGATGGCGTCGACGCCGAAGCCGCCGGGAATGCAGATCACGTCCGCCCGCGGACAGTCAGCGAAGGTGGTGGTCGGCATCAGTGTGAGGACCGAGTCGGTCGGAATCGGCTCGATCCTCTTCCACGCCAGATGCAGTGTCGCCCCCGGCACGCTGGAGAACACCTGCACCGGACCGGTGAGATCGAGCTGGGTCAGATGTGGAAACAGGACGAGAGCGATCGAGAGCGGTTGGGCCATGGCGGTGCTCGCAGGTGTGGTGCTTGACGGCGGGCATTCTGCATGGTCCGCTGGATGGCGCATATGCCAAAGTTCCCTCGTTTCCGGACGGGCTTGGGATTTCACACTTGGGCTCACGGACTTGGGCTCACGGAGCCATCCACCATGATCGGCGTGCTCATCTACCCCGATTTTCAGTTGCTCGACGCCGCCGGACCGATCTCGGTGTTCGAGATCGCTTCGCGTTATGCGCGCGCCGCGCCATCGATCAGGGTCGTCGCCGCCACGCCCGGACCCGTGCGGTCGTCGTCAGGGGCCGAAATGCTGGCGCGCAAATTCGGTCCGGTGTCGGCGCTGACCACGCTGCTGATCGCTGGCGGCGAGGGCGTGGAAGCTGCGAGCCGCAACGCATGCACGCTGAACTTCGTTCGTAAGGTCGCGCAGCGCGGCACCCGGCTTGCCAGCATCTGTTCCGGCGCCTTCGTGCTGGCCGAAGCGGGCCTGCTGGACGGCCGGCGCGCGACCACGCATTGGCAGCGCACGCGGCAGTTCCTGCGAGCCTACCCCCAGGTGAAGCTCGAGCCTGACAGCATCTACGTCCGCGACGGCAATGTCTGGAGCTCGGCTGGGATCACTGCCGGCATCGATCTCGCACTCGCCATGGTCGCCGACGATCACGGCGAGGAGATCGCGCAGAAGACCGCACGTCAGCTCGTGCTGTATCATCGCCGCAGCGGCGGGCAGTCGCAGTTCTCCTCGCTGCTGGAGCTGAAGGCGCCGAGCGGCCGCTTCGCCGAGCTCCTGACCTGGGCGCGCGAGCATCTCGATGCGCCGCTGACGGTCGACGACCTTGCCGAGCGTGCCGGCATGAGCACGCGGCATTTCACCCGCGCCTTCGTGGCCGAGACCGGGACGACGCCGTCGAAGGCGATCGAGCGTCTCAGGCTGGAGGTGGCGCGCGATCGCGTGCAGGCTTCGCATCAGCCGATCGAGCTGGTGGCCGAGGCGACCGGCTTTCGCGATCCTGAGCGGATGCGCCGCGCCTTCATTCGCGCCTTCGGCCAGCCGCCGCAGGCCCTGCGGCGCGCGGCACGCCTCACCGCCTGACCTGGATCAGTGGACGAGCGGCCGCGGGCGACGATCCTCGATGGCAGTTGATACAAGTTAAAGTTGTGTGACATGCGCGAGGCGCGCATAGTACGCGCATTGCCACTTTGTCCATGGAGGATACGATGCGCGTATTTCTGTCCCTGATTTTGTTTGCTGCTGCCGCGGTCAGCAGTGTCGACAGCGCTTTTGCGGCAAAAGCCGAAGTCACCGGAATGTGCGTCTGCAAGAAAGGCGGCAGCACGATCGAGACCTATAGCGAGACGATCTGTGTGAAGAACGATCATGCGGGCTGCACATCCGCGAAGGTCGCCTGCGTGAATGCCTATGCCGCCACCTGCAGCGGCAAGGGCGGCACGATTTCACAGTCGACCAACAAGTGCAAAGTCGGCGGCAAGTGCTGAGCGGCGAACTCAGCCGTTCGACCTGGACGTTCTGAACGTCCGAGGCGCAAGAAGTCCCGCGCGACGGACATCGGCGCATGTCCGTCCGCGTGTTGGCATCGGCAGGTGTGAGACCTATAGTCCGCCCCGCGAAACCGAGGGGTAGACGAGGCGCGATGCGTGTCACCATCATCACCGGCAGCGGGGCCGGCATCGGCGCTGCGGTGGCGCGCCGCGTGGCCGCACCTGGGCAGGCCTTGATGCTGCACGGGCAGGGGGCTGACGAAGCAGGTCTCGCGCGTCTGCGGAACGTCGCCGCGGCGTGCCGGGAGGCCGGCGCCGAAGCCGAGTTTCATTGCGGCGATCTGGCCAGGCAGGGCGTTGCCACCGAGCTGGCGGCTGCGGCACGAACGCGGTTCGGCCGGATCGACGCGGTGGTGCATGCTGCCGGCTTTGCCGACCGCCGCAGCTTTCGCGATCTGCCGCGCGACGGGCTCGACCGCTCACTCGCAGTGATGCCCGCGGCATTTCATGAGCTCGCCAGCGCCGCGCTCCCTGACCTCGTGCAGAGCACCCATGCGCGCGCGGTCGCGATCTCCAGCTTCGTCGCGCACCGCTTCGTGCCGGGCGGCACCTTCCCGGCCTCAGCCGCCGCCAAGGCGGCGCTGGAGGCGCTGGTGAAATGCCTCGCCATCGAGCTGGCTGCGTGCGGCGGCACCGCGAATGTCGTCATGCCCGGCTATACGCGCAAGGATGCGGGACGGCTCGGCTCGCTCGATCCGGCCGCGTGGCAGACGGCGGCGGCGGCCAATCCGCAACAGCGCCTCGCCGAGCCCGACGACATCGCTGCGGCCGTGACCTTCCTGCTGTCGAAAGACGCCGGCCACGTCACCGGCGCGGTGCTGCCGGTCGATGGCGGCCTGACCCTGATGTAAGCAGCAGATGGATCGAGAGACGATGGAGCGTATGCAGCAGACAGCCGACGTGGTCGTGCTGGGAGCGGGGATCGTCGGCGTCTCCTCCGCCTACGCCATCCGGGAGCGCGGGCTCTCGGTGGTGCTGGTCGACCGCAAGGCGCCGGGCGAGGAGACATCGTACGGCAATGCCGGCATTCTCTCCTCCGGTTCGATCCTTCCGCTCAACAAGCCCTCGCTGTTCAAGGCCCTGCCGTCCTATCTCGGCAACAAGAGCGCGGCGCTGCGCTGGGATCCGGCATGGACGCTGCGCAATGTCGAATGGGTGCTGCGCTTTCTCGCCAATGCCGTGGAGTCCCGCGTCAAGCCGCGCGCCACCGCGATGCATGGCCTGATCGGCGCGTCGCTGAAACTGCATCGCGACTGGATCGTTCGCGCCGGTGAGCCGCAGCGGATCCGCGAGACCGGCTGGCTCAAGGCGTGGCGCAGCGACGCTGTCGGAGCGGCCAAGGCGGAGCAGGCTCTCCTGGCCGAATACGGCATCAAGAGCGAGCTGCTCGACCGCCAGGGCATTTCCGCGCTCGAGCCTAATATGCTGCCGGTCTACAAAGTGGGACTGCTGCACAGCCAGACCGCGTCGGTCGACTCGCCCGGCAATGTGACGAAAGCCTATGCGCGGATGTTCGAGGGCGCGGGCGGCGTGCTGCGGCAGTCCGAGATCAGGGCGGTGCTGTCCGACGGTGAGGGCTGGCGTGTCGTGCTCGGCGACGGCGAGATTCGCGCCCGTCATGTCGTGGTTGCGCTCGGTCCCTGGTCGCCGGACATTCTCAGGTCGCTCGGCTACCGCGTGCCGATGGCGTTCGAGCGCGGCTACCACCAGGAGTTCACGCCCAATCCGGCGCGCATGCTGCACCGTCCGATCCACGACGCCGAGGGCAGCTTCCTGATGACGCCGATGGAGAACGGCGTGCGCGTCACCTCCGGCGTCGAGCTGACCGATCGCGATGCGCCGTCGAATTTCGCCCAGCTCGAGCAGGTGGTCCCGCTGGCGCGCGGCGTGGTCGAGTTCGGCGAGGCCGTGGCCCAGCCATGGCGCGGCGCGCGGCCGACCTTGCCGGATTCGCTGCCGATGATCGGGCCGGCGCCGCGCCATTCCGGCCTGTGGCTTGCATTCGGCAATCAGCATATCGGCTTCACCACGGGGCCGGCCACGGGCGCGGCGATCGCCGCGATGATCACGGGCGAGGCGCCGTCGTTCGACGTCTCCGCCTTTGCTCCGAGCCGGTATCTGTGAGGGGCCGCGACCGCGTTACGCCGGAGCTGCGATGAACTATACCTGGGATTTCGCCATCCTCGCCAAGTACAGCCATCTGTTCTGGGTGGGGCTCGGCTGGACCATGGCGTACACGCTCGGCACCATCCTGCTCGGCTCGGTGATCGGGCTCGTCGTCGGCATCGTCAGGCTGCGCCGTCCGGTCGTGATCGACTGGCTGCTGATCGGCTATATCGAGCTGTTCCGCTGCACCCCGCTGCTGGTGCAGATCATCTGGTTCTATTACGCGTTCCCGGTCGTGATCGGCGTCAACATTCCGGCGCATGTCGCCGCGGTCACCGTGCTGTCGCTCTACGCCGGGGCGTTCTATGCCGAGATCGTGCGCGGCAGCATCGAGAGCGTGCCGCGCGGGCAATGGGATGCGGCGCGCGCGCTCGGCCTGCGTCCGTGGCGGATGATGCGGCTCGTGATCCTGCCACAGGCCTTGAAGCCGATGCTGGCGCCCTACGTCAACCAGTCGGTGACGCAGTTGAAGAACACCTCGCTGGTGTCGGTGATCGCGGTGCCCGATCTCGTCTACAACGCGACGCTGATCAACGCCGACACCTATCGGCCGCTCGAGGTCTACACCATCATCGCGCTGATCTATTTCGCGATCCTGTTTCCGGCGACGCTCCTGGGCCGTCGCTTCGAGCGCGGCATGACGTACGACAAGGCGTGAGGCGATACATCATCGAATGCCTCCGTCGTTGCGAGCGAAGCGTAGCAATCCAGGGCGGCACGCGCGGTCCTGGATTGCTTCGTCGCTGCGCTCCTCGCAATGACGGTAGGAGAGAGCGTGGCTTCGCTTAGATATTAGATATTCACTTCGACCGGCACGTCCTCGGCCTTGACGCCGGCCAGCCCCAGGCCCTTGACGAACCATTCGCGCATCTGGCCGATGCCGCGGTTGTAGTCGATCCACACCGCGAGGAAGTCGCGCCAGCGCTTGTCGGCCTCGCGGCGCACGCCCATGCTGGAGGGGATCGCGACCGAGGGCGACTGCAGGATCTTGTAGGTGCCGAGATTGGGGTTCTTGGCGATCGCGGTGAGGCCCAGGATCAGCGCGTTGACGACGACGTCGACGCGGCCCGATGCCATCTCCAGCATCACCTCGTCGCGCGACTTCAGCGACTTGATGGTCGCGTTCGGCGCAAAACGGCGCGCCACCGCCTCGTTGGCCGAGCCGACGTCGACGGCGATCTTCACTTCCGGCTTGTTGATGTCGGCCCAGGTCTTGGCCTCCATCCCCTTCTTCAGCATCGCGCCGAACGGATGCGGAAACACCGTGCCGCAGAAGTCGATGACCAGCGCGCGCTGCGGCGTCGGGTTGAGCGCGAAGCCAAGATCGATCTTGCCGGCCTGCAGGTCGAGCACCGAATTGCCGTAGGTCGACTCGACATATTCGAGCTTCACGTCGAGCAGCTTGGCGATGTCGTTGGCCATCTCGATCGAGAAGCCCGACCACGTTCCGGAGGCGAGGTCCTTGTTGAAATAGGGCAGCTCGCCCGGCAGCACGGCGATGCGCAGCACCTTGTTGGCGCGGACCCGGTCGAGCGTGTTGTCGGCCGCTTGCGCCGAGGCGGGCGTCGTCGTCATGGCGGACGCGAGCGCGGCACCGGATCCGATGGCGAGCGCGTAGCGCAGCGCATCGCGGCGGTCTTCGGAAATTTTCTGATCGTCTGACGTGGTCACATAATCCTCCTGCACCAACAGGCACGGAGCGTAGCGCCGGCCTTGCACGCCAGCAACAACCATGTCGGCCTTGATAGTAAGCGGCTGGCCGTCGCGTCATGCCGAAGCGGCCGCAGGCCGTTGCTGCTCTGCCTCATTCCGATGCAGGGCTGATCAAGCTGTGATCGGTCCCGCCAGATGGAAGCGCCTTGGGACGCAAGCGCTCGGCGAGCGGCCGCAGCAACTGCGGGGCAAGGTGAATCGGGAACTGGCTCATCGCGAAATACAGCCAGGTGGTGCCCGGGATCGCGCCCTCGGTCGCCGCCAGCATCAGCCCCATGTTGCGCAGCGACACCATCATGCCGAGCGCCATGGCGCGTTCGCGGCCCGCGCCGCGAAACAGCAGCATCGTGGTACCAAGCAACAGCAAGAACACGGTGAAGGCGAGCAGTGCCAGTCCCAGCATGCGGAACGGGCTCGCGGTCAGGTCGGCCAGGAAATGAGCCATGATGGCGGAGGCGAACACGAACAGGATGAGGACGTTGACGCCATCGATCGGCGCGCGATGGCGGCGGATCGTATCGATGCCGAAGGCAAGGCGGATCGCGGCGGCCGCAGCCAGCGCGCCCGCAAGGATGGCGGCGAGCTTCAGCCCGAGCGCGGCCGGAGACAGTGACAATGTCTCGCCCAAAAACATATAGGCGAACAGCGGCGCCGTCAGCGGCACCAGCGCGGTCGAGGTCACCAGCGTGATGAGAACGAGCGTCGCGTCGAGCCCCATCAGCGCGGCGAGCGCGGGCGAGGCCATCATCGGCGAGGCCGTCCCCTGCAGCATCAGCGCGAGATACAGGTCGGGTGCTGTGGCATCGACGCCCGTGATGCGCCCGATCGAGCCGACCAGCGCCGGCACGGCGATCGTGGTCCAGGCCGTCGCGGCCACCACCAGCAGCGGGCGGCGCAGATGCGCTGTTAGCATCGCGACGTCGACGCGCATGAACGAGATGCAGAGCAGCAGGAAGATCGCGTGCGTGACGTAGGGGCGCGCCAGCTCGCCGAGCGGCGGCACGGCGATCGCCGCCAGCAGCACCGCGACGATGGCGCGGGTGCCCTGATTGCCGAGCCAGCTCAGGGCCTGCAGAGGAAAAGCGAGAGGCCCGAAGGACGGCATCTTCATTCCGAACGCTGTGAATCAATGAACGCGCGAACCATGCGTTGGCCGCGCGTTCATGCAAAGTCACATCTGGTTACGGACGATGTCGGCGCCTGCTCATCACTGCGCGCTGGAGCCGCCGACCACGATCTTCTCGTTGAGCTTGAAGTCGACGGTCTGCACCGTCTGGTCGATCTCGGCATTGGGCATGCCGAGCTGCTGCGAGATCAGCTTCACCAGAAGGTCGACGCGCTCGATGAACGGCGCGCCCGCGGCGACGGCCCGCGCGGCCGACGACGGCTTGAGCAGGCTCTCGGCCGCCTTGGCGTATTTTTCGAACGGCACCTGGTCGCTCGGATCTGCGCCGAGCTTGCGCGCGATGGCATCGACGTGCTCGTAGATCGATTTCGACTGGGCGAGATTGCCATGAACGGCATCGCGGATCGCCTGCGGCTCGCCGCGCGTGATGCAGCGATAGTTGCCGGTAAGCAGCATCGACCACTTCGCCAGCGGCACGAACAGCGAGTCGAACACCTTCAGCTTCACGGGGACGTCCTGGCCGTCGAGCCTGACTGCGTCGATGTCGCGCTCCAGCTCACGCAGCAGCGCATTGTGCTTTTCGTCCTCGAACGCGGCGGCCTTGAAGTTGGTCGGCAGGCCGACATGCAGCACGTTGGCGGCTTCCTCCGGCGGACGGAAGGCCTGCGGATCCGGCGAGCACAGCGTGACCAGCCCGGGCGTGAAGCGTTCCCACACCGCGGGATTGGTGTAGGCCTCGTCGAGGTCGACGTTGGCGAGCGCCGGGATGCGCTTGAGATAGGGCAGCGGCGGCATGTTCATGATCGAGAGGCACGGCAGCTTGGCCTCGGCGATCTTCACCATCAGCACGCGAATGGTGTGGTTGGTGTACTGCGGCTCCTGCATCGCAAGACCGACCAGGTCGTAGCGCGACAGGTCGACGCTATCGGGCGTGGCCGCGTCGAGCTTGCCCGGCAGGTCGCGCGAGAAGATCGAGCGATGCGCCGGCTCGTCGCGCAGCTTGATGCGGACTTCCGTGCCGTCGCGGTTGATCAGCTCGGCTGTCTTCTTGCGGCAGACCAGCGTCACGTTGTGGCCGGCCATCAGCAGCTTGGTGCCGAGGAGGGAGCCGTAGGAGGCCCCGAGAATCAGAATGTTGCGTGCCATACCTTGGTCGTCCCCAGAGATCGGTTCGAGATTTTGCGTTCGCGTTTCTTGTTGGCGATCCAGCCGTACCGACGAGTCCGTCAGGCGTCCGGCAGGAGCGGACGGATGCGGTAACCCATTGCCTCGGTTGCTGGCATACCAGAGCTTTCATCCCACGGAATGCGCCGTCTGGCAAGGTGCAGCGCACTCGTGCGGCATCCGGCGCGTGTCACGGTGGGCTATCCGAGCGCAGATCGACCATGCGCTTGGAGCTCGGCCGTTCAGCTCAGCGCCATATAGCGCCCCGGCTTGTGGTTGATCGCGACGTTGACGATCACGATGCCGAGGATCGACAGCGCCAGCCGGTTCACGGGGATGACGAAGAATGCGGCGATCATGATGAGGAAATCGACGGCGAGCTGGAAATAGCCGGCGCGGATCTTCCAGTGCTCCTGCAGATACAGCGCCAGAATGTTGATCCCGCCAAGCCCGGTGCGATGCCGGAACAGCATCAACAGGCCGGTCCCGGTCAGGCCGGCGCCGATTACGGTGGCATAGATCGGATCGATATGGCTGATGTCGATCCATGACGTCGTCAGCCGTGAGAACAGGGCGACGAGCCCGACCGCGACAAAGGTGCGGATCGTGAACGGCCAGCCCATGCGCCGGACGGCCAACGCATAGAACGGCAGATTGATCAGGAAGAAGCTGACGCCGAAACCATAGCCGCTGATGTAGCTCAACAGCAGCGACAGACCGGCGGTGCTGCCGACCAGCAGCACCGTCTTGCTGTAGATCAGCATGCCGAGCGACACGAACAGCGTGCCCAGCGTCAGCGCCATCGCGTCCTCGTAGAGCTTGTGCCGCTCCTGAGCGACGATCTCTGTCACGGCCTTGATCCTTGCAGGCGATGTTTCAAAGCGACTTGAACAGGCCGGCAACGCGCGCGACCTCGGCGAGCTTCAGGCCTGCAATGTTGATGCGGCCCGAGGTCGGCATGTACACGCCGTGCTTTTCGCGCAAAGTCATGACCTCGGCCGGCGTCACCGGCAGCAGCGAGAACATGCCTTCCTGGACGCCGATCGCGATCGTGTTGGACCAGCGCCCGCCGAGCGCCTCGGCAAAAGAGCGGCGCAGCGCGGCGAGGCGCTGGCGCATCGTCTCGAGCTCGCTGCTCCAGTCGGCATAGAGGTCCGGCGTGTCGAGAATCGTCTTGACGATCGCCGAGCCATGGTCGGGCGGCATCGAATAGC
This sequence comes from Bradyrhizobium sp. HKCCYLS3070, assembly GCF_051167575.1. Lineage (NCBI taxonomy): Bacteria > Pseudomonadati > Pseudomonadota > Alphaproteobacteria > Hyphomicrobiales > Nitrobacteraceae > Bradyrhizobium > Bradyrhizobium sp. HKCCYLS3070. The sequence continues at coordinate 1,081,394 of NZ_JBNPTI010000001.1, forward strand.
TGGTGCGGGCGATGGAGACGAGATTGGAGCGCGCGGTCTCGGCTGCGGCCTGTGCCGAGGCGACGGCGTAGAGCGCGCCGGTCCGCTCGCGGTAGAGTCCGAAGGACTTCGAGCAGGACACCGCCAGCAGCGCCTCGGGCACGGCCGCGACCATTGCCCGCAGGCCGGCGGCATCGCCCTCGAGACCGGCGCCAAAACCCTGATAAGCGGAGTCGATCAGCGGCACGAGGCCACGCGCGGCCATCACGGCGGTGATGCGCGCAAAGTCCTCGGTGCTGAGCGGGGCGCCGGTCGGGTTGTGGCAGGAGGCGTGGATCAGGACGGCGTCGCCGGGCGCGGCGCGCTGCAGCGCCTCCAGCATGCGGTCGAGCTGCAGCGTCTGCGACGGAACGTCGAAGTAGGGATAGGTCTCGACCTCGAGCCCCGCCGCGGCGAAGATGCCGGCGTGGTTGGGCCAGCTCGGCAGTCCGAGCCAGATCTTGCCGGTGCCGGCCTGGCGGATCAAATCGGCGGCGAGGCGGAGCGCACCCGAGCCGCCCGGGGTCTGCACGCCTGCGGCATGGACCGAGGGCGCGGGGCCGCCGACGAGCGACCACAACAGGTCGAGGAAGAGCTGGTCGCCTTCCGGCGCCACATAGCTCTTGCTGTCCTGGCTCTCCCAGATGATGCGCTCCGCAGCTTTCACAGCGCGGAAGATCGGCGAATGGCCGGCCTCGTCGCGATACACGCCGACGCCGAGATCGACCTTGTCGGCTCTCGGGTCAGCCTTGAAGATGCCGATCAGAGCGAGCAGGGGATCCTCGGGCTGGCGGGTCAAGCGGTCGAACATCGGAGCGATCCTATTGGAGGAGGGGCCTGCCAGACGGCCATAAGCCGTCCTTGCGGGCGACGGGACACTATCTCGGTTGCAGCGCAAGAACAGCGGACATTTCGGCGATGCTCCGCTTCGTTCGCTGCATGGGCGGCCGTTGCGCCCTCAGAACTTGCCCTGGCCCGCCTGAGCGAACTGAGCGACAAGCGTCAGCGACTGCCTTCTGAGCCAGAACGGGGCTCGGGAGCCGGCTGTGGGGACTCGTTGCGGATCTTGCGCGCGCGCCTGGCGGCAAGCTGTGAGCGAACCCTGCCATCGACTTTGCGGCCTGTCGCACGTTGCCATTTCCGAAGCTCGGCCGCGGTCAGGATCACTTTCACGATCCGCTCGTCCGGGCGACTGCCGATCGTGTCGATGACCTCCTGAGCGCTGGCCAGCCATTCTTCATAAGTGTCGTGCAGATCCGGGCAGATCCGCCTGATGTCCTCCCACTCTTCGGGCTTGAACCAAGCCAGCGCAATCTCCAGAGTTGGCTCCATGTTTATCCTGCTCACCTGTCCGCTCTGAATGATATCTCAAGCTCGCGGAGGCCCGAAGGTCTGACGCCTTCCGGCGAGTCAGATGCGCGGCTTGGGCGCGGGCACCCGGTCGGAGTCGCCGGAGTTCGGTTCGCCCTTGGGTTCGATCAGGAGCACCTTGACCTCCTTGGCCGCGCGCGGCCGGTGGACGACCCCTTTGGGGACGACGAACAACTCGCCGGCCTTCACCGTCCGCGACGGCTGCCCCTGAATGTCCATCTCCATCTCGCCTTCCAGGACCAGGAAGAAGTCATCCGTCGTGTCATGCTTGTGGAACGGGAATTCTCCCATGAACTTCACGACCATCACGTCATTATCGTTGTAGTCCGCGACCACGTGCGGGTCCCAATGGCCTGAGAATTGGCTCAGCTTGTCGGCGAGGTTCACGGTCTTCATGTGGGAGTCTCCTGCTGCGAGGAATGAAATGTGAGCTGTCCAGTCGTCCCGGCCGGCTTGCGCGGGATGTAGCTGCTGCTCGAGCGCGAGCAAGCCGATCTCACACGCGACGACTTCGGCCGCATGTGAGCACGACCCGCGAACTCGCGGGTCGGTGCGTTCTGAGCTCAGCGCGGTAACGCTCAGATGCCGCCGGGCCGGTCGAGCTGCTTCAGCCAGGCGCCGATGTCGCGTGCGGCGACATTGGCCTGGTCGAGCAGCTTGCCCATCGTGAAGAAGCCGTGGAATTGGCCGGGATGGTTGCGATGCGTCACCGGCACGCCGGCCTCGCGCAAGCGGCGCGCGTAGTCGTCGCCCTCGTCGCGCAGCGGATCGGCGCCGGCCGTGAGCACATAGGCGGGCGGTAGCCCGGCTAGGGTTTCCGCCTTCGCCGGGGAGGCCCGCCAATCGTGGATGTCGGCGGCACTGTTGAGATAATGGTCGCGAAACCAGCGGATCACCGAATGCGTCAGCAGCACGCTGGTCTCGGGCTCGCTGTGCGAGGGATGGCTCATCGAAAAGTCGGTGGCCGGATAGATCAGCACCTGGCCTGAGAGCTTCGGGCCCTTGCCGTCACGCGCCAAGAGCGCGACGACGGCGGCGAGATTGCCGCCGGCGGAATCGCCGCCGACGCTGAGCCCGGCGGCATCGATGCCGAGCGCGGCGGCATTGTCGGCGATCCATCGTATGGCCGCGGCGGCGTCGTCGACCGCGGCCGGAAACTTGTGCTCGGGCGCGAGGCGGTAGTCGACCGAGATCACGATCAGTTCGCCTTCGTGCGCCAGCGCGCGGCAGACCACGTCATGCGACTCCAGATTGCCGATCACCCAGCCGCCGCCGTGATAGAACACCAATCCTGGTGCAAGACCGTTGTTCTGCCGCACCGTCCTTGGCCGATAGAGCCGTGCCGGGATTGTGCCATGCGGGGCAGGGATGGCGAGGTCCTTGACGTCCGCAAGCTCGGGCGGCTCGGGATTGCTCACGACGCGCGCGGCCAGATAGTAGTCCCGCGCCTCCTGTGGTGTCAGCGTCTCATAGGCCGGCCGACCGGCCTCCTGAAATGCTTTGTAGACGGTAGCGGCATCGGCATCGAGTTGCACGGGCATTGCAAAAACCTGTCGGGTTGAAAGACGGTCAAGTTGAAGGGACGTCAGGCGGCGGTGCGGCCGCCATCGACGGTGTAGGCCGCGCCGGAGACGTAGCTGGCATCGTCGGAGGCGAGGAAGGCGACGATCGAGGCGACCTCCGCGCCCTGGCCGAGCCGGCGCGCGGGGACGCGATCGACCACCTTGTCGGCCGGAACCGCGGCGCCGCTGCGCCCTTCGATGATCGCGCTCAGCATGCGGCTCTCGATCAGCCCGGGGCAGATGCAGTTCACACGGACATTGGTGCCGGTGCACTCCCAGGACGCGCTCTTGGTCAGGCCGATGACCGCGTGCTTGCTGGCGCTGTAGACGGCGATCTGCGGCGAGCCGATCAGGCCGGCGATCGAGGCGGTGTTGATGATCGAGCCGCGGTTCTGCTTCAGCATCACCGGCAGCACGTGCTTGAGGCCGAGGAAGACGCCGACGACGTTGACGTCGAGCACGCGACGGAACGCCTCCAGCGGATATGCGGTGATCGGCTTGATCTCGCCTTCGATGCCGGCATTGTTGAAGAACACGTCGATGGTGCCGAACCGATCGCACGCTTGTCGCACATAAGCCGCGACCTGGTCCTCGTCGGTGACGTCGGCGGCCACGGCGAGCGCCTCGGCGCTCGCCGGCAGGGCGGCCGTCGCGGCGGCGAGATCGGCCTCGCGCCGGTCCACGGCGACGATGCGGGCCCCGCGCGCGGCCAGCAGCCGCATGGTCGCGGCGCCGATGACGCCGGCCGCGCCGGTAACGACGGCCACTCGGCCGTCGAGACGGATCGAATCAGACATCGATTTCCTTCCCTTTGGCGCCGGTTCCGATCCGGCTCTTGATCACGACTATCTCATTGGAAGAACCGGCTGACCAGCACGCGGAGTGCTGGCAGCTCGCCCTTCCCCCGCCGTATTCGACATGTTAACGGGAGGGCTGATCGAGAGCGGCGGATGGGTCATGACGCGATTTGATTGTCCCGAACCCCGATTCGCCTGATAAAGCCGCGCGAGATGCACCGAACAATCGTCCTGACCGGTATCGCGGCATTGCTGGCCGCCACATCCCTCACGCTGTCCGTGCCGGCGCGCGCGCAGATCGGTACCATTTTCTCCGATCCCGTTCCGCGCCCGCCGGGCAACATTCCGCGCCGTGGCGAGCCGATTCCGCCTCCCGAGGAAGAGGAGGAGATCCCGGAGCTGCCGCAGGGCCGGGTGCTGCCGGCGCCAACCCGTCCGCCGCCAGGGCAGGGCGCCGCCCTGCCGGGTCCGGTCCAATCCCAGCCGCTGGCGCCGCCGCCGGGAACGACGATCCTGCCACAGAACAATCCTCCGGTCGCGGCCGTGCCGCCACCCGGCCAGCCGGGGGCTGCGCCTGGTCAGCGGCAGGCACCGCCACGCGGCGCACCCCAGAATGCAGCGATCCCGCCGAACGGCGCGGTACCGCAGACCCCGGCCACCATCCAGCCGGGCGACGAGGTCGTGACCGAACCGCCGGCGCAGAAGATCGTCAACAAGAAGGCGAGCTTCTCCGGGCTCGACAAGATCACCGGCCGCATCATCAATTTCGACGAGGATATCGGCGAGACCGTGCAGTTCGGGGCGCTCCGGGTAAAGACCGACGCCTGCTACACGAGGCCAGCCACCGAGGCCGCCAACACCGACGCGTTCGTGCAGGTCGACGAGATCACCTTGCAGGGCGAGGTGAAGCGCATCTTCTCGGGCTGGATGTTCGCGGCCAGCCCCGGTCTGCACGGCGTCGAGCACCCGATCTACGACATCTGGCTGGTTGACTGCAAAGAGCCGCAGACCACGGTCGTCAGCGCCGCCGCGCCGGATCAGAAGCCGGCCGCGGCGCCGCAGCCTGCGCAAAAGCGTCCGCCGCAGCAGCGGCAGGCGGCGCCCAGGCCGCCATCGCCGCCGCAGCAGAATCAGACCCAGCAGGTGCCGCCACCACCGCCGCCGCCCCAGGCGGGTGGACCGTTCGGCGGAGTGTTCAGATAACCTCGCTCAGCCGCGCGCTGCGATGATCGCGAGTGCCTCGGTGCCCGAGATCGGCCGATCAACCGCCAGCCTGGCGAAATTGGAGGCAGGCCCCCTCAGGGCCTTTTCGAGCAGCACGGTGTAGCGCCGGCGCGGGATCTCGACGGCGCCGAAGGTCTTGAGGTGCTCGGTGACGTATTGGGTGTCGAGCAGCTCGAAGCCCCCGGCGATCAGCCGCGCGACGAGATGCACGAGCGCGACCTTCGAGGCGTCGCGGGTGCGGTGAAACATGCTCTCGCCGAAGAAGGCGCGGCCCAGGCTGACGCCGTAGAGGCCGCCCACCAGCTCGCCATCCTGCCAGCATTCGACGCTGTGGCAATGGCCAAGCGCGTGGAGGCCGGTGTAGAGCTCGCGGATACGCTTGTTGATCCAGGTGTCCTCGCGGCCAGGCTGCGGCTCGGCGCAGCCATCCATCACCGCCTTGAACGCCTGGTTCACGGTCACGGCGAAGGCGTCCGACCGGACCGTGCGCGCAAGGCGCGAGGCGACGCGAAAGCCGTCGAGCGGAATGACGCCGCGCAGCTCCGGCTCGACCCAGAACAAGGTCGGGTCGTCGGCACTTTCGGCCATCGGGAAGATGCCGCAGGCATAGGCACGCAGCAGGACCTCGGGCGTAATCTCGGACGCTGCAGAGTCGCGCGTATTCATGGGATCAGCATAGCAGGCCGATGCCGGGCGCGCGATGGTTGCGTGCCGGCTGCGTCGGCTCAGCCGACCGCGGCAGCCGCGGGCTTGGGAGCATCTTTTTCGAGGCGGAAGCGGACCACGATCCTGGTGCCGGCATGGCTCGGATCGGGGCCGACGGTGGCGTCGAGCTTGGTCGCCATGGCGCTGACGATGCGCTGGCCCATTCCGGTCGAGCGCGGATCGCTGGTTGCGTTGAGGCCGACGCCGTTGTCGGCGATCGACAGCACGATGTCCTCACCTGCAAGCTTCAGCTCGACATGGATCGGGCCCGGCCCATCGGGGTAGGCGTATTTGACCGCGTTCATGACCAGCTCGTTGACGACGATACCGATCGCGACCGCGCGATCCGGGTCGATCTCGACCGGCTCCGCCTTCAGGGTCAGCCGCGACATCCGGTTGCCCTCGGCCGAGCGGCGCAGGTCGTCGAGCAGCGAATCCAGATACTGGTTGAGCAGCACGCTCTTGAGATCCTGAGACGTGTAGAGGCGGCGGTGCACCTGCGCCACAGCGGCGACGCGGCCCATTGCATTGGTGAGCGCGGCCTTGACGTCGTCCTGGGTGCTGGAGTTGGCCTGAAGATGCAGCAGCGAGGCGATGATCTGCAGCGAATTGCCGACGCGATGATTGACCTCGCGCAGCAGGACCTCGCGCTCGGCCGCCAGCGCCGCGTAGCGGTCGCGTGATGCCCGCACTTCCGCCTCCGCCTCGTCGCGGGCCTTCTGCAGCCGGGCCTGGCGCACCGCGCCTTCGGCCGCGACCTGCAGCAGGGGAATGAACTCGCCCTGCACGTCCTTGACGAGGTAGTCGGCCGCGCCGGCCTTCAGGGCCGTGACCGCGATCTTGGAATCCTGTGAGGCGGTGACGAACACCACCGGCGGCGGTTCGGGCAGCGCCATGATGCGCTCCAGCGTCTCGAGTCCGTCGAAGCCTGGCATGTACTGGTCGAGCGCCACGACGTCGATGCCGCCGCGCTCCAGCCGCTGCAAGCCCGCGCTGCCGTCGGCGGCGTGTTCCACCGTGAAGCCCAATCGCTTGAGCCCGCGCTCGACCAGCCGCGCCAGCGCTGCGTCGTCGTCGATATAGAGCAGCGTGGGGGCGGCGGAGCTCATGCGGCGGGCGGAACCTGGATGACGGAGAAGAACAGGCCGAGTTGGCGAATGGCGTTGGCGAAGCTTTCGTAGTTGACCGGCTTGGTGATGTAGACGTTGCAGCCGAGTTCGTAGCAGCGCTTGATCTCCTGCGAGTCATCCGTCGTGGTGAGGATGACCACCGGCGCGCTCTTCAGGAAACTGTTCTGCTTGACCATCTTGAGGATGTCGATGCCGGTCATGTCCGGCAGGTTCAGGTCGAGCAGGATCAGCAATGCGTGCCCCTTGTGATCGAGGCCGGTGCCGTCAGCACCCAGCAGATACTTCACGGCATCTGTACCATTGGTGAACGGCTTGATCTCGTTGTTGACGCCGGACCGGCGGATATTGCGCTCGATCAGGCGGGCGTGGCCTTCGTCGTCCTCGATCATGATGATCGTCACGGGCATGGTCATCGGTCTGAGTTCCGGTTTGAGGCGTTCCAGTTGATCGGGAGCGTGATGGTGAACGTGCTGCCCTGGTCGAGCTCCGACGCGACCGACATGGTTCCGCCGAGCCGACGCACCAGCGCGCGGACATGCGCCAATCCAATCCCCTGACCCGGACGGTCCTGGGTCCCGGCGCGACGGAACAGATCAAAGATACGTTGATGATCCCTGGGATCAATCCCCCGGCCGTTGTCCGTAACCTCGAAGATGGCAAAACCGAGCTTGGTACGGGCGCGAATGGCGATGTCGCCGGGAACGCCCGGCTTGAGATATTTGATGGCGTTGTCGATCAGGTTGGAGAAGATCTGCTCCAGCGCCAGGCGGTCGCTGACGATGGCCGGCAACGGTTCCACGCGGATGGTGGTGTCGGTTTCCGCAGCCTGATGCGCCAGCGTCGAGACGATGCCCTCGATCAGCTCGCGGGTATCGATCCGCACCGGCACGAACTCGCGGCGGCCCTCGCGGGTCAGGTTGAGGATGGCCGTGATCAGCCGGTCCATCTTGGCGATCGAGGATTTGATGAAGCCGAGCGCCTCGCTGAAATCCTCCGACAGCTGCTGGTCGGCGCCTTCGAGCTCGGGCTCAGCGCCTTCCGCCGGCGGCGGCGCGTCGGAGGCCGCCCGCGCCAGCGTCGCGATCCGCCGGAAGATGTCGTTGCGCAGCTCGTCGAGCTCGCTGGTGAAGCCCATGATGTTGACGAGCGGCGAGCGCAGGTCGTGGCTCACGATATAGGCGAAGCGCTGGATCTCCTCATTGGCCTCGCGCAGGTCCGCGGTGCGCTCGTCGACGGTGGCTTCGAGGTTGAGGTTGCTCTCGCGCAGCCTGGCCTCGGCCTCGTCGCGCGCGCTGGCCGAGCGGCGCACAAGGAGCACCGAGATGATCGCGAGCAGGACGACCAGGGCCGAGCCAGTCACCGTCACGACGGTCGCCAGCTGCTGGCTGCGGTCGGCATTGGCGGTGCGCAGCACGAACAGCCGCTCTTCCTCCAGCCGCATGCGATTGGCGAGATCGCGGATGTTGATGCTGGTGTTGCCGGAAGCGGCGCTCCGCACGAGCGCGGCGGCGGCGGCGAGGTCACCCTGCGCGGCCAGCTCCTTCTCGCGCCTGAACTGGCCGAGGCGGGTGTCGATTTCGGCGCGGACCTGGCGGAGCAGCTCGACCTGGGCAGGATTGTCGGCCACGAGTGTTCCGAGCTTGTCGAGCACCGGCGCGATCGCGGTGACGGCGGCGTCGTGATCGGTCAGAAACGTATTGTCCTGGGTCAGCAGGTAGGCGCGGGCGCCGCTCTCGGCCCGGCGGACCTCGAGCAGCAGAGCGTTGATCTGGTTCTCCGCCTCGATGGTGTGCACCACCCAGGCGTTGTCTTTGCGGGCCTTGTTGACGAGCAGCACCGAGGCCGTGCTGACGACGACCAGCACCAGGAATCCCGCCGACAGCAGCAGGATTTGTCCCAGCGTGCGCCTTTGTCCAATCTCAGGCGCCACCGCTCACTCGCATGCCAATTGAAATACCTGCCCCCTCAGCGGAACCGCCGAAAGAGCAGAACGCAGTGCGGGCTGGAGGGTTCCGGCGCGTCAGTGGAATTTTGCGGTTAGCCGCTCACTCCGCCTTCTGGCCAGCGAGGTACTGTTCGAGCCAGTGGATGTGATAGTCGCCATCGATGATGGCCGGCTCGCGGACAAGGGCCCTGAACAGCGGCAGCGTGGTCTCGATGCCGTCGACGACCATCTCGTCCAGTGCGCGCCGCAGCCGCATCAGGCATTCGACCCGGGTCTTGCCGTGGACGATCAGCTTGCCAACCAGCGAGTCGTAATAGGGCGGGATCACGTAGCCCTGATAGACGGCAGAGTCGATGCGGACGCCGAGGCCGCCAGGCGGGTGGTACTGCAGGATCTTGCCCGGCGAGGGCCGGAAGGTGACAGGGTTTTCCGCATTGACGCGGCACTCGATGGAGTGGCCGTTGATGACAACCTGGTCCTGGGTCATCGGCAGGTCGCCGCCGGCGGCGATGCGGATCTGCTCCAGCACGAGGTCGATCCCGGTGATCATCTCCGTGACGGGATGCTCGACCTGGATGCGGGTATTCATCTCGATGAAATAGAATTCGCCGTCCTCGTAGAGGAATTCGATGGTGCCGACGCCGATATATTTCAGCTCCTGCATCGCCTTGGCGACGGTGTTGCCGATCTTGGCCCGGGCCGCTGCGTCAAGCACCGGGGAGGGGCCTTCCTCCCAGACCTTCTGATGGCGCCGCTGCAACGAGCAGTCGCGCTCGCCGAGATGGATGGCGCCGCCGCGGCCGTCGCCGAGCACCTGGATCTCGATGTGACGCGGCTTCTGCAGATACTTCTCCAGATAGACCGAGGCGTCGCCGAACGCCGATCTCGCCTCGTTGGCCGCTGTGGTCAGCGCCAGCTGCAGGTCGGCCTCGGTGTGGGCGACCTTCATGCCGCGGCCGCCGCCGCCGGCGGCTGCCTTGACCAGCACCGGGAAGCCGATCTCCTTGGCGATCGCCATCGCGTCGTGGTCCGGAGTGACAGCGCCATCCGAGCCTGGAACGACGGGAATGCCCAGCCGCTTGGCCGTTTTCTTGGCCTCGATCTTGTCGCCCATCAGGCGGATGTGCTCCGCCTTCGGCCCGATGAAATGCAGATTGTGGTCCGCGAGAATCTCGGCGAAGCGCGCGTTCTCCGACAGGAAGCCGTAGCCGGGATGCACGGCGTCGGCGCCGGTGATCTCGCAGGCGGCGAGCAGGGCGGGAATGTTGAGATAGCTGTCCTTCGACGGCGGCGGCCCGATGCAGACGCTTTCGTCGGCGAGGCGGACATGCATCGCATCGGCGTCGGCGGTGGAATGCACCGCGACGGTGGAGATACCGAGCTCCTTGCAGGCCCTGAGGATGCGAAGGGCGATTTCGCCGCGATTGGCGATGAGGATCTTGTCGAACATGGTGCCTCGGGCGCGAGTGGCGAGTAGTGAGCGGCGAACATGGAATGGTGGACCATTCGCTTTCGCCGTCCGCTAGTCGCGCTTATTCGATGATGACGAGCGGCTCGCCGTACTCCACGGGCTGGCCGTCCTCGACCAGGATCTGCGTCACCGTCCCGGCGCGCGGTGACGGAATCTGGTTCATCGTCTTCATCGCCTCGATGATCATCAGGGTCTGACCGACGGACACCTTGGAGCCGACCTCGACGAACGGCTTGGCGCCGGGCTCGGGCGCCCAGTAGGCGGTACCGACCATGGGAGAGGGCACCACGCCGGGATGTTTTGACAAGTCCGCGCCGGCGGCTGCCGCGGTGGCGGCTGCGACCACGGGAACGCCAGCGGCGGCTGTTCCGATGGCCGAATGGACGGCCGCCGCAACGGTCACGTTGCGGGCAACGCGGATGCGAAGGCCGGCACGCTCCAGCTCGATCTCGGTCAGGCTGGTCTCATCCAGCAGCGCTGCGAGCTCGCGAATGAGCTGGCTGTCTTCGGATTTCGCGATGGTCTTGTCGTCGGGCTGGGGCGCCATGATCTGATCCGGAACGTTGGGTGCGTGAGGACTGTGACGTCAGGCTTGCGCTAGATGTCGGTCTGCGTGACGGCTTTGGCGCCGATCTTGGCGGCGAGGCCGGTGATCGCCAGCCGGTAGCCGTCGATGCCGAAGCCGCAGATCGAGGCAAACGCGGCCTTCGCGGTGAAAGAATGGTGCCGGAAGCTCTCGCGGGCGTGAATGTTGCTGATGTGCACTTCGACGGTGGGGATCTTCACCCCCATCAGCGCGTCGTGCAAGGCAATGGAGGTATGCGAGTAGGCGCCGGCATTGAGGATGATTCCGACCGCACCGCGGCTGCGGGCCTCATGGATGCAATCCACGAGCACACCCTCATGGTTCGACTGCCGGCACTCCGCCGTCAGGCCGAAGCGCGCGGCCGTCTCGACGCAGAGCCGTTCGACGTCTGCCAGGGTGGCATGGCCATAGGTCTCCGGCTCGCGGGTGCCCAGCAGGTTGAGGTTGGGTCCGTTGAGGACATAGATCGTGTTGTGCGCGGCGTCGGCCATTCCCATCCCGGCGGTGTGGCGGCAGTGGGCGGCGTTATAGGTAACAAAGCCGCCAAGGGGAAGCCTTTCGGCAGCCGGGCCGGCTGCCCGAGGCTTGGTCCGTCAGACGAAAAAACCGTCTTAAGTGTACGAAATTGCTGGTTAACCAGGTTTGTCCACCGGGCTGCACGGGTTGCGTGTGATCGCCCTTACGTGCTCTTTGCGCAATAGAATGGGGCGGGCATTGCTGCCCGCCCCATGTCCTCATCGCCTGCCTGGTCGGGATCAGGCGTCGAGAACTGCGACGATCTCGTAGGTGCGGGGATCGATCACGATGATCTGCTCACGAACCAAGATGAAGTCGTATCCGCGCCATTCCGGATAGATCGTCACGACTTCCGCCGGGAGCCGGTGGAAGTGAACGTCGCGCGGCACCCGGGTGCCGACCGAGATGTTGAAGTTCACGTTGGTCACCGGCTCGACGCGCTGGCTGCGGATCACGCTGGTGATCTTGGTGCGCTGCTCGGTCGAGAGCTTGGCGCCGGCGCCGGCCTGTCCGGTGGTGGTCTGCGACCGGTCGCTGCCGGTCTTGGTTTCAGCGTTCGTGCTGGTGCCGCTCTTGCTGTCGCGACCCTCGGCCTTCATGTTCTTGGAGCCGGCCTTGTCGGTCTCGGAGGTCGCGCCCTTGGCATTCGGACCCTTCATGCCTTCCTCGGCGCGCTGGCCCTTGGTCGCACCGGGCTTCTGCTCGGACTGACTGGAGCGCATGTCGGACGCAGGCGAGCCGCTGTCGCGATGCATCGCGCCGCCGGGCGCGTTCATGCCACCGCTCGATGCTCCGCCGGCAGCACCACCGGTCGCACCGCCCTGCATGGCTGCGCCGCCGGACTGTCCAGCTGCGCCGCCCGCACCGCCGGTACCTTGCGCATGAGCAAAACCTGCACCCGCCAGGAGCGCGATTGCAGCAACTGATACCATCAAGCGATTGGTCATCCTCTATCCTCCTCGTATTTGCACTGCCCGCGCCGACAACGGCAGGAGGTAGGAGTCGTTCCGTGCGTCGCCGATCGTTCCGGAAAAATGTCGCAGATCGCAACTTTATGAACGGATGCTCAGGGTCATGAATGCTGCATGACGACAACAGTGATCCGTTGCGTGTCGCCGGCGACTTCGCATGAGCTACGCGCCGTGACGTTCGCGCGCGTAGCGGACGAGCGCCAAGAATCGATAGAGGCCGTGCACGAACTTGCCGTAGGGCATCGTGATGAAGAGCGCGAACACCGCACCGAGATGGAGCGCGAGCAGCAGGCCCATCGTGCTGGTCTCGCGTAGCAAGAGGAGGGCGAGCCCGGTTGCGCCGGTAAGGACGAGCATCGCCAGGAACGCGACGTCCATGGCGCGACTGCCCGCATCCATCATCGCAGGCTCACGCCTGCGCTTGGCGGTGTGGAGTCCGAGCGGACCGACCACGATGCCCAATCCGCCCAGCGTGCCGAGCACGACCGGCAGGTCCCACAACGGATAGGGCGCCTCACGGTGCAGAAGATAGTGATAGAGCGTCGCGACGCTGGTCGATGCGACGCAGAGCATGAAGCCCCAGAACGTCAGATGGTGATAGAACCGCCGGGTGTCGCGTGGCCGCTCGTCCTCGTTGTAGCAGCCGACGCCGCCGCCATCGAGATAGCGCAGGCTGGCTGCGTCGCGAACGGCGCGCAGCAGTGGACGTGGGCGCGTCAAGGTCGAGCTCGGCTCGCCGATATCATTCCAGAACGCCCGAGCGCCCATGATGAAGGCGATGATGGCCCACAGGAAGGCGGCGCCGAACAACAGCGCCATCGCGTTGTGGGGCATGAGCGCGTAGAACGAGCCGGGGCCGTGCCGGCTTGCAAACACCGCGGCGGGATCGTTGAAGGCCACGATGCCGACGATGAACGCGGCCATGCTGACCACCGCGATGAGCGACACCGCGAGACCATTGCGCCTGAACAGCGGCGCCAGCGCGCGCGGCCAGGCATAGTCGGCATAGCTCTCGTGCCGCACCCGGGCCAGAACGGAGGGGACGCGGACGTCGAACTCGTGCGGGGGGGAGAACTGGCAGTCGACGTAGCAGGCCCCGCAGGCATGGCAGAGATTGGCGAGATAGTTGAGGTCGCCGCCGGTGAAGGCGCGGCGCATCTCCATTGCCGGAAACACGGCGCAGAGTCCCTCGCAATAGCGGCAGGAATTGCAGATCGTCATCAGCCGATCCGCCTCGGTCAACGCTTCACTGCGCTGCATGTGTCGCTGCTCCCTGGCCGGCGATACGCCCGAACACGCTGCCGATCGTCATGCCGATTCCTGCGGCATAGCCGCGGCCGAGCACGTTGCCGGCCATGATCTCGCCTGCGGCGTACATGTTGTCGGCGGGACCGCCGGACTTCATCATCATCTTTGCGGCGTGATCGACCCGCACGCCGAGATAGGTGAAGGTAATGCCGGGCCGAACCGGATAGGCGTAGTAGGGGCCGCTATCGATGCGGCGCGCCCAATGCGATTTCGGCGGCGTCAGGTTCTCGGTGCGGCAATCGTCGAGGATGTCGGGATTGAATTGTCCGTCGCGCACCGATGCGTTGAAATGCGCGACGGTGGCGGTCAGCTTGTCCGGATCGAGGCCGAGCCTGCCGGCGAGCTCGGTGATGCTGGCCGCCTCGATCGCGGGGTAGAGCGACGGCATGAACAGGTTCGCCGATTTCGCGTCGAAGATGATGTAGGCGATCTGGTCCGGCTGAGCGGCAACCAAGCGTCCCCAGATCGCGTAGCGCTTCGGCCAGACGTCCTCGCCTTCGTCGTAGAATCGCTCAGCGTTGTTGTTGACGACGATGCCGAACACGACGCAGTCGAGCCGCGTGATGATGCCGCCGTCATATTTTGGTGCGCGCGCATCGATCGCCACCGCGTGGCACTGGGTCGGATCGCCGATGCTGTCGACGCCGGCGCCGAGCAGCATGTCGAGCACCGTGCCGCGATTGTTGGGCGTGCCGCGGATCAGGAAGTTGCGCGCGATCTCGCCCCAGCCCTCGACCAGCCTGTCGATGTTGGCTTCGAAGCCGCCCGCTGCCGCAACCAGCGCCTTGCCGCAGATCCGCGTCCTGGCGTCACGCTGCCGGATGATCGCAGCGTCGAAACGGGTCTCATCGATGTCGAGCCCGACGACCTCCGCCTCATACAGCACGTCGACGCCGAGCCGCTCGGCGGTGAGATACAACGCATTGAGCATGGCCCGGCCGCCGCCCAGGAAGAACGAGTTGGTCCGCCCTAAGCTCAGCGTCCCGCCGAGCGACGGCTGGAAACGCACGCCCTGTGCGACGATCCAGTCGAGCATGTCCTTGGACTCGCGGATCATCAGGCGGGCCAGTTGTTCGTTGGTCTGGCCTTCGGTGACGCGCAGGAGATCGTCCCAGAACTCGTCCTCGGTGTAGGGGCCGCTCAACGTCGCGGTCGCCGCGTCATGGGCGCAGCGCATGTTGCGGGTGTGGCGCGTATTGCCACCGCGATAGAACTTGGAGGCGGCCTCCAGCACGATGACCGAGGCCCCGGCGCGCCGTGCCGCAATGGCGGCGCAGAGGGCTGCGTTGCCGCCGCCGACCACGACGACGTCGTAGGTCAGGGGATGGTCGGCGAGATCGCTCTGATCAGTCATTGCAGGCCCTCGCGGACGCAAGGCGGCGGGGCCTGGATCGGCTTTGGTCCGCACAGCAACGCCATCGGCATGTCAGCCGTCGGCCAAGCGATGATGGATGGTACGGAAGTAAAGGCTACAGTGGGCATAGAATTAGTATGCTATTGTATACAAAAATATGCAAGATAGGCTGTTGTTCGCAACGAGATTGTGAAATGGTGACCCCATGTCCTCGGAAGCGCCATCGCTCACCATCGATCGTGACAACGTCTCTCTCGGCGAAGCGGTATTTCGTGCGCTGTGCCATGCGCTGGAGACCGGCTTCTATCGCTCCGGCGATCGGCTGCGTGAGGACGAGGTCGCCCAGAAGCTGAACGTCAGCCGGACGCCGGTCCGTGAGGCCTTCGGCAAGCTGGTGGCCAAGGGGTGGGTGCAGCCGGCTGGTGGACGCGGCCTGATCGTGCGCAGTCTCGACGAGAATGAAGTCCTCGAGCTGTACGCGATGCGGGAAATTCTCGAAGGCGCCGCCGCCCGGCTCGCCGCGCAGTATGCCGTGTCGGCCGAGATCGCGGCGCTCCGCGACATTCATGCACGCTTTGTCAGCGGGGGGGACGACGCCGCCGAGCTAGCGCGGCTGAACCGGCTGATGCACGGTGCGATCCAGCGCGCGGCGCGCAACCGCTACCTCGATGCCGCCCTCGAGGACATGCATGTCGCGACAGCGCTGCTGGGAACCACGACGTTTGCGGCCGAAGGACGTGCGGCAACTGCCGCGGCCGAGCATGGTGAGCTGATCGAAGCGATCGCGATCCGCGATCCCGATCGGGCCGAGGCGATTGCACGCGGGCACATCCGCGAGGCACTTCGAACCCGGCTCGGCATGAAGCTGAAGGGATAGGCGAGGGCGCTGCCGCCACCCGGCTGCCGCTTCGCCACCGGCTCACGGCAAAAGCAGAAGGCCGGCTGAGACAGCCGGCCTTCGATTGATCCCGTGATGGCGAGACGCTTTGGCAGAGATGCTCAGCAGCTCGCCTTGCCGCAGCGGGCCGCGCTGATCTTCTCGCGCAGGCCCTCGACGCCGACGGCGCCGATCACGACCTGCTTGCCGATCACGTAGCTCGGCGTCCCGTTCATGCCCATCTCCTCGGCGAGCTTGAAGTTTTCCTCGATCGTCGCCTTGGCCTCGGGGCTCGCCATGTCCTTCTCGACGCGCGCCATGTCGAGCCCGAGATCCTTGGCGACCGCGAGCGCATGGGCCTTGTCGGCCTGGCCGCGGCCGCCCAGCAGCTTCTGGTGGAAGTCGAGATATTTCTGCGGGGCCTGCATGCGAACGGCGACGGCGACCTGCGCGGCCTCGACGGAGCCCTGGCTCAGCACGGGAAATTCCTTGAGCACGACCTTCAGCTTCGGGTCGCTCTTCATCAGCTCCATCATGTCGGCCATCGCGCGCTTGCAGTAGCCGCAATTGTAGTCGAAGAACTCGACGAAGGTGACGTCGCCATCCTTGTTGCCGAGCACGACGCCGCGCGGCGAGTTGAAAATGGTCTCGGCGTTCTTGCTGACGCTGGCCTCGTGCTTGGCCGCCTCGGCTGCCGTCTGGCGCTTCTGCAGCTCGGCCATCGCCTCTTCGAGCACCTCGGGATGCGCGATCAGGTAGTTTCGGACGATGGTCTCGATCTCGCCCCG
This sequence comes from Bradyrhizobium sp. HKCCYLS3070, assembly GCF_051167575.1. Taxonomy (NCBI): domain Bacteria; kingdom Pseudomonadati; phylum Pseudomonadota; class Alphaproteobacteria; order Hyphomicrobiales; family Nitrobacteraceae; genus Bradyrhizobium; species Bradyrhizobium sp. HKCCYLS3070. The sequence continues at coordinate 1,098,017 of NZ_JBNPTI010000001.1, forward strand.
CTGGCTGTCGGAGAAGCTCTCCGCCGACGCGAGCTGAGGCACGCCGCAGAGCGAAAGCGCGAGCAACATCGCGGGAATGAGCGTGCGGACTGACGGCATGAAGGAGGTCCTCTGGGTCAAATGATCGGGTCCTTGTCGATGGTCGTGACGGTATCTTGATATTCTGGATCGGATGATAGCAGTAGTTCAAAACTTCAGCGGGCGCCAACCCCGCTGTCCGACAGCCTACTGGCCGGAAAGCGGCTTTGCCGTGACGATATCGTCGGCCTTGACCCAGCCTGGCGAGCCGACCGCGAAGCGGGTTTTTGCACGCGAGGCAAGCTCGCGCGCCGTCTTGTTGTCGCCACGCAGGAAGGCGGCCTGCGCCGAGGCGAGATCCGCCTCCGCATAATCGCCCTTGCGACCGTAGGCCATCGCGAGCTGGGAATAGCCGAGCGGCGCCTCGGATTCGCGCGCGACCGCCGCGCGCAAGATCGAGATCGCCTCCTCAGTGTAGGCTTTGTTCTCGGATGCCACCAAGGCCTGACCAAGTAACATCTCGATGAGCGGGGCGTTATTGGACAGGTGCACCGCCTTGCGCAGCGGGGCGATCGCCTCAGTGGGGCGGCCGCCCTCCAGCAGGGCCTGGCCGCGGACCTCGTAGAAATAGGCGTTGTTGGGTTGCACCTGGATCAGGGCATCGATCTGGCTCAGGGCGCTGCGCAGGTCGCCATGCAGGTAGGTGGAGATTGCCCTGGCGTAGCGGGCGGGCAGGCCGGTGTCCGACAATGGATAGCGCCGTGCCACCGTGTCCGGCCGTTCCATGAAGGCCGAGATCTTGGCACGGACCATGTCGTGACGGAGCTGCAATGCGGGGTCGTCCTTCTTGTCCCAATAGGGGCTTTGGCGCGCGAGGCCCTCGAGCGCCTCGACGCGATCGGCCGGCATCGGATGTGATTGCAGATAGGGGTCGGCGCCGCGCGCGGCGAACAGGCTCTCATTGGTGAAGCGCTTGAACGTCTCGTACATGCCCTTCGGCGATTGCGCCGTCGCAGTGAGGAATTTCACCCCCGCGCGGTCGGCGTTCTCCTCCTGTTGACGCTGGTACGACAACAGCGATCGGCGGATGACCTCGCCCGGGGCCGACAGCGTCGCGGCGCCGGCATTGGCAAGGCCGCTGCCGCCGCCGCGCGCGCCGACCGCGAGGGCGCCGGCGCCGAGAATGGTGGCGATGATCATCTGGGTCTGGGCGGTGGCGAGCTGCTGGCGCAGCTTGGCGAGATGGCCGCCGGCGAGATGGCCGGTCTCGTGCGCGAGAACGCCGATCAGCTGGTTCGGATTTTCCGACTGCAGGATGGCGCCGTAGTTGACGAAGATGCGGCGGCCGTCGGCAACGAACGCGTTGAAGGACGCATCGTTGATGATGACCATCTGGATGTTCTGCTTTTCGAGCCCGGCGACGCGCAGGATCGGCCGGGTATATTCACGCAGCAGCACCTCGGTCTCGGTGTCGCGCAGGATTGGCGGTCCCTTGCCTTGCTGCGCCGACGCAGGCGCGACCGGCGCCAGCGTCACGGCCGCCGCGACGACCGCGGCAAGCCCGCCGGACAGTTTCTTGCGAAGCACGATACGGAGCGACATCAGGCGATCTTTGCAATTGGCGCGAGGCGCGAGACGGGCTATTGCCCACCAAACGGCGGAATGCGGCTCATCTGCGGCGAACGAGGCCCATGGGCTGACCCCGACCGGTTCACGGAGCGGGTCCGAACAGCCGGGGTCAATAGCAGATATCGATGGTGGATGCGACAGTGATACCGACATTGGAACAGCGGATCGCCGACCTGACGGCGCCGTCCGCGCGCAGCAATGTTCCGCCGTTCATGGTGATGGACGTGATGGCTGCGGCCGAGCGGATCGAGGCGGGCGGTGGACATGTCATCCACATGGAGGTCGGCCAACCGGCGGCGCCTGCGCCACGAGCGGCCATTGCGGCCGCGCATGCCGCGCTCGATCAGGCCCGCATCGACTACACCTCGGCGCTCGGTCTGCTGTCGCTGCGACAGCGAATCGCGCGGCACTATCGTGAGACGCACGCTTGCGAGGTCGATCCGGCGCGGATCGTGATCACGACGGGATCCTCGGCCGGATTCATCCTGGCGTTCCTGGCCATGTTCGAGCCCGGCGACCGCGTGGCCGTGACCGTGCCGGGCTATCCGCCCTATCGCCATATCCTGACGGCGCTGGGCTGCGAGCCGGTGCTGATCGAGACCACGGCGGAGAACCGTCACGCCCTGACCGGCGAAGCGCTGCTCGCCGCGCACCGCAAGACGCCGCTGAAGGGTGTGCTGGTGGCAAGTCCCGCCAATCCGACCGGCACCATGATGTCGCGTGAGGCGCTGGGCGGTGTCATCGCAGCCGCACGCGACGCCGGCATCCGCTTCATCTCCGACGAGATCTATCATGGTCTGGACTACGCGTTTCCGGCGGTGACGGCGGCGGAGCTGTCGCGCGAGGCCCTGATCATCAACTCGTTCTCGAAGTACTTCTGCATGACGGGCTGGCGCATCGGCTGGATGGTGGTGCCAGATGCGCTGGTGCGGCCGATCGAGCGTCTGCAACAGAACCTCGCGATCTCGGTTCCGACCCTGTCGCAGATCGCGGCGGAGGCGGCGTTCGACGGCCGGACTGAAATGGAGGCCATCAAGCACGGTTACCAGGAGAACCGGCGCATCCTGATCGAGGGTTTCCCGAAGGCCGGCCTGACCCGGTTCCTGCCGACCGACGGCGCCTTCTACCTCTATGCCGACGTGTCCGACTTCACCTCCGACAGTTTCGACTTCGCCAAGCGGATGCTGGAGGAGACCCATGTGGCGGCCACGCCGGGCGTCGACTTCGATCCGATCCACGGCCGCAGCTTCGTGCGCTTTTCCTATGCGCGTTCGGCCGAGGACATGCGTGAGGCGGTGGCCCGGATCGCGCGCTGGTTAGGCTAGGGCGCGGGTGAGGTCGGTTGTGCCCCCTTCGTCGTCATTGAAGGGCATGAGTGGCTTTGACGGTGCCAGCCTCATCACTTGGCCAGCAACGCTGGCGGCCGTGAAGCCGGCCCTCGTTCCGGGCATGGCGTTCGTGTTCTCGATCGACATGTTCATGCACGAGCCGCGTGCACTGACCAACATCACCGGCAACGGCATCGCCGCCGTGTTCGTCTCGTGGCGCGAAGACGAACTCGACCATGATCTCCTGCAGTGACGGCTCAATCAGCAGATCGATCCGTCGGATGTCGAGGCGGCCGTGACGACCGGCTGAGCGGCCTCCGCTCGTCACGGCCAAGAACGATCGCCATACGAAGAACGCCATATGAAAAACGCCCGGCCAATCTGGCCGGGCGTTTTGCATTGAAGCGTCGGAGAGCGGGCGCTTACTGCCCGCCACCGAAACGGCGGGACCACCAGCCGGCCCGGCGCGGCGCCGCAGGGGACGAGGAATCGGTGGCCGCCGGCTCGGAGGCAACCGGTCCGGACGCCGCGACGTCGACAGCCGGAGTGGGTGCGCTGCTCTCGGCGACGTTGACGGCTGAAACCGCGCCCTCCGGCCTCGGCTCGGTGAGGAAGCTGACCTTCTCGCGAACCGTCGAACGGCGTGGGGTCTTCTCGGATTCCGTTTTCGGAGCCTCGGCCTGCTGCACTTCGGGTTGTCCCGGAGCAGCCTGTGGCATGGGCACGGAGGCGCCAGCGACGGGCTCATCGGCCTCGGTTGCGGCCGACGCATGGACTGGCGCCGCGGGTTCTGCCGGCTCTTCCTCGTCGTGGTGGGAAGCGCCATTGCCGTCGAAATCGGCCACGGCGGCTTCTGCCTCCGATGCCGAAGCCGGCGCGAGCTCGTCGCCGATCGACGCGGCGAGGCCTTCTTCCGCGCCACCGCGCCGACGACGACCGCCGCGGCGTCCACGCCGGCGCGGACGCCGCTCGCCGCCAGGCTGATCCGTCTGCTCGCCTTGTGCGAACGCAGGCTGTTCCTCCGACTCGTCGTCTTCGCCGTCGGTGTCCTCGGCTGACTGCTCGGCGGCAGAGCCCGGCTCGGCGGGCTGCAGTCCGGCCGTGCCTTCTGGGAGCGCGCCCTCGCGGGCCTCGCTGCCGCGGCCACGCCGTCGCCGTCGCCGCTTGCGGCGCGCGCCGTCCCGCTCGCCTTCGGCTGCGCTGCCGTCGGCTGCGTCCTCGGACAGGCCTTCGGTCTCCTCGGTCTCGACCTCGGATTCCGTCTCGATGTCGAACGGTTCTTCCTCGTCGTAGATTTCCTCGGCCGCCAGCGGCGGGGCAGAGGCCTGCGCGGCGAGCAGCGCCTTGGCGGCCTCGAGCGTGTGCACCTGCTCGCCCCGATCGATGATGAAGGATTGCTGGCCGCTCACGCTCGGATCGGCGATGACGGCGAGCGAGACCTTGAAGCTGTTCTCGAGGTCACGCAGATGGCCGCGCTTGTGATTGAGCACGTAGAGCGCCACCTCGGTGCGGGTGCGGACCACGAGATTGTGGGTGGCGCCCTTCATCAGCGTCTCTTCGAGGCTGCGCAGCAGTTGCAGCGCCACCGAGGACACCGAGCGCACGTGACCGGTGCCGCCGCAATGCGCGCACGGCTCGGTCGAGCTTTCGAGCACGCTGGCCCGGATGCGCTGCCGCGACATCTCCAGAAGGCCGAAATGCGAGATCCGGCCGACCTGGATGCGCGCGCGATCCTGCCGCAGGCAGTCCGACAGCTTGCGTTCGACGGAGCGGTTGTTGCGCTTCTCGTCCATGTCGATGAAGTCGATGACGATCAGCCCGGCCAGGTCACGCAAACGGAGCTGCCGCGCCACTTCCTCGGCCGCCTCCATATTGGTCTTGAGCGCTGTGTCCTCGATGTGATGCTCGCGCGTGGCGCGGCCGGAGTTCACGTCGATCGAGACCAGCGCCTCGGTCTGGTTGAGCACGATATAGCCGCCCGAGCGCAGCTGCACGGTCGGCGAGAACATCGCGTCGAGCTGGCTCTCGACGCCCATCCGGGAGAACAGCGGCTGGCCGTCGCGATACTGCTTCACCGCCCGGACATTGGTCGGCATCAGCATCTTCATGAAATCGTGCGCCTCGCGGTAGCCGTCTTCGCCGGCCACGAGGATCTCGTCGATCTCCTTGTTGTAGAGGTCGCGCAGCGAGCGCTTGATCAGCGAGCCTTCCTCATACACGAGGGTCGGGGCCTGCGACTTCAGGGTCATGTCGCGGACCGTTTCCCAGAGACGCAGCAGATATTCGAAGTCGCGCTTGATCTCGGGCTTGGTGCGGTTGGCGCCGGCGGTGCGCAGGATCACGCCCATGCCCTCGGGCACGTCGAGGTCCTGCACCACTTCCTTCAGGCGCGAGCGGTCCTGTGCCGAGGTGATCTTGCGGCTGATGCCGCCGCCGCGCGCCGTGTTGGGCATCAGCACGGCATAGCGGCCGGCCAGCGACAGATAGGTCGTCAGCGCCGCGCCCTTGTTGCCGCGCTCCTCCTTCACGACCTGCACCAGCATCACCTGGCGGCGCTTGATGACTTCCTGGATCTTGTACTGCCGGCGCGGACGGAAGGTGCGCTCCGGCACTTCCTCCAGCACGTCATCGCCGCCGACGGATTCGACGAGCTCTTCCTCGATCTCCTCGCCGTCGTCCTCGTCGTCCTCATGGTCGCCGGACGCGGTGTCGGAGCCGTTCTCGTCGCCGGGCACGATGGTGACGCCGTGATCAGCATGTTCGCCCACGGCAGCGACGTCATCGTCGTCGTGCTCATCGTGATCATGCTCATGATGGTCGTATTCGTGATGTTCGTGCTCATCATGCTCGTGCTCGCCGTCATGATGCTCGTCGTGACCGTGGTGCTCATGGTCATGCTCGTCGTCGTGCTCGTCTGCCGCGACAGCCGGGCTGGCCGCCTCGGCAGCGTGCGAGCCGCCGGTCTGTGCGCTCGCGGCCTCCGCAGCTTCGCCGGAGGGCTGCTCGGCAGCAGCGTCATGGTCCTGCGCGGCGACGGCATCAGGCTGACGGTCGGCATGCTCGCGCGATTCGTCGGCTGCGTCCTGCCGAGCTTCGCCCGAGGCGTCCCGACCTTGAGCCTCGACCGGGCCTTCGGAGAAGCCCTGCGCCTCGCCGGGAGCGGTCGCGTCGGCGTGCGGCTGATCGTCCTGCGCATAGGCGTGGTGGTCTTGCGCCTCGTGGTCGGCCTCGTGCCCTTCGGTCGGGGCAGGGAGGCCCGCCTCGGCGGCCTCGACGATCTCGCTCTGGACCCGTTCGCCGCTGCCGCGGCGCCGTGAACTGCGGTGCCGGTTGCGGCGGCGGTTGGAGCGGTTCTCGCTTTCCTCTTCGGCTTCGCGGTGCGCGCGCTCCTCGGCCTCGATCAGAGCCTGCCGGTCGGCGACCGGGATCTGATAGTAGTCCGGATGGATTTCGCTGAAGGCCAGGAAGCCGTGGCGGTTGCCGCCATACTCGACGAAGGCGGCCTGCAGCGAGGGCTCGACCCGGGTAACCTTGGCCAGGTAGATGTTGCCGCGGAGCTGCTTGCGTTGGGCCGTTTCGAAATCAAATTCCTCGACGCGGTTGCCGCGGACGACAACGACCCGGGTCTCTTCCGGGTGGGTAGCATCGATCAACATCTTGTTGGGCATATTGGAACTCTTGGAGGCGACGGGCGCGATTGGCCGCGAGCGCGTGGCGCGCTGTCGGATGACGCGACGGTCCACCTGATTCGGGGGTGAGGGGAAGGCCTAAACGCAGCTGGTCGCGCCGCGCCAACCCTGATGCCGGCGGGGCGATTGGCCGGACGGGGGTCTGGCCCCGCATCGGCGCGGATCGTCCGCTGGTCATGGTTGGCAACTCAGTCTGGCGCATCAAGCGTCGGCCCGTCTGGAATATGTGGGCGGCAGCGGGTGCCGCCTTCTCTGTTGCCGAAGGCCAGATTGCGCCGAAACGCTTGCCTGGATCGAATACCCACCCTGTCACGGGTGCGGTATCAGGCTATACCGTGTCTGACCTGGTGCCCGGGCGGTCTCTGCGAGGAGGCGCCCTGACAGGCGCCACTCGGCTCGTGACCGGCTCTCCGTTGCGGCCGCGCGGGATCGCGCAGGCTTTGGTGGAGCGTCGGAAAGGCGCTGGACTCTTCGCAACGACCGAGGACCCGATATCGAGCACCCCGATCACGAAGCTTCCGGCGTTTCACCGGAGGTTGAACGCGACACAACCGGCAGTAAGGATTAGCCTTCAGCCCTTCGTACATACGAGGAATGGTCAGGTCGCGCAAGCGAAGCGTCGCGGAACCGCAACAATCGGTGGCCTTTAACGAAAATGACAAAATTTGGCGGTTAACCCCTGGGATTGGTTGCGGTAAGACGATCCCGCGGAGGCATCGATTTGGCAATTGGCCGGGCGAATTACCTTTCCTTGCTGGGATGCGCGTCGCTGTGCGTCACGCAAATGTTATGTGCGGCGGTCATTCCGGCCCGCGCCCAGAGCGGGCCGGTCGGCCAGGTGCCGCCTGCCGTGGTCGGGCCCGGGTTCCCCATCGCCACCGACGCAAGGGTCGCCGGCGATTCCCGACAGACCCGATTCGTGCTCGATCTCGACCGGACGGTGCCGTTTCGAACCTTCCTGCTCAGCGAACCCTATCGCGTCGTCGTCGACCTGCCCCAGGTCAGCTTTCATCTGCCCACTGGAGCCGGGACCAGCGGCCGTGGTTTGGTGAAGGCATTCCGCTATGGGATGGTGATGCCCGGTGGGTCCCGCATCGTCTTCGATCTCACCGGCCCGGCTCGAATCGCCAACTCCACGGTGCTGGATGCCGCCAACGGTCAGCCGCCGCGGCTGGTGCTTGAGCTGGAGGAGGTCGACGAGGCGACCTTCGCCCGCGCCATCGGCAGCGACAGCCGTCTTGCGCCCAGGCCTGCCGATTCGGGTTCCGCGACGGCGTCGGTCGCGGTCGCAGGAAACCCTGCGCCGGCAGTCCGGCCGCCGCCGACGACGGTCGCCATCGCCCCCCCTCCGACGGATGGTCCGCCGGACACCCGGCCCGTGGTCGTGATCGACCCCGGTCATGGTGGTATCGACTACGGCACCCAGGGCGGCGAGGTGCCGGAGAAGAATCTGGTGCTCGCCTTCGGCCAGGCGCTGCGCGACCGGCTGGAACGGTCGGGCAAGTTCCGCGTGATCATGACTCGCGACGACGACACCTTCATCCCGCTTGGAGACCGGGTCCGCATCGCCCAGAAGCAGTCGGCGGCTCTGTTCGTCTCCATCCACGCCGATGCGCTGCCGCGAGGTGAGGGCACTGCGCAGGGCGCGACCATCTATACGCTGTCGGACAAGGCGTCCGACGTCGAGGCGGAACGGCTGGCCGAGGCCGAGAACCGGGCCGACCAGATCGGCGGGGTCAATCTGACCGAGGAGCCGGCTGACGTCGCCGACATCCTGATCGATCTGGCCCGCCGGGAAACCCGCACGTTTTCCAACAGGTTCGCCCGTGTGCTGATGAACGACATGAAGACGGCGGTGCATATGCATAAGCGCCCGCTGAAATCGGCCGGTTTCCGCGTGCTCAAGGCGCCCGACGTGCCATCCGTGCTGGTCGAACTCGGCTATGTCTCCAATAAGGGCGATATGGGGAACCTGGTCTCCGACGCATGGCGGTCGCGTACGGCGGACGCAATGGCGCGGGCGATCGATGCCTTTCTGGCCAAGCGCATCGCCAACGCGGGCCCCGAGAGGCCGGACAAGCCGGCGGCGGTGCGCGCAAAGCCCTAGTTTGGCCACAGCAACATCCGTATAAACGTGCTGCGAGGCACCCGGAATCAGTGAGGATTCCTTCTCGGCAGACTTGTGATAGGCTTGACCGCTGATAGGCTTGACCATGCGTTTCTCTGGCATGGGTCACGCGGCATTGCAGCCGACCGTGTGATTTTTGGCGGTAGCGCCTGTGGGTGCGCCGCGTCCGAGCCGAGAGACGAAACAAGAGTTGGAACGGATATTCGCCGATGCGCTTTCTGGTGCGGTTTTTGGGCTTCCTGTTCGCGGCCGGTACCGTCTTGTTCCTGGTCGGTGTGGCAGCAGCGGCCGGCCTGATCTGGCATTTTTCCAAGGACCTGCCTGACTACTCCCAGTTGCAGGATTATGAGCCGCCGGTGATGACGCGCGTGCACGCGGTCGACGGCTCGCTGGTCGGTGAATATGCCCGGGAGCGCCGGCTGTACCTGCCGATCCAGGCGGTTCCCAAGCTCGTGATCAACGCCTTCCTCGCCGCCGAGGACAAGAACTTCTACGAGCATGGCGGCATCGATTTCACCGGCATGGCGCGCGCCGCCGTGGTCTACGCGCAGAACTTCGGCTCGAATCGCCGTCCGCAGGGCGCCTCGACCATCACCCAGCAGGTCGCCAAGAACTTCCTGTTGACCAACGAGGTGTCGTTCGCCCGCAAGATCAAGGAAGCGCTGCTGGCGATGCGCATCGAGCGCACCTACTCAAAGGACAAGATTCTCGAGCTCTATCTCAACGAGATCTATCTCGGCTCCGGCGCCTACGGCATCGCTGCGGCGTCGCTGGTCTATTTCGACAAGTCGGTGAACGAGCTCACCGTGGCGGAGGCGTCCTATCTCGCCGCGCTGCCGAAGATGCCGGGCAGCCTGCATCCGATCCGCAATCGCGACCGCGCCATCGAGCGCCGCAACTACGTCGTCGATCGTCTGCTTGAGAACGGCTGGATCAAGCAGGCCGACGCCGACAAGGCGCGCAAGGATCCGCTGACGATCGCGAGCCGCAACACCGGCGCCCACATCTTTGCGGGTGAATATTTCGCCGAGGAAGTTCGCCGCGACATCTTCGAACGTTATGGCGAGAAGAAACTCTACGAAGGCGGCCTGTCCGTCCGGACGACGCTCGATCCGAAGATTCAGGTCATGGCGCGCAAGGCCATGGTCGCCGGACTCGTGAGGTACGACCAGGAGCAGGGCTATCGCGGGCCTGTCTCCAAGCTCGATACTTCGGGCGATTGGGGGGTGAAGCTCGCCGACATCAAATCGCTCTCGGACATCTCACCGTGGCGGATGGCCGTGGTGCTCGAGACCAGTGACCAGTCCGCCCGCATCGGCTTCCAGCCGCCGCGCGAACTCGGCGGCGCCGTCAGCAAGGAACGCCAGACTGGCCTGATCACGCTTGACGGCGTGAAATGGGCGCGGGCTGCGACGGCCAACGGCCGTGGCAAGGTGCCGACGTCGGTCGCCCAGGTGCTGCAGCCGGGCGACGTGATCTATGCCGATCCGCTGTACAAGGAAGGCAATCCGGTCGAAGGCCAGTATCGCCTCGAGCAACTGCCCGAAGTGTCCGGCGCGATGGTTGCCATGGATCCGAACACTGGCCGTGTGCTCGCGATGGTCGGCGGCTTCTCCTTCGACCAGAGCCAGTTCAACCGCGCAACGCAGGCCTACCGGCAGCCCGGATCGTCATTCAAGCCGATCGTCTATTCTTCGGCGCTCGACAACGGCTATACGCCGTCGACCCAGGTCGTCGACGCACCAATCGAGATCGACCAGGGGCAGGGCGGGCAGGTCTGGCGCCCCGACAACTTCTCCAACGGCAAATATCTCGGGCCAACGACCTTGCGCAACGCGCTGCGTCTGTCGCTGAACACGGTGACCGTGCGTCTCGCGCAGGACGTCGGCATGCCGTTGATTTCCGAATACGCCAAGCGGTTCGGAGTCTATGACGAGCTGCCGAATTACCTCTCCTACGCCCTCGGCGCCGGCGAAACCACGGCCATGCGCATGGTCACGGCCTATTCGATGATCGCCAATGGCGGCCGTCGGGTGAAGCCGACCTTGATCGACCGCATCCAGGACCGCTACGGCCACACCATCTTCAAGCATGATGCCCGCGAGTGCCGCGGCTGCGACGCACCGGACGGCTGGAAGAACCAGAGCGAGCCGCAGCTGGTCGACCGCCGGGAGCAGGTTCTGGATACGATGACGGCCTACCAGATCACCTCGATGCTCGAGGGCGTGGTGCAGGCGGGCACGGCGACCGTGCTGAAGGAGGTCGGCAAGCCGATCGCCGGCAAGACCGGCACCACCAACGAGGCCAAGGACGCATGGTTCGTCGGCTTCTCGCCGGACCTCGCCGTCGCCATCTACATGGGTTACGACAAGCCCCGGCCGCTCGGTAGGGGTAATGCTGCGACCGGCGGTCATCTGGCCGCGCCGATCGCAAAAGACTTCATGAAGCTCGCGCTGGCCGACAAGCCGGCCACGCCCTTCAAGATCCCGGCCGGCATCAAGCTGGTCCGTGTCGATGCCAAGACTGGCATGCGCGCGAGCCCTGGCGACGGCGGCCGCACGATCATGGAAGCGTTCAAACCTGGTACGGCGCCGCCGGACAACTACTCGGTCATCGGTGTCGCCGACGCCGATGGACGCGTGATGCCGTCGCAGAGCGGCGGCCAGCCTGATGCTGGCAGCTTCATCATCCGTCCAGGCACGGGAAGCCTCTATTAGGCATTGGGCCGGCTGAAACTGATGCCGGTGCGGTGCAGAGCGATTGCGCTTTGCGCCGAGCGCCGTTACATCCCCTGTGACAGACGATGCTGCGGCGCTTCGAGCCGTGGCCTGAAGAGAGCGACATGCGCGCGGAAATCGAGAAAATCGTAGAAGAGATCAAGCAGTCGGTCGGGCTGCTGAGGAGGCATCTTTGACGTCGAGACATCGACGGCAAGGCTGGCCGAGCTGAACAAGCTCGCCGAAGACCCCAATCTCTGGAACGACCCCCAAAAAGCTCAGCGGCTGATGCAGGAGCGGACCTCGCTGGAGGATTCGCTCACCGGCATTGGCAAGGTCGAACGTGAGCTCAGCGACAATATCGAGATGATCGAGCTTGGCGAGGCCGAGAACGATCCCGGTGTCGTCACCGAAGCCGAGAATGCGCTGAAGGAGCTGAAGAAGGAGGTCGCGCGGCGCGAGCTCGAGGCGCTCCTGTCCGGCGAGGCCGACAAGTTCGACACCTATCTCGAGGTCCATGCCGGCGCCGGCGGCACCGAGAGCCAGGACTGGGCGCAGATGCTGCTGCGCATGTACGCCCGATGGGCCGAGAAGCACGGTTTCAAGATCGAGTATCTCGAAGAATCGTTGGGCGAAGAGGCCGGCATCAAGTCGGCGACCATCCAGATCTCCGGGCATAATGCCTATGGTTGGCTGAAGACTGAAGCTGGCGTGCATCGCTTGGTCCGAATCTCTCCGTTCGATTCGAATGCACGCCGCCACACCTCGTTCTCTTCGGTGCAGATCTTCCCGGTCATCGACGACAGCATCAAGATCGACATCAAGGAGTCCGATGTCCGCGTCGACACCATGCGGTCCGGTGGCGCCGGCGGCCAGCACGTCAACAAGACCGAATCGGCGGTCCGGCTGACGCACATCCCAACCGGCGTTGCGGTGGTCTGTCAGGCTGGCCGGTCACAGCACAAGAACCGCGCCCAGGCCTGGGACATGCTGCGCGCACGTCTCTATGAGATCGAGCTGAAGAAGCGCGAGGAGAAAGCGGCGGCCGACCAGGCGGCCAAGACCGAGATCGGTTGGGGCCACCAGATCCGCTCCTACGTGCTGCAGCCGTATCAGATGGTGAAGGATCTGCGCACGGGCGTGCAGACGTCCGACACCGCCGGCGTGCTCGATGGCGATCTCGACGAGTTCATGGCGGCGACGCTGGCGCAGCGCGCGTTCGGCACGACGCCAGGCGCTGCGATCGAGGACGTCGATTGAGCGTGGCGCGCGTTGCCTTCATCGGGCTCGGGCGCATGGGCCATGGTATGGCCGGTCGTTATCTCGACGCAGGCTATTCCGTGGCGGTCTGGAATCGCAGCCGGGCGAAGGCGGAGGATCTGATCGCGCGCGGCGCGCGCTGGTCGACCTCGCCAGCTGATGCGGCAATCGATGCCGATGCGGTCGTGACGATGGTGGCTGATGACGACGCCTCGCGCGCGGTTTGGCTCGGGCCGGATGGCGCCGCGGCCACCATGCGGGTCGGCACGATCGCGATCGAATGCTCGACCGTATCGCGCGATCATGCGCTGCGTCTGTCGCGCGAGCTGGATGCGCGCGGCGTGACCTATCTCGACTGCCCGGTGACCGGGCTGCCCGACGCGGCCGCGAGCGGCAAGCTGACCTTGCTGGTCGGTGCCGACGCTGCCGATCTCGACCGCGCGCAGCCGTATCTGGCGCCGATCGGCTCGACCATTCGCCATTTCGGGCCCGTGGGCGCCGGGACAGTCTACAAGCTGATCAACAACCTGCTTGGCGCGATGCAGATCGCAGGTCTTGCGGAGGGGCTCGCAATCGCCGAGCAGGCCGGCCTCGACATGAAGCTCGTGTTGGAGGCGATCCAGAGCGGCGTCGCGGCGAGCCCCCAGGTTCTGCGCCACGCGCCGCGCATGATCGCGCGCAACTTCGCCGATGCAAGCTTCACCGCGGCGCTCCGTCACAAGGATGCAGCCTATGCGCTGCAGCTCGCCGAGCAGCTACTTGATGAGCGTCCCATCATGGCCCAGGCAGCCGTCGATGCTTATGCGCGAGCGAAGGCGGCGATGCCGGATGAGGACGAAGGCCGCATGATCGAGCTGGTGTCGCGGCCGAGATCCATGCCGTAGGCACACCAGCGGAAAGCGGGTGGACGGCGCGAGGCTTCGCCTGCAAGGCTCGCGCGGATGAAACAGCGGTTTGCGGCGATGACATCCCAGATCGAGAGCATGGACGCGCGGGACTGGTCGCTGCTCTGCCTGCTCTCGCTGCTGTGGAGCGGATCGTTCATCTTCAACGGCCTCGCCTTGAAGGAACTGCCCCCGCTGACGCTGGTGCTGCTGCGCATCGTGCTGGCGGCGGCGATTCTGCTGCCGGTGGCGCGACTGCGCGGGCTCGGCTTTCCCAAGGGGGTTGTCGGCTGGCTGCCGTTCCTTGCCGTGGCGCTGTTCAACAATGTCGTGCCGTTCTGCCTGATCGTGATCGGCCAGACGTTCATCACCTCCGGCCTTGCTGCCGTCCTCAATGCGACGACGCCGCTGTTCACAATCGTGGTGATGGCCGCCGCGGGAGAGGAAAGGCTGTCGGCCCGGCGGGCAGCGGGTCTGGTCGTCGGCCTCGTCGGGGTCGTGATCCTGCGGGGCGGACCGGGGCTCGGCGGCTCGGCAGGCGGCTACGGCATTCTGTTCGGTCTTGGCGCGTCGCTCAGCTACGGCATCGCCGCGCTGCTGGTGCGCCGCCATCTCGCCCATTCGCCGCCGCTTGCAACCGCCACCTTCCAGCTCTCGGCGTCCAGCGTGATGATGCTGATGGTCGCCGGCGCGGTCGACCAGCCCTGGCGTCTCCCGCTTCCCGGACTGCAGACCTGGGTCGCGGTCATAAGCCTTGCGGCGCTGTCGACGGCGTTCGCCTATATCGTGTTCTTCCAAATCCTGCGCCGCTCCGGGGCGACCAACGTGATGCTGGTGACGTTGTTGATCCCGTTGACGACAATCCTGCTCGGGTCGCTGGTGCTCGGCGAAAGCATCTCGTTGGGAGAGATCAGCGGCGCGCTGGTGATCGGGAGTGCGCTGCTGGTGATCGACGGTCGCATCTTCAGCGTCATTCGCCCTTCACCGCGACCGTCCTGCTGAACTGCACGCGCACCATCACTTCGTGCCGAACATCCGATCGCCGGCGTCGCCCAGACCGGGCACGATGTAGGCGTGGTCATTCAGCTTCTCGTCGATCGCCGCGGTCCAGATCGGGATGTCCGGATGCTCCTTCTCGAACTTGGCGATGCCTTCCGGTGCCGCCAGCAGGCAGACGAAACGGATGTCGCGGGCGCCGCGCGTCTTGAGCAGCTCGGCAGCCGCGCAGGCGGAGTTGCCGGTCGCGAGCATCGGGTCCATCAGGATCACCGTGCGGTCGCTCAGGTCCTGCGGCGCCTTGAAGTAGTACTCGATGGCCTGCAGCGTGTTGGGATCGCGGTAGAGTCCGATATGGGCGATGCGCGCGGACGGCATCAGCGCCAGCATGCCGTCGAGGAAGCCGACGCCGGCGCGCAGGATTGGCGCAAGCGTCAGCTTCTTGCCGGCGATCTTCGGCGCCTTCATCGGCGCGATCGGCGTTTCGATGTCGACCAGCTCGAGCGGCAGGTCGCGCGTGACCTCGTAGGCTAGCAGCATGCCGATCTCGTTCAACAGCTCACGGAAGCCCTTGGTCGAGCGGTCACGCTCGCGCATCAAGGAGAGCTTGTGCTGGACCAGCGGGTGATCGACGACGTGAACGCTCGTGTTTGCCATGATTCAAGTCCAGCAGGATCGCAGGTTCTGTGGGAGATGGATGCGTGCCAGGCTCATGGCAGCACCTCGCGGCGGTCGGCGAGCATCGTCTCCGCCTGGCTGCGGCGCTCGGAGAGGAGCCCGGCGCTGACGTCCTGGATCAGGTTGAGCAGCACCTGCGCATCGCTGAGCCGCGGCACGGTCACGTAGTCGGCGCCGGCAGCGTAGAGGTCGTTGACGTCGGCGAGCAGGTCGGCGGTCGCGATGATCTTGGCCGTTGCATTGATGCTGCGGACATGGCGCACCAGCTTTTCGTTATTGGCACCCTTGAGCAGCGAATCCGGGATGCTCAGGATGATCAGCTCGGCCTGGCCCACCCCCGCATGAATCAGCGTGTCGACGTTGCTGATGTCGCCATAGGTCACCTGGATGCCGCGATCGGACAAGGTTCGGAAGACGACGGGGTTGAAATCGACCACGCCGATCTGCTCCAGCAGCGCTGGCTCGTTGCGCTCGATCTCGCTGAGCAGCGCGCTTGCCGTGCGGAAGAATCCGAGGAGAACGATCGGCCGTCCGGCGCCGTGTCCGCCCTCATGTCCGGCCTCGCCATCCTTGCTTGCATCGAGGTCGCGCAGACCGATCCGCTTGAGCAGCGGGATACTTCGCCGCGCGATCGGATCGGAGCGTACGATGACGAAGGTCGAGAGCACGGCGAGCAGCACGAAAGCAAAGGACGCTGCGCTCGACGTGCCGTTCTTGAGGTGCCCGGCGGCGGCGCCGGTCTGGATCACCACCAGCGAGAATTCGCTGATCTGGGCGAGGTTGAGCGCCGGCAGCAGGCTGGCACGCAGGCCCTGCCGCATCATGTAGAGCGGCGTGAACGTCGTGAGCAGCCGGCTCGCCACCGTGAACAGCGCGATCACGAGCGCCAGCCCCACCACGGACATCGTCGGGATCGGGATCGTCATGCCGAGCGCGACGAAGAACAGCGTGATGAAGAAATCGCGCAACGTCGTGACCTTGGCGGTGACGTCGAGCGCGTAGGGGAAGGTCGACAGCGAGACGCCCGCGACCAGCGAGCCCATCTCGCGCGACAGGTGCAGCCTTTCAGCGATCTCGCCGATCAGGAAGCACCAGGCCAGCGCGCCGAGCAGGATCAGCTCCGGAGTACGCGCGATGCGATGGAACACCGGCGGCAAGACGTAGCGGCTGAGGAGCAGGGCGATCGCGACCAGTGTGCCGGCGCGGGCGAACGACAGCAGGATCACGCTGACATGGAGGTCGTCGAGGCTCGGCTGCACCGCCAGGAACAGGATCGCGAACACGTCCTGCAGCACGAGCACGCCGAGCGTGATGCGGCCGGGCAGGGTGTCGAGCTCGCGCTTCTCGTACAGCACCTTGACGATGATGACGGTCGAGGACAGCGCGCAGGCGACGCAGAGATAGAGTGCGTCGTAGCTCTCGGCGCCCATCCGCATGCCGATCGCGACGAAGAACAGGATGCCGAGCGCGGCACCCCCGAGCAGTTGGACCCCACCGGCGATCAGAATCACCGGGCCGGCACGGATGATCTTCTTGAGGTCGATCTCGAGCCCGATCATGAACAGCATGAAGATCAGGCCGAGCTCGGAGATCACCGAAATCGACTCCTGGGACTTGACCCAGCCGGTGCCGAAGGGGCCAATGGCGAAGCCCGCGACCAGATAAGCGAGAATCGAGGGCTGGCGCCATCTATGTGCCGCCAGTCCAAGCACCCACGCAAACAGGATGCAGAGCGTGATGTCGCCGATCAGTTCATGCATGAAGCAACCCCCAAGGCGGCAATTTATGTCGCGCCGCCGCGCAAGGAAACCCGCAATCTGTCACATCCGGACCGGCGCATTCGCGCTGCTGCTCATCGCAGCTGTTGCGGCCGGCGCGGCGCAGGCCGCCGACGACGTGACCACCGCTTTCGCGAGCTCGCTGACGCCAGTTCCGGCGGAGCCGGTCACGGTCACGGGCGCCGTCTATGTCCCCGTCTATTCCAGCGTTGCGATGACCCCGGGCCGGGTCCAGGCCGATTTCTCGGTGACGCTGAGCATCCACAACGCCTCCGAGCAGCGGCCGCTGATCGTCCGGCGCATCAACTATTACGATACGGCCGGCACGCTGGTGGAGGCGCATCTGCGCGAGCCCGTCGCCTTGAGGCCGTTCGCGACCGTCGAGGTCTTCGTGCCCATCAAGGACACCCGCGGCGGCACCGGCGCCAATTTCGTCATCGACTGGGCCGCGACCGGTGAGATCGCCGAGCCCGTCGTCGAGGCGCTGATGGTCGGCGGCATCGGCGCCGGCTATTACGCCTTCATCAGTCAGGGCCGCCCGATCCGGCTGACCGGGCGGTGAGCGCGGGGCGGCTCAGGCCGCCCGCACGTTGCCGAGGAATCGGTCGACCTCCTGCCGCAGCCGGTCGCTCTCCCGCGACAGCGACTGCGCCGCCGACAGCACGTTGCCCGAAGCAGAGCCGGTCTGCGAGGCGCCGCGCTGGACGTCGACGATGTTGGTGTTGACCTCGGTGGTGCCGCGCGACGCTTCCTGGATGTTGCGCGAGATCTCCTGCGTCGCCGCGCCCTGCTGCTCGACGGCGGCGGCGATGGTCGAGGAGATTTCCGACAGCCGCTCGATCGTCGTGCTGATCTCGCGGATCGCCGACACCGATTCCTGTGTCGCTGCCTGGATGCCCGAGATCTGCTGGGCGATCTCACCGGTGGCCTTCGAGGTCTGCTCGGCGAGCGCCTTGACCTCGGACGCGACCACGGCGAAGCCGCGGCCGGCATCGCCGGCGCGCGCCGCCTCGATGGTGGCGTTCAGCGCCAGCAGGTTGGTCTGGCCGGCGATGGTGTTGATCAGCTCGACCACGTCGCCGATCCTCGCGGCTGCCTTCGAGAGCTCGTTGACGCGGTCGTTGGTGGTGCGCGCCTGATCGACGGCGCCGTTGGCGATGCGCGCCGATTCCTGCACCTGGCGGCTGATCTCGGTCACCGACGAGGTCAGTTCCTCGGTGGCCGAGGCGACCGACTGCACGTTCGTCGCGGCCTGCTCGGACGCGGCGGCCACGGTGGTGGCGAGCTCCTGCGAGCGCGTCGCGGTCGAGGTCAGCGTGCCGGCGGACGTCTCGAGCTGCGACGAGGCCGAGGACACCGTCTGCACGATGCCGCCGATCGCGCTTTCGAATTCGCTGGCGAGCTTGTTCATTCCGGCCTTGCGCTTGACCTCGGCCGAGTGCTGCACGGCCTTCACTTCCTCGCTGTTGAAACGGACGATCGCCTGCACGGTCTGCAGGTTGCGCAGCGCCTCGCCGAGCTCGTCGTCGCGCTCCACCGGAATGCGGTTGTCGAGCTTGCCGGCGGTGATGTTCTGCATGGCGTCGTTGAGCACCTTGAGCGGCCGCAGCACCGCGCGGATGCTCTGCAGGCTGAACGTAGCGCCGATTCCGATACCGGCCAGGATCATCACAGAAATGATCGCGAGCACCACCAGATATTGTCTCTCGGCCTCCTCGTAGAGCGCCTTGCCTTCCTTCACCTGGATCTGAACGAGCTTGTCGAGCTCGTGCTTGGCGGCCTCGAACAGATCATGCCCCTTGGTGGCGATATGCTGGCTCGCCTCGTCGAACTTGCCCTGCTCGAGCAGAGCCAATCCCGGCCTGATGCCTTCCTCCAGATAGGCCTTGCGCTTGATCGCGAAGGCATCGGCGACGATCTTCTCCTCCGGCGTCAGGTAGCTCGCCATGTAGTCGGCCCAGACCTTGGTGATCCTGGCGCTGTTTCCGTCCACCAGCGCCCTGATGCCGTCGATCGGTTTTCCGGCCTTGCCGTTCGCCGCCGCAGACTGTTGCGACGACATGTTCTGCAAGGTGCGATCGTTGATCTCGAGCAATTGCGCCAGCGGGATCGTGCGATCCTCGTACAGCGACTTCATGGCGACGTTGGTGGAGCGGGTCGACAGCAGGCCGGCCGCGCCGATGATCAGCATGAACACGCCCAGCACCGCGGCCAAGGTCGTCAGGCGCGCCCTGAGCGTACCCGTGAAGAGCGACAGGCGGTCGAACACCGAGCGGCGGCGGATGACGCCCGCGCTGATCGCGTAGCCCTGCGCCTTGTTCTGATTCAACAGCCCGTAGACCTTCTCGGCCTCGGCGCGCTGCTCGGCCGGCAGCTTGGTGCGGATGGAGGTGTAGCCCGTGATCCGGCCGTTCTCGCGGATGGGGGATGCGCTCGCCAGTACCCAGTAGAAGTCACCGTTCTTGCGGCGGTTCTTGACGGCGCCGGCCCACGGCTTGCCTTGCTTCAGCGTGTCCCAGAGATTGGCGAATGCGGCCTCCGGCATGTCGGGGTGGCGGATGATGTTGTGCGGCTGGCCCATCAGCTCGTCGGGGGTGAAGCCGGCGGCATCGACGAACTGGTCGTTGAAGTAGGTCAGCTTGCCCTTCAGATCGGTGCGCGAGACGATCAGCGTCTCGTCGGTGATCGGGTATTCGTTGTGGGTGACAGGCAGATTTTTGCGCACGGTATGACTCCAAATTGTCCCACCTGCATGCGGACACTGGATGCAGAGTTTCAGATCACCGCCTAGAAGGCGCCGACTCCTTAAAAGTTGCGTAAAACCTAGGCACCGTACGACTACGCACTGCTCATAAAGGTTGCAATTTGTATGGAATGCTCGCTCTCGCGCGCAAGTATGTGATTCAGCGTGCAGAAAGAGCTCCCGCGGCGCGGTGCACCCGGGGTTTTCGGCAGCGCCCCCTCGACGCGAGGGTGCAGGGAATGCCGGGTGAAGGCCTCACCCATGGCCCGCCTGCGAGAAGAATGCAGGCGGCAGGTACCACAGGCAAAGCCGTAACCGGCATTCCCTGCGCGATGGTTTTAACAACTTATACGCGATCTCCCCGGGGACCGGCTTTCTTGCCCCCGTCATCCGCGCCAGCGCATCTGCACCGGCACGAACTTGGCGCCAGCATCGGGGCGCCAGGACCACGCGACTTCATCGTCCGCGACCGCCATGCCCGTCGTGCATCGCAGCCCGCGTCCACCGCATCCCGCCCCAACGTCCGTGACGACGCGTACGCCCCTCGCAGAGAGGGCAGGATGGGGGGATCATACATGATTTCTGGAAAAAAGAAATAACAAAATCGCGTGGGAGAATTCGGATGAGGGAGTTGCTGCCGGGCGTGGTCCTCCCCTTCAGCCGAATGATGGGCACCCGCCCGCGGTGGGGCCGGCCACGTCTTCGTGCTCCCGGCCAAGCGATGATCAGCCGCGTGGACCGTTTCGGCGGTCCGCTTGGCCGTTCTTCACCGGTTCACGCGCCGGGCGGCTCTTCCGTTCGAAAGCCCGCCGCGGCGATGCCGGCGATCGCGCAGGCTTCGTCATTGTCGCCGAGATCGCCGGAGATGCCGACGGCGCCGAGCACCTGCCTGTCCGGTCCGAGCACCAGGACGCCGCCGGGCGAGGCGACGAGGCGGCCGCCGGTCGTGGCTGATAGCATCGTGAAGAATGTCGGCATGTTGCCGGCGCGACGGCTCAGCTCGCGTGATCCGAAGCCCATGCCGAGCGAGCCGAAGGCCTTGCCGAAGGCGATGTCGAAGCGGACGATGCCGGCGCCGTCCTCGCGCTGATAGGCGATCAGGTGTCCGCCTGGATCGAGCACGGCGACCGCAAGCGGCGCGAGGTTCTTCGCACGCGCTTCGCGCAGCGCGGCGTCGATGATGATCACTGCGTCGGCGAGCATCAGCATGATGTGCGGTTCCTCATTCAATCTGCGATGGTGCCTCAGACGAACATCGCGAGGATGCCGAGAGGGTTCTCGGGCCGCGGAACGCGGAAACTGATCGTCTTCCAGTCCGCAGCGGCCGGCCGTTCCAGGCAGCGATCGAGCCAGCGGTCGACATGGGGCCATGGTGACATGTCGAGCGTGCCGAGCCGGGCCAGCGTCATGACGGCGGCGACATTCAGGTCAGCCACGGTGAAGCGGCCGCTGACGAGATAGGGCCTTTCGGTGAGATGCCGATCGAGGACCGCCAGCGGACGGCCGAGCTTGGTGAGCGCGATCCCGAGCTCGTCGGCATCGCGCTTGTCGGCATCGAACAGGACGCGATTGGCCGCGGCGAGAAGCAGGGGCTTCTCGATCTCGGTCACGACCCAGAAGCTCCACTGGGTGACGAGCGCGTCTTCTTCCAGGGTGGCCGGAGAAAGGTCGCTGCGGTAGCGGCGCGCCAGATGGAGGTTGATCGCGAGCGACTCGAACAGGCGGATCTCGTCGGAGACGAACGCGGGCACGCGTCCGTTGGGATTGATCTTCAGGAAGTCCGGCGTGTGGGTGCTGCCGTCGGTGAAGCCGGTCGGAACGTGCTCGAAGTCGAGCGCGAGCTCCTTCAGCATCCAGGCGCAGCGATGCGCGCGCGAGTGCATCGAGCCGTACAGACGTATCATGGCGTTTCCCCGGTTGTGACAGGCCTGCTGCGAGGCTCTTTGTCATTGGAGTGTTTGTCGTTCGGCGTGAGGCGCTGGCGGATCCGCGGCTGGCGCCTCCGGTGGCCGGACGCGTTAAAGGACGTCGGCGTTTACCCAGATGCCGTGGAAGCCCTCGTGCACCCGGCACGGGAAGCGGATTGTCGCGATGGGGCCGGCCGACAGATTGCGTGCGTCGAGGATGACGAGATCGGTGCGGTTCTCCGCCCGCCGTCCGACGATGCTGAGCAGCCAGCCGTCGCCCTCGGCTGCGTCCGCGCTGCGGGGAACGAAGCATGGCTCCTCTGGCGAGCTCTCGGGGCCGGCGTAGTAGAAGTCGAGCTTGCCCGTCTCCTCGTCGAAATGTCCGAGGCAGGTGAAGGGCGGTCCCTTGGGGCCGAAGGGCAGCATCGGGCCGAGCTTGGGGTTGTTGGTGCCGAACCAGAAGTGCCGGACGCGGGTCATCGCGAAGCGCTGGTCGATGACCGGCATCTCGCCGATGTGTCCGATGAAGCGCGAGATGTCGATGGCGCCAGATGCACTCGACAGATCGATCGTCCAACGTTCGCCGAAGGGCGGCAGCTCCTTGGCCTCGGGATCGTGGATGTCCGGGAACTGGCTGAGCCAGCCGGACTCCGTGACGAACTGGTCGAGCACCAGGCGGCTGCCGTGCTCCCAGGCGTTGAAGGTGTGGGTCTGCATTGCGAGCTTCGGCGCGGTGAACCAGTGGATGCCGGCCACGCCCTGCCGGCGCGGGATCACGGCGACATGGGTCTGCCTGTGGCTGTCCCAATGCCAATAGGGCTCGCCCTTCCTGATGCGATCCCAGTCGCAGACCATCGGGCAGATCACGAAGGCGATGTAGTTGCGTGATACCAGGAAGTCGTGGACCATCGAGCAGTAGGGCGCGGTAAAGCGCTCGGTGCGGGTGAACTCGC
Organism: Bradyrhizobium sp. HKCCYLS3070; assembly: GCF_051167575.1. Taxonomy (NCBI): domain Bacteria; kingdom Pseudomonadati; phylum Pseudomonadota; class Alphaproteobacteria; order Hyphomicrobiales; family Nitrobacteraceae; genus Bradyrhizobium; species Bradyrhizobium sp. HKCCYLS3070. Next base: position 1,120,725 of record NZ_JBNPTI010000001.1, read on the forward strand.
CGTCCGGCGCGATGGTGTAGAGCTCGATGTCATTGCTGGCCGTGCCCTCGCAATTATAGGCGAACGCGATGCACTCGCCGGTGAGCGGGTCCATCTTGGGATGGGCGGTGAAGGTGCGGCTCCGGAGCTGGCCGCCGAAATCGGTCTCGCCACGGGTCTCCAGCGTGACCGGATCGAGCTCGTAGGGGCGGCCGGATTCCTTCAGGGCATAGAGCTTGCCATGGTGCCACATCACCGAGGTGTTGGCGGTGTTGGCATCCTCGCCCGCCACCTCGGGTGAATCGGTGAACGGATTGCGATAGGCGCCGAACAGCGCCTTGCGCGCCTGCCGCTCGATCAGGAACTTGCGGGTACGGACGTAGCGCATCGCCAGATCGGCATGACCGTTCTGGATGCGGACCATGTGCACCATGCCGTCGCCGTTGAGGAAGATGTCCTTGCCCAGCAGAGGCGGGTAGGTGTGGTCGGCGCTGTTGCGGTAGTAGACGCCTTCCAGCCCCGCCGGAATGCGGCCGATCACCTCGAGGTCGTGCACCTCGCCTTCGATCCGCACCGGAGCTGCATAGCCGGAGAACACGATATCCTGCGGAAACTCCAGGCCGTTGTGCTGCGTGACGTGTTTGTTCATGGGACTCTCCTTGGGGGCAGGGGGCTCAGGCGGAGCGCAGCATGGCCGGTGATGCGGCGGTGCGTGCCTTGAAGGTCAGCATCAGGACGACGGCGAGCGTGGATATCGTTCCGGCCACGTAGCTCAGGCCGCCGTAGCCCAGGCTCTCCACGATCGCGCCGGCGACGGCGGGTCCCGCGGCCGATACGATCATCATCATCGCCGGTGTCGCCGCGACTGCGCGCCGGCTCGGGTCGATCTGCGACAGCAGTCCGAACAGGAACGTGTGGGTGAAGATCACGATCGAGACGTAGGGGATCGCAAAGGCCGCGTAGGTCGAGAAGCCCTGGGCATTGACGATCACGAAAGCCAGCATGGCCTGCAGCAGCGGGCCGGCAATGCCGATCGCGATCGGCGACAGGCGTCGTTGCAGGGCCGCCGCCAGCGCGCCGGGAAGCAGGTTGATGAAGCCGACGGCGATCAGAACCTTGGTGACGTCGTCCTGCGACAGCCCCTTGTGATGGCCGATGCGCTCCAGGAAGGAGAAAACGAGCGACTGGTTGAAGGCGAGGCAGATCACGACGGCGATGATCAGCCAGGCTCGGCCGGGCATCGCGTGCAGCATCTCGCCGCCGGTCTCGGCGGCGGCGACGGAGCGCGGGAAGCCGAGAGAGGCCAGGAGCGCCGCGACCGCCATGCTGGCTGCGAACACCGCGAACAGCAGGCGCGGGCTGATCGCATGGATCAGGGCCGGCACGGTGGCGAAGAAGGCGACGCTGAAGACGGCGAGCGCGACATTGGCGAGGCCGAACAGGCGGTGCGGATTGTCGGTACGGCCCATCGTGCCGTGCGTCATCGACAAGGCGGCACCGGCTGCGAGGCCCGCGATGGCGTGGATGATCGGCAGAACCCAGAATGGCACCAGCTCTGGCGGCCTGCCGGCGAGATAGCCGAACGCCGCAGCGGCCACGATGAAGCCGCCGACCACGATGCTGCGCGCGTCGAGCCGCGTGAACGATCGCGCGGTCACCAGGCTCGCGAGCACGATGCCCGCCAGGAAGCTGGTGACGGTCGCACCCGCCTGCGCGGGCGACAGACCGTAGAATTCAATGAACGTTCCGACCCAGACCGGCAGCGCCACCAGGTCCAGCATGCCGGCCACGTGGCACGTGGCGAGCACGACTCCACCCGAGCTCGATCGGCTCATGTTTCCCTCCCCGTGAACGGACCAGTCGCGGGGGCCCCTTGGCCCGGGCTTTCGCGCCCTCTGCCGACGCTGGTCCGAGCACACACTAGGTCGAACCCGTGATCCGGCAAAATCGATTGAATTGCGCATCGTCATCGATACGATCGATACCAAGTGACAAGTCCAGGGGAAGGGAGCGCGCTGCGATGCGGCTGGACAGGTTCGATCTCAATCTGCTGGTGGCGCTCGACGCGCTGCTCGACGAGCGCAACGTCACGCGGGCTGCGGATCGCCTCCGGCTCGGTCAATCCGCGACCAGCGCCGCGCTGGCGCGTCTGCGCGAGTTCTTCGAGGACGAGTTGTTGACCCAGGTCGGACGGCAGTTCGAGCTGACGCCGCTCGCCCAGGCGCTGGTCGAGCCGGTCAAGGACACGCTCGTTCGTGCGCGCGCCGCGATCAGCACGAGGCCGGACTTCGATCCCTCGACGATCAGCCGCACGTTCCGAATCTGTGCATCCGACTACGCGACCTATGTGCTGGTGTCGCGAGTGGCGATCGCGCTCGCGCAGCGCGCGAGCGGATTCCAGCTCGAGATCGCGCATCTGCCCAAGCATGTCGAGCAGGTGTTCGGGCTCGGCGACATCGACCTGCTGATATTGCCCGAGCAGTATGCATCACGGATAGCGCATCCGCAGACGCATCTGCTGTCGGACGATCATGTCTGCATGATGTGCCGGGAGCGGCCGTTGCAGCGCGGCAAGCTGTCCGAGGACGATTATTTCGCGGCCGATCACGTCAACGTCCGCCTCGGCGAAGCCGGCTCCTTCTCGTTCGAGGAATTGTTCTTCCCGCGCGCCGGCCGGCCGCGAAGGATTGCCTGTACGGTCGATTCCTACTGCCTGCTGCCCAGGATGTTGTGCGGGACGGACCGGATCGCGACACTGCATCGGCTGCTCGCGCAGGATCTGGCGCTGCATTATCCCGTGAAGTTCGTCGGCTTCCCGTTCGAGATTCCGCGCCTGAACGAGTCCATGATCTGGCCCTCGTTCAGGGATCAGGACCCCAGCCACAAATTCCTGCGCCAGGTGTTCGCCGAATGCGCGGCGCAGATTGCGTCCGAAGGCCGGAGCAGGGCACGCGCGTCGCGCAAATGACCGGATGTTGTCTCGTGCCCGTCGGTCGGCGACCATTCCGACCTGCTGCTCGGCCCGATCGCGGCGAAGGATCTGGCCTTGCGCAAGGCGCTCAAGGATGTGCTGGTGCGGCTCAGCATCGGCCTCGAGGAGCCGGGCGAGTTGGGGGAAGATTTGTCGCGCTTTGTCGACGCGCTCGGCGCGGCGTGAGCCGGCCGGGTCCGGGCGCGGCCGGGCCAGCCATGGGCGGCCTCGGCGGCCGGTATCCCGGAATTGTCCGGTGTCGTGCCCGCCCGGCTGCAATGGTGTTTCGCCGGACCGGATGGTATGGCTCGACACACGCGCGATCGACGCGACCAGCAATGGACCGAGGCATGATCATGAGCGGCAAGCCGGTGATCCGGATCATTCTTGGGGTCGCGGCCCTCGTGGTCCCGGCGGCAGCGCTGGTCGTCGTGTTCGATCCCACGCTGATCCGTGACGTCCCGATTATCGGGCGGGACAAAACGGCCGCGAGCGGAGCGGCAATCCCGGCGGCCGAAGCGCCGGGGCAGTCCGCATCGGTTCCGACCGCCGAGCAAGCGCCGTCCGCCGCGGACCATGGTCGCGGCGCAAGCCCGCTTGCGACGATGCAGCAGCAGGCGAGTGGTCTTGCCGCCGCGCTGGGCCCGCTGGTTCCGCAGTCGGGCGCCGAAAGCGATGGTCCGGCCTTCGATGTCGTCAACGTCGCTCCTTCGGGTGACGCCGTCGTCGCCGGGCGCGCGGCGCCCGGCGCCACCGTGGAGCTGCTGCGCAACGGCGAGGTTCATGACCGCGTCGTTGCCGACCGGGCCGGACAGTTCGCCATGGTGCCGCCCCGTCTCCCTGCCGGGACCTACGATCTGACCCTGCGATCGAAGCTCGCCGACGGACACGAGGTGACGTCGAAGCAGAGCGTGGCGGTGAACGTCGAGGCCGGGCGGCAGCAGGCCACGGTGGCTCTGCTGTCGCCGGATGAGCCGACGCGCGTTCTGTCGAAGCCGGCCGGGGTGATCCCGCAGGCGCTGGCGGTGGACGCGGTGGATCACGAGACGAATGGCGTCCTGCGCGTCAACGGCCGGGCGCGTCCGGGCGCGACGGTGAGGCTTTATTTGAACGATCGCCTGATCTCTTCGACGGTGGCGGGCGCCGACGGACGTCTCAGCATCGCGATCGGCAAGGACGTCAGCCGGGCCGGCAACGAACGGATCAGGCTCGACGAGGTCGATCCGGCATCCGGCTCCGTCCAGGCGCGCGCCGAGGTCCCGTTGAGCCTGCCCGACGACGCGACGACTGCATCGCTGTCCTCGGCTGTTGCGGGGACCGAGACGGCCAAGGCTCGCGCGGCCACTCAGTCCACGCTGGTCGCGGCTGCAGGCAACCCGCGTGAGGCGATCGTGCCCGCTGCCAGAGGCGAGCCGAAGATGACGACGGTCACGGTCGCCCGCGGCGATAGCTTGTGGCACATCAGCCGCCGCCTGCTCGGGGGCGGCACGCGCTACGCGGTCATCTACAAGGCAAACCGGGAGCAGATCCGAAGTCCCGATCTGATCTATCCGGGGCAGGTCTTCATGCTCCCGGCCAGGCGATAGGCCCGGCTCCGGAGCGCCCCCGCGGGGCGCTGCACCGCACCAACTTGATGTGAGCTGACTGACCTAGCCCGCGCTCAGCCGGACGCCGGCGCGCAGGAATTTCTGCGGGTCGACGGCTTCGCCGTCGATGCGGGTCTCGTAGTGCAGATGCGGGCCGGTCGAGCGGCCGGTCGAGCCGACCTCGCCGATGATGTCGCCGATCTTCACATGCTGGCCGATCTTGACGTTGATCTCGGAGAGATGGCCGTAGCGGGTGGAGAGGCCGTTGCCGTGATCAACCTCGACCATGCGGCCGTAGCCGCCGGCCCAGCCGGCGTTGACCACCTTGCCGTTGGCGGTGACGCGGACGGGATCGCCGGTCGCGGCGCGGAAGTCGAGGCCGGTGTGCATCGCGGGGCGGCCAAGGAACGGATCGCTGCGCACGCCGAAGCCCGAGGTGAACTCGACCTCGCCGATGACCGGCTTGCGATACGGCACCAGCGACAGCGTGCGGTTCATCTTCTCGACCTGCGCGCGGGTGATGCTGATGCGGTAGAGCTGGCGCTCGAACGGACCGGATTCGGCGCCGAGCTTGACCGGCACGAACGGGCCGCCCATGCCGCCCTTCGGCGCCGCCGCTTCGAGCTGACCCATGTCGAGGCCGAGATCGGTGATGACGCCGCGCATCCGGCGCAGCTTCGATTCCAGCGTCTCCTCGGCCGAGGACAGCATCGCGATCTGCCGCGCCTCGACCTGGTCGAGCGAGCGCGTCAGCCGCGTCAGCACGTTGTCGACGCCGGCGAGCTTGGTCGATGGGTTCGGCTGCGCGTTGGCCATCACGGGGCTGCGCGATTCGAGCCGGGCCTCGCGGTCCGGCGGCGCCGTGAAGATCACGGTGTCGCTGATCGGCGACGGCTTGGGCGTGGCTGGCGCCGACGGCGGCTCGATGGAGACAGGCGCGCGCGCCGGGGCGCGGATCGAGCCGGTGATGTCGGGCATGCTGCCGAGCGCGGTGGCGCGGCCTTCAAGCGCGCTCTGGCGCTTCAGGATCTGGTCGAGCTTCTGGTCGAACTGCTCCTGGTCGAGCAATTGCCGGCTGGTGGCGCGATCGACCTTGGCGCGTAGCTCGGCGATGCGGTCCTCATAGGCGTATTGCATCTCGGCCTGGCGCGCGATCAGCCGCGTCAGCACGTCGTCGCGAAACGCGAAATAGGTCGCGGTCGCCGCCGACCACAGCCCGAGCAGGCTGACGGTGCCGACCACGATCCAGAATACCACCGGGCCGATGCGCACCTGCTTGCCGGCATGCACCAGCGTGTAGTCGCTCTGCGACGCGGCCGCGACCGGCGCCGGATGGCTGACGGGGGCGCGCCGATGGTGATGGGCGTGCCCACGGTCATGAGAATGGTGCTGGGGATATTCGGCGTGATGGCCGGAACGATACGACATCGGCACTCCCGCGCCGGCCGGAGATCGTCGTTCCAGCGGCGTCATTTACGGGAGCGATTTGACCCCTGCATGGTTAATTTTCCGCCAACGCCGTCAGGCGCATTCTCAGAGCGCGCGCGCCGCCGCGAGCACCGCGTCGGCATGGCCGTCGACCTTGACGTTGCGCCACACTTTGGCGACGCGGCCGTCGGCGCCGATCAAGACGGTGCTTCGGATGATGCCGAGAAACTTGCGGCCATAGAGCGACTTCTCGCCCCAGGCGCCGTAGGCCTCCAGCATCTCATGTGTCTCGTCCGAGATCAGGGGCACGGCGAGATCGTGCTTGTCGCGGAAATTGTCCTGCGCCTTGACCGAATCGGCGGAGACGCCGAGCACTGCGGCGCCGGCGGCCGCGAAGTCCTTCGACAGGCGGGTGAAGTCGATCGCCTCCTTGGTGCAGCCGGGCGTATTGGCCTTGGGATAGAAGAACAGCACGAGCTTCTGGCCGCCGTAATCGGCCAGCGAAACGGTTCCGCCGCCATCGCGCGGCAGCTTGAACGCGGGTGCCTTGACGCCCTCGGCGAGGCCCGTTCCAGTGGTGGCTGGCGTCCTGGGCCCGGCCTTCGCAGCTCCCGTTTTGGTGGTCGCGGCTTTGGACGTCGCGGTCTTTGCGGAGGTCGTCTTTGCGGAGGTCGTCTTGGTGGCTTTCGTCACTGCCGGTTTGGCCGTCTTCTTGGTGGCCTTCTTGGCCGCGGTGGCGAGCCGGTTCCCGTCAATCGCCCCGTAGGACGCCGGGTTGGAGGATTTCTTTTGTGATTCCTTTGACATACGCCTTCCTTTCGTCGCTTTCGGCGGCTCAAAAATGAAAGTATCTCGGTTCTTGTCCGGTGTCCCGGGATCGATCTGGAATCCGTGCTTCGCGGCGCGCAGGGGATCGTGTCTCTTGCGATGAAGCGAAGATCACGGCTACCAGCAGGCGTGAGCACCAGCGCAGTTGAGCACAGTGCAATGACGACTCTCGTACCGTCTCCGGATCAGACGTCCCCGCCACAGAATTCGTCCGGCGGTGGAGAGGCGCCGGTCCGCTGGCGCGAGCAGGTGGGCAAACCTGACGGCGGCGGGGTATAGTGACGAGGATGTCGCGCGTCGTCCGCGCCGCCGGCGAAGCGCCAGCGGCGTGTTGACAGCACCCGCCGAAGCGTGACGGGATCATTTGGGGCATCGAGTCCTGCCGGCAGTGAGCACGCGCGCTGCGTGAACGGGCGGGGCCACACCGGCGACCAACCTGGCCGAGGCCAGGTTGGCACGAATGTTTCGGACACGAGGGGCCGGCACCGAGAGGCAATGGCAAGACAGACATCACCCCACCGGCCCCATCTGCAAGCGGACACCCAGGGCCAGCAGTGGGATGAGGCCGACTGGGATGTGGCCGACCAGTATGAGGCTGCCGCCGAGCACGACGAGACGGTCGGGCAGCGCGCCCGGCGCCTGTTGTCGCGGCCCGATTCGGGCGGGAGCACCGGTCGATTCGGCTGGGCGCGTCCGCGTCTGCCGGGCGGCCGCGTGGCCAAGCGGGTCGTCATCACGCTGGCATCGCTCATGCTGCTCGTCGGGCTCGGCTTCGCCGGCCTGTGGCTGCGGCTCGGTGCGGGCCCGATCAGCCTCGATCTGGCGACGCCGTGGCTCGCGGCGGCGATCGAGGACAATATCGGCCACGGCAACACCGTCGAGGTCGGCGGCACCCAGATCGAGCGTGCCGGCCGGATCAGGATCGCGGTCCGGATCCGCGACATCATCGTGCGCGATCAGGATCACGCCATCGTCGCCAGCGCGCCCAAGGCCGAGGTGCGGCTGTCCGGCGCCGCGCTGCTGATGGGCCAGCTGCGTGCCGAGAGCCTCAAGCTGGTCGACGCCGAGCTCGCGATTCGCATCACCCCGGACGGCACCGTCACGGTGTCGACGGGGGAGACCACCAAGCCGCTGGCAACGGGCGTCGCCTCCAAGCGCGATGCCGGCCTGCCGCCGACATTCCCGCGACCGGGACAGGCCGCGTCACCGCCCAACGCACCGGGACCGCAGGCCGGCTCGCAGCCAGCACCGCCGGCCATGTCGACTGTGCCCGCGACCGCTGCGCCGAACGGCCTGCTTGCCGGCCTGGACTGGCTCGACAGCCTCAGCCTCACCGGGCTCGATGGCCAGAACCTGAACGAGATCGGGTTGAAGAACGGCGTGCTGATCGTCGACGACCAGCAGCGCGGCAACAAATGGACGTTCGAGAACATCAGCCTCAGCCTGCGCCGGCCGTCCGGCGGCGGGGTGGCGCTGAGCCTCGGCGAAGAGGGCGCCAAGCCGTGGCAGCTGCGCATCCTGGTCGGGCCCCAGGCCAACGGCGTGCGCACGGTGGACATCAAGGCCGACAAGGTCTCCACCAGCAACATCCTGCTGGCGATGCGGCTCAAGGATCTCACCTACATGGCGGACCTGCCCATGACCGGCGAGATCAAGGGCGAGCTCGCGCGCGACGGGCTGCCGACCTATCTGCGCGGCAAGATCAACATCGGCGCGGGCAAGATCATCGACACCGATACGCCCGACTATCCGATGGCGATCGACTCCGCCGAGATCAGCATGGAATGGGACGCCGGGCGCCGCGTGCTGATCGCGCCATTGAAGGTGATCTCGGGCGCCAACCGCATCACGCTCAACGCCAATCTCGAGCCTCCGAACGACACCGCAAACGACTGGCGGCTGGGTCTCAACGGCGGCACCATTCTGCTCGGCGCCATCGAAAACGAGCCACCGCTGATCTTCAACCGCATCTCGATCAACTTCCGCTTCGACACCGAGGGCAAGCGCGTGCTGCTGACGCAGGCGGAGGTCTCCAATGGCGAGATCGGCGTCGCCGGCACCGGCAGCGTCGACTATGCCGGCGAGCCGCGGCTGAAGCTCGGCTTCGCGGCGACGCCGATGCCCGCGCTGGCGATGAAACGGATCTGGCCGGCGCTGATCGTGCCGGAGGTGCGGGCCTGGATCATCGAGCGCATCGAGCGCGGCTCGGTGCAGCGGATCGACGTCGCCGTCAATTCGCCGACGCGCAACCTGCCGCGCAAGGGGCCGCCGATTCCCGACGATGGTCTCGACGTCAACATCGTCGCCACCAATGTCACCGTGCATCCGGTCGACGGCCTGCCGTCGGTGCGCGATGCCGACGTGAAGGCGCATGTCACCGGCCGCACCGCGACGGTGACGATCGGGCAGGGCGTCGCGGATACGCCGGCCGGGCGCAAGCTCAACTTCTCCGACGTCGTGTTCGAAGTACCGGACATGGCGCCGAAGCCGTCGCCGTCGCGGGTACGCATGCGCGTCGAAGGGCAGGTCGCCGCTGCCGCCGAGATCCTCGCCTCCGACCGGCTCAACGATCTGTCGTCGATGCCGATCGATCCCAACCAGACCAAGGGAACGTTCCAGGCCAGCGTCAATCTCGCGATGCCGGTCAAGGGCGAACTGACCAAGGCCGACACCAGCTACGCGGTCACGGCCGATCTCAATGGCTTTGCCGCCGACAAACTGGTGATGAACCAGAAGCTCGAGGCCAACACGCTCAAGATCGTGGCCAACACCGCCGGCTATCAGGTGAAGGGCGACGTCAAGATCAACGGCCAGCCGGCCACGCTCGACTATCGCAAGCCGACGGAAGGCGACGCCGACATCAAGATGCAGGCGATCCTCGACGATGCCAGCCGGGCTCGGCTCGGCATGGATCTGGGCACCGCGATCACCGGCAACGTGCCGCTCAAGCTCAATGGCAAGATCGCCGGCTCCAGCGATCGCGACAGCCGCATCGGCGTCGAGGCCGATCTGACCCAGCTCAAGCTCGACAACCTGCTGCCGGGCTGGGTGAAGAATCCGGGCAAATCCGGCAAGGCCACCTTCAACGTTGTCGCCAAGCAGCAATCGACACGCTTCGAGGACATCAACATCGAAGGCGGCGGCGTCTCCATCAAGGGCTCGCTGGAAGTCGACCAGAACGGCGACCTGGTGAACGCCAACTTCCCGACCTATTCGCCGTCGGAAGGCGACAAGACGCAGCTCAAGGCCGAGCGCGGCCAGGACGGCGTGCTGAAGCTGTCGATGCGCGGCGACGTGTTCGACGGCCGCGGCTTCCTGAAGTCGGCGATCTCGGGCACCAACAAGGACGCCGACAAGAACAAGGCACGCTCCAACCTCGACTTCGACGCCGAGGTCAAGCTGGGCGCCGTCGCCGGCTTCAACGGCGAGGCGCTGCGCAGCGTCGACCTCAAGTTCTCCAGGCGCGGCGGCGCCTTCAAGAGCTTCAATTTGACCGGCAAGGTCGGCCGCGACACGCCCGTCACCGCCGACATCCGCGTCGGCCGCGAGGCGCCGAGCGCCGATCCTCGCGCGCGTCGCCAGGGCCGCGAGGTGATCTATCTCGTAACCAACGATGCCGGCGCGCTGCTGCGCTTCGCCGACACCTATTCCAAGATGGCTGGCGGCGAGCTGGAACTGGCGATGGAGCCGCCGACGGCCGACTCCAGCCCCAAGGAAGGCCTGGCGATCGTTCGCAACTTCACCGTCAGGGGTGAGCAGGCGCTGGATCGCGCCGCCTCCGGCGCAGCACAGGGCGCCTCGCAAGGCATCGCCTTCACCATGCTGCGCGCGGAGTTCACGCGGCAGAACGGGCTGCTCTCGATCCGCGACGGCGTCGTCAAGGGACCGACGCTCGGCCTGACCATCGAGGGCAGCATCGACTACAACGTCAACCAGGTCCGGGCTTCGGGCACGATCGTGCCGCTGTACGGGCTGAACAACATGTTCAACCAGATCCCGATCGTCGGGCTGTTCCTCGGCGGCAGCAATGAAGGTCTGTTCGGCGTGACCTATGAGGTTGTGGGCACGCCAAGCCAGCCTGTGGTGCGCATCAACCCGATCTCGGCCATGCTGCCGGGCGTGACGCGCAAGATCATGGACTTCAACACCGGCAAGCAGCCATACCCGCCGGCGGAGCTGCCGCCGAACAATTGACGCTGCCGGCCGCCGGCGTTCGGCGACGTCAACAGACCCGATCGATGCGGTTCAGGCGGCTCTGACGCCAGCAAGGAAGGTGTCGACCTCGCGGGAGAGCTGCTCGGCCTGCTTGGAGAGGTTGCCGGCCGCGATCAGCAGGTGGCCGGCGGCGCTCCAGGTCTCATTGGCCGCCGTCGAGACGCCGCCGATGTTGGCGGTGACCTCGCGGGTGGCCTGCGCGGTCTGGGTGACGTTGCGCGCGATCTCCGCGGTGGCCGGTCCCTGTTCCTCGATCGCCGATCCGATCGTGGCCGCGATCGCGGACACCTCCTCGATGGTCAGGGTGATGCCGTCGAGCGCGCCGACCGCTTCCCGCGTCGCGTTCTGGATCCGGGCGATGCGGTCGCCGATCTCCTGCGTGGCCTGTGCCGGTCTGGCTGGCCAGGCTCTTCACCTCCGCCGCGACCACGGCAAAGCCGCGCCCGGCTTCGCCGGCGCGCGCGGCCTCGATCGTGGCGTTGAGCGCCAGCAGGTTGGTCTGGCCCGCGATGCTCGAGATCAGCTCGGCGACGTGCTCGATCTGCTTGGCGCCATCGGCCAGGGCGCGGACGATCCCGTCGGTATGGCGCGCGCTTTCGACGGCGCGTCCTTGCCGAAACAACTATCATCAAGCTGCTTACTAATCATGAACGCGTGGTTGTTGTGCGCCGTCCACTATGTGGACGGGCGGCTGTCGGAGCGCGCAAGCACATCGTTCTTGGACCGCGGGCCAACTACGTGCGAAGGGCCGGAACGACCAGGAACGGGATCATGCCGATGACGACGCTCACGAGCGCGAGCAGAATGACGGCATCATAGCCGTGGGTGAGATCGTGGATGACGCCGCCGCTCCATGATCCTAGTGCCGATCCGAGCCCGCTGCCGATCGTGATCGTGCCGTAGATGGTGCCAAGCCGCCTGCCGCGGAAGATCTTCATCGCGGTCGCCGACAACAGCGGCCCGCGCGAGCCGATCATGCTGCCAAAGCAGACGACGAAGCCGGTGAGCAGGAAGATGTTCGGCGAGAATTGCAGCGCCCACAGCATCAGGATTCCTGCGATCGATACGGCGTAGGAGAACAGCACCGACGGCCGCCGGCCGATCAGCCCGTCGAGGGCCGAGACGCCGAGCATGCCGAACAGCAGCACCACGCCCGAGAAGCCCCAGGCGGTGGCGGCCTGCAGCGGCGCAAAGCCGGCATCGATCAGATAGGCGACGACCTGCGGCGCGATCGCATACATGCCAACGGCGGTGAAGAAGAAGGTCGAGAACAACGCCCAGAAGGCGTGATGGCGCAGCGCCCGCGACAAGGTCCAGGCATCGCCGGCGAGCTCGTCGGCGACAGGCCTGGTGATGTGGGGCGCGCCGGCGGCAAACAGCCGCCAGGGCAGCAGCGCCAGCGGCACCAGCAGAATGAAGGCGGCGGCGCCGAACGCCTGATATGTGCTGCGCCACCCGGTCGCGTCGATCAGCAGTTGCGAGCCCGGCAGCAGGATCAGCACGCCGGCGCCGGTGGCGGAATAGATCACCGCCATCGCGGTCGGCAGCTTCTTGCCGAACCAGCGGCCCAGCAGGATCGAGTTGGGGACGTTGCCGATCAGCGCGATGCCGATGCCGACGCACAGGCCGATGCTGATCTGGAACTGCCACAGCGCCTGCGCGTGCGCCGCGGCCGTGAAGGCGGAACCAAGCAGCAGGAGGCCGAGCGCATACACGGCGCGTGGTCCGGAGTGATCGAACAGCCGCCCGATCAGCGGTGCGGCGAGGCCGCCGGCGAGCGCCGTCAGTGAATAGATCGAGACGACTTCGGAACGGTCCCAGCCGAAGCTGTCGGAGATCGGCTTGAGAAAGACGGTGAAGCTTTCTCCCAGCCCGCGGCCAATCACCGATAGCGCAAAGCAGAGACCCAGCACCACGAACGCCATGCGCACGCGTGGTGGAGCTGTCGGAGTTTCCTCGGCTTGCGCAGGCTCTCGCGGCGCGCTGATCGTCATGCCCTGAGGGAGCGCCTTTCGGCCTTCCCTGACAAGCAGGCAAAAGCGAATGCGGCTATGCAGGCCTGACCAGCACGTGGCGCTTCTTGCCCAGCGACAGCTTGATCACGCCCTCGCTGGTCAGTGCAGCCGGCGTCAGCGCCATCTTCTCGTCGGTGACCGCAATGTCGTTGACGCGCAGGCCACCGCCCTTGATCTGCCGCCGCGCCTCGCCGTTGGAGCCGACGAGGCCGGCCTTGACGAAGGCGTTGAGCACGCCAAGGCCAGCGTCGAGCTCGGCCTGCGGCACCTCGACCGTCGGCAGGTTCTCGGCGATGGCGCCTTCCTCGAAGGTGCGGCGGGCGGTCTCGGCAGCGGTGCGTGCCGCCTCTTCGCCATGCAGCAAGGTGGTGGCCGCATCGGCCAGTGCCTTCTTGGCCTCGTTGATCTCGGCACCCTGCAGTGCACCGAGCTTCTCGATCTCGGACAGCGGCAGCGTGGTGAACAGCTTGAGGAACTTGACGACGTCGGCGTCCTCGGTGTTGCGCCAGTACTGCCAGAAATCATACGGGCTGCACTGGTCGGCATTGAGCCAGATCGCGCCCTGCGCGGTCTTGCCCATCTTGGCGCCGGATGCGGTGGTCAAGAGCGGCGTGGTCAGCGCGAAGAGCTGCTCGGTGCCCATGCGGCGTCCGAGCTCGACGCCGTTGACGATGTTGCCCCACTGGTCGGAGCCGCCCATCTGCAGCCGGCAGCCGGTGCGCCGCGCCAGCTCGACGAAGTCGTAGGCCTGGCAGACCATGTAGTTGAACTCGATGAAGCTCATCTCCTGCTCGCGCTCGAGCCGCAGCTTGACGGAGTCCATGGTCAGCATGCGGTTGACCGAGAAATGCCGGCCGATGTCGCGCAGCATCTCGATCCAGTTCAGCTTCGTCAGCCAGTCGGCATTGTCGAGCATGATGGCGTCGGTGGCGCCATTGCCGTAGCGCAGCACCTTGGCGAACACGCCGCGGATCGACGCCTTGTTGGCCTCGATCTCCTCGACCGTGCGCATCGCCCGCGTCTCGTCCTTGCCGGAGGGATCGCCGACCATGGTGGTGCCGCCGCCCATCAGGGTGATCGGCTTGTTCCCGGTCTGCTGCAGCCAATACAGCATCATCATGGTCAGGAAGTTGCCGATGTGCAGCGAGCGTGCGGTGCAGTCGTAGCCGACATAGGCGGTCGCCTGGCCCTTGGCGGCGAGGGCATCCAGCCCCTCGAAATCCGAGCACTGATGAATGAACCCGCGGCTCTGCAGCACGTTCAGGAAATCAGACTTGAAGCCAGTCATTGTCGGCGACTCTGAGCATTTGTTTACGGTATTGACCGCTTGTCGCGGGGACGTGCGGGAGGCACATGCCACGGATACGGGCATTGTGGCATTATAAGATGCGCCGGGCTTGTACAAGCATGTGCACGGCCTGGGCGGGACCTCAAATCGGCCGTACTTGGCAAGCAGGGCAGGGTTTTCAGGTTCGACTGCAATGATTCTGACCGCACTTGGCCTCATGAGTGGCACCTCGCTCGACGGGGTGGACGTGGCCCTGATCGAGACCGATGGGCGGCAGATCAAGAGCCTCGGTCCCTCGGGCTACCGGGCCTATAGCGCCGCGGAGCGCAGCCTGCTGCGCGAGGCGCTCGCCGATGCGGTGCAGATCGAGCGGCGCGATGCGCGCCCCGGACGGGTGCGCGACGCCGAGCGCGTCGTGACGGTGGCGCATGCCGAGGCGGTCGCCGCGTTCCTGGCGCAGCACCGGCTCAAGCCCGAGGACATCGACATCATCGGCTTCCACGGCCAGACCGTGCTGCACCGCCCCGAGCGCCGCCTGACCGTGCAGATCGGCGACGCGGCCGTGCTTGCCAAGTCCGTCCACATCCCGGTGATGCACGATTTCCGCGCCGCCGACGTCGATTTCGGCGGGCAGGGCGCGCCGTTCGTACCCGTCTATCACCGCGCCCTGGCGAAGTCGCTGTCGCGCGCGGGGCCGATCGCCGTGGTCAATATCGGCGGCGTCTCCAACATCACCTATATCGACGGCGACGACGTGCTGATCGCCTGCGACACCGGTCCCGGTAATGCGCTGCTCGACGATTTCATGCACCGGACCACGGGACAGTCATTCGATCAGGATGGCCGCGTGGCGGAGCAGGGCAACCCGGACGAGGCCTGGATCACCAGCGCGCTGGAAATGCCCTTCTTCGCGCTGCCGCCGCCGAAATCTCTCGACCGCAATGATTTTGCCGCGCTGAAGCTGGGCGATGTGAAGCCGGCGGACGGGGCCGCGACCCTGACGGCGTTCACGGCCGCAGCGATTGCCCGCATCGTCCCGCTGCTGCCGAAGCCGCCGGCGAGCTGGATCGTCTGCGGCGGCGGCGCCCGCAACCATACCATGATGCGGATGCTACGGGAGCGTGTCGCGCCGGCGAGCGTCGAATCGGCCGATGCGCTGGGCTGGTCGGCGGACGCCATCGAGGCCCAGGCGTTCGGCTTCCTGGCGGTCCGCGGCATGAAGGGCCTGCCGCTGAGCTATCCCACCACCACCGGCGTGCCGTTTCCGATGACCGGCGGAGTGATCGCGCGGCCATGATCCATGCATGTGCATGGACCTTGACAGTTACATGCACTTGCATCTAGTTTGATGCATCTGCATCAAACTGCCGAGGATGTCATGGCGCCTGCCCTGAAGCTGATCAGCCACAAGCTCTGCCCCTATGTGCAGCGCGCCGTCATCGCGCTCACCGAGAAGGGCGTCGCATTCGAGCGGATCGACATCGATCTCGCCAACAAGCCCGACTGGTTCCTGAAGATCTCGCCGCTCGGCAAGGTGCCGGTGCTGGTCGTGCCGACGGCGCAAGGCGAGGTGGCGCTGTTCGAGAGCAACGTGATCTGCGAGTACATCGAGGACACGCAAGCCGGCGCGAGGCTGCATCCCGAGGACGCGCTCGCGCGTGCGCAGCATCGCACCTGGATGGAGTTCGGTTCAGCGATCCTCGGCGATCTCTGGGGCCTGGAGACGACGCAGGATGCCGCGGTGTTCGCGGCCAAGCGCGAGGCGCTGACGGCGAAGTTCGTCCGCGTCGAGGCCGCGCTGGGCGAGGGGCCGTATTTCGATGGCGTCCGCTTCAGCCTGGTCGACGCCGTGTTCGCGCCGATCTTCCGCTACTTCGATGTGTTCGATGGCTACGGTGATCTCGGCATCTTTGCGTCCACGCCGAAGGTTCGGGCGTGGCGCGATCGGCTCGCACAACGGCCGAGCGTGAGGACGGCGGTCAGCGCCGACTATCCGCAGCTGCTGCGCGCGTTCCTCGCGCGGCACGATGCGTATTTGTTGAAGCAGGCGGCGTAGGAACGTTGTTGTCGTACCGAGCGTTCACGCCGCTCACAGTGCCATCGCCCGGCTTGACCGGGCGATCCAGTATTCCGAGACGCTGATGATCAGCCGAGAAGCCGCGGCGTACTGGATCACCCGCTCTCTTTCGCGGGTGATGACGCAACCTCACCTCACATTGGCGAGGCGCATGTCGAGATAGGCGGTGATGGTTTCCATCAGCGGCTCGAGCTTGCCGTCGAAGAAGTGGTTGGCGCCGGGGATGACCTGCTGGTCGATCACGATGCCCTTCTGCGTCTTCAGCTTCTCGACCAGCGTGTTGACGTCCTTGGGCGGTACCACCGCATCGCGCTCGCCGTGCACGATCAGGCCCGAGGACGGGCAGGGCGCCAGGAACGAGAAGTCGTAGAGGTTGGCGGGCGGCGCGATCGAGATGAAGCCCTCGACCTCCGGGCGGCGCATCAGGAGCTGCATGCCGATCCAGGCGCCGAACGAGAAGCCGGCGACCCAGCAGGCGCGAGCTTCGGGGTTGATGGTCTGCGCCCAATCGAGCGCGGAGGCCGCATCGGACAGCTCGCCGGTGCCGTGATCGAACGAACCCTGGCTGCGGCCGACGCCGCGGAAATTGAAGCGCAGCACCGAGAAGCCGCGATGCGCGAAGGCATAGTAGCACTGGTACACGATCTGATGGTTCATCGTGCCGTGGAACTGCGGATGCGGATGCAGGATCATCGCGATCGGCGCGTTCTTCTGCTTCGCCGGATGGTAACGGCCTTCGAGGCGGCCGGCCGGACCGTTGAAGATGACTTCAGGCATCAGAGAATCCTTGGCAGAGCGTCGACCGACTTCGTCCATGCTTCATCTGGCGCCTCGCCGACGAGTTCAGCAGGAAAAGTGGTGATCGAGCGCCATCCGTTCGCTTGGACGGAGCAGCGCTGGCGTGACTGGAAGTTGGCCTTCTAGCATGGAGCGCGGGGCAAAAAGCAAGGATTTTCAACGCCCGGCAAGGCGGCTGCGGCAGGGATGCAGACCGGGCCGCCGATACAGTGGCGGGGCGAAGCGGTCGCGGAACGTGATCCGAATGCGCCTGCAATTCGATGAAAATACTGGCGTTTTCGTCTGCGGCCCGGCCGTTCAGCGCAGCGACGCCGTGTGCTCCAGTTGCGCAACGGCGCTGCGATAGCGGCGGCTGCCCTGCGCGGATTGTCCGTTGTCGAAGGTCAGGCCGAAATCGCCCGTTGGCAGGACCGAAAGCGCGGCGACCCGGGCCATGTTGACCAGCCGGCCGCGGTGGATGCGGACGAGCGCGAAGCGAGCGAGCTCGACCTCGGCGGCCGACAAGGTGCCGCGGATCAGATGTCGCCTGCCGTCGGCCATGGCATATTCGACGTAGTTGCCGGCCGCGGCGACCCACAGGATGTCGGCCGGCGAGATGCGGATGCGGCTCGCGCCGTCGCGCAGCCAGAGCGTGGCAGGGGCAGGCGGCTCGGATCGCCGTGTCGGCTCTCGGACAGCGCTCGCGCGATAGCCGTCGTACAGCCAGAGCGTGGCACCGATGAGGAGCGCCGTCATGACGTCCTTGCGGAACTCGTACACGATGGTGGCCAGCGAGAGCTGGAAGTCGTAGGCGCCGCCCGCGGTCCACATCAGCAGCTTGCGGAGCGTCACCATGCCAATCATGTGAAGCGCAGAGAAGGCGACCACGGCGGCAATTGCGAGCGCGATGTGACGTGCCATGGCAGCCGGGCCCAGCCGGATGGAACGAACCGTAGCGACCAGCAGCGGCGCCAGCAGGATGAGGACGACAATGCTCGTCATCTCCCACAGCAACTGCTTTTCCAGATCATAGGCCGCGCCCCGCCTGACGGCATCGTGGGCGGCGGAAAGGGCGTTGACGACGCCGATGCCGAGCGAGAGCCCGGCCATGATCGCGTAGAAGGTCCGATCATTCGGACGCAGCATCGAGCCGACAAGCTTGTTCATGGCACGGGACCCGCTATCTCAATCTTGCGCCCGACGATATCACGCTGGCCGTCGCGCATCATCATGGCGCGGGCGAGCGATGGTCGTTCGTGGCCCGAGTTGATAAGAACGAGCCATGGCCGACAGGATCTATCTCGACTGGAATGCGACGACCCCGCTGCGACCGCAAGCGCGCGCGGCGATTCTCGCCGCCATGGATCTGGTCGGCAATCCCTCGTCGGTTCACGCCGAAGGCCGCAAGGCGCGGCGGCTGACCGAGGAGGCCCGCGAGGTGATCGCCCGGGGGCTCGGTACCGTCGCGCGCCGCGTGGTGTTCACCTCCGGCGGAACCGAGGCCAATGTGCTCGCCCTGAGCCCAGGCCTGCGCGCGCCGGCCGGCCCGGTCGAGCGGCTGCTGGTGTCGGCGGTCGAGCATGCCTCGGTGCTGGCCGGCGGCCGGTTCGCGCCATCAGCGGTGCAGACGATCCCGGTCGACGCCTCCGGCGTGGTCGATCTCGGCCGCCTGGAAGCCCTGCTGGCCGGAGGGCCGCCGGCGCTGGTATCCGTCATGGCCGCCAACAACGAGACCGGGGCGCTTCAACCGGCTTCGAAAGTTGCTGAGATCGTGCACCAGGCGGGCGGCCTGCTGCAGGTCGACGCGGTCCAGGCATTTGGGAAAATACCCCTCGATATCAAAGAGATGGGCGCAGACCTTGTAACCATCTCTGCGCATAAGATCGGCGGACCCAAGGGCGTCGGCGCGCTGGTTCTGGGCGCTGGTGTGGAGGAGCCGATTCCGGTTCTCCGCGGTGGCGGCCAGGAGCGCGGTCGCCGGGCCGGAACCGAAAACGTGGCAGGAATTGCCGGATTTGGCGCCGCGGCCGGTGCTGCCCTGGCTGGGCTCGAGGTCGACCTGCCTCGGATCACGGCGCTGCGCGACCGGCTGGAAACGGGCCTTCGTCAGACCGCTGGCGTGACGGTATTTTCCTCCGAAGCGGCGCGGCTTCCGAACACGACGCTGTTCACGGCGCCGGGGCTGAAGGCCGAGACGGCCGTGATCGGGTTCGATCTCGAAGGAATCGCGGTGTCTTCCGGCTCGGCCTGCTCGTCCGGCAAGGTCCAGCCCTCCCATGTCCTGGAAGCGATGGGCGCCAGTTCCGCAGCGGCCCAGGGAGCGGTGCGCCTCAGTCTGGGCTGGTCCACGACGGAGGCGGACGTCGATCGCGGCCTGCAGGCTTGGCGAAAGCTGTCATTGACCCTACTTAAAGGTGGCGACGAAACCGTGCTTGAGCGATTCTAAGGGCGTGATTTCGTCGAGGAAACGTCGTAAGACGGTTCCAGAACGTGTCCACCGCGGTCCTTGAAACCGCGAGCGGAGGATTGAATGCCAGCCGTACAAGAGACGGTCGACCGCGTCAGGCGGATCGACGTCGACCAATATCGCTATGGGTTCGAGACCGTCATCGAATCCGAGAAGGCTCCGAAGGGGCTTTCCGAAGACACCGTCCGCTTCATCTCGGGCAAGAAGAACGAGCCCGCCTGGATGCTCGAATGGCGCCTTGAGGCCTATCGCCGGTGGCTGACCATGACCGAGCCGACCTGGGCGCGCGTCGACTATCCGAAGATCGATTTCCAGGATCTCTACTACTACTCGGCGCCGAAGCCGAAGAAGCAGCTCTCCTCGATCGACGAGATCGATCCGGAGATCCTGAAGACCTATGAGAAGCTCGGCATTCCCTTGCGCGAGGTTGCGATCCTCGAAGGCGTCGAGCCCGTGCCCGGCGCCGGCAGCCCCGAGACGCGCAAGATCGCGGTCGACGCCGTGTTCGATTCGGTGTCGGTGGCGACCACGTTCAAGGAGGAGCTGAGGAAGGCCGGCGTGATCTTCATGCCGATCTCGGAGGCGATCCGCGAGCATCCCGAGCTCGTACAGAAATATCTCGGCAGCGTGGTGCCGACCTCGGACAATTTCTATGCGACGCTGAATTCGGCGGTGTTCTCCGACGGCTCGTTCGTCTACGTGCCGCCGGGCGTGCGCTGCCCGATGGAGCTGTCGACCTACTTCCGCATCAACGAGCGCAACACCGGCCAGTTCGAGCGCACGCTGATCATCGCCGACAAGGGCGCCTACGTTTCCTATCTCGAGGGCTGCACGGCGCCGCAGCGTGACGAGAACCAGCTGCATGCCGCCGTGGTCGAGCTGATCGCGCATGACGACGCCGAGATCAAGTACTCGACGGTACAGAACTGGTATCCGGGCAATTCGGAAGGC
This sequence comes from Bradyrhizobium sp. HKCCYLS3070, assembly GCF_051167575.1. Lineage (NCBI taxonomy): Bacteria > Pseudomonadati > Pseudomonadota > Alphaproteobacteria > Hyphomicrobiales > Nitrobacteraceae > Bradyrhizobium > Bradyrhizobium sp. HKCCYLS3070. The sequence goes on from NZ_JBNPTI010000001.1 coordinate 1,141,307, forward strand.
AAGGGCGGCATCTATAATTTCGTCACCAAGCGTGGCGACTGCCGTGGAAACAATTCCAAGATCTCCTGGACCCAGGTCGAGACGGGATCGGCGATCACCTGGAAGTATCCGAGCTGCATCCTGCGCGGCGACAATTCGCGCGGTGAGTTCTATTCGATCGCGATCTCGAACGGCTATCAGCAGGTCGATAGCGGCACCAAGATGATCCATCTCGGCAAGAACACGACCAGCCGGATCATCTCCAAGGGCATCGCGGCAGGCCGCTCGCAGAACACCTATCGCGGTCTCGTCACGGCGCATCGCAAAGCCACCGGCGCGCGCAACTTCACCGCCTGCGATTCGCTGCTGATCGGCGACAAATGCGGCGCGCATACCGTGCCGTATATCGAGGCCAAGAATTCCTCGGCCACCTTCGAGCACGAGGCGACCACGTCCAAGATCTCCGAGGACGTGCTGTTCTACTGCATCCAGCGCGGTCTTTCGCAGGAGGAGGCGGTCGGGCTCGTCGTCAACGGCTTCGTCAAGGACGTGCTGCAGCAGCTCCCGATGGAGTTCGCGGTCGAGGCGCAGAAGCTGATCTCGATCAGCCTCGAAGGTTCGGTCGGCTGAGGCCACATTGCAGCGGGGCCGCGGCGCGGCCCGCTCGTGCTGACATCGATATCATTCGCCCTCGGACCCGATGGAATCGGTGGCGCCAGGGCAAGCGTTGAGCGGAAACAGATCATGGCACTACTCGAAATCAACAATCTGCAAGTGCGCGTCGAGGAGCGCGAGATTCTCCACGGCCTGACGCTGTCGATCGACGCCGGCAAGGTGCACGCGATCATGGGGCCGAACGGCTCCGGCAAGTCGACGCTGTCCCACGTCATCGCCGGCAAGCCGGGGTATGAGGTGACCGGCGGCGAGATCCTGTTCAAGGGCGAGGATCTGCTCGCCATGGCACCGGACGAGCGTGCCGCCAAGGGCGTGTTCCTGGCGTTCCAGTATCCGGTCGAGATCCCCGGCGTCGCCACCATGACCTTCCTGCGCACCGCGCTGAATGCGCAGCGAAAGGCGCGCGGCGAGGAGGAGTATTCGACGCCGGACTTCCTCAGGAAGGTGCGCGAGATCTCGAAATCGCTCAGCATTCCGCAGGACATGCTCAAGCGCGGCGTCAATGTCGGCTTTTCCGGCGGCGAGAAGAAGCGCAACGAGGTGCTGCAGATGGCCCTGTTTCAGCCGTCGCTCTGCATCCTCGACGAGATGGATTCCGGCCTCGACATCGACGCGCTGCGCATCGCGGCCGACGGCGTCAACGCGCTGCGCTCGCCGGAGCGCTCGATGATCGTGATCACCCACTATCAGCGGCTGCTGAACTACATCGTCCCCGACGTCGTTCATGTGATGTCGAAGGGCCGCGTCGTGAAGAGCGGCGGCAAGGAGCTCGCGCTCGAGCTGGAGGCGTCCGGTTACGCCCAGTTCGAAGACGCGGCCTGAGCCTCGCGTGAATGGATCTGTGATGAACGTAGCTTTGGTCAAGAACGACAGCGGTCCGGCGGCGAGCAGCCTGCTCTCTGCCGCTTGGGGCCGTCTGCCCGGCGCCGGCAAGGTGGCCGATATCCGGCGCGAAGCCTTCTCGGCTTTCGAGCGCACCGGCCTGCCGCACCGTCGTATCGAGGAATGGAAGTACACCGATCTGCGTGCGCTGATGCGCGAGGTGCTGCCGCTGGCAGGCGCGCCGGACGCGGCGGCGCTGGCGCGGGCTAAGGCCGTGCTGGCTTCTGTTGCCGTCGACGGTGCTCGGAAGCTGGTGCTGGTCGACGGCGTGTTCGTGGCGGAGCTCTCGGATATTTCGGCCTCCGAGGATGATGTCAAGGTTCACACGCTTCGCGAGGCGCTGCAGAGCGTCGGCAGCGAGCGGCTGCTGGAGACGACTGTCAACGATGCGATGGTCCTGTTGAACGGGGCGCTTGCGACCGACGGAGTCCTGATCTCCGTGGCGGACGGTGCAAAGCTCTCGCATCCGCTGCAGATCATTCACATCGCGACAGCATCGCAAGCATCGCGGGCCAGTCGCTCACATCTTTCGGTGGGGAACGGCGCGCAGGCCACCTTGATCGAAAGCGCGATCGCCGCCGATGATGCCTCAGGCTATCAGGCCAATGACGCCGTGGTCGTCTCCCTCGGTGATGACGCTGCGCTGTCCACCATTCGCCTGATGCGCGATGCCAGCGATGCTGTGAACATCACCTCAGCCAGGTACGAGGTCGGTGCGCGGTCGAAACTCAATCTCTTCAACATGACGACAGGCGGCGCCGTCAGTCGTCTGCAGGGCTTCATTACTCTCAAGGGCGAAGGCAGCGAGCTGATCGTCAACGGCGTCAACCTGCTGCGTGACAAGCAGCATGGCGACCTGACGCTCGTCGTCGACCATGCGGTGCCGGGCTGCACCAGCCGCGAAAACTTCCGCGCGGTGCTCGACGATCGCGCTCATTCCGTGTTCCAGGGCCGCATCATCGTCCGCCCCCACGCGCAGAAGACCGACGGCAAGATGATGACCCGTGCGCTGCTGCTGTCCGACGAGGCCGAGGCCGACTCGAAACCGGAACTCGAGATCTTCGCCGACGACGTCTCCTGCGGCCACGGCGCCACCGCTGGCGCGCTCGACGACAGCCTGTTGTTCTATTTGCAGGCCCGCGGCCTGCCGGAGAAGCAGGCCCAGGCGCTGCTGATCCAGGCCTTCGTCGGCGAGGCGATCGAAGCGATAGAGGACGATGCTCTGCGCGAGCGCGTCATTGCAGCCGCCCAGGACTGGATGGAGGCGCGCGCATGAGTACGCATCCCGCCGTCTCCAACGGCTCCTACGACGTCGCCCGCATCCGCGAGGATTTTCCTGCGCTGGCGCTGCAGGTCTACGGCAAGAAGCTCGTCTACCTCGACAACGCGGCGTCGGCGCAGAAGCCGCGCGCGGTGCTCGATCGCATGACGCAGGCCTACACCAGCGAATACGCCAACGTGCATCGTGGCCTGCACTATCTCGCCAACGCCGCGACCGAGGCCTATGAGGGCGGCCGCGAGCGGGTCACGCGCTTTCTCAATGCACGGCGCAGCGAGGAGATCATCTTCACCCGCAACGCGACCGAGGCGATCAATCTCGTGGCGTCGTCGTGGGGCGGACCGAACATCGGCGAGGGCGACGAGATCGTGCTCTCGATCATGGAGCACCATTCCAACATCGTGCCCTGGCACTTCTTGCGCGAGCGCCAGGGCGCGGTGATCAAGTGGGCTCCGGTCGACGACGACGGCAATTTCCTGATCGACGAGTTCGAGAAGCTGCTCACGCCGAAAACCAAGCTGGTCGCTATCACCCAGATGTCGAACATGCTCGGCACGCTGGTCCCGGTGAAGGAGGTCGTGCGCATTGCGCATGCGCGCGGCATTCCGGTGCTGGTCGATGGCAGCCAGGCCGCCGTGCATCTCGCCATCGACGTCCAGGACATCGACTGCGACTTCTACGTCTTCACCGGCCACAAGCTGTACGGGCCGACCGGCATCGGCGTGCTCTACGCCAAGTACGACCACCTCGTTGCCATGCGCCCCTACAATGGCGGCGGCGAGATGATCCGCGAGGTTGCGCGCGACTGGGTCACTTATGGCGATCCGCCGCACAAGTTCGAGGCTGGCACCCCGATGATCGTCGAGGCGGTCGGGCTCGGCGCCGCGATCGATTACGTCAACTCGGTCGGCAAGGAGCGCATCGCCGCGCATGAGCACGACCTGCTCACCTATGCCCAGGATCGGCTGCGTGAGATCAACTCGCTGCGGCTGATCGGCACCGCCAAGGGCAAGGGCCCTGTGATCTCGTTCGAGATGAAGGGGGCGCATGCCCATGACATCGCGACCGTGATCGATCGGCAGGGCGTCGCGGTGCGTGCGGGCACGCACTGCGTGATGCCGCTTTTGGAGAGATTCAACGTCACGGCGACCTGCAGGGCCTCGTTTGGCATGTACAATACGAGGGAAGAGGTCGATCAGCTTGCACAGGCATTGATCAAGGCGCGGGAATTGTTTGCATGACCGACACGGCCGACGTCAAAACTCAGTCCGTCGAAACGCATTCGGCGCTGCCGCCGGAGGAGACCGAGCGGCTCTCCAGCGAGATCATCGCGGCGCTGAAGACGGTGTTCGATCCGGAGATCCCGGCCGACATCTACGAGCTCGGCCTGATCTACAAGGTCGACATCAAGGACGACCGCAGCGTCGACGTGATGATGACGCTGACGACGCCGAACTGTCCGGCGGCGGGCGAGCTGCCGACCATGGTGGAGAACGCGATCGCGAGCGTCCCGGGTGTCGGCGTCGTCAACGTCAGCATCGTCTGGGAGCCGCAATGGACGCCGGACCGGATGAGCGACGAGGCCCGGCTCGTCCTGAACATGTGGTGAGACGAGCGGGCACGAAGTTTGAATAGTAAGGGCGGATCACATACCCCGCCGGGATGACGCCATGACCAGCACGACGAATTCGACAGCGCCTGTTGCCAAGCCCAAGCCGCGGCCCCGCCCGCAGGTGATGCGGCTCACCGATGCGGCGGCCAAGCGCATCCGTGAGCTCACCGATCGCGCCGAGTCCGAGATCATCGGATTGCGTGTCGGCGTCAAGAATGGCGGCTGCGCCGGTCAGTCCTACACGGTCGAGTATGCCCATGATATCCGGCCGACCGACGAGGTCGTCGAGGACAAGGGCGTCAAGATCCTGGTCGATCCCAAGGCCGTGCTGTTTCTGCTCGGCACCGAGATGGACTATCAGGCTGACAAGATGCAGGCCCAGTTCGTCTTCAACAATCCGAACCAGATCAGCGCCTGCGGCTGCGGCGAGTCGGTGCAGCTCAAGCCGGCCGAGGTCTGATCGTCCGCTTCCAGCCAGTGCGGCTCCGGAGCTGTCGCGTTCCGGACATTGACACGCGCCACCTTCCCGACCGAAAACTCCAGGCGAGCACGTGGGGTGTTGGCGGGAGCTGGAGCGATGGACCGCGAATTCCTGATCGATCTGTTCGCCGGCTTCGGTCCGGTCACGATCCGGCGGATGTTCTCCGGCTTCGGCATCTCCGCCGACGGCATCAACTTCGCGCTTGCGCTGCGCAGCGGCCTTTATCTCCGTGCTGACGAAACCAGCTTTGCCAGATTCGAGGAGGCCGGATCCAAGCCGTTTTCCTACGAGACCCGCGCGCGGACCATGACGGTGCGGTCGTATTGGCAGGTGCCGGCACATCTGTTCGATGACACCGACGAGTTCGCGGTCTGGGCGAGAGATGCATTCGCAGCGGCCCAGAGGGCGGCCTTGAGCAAGCGGACCAGCAAGAAGCGGGCGGCGCGGGGCAACGGACTGGTCCCGACCCGGGGTGGGGCGAAGCCTGGACCAACCAGGCCGGCAGTGAAAAAGACCAAGCCGGCCAAGACGGGAAAGGTGGCCAAGAGCGTTGACAAGAGCGCAGACAAGCGTCCCGCCGGTCGCAAAACACGCAGCGCGACAGTGGCGCGGGGCCGGCAGACGTCGCGCGCAGCATCATCGCGAACACGCTGATGCTCCATATGCGTCGCTGGCGACCTTGCCGTCAGGCGACCTGACCTCGCGTCGTCGTCGCGTATTCGGGATCGTTCTCGCATACCACCTTGTTGCGGCCGTTGCGCTTGGCGGCATAGAGGCAGGCGTCCGCGCGCTCGATCAGGGCGTCGGTGTCATCGCCGGCCCGCAGCACGGATACGCCGACCGAGATGGTCACACGTCCGAGAATCTCTCCCGTTGATTTCTTCTTGAGCTCCTTTGCCGTGACGGCGCGGCGGATGTGATCGGCCACCGTCAGCGCGTGCTGTAGCGAGGTGTTGGGCAGCACGACGGCGAACTCCTCGCCGCCGTAGCGCGCTGCGATATCCTGGCCCTTGATGGCGTGCTTCAGGGTCATCCCGACCAGGCGCAGTACCTGGTCTCCGGTGAGATGTCCGTAGGAATCGTTGAAGGACTTGAAGTGGTCGATGTCGAACATCAACAGCGACAGCGGCTGCTCGGTCGCGAGCCCCGACTGCACCGTCGTCTCGATCATCCGGTCGAAATATTTGCGATTGCCGAGGCCGGTGAGGGGATCGGTCAGGCTCTCGGCCCGAATCACCTCCAGGCTGTGCTGCAGCCCGCTGATCTCGTCCTTGGACAGCGTCAGCCGCTCTTCGAGGATCCGGTTGGTTTCGCGCATCTGCTTGGTCGAATGGGCCAGCGCCTCGATGATGTCGACCAGTTGCTCGCGGCTGGTGGCCGATGCGAGTCGTTGATCGGCGCCCGCGAGGCTCGCATCGTAGCTCGCCGTCCTGCCGAGAGCATCGGTGAGCATGTTCACCAGGTCGTCGATCTCGCCGACGACGCGCGCGCCGACCTTGTCGATGCGATCCGACGTCTTGAGCTGCGCGAGGTAGGAGTCGTAGAGCTGATCGAGATCGGACTGCGACAGCTTGCCGTTGCGCGAAAGCGTCTCGTTGATGATCTCGTTCAGCGGTGCGTTGTAGCCCGTCGCGTAGACGTACCAGACCTCGTAATTGCGCGGATTGGCCGAATGGCGGAGCGTTCTGATCTGGCTGAGCGCGACTTCGGCGAAGCCTATCGTGCGTTCGTGTTCGTCAAGCGCATTGACCACCACAGGTTCCCCCCAATCGCCCGCGTCGCCGTCGTCGTCACAGCAATGAAATAAACAATGCCGGCCAAGCTAAAGGACGTTTGTGAACCAGGGGTAAATACGGCCGTAGAGTCCCGGATGCGCCGCGCCGTGGGTACGGGAACGGCAGCTCATATGTTCAATGAGCTACATAGGATGCTGCCGGGAACTTGCTGACGCGGGCTGGGATTGTTCGGTCGACGCACGCCTCGCCGAGAGCTCAGCGCTGTCGACTTAAGTCAGGTCTACGAATGCAGCGGCTGATGTTCCGGGCGACCGCATGGGGGAGCAGCCCGGAATCTTGGGCCCGCGCTCAGGGAAGCGGTGCCCGCACCGGGCGAAGCAGGAAGGCGGGCAGATGCGAGTGATCGGCGGGCTCGTTGTCGTGGTCGCGCCGCGGCCGCCGCGCTTCATTGCGAGGTTGTTCGTTGCGAGGCTGTTCCTTGCGAGCGCTCGGCGCAGGCCGAGGAGAATTTGCCTGTGCGGCGCGCGGAGCTGCCGCGCGCGGCTCGCGCTCCCGCGGGGCTGGATCACGCTCGCGCGGGGCCGCATCGCGCTCCCGCGCCTTGCCGCGGCTGCCGCGTCGCGCGGCGTCACGCGGACGTCGCTCACGCGTATCCTCGTCGCCCGAGGACTCCTGCACTTCGTAGTCACCCTCGATCGTCGGAATGCCCTGTCCGATCAGCTTCTCGATGGCGACCATCGACTTCTGGTCGGCCGGGGCCACGATCGAGATTGCCGTGCCGGTCCGTCCGGCGCGGCCGGTACGGCCAATGCGGTGAACGTAGTCGTCGGAATGATGCGGCACGTCGAAATTGAAGACGTGGCTGACTTCGGGAATGTCGAGGCCGCGTGCGGCGACGTCGGAGGCGACGAGCAAGGGCAGTTCGCCCTTGCGGAATTGATCGAGCGCCGCGGTGCGGGCCGACTGGTCCATGTCGCCGTGCAGGGCGCCAACACTGAAGCCGTGCTTCTGCAGCGACTTGTGAACGATGGCGACGTCGCGCTTGCGGTTGCAGAAGATGATCGCGTTGTTGAGATCCTTGGCGTTCCGCAACAGCCTGCGCAGCACCTCGCGCTTCTGATGCGCCTCGCGTCCGGATGGGACCTGCAACTGGGTCACGGTGACGGCGGTCGTGGCCGGCTTGGAGACCTCGACCTTCTGCGGGTTGTGCAGGAAGGTTTCGGTGATGCGCCGGATTTCCGGCGGCATGGTCGCGGTGAAGAACAGGGTCTGGCGGGTGAAGGGGACGAGCTTGCAGATGCGCTCGATGTCGGGGATGAAACCCATGTCGAGCATGCGGTCGGCTTCGTCGATGACCAGGAGCTCCACGCCCGTGAGCAGCAATCCGCCGCGTTCCGTATGATCGAGCAGTCGGCCTGGCGTGGCGATCAGCACGTCGACCCCGCGGGTCAGCTTGGCGTCCTGGTCGCCGAAGGAGACGCCGCCGATCAACAGAGCGACGTTGAGCTTCTGTCCGGCGCCGTAGCGATCGAAGTTCTCTTTGACCTGGGCGGCCAGCTCACGGGTCGGCTCCAGGATCAGGGTGCGCGGCATTCGGGCGCGGGCGCGGCCCTTCTCGAGGATCGTGAGCATCGGCAGGACGAAAGCGGCGGTCTTGCCGGTGCCGGTCTGGGCGATGCCGAGCACGTCGCGGCGCGCCAGCACATGAGGAATCGCCTGTTCCTGAATGGGGGTCGGGGTGGTGTAACCAGTGGCCGCAACTGCAGCCAACACCTTGTCGGACAAGCCGAGATTGGAAAAAGACATCGAGCCTCTATGTCACGCGCCGATAGGCGACGGGGCCTCTATTCGACGCCGCCGTTAGGAATCGAGGGTAAAAGGCTGTGGTCGCGCTCAACCCCGAAACGGCATGCTCTAACGAAGCTGGGGGTTTTCTGACTAACGCCGACCCGCGGTCAATCTCTCAGGAATCGGATGCGATCCGGCCGCGCTGCTGCGGAAGATAGGGGCGAATTCTGCAAAGTCAATGGAAGAGGGGAGCGAAGTACCGAAAAAGCTTAATGTTTTTGCATTATTTGCAGGCAACCTGTCGTCGAGCTGTCGTATTCGGGTGCTCCGAAGCTTCCTACGGCCGGTCGCGTAAAGCGCTCTGGTCGAATTGTCGACGGAATTGCGGCGTGTGTTCGGCAAGGGAGCAGCCGCGTGTGCCCCGGGCATGAACCGGTGGCGCGGTGCCGTCGACTATCCGAAGGCGGCAGCCCACGCGATGAGGGCAGGGACGAACGATGAGATCGATGCGGACGTGGCTGGCGTGCGGGCTGGCGATGCTGGCAGTGGTTCTGGCGCCGGCCGCCGCGCGTGCCGAGAAGCGCGTTGCGCTCGTGATCGGCAACAACGACTACCGCTTCGTGCCGAAGCTGCAGAAGGCCGTCAACGACGCGCGGACGATGGGCGACACGCTGAAGCAACTCGGCTTCAATGTCATGGTCGCGGAGAATCTCAATCGCCAGCAGTTCAGCCAGACACTGCTGGCGTTCGACAACGCCGTCGAGCCGGGCGACACTGCGTTCTTCTTCTATGCCGGTCACGGCTTCGAAATCGCCGGTCAGAACTTCCTGTTGCCGACCGACGTGCCCGCGGCAACCGAAGGCCAGGAAGAGCTGGTACGCGACGCCTCGATCCTCGCGGACCGCGTCATCGAGCGGCTGCAGAACAAGAAGGCGCGCACCTCGATCCTGGTGTTCGACGCCTGCCGCAACAATCCGTTCGAGCGCTCGGGCACGCGCGCGGTGGCGGGCGGGGGGGGCCTAGCGCCGATGACGCAGTTGCCGGAAGGCGTATTCTCAGTGTTCTCGGCCGGTCCGCGCCAGACCGCGCTCGACCGGCTCTCCAACGATGACGTCAATCCAAACTCGGTGTTCACGCGCACCTTCGCCAAGGAGCTGACGCAGCCCGGCGTCAATCTGGTGCAGGTGGCGCAACGCACCCGCCGGCTGGTCAGCGAGCTCGCCGAGACCGTGCGGCACAAGCAGATTCCGGTCTATTTCGACCAGATGGTCGACGATGTCTTTCTCAACGGCATGGCGAAGGGGCCGGCTGCAGCCGACAAGCCGGCCGAGCCGCAGCAGAAGCTGGCGGCGCTGCCTCCCGTCTCGGCGCCGCGCATTCCGCCGGCGAACGAGAGCCTGAACGCACCGATTGCGATGTTCTCGCGCCACAATGGCGGCTGGACCGTCACGTTCTCGATCGCCGATCCGACGCTCGGCATTTCCTGGCGCATGGGTGAGGCAGGAGAGTTTCGCGAGACCGGCTTCATGGACGTGCTCGATCCGCGCACGCGCAAGCGCATGCCCAATCCCTCGATCCAGCTGCCGGCGGATGCGCCCGCGGGCACAATCCAGGTCCGCTATGTCGATGCATCCGGCGAGATGCAGGGACCGTTCCCGATCCGCTTCGAGCCGGAGGCCGCGCTGGTGCATGACCAGCGCAAGATCCTCGACATGACCGCGACGAGCTGGCTGTCGTTCCGCGAGTTCAACGGTCTCCTGGTCTACTACACGCACCTGATGTCGTATCGCTGCGCCATCCGCGAGGTCCGCGTCGGCATCGACACGGCGGTGCCGGACAAGGTCCTCAACATGCCCGGCTGCGACATGCGCGATCCCATTGCGATTCCCTCCAACGCCACGCCCTATTTGAAGCTGCCGCCAGCGACGAAGTTCGTCTCGGTGGAGTTGACCTATCGCGACGGCAGCGTCTCCGAGATCAAGAGCTTTCGACGCTGAGGCCTCGGCTAGGCCATGATCGAATAGCCACCATCGACGGGAATGGCTGTGCCGGTGACGAAGTCCGAGGCCGGCGAGCTCAGGAACGTCGCGATGCCGGCGAAGTCGTCGATGTCGCCCCACCGTGCCGCGGGCGTGCGCGCCAGCACGCGGTCGTGCAGGCCGTCGATCTGGCTGCGCGCCGCGCGCGTCAGGTCGGTGTCGATCCAGCCCGGCAAGATCGCGTTGACCTGGATGTTGTCGGGCGCCCAGGCGCAGGCACAGGCGCGCGTGTACTGCACGATGCCGCCCTTGCTGGCCGCATAGGCCGGCGCGAAGCTGGCGCCGAAGATCGACAGCATCGAGCCGATGTTGATGATCTTGCCGCCGCCGTTCGCCTTGAGGGCCGGGTAGGCGGCCTTCGAGCACAGGAACGCGCTGGTGAGATTGGTGTCGATCACCTGCTGCCACTCCTCCAGCTCGAGCACGTGCGGCGGCTTGCGGATGCTCATGCCGGCATTGTTGATGAGGATGTCGATGCGACCGAGCTCGCTGGTCACGCGCGCGACCATGGCGGCGACGTCGTCCTTGTCGCTGACGTCGGCTGTGACGGTGATGGCACGGCCGCCGCGACCGGCGAGATCAGCCACCGCCGCCCGTGACTTGGTTTCGTTGCGGCCGACCACGGCAATGTCGGCGCCGGCATCGGCAAGCCCGCGCGCCATCCCCAAGCCGATTCCGCCGTTGCCTCCCGTCACGATCGCAACCTTGCCACTCAGGTCGAAACGGCCCGCCATGTCGTGTCTCCATGTCGTTGTTGTCAGACGTCAGCAGGTGCCCTGCCAGATCATCACCAGGCCGAGCGCACCCATGCCGACGCCGTAACCTGCCCACTGCAGCTGGTTGATCATGAAGCTCGTCCGCGGCCATGCCACCACCCCGGTGCCCTGACCGACCCAGAGCAGGCCGATGGCGAGCAGAAGCAGGCCGCCGATCATCAGGAATTTCCGCATGGCCACTTCCTCCCTCGTCGACCGCGTCACAGCATCGGAAACGCTGCTGCCGTCTTTTTTGTGAAGTTTTGTGACGAGGAGGCTAGCGGCCGGCGCGGCAGATGACCAGCGGCTCCAGCCGCCAATATCCGAGCCAAAAACAAAAAGCCCCGGATCAACCGGGGCTTTCGCAGAACTATTGAAAGACCGAGTGCGTTCGGCTCAGTACTTGACGACCGGGCCGGTCCAGTTGAAGCGGTAGACCAGCGAGGTGCTGATGGTCTGCACCCACGGCTTGAAGCTGACGGAGTCCGTGCTCAGAGCATTGGTGCCATCGAAGCGGACGGCAATGTCCTTGCGGTCGTAATAGGCCGCGCGATATTCGGTCTTCATGAACCAGCCCGGCGCCGAGATGCCGAAGATGTTCAGGTTGTTCTCGACGCCGCCGCCGACGAACCAGCCGTTCCGGTTGAACGAATCGGTATGCAAGCCCGAGGCAGCACCGGTGAGGGTGGTCAGACCAGTGCCCGACCAGTGCGATCCGGAGTAACCGGCATTGACGTACGACAGGACATTCGGAGCAACCAAATAGCCAATGCGAGCGCCCGCGGCCCAGGCATCCTGCATCTTGATACGGCCAGTGAGGGCCGGCGCAATCTGATCCTGCACGGTGCCGCGCATGCTGCCGAACTGACCATCAGCGAACACGCCGAAGACCCAGGACGGATTGAACTGCCAGTCGTAGCCGGCGCCGACGGTGCCGAACCAGCCGTCGCCACCGACGCGCTGATCGATCGTCACCGGCACGCCGTTGAAGTTGGTGTGCGAGTCGGCATCCCAGATGCCGCCGCCGGCACCACCGAAGATGTAGAAGCCGGTCCAGCTCGGCGCCACCGGCATCATCGGAGCCTTGACGTAGGGGCGAGCTGCCAGATCAGCAGCCGAAGCGGCACCCGTGATCGCAACCAGCGCAGTGGCAGCAAGCAAAAGCTTTTTCATATTCAATTCCCCAAGATCGTCATGTCGCAGGTGCCGGCTTGCGGCGGCGATTCCCTCGCCAGATGTGCCCGAACTATAGCCGATTGGTGCCCAAAAGCTGTTGCAGGTTGAGCACACCGGAGGGGAAAGTGCGCTGCGGGATGCTCGGGATTCTCGTAACCATCTGATTGGAAAGGTCGATTGCAGGCTCGCGCGAGCGAATGGAACCTGCAATCGAGGCGTGAAATCGGGTCAAAAGCTAGACGTCGAGCAGCTCGTCGCTGGCGAATTCGGCCTTTTCCGAAATGAAGGCGAAGCGGGCCTCTGCCTTGGTCCCCATCAGCCGCTCGACCGAGTCGGCGGTGCCGTCGCGATCCTCGGCCAGCAGAACCACGCGCAGCAGGGTGCGCTTGGCCGGATCCATGGTGGTTTCCTTGAGCTGGGCCGGCATCATCTCGCCGAGACCTTTGAAGCGGCCGATCTCGACCTTGGCGTTGGCATTGAACTCGCGCTTCAGGAGCTCGTCCCGATGGGCATCGTCGCGCGCGTAGAACGTCTTGCTGCCATGGGTGAGCCGGTAGAGCGGCGGCACGGCGAGGTAGAGATGCCCCTCGTCGATCAGCGGCCGCATCTGCCGGTAGAAGAAGGTGATCAGCAGCGAGGCGATGTGGGCGCCGTCGACGTCGGCATCGGTCATGATGATGATGCGCTGGTAGCGCAGATCCTCCTCGCGATACGACGTGCCGGTGCCGGCGCCGATCGCCATCACGAGATCGGCGAGCTGGGCGTTGGCGGTCAGCTTGTCCTTGCCGGCGGAGGCGACGTTGAGGATCTTGCCGCGCAGCGGCAGCACCGCCTGCTTCTTGCGGTCGCGTGCCTGCTTGGCGCTGCCGCCGGCCGAATCGCCCTCGACGATGAACAGCTCGGAGCCTTCGGTGCCGGCGTCGGTGCAGTCGGCGAGCTTGCCCGGCAGACGCAGCTTCTTGGTCGCGGTCTTGCGCGCCGTCTCCTTCTCCTGCCGGCGGCGGATGCGTTCCTCGGCGCGCTCGATGACGAAATCGAGCAGCCGGTTGGCCTGCACCGGATTGCCGGACAGCCAGTGGTCGAACGGGTCCTTGACGGCCTGCTCGACGATGCGCTGGGCCTCTGCCGTGGCGAGGCGGTCCTTGGTCTGGCCCTGGAATTCCGGCTCGCGCACGAACACCGAGAGCATGATGGCGGCGCCCGCCATGATGTCCTCGGAGGTGATGTTGGCCGATCGCTTGCCCTGGCCGACGCGCTCGGCGTGGTCCTTCAGGCCGCGCAGAAGCGCGCTGCGGATGCCGGATTCGTGCGTGCCGCCGTCCGGCGTCGGAATCGTGTTGCAGTAGGAGGACAGGAAGCCGTCGGCATCGGCGGTCCAGGCGACCGCCCATTCGCAGCCGCCATGGCCACCGGTGCGGCCCGACTTGCCGGCGAAGATATCCGGATGGACCAGCGTGTCGGCATGGATCGCTGCGGCCAGGTAGTCCTTCAGACCGCCGGGGAAATGGAACGTCGCCTCGGCCTGGACGTCCTCGATGCCCTTCAGCAGCGACGGATCGCACTTCCAGCGGATCTCGACGCCGCCGAACAGATAGGCTTTCGAGCGCGCCATCTTGAACAGGCGCTGCGGCTTGAACGTCGCCTTGGCGCCGAAGATGGTCGGGTCGGGTTGGAAACGCACCCGTGTGCCTCGCCGGTTGGCGACCTTGCCGACCTCCTCGAGCTTGCCCTTGGGATGTCCGCGTTCGAACACCATGCGGTAGAGCTTCTGGTTGCGAGCGACCTCGACCTCGAGCCGGGTCGACAGCGCGTTCACCACGGAGATGCCGACGCCGTGCAGGCCGCCCGAGGTCTCGTAGACCTTGGAGTCGAACTTGCCGCCCGCGTGCAGCGTGCACATGATGATTTCGAGCGCCGACTTCTTCGGAAACTTGGGATGGGGATCGATAGGAATGCCGCGGCCGTTGTCGGTCACGGTGAGGAAGCCTTCGGCGTCGAGCTCGACCTCGATGAAGGTGGCGTGGCCGGCCAGCGCCTCGTCCATCGAGTTGTCGATGACCTCGGCAAACAGGTGGTGCAGCGCCTTTTCGTCGGTGCCGCCGATATACATGCCGGGGCGGCGCCGCACCGGCTCCAGGCCCTCGAGGACCTCGATGTCACGGGCAGTATAATCGCCCTCGGCACTCGCCGAGCGGGCGGCTGGCTTGGCCGGAGCCTTGCCCTTGGCGGCGAACGCCGCCAACGGGTCCGTGACGCCCTTGGCCTTGGCTTTTGCAGCTGATTTCAACGGCTTACCCATGGAATCTGATGTTGCGTGTGCGCAAGATGGAACGAATCGTTGGGCCTGACTATGCCATGGACCGGCATAAAACAATGACCCCGGGAAACAACGACGTTAACCGGCCCGCCACGTCTTGGCCGGTTCCGAACGCCGGATCGCCGCTGTTCACGCGGTTCAGCCGGTTGTTGTGACTTGAAGTGGGCGGGTTCGGTGGCGTACCAGTCTGCGCCATGGAACCGCGAAGGCCTTCAAGCACTTAAGCGCCGCGGAGCAGAAAGGCGTCGAGCAGATGGAAGATTTTGGCCGCGCGGTTGCCGACTTCGTGCGCGACCATCAGGCCTGGGCTGCTCCGATCGTCCTGCTGCTTGCCTTTGGCGAGTCCCTGGCCTTCGTCTCGCTCCTGATTCCCGCCTGGGGCGCCCTGGTCGCGATCGGCGCCCTGATCGGCGCCACCGGGATCAGCTTCTGGCCGATATGGCTGGCCGGGGGCATCGGCGCCGCGCTCGGCGACTGGGTCTCCTACTGGTTCGGCTACCGCTACAAGGACCGCGTCGCCCAGATGTGGCCGCTGTCGCGCTACCCGGAGCTGCTGCCGCGCGGCGAGGCCTTCGTGCGCGATTGGGGCGTGCCGAGCATCTTCATCGGCCGGTTCTTTGGCCCGTTGCGCGCATCGGTGCCGCTGGCGGCGGGCATTTTCGAGATGCCCTACATGGTGTTCCAGATCGCCAACTTCGTGTCGGCGCTGGTGTGGTCGGCGGTGCTGCTGCTGTTCGGCGACATCATCGGGCGCATCATGGAATGGCTGTGGCATGCGGTCTGACGCCAGCCCTGAACGCGCCGGGCCGACTTGCGAGCTTGACGCAGGAACCCGGCAGCCTTATAGGCCTGCCCCCATGATCAACGCAGCGACCCACATGATCGCCCAAATGCGCCGTCGTACCTCCGCGGTACGGGCGATGATCTGCGTCTAGATCACAGCCCCTGCCGCCGGATCCGATCCCGCGGCAGACTTTCTCCTTGCAGCGCGATTGATCAGGCGGCTCCTTCGTCCAGCAGGAGTTTCCGATGTACACGCCACCGCCCTTCAAGCCCGATCGCGCCGCGAGCCTCGGCTTCGCTGACGCGCGCGGCTTCGGCATGGTCTGCGCGTGGGACGGCACAAAGCCGATCGCGTCACCGGTGCCGTTTCACCTGGGCGCCTTGAACGATGGTACGCCGCAGGCGTTCTTCCATGTCGCGCGCGGCAATCCGCTGGCAAGGATCGCCGACGGTACGACGCCCTGGCTGTTGGCCGTCAGCGGCGCCGATGCTTACGTCTCCGCCGATTGGTATGTGTCGCCCGACCAGGTGCCGACCTGGCTCTATCAGGCCGTGCATCTGACCGGTACGGCGCGGATCTTGTCGGAGGCCGAGCTCGCGCGGCAGACGGATGAGGTCAGTGCGAAGTTCGAGCAGCGGCTGCTGCCGAAGAAGCCCTGGACCTCGGACAAGATGACGGCGGGACGCCTCGAGGCGATGCGCAAGGCGATTGTGGGCATCGTCATGACGATCGATCAGGTCGAAGGCAGTTTCAAGCTCAACCAGCACAAGTCCGAGGCCGACTACGCGACGATCGCGACGAGGCTCGGCGAGCAGCCCGACATTGGCTCGCAACAGATTTCCTCTCTCATGCGGCAGGCGCGGCCCCAGGCCTTTGCCGGCGAAACCCAGACCTAAGGAGCGTGTCATGACCGTGATCGACAGCAACGTGCCGAAAGCTCACGCCGCCTCCGGGACTGCGACACGCGCCGTGTTCGTCGACGGCGGCTCGGGAACGACCGGCCTGGGAATCGCCGAGCGTCTCCGGCACCAGCCGGACATCGTCGTGAAGACGATCGCCGAGGACAAGCGCAAGGATCCGGCGGCCAAGCGGGCGCTGATGGCCGAGGTCGATCTCGTCATCCTTTGCCTGCCGGACGATGCGGCCAAGGAGACGGTGGCGCTGATCGACGGCATGGGCAGCTCTGCGCCGAAGGTGCTGGACGCGTCGACCGCATACCGGGTCGCGCCGGACTGGGCCTATGGCTTTCCCGAGCTCGCCGCCGACCAGGCCGACAAGATCCGGAATGCGCGCAAGGTCTCCAATCCCGGCTGTTATCCCACCGGCGGCATCGCGCTGCTGCGGCCGCTGGTCGATGCCCGACTGATGCCGCAGGACTATCCGGTCACGGTGAACGCGGTGAGCGGCTATTCCGGCGGTGGCAAGACGATGATCGCGGCCTTTGAGAATGGCACCGCGCCGAACTTCGAGCTGTACGGTCTCGGCCTCGAGCACAAGCATCTGCCTGAGCTGCAGCTCTATTCGCGGCTGACCCGGCGGCCGATCTTCATTCCCTCCGTCGGCAACTACCGGCAGGGCATGCTGGTCTCCGTGCCGCTGCAACTCGACACACTGCCGGGCAAGCCGTCAGGCTCGGACCTGCAGGCGGCCCTGACGAAGCATTATGCCGGCAGCAAATACGTCTCGGTGATGCCGCTCGATGGCGCGGCGGCCAAGAGCGGCCGGCTCGAGCCGGAGGCGCTGAACGAGACGAACAAGCTCGAGCTCTACGTCTTCGCCAGCGACCAGCATCACCAGGCGGTGCTGGTGGCGCGGCTCGACAATCTCGGCAAGGGCGCCTCGGGCGCGGCCGTGCAGAACATGCGGCTGATGCTCGGACTGCCCGATCTCGGGAGCTGAGACCGATCTGGATCGTCCGGCCGCAGACGCGCCGGCACGATCGGCAACATCATGCGAGGTCGGCGCGCCGCCGGCATCGCGTGCAATGACGCACGCTGAGGGATGGGCAGACCCATGACCGCCACTGATCTGAACGCGCTGCCCGTCACCGCCAACGATGTGCGGGCCGCCGCCGAGACCATCGGTGGCGCCGTGCTCGCGACGGCCTGCAACCAGAGCCGGACGCTCGGCGAGATCTGCGGCTGCAACGTCTGGCTGAAATTCGAGAACCTGCAGTTCACGTCGTCGTTCAAGGAGCGCGGCGCGCTGAACCGGCTGAATGCGCTGTCCGCCGAGCAGCGCGAACGCGGCGTGATCGCGATGTCGGCCGGCAACCACGCGCAGGGCGTCGCGTATAACGCGCGGCGTCTCGGCATTCCCGCGACCATCGTGATGCCGGTGGGCACGCCGATGGTGAAGGTGGAGAACACCAAGCGGCACGGCGCCGAGGTCGTGATTTCCGGCGCCACCTTGGAGGAGGCGGGCGCGTTCGCCAGGGAGCACGGCGCGGCGCACGGCATGACCATGATCCATCCTTACGACGATCCACTGATCATCGCAGGGCAGGGCACGGTGGCGCTGGAGATGCTCGCGGTGGTCCCCGAGCTCGATACGCTCGTGGTGCCGATCGGCGGCGGCGGGCTGATCTCCGGCATGGCGGTCGCGGCGCGCGCAATCAAGCCGGGCTTGCGCATCGTCGGCGTTCAGGCCGAACTCTATCCGTCGATGTACAACGCCATCCGCAGCAGTCAGCTGCCGATGCGCGGCGACACGCTCGCCGAGGGCATCGCGGTGAAATCGCCGGGCCGGATCACGACCGAGATTATCCGCCATCTCGTCGACGATATCCTGCTGGTCAACGAGCCGCAGATCGAGCGTGCGCTCGCCACGCTGATCTCGATCGAGAAGACGGTGGTCGAAGGCGCCGGCGCCGTCGGTCTCGCCGCAGTGCTCGCGCACCCCGCGCAGTTTGCCGGCCGCAATGTCGGCCTGGTGCTGAGCGGCGGCAACATCGACACCCGACTGATCGCCTCGGTGCTCACCCGCGAGCTCGCTCGCGAGGGGCGGCTGACGCAGCTGTCGATCGACATCGTCGATCGTCCCGGACAACTCGCTGCCGTGTCGACGCTGCTCGCCGATGCCGGCGCCAACATCATCGAGGTGTCGCATCAGCGAACGTTCTCGGACCTGCCGGCCAAGGCGACCCTGCTCGAGCTGGTGATCGAGACGCGCGACCAGGCGCATCTCAACGACGTGATGGCGAAGCTTGTCGCCGCAAATTTCAAGGCGCGCTGCACCTGAGCGCGCCTCCCAACGATACGGATTGTGGAACGTCAACGATGTTCAAGACCATTCGGCACATCTCCGACGTCGAGCCTGCGGTCGCTGGGAAGAAGGAGATTCGTTTCCTCTCCCAGCCCAACGGCATCACGCTCGGCTGCTATCTGTTCATGGACTCCAAGACCTTCGACTCGCCGGAGGCGCTGGAGTGCCGCGGCATCGCGTTCGACCGCTCCGGCCACATCGTTTCGCGGCCGCTGCACAAGTTCTTCAACGTCGGGGAGAAGGAATGGCTGGCGCCGGACCGGCTGCTGTCGCGTGACGACATCGTCGCGATCTACGACAAGCTCGACGGCAGCATGGTCGCGACCGCCTGGGTCGAGGGCCAGCTGAAGTGGCGGTCGAAAAAGTCTTTCAACTCGGATGTGGTCCATTTGGCTGCAGGGCTGCTGGACCAGCCAGAGCACGCCCACATCAACGCCTTCGCCAAGGAGGTCGCGAGCGCCGGCATGACCGCGATCTTCGAGCTGACCCATCCGGATGCGCGGATCGTCGTCGCGCAGGAGCAGCCCGAGCTGCGGCTGCTGCATGTGCGCGACAACGTCACCGGCCAATATGTCATGCTGGACAGCGGTCATGCCGTTCATGACCTGGTCGCCGGCCACGGCGTTCCGCTGGTGCATCGGTTCGACGGGCTGTCGCTTGCCGCCGCCATTGACTCGCTGGCCGACATGGAGGGCAGGGAAGGCTACGTCATCCAGTTCGCCAATGGCGACATGGTCAAGATCAAGTGCCCCTGGTACCTGCGCATCCATCGCAGCCTGTCGTTCCTGCGCGAGCGCGACATCGCCTGGCTGGCGCTCAATGAAGAGCTGGACGACGTCAAAGGCCACTTGGTCGAAGCAGGTGTCGATCTGGCCGCGGTGAATGAGGTGGAGGCGCGACTGAAAAGCATGCTCTCCCGCTTCCTGGATGAGATCGAGGCCGTCTATCAGCGTGACCGCGATCTCGACCGCAAGAGCTTTGCGATCGCCAACAAGGACAATCCGCTGTTCGGCCTGGCGATGCAGCGCTATCTCGGCAAGGAGGTCACCTTGCTCGACTGGTATGGACGCACGCGGCTGAAGGACGATTTCAGCCTGCGTCCGTTGGTCGACGAAACGCTGATCGACGCTCTCGACGGCTGAGGCCGCCAGCGGCCTCGCGCAGCGAGGTCGTGGACGTCCATTGCATTGCAGCAACACGCCTCCGCCGACGCGGTGCTTGCTGCCTTATCTGCACCTTTCTCGCTTCTTTGCGCCACGACCTGCTCACGCGGTCGAATGGAACTCACGCGCGCGGAGTGAGGCACGTCATTCCGGTCGCACGCGCGACGCTCATCGTCTGAGGTTGTCAGGTCAGTTTTTTAGTTGCGCACCTCAAAAAATGAGGACAGGATTACCGCAACAAAGAAGACGGTTGGGAGGATTGTGATGAGACTGCTCGCGAAGCTGGGACTCGCCGCTGCCGCATGCCTGCTCTGGGCCACCGTCGCGAGCGCCGATACCACCGTGAAATGGCTGCATATCGAGGTCAATCCGGCCCAGGTGAAGATCTGGGAGGAGGTGGCCCGCGCCTATGAGGCGTCGCATCCGGGCGTCAAGATCGAGATGCAGTTCCTCGAAAACGAGGCCTACAAGGCCAAGCTGCCGACCATCCTGCAGTCCAAGGACCGGCCGAACATCATCTATAGCTGGGCGGGCGGTGTCCTGAAGGCGCAGATCGAGGCTGGCGTGCTCGAGGACATCACCGAGCAGGTGAAAGGCTACAGCGACAGCGTGACTCCGGCGGCGCTCGCGGCATTCACCGATGGCGGCCACGTCTACGGCCTTCCGATCTCGCTGTCGCAGGTCGGCTTCGTCTGCAACAAGGAGCTGATGGCCAAGGCGAAGGTCGATCCCACGGCGATCAAGAGCTGGGACGATCTGCTGAGCGCCGCGAAGACGTTGAAGGCGGCCGGCGTGACCCCGATCGTGGTCGGCGGCGCCGACAAATGGCCGCTGCATTTCTACTGGACGCATCTTGCGGTGCGGATCGGCGGCAAGCCGGCATTCGACGCAGCGCTGCGCGGCGAGAATGGCGGCTTTGCCGGCGACACCTTCGTCAAATCAGGCGAGCTGTTCAAGCAGCTCGTCGATCTCCAGCCGTTCCAGAATGGCTTTCTTGGCTTCAAGAATCCGCAGGCCGTCGGTTATTTCGGCGATGGCAAGGCGGCGATGACGCTCGCGATCAGCTCCGTCTACAATCTGCAGCGGGCGCTCGCCGCCGACAAGGTCGGCTTGAGCGAAGACAAGATCTGCTGGTTCGATTTTCCGGTCGTGCAAGGCGGCAAGGGCGCGCCGACGGATACGCTCGGCGGCATCACCGGCTGGCTGGTCACCAAGGGCTCGCCCAAGGAAGCTGTCGATTTCCTGAAGTACTTCATCTCCAAGGACGTCCAGACACGGTTGGCGGCGGGAAATTTCATCATCCCGGTGGTGCAGGGCGCGGACGCCGGCCTCAACAATTCCTTCATGAAGCTGATCGCGTCCAATCTGGCCAAATCGAACTATCACCAGAACTTCTATGACCAGAGCCTCGGCCCCTCCGTCGGTCGCGTCGTCAACGATGTCTCCGCGGAGATCGCCGGCGGCAGCATGAGTCCGCAGGAGGCCGCCAAGGCGATCGAGGCAGCGCGGAAGCAGGGCAACTGACGTGGCACGTCCGATCGCGAGTTCGCCGGCGATGGGTGTATCGCCGGCATCGCTCTCCACGCGCGCGGTGGGCGGCCCGAGCTGGGACGGCCGCTTCACCGTCTTGATCCTGTTCCTGCCGCCGGCGCTGCTGCTGTTCACGCTGTTCGTGGTGCTGCCGATCGGCGAGGCCGCCTGGTACTCGGGCTTCAACTGGAATGGGTTCGGCAGGCCGACCCATTGGATCGGCTTTGACAACTATCGTTTCGTGCTGGAGACGCGCGCGTTCTGGCTCGCGCTGCGCAACAACGGCCTGATCATTGCGGTCTCGCTGTGTGTCCAGTTGCCGCTGGCGCTGACGCTGGCCCTGATGCTCGCGGAGCGGTTCCGCGGCGCGGTGGCGCTGCGCATGCTGTTCTTCATGCCCTATATCCTCGCCGAGATCGCGACCGGGCTGATCTTCAGCTTCGTCTATGACGGCGATTATGGCCTGGTCGCGTCGATCTGGCGCAGCTTCGGCGTCGAGCCGCCGCATCTGCTGGCCTCGACCGACACGGCGATGCTCGCGGTGCTGATCGTGATCGTCTGGAAGTATTTCGGCTTCCACATGATGCTGTTCATCGCAGCGCTGCAGAGCATCGACAAGAACCTGATCGAGGCCGCCCGGATCGACGGTGCGACGCGGTCGCAGAGCCTGCGCCACATCGTCATTCCCTTGCTCTATCCGACGATACGGCTCTCGGTGTTCTTCGCCATCGTCGGCTCGCTGCAGCTGTTCGACCTGGTGATGCCGCTGACGCGCGGAGGGCCCGCCGACTCCTCGAATACGATGGTGAGCTTTCTCTACAACAACGGCATCTCCCGGATGCGGGTCGGCTATGGCAGCGCCATCGGCGTCATCCTGTTCGTGATCTGCGTCACCTTTGCCTTCACCTACAAGCGATGGTTCATGCGCGATGAATAAGGCGGAGACGACCCGGGCACCATTCGATCCCGCCGTGCTGTTCAAGACGGTTTTCCTCGCGATCGTCGCCATCTGCGTGCTGGTGCCGCTGCTTGCGACGCTGCTCGGTGGCTTCAAGTCGCTCGGGGAATTGCGCGTCAATCCGTTCGGCCTGCCGCAGCACTGGGCGTGGCAGAACTATGCCGATATCCTGTTCTCCGGGCGCTACTGGCAGCTCCTGCGCAATTCGCTGATCATCTCCACGCTGACGGTCGTTCTGACTCTCATCGTCGCGTCGATGGCGGCCTTCACCTTTGCCCATGTCCGATTCTACGGCAGCTCGATGCTGCTGAGCTATTTGACGCTCGGCCTGCTGTTTCCGGCGGCGACCGCGGTGTTGCCGCTGTTCATCAAGGTGCGCGATCTCGGGCTGCTCGACACCTATTTCGGCGTCGCGCTGCCGCAGGTCGCCTTCAGCCTCGCCATGAGCGTGCTGTTGCTGCGCCGCTTCTTCAAGGACATCCCCTACGAGCTGCTCGAGGCCGCGCTGGTCGACGGCTGCAGCTATATCAAATTCTTCCGCTACGTGACGTTGCCATTGTCGCGCCCGATCCTGGCGACGGTCGGCACCATTACCTTCGTCAACAGCTGGAACGCCTATCTGCTGCCGCTGGTGATGCTCAACACCGATGCGCTGTATCCATGGCCGCTCGGCATCATGGTTTATCAGGGCGAGTATTCGTCCGAGTGGCACCTGATCCTCGCCTTCATCACCCTGACCATCCTGCCAACGATCATCCTCTTCCTCCTGGCGCAGAAGCACATCGTTGCCGGCCTGACGTCGGGCGCGGTCAAGGGATGAACGGGACCTCACGGAGACCCCAATGAGAAAAGTCGGCATCGGCATCATCGGCTGCGGCAACATCAGCACCGCCTATCTGAAGGCGGCCCAGCGCTTCCCCGTTCTGGACATCAAGGCGCTCGCCGACATGCGCAGCGACGCAGCCGAGCGACAGGGCGCAGCCTTCGGCCTGCCGGCGATGCGGGTCGATCAATTGCTGAAGCGCGATGACGTCGAGATCG
Organism: Bradyrhizobium sp. HKCCYLS3070; assembly: GCF_051167575.1. Taxonomy (NCBI): domain Bacteria; kingdom Pseudomonadati; phylum Pseudomonadota; class Alphaproteobacteria; order Hyphomicrobiales; family Nitrobacteraceae; genus Bradyrhizobium; species Bradyrhizobium sp. HKCCYLS3070. The sequence continues at coordinate 1,164,766 of NZ_JBNPTI010000001.1, forward strand.
TCATCAATCTCACCGTGCCGCTCGCCCATACCGACGTCAGTCTCGCCGTGCTGAATGCCGGCAAGCACGTTCATTCCGAGAAGCCGCTCGGAATCGACGTCGCGGAAGCCCGCAAGGTGATCGAGCTTGCCGCGCAGAAGAACCTGCGGGTCGGCTGCGCGCCCGACACGTTCCTCGGCGGCGGCCACCAGACCGCGCGCAAGCTGATCGACGACGGCGCGATCGGCACGCCTGTCGCGGGCAGCGCGTTCTTCGGCTGTCCCGGCCATGAGCGCTGGCATCCGGCGCCGGGCTTCTATTACCTGCGCGGCGGCGGGCCGATGCTCGACATGGGCCCGTACTACATCACCGATCTGGTGCAGTTGCTTGGCCCGGTCGCGAGCGTGATGGGCTCGACCGCGCGCCCAAGATCCGAACGCCTGGTCACCAGCCAGCCGATGAACGGCACGCTGATCCCGGTCGAGGTCGCGACCCACGTCGCGGGCACGCTCGAGTTCGAGAGCGGGGCGGTGGTCTCGGTCACCATGAGTTTCGACGTTCCGAAGCACCGGCACGCGCCCATCGAGATCTATGGCGCCGAGGGCAGCATGCTGGTGCCGGACCCCAACCGCTTCGGCGGCGAGGTGCAGGTCGCCAAGACCGGCGGCGACTGGCAGACGATGCCGTTGACGCATGGTCACGTCGACGGCGAGTTCCGCTCCATCGGCGTGGCCGATATGGCGACCGCGATCCTGAACGACCGGCCGCATCGGGCCAGCGGTGCGCTCGCCTTCCACGTGCTGGAGGTCATGGAGGCGTTCCAGACCTCCGCAAGCGAAGGGCGGCGGGTCAAGATCGAGAGCCGCGTGGAGCGACCGGCGATGTTGCCTGTTGGACGCGACACCGGACAGATCGACTGAGGACAGAGACATGCGCAAGGCAATGATTGTATGGGGCGGCTGGCCAGGACATGACCCCGATCTCTGTGCCTCGATGATCCGCGGCTGGCTCAAGGCGGAAGGCTTCGAGGTGCGGATCGAGACCACGACGGCCGCGTTCGCAGATCCTGCGATCCACGATCTGTCGCTGATCATCCCGATCTACACGATGTCCAAGATCGAGAAGGCGGAAGCGCTCAACCTCTGCGCGGCGGTGCGCAGCGGCGTCGGGCTCGCCGGCCATCATGGCGGCATGTGCGATGCCTTCCGCGATTCGGTCGACTACCAGTTCCTGTGCGGCGGGCAATGGGTCGCCCATCCCGGCAACATCATCGACTACCGGGTCGACTTGACCAGGCCGGACGATCCCATCATGAAGGGCCTGACAAGTTTCGAGCACCGTTCCGAGCAGTATTACATGCACGTCGATCCGGCCAACGAGGTGTTGGCGACCACGACCTTCACCGGAGAGCACGCCCCATGGATCGAGGGGGTGGTGATGCCGGTGGTCTGGAAGAAGCGTTACGGCGCGGGCAGGGTGTTCTATTCCTCCCTCGGCCACCGTGCCTACGAGCTCGACGTGCCGGAGATCCGGACGTTGATGACCCGCGGCATGCTATGGGCGGCGCGCGAGTGACGGCGGACGCGAACCCGTTACCGGTCCGGGCCACGCTGGAGGACGTCGCGCGGACGGCGGGCGTGTCGCTCGCCACCGTCGACCGCGTCATCAACCGGCGCGAGGGCGTGCGTGCCAAGACTGTTGCCCGGGTGGAGGCCGCTGTTGCCAAGCTGGGTTATCGCGCCGACGTCGCAGCGGCACGGCTCGCGCGCGGCCAGAGCTTCCGCTTTGCCTTCGTGCTGCCGACCGGTGGCAACAGCTTCATGACCATCCTGACCGAGCAGGTCCAGCGCACGGCAGAGTGGCTGGCCGGCCAGCGCGGCTTCATCGATATCCTCCACGTCGACGTGTTCGATCCTGACGTGCTGGCCGGTGCGCTGGAGAACCTGTCGCCGGCCTATCAGGGCGTTGCGGTCATCGCGCTCGATCACCCCAGGGTGCGCGCCGCGATCGACGAACTCACCGCGCGCGGCGTCGCGGTGGTGACCCTGGTCTCGGACGCCCCGAGCTCGCGCCGCCTGCACTACGTCGGCATCGACAACCCGGCCGCGGGACGGACGGCGGCCACGCTGATGGGGCGCTATCTCGGCGGTCGCGAGGGGACGGTTGCCGTGATCGCAGGATCATTGTCGCTGCGCGATCACGCCGAGCGGCAATTCGGCTTTCACCAGATCCTGTCCAGCGAGTACCCGAACCTGCTCGCGCTTCCGGCCATCGAAGGCCGCGATGAGAGCGAGCGCACGCGGGAGCTGACCGCCGCGCTGCTCGCGCGCCATCCGGATCTGCGCGGCATCTACTGTTGTGGCGCCGGCAACCGTGGCATCGCCGATGCGCTCGAGGCATCCGGCCGCGCCCGGGAGGTGGTCTGGATCACCCATGAGCTGACCCAGCACACCAGGCGGTTCCTGGTCCGCGGCACGTGCGACGCCATCATCAACCAGGATCCCGGCCACGAGGCGCGCTCGGCTGCGCGGGTCCTGCTCGCGCATTGCTCGGGCGAGCCGATCAGCCCCGATCAGGAGCGCATCCGCATCGACATCTTCCTGCGGGACAATCTTCCCTAGCCGACAGGCCTAGAGCCAGCCGAAGATCGCGAGCGCCAGGACGGCCTGGGCGATGAAGCCGACGACGAACGCAAGGGTGCGAAATACGGGCAGGCCGATCGCGTAGACGATGACGTGGGCGACGCGCGACCAGAAATAGACGGCGCAGGCGAGCACGGTCCATTTGGTCGAATAGTCGATCGCGTTGAGGATCAGCACCAGCGGCGCGAAGATCACGAGGTTCTCGACCGCGTTGTCGTGCGCGAACATCAGCCGGGTCGCCCACGGCGCGTGCGGCTTGTCGTTGCGGGAGGGGTTGGCCATCGCGCCCGTCAGGCCGCGGACCTGGCAGCGGTTCAGGATGTAGGGAACCCACAGCAGGCCGGTCAGAATGACCGTGAGCGTCAGCCAGAACAGTTCGCGCGTCATCGAGATCCCCTCAACTGATTCCCGTCCCGTCCCGGCGGGACGGAGCGTTTATAGTCAATCGCGGCGGATCACGCTATGCGCGGACGCGGACATAGGAGCCCGGCGCATCCTCGAGCGGTGGATAGACCTCGCTGCCGACGCCGCGCGCGGGAACCTCTTCCGGATCGAGCTGGCTCAGCCATTCGCGCCAGTCCGGCCACCACGAGCCCTTGTGCTCCTGCGCGCCCTTCATCCAGTCCTTCAGCGAGATGTCGTGGATCTGGTCATTGGTCCAATACTGATACTTGCCAGAGGAGGGCGGATTGACGACGCCGGCGATGTGGCCCGAGCCCGAAAGCACGTACTTCACCGGACCGCCGAAAAATTGCGATCCGTACAGCACGGAGTCGGCGGGCGCGATGTGGTCCTCGCGGGTGGCGAGGTTGTAGACCGGCACCTTCACCTTGGAGAGATCCAGCAGCGTGTTGTCCAGCACCATCGTGCCCTGCGTCAGCCGGTTCTCCAGATAGCAGTTGCGCAGGTAGTAGGAATGGTTCGCCGCCGACATCCGCGTGGCGTCCGAGTTCCAGTGCAGCAGGTCGAATGCCTGCGGCGGCTGGCCCTTCAGGTAGTTGTTGACGACATAGGACCAGATCAGGTCGTTCGAGCGCAGCATGTTGAAGGCCATCGCCATCTTGCTGCCCTCGAGCACGCCCGAGGCCTGCATGTCGCGCTCGAGCGCCGAGATCTGCGTCTCGTCGACGAACACCAGCAGATCGCCGGCATGGGTGAAGTCGACTTGGGCGGCGAGGAAGGTCGCCGAGGTCACGCGCTGGCGGCGCTTGTCGGCGAGCCAGGCCAGCGTGGTCGCGAGCATGGTGCCGCCGACGCAATAGCCGAGCGTGTGCACCTTCATCTCACCCGTCACCTTCTCGATGACATCCATCGCGGTGAGCGGACCTTCCTTCATGTAGTCTTCCCAGGTCTTGGTCCCGAGCTTCTTGTCGGGATTGACCCAGGAGATCACGAACACCGTGAGGCCCTGATCGACGCACCATTTGATGAAGGATTTCTCGGGGCGCAGATCGAGGATGTAGAACTTGTTGATCCAGGGCGGCACGATCAGCAGCGGCGTGCGCAGCACGTTCTCCGTCGACGGTGCGTACTGGATCAACTGCATCATCTCGTTCTGGAAGATCACCTTGCCCGGCGTCGTCGCCATGTTGACGCCGACCTCGAGATTGGCCGGGTCGGACTGGCGGATCTTCAGCGAGCCCTTGCCGGCCTCGATGTCCTCCGCGAGCATCTGCATGCCACGCACAAGATTATCGCCGCTCGACGCTACTGTCTGCCGCAGCACCTCCGGATTGGTCAGGACGAAATTCGAGGGCGCCAGCGCATTGGTGATCTGGTTGACGTAGAACTCGGCCTTTTTGCGCGTGTGCGGATCGAGGCCCTCGGCATTGTGGACAAGGTCCTGCGCCCACTGCGTCGTCAGCAGATAGGCCTGCATCACGAAATCGAAGAACTGGTTCGACTTCCATTCCGGATCGGCGAAGCGCTTGTCGCGCGGGGAGGGCGAAATGGCCGGGGGTGCGTCTTCGCCGGCGAGACGGCGCGCGGCCGAGCCCCACAAATCGAGATAGCCCTTGGCGATCTTGGTCTGGATGTCGCTGGCGCGATCCTTGTCCGACAGCCAGTAGTCGGCGACGGCGGTGAAGGATTTGACGACTTCGGTCAATTCGGTTGGTGGCCGGTCCTGAACTTCGCCCGTCTCGCGCGGCTTCAGGTAGGCCGAGAGCGCCTTGCCGCTGCTTTCCATGGCTTTCGCGATGTTCATCGCGAACGCTTCCGCATCGAATGTTTTTTCTGGATTGCTGCTGTTCTGAACGTCGGTCATGGCTGGATCACACTATCGCGTCGGGACCGTTTCGTCACCGAGCGAGATCAATAATCCGCGAGTTTGCGGCAAATTCGATTTCTGATTGTTGCGTTGCGAAAAAATCTCTCGCTTCCGACATCATGATCACGTAGCTGGATGAAATTCCTGTTCAAGCCGGTCACGTTTCGAGTGACAATTGGTTGTGCTGCGGCAAAATGCGCCGCGTTGCGGTCGGGCCGGGGACCGTCGACTGGAAGTTGGGGGCTGAGGGACGTGCGCGTGGGGACGCAGGGGCGAGGCTGGAGTTCGGGACGGCGCGCCCTTGTTGCGGGGCTCGTTGTGTTCGGCGCGCTCGCGCTTGCCGGGTGCTCCAGTCCAATAGCGGACATGCCTTCGCTCGACGCGGATGCGATCGCCCGGCCCAAGGAGCCGGGCGGGTATCTGCCCGTCAACGACGTGCCGCGCGACCGCGATGCGCCGATCATCTCGCCGCAGGAGCGCGACAAGATCGAAAAGGAGCTGCTCGCGGCGCGCGACCGCCAAGCCTCGGCGGGCACCAGCACCAGGCCCAAATGATCGGCCAGGGACAAGGGCTGGGCGATCGGCCGCCCGGAGCGGCGTAATTGTCTGGCGCGGCGCGGCGGCCATGATAAAACAACCGGAATCAACACCTCCGCGTGTCGTTGCCAGCCAAGCCGCGAGCCCGTGCTAAGCTCCTGATCCAGCACCGGTTTCAAGGCATGGCGTGCGCCGCCGCAGCGCCAGCTCTGCTGGCGAATCCGCCCCCGGTTGCCGGAGCCGAGAGACCCATGGAAGATTTCTATCGCATCCGCCGTCTGCCGCCTTACGTGTTCGAGCAGGTCAACCGGGCCAAGGCGGCCGCGCGGAACGCCGGGGCCGACATCATCGATCTCGGCATGGGCAATCCGGATCTGCCGGCGCCGCCGCACGTGCTGGAGAAGCTCAGAGAGACCCTGGGCAAGCCGCGGACCGACCGCTATTCGGCCTCGCGCGGCATCGTCGGACTGCGCCGGGCGCAGGCCGCCTATTACGATCGCCGTTTCGGGGTGAAGCTCAATCCCGACACCCAGATCGTGGCGACGCTCGGCTCCAAGGAAGGCTTTGCCAACGTCGCGCAGGCGATCACCGCGCCGGGCGACGTCATTCTCTGCCCCAATCCGAGCTATCCGATCCATGCCTTCGGCTTCCTGATGGCGGGCGGCGTGATCCGGTCGGTGCCTTCCGAGCCGACGCCGCAGTTCTTCGAGGCGGCCGAGCGCGCGATCATTCATTCCATCCCGAAGCCGCTTGCGCTGATCGTCTGCTATCCGAGCAACCCGACCGCCTATGTCGCGAGCCTCGACTTCTATCGCGACCTCGTCGCATTCGCGAAGAAGCACGAGATCCTGATCCTGTCGGACCTCGCTTATGCCGAGGTGTATTTCGACGACAAGAACCCGCCGCCGTCGGTGCTGCAGGTGCCTGGCGCGATGGATGTCGCGGTCGAGTTCACCTCGATGTCGAAGACCTATTCGATGGCCGGTTGGCGCATGGGCTTTGCCGTCGGCAACGAGCGCATCATCGCGGCGCTCGCGCGCGTGAAATCCTATCTCGATTACGGCGCGTTCACGCCGGTGCAGGTCGCGGCCACGGCTGCCCTGAACGGTCCCGACGATTGCATTCGCGAGATGCGCGACGTCTACCGCAAGCGCCGCGACACGCTGGTCGAGGCGTTCGGCCGGGCCGGCTGGGAGATTCCGTCGCCGGAGGCGTCGATGTTCGCCTGGGCGCCTTTGCCAGAGAAGTTCAAGAGCCTCGGCAGCATGCAGTTCGCGACGCTCATGGTCGAGAAGTCCGGCGTCGCGGTGTCGCCGGGCGTCGGCTTCGGCGAGCATGGCGAAGGCTATGTCCGCATCGCGATGGTCGAGAACGAGCAGCGCATCCGGCAGGCCGCGCGCGGCGTCCGCCGCTTCCTTGAAAGCGGGATCGAAACGTTGCACAACGTCGTTCCCATCGCCAACCGGCGCTGAGCCCTCCCGTACTTTCTTTTCGACAGGTTCTTTGATTCCATGGTCGCACCCCTGAGAGTGGGCATCGCGGGCCTCGGCACCGTGGGTGTCGAGGTCGTTCGTCTCATCGAGCGTGAGGGACGCGCGCTCACCGAACGCACGGGGCGCCCGGTGAAGGTCGTCGCCGTGACGGCGCGGTCGAAGGCCAAGAAGCGCGGCATCGATCTGTCCGGGATCAAATGGGCCAAGGATCCGATCGCGCTGGCGAGCGATCCCGAAATCGACTGCCTGGTCGAGCTGATGGGCGGCGCCGGCGATCCCGCGCTGTCGGCGATCGACACCGCTCTCAAGGCCGGCAAGTCGGTGGTGACCGCCAACAAGGCGCTGATCGCCAAGCATGGCCTGAAGCTCGCCAGGGCGGCCGAGAAGCATGGCGGTGCGCTGAACTTCGAAGCCGCCGTCGGCGCGGCCATTCCGGTGGTCAAGACCCTGCGCGAAGGACTCACCGGCACCGGCATCAGCCGCGTCTATGGCATCCTCAACGGCACCTGCAACTACATCCTGACTCGGATGGAGCAGGAGGGGCTGTCGTTCGACGAATGTCTGAAGGACGCCCAGCGTCTCGGCTATGCCGAGGCCGATCCGTCGTTCGACATCCATGGCCACGACACCGCGCAGAAGCTCGCGATCCTGGCGAGCCTCGCCTTCGGCACCCAGGTGGCGCAGAACTCGGTCTATGTCGAAGGCATCTCCTCGATCGCGCCGGAGGACCTGCGCGCGGCGGCGGAGCTCGGCTACCGCGTCAAGCTGCTTGGCGTTGCCGTCCGCACCGCCAAGGGCATCGAGCAGCGGGTGCACCCGACGATGGTGCCGAAATCCTCCTCGATCGCCCAGGTGATGGGCGTCACCAACGCGGTCACGATCGACGGCGACGGTATCCCGCCGATCACGCTGGTCGGTCCGGGAGCAGGGGGCGCCGCGACGGCGTCCGCTGTCGTTGCCGACATTGCCGACGTTGCGCGCGGCATCCGCGCCGCGCCGTTCGGGCGTCCGGTCGACAGGCTGCAGGCGACCGAGAAGGCGCCGATGGAGCGGCACGAGGGTGGCTATTACATCCGCCTGATGGCGCGTGACCATGCCGGCACGGCCGCGACCATCGCCACCCGGCTCGCCGAGCAGAAGATCTCGATCGAATCGATCGTGCAGCGCCATCCCAATGGCAGCGAGCCGGCGAAGACGGCCGGCAAGTCTGCGCCGGTGCCGGTCATCCTGATCACCTATGCGACACACGAGGACGCCGTGCATCGCGCGCTCCAGGCGGTGCAGCGCGACAAGGTCATCAGCGGCAAGCCGCAGGTGATCCGGATCGAGAAGAACTAGCGCATGATGCCCAGGGAACCACTTGTCCCTGCTCAAACAAACGCGTGGCGTTTGGTATAGGTTCATGCTCAAACCGGGAGAATAGACAGGCGGAGAGCGGCCGTTCGTGCCGACCGCCTGACCCGGATGCCGCCCAGGGGGGCGGCGTGCGAGCGGTAGATTTTGATGGCGGATGTCCGCCTTGACGTCTTGAGGAGTTGATCGATGTCGACGCAGATTTCTGTCCCGCAACAATTGCTGCTCGAGCGCATCCTGACGCTGGAGCTGGTGCGCGTGACCGAACGGGCGGCGGTGTCGGCGGCGCGGTTGCGCGGCCACGGCCAGGAAAAGCCGGCCGACCAGGCGGCCGTGGATGCGATGCGCCGCGAGCTCAACAAGCTGCCGATCGAGGGCACGGTCGTGATCGGCGAGGGCGAGCGCGACGAGGCGCCCATGCTCTATATCGGCGAGAAGGTCGGCCTCAATGCCGGGCCCAAGGTCGACATTGCGGTCGACCCGCTCGAGGGGACGACCTTGTGCGCCAAGAACATGCCGGGCGCGATCGCGACCATGGCGATGGCCGATGGCGGCACGCTGCTGCATGCCCCCGACGTCTACATGCAGAAGATCGCGGTCGGCCCCGGCTACGCCAAGGGCGTCGTCGACATCGACGCGACGCCGGCCGACAACGTGCGCCGGCTCGCCAAGGCCAAGGGCGTCGAGCCCGGCGCGATCACGGTGCTGGTGCTCGACCGTCCGCGCCACGCCGACATCATTCAGGGCGTCCGCTCGACCGGCGCTGCGGTACGCCTGATCACTGACGGCGACGTCGCCGGCGTGATCCACTGTGCCGATCCCGACAACACCGGCGTCGACATGTATCTCGGCACCGGCGGCGCGCCGGAAGGCGTGCTGGCCGCGGTGGCGCTGCGCTGCATTGGCGGCCAGATGCAGTGCCGCCTGATCCTCGACACCGAGGAGAAGCGCGAGCGCGCCCACAAGATGGGCGTCGGTGATCCCAAGATGATCTACGGCATCGAGGACATGGCCCGCGGCGACTGTCTGTTCGCGGCCACCGGCGTCACCACCGGCTCGCTGCTCTCCGGCGTCAAGTTCCGCAAGGACGGCGTGATCGAAACCGAGACCGTCGTGATGCGCTCGGTCACCGGCACGGTGCGCTACATCCGCGCGGAGCACCGCCAGTTGGCGAAGTTCCACCTCGACTGATCCAGCACAGTCGTTCCGGGACACGCGGAGCGTGACCCCGGAATCTCGAGATCGTGGCGCGAGATTCCGGGTCTGCGCGCCGTGCGCGCATCCCGGAATGACGAAATTGGAGAGCGGCTCAGCATGTCCGACCTGTCCATGGTCAAGGCGCTGGTGTTCGATGTGTTCGGCACCGTCGTCGACTGGCGCACCAGCCTGATCAACGACTTCACCGCGTGGTCGAAGACCCGCGGCATCCAGGGCGACTGGACCGCGCTGGTCGATGGCTGGCGCGGGCTCTATGTCGGCTCGATGGACGAGGTCCGCAGGCACCCGGAGCGCGGCTACGTCATCCTCGACGTGCTGCACCGGCGCTCGCTGGAGACGCTCGTTGCCCAGCTCGGCATCACCGGCTTGACCGAGGCCGATCTCGATCATCTCACCCGCGGCTGGCACCGGCTGCATCCGTGGGCCGACAGCGTCGCCGGGCTGACCCGGCTGAAGTCCAAATACATCATCGCGCCGCTCTCCAACGGCAATGTCGCGCTGCTCACCAACATGGCGAAGTTCGCGGGTCTGCCGTGGGACCTCGTTCTCTCCGCCGAGCTGTTCCAGCACTACAAGCCCGACCCCGAGACCTATCTCGGCGCCGCGCGTCTGCTCGGTCTTGCGCCCGGCGAGGTGATGATGGTCGCCGCGCACAACAATGATCTCGAGGCGGCGCAACGCTACGGACTGAAGACCGCCTTCGTCGCCCGCCCCACCGAATACGGCCCGCTGCAGAGCCGCGACTTCGAGGCCACCGGCGCCTGGGACATCGTCGCCGATGATTTCGGCGGCATCGCCGACCGGCTCGGCTGCTGATCCTCCTGCCTCACGCACCCGACACGATCACGCCATACCAGCCGAGCCCCTTGTAGGTCTCGTAACCGGGCGTCGCGTGGAACGCGACCATGCGCCCGGAGATGTCCTGATAGAAGCCGCTGCGTTTGCCATCGAGCTTCAGCGAAACGCGCTCGCTGAGAATGCCCTGACCGTCCGAGGATGCGATCACGCGCAGATTGGAATCCACCAGCAGCACGCGGGGCTTGTCGCTTTCGCTGACGCGCACGCCCTGAACGATGGCGCGCGCCTGCGCTTCCCAATCGAAATGGATCGCGAGCACGCCAAGCGGCTTGCCATGGGCCTTGCCGTCCTCGCGCACCGAGGCGCAATAGGTCGCGACCTGGGCGTTGCCGAGCAGCGGCTGGCACTCGACGTCGCCGGCGACGTAGTCGTCGCCCGAGCGCAAGCCCCGCGCCTCGCGAAACCATTTGGTGTCGGCGACGCTCTGGCCGACGACGTTGAAGCGGTCGGCGCGGCCGTTGGCGATCACCTTGCCGCTCGGATCGCACAGCCACAGATCGAGATAGACGGTGTAGGCGGAGAGAATCACCGCGAGCCGTTCGGAGACGTGCGTGACGCGGGCGGCATCGGGCGCGGCGGCGCAATCGACCACGGCGGAGTCGGTCGCCCACCAGCGGACGTCGCAGGTCCGCTCATACAGATTGCGGTCGATCAGTTCGATCGCGTTCAGCGCCAGATCGACCATGCGCTCGCCGCGGGCGCGTTCGGTCATGCGCTCGATCGAGCTCTTCAGATTGCCGGTGCGCGTCGTGAGCTGGCCCTCCAGCTCGCGCGCGATGGTCTCGACGAGTTGGCCGACGGCGCGCACCTCCTGGGCCACCACGGCGAAGCCTGCGCCTTGCGCGCCGACCCGCGAGCTCTCGATCAGCGCGTTCAGCGCCAGCATCTTCATCTGGTTGGTGATCTGCTGGATCGATTTGGTCTTCTCGCAGGCGATCTGATTGACCTCGCCGGTGAGCCGCGCGATCAGCGCCGAGACGTCGGTCTCGTCATCCTTGGGAGTCGTTTGTGCCGGAGCGGCGGAGGGCTGCGTCTTCAACTCGGGCGCGGTCAGCATCGGCAATGAACTCCATGTTGCCGCGCCTCCTGGTCGGCACGAAGAGGGCGGACAAATCGGACGTAATAATTGATTGAAATGTTACGGAGTTCGCCTAATGGCTGTTTAATGCACTCCATCGAACGCAGCTCTAATTTTAGGCAACCAGCCGTATATGGCGGCATTTCCCTGATTTCCTGTGAGTTCCGCCAAGTTCTGGGACGATTCTGGTGGGTTTCATGGATGGAACCTGCTGAGGCAGGCCAGTTGCTGTAGATTCGACTGCGTCCATTTCGAATCGCTGCGCTGCAAGCGAGGCCCCGCGCATCATGGCACCATCCGCCCTTGCACTGCCCCTGAGCGCCCCGCAGGCGTTCCTGGGCGTGCGGCTGTCGCTGACCAACAAATTGTGGCGCGACCGGCTGGATGCGCGCGGCGCGGCGCGCGCGCTTGCGATGGTGCAGCGCTATCAGTTGCCCGAGATGCTGGCGCGCGTGCTCGCCGGGCGTGACGTCGAGATCGACGCGGTCAACGACTTCCTCGATCCGACCATCCGCAAGCTGATGCCGGATCCGTTCACGGTGACGCAGATGGAGGCGGCGGCGCAGCGCATTGCCGACGCCGCGGTCAAGGGCGAGAAGGTCGCGATCTTCGGCGACTACGATGTCGACGGCGCGACCTCGGCGGCGCTGCTCGCCTGGCATCTGCGCCATTGCGGGCTCGATCCGCTGATCCACATTCCCGACCGCATCTTCGAAGGCTACGGCCCGAACGTCGACGCCATCCGGGCGCTCGCCAGCAAGGGCGCGACGCTGCTCGTGACGGTCGACTGCGGCACCACCAGCCTCGAGCCGCTGGCGGAGGCGCGGCGGCTCGGCATGTCCGTGGTGGTGATCGATCACCATCAATGCGGCGAGGAGCTGCCGGAGGTCGAGGCGCTGGTCAATCCGAACCGGCCGGATGATCTTTCCGGCCTCGGCTATCTCGCCGCGGTCGGGCTGACGCTGGTCACGCTGGTTGCGGTCAATCGCGAGCTGCGCGGCCGCGGCTTCTGGAGCAGCACGCGCCCGGAGCCGGATCTGCTCAGCATGCTGCATCACGTCGCGCTCGGCACCGTCGCCGACGTCGCGCCGCTGATCGCGCTCAACCGCGCCTTCGTCGCCAAGGGCCTGATCGCGATGCGCCGGCGCGACCATGTCGGGCACACCGCGCTGATGGATGTCGCCCGGCTCAACGGTCCGCCCGAAGCCTGGCATCTCGGCTTCATGCTGGGACCGCGCATCAATGCCGGCGGGCGCATCGGCCGCGCCGATCTCGGCGTGCGCCTGCTCCTGGAAAGCGATATCTCCGAAGCCGCGCGCATCGCCGCCGAGCTCGATCGGCTCAACAGCGAGCGCCGGATCATCGAGCAGCAGGCCGAAGCGCAGGCCGAAGCGGAGGCGCTGGCCTCGCTCGGGCTGGAGGACAAGGGCGCCGTCATCGTGACCGCATCCGAAGGCTGGCATCCCGGCGTGGTCGGGCTGGTCGCATCCAGGCTCAAGGAAAAGTTTGCCCGGCCGGCGTTTGCGATCGCGCTCGAGCCGGGCGGCATCGGCACCGGGTCGGGCCGCTCGATTCCGGGCGTCGATCTTGGCAAGGCCGTCCGCCACGCCGTGGAGCAGGGCATCCTTATGAAGGGCGGCGGGCACGCGATGGCCGCCGGCGTCACCTTGCGCAAGGAGCGGTTGGCCGAGTTTCGCGCCTTTCTCGAAAGCGCGCTCGCCGCCGACGTCGCCGACGCACGTCACGTCAACGAGATCCTGATCGACGGCGCCATCAGCGCGCGCGCCGCGACACCCGAGCTGGTCGCGACGCTCAATCGCGCCGGTCCCTTCGGCAGCGGCAATCCCGAGCCCATCGTGGCGCTGCCGTCGCATCAGCTGGTTTACGCCGACGAGGTCGGGCAGGCGCATCTCAAGCTGCGCTTCAAATCCGGCGACGGCGCCGCCGTGAATGCGATCGCATTCCGCAGCGTGGGCCAGAAGCTCGGCAACGCCCTGGTTCAGCATCGCGGCCAGATCCTGCACGTCGCCGGCACCCTCACCGTCGACCGCTACCAGGGTGTCGAGCGCGTGCAACTGCGCGTGCTCGATGTCGCCGTGCCGGACCATGGGCCGGCGATGATCAGGTAGCAGCCCCAACACCGCTGTCGTCCCGGACAAGCTTCGACGACGCTCGCGTCGGCGAAGCGCCGATCCGGGACCCATACGCTGCAGCAGATGTTGTGAGGACGAGATGCCCACTCCGATCGTGCTTCAAACTGCTCCCGGTGGGTATGGGTCCCGGCGCGGAGGCCGGGACGACAGCGGAGTGCGGGGTGGCCGTCGCGTGTCTCATTGCAGGGCAAGTCTTTGTAATCCCGCCGCGCATCTGCGCCCGAGTGATGCTGGATCGATACCCTCATCAGAGAAGAGAGGGCGCAGGGAATGCCGGGTGAAGGCCTCACCCATGGCCCGCCTGCAAACAAAAAGCAGGCGGCAGTTACCACAGGCAAAGCCGTTTCAACCGGCATTCCCTGCGCGGAGGTCTTAACGCTTATACGCGATCTCCCCGGTGTCCGGCTTGTTAGCCACCGTCGCCCCCGGGATCATCATCTCCCAAGAGCTTGGCGCCAGCATCGGGGCGCCAGGACCACGCGATTTCACGTCCGCAACCTGCCGTTCGTCCGCGTACATCGAGCACGCTGCAACACGATCGCGGCCACCGCATCCCGCCCTCCACGTTCATGACGATCGCGAAACGTCCCTCTCATGAGGACGGGATGCGGATGTTATTTCCGATTTTCGGAACAAAAGCAAGCGGAAAGTTTGAGGGCGGGGCTGGCTGCGGCGGCCATCTGGCTGATGCTGCGGGTGAAAATAAAAAAATTGCAACGGGGCATGTTGCGTCATCGAGCAGTGGAGATCCGCGGCCATGCAGACAGAGACATCGATGGCCGGTGACCTCTGTACCGTCCGTCGGTCTTGCTCTAGCATTCTCGACATCGGTTTTGTCGAGACGGGAATGAACGTGCCAATGCGACGTCCGCTTGCCGTGCTGGCAATCCTTGCGATGGGTTGGTCCTGGGCTCAGGCCGAGCCGGGACTGCATTGGCGGACGGCAAGCCCGGACGCGACGCCCTGGTCTGCACCGATCGCACGCGAGGTGCAGGAGTTTGCGGTCGAACAGAAGCCGACAGCGATCATGGTCGTGAGGGACGACGACATTGTTGCCTCGTTCGGCGATCTCGGTGCGAAGGTCAATGTCCGGTCCGTGCGCAAGAGTCTGCTCAGCGCGTTGTATGGCATCGCCGTCGAAGCCGGCCGGATCAACCTCGACAGCACGCTTGCCGCGCTCGAGATCGACGACGTTCCGCCGGGGCTTTCGCCGGCCGAGCAGACCGCGACGGTGCGTCAGCTACTGATGGCGCGCTCCGGGGTCTATCATCTCGCGTCCTATGAGACGGGGCAGATGAAGCAGAGGCGGCCGGCGCGCGAGAGCCATCCGCCGGGCAGTTTCTGGTACTACAACAACTGGGATTTCAACGCGCTCGGCACGATCTATCGGCAGTCCGTCGACGACGTGTTCGCAAGCTTCGACAGACGGATCGGCCGGCCGATCGGGATGGAGGATTTCTCCGCCGCAGACGGCGTGTACGTGAAGGAAGCCTCCTCGTCGCATCCGGCCTATGTGTTTCGGATGAGCGCGCGAGACCTGGCGAGGTTTGGCCTGCTGTTCCTGAACGGCGGACGCTGGAATGGGGCTCAACTGATCCCGCCGACATGGGTGACGGAATCGACCAGCCGTCTCTCGGACACCGAGCAGCCCGGACGGGGTTACGGCTATCTCTGGTGGACCTTCAGCAGCGTCCGATCCGGCATCAGCGGCTATTTTGCCTCCGGCTACGGCGGACAGCAGATCGTGGTCGTTCCCTCGAAGCACCTGGTGGTCGTCGAGTTGGTCGATCTGGCCGTGAATCGGACAGGCGTCCGAACGCAGCGCTTCCTCGATCTCGTGGGCAAGATCAGCGCGTCGGTTCCTTGAGCAGGACGTCGATGGCCCTGGCGATCAACCTCCGATGCGATTGATTGCGTCGTGTTTCCGCCGGTGCGGATCGTGGCCGAACGCAAGCTGCCGCTGGCGACCGCGTAGGCGTTCGGTTCCCAGGGGAAAGGATGACGTCAATCGCGTCGGATGCTAGCGCCAGGACGGCTTCGGCAGATGATCGGGACTGAATTTTGCCGTCGGCCGGGGCGCGGGGGGAGATGGGGCGTCGTCGGACGCCGAGAACAGCAGCAACGCCTCGAACGGCACGTCGGGTGCTTCCGCGGCATAACCGGTGCACGTGACGGGCGTGCCTCTGCAGCATCCTTCGAGGCTGAGCGTCAGCTCGTCCGGGCCGAACAACGACGGCTGTCCCGGGGCATGGCGCTTCGTCTTGATGATGGCGGTGAAACGATCGCCATGGGCCTCGTAGCTTCCGGCATAGCTCAGCACGGTGTCGCCGCCGCACACCTTGCCGCCCACCAGCTCGACGATCCCGGTTCCCTGGCCTTTGGGGGTCCTGAACCAGGCCGAATAAGTGCCTTCCTTGATCATCTGCCGCAGATCCCATCGTTGGGTGGGCGCATCGTTGTGCGACCCAAATTAAGGGAAGGTGAAAACGATCGCCAGAACAGGCCGGGAACCCGGAATTTGTTCGTATACGAATGGTGGGGGGCGCAGCAGCGCATATCTCTGTGGCCTCTGCACGCCGCGCCTCGCGTGGCCGCGCCCTGTCGCGCATCGCGAGTCTCGTCATTCGCCTCAAGAAAATCATTCGAATGGACGTCGGCCCGCGTATAAGGAATGAGACCAAGGCCTACTCAAGGACCATCTGATGCCGTCCGAACCCCGCTCGCCGCGTCTGGCCGTCCTGATCGACGCCGACAATGCCTCCGCCAAGATCGTCGACGGGCTGTTCGAGGAGATCGCCAAGATCGGCGAGGCGAGCGTGCGCCGGATCTATGGCGACTTCTCCAGCCCGCGCTCGAGGCCGTGGGCCGATACGCTGGCGCGCCACGCGATCGTGCCGCAGCAGCAGTTCGCCTACACGACCGGCAAGAACGCCTCCGACATCACGCTGGTGATCGATGCGATGGACCTGTTGCATAGCGGACGCTTCGACGGCTTCTGCCTGGTGTCGTCCGACAGCGACTTCACCCGGCTGGCGGCGCGCATCCGCGAGCAGGGCATCGACGTGTTCGGCTTCGGCGAGCAGAAGACGCCGGAGAGCTTTCGGCAGGCCTGCCGCAGGTTCATCTACACGGAGAATTTGCGCAGCGACGCGGCGAGCAGCAAGGACGCGGACAGCGCTGCGGCGCCGAAGTCGCTGCTGCCGATCAGCGCGGCGACGCCGATGATCAAGAAGGTCATCACGCAGATGGAGAGCGAGGACGGCTGGGTCGCGCTCGGCGAGGTCGGCAAGCAGCTCTCCAACCTGGTCTCCGACTTCGATCCACGCACCTATGGCTGCCGCAAGCTCAGCGACCTCGTGCGCAAGACGGGCGGCTTCGAGATCGAGGAACAGTCCAAGGGCGGCGGCTCGGTGCGCATCCGCGTGAAGGCGGCGAGCGCGTCGCAGCCCAAGGCGCGGGCGTCGAGGTCCGGCCACCGCGAGGCGACGGCCAAATCGTGATCCAGTCGGTGGCAGCGTGTCGTGGTCGGAGAGAACTTGCGAGCGGCCACGAACTCAAGAGTACATTCGGCGGTGCACGGCCGCGAACATCACTCCTATGCGCGTATCGCCAGGTCGGAACATGAATCCGACGACAACGATAAGCAGCAACATTGAGCCTACAACGATCAGGGCGACGCCATAAGACTCCGCGCCGGATTCGGCCTGATGTTTGGAATTTGACGCTGCGGGTATGGAGGCGGGGAGGCTCTGGGGTAGAGACACTGGACCAACTTGCGCGACATCGATCCACCGCGCTGACCAGTTGGATCTGGTCATCGTCGTCTCGGGCGGGTCGTCTGATTCAGTGCTCGGCTCAAACGGCCGGGCGGCGGCCAACATTTCCGATCGCGCGTCGCGCCAATGCGGCGGCTGCTCCTTCTGCAGCTTGCGCTCGGCAGTTTGGCGTTCAACTCTCGCTATGTGGCGGCGCCTCGTCATTGGTGTGGCGTCCCAACAGTGGTTTGAGCCATGCCAGTAAATATGCACCGAACCGAAGTGATGACGCGCCTCGCTCTTGTTCATACACGAAGGAGACGCTTGCGATGGAGACGTCATGGTTGCCATGACGATGAGGATCAACGCGACACGCATGGCGTCGCTCCGTTGTTAGTTGATGTACACACGCATACTGATAAACATGCCGTCAGATGCTCGAAATCAGATCAAAAGAATGGGTAAATTGTGTCCAGTTGGACAATACGACTGTCCTATGAAGTTTGAGTTCCCATGGTGTAGTTCAGGGAACCTACAAACAATCCCCGCAATTCGTATTCGCCGCCCAGAGCTAGGGCACCGAAGTCAAGCCGGCGTGTGGGCGGCCAAGGTGTGACCGTGGCCGCAATCGAGGAGGCCCTCAGCCCTCCGTCATCGCGAACAACGACCAGTGGTCGTCGTACTCCGCGCCGTCGCTACGGCCGGGCCTCCGTCGTGAGCTTGTCGTGCATGTAGCGATGGACCTCTTGCTTCGCCTCGGGCGGACAGAACGAGATGAAGGGAAGATTGGCGTCTCCCGCCGGTGCGCCGTCCACGGCATCGGCCAGGTGATGCTCGTGCTTCTCCAGATGGACGCAGGTCCGGTAAAGGCCCAGATACAAGGCCTGGAACGAATCCACGCCGGAGATGGCCATTTCGAACGGGTTGCCCAAGCCGCGAATTTCAATGTCACAGTACCAGGATCTCGGTCCGGCCCGTCTGGGCGCGGACAGTCTGGCGACGACGGCGGTGTCCGTCGTCACATCGCGCAGCACACGCTCGGCGACGACCTCGGTCAATTTCGTCTCGGGTACATTTTCCGGCGGCACCGACGGGATCGGACCAGGCAGGGCGTCGAGCAGCTCGCGGTCGCGCTCGGTGATGAAGCGCAAAGCCTCGGTCCGCGTTTGCGGAAAGCAGCAGTCTGCGATCAGCGGGACATCGACGTCACCGGGGTCTCCATTGAGGAAGGCGAGGCTCCCCTCGTCCTCCGTAAGCAGCCTGCAGAGGAGTTTCAGCCCCAGACACAGCGACTGAAACGAGTCGACACCGCTGATCCACTTGTCGACGGGGCTCTCCAACCCCTCGATGGCAATCCTGCAGCGCCACTCGAAGTCGTCGACCCGTTCGGGCGGGAACACCCGCGCGGCGACATCGTTGCCTGTCGCCACATTCCGGTAGGTGCGCTCGGCCACGATCATCGTCATTGCTCACTCCGGTCGATAGGTTCCTGATCCCGATGAATTCGTGCGGCGAGCGGTAAGCACGTATGCGCGATCCGACCCGCGCGGACGGCCGTCAGCCGCCTTGCCGCAGCTTCGCCAGCACCTTGAGCCCGCCATAGCCGTCGGCCGGCTGGAGGCCGGCCTTGGCCTGGAAGTCGCGGATCGCTTTCATGGTGTCGTTGCCGACGCGGCCGTCGGTGCCGCCGGTGTCGAAGCCGGCTGCGGTCAGGCGCTTCTGCATCTCCTGCACCTCGGCCAAGGTCAGCGCGCGCTCGGAGCCGGGGAAGGGCTGCAGGAACGGCGGTGCCCCCAGGATGCGGTCGCCGAGATGGCAGATCGCGAGCGCGTAGCTCATGGCCGGATTGTAGGACTTCACCGAGTAGAAGTTCGGGCCGAGCAGGAAGGCGGGGCCGCCTGCGACCGGGATCCAGAGCTGCGCTGACGCACTGGGCTGCGGGAACGGCTGGCCGTCGGCGCGGGTGACGCCGGCCGCCTGCCACGCCGCATAGCTGCGACTGCCAGACATGTTGCCGGGCGCGCGCACCTCGTAGCCCCAGTGCTCGCCGCGGTGATATTTGCCGCGGTTGACGAGATAGCGCGCGGTCGAGCCGAGCGCGTCGTCGGGCCGGCCGAACGGGTTGATCTTGCCGTCGCCGTCATAGTCGAAGCCGACATTGAGCCAGACCTCGGGCATCCATTGCGTGTGACCCATGGCGCCGGCCCAGGAGCCGCGCATCTCCTCCGGCGTGCTCCAGCCGCGGTCGACGATCTTCAGCGCATTGGTGAGCTCGGTCTCCCAATAGGCCTTGCGCCGCGGCTCGTTCCAGGCGAGCGCGGCGAGCGCCGGAAACACCGGGCGCATGTGGTTCTGCTGCACCAGGGGATCGCCGAACGCGGACTCGACGCCCCACAGCGCGAGAAGCGTACCGCGCTCGACGCCAAAGTCCTTCTCGATGCGGGCGAACAGCGCCTCGTTCTTCTGCAGCGCGATCTTGCCGTTGATGACGCGCCAGTCGGAGACGCGACGGTTGATGTATTGCCAGAGCTGCTCCTTGAACTCCGGCTGGTTGCGCATCTCCTTGAACACGGTCATGTCGGGCTCGAGCCGTGCCATGACGCGGGTCCAGGTGGCGTGCGAGATGCCCTTGGCAAGCGCGCGGGCGCGAAAGCCGTCGCGCCAGGTCTCGAATTCGGCTGGGGCAGCCGCTACCGGCAGCGCGGGGACGAGCAGCGCGGCAGCGCCAAAGCCGGAGCGGAGCAAGGCGCGGCGGGTCATGGAATCGGGCTGGGTCATGGCGCCAGTCTACCCGGTCAGGGCGGGGCGCGGCAAAGCCTTGGGAGCGGCGGGAACCCGCTAGGCGCCGTGGAGGTCGGCGGCGACGTGCGCCAGCCAGCGGCGGATGGTCGCGAGCTCGCTCCGTTTCAAGCCGCGGGCAAGCCTGCGCTCGATGATGGTGGCCTGCCGGCGCGCCTTGGCCAACAGCGCCAGCCCGCGGCGCGTCAGGCTCCATCGCAGCATCCGACCATGGACGGGATGCGGCGTGCGCTCGATGGCGCCGTCGCGTTCGAGATTGCCGATGATCACGTTGACGGTCTGCGGCGTCAGCAGCGCGACGCGGGCGAGGTCGGCGCCGGACAGCCCGGGATAGGCCTTCAGCATCGTCAGCACCACGAATTGCGGATGCGTCAGCCCGGTCGCGATGAGCGCGC
Source organism: Bradyrhizobium sp. HKCCYLS3070 (assembly GCF_051167575.1). Lineage (NCBI taxonomy): Bacteria > Pseudomonadati > Pseudomonadota > Alphaproteobacteria > Hyphomicrobiales > Nitrobacteraceae > Bradyrhizobium > Bradyrhizobium sp. HKCCYLS3070. The sequence continues at coordinate 1,185,295 of NZ_JBNPTI010000001.1, forward strand.
GGTCGAGCGACAGCCGCGCCGCGGCCTGCGCCTGGCGCAGCAGATAGGCAAGGTAGCCATCCTCGCCGCGCTTGCCCTCGCCGGGCGATGGCGGGCGGGCCGCCGTCCTGGGTCGAGTCTGGGTTTGACTCCTGGGCCGACGCGCGGGGCCAGCCTTTCGCGACGCTCGCGAGGTCGTCAATTCCGGTGCCTTGCGCATATCATTAGAGCCCTGATAAGTTGTCAGACATCTGATAACATGAGAGACAGGCACATGTCACATGCGCGCAGCGAGTACACCGCGTTCCGGAGCCAGGCGCCGGAGCTTTACGATGCCATCCTTGCGGTGAGTCAGCAGGCGGCGAAGGCCGGCCTCGACAAGCAGTTGCTCGAACTCGTCAAGATCAGGGCGTCGCAGATCAACGGCTGCGCATTCTGTGTGCAGCATCATGTGCTGCTGGCCGAGAAGCTCGGCGTGTCCGCCGACAAGATCAATCTCGTCGTGGTGTGGCGCGAGGCGCCGCAATTCTCGGCCCGCGAGCGCGCGGCGCTGGCGTTCACCGAGGCGCTGACCACGCTGCAGGGCGGCGTCAGCGACGAGGTCTATGCTCAGGCCCGGGCCGAATTCTCGGAAACGGAGCTGGTGTTCCTGACGTCGGCGATCGGCGTGATCAATCTCTGGAATCGCTATGGCGTCGCCTTCCGCTGGACGCCGGCGGAGCGGCCGGTGCGGGCGGCTTCGTGAGTTGTCCGGAACCGCAGCACGGCCCGGCGGGTTATACGCGGGAGGCAGAGGAGGCGCGCATGACCGGGACGGACGAACCGCTCAAGCCGGAGGATTTTCCGCTGGAAGCCGACAAGGAGCGCGTGCAGCGCCAGGACGGCAAGCCGATCGCAACGACGAAGAACGAGGCGATGGCGCAAGAGATTGCGGATCGTCTCAACGCCGAGGAGCACCGCCGCGAAGAGGACAAGTGGTCGGCGTGACTTCTTGCTCCTTGGCCGTCTCCTTGAGTTGCAAGAGACACATGCCGCTTGCAGTCAGCTCGAACTGATCAGCAAGGGGGCTGCGCTCAAAACGGATTCGCCGGCTGCGCCCGCTGGGGACCTTCCGGCTTCGGCTCGACCGCGAGGCTGGGGTCGGTCGGCATCACGCGCGCGCCGGCGGCGCGGGCGACCTGGCCGGTCATCGAATGCCGTGCCGCCTCGGCGGACTTGATTTCCGGCGGATGCCAGCGGTCGCGCACCAGCATCGTCAGCGCGCCCACGCAGAGCAGCGCAATCGCGGTTGAAACGAGCGCGGGTCCGGCTCTGCGATGCGGGTTGGCTGTCATCATCTGCGATCCTCCTGACCAGACAACCCGGAGCGGTGGGTCTCGGTTCCGGGCCCGCCGGCGATCAGTTCCGGTCGCGCCCTGCGGCGGCGTCGGCCGCTGGTCCGAGCGGTGACGATCCGAGTGCGCCGGTCGTCGACGGCGGCGACGCGGCGATCTCCTCCAGCCCGACCTCGCGGCCGCGGCCGCCGATCAGGCGCTCATAGGCTGTGATCAGCGTCACGTAGGGATTGACCCAGATCCAGCCGTCGCGCGTGAACAACTGGATGTCGAAATGCAAATGGCGCGTGGTGCCGTTGGGATGGTCGAGATAGTTCGAGACCACGCCGATCGGCTCGCCCTCGCGAAGGCTGCGGCCGTTGAGCAGGCCGTCGGCATCCATCGCCGCGGGGTTCATGTGCATGTAGCGGAAGCGGATGTGCTCGGTGCCGCTGTTGACCTGCACCGTCACCGCCTGCTGCCGGGTCGAGCGGATCACGACGCCGTCGCGCACGGCGAGCACGCGCTGCCGCCACGGGTTGCAGCCGTCGGCGCCGTCGCGGCGCACCGGGCAGGCGCCCGGCCTGAGATCCTGGCCCTGATGGCCGAAGCCGCTGGCGCACTGGCCGACGTTGAAGCTGCGCGCCTCGCAGAAATTGTCGCGCCAGGGATACTGGCTCCATGGCTGGTCGAATTTGTCGCTCGCGCGCCGGCGGCCGAACGACTGCGAATGCACATAGGCCGGCGCATCCAGCGGATAGCGGATCTGCGAATAGACGGTGCGGTCGGCCCGCCCGCTCCGGCCGCGTCCGCCGCTGTTGGCGACGATGTCGCCAACAGGCCGATAGGTGAAATCGGCATCCAGCGCGAGCGGGCGCTCGGCGGCGAGCGGCGCGATCTCCGGCGGGATTCGCGACGGCTGTCCGCCGGCGATGCGCAGCGCCTTGAGAAAGCGTTCGGCGATGGGATAGGCCTCGCGGCAGGCGAGCCGGCGCGGCCGCGGCGCGCTGTCCAGGCACTGGATCGAGACCACGTAGGGCACGCCGAAGCGCGTGAAGGCGTAGCGGACATAGCCCTCGCGGATGAAGCGGCGCAGATCGGGATATTGCGCTGACAGCGCCTTGACGCCTTCGCCCTTGCCGCCGGCGGGATCGGCGACATCGTAGGTGAGGAGCGAGCCGGTGATCTGGATCTCGACCGGCTTGGCGAAGACGCGCGGCGGCAGGCCGGAGGCCGTCTCCGGCGGCAGCGAGAACACGGCGTCGTAGCCGGACGGGCCGGCATCGAACAGGTCGGTCTGGAAGTCGGCCTGATAGCGCGGCAGATCGCGCGCCGCGATGGCGGCGCTGCGGCGCGCAGCGAGATAGGACGCGGCGTCGAACGGCAGCAAAACGGGGACCGGACTGCGTCCGATCCCCGTGAAGATGGTCGAGGTCACGCCGTTGAGCTGGACCAGCGCGGGCCTGCGCCGCGCATCGCCGGCCGAAACGCTGCTCCGGTGCGCGGACAGAGCGAAGTCGGCAGCGACCTCGGGCGCCGCGTTGAGTTCGGAGCGGAGCTGCTCCAGCGCCGCGCGCCAGTCGGCGCGGTTGATGGTGAGGGCGGGCGGAGCAAAGTCATCGGCCGCGCGTGTCGTGGACGGCGCGGCCAGCGTGATAATCGCCGCCAGGGCGGCGATGAGTGTGATGACCCGTGCCCCCAAATCCCCCGCGCCCCCCGGCGTCAGATCCTCGAGATGCCTCAGTCCTTGGCGCGCTCGCAGTAGGAGCCGTCCTCGGTCATGACGACGATGCGGGTGCCGACCGTGATGTGCGCCGGCACGCCGGTGCGAACGCCGTTGGAGAGCACCGCCGGCTTGTAGGACGACGACGCGGTCTGGCCCTTGGTGACCGGCTCGGTCTCGACGACCTCGAGCGTGACGCGCTGCGGCAGCGTGATCGCCACCGGGACCACGTCGTGCATCGACAGCTTGACCGTCATGTTCTCCTGGAGATAGGCGGCCTGGTTGCCGACCACGTCCTTCGGCACCTGGACCTGGTCGTAGGTCTCCGGGTTCATGAAGTGGAAGCCGTCCGCATCCTCGTAGAGGTACGTGAAGTTGCGCTCCTCGATCGTCGCCTTCTCGACCTGGTCGGTGGTCTTGAAGCGCTCGGAGATCTTCACGCCGTCGCTGATTCGGCGCATTTCGATCTGGCTGACCGGGGTGCCCTTGCCGGGATGGATGTTCTCGGCGGTCACGACGACATAGAGCTTTCCATCTTGCTCAATGACGTTACCCTTGCGAATAGAGCTGGCGATGACTTTCAAAGCTGTTTTCCTGACACTGAAAAGGGGGCGCCGGACCAAGCCGGGGCGCCACGCGACGCGGAATGCGGTTTCGGGCGGCAACATACTGATTTTGTCCGGGGTTGCCAGTCTTTTGCGGCCCGAACGGGCGACCTCCTGATGTCTCGGGAGCCCGCGCCTTCGCCCTGGTGGTCGCCGCAGCGGCACGCCGATGTCAGGCCGTTCCTGCTGGCCCGGACCGCCATCACCAGGGCGTTGCGGGCCTGGTTCGACGAGCAGGGGTTTACCGAGGTCGAGACCGGCATCCTGCAGGTGTCGCCGGGCAACGAGACCCATCTGCACGCACCGCGCACCGACCTGACGGCGCCGGACGGAACCCGGCACCGGCGGTATTTTCGAACCTCGCCGGAATTCGCCTGCAAGAAGCTGCTGGCGGCCGGGGAGCGGCGGATCTTCGAGTTCGCCCGTGTGTTCCGCGACCGCGAGCGCGGCGACCTGCACCTGCCGGAATTCACCATGCTGGAATGGTATCGGGCGGAGGTGCCCTACGACGCGATCATGGCCGACACGGTCGTGGTGATCGCCCATGCGGCTCAGGCGACCGGAATCCGGCGGTTCGCCTTCCGTGGCCGCACCGCGGATCCCTTCGCCGAGCCAGAGCTGCTGACGGTTGCCGGCGCGTTCGCGCGCCATGCCGGGATCGACCTGCTCGCGACCATCCGCGACGGTGCGGGCGACCGTGGGGCGCTGGCCCAGGCCGCCGCCGGCAAGATCCGGATCAGCGACGACGACACCTGGTCGGACCTGTTCAGCAAGGTGCTGGTCGAGCATGTCGAGCCGCATCTCGGGCAGGGTCGGCTCACCGTGCTCCATGAATATCCGGCGCCGGAGGCCGCGCTGGCGCGGGTGGCGGCCGACCCCCGCGTCGCCGAGCGGTTTGAGGTCTATGCCTGCGGCGTCGAGCTCGCCAACGGCTTCGGCGAGCTCACCGACGCCGCCGAGCAGCGCCGCCGCTTCGAGCAGGAGATGGCCGAGAAGGAGCGCCGCTATGGCGAGCGCTATCCGCTCGACGAGGACTTCCTCGCCGCCGTGGCCGCGATGCCGCAGGCGAGCGGCGTGGCGCTCGGCTTCGACCGCCTGGTGATGCTGGCGGCCGGCGCCACCAGGATCGACCAGGTGGTGTGGACGCCGCCGGCAGGTGAGCGATGAACAGAATCGAACGTCCGACCACGTTGCGCAGCGCCGAGGATCTCGTCGCGCAAGGACTGGCTGACGCGGCGGACCAGCCGGCGCTGGCGCGCGTGGCGCAGCGCTATGCCGTGGCGGTGACGACGCATCTCGCCGACCTGATCGACGTCGACGATCCGAATGATCCGATCGCGCGCCAGTTCGTGCCCAGCACGGATGAGCTGAAGGCCGCGCCTGGCGAGCGCGGCGATCCGATCGGCGACGATTCGCATGCGCCGGTGCCGGGCATCGTGCACCGCTATCCCGATCGCGTGCTGCTCAAGCTGGTGCATGTCTGCGCGGTGTATTGCCGCTTCTGCTTCCGTCGCGAGATGGTCGGGCCCGGCAAGGACAATGCGCTGTCGGAGGAGGCCTATCGCGCGGCGCTCGACTACATCCGCGCACATGACGAGATCTGGGAGGTGATCCTCACCGGCGGCGATCCGCTGATGCTGTCGCCGCGGCGGCTGAAGGAGATCATGGCCGATCTCGCCGGCATCGATCACGTCAGGATCGTCCGTATCCACACCCGTTTGCCGGTCGCCGATCCCCAGCGCATCACGCCGGCGCTGGTTGACGCGCTGAAGGCGCCGGGCGCAACGACCTGGATCGCGCTGCATGCCAATCATCCGCGCGAATTGAGTCCGCCGGTGCGCGCGGCCTGCGCGCGGCTGATCGAGGCCGGCATTCCCATGGTCAGCCAGTCGGTGCTGCTGCGCGGCGTCAATGATGACGCGGCGACCCTGGAGGCGCTGATGCGCGGCTTCGTCGAGACCCGCATCAAGCCGTATTACCTGCACCATGGCGACCTCGCGCCGGGCACGGCGCATCTGCGCACCACGCTGGCGCAAGGGCAGGCGCTGATTCGAACGCTACGCGGCCGGGTGTCCGGCCTGTGCCAGCCCGACTACGTGCTCGACATCCCCGGCGGCTACGGCAAGGCGCCGGTGGGGCCGCAATACCTCACTGCGGATGAAACTGTTGAGCAGGATCATGCGGCAGCTGCGCAAACGCGCTATCGTGTGATTGACTATTGCGGTGAGGCGCACCTCTATCCGCCCGCCGCGGGATGAAGTGTCCTGCCGATTCCGCTGACACGGAGGAGCAACATGAAGAAATTTGCGATCGCGATGGGGCTCCTGATGGCCGTCACCGATGGCATCGCGCTGGCGCAGAGCGGCAGCGGCTCCTCCGCCGGCACCGGATCGAAGAGCGGCATGCCGCCGCAGGCGCCGGTCGGCCATCGTCAGGTGCGCCCCAGCGACCTGCCGAAGGCCGAGCAGGCCGAGGACAATTCGATGAGCGGCACGACCAAGGAAGACCGCGAGCTCGATCGCAAGATCAAGGGCATCTGCCGCGGCTGCTGAGCGCGATCTGCGGCGCGCCCGACGCGCGCCGCTTGATCGGTCGTGAGTGTTACGCCGAGCGCTCACGCGGAGAGTTGCGAAGCGCCGCACGCCGGGCGGCGACGGCTTCGGCGAGCTGCTCCAGCACCTCCACCGTCGTGTCCCAGCCGATACAGCCGTCGGTGATGCTCTGGCCGTAGGTCAGTGCCACGCCCGGCTTGACGTCCTGGCGTCCCGCGATGAGGTGACTCTCGATCATCACGCCCATGATGCGCTGCTCGCCTGCGGCGAGCTGGCGGCCGACGTCGGCGGCGACCAACGGCTGGTTCTCCGGCTTCTTGCTCGAATTGGCATGGCTGGTGTCGATCATCAGCCGCGCCGGCAGTCCGGACTTGATCAGCTCGGCCGCGGCCTGCTCGACATGGGCGGCGTCGTAATTGGGGCCGCTGCCGCCGCGCAGGATGATGTGGCAGTCCTCGTTGCCGGTTGTGGCCGCGATGCCCGAACGGCCGCCCTTGGTCACCGCCATGAAATGGTGCGGGTGGGCCGCCGATTTGACCGCATCAGCGGCGATGCGGATGTTGCCGTCGGTGCCGTTCTTGAAGCCGACCGGGCACGACAGGCCGGAGGCCAGCTCGCGGTGGATCTGGCTCTCGGTGGTGCGCGCGCCGATCGCGGCCCAGGCGACGAGGTCGGCGATGTACTGCGGCGTCGTCATGTCGAGGAATTCGCATCCCGCCGGCAGGCCGAGATTGTTGACGGCGGACAGCACGCTGCGCGCGAGCCGCAGGCCCTTGTTGATGTCGAAGGAATTGTCGAGGCCGGGATCGTTGATCAGGCCTTTCCAGCCGACGGTCGTGCGCGGCTTCTCGAAATAGACCCGCATCACGATTTCGAGGCGGTCGGCGAGGCGCTCGCGCAAGGCGGCGAGGCGGCCGGCGTAGTCGACCGCCGCGTCGGGATCGTGGATGGAGCAGGGGCCGACGATGACCAGCAGGCGGTCGTCGCTGCCGGTCAGGATGGCATGGATCGCATTGCGGGCGGCCATCACCACACGGGTGGCGGTGAGGGTGCGGGGGATTTCACCCATCACCTCCGCCGGCAGGCTCAATTCCTTGATTTCCTTGATACGAAGATCGTCTGTGGTGCTCAGCACGGCGGGCTCCTGGGTCTCTTGGGTGGGCACCTGCCGGCAATAAAAAAGCCGCCAGGTCTGGCGGCTCGTTCGGATATCTTGCTGCAATGTGTCAGATTGAGCGCGATCCTCCCGCCGCCAGCGAGCTGTCGTAGCTAAAGTACCAATAAAAGCTGGTGGCGGCGTTGATCATGCCCATCCTATAGCGGCCGCGCGGCCGCTTGTCATCCCGAAAATCGAGCCCTCCGGCGTCAACCGTTGCGCGCGGCGAGCGCCATGCCGATCATCGAAAGCCCGCCGAACAGCAGGTTGATGCCGACCAGCAGACCGATCGCCCACAACGCCGTGCCGGGCAGACCGGAAATGATGATGCCGGCGATCGCGATGTCGACCACGCCCGAGATTGCCAGCCACGACCAGCGCCCGGACAGCTCGCGGCGGTGCTCCAGCGCATACATGATGGTGGCGACGCCTTCTGCGAGAAAATAGACGCCGATCACGATCGTTAGCGTCACCGTCCCCTGGACCGGCTGCGCCACCAGGATGACTCCGGCGACGATGGCGAGCACTGCCGACAACAGCGACCACCAGAAGCCGGGCATGCCGCGGGCCCAGAAGGTGAGCGCGAGTCCCGCGATGCCCGAGATCAGGAACATCCAGCCGAGGAAGATCGTGACCGCGAGGCTTGCCAGCGGGGTGAGGATCATCGCGAGCAGGCCGAGAACGGCGAGCAGGATGCCCTCGATCAGGAGGGCCTTCCAATGCGCGCGCACGGCTGCGCCCATCTGCGACTTCATGCGCTCGAGCTCGGGCGGAATCGTATCCTGGGGAAGGGTCATGATCGTCACTCCGGGCAAGCTCACGCGCTTAACGCCGCGGCCGCCTGCCCACGCACATGGTGAGGACCTGCGGCCCGGACAAGCGCGCAATGCGCATTTGGTTGCTCTGCCGGCCCCGCGATGCCGGGATTATGCCGTCGTCCGAATCCGGTTGCGACCGAAAACATAGATCGTCGTTGTGACAATCAGAAGGGCCATCCCGACGATGATCGCGGTGAGACCGAGGGGAACCAGAACCGCGGCGACATTGCGGTCAGGGTTGAGCAGCCAATGCCGGATAGAGGTCAGCACGAATCCGAGCCCGACGAAGCCGGCGGCGCCGCCGAGCAGGAGCAGCGCCCACATCCTGCGCAGCTGGCTCAGCCTTGCCCGCGCCACCTCGGTGCGCGGCGTGTGGTGATGGGCGACGCGGCGCACCAGCCGCACGGCAAGGGCGATCGACGAGAACCCGATCAGCACGCTGATGCCGCCGAGCCAGAGGCGCGCGGCGGTGTCGAGGGTCGATGCCCGCTGCAGCAACAGCAATGGATAGTCGAAGGCCGCATGCAGCATCACGGGTGCGGCCAGCACCAGCGCCCAGCTCGACAGCCGCGCCCCTTCGCGATTGTGGCGGTTGGCGCCAAGCGCCGTACTGGTGCGGGCGATCGCGAGATAGGCACCGGCAATGATGCCGAGCGCGCCATGAAACGGCACGGTGAGCACGCTGCGCAGCACCGCCAGCGAGCGCCACATCTCGGCATGCTGGACGAGATAAGCCAGGTTCTCGTAAGCCGCGAAGCCGAGCCCGACGGCGGCACCGTAGAATACCGTGTCCATGGCATTGCCGACCTGCCGGCGCCGCGACCACAGCGCGGCGATCACCGCGACCTTGGCGAGCTCTTCCGGCAAGGCGACGCCAAAAAGGGCCCGGACCGCCTGGGCGATCCAGGGATTCTCCAATGTCAGCCCGACATGCTGGAACGGCGTCCTGATAATGCCGAGCAGGAGCACGCTGGCTGCCCCGAGCAGGAAGGCGGTCCAGATCTTGAGCGGAGGGCCTGAATTGTCACCGGCGGCGACCACCAGCCAGAGGATCAGCAGCGCGGGCGCGATCGCGGCGGTGCCGATCACGGTCGCGAGGGCTTCGAGAAGGTTCATTTGCGATGGCAAGTAAGCCATGGTCTCCGATCATCCAATGCGGCGGGGCCGAACCGACCCTCCACCACCCGCGCGGAGAATGGATTTGATATCGGTCCGTGGCCGCACGGCAAGATCTACATGTCGGCAGAATGAGCCGCCCTTCAAGGGAAAGAACCCCGTCCGGGGGCTCGATTGGGGGAGGGACCGCTGCAGGGCCGAGTGCAGCCGCCGTCGGCTGCCGCCCGGCTGGTCTCAACGGGGCCGGGAGGCTCTCGGCGCCGTCGCATCGCCGCCGCGCACCGGGGCCTCCTGGCGCGGTTCGACCGGGGTCCAGGCGTCGGTGCGGGAGGTGGTTGGCGCCTGGGCGGTCGTCGGCGTTTCCACGCAGCTCAATCGTGGTGTCGGGTCGGCCACACGCCGGCATTCCAGACCTTCAGCGAAAGCGGCCTGACTGATCGCGCACGCAACCAGAACAATCGAAAGAACTCTCATGGTGCCCCTCGGAGCAGGCTTGGGTCGCCCGTGATGCAGGCTCGACTCGGTCGTGCCATTCGATGATGCCCAGCTTGGCCGCAAAAGCGTGCAAATATTTGACCATTCTCGCCGTCATTCAAAAATTCTTCCGAAATTCGCGCGTGCATTCCATGAGTTGCAAGCGATGCGAGCGTTTTTCGCTGGCGCAAACGCGAAGCCCTTTCGCTCCGTTGCGGTGCCAAGGCGCGGCAGCCGGCGCCGAACTGCCATTTGCCCCCAGCTTGCTCGGCATGGGCGGCCGGGCGGGCTTGATGCGGCAAAGGGATCATGGTCGGTTGCCGCGATGAATTCGCCGTCTTGGTCAGCTTCCGACAGAGCCTGTGGTCCACGCTATCGCCGTGGCTGGGTCGACGACGCCGTGGCGGCCATCGAGGCCGACCAGTGCCGGACCGCCGACACGCACTTGATCCGGCTGATCGTGCCCGCGCTCGCCGGCATCGACATCTACCTGAAGGACGAATCGACCCACCCGACCGGGAGCCTCAAGCATCGGCTGGCCCGATCGCTGTTTCTCTATGCGCTTTGCAACGGCCACATCCGGGAAGGCACGCCCGTGGTCGAGGCCTCCTCCGGGTCGACAGCGGTATCGGAAGCCTATTTCGCGCAGATGATCGGCGTGCCGTTCTACGCGGTGATGCCGCGCACCACCTCGGAAGAGAAGATCGCCGCGATCACGCATTACGGCGGCAATTGCCATCTCATCGATGACGGCCGGTTTCTCTATGCCGAGGCGGCCGCGCTCGCGAGCCGGCTCGGCGGCCATTACATGGACCAGTTCACCTTCGCCGAGCGCGCTACCGACTGGCGCGGCAACAACAACATCGCCGAGTCGATCTTCAACCAGTTGCAGGGCGAGCGCCGTCCGCTGCCGGAATGGATCGTGATGGGCGCGGGCACCGGCGGCACGTCGGCGACGATCGGCCGCTATCTGCGCTACCGCCGGCACCCGACGCGGCTGTGCGTCGCCGATGTCGAGCATTCGGCCTTCTTCGACGCCTTCTGCAACGGCGACAGCGCCCGGACGTGCGAACGGCCGTCGCTGATCGAGGGCGTCGGCCGTCCGCGCTGCGAGCCATCCTTCGTGCCGGGGGTCGTGGATCGCATGATGAAGGTGCCGGATGCCGCCTCGGTCGCGGCGATGAACGTCCTGACGCGGCGGCTGCGCCGGCCGGTCGGCGGCTCGACCGGGACCAACTTCCTGGCGCTGTGCCGGCTGGCGGCCGAGATGCGGCAGGATGGACAGAGCGGCTCACTGGTCACGCTGATCTGCGATTCCGGGGAGCGCTATCGCCAAACCTATTACGAGCCGCAATGGCTCTCCGCGCGCGGTCTCGACCCCGCGCCGTACGAGGCAGCTCTGTCCGCCTTCCTCGACACCGGTGCGCCGCTGCGGCTCGAGGTTGCCGATGCGGAGAACCCGCTGCGCGCCTGAACGCCTCCGGCGGGCGTCGCGGACCGCGGCGAGCGGCATCCGGATGCCCGGCATCGTGCGCGATCCCTGATCTGGATCAACGAAGGACGCGACGGATTGCGCTTTGGTCCGACCCCGAACAGGCCTCCAAGGGCGCGCCGGAACGCAGGTTCGGGACGCGAGCAGGGGAAGGACGGATCAGGTGATGAACTACGACAGCTATTTCGACCGTGCCCTCGACCAGTTGCACCAGGAACGGCGCTATCGCGTCTTCGCCGATCTGGAGCGCCTCGCCGGCCGCTTCCCCAGCGCGATCTGGCATTCGCCGGAGGGGCCGAAGGATGTCGTGATCTGGTGCTCCAATGACTATCTTGGCATGGGCCAGCATCCGAAGGTGATCGGCGCCATGGTCGACGTTGCCGCGCGCATGGGCACCGGCGCCGGCGGCACCCGCAACATCGCCGGCACCAACCATCCGCTGATCGAGCTCGAGCGCGAGCTTGCCGATCTCCACGGCAAGGAAGCGGCGCTGGTGTTCACCTCGGGCTACGTCTCCAACGAGACCGGCATCTCGACCATCGCGAAACTGCTGCCGAACTGCCTGCTGCTGTCGGACGCGCTCAACCACAATTCGATGATCGAGGGCGTCCGCAAGGCCGGGAGCGAGAAGCAGGTCTGGCGGCACAACGACCTCGCCCATCTCGAAGAGATGCTGCGGGCGGCCGATCCCGACCGTCCCAAGCTGATCGTCTGCGAGAGCCTGTATTCGATGGATGGGGATGTCGCGCCCTTGCACCGGATCTGCGATCTCGCCGAGCGCTATGGCGCGCTCACATACGTCGACGAGGTCCATGCGGTCGGCATGTACGGCCCGCGCGGCGGCGGCATCGCCGAGCGCGACGGCGCGATGGCCCGCATCGACATCCTCGAGGGCACGCTCGCCAAGGCCTTCGGCTGCCTCGGCGGCTACATTGCCGCCAATGCCAATCTGATCGACGCCGTCCGCTCCTATGCGCCGGGCTTCATCTTCACCACAGCCTTGCCGCCGCCGGTTTGCGCCGCCGCGACCGCCGCGATCCGCCATCTCAAGACCTCGCAGTGGGAGCGTGACCGGCACCAGGACCGGGCGGCGCGGCTCAAGGCCGTGCTGAACGCCTCGGGCCTGCCGGTCATGCCGTCCGACACCCACATCGTGCCGGTGCATGTCGGCGATCCCGAGAAGTGCAAGACGGCGTCCGACCTGCTGTTGTCCGAGCACGGCATCTACATCCAGCCGATCAACTATCCGACCGTGCCGCGCGGCCTGGAGCGGCTGCGCATCACGCCATCGCCTTACCATGATGACGGCCTGATCGACGCCCTGGCCGAGGCGCTGGTCGACGTCTGGGACCGGCTCGGCCTTGCGCGGGCGCCGCAGGCGCTGGCCGCGGAGTGAGCCGTTTCCGCTGACCTGTCACATCGGTCTGTCAGTTTGATCTGCCGCAATGCCGCCCGCGCTCGCGCGGGCGTAGTCTGTTGCGTTCAGGGAAAATGCCGGTTCGGCAAGGCCCAGCCGGCGCACAGGCGAGGGCGGCCATGGCAAGGATCATCGAAGCGCTGCTGCAGGAGCACGAGAATCTCGAGAAGCTTCTCTCGGTGCTCGAGCACGAATTGGAGCTGTTCGATCACAATCGGCGGCCGGACTACGACATCCTGCAGAGCATCATCGCCTATTTCGAGGACTATCCGCAGCGCTGTCATCATCCCAAGGAGGAGATGATCTTCGGCAAGCTGCGCGAACGCGACCCTGCCGCGGCCGCAGCCTATGGCGACGTCGACGACGAGCACGAGACCGAGGCGCAGCGGCTGCGCGGCTTTGCCGACGCCGTGAACGCGGTGCTGTCGGACCAGGAGATCCTGCGCGAGAGCTTCCACGCCGCCGTGCATGAGTTCATCGACAGCCAGCGCGAGCATCTGCGCAAGGAGGAGACCCTGCTGTTTCCGGCGGCGCTGCGCGCCCTTCAGGCGGAGGATTGGGCCGATATCGACGCCCGCATGTCGGACCGCAAGGACCCGCTGTTCGACGGCGACGTCGCCGAGAAATTCCACAATCTCGAGCGGACCATCCTGCGCTGGGAACAGGAGGCGGAGCAGGCGCGCGCCACCGCCGGCTGATGGCGTTTTGCCCAATTGCGCCCCGCGACCGGTGGACTATAGTTCCAGTGGGGGCAGGCACTCTTTCGCGGAGCTGGCTATGGCCGCTTTGAACACTGGGCTCGATCCGGTCCGAGGTTCGTCGAATGCAGGGGCAGGGGCAGATGCGGCCCGAACCCCTGCGCAGGTCCCGATGGCGCAGCAGAGTGCCTTTGGCAGCCATGGCTATGACATGTATCCCCAGGAACTCGTCCGGCTGTCGGGCTGCCAGGAGCAGGCGCTGCGCCGTGAGACGAAGCGCGCCTTGCAGCTGAGCTGACGGCCTTGTCCGATCTCGCCGCTCGATGGTCCCCGCGCTGGTTCATGGCCGGAACGCAAACCCGGGATCATGGTTGTAGTTCATGATCGTGGTTATTCCGGTATACGTGCGTTAACCTATCATTAACCAGATCGCGCGACCCTGTTCGCATACCCCAGGAATGCGACGGAACCGGACGGCCGGAGCCGGCAGTCGCGACAAGAGGCCGGCGGCGTAACGCCCGCCGGCCTTTTTGCGTGGGCGGGTCGGCTGGAATTGACCACCGCACCCTTGCGTCAGTTGCGCCGCGCCAGCGAGCGCAGGAAGCCCTGATATTCCTCGTTCAACTCCATATCGACGGCAGGCGCGAGCTTCAGCAGGACATTGGCGATGAACGCCTGGTCGTTGCGCGGCTCCTCCAGCACCTCGCGCAGCACCGGGACGTTGTCCTCGATGTGATGCAGAAAGGCGACGCCTTTCTCCGCCGTCTCGGTCCAGCGCGCCCGCGTCCATTTCGCCAGCGGATACATGATCTCGTGGACGAAGTTCGACTTGCGCGCCTTCTCGAAGAAGCGCAGTCCGGCGCTCCAATATTCCTTGGCGCGCAGCGGCGGTGGCGGCAGATCGCCTGTCAGCATCTTCTTGCCGGCCTGGCCGACGAAATCGTCGAGCGTGGTCGGCGCATCGATCGTGGCGCGGAAGTGCCACAGCGCGAACGAGCCGGGAAAATCCTTGCCCATGCCGTCGAGCAAGGCGGTCTCGACCTTGTCGACCGCGGCCTTGTCGCCCTTCAGCGACGCCGTCATCGCGAAGGCGAACAGCGCGTCGTTGCCGACCTCGTGGACGCCGCCGTTCTGCAATTGCGCCGCCGACAATGCGGGTGTCTTGCCGTCGGCAGGCACCGCGGCCTCGCCGACGCGCTGCGCCTTGATGAAGGTGGTGATCTCGAGCCAAGCCATGAGGTTGGCGATGAAGGCGTCGGGATCGACATGCACGATGGCGAGATTGAGCGGCTCCTTGCGTGCTCTCAGCTCGGTCATGTCGGTCATGTCGCACTCCGCCGCAACTCGCCGCCGAGCGGTCTGTCGCCTTTGCGACACACGATGGCTCGTTCGACGAGAGATGCCGGGAAGGGCAGCAAGAAGGGTGCCACGGTCTTGTCGGGCTTGGTCTTGTCGAGCTCGCGGGCACAGCGCGGTCCGCGGAACGAGTTTTGCTCGTGGTCCTTCGATTGCGATGGTCGCAATGGAGCATGAGGCCCGCGAATGTTCACCCGCGTCTGCAAGGCCGACACCATCGACGAAGGCGGCATGCGCCTCGTCATCGCCGACGCCCAGCTCGTCATCCTTGCCTGGCCCGACAAATGGCGAGCTCAAAGCGTTCCAGGGCGTCTGCCCGCACACGGCGGCGCCGATGGAGGAGGCCGGCTTCGACGGGCGCGTGCTCAGTTGCCCCGTGCACAATTGGACGTGGGATGCTTTCACCGGTACGCCGCTCCACCCGCCGGAGAGCGCGCTGGCGCAATATCCGGTCAAGGTCGAGGACGGCGTGGTCTACATCGACACGGACGATATCGCTCCGCTGTTTGCGGCCCGTTGAGCACGCGGGAAGAGACCGGAAACACCGCCACGGGGTGGCTTGCCCGGCCGGCGAAACGCCTCTATACGTTCGGCGCGCGGCACGGAATCACCGTCGGTGGTTCAGCCGACCTCGCAGATCATCGCCTCAAGCGGCTGATTTGCTGAAGGTTTTACCGAAACGTGCAAGCGGCGATGGCACCGGGGCCTCGTGCCCTCTGGCATCGTGCGTATTGCTCCCTTCGTCTATCGGTCAGGACGCCACCCTTTCACGGTGGAGAGAGCGGTTCGATTCCGCTAGGGAGCGCCACTCCGCGCCGGCTTTCCTTCCATCTCCGATCTTAAAACGGACGGTTTGCGCCGAGACGCGGTCGGCGCGAGGTTCTGCAGCGATGAATCGCACGCGCAGTCGGGGTCCGGTCAACCGTCCATTAGGGTCCTTGCCGTACTGCAACGGGCGAGCAGGAGCAGGATGATGGCCGCGCCCAAGAAGCGGGAAGCCCGCAAATCGATGAAGCAGCCGGCGTGGATCACGCTGGATGGCGGGTTCGCCGTGCGCCATTGCCTGGTTCAGGACATTTCCAGCGCCGGCGCCAAGCTGACCCTGCAGGACGCGGCGGCGCTGCCGGCGACCATCCGGCTCGCCTTCGCGCGCGACGCAAGAACGGGCCGCCAGTGCCGGGTGGTGTGGCGCCGCGGCGCCTCGGTCGGCGTCAAGTTCATCGGCAAATAGACGGCCGGTGTCGCTTCGCTGCGGCAGACGCGCTAACAAGCGGCATGTGTCGATCTCTCATCCTGGGCGCCCTCGCGGTGCTCGCCGCCGTGACCGTGGCAGCCGCTGGCTCGCCGGGGTCGTCGCTTCTTGCGCCATCGCTTCCCGGGCCGAAGGCGGCTGGACCGAATAAGGCCGCACCCCGTTCAGGCGCCGCCATCAGCAATCCCTGCGCGTCCTACGGCGCCAACTTCGTACGCGTCGAGGGAACCGATACCTGCGTGAAGGTCGGCGGCGCCCTGCGCGTCGAGATGGGCACCTCGACCAGCCGCTGAGGTGCTCACGACAGCGGCGGCGCGATGTGGCGGATGAAGGCCGGGCGTTGCGCGATCTGTCCGTACCAGCGCGCGAGGCTCGGCAGCTCCGGCTTGACGACACCTTCGACTCCGAACCAGCGCCGGGCATAGGCGCCAAGCGCAATGTCGGCGAGCGTGAAATGCTCGGCCTCGACGTGGCTGCGCGTGGTCAGATGCGCGTCGAGGATGCGCCACATCGCCGCGGCGTCGTCGGCCGCCTTCTGCAAGGCGGCCATGTCGCGCTGCTCCGGCGGCGTTCGCACCAAGCCCCAGAACAGCGGACGCTCGATCGGCTGCACCGTCGACAGCGTCCAGTCCAGCCAGCGCTCCACCGCGGCGCGGTGCCGCGGTGTCGTTGGATAAAGCGGCGTGCCATCGCCATAAGCGAGGCAGAGATAGCGCATGATCGCGTTGCTCTCCCACAGCACGAAATCGCCCTCGACCAGCGTCGGGATGCGGCCGTTCGGATTCATTGCGAGATAGTCCGCCTCGTTGTTGCGGCCGTACTGCATGCCCGCGTCGATACGGTCATAAGCGACATCGAGCTCGGCGAGACACCACAGCACCTTCTGCACGTTCACCGAATTGGGGCGGCCCCAGATCGTCAGTCTGTCGTCGGCGGACACGTTCGGCTCCTCTCTGGGCGAGCGTCCTCATTAGCGCATGTTACGCAAAAAGCCCCGCTCGAAGCGGGGCTTTTCCGACGAACGCATCGTTCGCGGCGATCAGTGGCCGAAGAACAGCCACAGCAGAATAATCACCGGAATCGGCACGCCCAACAACCACAATAGAAGTCCTCGACCCATCTCGGCCTCCTCGTATCCTCTCCATCAATCGGAGCGACAACGCGAGGGTGGCCACGATGTTCCGGCTGGATCATGAAGGCGAATGACTCACCAATGTCCGGTGTTCGGCATCGACAGCCAGGGCTCGGCCGGCGCCTTCGGCTCGCCCTTCTGCAACAGCTCGATCGAGTGCAGATCGGGCGAGCGGATGAAGGCCATGTTGCCGTCGCGCGGCGGCCGGTTGATGGTAATGCCGAGCTTCATCAGCCGGTCGCAGGTGGCGTAGATGTCGTCGACCTCATAGGCGAGATGGCCGAAGAAGCGGTCCTCGCCATAGCTCTCCTCGTCCCAATTATAGGTGAGTTCGACCAGCGGGGCGCCACGCGTCGGCGGCAGGCTCTTCAGCAGGTATTCATCTTCGGGTGCGCAGAGAAACACCAGTGTGAAGCGACCCTTGTCGTTGTCGATCCGGCGCACCTCCTTGAGGCCGAGCGCATCGGAATAGAATTTGAGCGCGGCGTCGAGATTGCGCACGCGCAACATGGTGTGGAGATAACGCATCGTGTCTTCTCTCCCTGAACTCGAAGCGGATGGTCAACGGCCGCCTGCGGACGCCGATCCATAGCAGCAATTCGCCCGCCCGTGTATCGAGCCTGATGCTGCGGCGGTGCCGGCTCGCTCGGATGTGCGGTGCCCGCGACGACGCGTTCGACGGGGCTGCGCGGTGTTGCGAGAGCCTCTCCGTATGCCAGCGAATCGCTGTTTTGGCAGTGATTCGCGGCATGGATGGACGAGCGCGATGCGACCGCATGTAGGGATTTCAGCATGTTTCGCCTGCAATGTGCGGCCAAAATCACGCAGGACCGTCGAAAATGCCTGGAAATATAGGGGAAAATGAATCGCTTGCTCCGTTCGATCGCCATCGCAGCTTGACTTCTGCGCGCTCCGTTGGAATTTTGGCGCCGCTGTGGGTGCTTCGGGGCCCCTTGAAATGCAGGAGAATCCCGAAAATCGCGGGGTGATACGCCACTAGACGACTGAAGTCCCGGCTGTGCAATGCAGCCAGAAAGCCCCGACCAGTCTGCGCAGCAATGCGCTGATAGCCGCGCAGTCGTCACGTCATTCACCGGTATCAATCACAAGGAGATACGATGGCTACCCAACTTTCCAAGTCGCAACTGATCGAGAAGATTGCGACCTCGACCGAGCTGTCCAAGCGCGACGTCAAGAACGTCATGGAGACGCTCACCGACGTCGGCCACAAGGAGCTGAAGAAGAACGGCGTGTTCCTGGTGCCGGGCTTCGCCAAGTTCGTCGTCGTCAAGAAGCCCGCCGTGAAGGCGCGCAAGGGCACCAACCCCTTCACCGGCGAAGAGATGATGTTCAAGGCCAAGCCGGCCCGCAAGATCGTGCGCGCCCGCCCGGTCAAGGCCGCCAAGGACGCGGTTGCCTGATCTGAACCGTCAGTCACGGTCGTGATCACGTCAAAGGCCTCCTCAAAAGGAGGCCTTTTTCGTTGCGGGCTGTGGGGTTGCAGCGCGGCTGAGTGTTGCGGTCGCCGAAGGGCCGACGTCCCCGGACCGCGAGGGTTGGCACCGCGGGGGCCCGAAAAACGATAGCAGCGCCAGCGCGACGGAATATCTTCGTCGCGTGGCGCCACCCTCGAAACTGGGCCCTGAAATCCCCAGTACTGATGTGTCTCGGGGAGGCGCAGGAAGGTTCAAAGGTCTTTGCGGGAAGATTGACCGGCCCGTGCGCCCTCCGGCCCGCGCAGGAGCGCCGTCGCGCGCGCTGGGGAGAAGCCGGTGGATATGGCGCAGCAAGCCGTTGATCCGCGATCCGAAGGGCCCAGGCGAGCAGCTGTGGATAAGCGTTGGATCGGCTGTGGATGAAAGGCCCCGCGATCGCCTGCAAAGCTCGGCTTCAGCGGCGCTCGCCGGTCAGATCCGCTCCGTCGTCCGCTGCTATTTCAGGCGCCGCACCGGCCGCCTCGGTCCTGGGATGACAGGACGCAAGCACGACGAATCCGCCATAGCCGATGATGTTGAACAGAAGTTCCAGCCAGGATGCCATCGCGGATTTCCCTCATGGCGGTGAACGTGTGGCGACGGTCACGGTTCCAACGCGCGCGGCGGTGAGCCGGGCTGCAACCAACTCCCCCGCATCTGCGTTGTTTGGACGCATGGGAATTGGAGGACATTCGATCATGAGAAAGACATTCATGAGAAAGACATTGGCTGTTCTGGCGACCGCGGGCGCCGTCGCCATCACCGCACTCGCGGCACCCGCACCGGCACAGGCGCGCGGCATCGGCCCGGGTCTCGCATTCGGCCTCGCGGCGGGAGCGTTGACCGCCGGCGCGATCGCGGCCTCGCACCCGTATTACTATGGTCCGGGCTACGGCTACGGGTACTACGACTACGGCCCGCGTTACGTCTACGCGCCCGGGCCGTATGCCTATTACGGCGGACCGTACTATCATCGCTACCACCACTGGCGTCATCACTGGTAAGCGCCGGTCGTGAAAAGGAGAGCCCGGATGGCGAAAGCCTCCGGGCTCTTTTTTCATCCCTGCTATTCCGCGGCCTCGCCGCGCTGCGCCTTCTTCCACGCCAAGCGGGCATATTCCTCGCGTTCGCGCGCGAACTTCTCCTGGGTCGACTTGAACCGTGCAATCCTTGCGGTGATGTCGGCGCGCTCCTTCGCGCGGCGGTCGTCCTGCGTCTCGTTCTGCCTCACGGATCCTCTCTGCTCCGGTCGCTATCCGGCGAGCCTCGCCCTGAGACGCGTGACAAACTTCCTGGCGAATCGCTGGCGCGATGTGGATGTCCGATTGGGGCGTGATTGCGGACGCTCGGCCCCGGCTGCGGGCGGCTCGCGCGTTTTGCTGGGGACGGTGGGCGAGCAACGCCTACGTCTTCCGGTAGACACGGAACAATCCGACTCGTTTCGCTTGCAGTTGCGTCGTTCACGACTGGTTCCGGCGGATGCGGAGTGACGCAACGACACAGCCGGGGCCGGCCACGCTCAGAGGCGGGAGCCAGCTTGCCGTGCTATGAAGGGAGGACGATGATGATGCGAGGTTTCATGGTTCGGGGCCGCCGCTGATGATTGCATCCGATCTGCACGACGGGGTGAACCGCCTGGGAGACATGATCGCTGCGGCGCGGGTGATCGTCCCCTTCACCGGTGCTGGAATATCGACCGAGACGGGCATTCCGGATTTCCGTTCTCCCGGCGGTCTATGGACGCGCAACCGGCCGATCCATTTCGACGAATTCGTCGCCAGCCAGGAGGCGCGGGACGAGGCTTGGCGGCGGCGCTTCGCGATGCAGGGGACGTTTGCCGCGGCGCGGCCCGGCCGCGGCCACCTGGCGCTTTCGTCGCTCTACCGTGCGGGGAAAATTCCGGCCGTCATCACTCAGAACATCGACAACCTGCACCAGGACTCCGGTTTCGCCCCGGATCACGTCATCGAGCTGCACGGCAACACCACCTACGCGCGATGCATCGGATGCGGGCAGCGCTATGAGCTCAACTGGGTGCGCGAGCGCTTCGAGGCCGACGGTGCCGCGCCGGATTGCCCCGAATGCGCGGAGCCGGTGAAGACCGCGACGGTATCCTTTGGTCAGTCGATGCCCGAGCATGAAATGCAGCGTGCCAGCGAACTCGCGCAGCACTGCGATCTGTTCGTCGCGATCGGCTCGTCGCTGGTTGTGTGGCCGGCCGCGGGCTTTCCATTGATGGCAAAGCGGGCTGGCGCGCAACTCGTGATCATCAACCGGGAACCGACCGATCAGGACGACGTTGCAGACCTTGTTATCCACCACGACATCGGCGAAGTACTCGGATCGTTCGTCCGTAATTGAACGGAAATTGATGCATTTTTGTCGGCATCTCTGTTCATATGCCTCACTGAAACCGATTTTTATCTATGCGCGGCACGAGGGAATGTTATCTTTGATTCGAGAGATTCGCGTGACTCATCGTGGGTATAGGTGGTGAGCACGTGTATGAGGGCGCCGTTGCAGGGGTGGCGGCTCACAATTCATATGTGAGGTCCGGGGTTATGGGGTCGGACGGATTTGAGTCCAAGAAGCTTGGGGTGCCGGTCGTTGGTGTATCGACACCAACCCGGCTCGGGGCGGAATATCAAACCGGCGTCGCGCGCGACTCGGCAATCGATGCGATGACCGGTCTTGGCGAGAACCTCGTCGAAATCAGCGGTGTCATCAAATGGTTCGACGCCTCGAAGGGATACGGTTTCATCGTTCCCGACAATGGCTGGCCGGACGTGCTGCTGCACGTCACGGTGCTCAGGCGCGACGGCTACCAGACCGCCTATGAAGGTGCTCGCCTGGTGGTGGAGTGCGTGCAGCGCTCCAAGGGCTACCAGGCCTTCCGCATCGTCTCAATGGACGAGTCGACGGCGATCCATCCGGCGCAGATGCTGCCGCCGCGCACCCATGTGACGGTCACGCCGACCAGCGGGCTGGAGCGAGCCCAGGTCAAGTGGTTCAACCGGCTGCGCGGCTTCGGCTTCGTGACCTGCGGGGAAGGGAGCCCGGACATCTTCGTCCACATGGAGACCCTGCGCCGCTACGGCATGACCGAGCTGCGCCCCGGCCAATGGGTGCTGGTCCGCTACGGGCCCGGCTCCAAGGGCATGATGGCGGCCGAGATCCACCCCGAGACGGGCTCGCCGGCATTGTCCTCGCACTGAGCGAATGCTTGCTGCGACCACCGCATTTGACGGCCCCGGAACGGCGTTTCCTGGGGCCGTTTTTCATGCCGGCTCCATCTTCACGGACGGGCCGCAGTCTTGCTGCGGAGGCCGCGACCGTGTAGTGACGGGTCCTCGAGGACAATCGTCCTTCGAGACCATCGGGGTATAGCGCAGCCTGGTAGCGCGGCAGTTTTGGGTACTGCAGGTCGTTGGTTCGAATCCAGCTGCCCCGACCATCTCCGCAGCGGCGCGGCTTCCCGGGTGAGGCCAATTGCTGGTGCGAACTCCGGCTCGACGCTCACGATAGCGAGAAGGATTTCGGCCAGGCCGCCGGCCGTCAATCGGCACGAGCGAGCGCGGCTGGGCCAAAAAAATTCGGATGCTCCCGCAGCGGCAAAACCCGGGAGCATCCGAAGTGTGCGGGTGAATCCGGGGAAGGAACATCCGCTGGTCGTCAGCATCCTCTGAATCGAAATCTCGCGTCTTTGCGCTAAATCAAATCAGGCGCAGGAGGCAGTTCGCGCGTCGGCCGTGCCGAGGTCGCTGGGGGCGGATCAGCGCGCCAGCTCGCCCTGCGCCAGCCGGCCGTCGATGATGTGCACGCGCCGTTGCATCTGAGCGGCGAGGTTGAGGTCGTGCGTGACCGCGACGACGGTCTTGCCGCGCAGCGTGACCAGATCGCGCAGGATGCCGAACACCTGCGCGGTCGCGGCGGTGTCGAGGCTGCCGGTGGGCTCATCGGCGAGGATCACCGGCGGATCGTTGGCGAGCGCGCGCGCCACCGCCACGCGCTGGCGCTGGCCGCCCGACAATTTGTCCGGCGTCTTGCGCAGATGCTCGGCCAGCCCAAGCGACTCCAGCAGCTCCTCGGCGCGCTGGGTGATGGCGCGCGGCGACAGCCGTGCCAGCGCGCGCATCGGCAGCGCGACGTTCTCGGTGATCGAGAATTCCGGCAGCAGGAAATGAAACTGGAAGACGAAGCCGAGCCGCGACAGCCGCACCTCGGCGCGCTCATCCTCGCTCATGCCGGTCGTCGAGCGGCCGTCGATCAGCACGTCGCCCTGGCTCGGCAGGTCGAGCAGGCCAAGCAGGTAGAGCAGGGAGGATTTGCCCGAGCCCGACGGTCCGGTGATGGCGATGAGCTCGCGCGGATGGATTACGAGATCGATGTTGGCGACCAGCGTCACCGGCACCTCGCCAGGCAGCACCTTCGTCACTTGCCGCGCCTCGATCAGGGGCGGGTTCACGTCGCCCCCCGGATGATGTCGACCGGATGCAACCGCGCCGCGGCGCGGGCCGGAAAGTAGCCGGCGACCGCGCTGGAGATCAGCGCGACCGCGCCGGCCAGCAGATAGTGCTTCAGCGAATACAGCACGGGCAGATGATTGTAGTCGGAGAACGGCGTCTTGAACTCGAGCGAGGCCAGCCCGCGGGTAAGCAGGTAGCCGAGCGCCCAGCCTAGGGCGGCACCGGTCAGGCCGATGAACAGCGCCTCGACGATGAAGATGGTGCGGACCGTGCGGTCGCGGAAGCCGAGCGACTTGAGGATGGCGATGTCGCGGGTCTTCTCGTGGGTGATGGTCGAGATGATGTTGTAGGTGCCGAAGCTCGCGACCAGCAGGATGGCGCCGACGATGGTGTACATCAGCACGTTGCGCAGCGTGATCGCCGCCAGCAGGTCCTCCTGCGCCTCCTGCCAAGAGACCGCCTTGTAGCCGGTCTGCTCGCCGATGCGCTCGCTGATCAGGCGCGCCTGCATCGGATCGTTGGTGCGGACGCGGATCTCGTTGATGATCCCGGTCTGGCGCTCCAGGATCTGCGCGGTGCGCAGCAGCACGTAGCCGGTGGTCTCGTCGGTGCCGCGGAAGCCGGAATGGAAGATGCCGACGACGGTCGCGTTCATGCTGATGCCCTGGGCCGAGGCGAGCGTGATGTTGGAGTTCACCCGCGCGCCGATCTTGGCCGCGAGCCGGTCGCCGAGCAGGATCGCGTGCGAGGACCGGTACAGCGAATTGAGATTGCCCTGCCGCATGTGGCTCGCCAGCGTCGAGACTTGGCCCTCCGTGCGCGGATCGATGCCGATGATTGCGACCGTCAGGTTGCGGCCGGCGAAGCGCAGCACGGCCTTGGACTGCACCGACGCCGTCAGCGCGCCCGGCACCCAGCCCTGCAGCGAGGCGATGGTGGCCATCGGGTTCTTGATGCCGGGGCGGCGGACATTCGGGGTCAATCGATGATATTCGGCCGCCGCATAGACCTGGTCGGCCGGCTGGCGGGTCGGCTGGCGCAGCTCGTCGGTGATCGAAATGTGCGGCAGCGCGTCGACCAGCGTGCGGATGAAGTCGTCCTGGGAGCCCTCCATCATTGCCGCCATCATCACCGAAAACGCCACGCCGGTCATCACGCCGGCGATCGCGACCAGCGTCTGGCGGGCGCGATGGCGCACATGGGTCCAGGCGATGGTCAGGACGAGGCTCATGGCACGGACGTCTCGGGCTCGATCACGCGAATCCGCTCGCCGTCCTTGATGTCGGCCGTCGCCGGCGCCGCGACCAGCTCGCCCTCGCGGGCGCCGTCGAGGATCTCGACCGCCGCGGAGCCGCGGATGCCGATCCGCACCGCGCGCCGGTGCACACGGCCGCCATCGATCACCATGAGGCTGTTGTTGACGACGGCATTGGCCGGCGCGAGCAGCGTGTCGCCCGTCTCGCGGCTGACGATGTTGGCCTCGACGCTCATGCCGACGCGCAGCGGCGTGTTGTCGGGCAAGCCGATCCGCACGCGGAACGTCTTGGCCACGGGATCACCCGCCGGCGTGATCTGCTTCACCGTCCCGGGCAGGGCCTGGTTGCCGAACGCATCGGCGCGTAGCAGCGCCTTCTGCCCGACCTGGACACGGGGGATGTCCTCCTCGTTGACGTCGGCGACGACCCAGAGCGGCTTCTCCAGGCCGACGCGGTAGAGGATGGTGCCGGGATCGACCATGTCGCCGACCTCGCCGTCCTCCTTGAGGACGACGCCGTCCATCGGCGCCACCAGCTTGAAGTAGTCGAGGCGCTGGGTCTGGGCCGCGATCTGGGCGCGGATGCGGGCGAGATCGCTTTCGGAGCGCTGGTACGCTTGCGATGTGGCCGCGCCGCGGGCCAGCAACTGCGACTGCCGCTCGAACTCGTGGCGCTGGAATTCCTCCTGTGCGCGCAGATCGTTCAAGGTGGCCAGCGCCTCCTTGTCGTCGAGCCGCGCCAGCACGTCGCCGGCCTTGACCAGCTTGCCCTCGCAGCGGCAGCGCTCGACGATGCGGCCGCGGACCAGGGGCGTGCTCCGCGACCACGTCTCAGGCTCCACCGCGCCGGTCGCATACACGATCTCGGCCGCCGTGCCGCGGGTGATGCGGGCGGTCGCGATCAGCGGTCCACGCACCCACCATGTGGCAAGCCCGGCCAGCGCGCCGAACAGCAGGATGATCGAGAGCAGGCCGCGCCACGGAAAACGACGCCGGCCGCGATCGACGGCCGGCGGGGCAGCAATGGCGTTGGATCGGTCCGGCGTCAGCATGTCCATGATCGAACGGACCCTGCGACGGGAGAAAGGCTATACTTAGCCGGCAGTACCCGTCGCCACGCGGGGCGGAGCCATCTTGAAGTGCTGTTTGGCATAGGCGACGATCTGGCGATCGGTCGGGTGATCGGCAGCTTCGACGCCGACGATGCGCTTTCCGACCGCAGGATGCTTCTCGTGCAGGTACTTGGCAAGCTCGGTCTTGGCGCCGGCCGGGCCGATGATCAGGATCTCGCCGGCGTCATCGAGCGCGTGCGCGACCTCCTCGAGGAAATTCTTGTCGGGCGCCGCGTGGCCGCTGCCGATCTCGTTGGCCTTGTGGTGCAGGTGCTTGGTCTGCAGGTGTGGATGCAGCGTCAACTCGTCGGCACCGGTCAGTCCGATATGGAACACCTTGGCCTCGCTGTGATCGAGCCACACGACGGCATGGAAATGGGTGGGCATATTCTGGTCCTTGTCAGCAAATCGCCGCGTGGCGGCCTTGCGCGTTCGCCATGGAACGCGCGCCGCGGAAGGCGGCACCCGTTGTGAAGCAAACCTTAGCGAGCCGGATCGTGGCCGGCTTGATGCAGGTCAACGGACGCGGGGGTCACCCCGCACCCCTGATGTGCGGGGGGGGGGTTACTTCGGCGCAGGCGGCTTCGGCAGCGGCTTGTCCTGCCGCTTCGACCAGGAGATGTAGTAGGCCACGGTGGTCATGATCGCGATGCCCGCCGCGCTGACGAGGATCTGCGCCAGCAGCGAACCTGAGCTCAGCATCAGGGTGAAGTGGCCGATGAAGGACAGGAACACGCCGACGCAGAACACCGCCAGCGACTGTTGGCCGCAGACGATGAGGGGATCGAACGCCTTCCACTCCAGGCCCGGCCATTCCTTCGGCACGAACCGGATGACCAAAATGACGATCACCACGAAATGCAGGAAGCGGTACGGCGCGAGATTGGTCTTGTCGTTGGGATTGAAGGCCGAATAGAGCCAGTTCGGAAACATCGATCCGAGTTCGGGGAAGCGGCCGGCCATCGTCATGACCAGCGCGAGCACCATATAGGCGATGCAGAAATACAGCGTGGCCGGCGCCATGATGATGCCCATCGAGCGGCGGGCTCCGCCGAGCGCGCACCACGAGCCGAACACGAACAGCACCTGCCAGCAATACGGATTGAAGTACCAGGTGCCCGCCGGATAGGCCGCGAAATTCCAGCCCATCTGTCGCGCCACGAGCCAAAGCACGATCGAGGCGATCATGGTCAGGTCGGGCTGGCGCAGCATCATCCACAGCACCGGCGGGAAGAAGCCCATCAGCACGATGTAGAGCGGCAGCACGTCGAGATTGACCGGCTTGAACTTCAGGATCAGTCCCTGGGCCAGCGTATCGCTGGCGTGGTCGACGAGGCCTGCGACGTTGAACTCGTCGATGATCTCGGAGACGCCGAACCGCGTCGCCAGATAGCTGATGGCCACGATATAAATCACGAACAGCACGATGTGGGCGACGTAGAGCTGCCACACCCGCTTGAACAGCCGGGTGGCGCCGACGATGAAGCCGCGGTCGATCATCATGCGCGCATAGACGAACGAGGCGGTATAGCCGGAGATGAACACGAACAGGTCGGCGGCGTCGCTGAAGCCGTAATTCCGCGTGGTGATCCAGTTCACCACATTGTCCGGGATGTGATCGAGAAAGATCGCCCAGTTGGCGATTCCGCGAAACAGGTCGAGCCGAAGGTCGCGCCCTCGCTCGGGCAGCGTGGCATTGATTTTCATGGCCGCTTCAACGCACTGTTTTGAATGGAAAGCGTTCGGGGAGCAGAGGCGCCGTGGCAGTCGACCGAGATTGTCACGGGACGGCAGAATGACTATACGGGGCACGATAGACGGTCATGTCCAGGATGGGAATCACCGTTCCGTGCCGACGCTTGCCTGTACCCCATCCCGGCCGTTTCCGCCAAACGCATGACGACGCAGCTTCCAGGGGCTCTTCCAGCCATGACCGCACGCATTTTCAAGCCCGCCAAGAACGCGATGCAATCGGGCAAGGCCAAGACCCGGGACTGGCAGTTGGATTATGAGCCGGAGCAGCCGCGTTCGGTCGAGCCGCTGATGGGCTGGACGTCCTCCTCGGACATGAAGCAGCAGGTCACCTTGCGCTTCGACACCAAGGACGAGGCGATCGCCTATTGCGAGCGCAAGGGCATTCCCTATCAGGTGATCGAGCCGAAGGAGCCGGTGAAGCGGCAGATCGCCTATGCCGACAATTTCTCGTTCCGCCGCGGCGAGCCCTGGACGCATTGAGGGGCCGGCCCGGCCGTCGTCCGTTCACCCTGTTTGAGGCGGCCCGCCGGGGTTGGGCAGCGGCGCGTCCTTGGACAGGCCGAGCACCGGGAAGCTCCTGATGGCCCGGACGCCGGGCAGGGCGGCGAACTGGCGGAGCTGGCGGCTCATGCCTTCGACCCCGGTCGACACGCATTTCAGCAGAAAATCCGCATCTCCCGACAGCCGCCAGCATTGCTGGACCCAGGGCAACGTCACGATCGCGGCTTCGAACGATTCCAGCGCCGTCTGGTGCTGGCTGTCGAGCTGAATCGACACGAACGCGACCACCTCATAGCCCAGCGACCGTTCATCGACGCTGGCGCGGATGGACTTGATCACGCCGCTGCTGCGCAGCGTCCGCACCCGGCGCAGGCAGTTCGGATGCGAGATCCCCACCCGGTCGGCGAGCTCGTTCATGCGGATCCGGCCATCGGCCTGGAGCTCCGCCAGGATCCTGCGATCGATCGCGTCGAGCTCCGGGCTGCCAGCCATCGGCGCCGCCCGTTCAGCCGGTCGGGTGATCAGGCCGGCCACCGCCGGCCTGATCGGGCCCGGCGGTGCGCGGCATGACGCCGGAGAGCACGAGCTTCTCGTGGGCCGCGATGATCGCCTCCCTGGTGAGCCGGCCGCCAGGACGGTACCAGCTGCACAGCCCGGTCAGGAGCGCGATGATGGCAAAGGTCGCGACCTGGATGTCGTCGACGTCGAACACGCCTTGCGCCACACCGTCGCCGAGGATGTCGGCCAGCCGGCGCTCATAGGCGCCGCGCAGCGCCACCACCGCCTCATAGTTGCGGGGATCGAGGCTGCGCAGCTCCGAATTGGCGATGAAGACCTCGCGCTTCCGGGTCATGTGATAGCTGACGTGGAAGGCGACGAACGCCCGCAGGCGTTCGACGGGGCCATGGGTGTCGCGCAGCGCTTGGTCGAGCTCGCGCAGGAGATTGTTGATGTGGTCCTGGATCAGCTCCGCCAGCAGCTCCTGCTTGGTGCTGATGTGATTGTAGAGCGAGCCTGGCTGGATGCCGACCTCGGCGGCGAGCTGGCGGAGGCTCATGGCCTCATAGCCGTGCTGGAAGATCAGCCGCAGGCCGGCCTTGCGGATCGCCTCCATCGTCGTCGGACCATGTGACCCGATCGTGCGCGCCATCTCGTCCTCGCTGGACCGTCCCGGTGCCGATCGCGGCGGATCCGCCACGGGAGGGGCCCGTAGTGAAGTCTGAAAATTCCGTGGTCTCAAGCAAATGCTGCTCGCCCCGGACCCTACAACAATCCGCTTGAGAATAGAATTTAAAAACGTATGATCGTTTAATTCGAGAAGGACGGACGGCCGCAGACCGGGCCGCCGACGGGCAGGGAGGACAGCATGCGGGCAAAGATGGTACACCCGGGCTCTCAGCGGCCTGAACGGCCGCGACCGCTCTGACGCGTGCTCCCACGGCTTCCCCCTCCAGCCTCGCAACGAAGACGCCGGTCATGACGCTTCACTCCACGATCGATCCATCGTCCTCCGATTTCGCCCGCAATGCCGACGCCATGCGCGCGCTGGTCGCCGACCTCAGGACGAAGCTGGGGCAGGTCGCCGAGGGCGGCGGCGAGGCCTCGCGCAAGCGGCATCTGTCGCGCGGCAAGATGCTGGCGCGTCAGCGTGTGGACCTGCTGCTCGACCCTGGAACGGCGTTCCTGGAGCTGTCGCCATTGGCCGCGCACGGGCTCTATGGCGGCGACGTCCATTCGGCGAGCATCGTCACCGGCATCGGCCGCATTGCCGGCCGCGAATGCGTCGTCGTCGCCAACGACGCCACCATCAAGGGCGGCACCTACTACCCGATGACGGTGAAGAAGCACCTGCGCGCCCAGGACATCGCGCGGCAGAACAACCTTCCTTGCGTCTACATGGTCGATTCCGGGGGCGCGTTCCTGCCGCTGCAGGACGAGATCTTCCCGGACGAGCGGCATTTCGGCCGCATCTTCTACAATCAGGCGCAGATGTCGGCGCAAGGCATCCCGCAGATCGCGATCGTGATGGGCTCGTGCACCGCCGGCGGCGCCTATGTGCCGGCGATGTCGGACGAGAGCATCATCGTGCGCAATCAGGGCACGATTTTTCTTGGCGGCCCGCCGCTGGTGAAGGCGGCGACCGGCGAGGTCGTCACGGCCGAGGAACTGGGCGGCGCCGACGTGCATTCACGCCAGTCGGGCGTCACCGATCACTACGCACAGAACGACGCCCATGCGATCGGTATCGCGCGTCGCATCGTCGGCACGCTGAAGCCGCCGGGCGCGCGCAGCGCGCTGAATATGCGCGAGGTGCGCGAGCCGCGCTATGCGGCGGAAGAGATCTACGGCGTCGTGCCGGTCGACGGCCGCAAGCCGTTCGACGTGCGCGACATCATCGCGCGGGTGGTCGACGGCTCGGAGTTCGACGAGTTCAAGAAGCTCTACGGCCAGACGCTGGTGTGCGGCTTCGCCCACATCTGGGGTCATCCGGTCGGCATCATCGCCAACAACGGCATCCTGTTCAGCGAGAGCTCGCTGAAGGGTGCGCATTTCATCGAACTGTGCTGCCAGCGCAACATTCCGCTGGTGTTCCTGCAGAACATCACCGGCTTCATGGTCGGCAAGAAATACGAGGCCGGCGGTATCGCCCGTGACGGCGCCAAGCTGGTGACTGCGGTCGCGACCGCGTCGGTTCCCAAGTTCACCGTGGTGATCGGCGGCTCCTACGGCGCCGGCAATTACGGCATGTGCGGCCGCGCCTATGCGCCGCGTTTCCTCTGGATGTGGCCGAACGCGCGCATCTCGGTGATGGGCGGCGAGCAGGCCGCGATGGTGCTGAGCCAGGTCCGCCGCGACGGCATCGAGGCCAAGGGCGAGAGCTGGCCTGCGGAAGAGGAAGAGAAATTCCGCAGCCCCATCCGTGCGCAATACGAGGCCCAGGGCAATCCCTACTACGCGACGGCGCGGCTGTGGGACGACGGCGTGATCGATCCCGCCGATACCCGCCTTGTGCTCGGGCTCGGATTGTCTGCCGCCGCCAATGCCCCGGTCGAGCCGACCAAATTCGGCCTGTTCAGGATGTGATCATGGCTCGTCCCGGATTGTATCGTCGTTTTCGCAAGCTCCTGATCGCCAACCGCGGCGAGATCGCCGTGCGCGTCATCCGCACGGCACGCGCGATGGGATTGAAGACCGTCGCGGTCTACTCCGAGGCGGATCGAAACGCGCTGCATGTCGCGCTCGCCGACGAGGCGGTGCTGCTCGGCCCCGCACGCGCCCGCGATTCCTATCTTAACATCGAGCGCTTGATCGAGGCTGCGAGGCAGACAGGCGCCGAGGCGGTTCATCCCGGCTATGGCTTCCTGTCCGAGAGCGCCGAATTCGCGCAGACCTGTCTCGACGCGGGCCTGGTGTTCGTCGGGCCGACGGCCGCGATGATCACCGCGATGGGTTCCAAGTCCGGCTCCAAATTCCTGATGGAGCAGGCCGGCGTGCCGCTGGTGCCCGGCTATCACGGCGAGGCGCAGGACGAGGCGACGCTCGCCAATGAAGCCGCGCGGATCGGCTTTCCCGTTCTGATCAAGGCCTCCGCCGGTGGCGGCGGCCGCGGCATGCGCGTGGTCAATGCAGCCGGCGATCTCGCTGATGCCGTCACCAGCGCCAAGCGCGAGGCCAAGGCGGCGTTTGGCGACGACCGTGTGCTGATCGAGAAATTCGTCCAGAACCCGCGCCACATCGAGGTGCAGATCATCGGCGACAGCCACGGCAATCTGGTGTCGCTGTTCGAGCGCGAATGCACCTTGCAGCGTCGGCACCAGAAGGTGATCGAGGAGGCGCCGTCGCCGACGCTGACGCCGGAGCAGCGGGAGACGGTCTGCGCCGCGGCGCGTCGCGCGGCCGGCGCGGTCAACTATGTCGGGGCGGGCACCATCGAGTTCGTCTCCGACGGCCGCGACGTGTTCTTCATAGAGATGAACACGCGCCTGCAGGTCGAGCATCCCGTCACCGAGTTGATCACCGGCGTCGATCTCGTCGAATGGCAGTTGCGCGTCGCCTTCGGCGACGCGCTGCCGCTGACGCAGGACCAGATCCGCTTGCATGGCCATGCCATCGAGGCACGCGTCTACGCGGAGAATCCCGCCAAGAATTTCATGCCCTCGGTCGGCACGATCAAGACCTGGCGGCTTCCCGCTGAAACCGGCGGCCTGCGCATCGATGCCGGCTATCGCGAGAGCGATGTGGTCTCGCCCTATTACGACGCGATGCTCGCCAAGATGATCGCCTGGGCGCCGACCCGCGAGGTCGCGATCGAGCGGCTCAACCGCGGCCTTGAGGACACCGACGTCCGAGGTATCGTCAGCAACATCCCGTTCCTGTCGTCGCTGCTAACGCATCCCGACGTCGTGGCGAACGCGATCGACACCGGTTTCATCGAGCGCCATCTGACACATCTGACCCCGTCGGGGGCGGTGGCCGGCGACCTCGAGCTCAGTGCAGCCGTCGCGGCCATTCTCATCGGCGAGCAGACTGCGGCCAAGGAGCAAGGCTCGCCGTGGCGCGCATCCGGTTGGATGCCGGTGGGGCTGCGGCAGCGCGTGTTCTCGTTCCGCCAAAGCGCTGGGAATGAACCGCGGACCGCCACGCTGGCCTATGGTCCCAGCGTGCAGCGCCTGTCGATCGAGGGCCGTGAGACCTCGTTCTCGGCACTTCCGACTGATGACGGCGGCTTCGACCTTGTGTGCGACGGCGTCAAATCCCATGTGGTGGCCGTCATCGAGGGCCATGAGCTGTACCTGCGGACCCGCAACGGCCGTTTCGATCTGCATTGGATCGATCCGTTCGGCGGTGACGACGAGGAGCAGGCCGGCGAGGACAAGATCGTGGCGCCGTTGCCGGGGACCGTCGTGGCGCTGCTTGCGCAGGAAGGCGCCGTCCTGGAGAAGGGTGCGGCGATCCTGACGCTCGAAGTCATGAAGATGGAGCAGACCCTGCGGGCGCCGTTCGCAGGCCGGCTCAAGGCGATCAAGTGCAAGGTCGGCGACATCGTGCAGGAAGGCGTCGAACTGGCGGACCTCGAACCGTCCGCCTGATCCTCGAACCGAAGAGGTCGGCATGAGCGAGAGCGTGCGCATCATCGAAATGGGCCCGCGGGACGGCCTGCAGAACGAGAAGATGTCGATCAGCGTCGCCGATCGCATCGCCTTCATCCGCGCGCTGGTCGCGGCGGGCCTGACCACGGTCGAGGTCGGCGCCTTCGTCTCGCCCAAGGCGATCCCGCAGATGGTGGGCTCGGACGAGGTCATGCGCAGCGTGGCTGCACTGCCCGGCGAATTCCATGTGCTGGTGCCCAATGTGAAGGGCTATGAGGCCGCGCGCGCCGCCGGCGCCAGGGTGATTTCCGTGTTCACTGCGGCCTCCGAGAGCTTCTCCCGCGCCAACATCAACTGTTCGATCGCGGAGTCGCTGGAGCGCTTCAAGCCGGTGATCGCCCACGCCAGGACCGACGGCATCAAGGTGCGCGGCTACGTCTCCTGCGCGCTTGGCTGTCCCTATGAAGGTGAGATCAAGCCGCAGGCCGTAGCCGGCGTAGCCAAGGCGCTGTGGGATCTGGGCTGCTACGAGGTCTCGCTGGGTGACACGATCGGTGTCGGGACGCCGCTCAAGGCCAAGCAGATGCTGCGCGCCGTCTGCGACGATGTGCCGGTGACGCATCTGGCGATGCATTTCCACGACACCTACGGCCAGGCGCTGGCCAATCTCTATGCGGGCATGGAGGAGGGCGTCCGCGTCATCGATGCCGCGGCCGGCGGCCTCGGCGGCTGCCCGTTTGCGCCGGGCGCGACTGGCAACGTCGCGACCGAGGACGTCGTCTACATGCTCGAAGGCATGGGCATCCGCACCGGCGTCGACATGACGAAACTGCTGGCCGCCACCAACGACATGAGCCGGCTGCTCGGTCGGCCACCCGTCAGCCGTGTTGCAGCGGCGCTGAACGCGAAGAACAGGCGAATAGCGAATGGCGAGTAGCGAATAGGGGGCCCACTCGCTAGATCCCTATTCGCTAATGCCTATTCGCCATTCACGGGCCGCGTCAGCGGCTCAGATCCGGCCCCATCACGAGATCCGGCAGCGCCGTCGAGATCTGCGGCACGAAGCAGAGCAGCAGCACGGCGGCCATCATCAGCAGGACGAACGGCAGCGTGCCCCAGATCACCTCGCGCAGCGGGATGTCCGGCGCGACGTTCCTGATGACGAAGATGTTCAGACCCACCGGCGGGTGAATCAGGCCCATCTCCATCACGATCGTCATCACCACGCCGAACCAGATGATGTCGAAGTTTGCTGCCCGCAGAGGCGGCAGGATGATCGGGGCAGTCATCAGGATGATCGATACCGGCGGCAGGAAGAAGCCGAGCACGACCACCATCAGCAGGATCGCGAACAACAGTTCCCAGCGCGGCAGGTGCATCGCCACGATGGACTCCGCCACCGACTGCGAGATGTGCAGGTAGCTCATCACGTAGGAGTACAGCAGCGACATGCCGATGATCAGCATCAGCATGGTCGATTCGCGCAGCGTCGCCTTCATGATGGGCGCGAGATCGGCCGGGCTCCAGACGCGGTAGATGATCGCGATCAGCACGAGCGCGAGGATACCGCCGAGACCGGCTGTTTCCGATGGCGTGGCGAGGCCGCCATAGAGCGCGACCATGACGCCGGTCAGCAGCAGCACGAACGGAATCACGCGTGGCAGCACGGAGAAGCGCTGCGCCATCGTAAAATCGTCCTTGGTCAGGATGTCCGACCACGCGCCCGATTTCTCATAGACGGCTTTCGCGCGCGCATATTCCTGCCGGAAGCGCACCACCGAATAGACGCCGAACAGGGTCACCAGCAGCAGCCCGGGGCCGATACCGGCCAGGAACAGCCGTCCCAGCGATTTCTCCGCCGCGATCGCGAACAGGATCATCGTAATCGAGGGCGGCAGCAGAATGCCGAGCGTGCCGCCGGCCGCGATGATGCCGGCGGCGAAGCCCCCGGAATAGCCGCGCTTGCGCATCTCGGGAATTCCGGCCGAGCCGATCGCCGAGCAGGTCGCGGGGGATGATCCCGCCATCGCCGCGAACAGCGCGCAGGCGAACACGTTGGCGACGCCCAATCCGCCGGGCACGCGATGCAGCCACGCATGCAGCGCCGAGTAGAGGTCCTGGCCTGCGCGGGAGCGGCCGATCGCCGCGCCCTTGAGGATGAACAGCGGGATCGACAGCAGCGTGATCGACGCCATTTCCTCGTAGACGTTCTGCGTGACCGTATCGAGCGACGCGGCAGGCATGTAGATGGCCATGAACACGACGGCCACGGCGCCGAGCGCGAACGCGATCGGCATGCCCGCGAACATCGCAAACAGGGTCGAGAGTCCGTAGGCAACCCCAATCCCGAACACGCTCATCGACGCGCTCCGGTCAGCGGAGCCACGATCTGCAGCAGCATCTGCAGGCACAGCAGGGTCATCCCGGCGGCCATCAGGCCGTAAGGAATCGCCAGCGGCGGCGACCACATCGAATTCGAGACCTGACCATCGACCCAGGCCTCATGTGTCAGGGTCCAGGATTTCCAAGTGAAGAAGGCACAAAACAAAAAGCTCGCGACGTCGACCAGCCAGAGCCTGATCTTGTTGGCGAGCGGCGACATCAGCCCAACGAAGGCTTCGATGCTGACGTGGCCGCGATGCTCCTGCACATAGGCCGCAGTCATGAAGGTGGCGCCGACGAGCAAGAACACGGCGGCTTCGTCCTGCCAGTAGTTGGCGGCCTTGAACAGTGCACGGCCCGCCACGCTGTAGCTCAGGATGAGGCAGGCCGCGACCAGTGCGAACGCGGCCAGAACCACGATGATGCGATTGAGCAGCGAGACAACACGCTGGAGCGGCGCCAGCGGACCGCTGGCGCCGATGGCTGTCGTGGCCTCGGTATCGATAACGGGCGCGTGCATCAATCAGGCCGCGACGTCGGAAGCGAGCTTGAGGAGCTTGGCGCAGTTCGCAGACTTGCCGCCATAGTCCTTCCAGGCCGTGTCACGGGCAATGTCGCGCCATTTGTTGACGGTCTGGACATCGAGCTCCACAACCTTCGCGCCCGCCTTTTCGTAGACCTTGGCAACTTCGATGTCGTCGTCCTGCGCGCCCTTGCGCCCGAACGCCTCCATCTCCGCGCCGACCGCCAGGAGGATGTCCTGCTGGTTCTTCGGCAGCTTGTCGAACGAGGCCTTGGACATCATCAGCGGCTCGAGCATGAACCAGTACGACGCCTTGGCGCCGGAGGTCAGGGCCTTCGACACTTCCTCCAGGCGGAACGAGATCAGGCTGGTCGACGAGGTGATGCCGGCATCGCAGGCGCCGGTCTGCATCGCGGTGTAGATTTCGTTCGATGGCACCGACAGCACCGAGGCGCCGGCGGTCTGCAGCACCATGTCCATCTCGCGCGAGCCGCCGCGCACCTTCATGCCCTTGGCGTCCTCCGGCGTCACCAGCGGCCGCGATCGGCTGGCAACGCCGCCCGCCTGCCAGACCCAGGTCAGCAGGATGATGCCCTTGTCGGCCAGAAAATCGCTCAGCGTCTTGCCGACCGGCTCATTCTTCCAGCGCATGCCCTGGTCGTAGGTCGTGACCAGACCCGGCATCAGCGCGATGTTGGTCTCAGGCACTTCGCCGCCGGCGTAAGGCATCGGATAGAGGCTGATGTCGAGCGCGCCCTTCCGCATGGCCGAGAACTGCGCGACGGTCTTGATGAGCGAGGAGTTGGGATAGATCTCGGTCGCGATCTCGCCGCCGGAGCGCTTCGCAACCTCTTCGGAGAACACCCGGCAGAGCCGGTCGCGGAAATCGCCCTTGTCAATGGTGCCGCCGGGAAACTGGTGAGAGATCTTCAGCGTCGTTGCTGCGTGGGCCGTACCGGTTCCAAAACGCAGCATGGCCGGCGCAGCGAGCGCGGATGCGATGACATGACGGCGTGTGAGCATGAGATTTCCCCTGAACAACTTCTGGTTGGGTTCCCGACCCGGTTCGTTGGCGTGACTTATACCAGCCAATCTGTCGAGCTTACCTCTAGCCGAACTAGACAGTTCGTTCGAGGCCAAATGCATGGGAAGCGACATATTGCTGCGGCGCACGTACCGGCCTGTGAATCCCTTGCGCGGTTGTACTAACATGATCTTGCCGGGCAAAATTGTGTCCTCGATTCCGGAACGGGACGCATTCGAGTCAAATTTGATCGAACAAAATTCTCGCCCGCGCTCGTAACAATCGCCTTCATCGGAACGTCGATATCCAAGAACGGCGCGTCCGTCGCCGTCGAACCCCGTCATACGAAGGAGCGATCATCATGACCAATCGTAGCCGCCTCATCCTCGGTATCTCCGCTGCCGCCCTCGCGTTCAACGTGGCCGTCGCGCCGGCGGCCTTCGCGGAGGACAAGATGAGCAAGGACGATGGGATGAAAAAGGGCGCGATGTCCCACGACGGCATGAAGAAGGACTCGATGGCGAAAGACGCCATGAAGAAGGACGATGCCATGTCCAAGGACGGGATGAAGAAGGACGACGGCATGATGAAGAAGAACTAGCTCGTCTCGCACGGCATCGTGCGATGGGACGACCGTATCAGTCCCATCGCCGATGAATTGAGGAGTCGCGCGATGCCGGACGCGACGACACGCAGGTCTCGTGGCGGCGGCGTCGCTGCTTACTTCTTCTTTCCACGGGCCTTGCGCGCGGCGTAGCGCGCATCACGCTTCGCCTTCTGCTCAGCTTCCATCTCGGCCAAGCGGGCGGCTTCTTCTTCCGCCTCGCGCGCAAGCCGGGCACTCTCGGCGGCCTTGGCCTCTTCCTCGAGACGCTGTTGCTCAGCCTTGGCGGCCTCGCGCTCCAATCGCTGCTGCTCGCGGCGGGTGGCGGCGGCCTCGCGCTCCTGCCGTCGCTTCACGACTTCGGGATCGTCCGGTCCCGGCTGCGATTTGAACTTCTGCACGATGCTCTGGCGGGCCTGCTGCGCGGCCTTCTGCCGATCGGCAAATCCAGGTTCCTTGAATCCTCTCATGGAGACGTCGTCACTTCGCTATTTGGGTGTTCGATCAGGGTGTGGTCGGTCAGGGGCTGCACGCGCCGCCAGGCAATTCTTCCACGAGTTCGTGAACACGAGCGGAGGCCGACGCGAGCCCGTGTGTATAGGATCGCATGCGTCGATGACAAATGCTTTATCGCCGCTCCTCCACATCCGTCCTGCCTGGCGCTTGCATGGCGCTCGCCGGAGGCTATGTAACCATCCCCGTCGCTGACGCAGGTCGGCCGGCCGTGAGTCGCTTCACGCCTCGCGGGCACCAGCGCACCGCCCGGGTGCGACATCCAACGGAGTTGACCGGCATGACCTCTGTTCGCCGCGGGCGCATGGCGCTCGGCCTCGCGCTCGTCGCTCTCGTGGTCAGCGCATGCGTGATGACGGCGGTCCTCGCCCGCCCGAGGCCCGTTTCGGCCGGTGTGCTGGGTTCCGAATGGGAATGCGGGCAGCTGTTCTGGGTGACGAGCTGTACCCGGATCGAATCGATCTCGCCGGCATCGCGCCAGCAGCAGCAACCGCACGGTGAGGCCGCTGGCCTGCGTGCCGCCTAGGCGCACCGGCGATGAGTACGCAGGGGCCGGATAGACGTGGCGCCGTGGCGGCACTCGTGTTCGCGGCGCTCGTCGTGGCCTTCGGCTTGTGGCTGGCCCGCAGCCTGACCTCCGCAAGCCGGATGCAGGACTGCCTGATGTCGGGACGAACCAACTGCAATGTGATCGTGCCCGACCGGTGACCGCCGATCTGCCCGTACCGGATCGGCAAGGCCGCGCCGGCGAGTTTGCATGATCGGAGCGGCGAATCAGCCGGCGTCTCGGTTAACCTGACGGCAGCAGGTTGACGGCAGCAGGTTGACTTGGCCGCAAAATCGTCGGGATTTTACCCGTTTGTCGCGCAAACTATGGTGTGTCCGGACCATCCACGCCGAAGCCGGCGATCCGGGATCATCAATCCGCATCACACCCCGCGTGCGCGGCAACCAGCGCAGACGGCGGGCGATCAAGGGTAGGGGAGAATGACGTTGTCCAACCAGAGCACACGGTGGCTGCCCGCGATCGCGATCCTGACCGCGGTCGTGATCCCCGCCCAAGCCTGGGCGCAAACCCAGGAC
This sequence comes from Bradyrhizobium sp. HKCCYLS3070, assembly GCF_051167575.1. Taxonomy (NCBI): domain Bacteria; kingdom Pseudomonadati; phylum Pseudomonadota; class Alphaproteobacteria; order Hyphomicrobiales; family Nitrobacteraceae; genus Bradyrhizobium; species Bradyrhizobium sp. HKCCYLS3070. The sequence goes on from NZ_JBNPTI010000001.1 coordinate 1,224,161, forward strand.
CAGGCTGGTCCTGGCGCCGGGCATTCGCCCCAGGCCCGCCCGCCGGGTGTCATTCGCCAAGCGCCGACCCAGGGTGGGCAACCGGCCGGCCAGCCCCATGTCCAGATCCCGCGGCAAGCCGGCCCCATGGCCGGCCAGCCGCAGGGAGCACAGCCGGGCGCACCGCCGCGGGCTGCCGTTGGCCCTCAGGGACGTCCGCCGGGAGCCGGTCAGGGCTTCGCAGCGGGCCACGGCCCGGGCCCTGGTCCGGCGATGGCCGGGCGGGGACCGGATGCGCGTTATGCGCACGGCCGGGTCGCGGTGCGCGACTATGGTGGGCAGTCTTATCGCGGCCGCGTCGGCTGGGAGGGTGGCCGATGGCGGCACGAGGTTCACAACGGCCGCCCGGGCTGGTGGTGGGACGTCGGCGGCGTCTGGTACTATTATCCCGAGCCCATGGAAGGGCCGCCGACCTACGTGTCGGAGGACTATGCTGACGATGTGGTCTATGCGCCGTCGGCGGCCTACGAGGCGCCCCCGCCGGTTGCCTACGAGCCGGCGCCGCCTCCGGCCGAAGTCGATCCGGGCGCCAGCGCGCTCGGGGGCGCGATCATCGGCGGGGTGCTCGGCGGTATCCTCACCGGCAAGGCGGGCGGTGCCGCGGCGGGCGCCGTGCTTGGTGGTGCCACCGGCGCGATCGCCGGCGCTACGGCTGCGGCGCGACCAGGCTACTATCTGTCGCAGGGCAATTGCTACTATCGATATCCGTCGGGAGAGTATGTGGCGGTCGATCCGCGCTCCTGCTACTGAGCGCTGCCGACGGTCGGAGCGCTGCAGTGAGCTTGGTTGGCCGCTGCGGAGCTCTGGCCGAATCTCCGCAAAGCTCCGGAGCGGGAGTTGGAGCGAATCTTGATAGACTCCACTTCATTGTTCGTCACTGTTCGAGAGGTGAGAGCTCCGGGGCCATGACCAAGGCGTCCAAGCTGGTTGCCGCCAAGGGCGGAAGGGTTCTCCTGGTCCGGCGCCGGGCCGACGGGCGCTGGATGTTTCCGGGTGGCCGCAAACGCGCGCAGGAGACGGCGAAGGACTGCCTGAAGCGCGAAATCAAGGAGGAGCTTCCCAAGCTCAAGCTCGGCCGGCTGCGGCTATGGAAGGAAGTCACCGCCAAAAACAAGCGCTCGGGTCGCAAGATGAGCGACGCCATCTTCATCGCCAAGCATGCCAAAGGGCGCCTGGAGATCGGAGACAAGAAGGAGATCGACCGCGCGGTGTGGCAAAAGCCCTACGGACTCAGCCTGACGCCGACGTCGCGCTACATCCGCGACCAGCTGTTTCCACGAAAGTCGGACTGAACCATCGTATGCTGGGAACATCCCGGCCGCTTGGGCGTTATCTGCCCATGCCTTACGATAGCACAGACAGACAGCCTCGCGTCCTCACGCCGGAAGAGCGTCGGGCGCGTGACGCCACCCGCAGGGCTGATGCCGAGCAGGCCATGCGCGATCACGAGGCGGCCCAGCGGGCCTTTTACGCCAACCGCGAGCGGCTCAGGGCCGAGCGTCTGGCGCGGGAGGCCGCCACCAAGTCGGGCTGACGGGCGTTCCTGTCAGCTCGCCTTGCGGCTCCGGAACGCATTCGCCATCCGCAGGAACGCTTGATCCAGCAACGCATACATGTCGCCGGTGATGTCGCAATCGAACATCGCGCGGCGCATGCATGTCATCCACTCGTCGCGCTCGGCGTCGCCGATCGGATACGGACGGTGCGCGGACATGATGCAGCGATGTTCGGCCCGCTCGAAATAAAGCGCTGGCCCGCCCAGCCATCCACTGAGAAATTCGAACAGCAACTGCTTGATCGGACCGAGATCGGCGTCGTGCATCGCGCGGATGCGGCTGGCGCCGGGCTCCTGGTCCATGATGGTGTAAAAGCGCTCCGCCAGACGGCGCACGCCGGCTTCGCCGCCGACGAGCTCATAGGGCGTCGCCTCGTTCACAACTGCTTCTGCTTCGCTGGCCGAATTCGCTGCCGTCATCGCATCTCATTTCCGCTCGCCCCTCTGCAGCCAACAAGCGGCAGAGGTATGGCGCCTTGATCTGGATCAAGCGGGAAAACGAGCGTGCGTTCGGGCTAGCGGATGCTGGCTTTGACGAGGCGCTGCCGGTCGGTGTCGGCGGCGATCTGGCGCAGCGTCTGTCGGAGCAAAGCGAGGTCGACCGGCTTGGAGAACGGCGGATAGACATTCAGGCCGAGGATCTTGCCGGCGCGGACCGTGACGTCGCGGGTCTGATCGTCGGAGCCGCTGATGATCAGCACCGGGGTGCGGGATTTGATGTCCGCCAACAGCTGCAACACCTCGGTGCCGGAGCGCTCGCCGAGATTCAGGTCGAGCGTGATGCATTCGAAATTGCGCCGGCGCAGCACGCTCATCGCGCCGTCGACCGAGTTCACGCCGGTCGTCGCAAAGCCTGCCTGCACGGCGATCTTGCGCAGGATCGACAGATGAACGTCGGCATCTTCGATCACGAGAAGTTCGTTCAGCATGGTCCCCGTGCGGCTGGTGTGTCGGCTACAGATGGACCCGCGGAACTTAAGAGGGGGTTTCTGATTTCCTCGTAAACATTCGATCCCGTAGAACAACGGAAAATCTGCACGCTATCCGCCATTGCCGCGGCGTCGCGCGGCTCAGAACGGCCGCCGGCTCGACATCGCGTTGGAGGAGCCTGGCAGATTGGTCGTCGGCGTCGAAGCGGGCGGTGGCAAGCGGCCGCGCGATTGGCGCCAGTGCTGGACGTGCAGGAGGATGCCGGCCACCAGCAGCGGCGCGACGGCGGCCACCGCCAGCAGCGGCGACAGCGGCTTGGGGGTGACCATCTCCATCGTCATCTCGCAGACCATCCAGATGGCTGCGGACGCCAGCACGAAGTCGCGGGAGGGGATGCGGAGCCAGTACAGGAAGCCGGTGATGATCGCGGCCGGCGCAATGATCGGGCCGATCATGTAGAAGTTCAGCTCGGGCGGCGTCACGGCGTCCAGAACCATCGATGCCAGCAGCCACAGGCTGAGGAACATCACAACGCCGTCGACGTATCTCATGGCCAACCTCCGCCGCGACATTTTGGCGCAATCTTTGTCCGGTTTATGGCTGTTCCGTCAAGGGCCCAGGCGTCCCGGGACGATTTGCAGCCCGATCCGATGGATTATCGCCCGCGGCCAGGCATACCGACCAGTTCCTGGTTCCACGACCATCCCCTGCTCAATCCGCCGAAAACCCGAACGGAACCGACGACGTCCGGAAATCGTCCGGCAGGATCTCGCGCCCGATCGGCGGCGCGGAGCGTGCCGCGCATTTCGGCCGGTGGCAGACCCGGCAGGCAACGCCGATCGGGGTCGGCGCGTCGGCATCAGGCCCGTGGCCGTCGCGGGTATAGATCAGCTGCCCCGCATGCTCGGCGGCGCAGCCGACCGCAATCGCCCGCTCGACGCGCACCGCGCCATAGGAGCCGCCGCCGGCGGTCACGGTGCGGGCGATCGAGAAGAACCGGCGGCCGTCGGGCAGCTCCAGCCATTGGGTCACGATCTGGCGCGGCGTCTTGAAGATGCCGTGCACCGACCACAGCGGGCAGGCGCCGCCATGCCGGGCGAACGGGAAGCCGGCGCCGTCGAGCAGCTTCGACACGTTGCCGGCGGGATCGACGCGGATCAGGAAGAACGGGATCCGTTCCGCGCCCGGCTTCTGCAGGGTGGTGACGCGATGCGCCGTCTGCTCGAAGCTGGTGCCGAACTGCCGCGCCAGCGCCTCGAGATCGTAGGCCCTGGCATCGACGGCTTTGGCGAAGATCGAATAGGGCATGATGATCGCAGCCGCCGCGTAGGCCGCGAGCGCGCGGCGCGCCAGCAGCTCGGCGGTCTTGCTGGCGAACTTGCCATCCTCGAGTGCCGCGCCGATTTCGGTGTCGAGCTCGAGATAAGCGAGCTGCCGGGCGAGCTCGAATTTCAGGCTCGCGCTGTCCAGCGAGTCCTCGATCAGCAATTGCCGGCGGTGCAGGTCGAGCCGCCTGAGCGAGCCAAGCATCACGTTCGGCGGCATGTAGCGGACCTGGAGATTATGCCGGACGCGAAAGCGCTCGATGAAGCCGGCCGGCCCGGCGGAGACCTGCGGAGCCCCCGTCGGCGCCCCCTGGAAGATGGCCTGCGCCAGCCGCTCGGCGGCATCGTCGAGCTGGGCAAAGTTGTTGCGGCGGGCGGCGAGGAAGCGGCGGACATCGGCGACGGGATCGTTGGCGTCGAAGCCGTCATTGCCAACGCGGGGCGCGCTGCCGGCCGGCACCGGAGCGCGCTGCTCGGCCAGCGCGAGCTGCTCCTCGCGATACGCCGTGTAGAGGCGCAGGAACGCCTCGGTCATGCCGGGATAGCTGACGGCGAGATCGCTGATCTCCAGCGCGGGGATGTCGATGTCGGAGAACATCGGGTCCTTGAGGACCGACTGCATCCGCGCGGTGTGGTCGGCCCCGCCGTCGCCGGCGAGATCGGCAAGGTCGATCTTGTAGGTCCGCGCCAGCCGCAGCAGCATGTCGGCCGTCACCGGCCTCTGGTTCCGCTCCAAGAGCGCCACGTAAGGCGCTGAGATTTCGAGGTCCGCGGCCATGTCGGCCTGGGTCAGGCCGAGCTCGCGCCGGAGCCGGCGCAGGCGCGGGCCCATGAAGATCGATCGTGCCGTGGCGGTGGTCATGGCCAAATTCCGGTCTTGTAATCTCCTTACAGCTATACACGAGAAGTTTGTAAAGTGTGACAAGTTTTCCGCGCAATGTCTGGTCCGCCGGCGCCGGGTGCTTACAACAGGTCCCAGGTTGTCCTTAACCAAGGGATCACGGACATGAACTTTCAACCGCGTGGACTGAACGACCAGGCTCTCCAGGGCCCCTCGTCCTACCAGGCCGAGGTCGAGGCGGCGCGTGCGCTGCTCGAGACCAACCCGACCTGGAACGGCGTCACCGCCGAAGCCGTGGCGCGCATGCGCCTGCAGAACCGCTTCAGGACCGGCCTCGACGTCGCCCGCTACACCGCGGCCGTGATGCGCGCCGACATGGCCGCCTATGACAATGATAGCACCAAGTACACCCAGTCGCTGGGCTGCTGGCATGGCTTCATCGCGCAGCAGAAGCTGATCTCGATCAAGAAGCATTTCGGCAAGACCGACCGCCGCTACCTCTATCTCTCGGGCTGGATGATCGCGGCGCTGCGCTCCGAGTTCGGCCCGCTGCCGGACCAGTCGATGCATGAGAAGACCTCGGTGCCCGCGCTGATCGAGGAGCTCTACACCTTCCTGCGCCAGGCCGACTCGCGCGAGCTCAATGACCTGTTCCGCAGCCTCGACGCGGCCCGCAAGGCCGGCGACAAGGCGAAGGAGACCGAGATCATCGCCAAGATCGACGGCTTCCAGACCCACGTCGTCCCTGTGATCGCCGACATCGACGCCGGCTTCGGCAATGCCGAGGCGACGTATCTGCTCGCCAAGAAGATGATCGAGGCGGGCGCCTGCGCGCTGCAGATCGAGAACCAGGTCTCTGACGAGAAGCAGTGCGGCCATCAGGACGGCAAGGTCACCGTGCCGCATGACGTCTTCCTGGCCAAGATCCGCGCCTGCCGCCACGCCTTCCTGGAGCTCGGCGTCGAGGACGGCATCATCGTCACCCGCACCGACTCGCTCGGCGCCGGCCTGACGCAGCAGATCGCCTTCTCTAGCCAGCCCGGCGATCTCGGCGACCAGTACAACAGCTTCCTCGACTGCGAGGAGGTCACGCCCGAGAACGCCCGCAACGGCGACGTCATCATCAACCGCGACGGCAAGATGCTGCGTCCGAAGCGGCTGCCCTCCAACCTCTACCAGTTCCGTCCCGGCACCGGTGAGGACCGCTGCGTGCTCGACTGCATCACCTCGCTGCAGAACGGCGCCGACCTGTTGTGGATCGAGACCGAGAAGCCGCATATCGAGCAGATCGCCAAGATGGTCGACCGCATCCGCAAGGTGATCCCGAACGCCAAGCTGGCCTACAACAACTCGCCGTCGTTCAACTGGACCCTCAACTTCCGTTGGCAGGTCTATGACGCGATGAAGGAGGCGGGCCAGGACGTCAGCAAGTACAACCGCGCCGAGCTGATGAAGGCGGAGTACGACGACACCCCGCTGGCGAAGGAAGCCGACGAGCGCATCCGCACCTTCCAGGCGGATTCGGCCAAGCGCGCCGGCATCTTCCACCACCTGATCACGCTGCCGACCTACCACACGGCCGCGCTCTCGACCGACAACCTCGCCCGCGAGTACTTTGGCGAGCAGGGCATGCTGGGCTACGTCAAGAACGTCCAGCGCGCCGAGATCCGCCAGGGCATCGCCTGCGTCAAGCACCAGAACATGGCCGGCTCCGACATCGGCGACGACCACAAGGAGTACTTCGCCGGCGAGAAGGCCCTGAAGGCCGGCGGCGCGCACAACACGATGAACCAGTTCGGCTGATCTCTGCCGGGTGAACTGCTGAACTGATGAGACCCGTCTGGAGCCATTGGCTTCAGGCGGGTCTCGCTTTTTGATGGTACGCCTAACGGCGGAGTGCGGTCGCGTACGCGGCTTAAGGTTTGTGGCGCACTCGCTCCACACCGTCATGGCCGGGCTTGTCCCGGCCATCCACGTCGATCGGCGTCCTTGGAACGCCATGGATGCCCGGGCCTTCGCCGCGCCGAAGCGGCTTCGGCCGCGCAGGCGGGACAAGCCCGGGCATGACGAGTAACAAATTGACCAACTTCGTGTGGCTGAGGATTGTCTCGTCATCCGCGACCGCTTCGCCCCAGCGCGACCACCTCAGCGCTCGCTCAGCGCCAGCCGCGCGCCGAGCAGTGCGAAGCCGCCGGCGAACGCCCGGCGCAGCCACGCCATCACCCGGGGGCGGCTGACGACGCGATCGCGCACCGCCGAGGCGAACAGCCCGTAGACCACGAACACCGCGAACGTCATCGCCATGAACGTGCCCGACAGCTCGAGCATGGCGGCGAGCGGATGCACTTCGTCCGCGGCGATGAACTGCGGCAGGAAGGCGAGGAAGAAGATCGACAGCTTGGGATTGAGGATGTTGATCAGAAAGCCGGTCAGCACCACGCGCCCGGCCGAGCGCGCCGCGTCCTTCGCGTCATCCTTGGCCTCCACCGAGAGCGCGCCACGCTCACCGAGCGTCTGCCAGGCCATGTACAAGAGATACGCAACGCCACACCATTTCAGCGCGGCGAAGGCCAGCGCGCTGGTGTGCAGCACGGCGGCAAGCCCGATGATCGCAGCGAGCATCGCCGGGATGATGCCGAGCGTGCAGCCGAACGCCGCGGCGACGCTCATCCGCGATCCCTTCGTCAGCGCCACCGCGAGCGTGTAGAGCACGCCGGTGCCGGGCGAGGCCACCACGATCAGCGAGGTCAAGAGGAAGGCGTAGGACATCGGGAAAGCTCCTTGGGCGAGACGAGGCGCATCAGCCCGCAAGGCGCGGCAGCAGCCTCGGCGCATCGCCGCGCTCGATCTCGGCGGGCTGCTGATCGCTGAACACGGGTGATGGCCACGATGTCAGGGAGCCCTCGCCATTTCAACCGGCTCGGACGCCCGATGCGGCCGCTGCATCGCCTCGAGGCGAGGGCCGGCGGCGTCGGCCTCGCCGCAGCCGGCGAGCATGACCCCGCCGATCGTGAGCCGTGGGCTCGTGCCGCAATGCGACGGCCAGGCGATGATGGCGGCGATGTTGCCGAGGAGGAGAACGGCGAGCAGGACGAGCATGGCCCGCCGTCCTGTTGGCGTGGGTGACGACATCGGGACTTCCTCACGATACGGTTGACGCGATCGCGGCTGCACCGCGACGATCGCCATCGGTTCGATCGGGTGCGGCCACACATGCGAACACACGCCGCGGACGCGGCGCTTTTGCGCAGGTCGGATGTCGCCATGTAAGATCTTGTTGCTGTTCGTGCGCGCACTCCCGGCAGCCGGTGATTGCAAGCCGCGCGCGTCCGCACCGCAGGGACGCAACGGGCGACGTCGCTCAGTCCCGCCGCATGACGACCTATCGGCCTGATCATCTGAACCTCATCACGTTGCAGGGGGGGCGGGGCAGGGGACGTGTTCGACCGTCATCGCGACGCCTTGCGCGCCCGAGTTGTGCTGGTCGTCTCGCCCCATGAAACAGAGGGCGCGGGGAATGCCGGGTGAGGGCCTCACCCATGGCCCGCCTGCAGAAGAAAAAGCAGGCGGCAGTCACCACAGGTTCAGCCGGATCAACCCGGCATTCCCCGCGCGATGGTCTTCACGCTTATACGCGATCTCCCCGGTGTCCGGCTTGTTAGCCACCGTCGCCCGTGGGGGTCATCATCCCCCAGGACTTGGCGCCAGCTTCGGGGCGCCAGGACCACGCGATTTCGCGTCCGCACGGAGTCGTTCGTCCGCGCGCCTCAAGCACGCTGCGACCCGCCTGCGGCCACCGCATCCCGCGCCCAACGTCCGTGACGATCGCGATCCGCCCCTCTCGAGGAGCACGGGATGGGGACAGTCAATCATGGAATTCGGAAAAATGGAAGACGAATATTTTTCAGAAGCGGACTGGACAGGGGTGATCGTGTTGAGCGGCCTGATGAAATAAGTTTGTCCGCGCATCCTCACAGCACATGTTGCTGGAAAGCGCAGCGCCGTCGCGCCATGATCCCGAAATGCCCACCGGTCACTGCAACCTGCGCGGGTGCCGAACGCGTCGCCCTGGCATTGATCGCGAGGAAGGTTGTGGCGGAGCAACCGCGTCACGTTGATGACCCTGAATTCCCGCCGCTGGCGATCGTCTGACACATGACCACCGACGTATTTGATGCTGGGGGACGACAGCGACTGTGTCCTGTCAGCAACGTCATCGGTTTTTGATAGTCGCTCTATTCCCCCTAAGGTTGCGGCTATTGTTCCCCAGATCGGCCCCTGCTACCGCTAGTCAACAACAGTAGGGGTGCTGTGGGGGCTCAAATGGACTATTTGCGTTGGATGGCCACCTGGGTGGCCATCCTTGGAGGGGCGTGTCTTGGCGGGTGTGCTGCGCCGCTTGCGGTCAACAATGTGACCGACATCAGGTCCAGCACGGGCAGCCGAGGAATCGACGTCTACGAGCCGAAGCGCCGAACCGACGCAAGCGTGCCCGAGTTCGCGGGTGACCAGCTTGTGGAAGTGCGGACGTTTCACAATCCCGGCGGAGGAGGCGAGGTCGAGATGGCCGGGGCCTCCTGCTCACTGGAAGCCTCCGGTTTCAGCGCAACCATGACGAGCCCCGCGAAGGTGCGCGTGCCGCTCTATCGCGGACAGTCGAGCACGCTTGCCGTGACCTGCCAAAAGCCCGGCTATCAAAAGCGAATGATCACGGTCGCACCCTTCGATGCGACGCGCCAGGCTCGTCTGGCCAGCGGCGTCAATGGCGGGATCCTTGGTGCGGTCATCGTGGCAGGCATCGATGCCGCCGCCGACAACACGAAGAACGACTGGCGTTATCCCGTGGCGAAGGTCGTGCTGGAGGCCGATGCCCCCGGCGGGTAAGGGAGCGGATTTTTCGTCATTGGCGGTTACGGCAGTTGCGGTGACGGTGCATGAAACTGCCGCGCCAAGTAGCGAGGTCAAATTTGCGCACCGGAATTCTCGCTCAAGGCCGCCCGACCGGAGGCAGTCCCCGGGCCTGCCGCAAGCACTCGGTTTCGGACTGTCCGCGCCACCGGCAGTCGTCATACTTGATACTTGGCCGACAGGAGCGCGACCATCAGGACAGCGATCAGCACCATGCACGCCAATGCCTGACGATTGTCCGCCTTCATGGATGGCTCACGCCCGTCTAACCTGTCCCGGCGCGTCACGCTGGAAAACGTTGCGCCGTCGCGCCATGATCCGGCCGTGGCCGCATTTCATGCTGGCCGGCCGCTGCAACCTCGGCAGGCGCCACGCGTGGCGACGGCGCGTCGCCGGATACTGAACCCTGGAGTGGACGACCATGAGAGCCCTCGCGCTGATCCCCCTGATCGCATGCCTCGCCGGCTGCGGGATGGTCGACGCCGTTCAAAACGGACTTGCCTACAGCCGGGCTGTCGAAGCCGACCTCCTCGCCGAAACCGGCGTGCGTCCCGCAGTCGGCTTCAACTGGAACAACGGCACGCTGACGTCGGTCATGGTGACCTTCCCCAAGCTCTACACCGCCAAGCCGCTGTCGGAGCTGTCGGAGAAGGTCCGGGCCGCGGTGATCAAGGAATTCAAGCAGAGCCCGAAGCAGCTGGTGCTTGGGTTTGCGGTGAGCGGGTGAGGGGCTAAGGCAGTGCGGCCGCGTTACCTGACGTCGATGGAAGTTTAGTGCACTGTCACCGTAATCTGGCCGCTCCAAGAAGCACTCGGTCGGAGAAGCAGAATGTCGGAATGGCTGACGACCTATTGGCCCGCCATTCTGGTTGGCGTGGTGTTCGGAACACTCTTCTCGTTGGTCAGAATTCTTGCGCCGATTTGTCTTCAGCGCCGTCCTGTTCCTGATCGCCTACAAGGTGCTCGTCAACGCGATGGGGCATGCCGGGGCGCGATGGGATCATCAACTCGCCGGCGCCGCCCTGCTGGGGATCTTCGCCGGTTGCCTCGTGCGCCCTGGTGTCGCCCGAATGGTCAGGACATTCAGATCAACGGGACATGCCGGCCCGGAATCGTGATGACATCGCCGGTTGGTGCGGCGACAGTGCGTTCGATCCCCGCGCCGGCGCCATGCTGCGGAGCGACATCAATGCCAGGCATTCACGCCATGAGAGCCCTCGCGCTGATCCCCCTCATTGGATTACGGTGACAGTGCTGGACTGCCCCCCTGAAGTGAGACACGATAATCTCGGTGACAGGCATTCCGAGGATGACCTGTGGCAGCAAGAGGGAAGAAGCGTCAGTTCCGACGGCTTACAAGCTGAAGGCGATCAAGCGTGTCGAGCGAGGCGAAGGCGTTCTGCCTGTGGCGCGAGAGCTTGGGATATCGCGCAAGATCCTGCACGACTGGATCAAGGCCTGGAAGGCGCAAGGGCCCGACGGCTTAAACCGCAAGCCGGGACCGAAGCCCGGCCCCCGGAAGCTCAAAGCTCCAGCAACCTACGACGACAAGCGGTCCGCACTGGCGCTGGCGAATGCCCGCATCGTCGAACTCGAACGGCTGGTCGGCCGCCAGCAGATGGATCTCGATTTTTTTCGGCAAGCCTTGCGCGCATTGGAGCGGCCGGTAGCGCAAGGCAAACCCGCACCCGCATCGTCGAAGTCGTCCAAGCCATGACGTCGGAGACGACGGACTCCAATGCCGATGTGCAACGGCTCTGCCGCTTGGCCGGTCTGCCGCGCGCGACCTATTACCGGCATCTCAACAGACGCAGTCGTGAGGTGGCCGACTGCGAGTTGCGCGACCAGATCCAACGCATTTGCCTCAAGCATCCGTTCTACGGCTACCGGCGCGTGACAGCCACCATCAGGCGCAAAGGCATGGTCGTCAATGCCAAGAAAGTGCTTAGACTCATGCGCGAGGATAATCTTCTCGCGCAGCGTAAGGTGCCATTCCTGAAGCCGCTGGCAGAGCGGCCAAGGGACATTGTTGTCGTACCGAACCTCGTGCGTGGCTTGGTGCCGTCCGCTCCTGACCAGATCTGGGTCGCGGACATCACCTACGTCCATCTCGCCACGACCTTCGCCTACCTCGCGGTCATACTCGACGGGTTCTCGCGCAAGGCGGTTGGCTGGGCATTCGAGAGCACGCTCGATGCCTCGCTCGCAATCTCGGCATTGGAAAAGGCAATCGAGACCCGCAAGCCCGAGCGCGGCAGCCTGATCCATCACTCAGATCGCGGCGTGCAGTACGCCTCGATCGCCTATCGCCAGATCTTGGCGGATCGTGACATCACGATCAGCATGAGCAGACCTGGAAACCCGTTCGACAACGCCAAGGCTGAAAGCTTCATGAAGACGCTCAAGGCCGAAGAGGTTAACGGCAAGGCGTTCTCCGACATCAAAGACGCTCGTCGCCGGATCGATCGCTTCATCGCGGACGTCTACAACAAGCGACGCCTGCACTCGGCGCTCGGCTACCGATCGCCTCTTGAGTTCGAAGCCGCGTTCGCGCAAAACAAAGCACGATAGCACGTTGTGGCAACCGCTCTGTCACCGAGATTATCGTGTCTCACTTCAGGGGGGCAGTCCAGCACTGTCACCGTAATTCCGGACTTCGGTCGTCGCTTACTAATGGAAAGCTCTGGTCTGCCGTAACGAGAATTTGAAATCAAGATGATATCGAAGTTTGATCTCTATCAATGATGCAACTGCAAGCCGAATAAATGGTGGGTGGTGGAATTCGTATATTCTCTCGGGGGCGAAAGTGCGTACTTTTGGAATGATGCTCGTCGCAATCCTGCTGCTGCCGGCGACACTGACTATTACAGCGGCGGCTGAGCCGGTCAATAGTCGTGCTGAAACTTGGATTCTGGCCCAGCAAAGCAACAAGCAGGTGAGCACACCTACGCCAAAAGGAAAGTCATGCAGTCAGTCGTGCTCGAATGGAAGCAGCTGTAGCACTAGCTGCGATCCTGGCGAAAGAGCGGATTGCTACTGTAGCTCTATCAGCGGCGATGCCAAATGCGAGTGCACAAAATCAAAGAAACGGCTGCTGTCTATACAGAAAAAATGACGCGCCGAAATATCCCTGGACTACGAAGACGGAGCACCAAGTTGAACGATCGGTGCCCCCTCGGGAAAGGCGACGGCTAATATTGTGCACCGTCACCGTACTTCCCGAATTCAATAAATCAAGGACTGCAACGCTCGATTGTGCCTTGGATTGGCCGAACTAGCCAGTCGGCATGTGGACAACCTTACGCCGTCGTCATCCCAAAAAACCGCTTCACGGTGGCGGTGCACAAAAATGGAGCTATGAAGCGCCGCTTCCGGCGTACAGCCCCCGGCGCCGGTGGCGGCTTGATGATCAGGCCTTGCCCTGTGGGAAGCGCGAGAATGGCGACGCCATGCTGAGAGGCCCAAGCGTCGAATGCACGCTTCTGGGCTTCGTAGCGGACGAAACCATAATCGTCGAGCAGAACCGGGGCGCCGGGCTGGAGCTTGCTCCAGAAGTGGTCGACGGCCGCGAGCTCGGGCGTGACGTTGTTCATGTCGATCGACAGATATGCGACGGCATTGATGTCGACGGTCGACAGGCTCGATGGGACACTGCCACGGATGATTTCGACGTTGTTGTATTCGGAGAAGTTGCGAACGGTATCCTCATAGATGTCGGTCTTGTACATCTCTCTGAAGTAGCCGAGGTTGCCGCTTGCGACCTCTTCATCGGTGACGAGGCGCTCGTCGACACCGGTAAACGTATCAAACAGAAAAAATCGACGTTGGAGGTTGTTCCAGTCGAGATAGTGCATGATTGAAGAGCTGAGCATGCCGCGACAGACGCCGCATTCGACGAAATCGCCGCCAAGGCTGACGCCGATGCTGGCGCACCACAGTGCAACATGCGTCCGCCAGAAATAGCGAGGCTCATAGCCCTCGGCGGCGACGCCACGTTCGTAGGCGGCGACAAAGCGGGGATCCCGCATGAAGTCATGGTTGTGCACGATCGCGGGATCGGTTCGCAGTCCGGCGTAGTCGTATACGGGCGTGTAGAGCCGCGGGCTGGCAACGTCCGGAGTCGAGGGCTCGCTCGAGTTGGTGCCGTCGTTCGCTCCGGCCAGTTGCAGCTTGAGCTTGATGAGCTCGGTCGACATCTCACGAAGCGCCAAACTCTCGCGCTGCAGGTTCTGGAGATAGCTGGCCGATACCGTCTCCGTCGGTTCGCTGGCTTGCGAATCCGTTGGGACTTGATCCTCACCTTCGTTGCCCAATCGCGCGGGATCGAGTTCGGCGGCGTCGTTCGGTCCTGCCTCGTTGTCCTGCTCGCTGGCATTGCGGGCCGACGAGACCAGCTGATGGAGCGTCGATTGGCGAATGAGTTGGAAGCCGACGCCGTTGAGCAGCCGGTTGATCACGGCGCCATAGCTTGCAGACATGCTGGCTCCACTGGCGCGAACGCCTAGCCAAAAAGGCCTTACTGGAATTCGATGAAAATGACTTGCGATACCTTTGGTTGTCGACCTTAGCACCCTGGTTGCGCAGACTGCAATTCCGGCAGACGTGGAGGTGCCGACATGATCGAGCTGACGCGCGGCGATCGGGCAGCTTCTTCGTGACATCGCCTTGGTGGAAGAGCTCATGGAGACGTCCCGCCAGCTTCGCACGAGCATCGTAGCCAAGGGAATGACTGAGGATCCAAAGCCGCGTGAGGATCGAGGGCGTTCGACTCATCGAGTATGAAATCGAGTTCCGATCGAGACGCATTCAGGCTGCCGCTTACGGGCGATCCAGGCCACGCATCGTCTTACCGATGTGCCGACGTGGCCAAGGGAGGCGTCTACCAGGCTGACTATTCGATCGTTCGGGATCTTGGTGAGCGCGCCGGGACTCGAACCCGGGACCCCATGATTAAAAGTCACGTGCTCTACCGGCTGAGCTACGCGCTCGCTTCCAAGAAGCGGTGCGACGGCAGGGCCGTCACGGTCCGGATCGTCGGCAGGTCCCCATCGGAACGCTCTAGGCGTGGCCGTGGTTCACTGCGGCATGAGATCGGGGCGGCAAAAAAACCCGACCTTGGGCCGCATGCTGTCGTGGGCGCTGTGTAGGGGGTGGGTCCGTTCCGGTCAATAGGGCGGGCGGGGGAAACCACGGGAGATCGACGATCGTTTCGGGCGCGGCGATGACGGTGCCGTAGCCCGCCATGAGCCGCCATCATGAGCCGCCGTCGGCGCTCGAGAGCGCGGCAGCGGAGGCGACCTGCGGGGGCTCACGGGCCGTCGCAATGACCCCGGGTGTCGCTGCCGCCTGCGCCCCCTCGGGCCCAGGCGTCCGCTCATTCGGGCTACGCGGCGCAGGCTTCCGCAGGCCTCGCTCGGCGCTACGCCTTCTCCGCCGCCTTCGTTGCCGCCGCGCTCAGCGGCGCCGGTTGCATTCCGGGCCCGGCCAGCTCGGGCACCCAGACCGGGCGCAGGCCGATCAGCTCGGCGGTGCGGACGGTGGCGTGGCGCCAGAACTCGAAGGAGTTGATGCGGGACATCTCCAGCAGCGCGATGGCGACCGCTGAGAGGAACGGCAGGCTCTCCAGGATCAGGACGGCGGCGAAGATGTAGAGCTCGGTGATGGCAAGCGTGTTGGTCACGATCAGAATCGTGGCGCCGATCAGGAGCAGGGCGCCGATCACGGCCTCCCAGAACGCCTGGAACTCGATCGACATCCGCGACAGGCCGCCCTTGGACGTGCGGGCGAACGCCAGGTGCTCGGTGATCAGGCCCTGCGCCACGGCGCGGCTGACCGTCCACTGCACGCTCATCGCCGCGACCATCGCGCCCAGCATCTGCCACGGCTTCACCGCCACCCGCAGCCGGTAGAGAATCAGGAAGTGGGCGAGCGAGACCACGAAGGCGGCGAGGATCGGGATGGTCAGGATCTTGTCGGGAATGGCGATGCCGGCGAAGGCAACGATCGGCGTCCAGATCAGGTTGAGGATCGCCACCACGACGCCGAGGCTCTCGGCGCCGAGCCAGTTGAGCCAGCCGAGCGAGAACTCGCGCTTCTGGTCCGAGGTCAGCCGGCTGTGGCCGGGCAGGAAGCGGCGCCAGTGCTTCTTGACGATCTGGAAGCCGCCATAGGCCCAGCGATGGCGCTGCTTCTTGAACGCCTCGTAGGTGTCGGGCAGGAGGCCCTGGCCGTAGCGGGTGTTGGTGTAGTGGGTCTGCCAGCCGAGCTCCTGGATCGCGAGGCCGAGATCGGTGTCCTCGCAGATCGTGTCGCTCGACCAGCCGCCGGCCATGTCCATCGCCGCGCGCCGGATCAGGCACATCGTGCCGTGCACGATGATCGCGTTCTCCTCGTTGCGCTGGACCATGCCGATGTCGAAGAACCCGGCGTACTCGCCGTTCATGATGTAGTGCATCAGCGACAGATGCTCGTCGCGATGCTCCTGCGGCGCCTGCACCAGGCCCACGGCGGGGTCGGCGAAGGCGGGCACGAGGTCGGAGAGCCAGTCCGGCGTCACGACATAGTCGGCGTCGATGATGCCGATGATCTCGGCGTCAACAGCGGTGCGCTCCATCGCGATGCGCAGCGCGCCGGCCTTGAAGCCCTTGACCTTCTCGGCGTTGATGAACTTGAAGCGCTCGCCGAGCATGCGGCAGTGATCCTGGATCGGCTGCCAGAACGCCGGGTCGGGCGTGTTGTTGATGATGCACACGACCTCGTAGTTCGGGTAGTCGAGCCGGGCCAGCGCATCGAGCGTCTGCTTCATCATGTCGACCGGCTCGAAATAGGCCGGCACGTGGATCGACACCTTCGGGCAATAGCCCTCCGGCATCGCGGCGCGCTCTTGCGCGACCTTGTCGCGGGTCAAGAGGCGCTGCGGCTCGCGGCCGAAGGCGATCGCGGCGATCTCCTCGATGCGGGCCATCGCGATGAGGATCAGGGGAACCAGGAGGATCAGGCCCAGCGTCAGCGCGAAGGTCGAGCCCCAGACGAAATAGTGCACGTTCCAATAGGCGAAGACGTTGGAGACCCAGGCACCGACGCCGTGTGCCGTGATGGCGAGCATCATCGCCTGCAGCACGGTCGGCTGGCGCAGCCGCACGATCGGCAGCGACAAGAGCACGCCGACCAGGAGCGCGATGGTCGCGAGCTGCCAATAGTCGGGATTAACGATCGGGCCGGTCCAGGCGAATTTCGCCTCGCGCGCGGCGTTGAGGACGCCCCAGTACGGGCCGACGCCGCCTTCGAAATATTTCCAGGGCTGATCGATCGCCTCGACGATGTTGTACTCCATGCCGATCGAGGCGGCCTGGGCCAGGAAATTCCGCAGCACCTTGGCCTGGCGGAGCGGGCCCGGCACGGCGGGACCGCGGTTGTCGCCGCTGCGGCTGTAGCCCTGACTCGGCCAGCCGAACTCGGCGATCATGATGCGCTTGCCGGTAAACTGCTTCTTCAGGAGCTGATAGCGATCCACCGCCTGATCGACGGCCTGGTCGTCGGTGAAGAATTCCCAATAGGGCAGGACGTGCGCGGCGATGAAGTCGACATTGGCGGCGAGCTCGGGGTTGTCGCGCCAGGTGTTCCAGACGTCGCCGGTGGTGACGGGCACGTTGACCGACTTCTTCACGCGCTTGATCTTCTCGATCAGCTCATCGACCTTCTGGGTCGCCGTGAGGATGGTCTCGTTGCCGACCACGATGCCGATGACGTTGCTGTTGCGGCGGGCGAGGGTGATGGCCGACTGGATCTCGCGCTCGTTGCGGTCCGGATCCTTGTCGATCCAGGCCCCGAGCATCACCTTCAGCCCCGCCTCCGCCGCCAGCGGCGGCACGATCTCGAGGCCGCCGGTAGAAGAGTAGAGCCGGATGGCCCGCGTCATCGTGGCGAGCTTCTTCATGTCGGCGCGGATGCGTTCCGGCGAGGCCACCGTGTTGGCGCCGGGGGCCCCGGTTCCTTCATGCGGATCGTAGGAGACGCTCTGCAGCAGGCCGGTGAAACCGGGGGCCTCCTGCTTGTCCTGCAGCAGTCCCCAGAGGGCAGCGTGCACAGCGGTGACGAGGAGCAGGACGGCGACAACGGCACGCATTGGAGGGGCAACCATTCCTAGGATCAAGTCAGCGGTGAAGCGGAGCGGTCGATCGCCGTTCCATCTCGGGTATGCGATGCTACCGGGATCACGTTCGCGGGCGACGTCCGACGACGAGCGGCGAAGGCGATCATTCTCACGCCGTCACAGCCGAAGGCCGCGACATCATATGTCATCCCAACAGAGCCCAATCCTGCTGAACGGTGCCTGAACCGGGGCGAGGCTCAGGCGCGCGTCGACGACCTCGATCGTATCTCGGCCGTATCCTGCCACGTGATCGGAGCGCTGTCATGCCGCAGCCGCGCATGGCGCCTGGTCGTCGGGATCGTGCGTCCTGCCCGCCTTCAGGCGCCGGTCACTTCGCCGGAGGCTGCGCGGGCGAGGGCGAGGCCTGGGGAGCGGGCTGCTGCGTCGGTGCTGGCGAAGCCTGCGCGGCCGGGGTCGAGGCCGGGCCCGGCGCAGGCGCCGCAGCCACCTGCGGCTTGGCGTCCGGATTGATCCAGCAGCCGTGGACGTGGTTGTTCAGCGAGTTCGGCACCTTCGGATCGATCTGCGGGATGAAACGCGTCAGGCAGCGGAAAGCGGCCTGAACGTGGCCGCCGGGGCAGCCGAACCGGTCGTAGAGATCGAGGTGGCGGAAGGCGGTATCGAGGTCGTCGTTGTACATCAACTGGACGACGCGGCGGCCGAGCCAGACGCATTCGGGATTGCCGGCCGGGCCGCCACTGAGCGCCTGGGACGCTTCGGTGAATTCGTCGGCCTTGCGCTGGTTCTCCTTCGACACGTCGGCCGGATTGGCCGCCTGCGGCTTTTGGTCCTGGGGATGGTCGCTGCCGCTCTGGGCGAGCGCGCCGGGCGCGCCGATGAGGAGCACGAGGCCCAGAGCCGCCGACAGGCGCGAAACCGAAAACTTGGAGTGGAGCACGCGTCGACCCATAAATTCCCCGATTGTTGCCTTCGTGCCGTCCCCTGACGGACGCAGTGTTGATGCCGATCAAATCAGCCCCGATTGCGGCGGGAGATTGATTCCGACTGTCGCAGAGCGTTCCTAACGGGCGCTTGCGCAGGGGCCCAATCTGGGTTGCGACGTTGCGACGGCCGGGGCCAACCGGGATTCCCAATGACCGGAATCTCGGATTTTGTCCAGCAACGTACCAACTTTCTCGCGTCATCGTAAAAGGGCGATGTGGAGCGGGTACGCCGGGAGCGCCGGAGGGCCCGATCGCCTACTTGGCAGATCGCCGCCGACCGGGTAATCGACACCACCCTGCCTGGAGACACGGAACTGAAATCCCTTCCTACGCCGCTGGCGCTTCTGCTCATATCCTTGGGTGTCATCGCCGCCGCGTGGTGGTGGCTGGCCCAGCCGATCATGCTCGCGCGCGCGCCGATCGAGCCAGCTTCGAAGCTGCAGTGCGTGTCCTATGCGCCGTTCCGCGGCCAGCAGAGCCCGCTGGATCCGACCACCCATATCGACGCCGAGCAGATCGAGCAGGACCTGGTGCAGCTCGCCAAGATCTCCGAATGCGTGCGCACCTATTCGATCGAGAACGGTCTCGACCAGGTGCCGGGAATCGCCGCCCGCGTCGGCATCAAGGTGATCCAGGGCATCTGGCTCGGCTCCAACAAGCTGAAGAACCAGCAGCAGATCGGCATCGCGGTCGACCTGATCAAGCGCTATCCGAAGGTGATCACGGCCGTCGTGGTCGGCAACGAGGTGCTGCTGCGCGGCGAGATGACGACCGCCGATCTGGCCGCGACCATCCGCGGCGTCAAGGCGCAGGTCACGATTCCCGTCACCTATGCCGACGTCTGGGAGTTCTGGCTGCGCAACCGCGAGCTCTACGACATCGTCGACTTCGTCACGGTTCATATCCTGCCGTACTGGGAGGACATCCCGGTGCGCGCGAAATTCGCCGCCTCCCATGTCGACGCCATCCGCCAGCAGGTCGGCGTCGCCTTTCCGGGGAAGGAGATCCTGATCGGCGAGACCGGCTGGCCGAGCGAGGGGCGCATGCGCGAGGGCGCGCTGCCGTCGCGGGCCAACCAGGCCCGCGTGGTGTCGGAGATCGTCAGCCTCGCCAAGCGCGAGAACTTCCGCGTCAACCTGATCGAGGCCTATGACCAGCCGTGGAAGCGCAAGCTCGAAGGCACGGTCGGCGGCTATTGGGGCCTGATCAGCGACGATACGCGGGCGCTGAAATATCCGCCGGGCGAGCCGGTCAGCAATTATCCGCTCTGGAAGCTGCAGATGGGCGGCGGCATGATCCTGTCGTTCGTGGTGTTCCTGGCCGGCTGGCTGACGGTGCGGCGGCGGCCCTGGCCGCCGCACCTCTCGGCCTGGGTCGGGGTCGGGATCTCCGCGACGACGGCGGGCGTGCTGTTCGGCATGGCCGCGGACAAGATGTTCTATGAGAGTCTCGGTGCCGGCGGCTGGCTGCATTGGGGGGCGCTGCTCGCGGCCGGCGTCCTGGCGCCGATCCTCAGCGCCAATGCGACGATGGCCGGGCGGCCGTTGCCGACCTTTCTCGACCTGCTCGGACCGAATGACGGCCGCAAGCAGTTGAAGATCACCTACCTGCTGGGCCTGGTCCTCGTCGTGACGGTGCTGATTGCGGCCGAGACGGCGCTCGGCTTCGTGTTCGACCCGCGCTACCGCGATTTCCCGTTCGCCAGCCTGACCATGGCGGTGGTGCCGTTCGCGATGCTGCTCGGCAATCGTCCGGCGCAGGGTCCCCGGCCGATCGCCGAGGCCAGCTTCGCCGGCCTGCTCGCGATCTCCTCGGTCTACGTGATCTACAATGAGGGCCGCGACAACTGGCAGGCGATGTGGACCTGCGCGATGTATCTGCTGCTGGCGTTCACGCTGTGGCGGGCGCGGGCCGCGCAAAGCCGAGGATGAGCAGGCCGATCGCCAGCCCCGACAGCACGATGTTGTAGAGCACGATGCCGAGGCCAGCGGCGATCAGCCCGCCGGTCAGCAGCACGATCGATGGCCGCATCACGTGCAGCACCGCGATCACCAGCGCCGTGGCGCCGAACACCGAATTCTTGAACAGCGTGGTCGCAACCGCCCGGCTCTTGCAGGCCAGCGTCTGCAGGCCGGCGTCGCAGGCGAGCGCGACGCTCGACAGCTCGATCGCCAGATAGCGCAGATAGAGGGCATAGCCGACGGTGACGAAGCCTATGATCAGGAGCCATTGCACCTGATAGGGCGAGAGGCGGAACGGGGTCTTTTTCATGCGCGGGACTATGCTGCGGAAAGGACGTGCGGACAAGCCGCAAAGCCGGTTCGCGGACTGCTTTCACAATCCGTCCCAACCGGCTTTGGCCGCACGTTGATTCGAGCCTCAGGAGCGGCGGAAGAACGACGACAGCGCCGACGGCTGCTCGGGCTTGGGCGCCTCTGCCGGCGGCGGCGCGGGCGCGGCCGCAGCCGGCGGCTCCTCGCGCTTGCCGTGACGCTGCTGCTGGGCCTGCGGCTGATAGGTGCGCCGGCGCTGCACCGGCTTCTGGGCGGCAGCCGCGGGCGCGGCCGGCTTGGCCGTCTCCGGCTCCTCGCGGACCGCGAGGCGCTGGCCGTCATAGACGGTGGTCTCGCAAGCGCGCTGGCTCTCGGCGAGGACCGCGCAGATCTTCGCCGCCGTCGCCGCGTCGCCCAATGGGCCGGCGCCGAGCCGCAGTTGCATACCCGGACCGCTCCGGCCTTCCTTCAGGATGATGATCGGCCTGAGCAAGGCGAGGTCGGCATGGGTCTTCACGAGATCCCGCCACAGCGCCCGCAGGCCGCCGAGCGAGTTCGCTCCGCCGAGATCGACGGCGAATTCGGTCTTCTGGACCGCCGTGACCGCGGCGTCGGTGCTGTCGCTGCCCTTGGCGCCGGCGGCCTCTGCGGGTTCGGCTTTTGCGAGCTTGTCGGTCTCGGCCGGCTTGCCGGCCGGGTCCGAGGCACCACCAGTCGGCTTGGAACCGGTCGCAGCCGGCGATGCGGACGAGGCTGACGGTGTCGGCGACGGGGCGGAAGAGACCGGCGATGACGAAGCCGCCGATAGCCCGGCCGACATCGGCTTGGCCTGCTCCTGCTTCGTCTTGTCGGCGCTCGCGGCAGCCGGCAGGGTACTCGGCTGGGCTGGACTGGTTCCGGCCGCCCCGTTGGGAACCGGCATGAATGGCGACGCGTTCGCGTATGCGGGCAAGGGGCCGGGTGGCGGGGAACCCGACGGGGCCGCCACCGGGGCCTGGGACTCGACGGCAGCGATCTGCGGCGCGGGGGCCGCCTTGCTGCCGGGGGCGGTATTCGCAGTCGCCTGGGCGCTCTGCTTGGCCAGCGCGCCGGTCACCGAGTCCAATCCCTGCTCGAGCACCGTCACGCGCGCGTACAGCCGGTCGCGATCGGTGTTGAGCGTCTCGATGGCCGCGCCGAGCTGGCGCGCCTCGCCCTGGGTCTCACGGGCCAGCGACTGCAGCAGTTGCGCCTGGCGCGACAGATCGGCCGCGGAAACACGGTCCTGCCGCCATCCCTGTGCGGCCTGATTGGTGAAAACGGCCAGGCCGACGGCGCCGACGGCGCCAGCCCCCCACCAGCCGAGCCGCCACAGCGCGCGGCGATCGAACTCGTTCTCGTCGGCAAACAGTCCAGACAGAGTGGTGCCCGTCTTCTCAGCTGCATTTGCGCCGGCGGATTTGCGGGAGTCCTTAGCCATGAACCTGCCTTAATCGAATCACGAAGCGAACATTAACAGGAAAACCACCAGGGGCTTCAGCCGGTGCGGTTTGCCCCGCGCAGAAAACGCATTATGACAGCGCGACCTATGCGCTCCCTTCATCCCAGGTGTTTCATGACCGCTCGATCCAGTCTGACCATCGTGCTTGCGGCAGGCGAGGGCACCCGGATGCGCACGAGCGTGCCCAAGGTGTTGCATCCCATCGCCGGCGAATCACTGCTCGCGCACGTCCTGGCGGCGGCGCCGCACGGGGATGGCGCCAGCATCGCCGTGGTGGTGGGGCCGGGGCACGACGCGGTCGAAAAGGAAGCCAGGCGCCTGCGCCCGGATGCGGATATCTTCGTCCAGCGCGACCGGCTGGGGACGGCGCATGCGGTGCTGGCGGCGCGGCAGGCGATCGCGCGCGGCGCAGACGATCTGCTGGTCGCATTCGGCGACACGCCGCTGATCACGGCCGAGACGTTCGCGCGGCTGCGGGCGGCGCTGGCGCAGGGCGCAGCGCTCGCCGTGCTCGGCTTTCGCGCCGCCGATCCGACCGGCTACGGACGCCTGCTGCTCGACGGATCGAAGCTGGTCGCGATCCGCGAGCAGGCCGATGCAAGCGAAGCGGAGCGGGCGATCACGCTGTGCAACGCCGGCGTGATGGCGATGGACGGTCGTCGCGCGCTCGCGATCCTCGACCGGATCGGCAATGCCAACAGCAAGGGCGAGTATTATCTCGTTGACGCGGTGGCGATCGCGCGCGAGCAGGGGCTCGACGCGGTCGTGATCGAGACGTCTGAAGACGAAGTGCGCGGCATCAACACCAAGGCGCAGCTCGCCGAGGCCGAGGCCGTGATGCAGACCCGGTTGCGCCGCGCGGCGATGGATGCGGGCGTGACGCTGATCGCGCCGGAGACCGTCTATCTCGCCGCGGATACGACGTTCGGCAAGGACGTGACCATCGAGCCGTTCGTCGTGATCGGTCCCGGCGTGTCGATCGGCGACGGCGCGGTGGTGCATTCGTTCTCGCACATCGTGCAATCCAAGCTCGGCCGCAACAGCCTGCTCGGGCCGTTCGCGCGGCTGCGGCCCGGTACGTCGCTCGGAGACGGCGCCAAGATCGGCAATTTCGTCGAGGCCAAGGCCGCAGTGCTGGAGGCGGGCGTGAAGGTCAATCACCTGTCCTATATCGGCGACGCCCATGTCGGCGCCAATTCCAACATCGGTGCCGGCACCATCACCTGCAACTATGACGGCTTCAACAAGCACAAGACGAACATCGGCGAGGGCGCCTTCATCGGCACCAACACCTCGCTGGTGGCGCCGATCAACATCGGCGCGCGCGCCTATATCGGCTCAGGCTCGGTAATCACGCGCGACGTGCCCGACGATGCGCTGGCGCTGGAGCGCAGTCCGCAGACGACGCGCGAAGGCGCCGCGGCGCGCTTCCGGAATGCCAAGCAACGCCACAAGAAGTGAGCTGAGACATCAGCTTTCGTCGTCTTGGAACTCGGCGAACATCGCACGCGTCAGGCGCCAGCCGCGGCGGGTGGCGTGCTTGACCGGCTCGTTGGTACGGTGCTTGATCGGCATCGGCTTGAGCTCGTTGCTCAAGGTCGGCGGCGGCCAGTGCGCCAGATGGCTCCCGGACGTCGGATGCGACAGGCTCAGCGGGCTGGTGCCCTTGGGATCAGTTGGGCGGCGGCTATAGGTCATGGCGTCCTCTCCGACGCGACAGTCTCTGCGCAAAAGCGTTGACCTGGCGTTAAGTGCGCTCCGAACTGGACCTCCGCATCGAACCGGAGTTGCCTGCAGGCCCTCGGTTAGGGCTCCCACTTAACCCTGTCGCAATCCGCAATAATTATTGAACCTGAAAGCGCGCCGTTTTCGTTAAGACAATGCCACGCTTTTGAATCTCTCTCGACGATTTGGGGACTGGCGCTGATGTGCGGAATCATCGGGATCCTGGGACGCGGGCCGGTTGCCGAGCATCTCGTCGATTCCCTGAAACGTCTCGAATATCGCGGCTACGATTCCGCGGGCGTCGCCACGCTCGAGGGCGATCATCTGGACCGGCGGCGCGCCGAGGGCAAGCTGAAGAACCTCGAGAAGCGGCTCGGGCAGCAGCCGCTGAAGGGACACGCCGGCATCGGTCATACCCGCTGGGCTACCCACGGCAAACCGACCGAGAGCAACGCGCATCCGCATGCGACTGACAACGTTGCCGTAGTGCATAACGGCATCATCGAGAATTTTCGCGAACTACGGGCCGAGCTCGAAAAGCAGGGCGCCAAGTTCGCGTCCGAGACCGACACCGAGACCGTGGTCCATCTGGTCAATTCCTATCTGCTGAAGGGCCACACGCCGCAACAGGCCGTGGCTGCGTCGCTGCCGCAGTTGAAGGGCGCATTCGCGCTGGCCTTCCTGTTCAAGGGCCACGGCAATCTCCTGATCGGCGCCCGCAAGGGCTCGCCGCTGGCGATGGGCTATGGCGACGGCGAGATGTTCCTGGGCTCGGACGCGATCGCGCTGGCGCCGTTCACCGATACGATCAGCTATCTCGACGACGGCGACTGGGTCGAAATCACCCGCGACGCCGGCATCATCCACGACGCAACGGGCGCGGTGGTGAAGCGCGAGGTGCTGAAATCCGGCGCCTCGTCGTTCCTGGTCGACAAGGCCAACTATCGCCACTTCATGGCCAAGGAAATCCACGAGCAGCCGGAGGTCGTCGGCCACACCTTGGCACGCTACGTCGACATGGGCACCGAGCGCGTGATGCTGCCGGCGCGGCTGCCGTTCGACTTCAAGGACATCCAGCGCATCTCGATCACCGCCTGCGGCACCGCGAGCTACGCCGGCTTCGTCGCCAAATACTGGTTCGAGCGCTTCGCGCGGGTGCCGGTCGAGCTCGACGTCGCCTCGGAGTTCCGCTACCGCGAGGCGCCGCTGCGCCAGGGCGATCTCGCCATCTTCATCTCGCAATCCGGCGAGACCGCCGACACCCTGGCGGCGCTGCGCTACGCGAAGTCGCAGGGCGTCCATACGCTCTCCGTCGTCAACGTCCCGACCTCGACGATCGCGCGCGAGAGCGAGATCGTGATGCCGACGCTTGCCGGCCCCGAGATCGGCGTCGCCTCGACCAAGGCCTTCACCTGCCAGTTGATGGTGCTGGCGGCGCTGGCGATTGCCGCCGGCCGCGGCCGCGGCGAGCTCTCTGAGGCCGACGAGGCCAAGCTGGTGCACGGCCTCGTCGAGGTGCCGCGGCTGATTGCGGCGGCGCTGACGGTCGAGCCGCAGATCGAGAAGCTCGCGCGCGAGATCGCCAAGTCGAAGGACGTGCTGTATCTCGGCCGCGGCACCTCCTATCCGCTGGCGCTGGAAGGCGCGCTGAAGCTGAAGGAGATCTCCTACATCCATGCCGAGGGCTATGCCGCCGGTGAGCTCAAGCATGGCCCGATCGCGCTGATCGACGAGACCATGCCGGTCGTCGTCATTGCGCCCTATGATCGCGTGTTCGAGAAGACGGTGTCGAACATGCAGGAGGTCGCCGCGCGCGGCGGCAAGATCATCCTGATGACCGATGCCAAGGGCGCCGAGGAGGCGACCGTGGACTCGCTGGTCACGATCATCATGCCGGACATGGCCGCGACGTTCACGCCGATCGTCTACGCCATCCCGGTCCAGCTCCTGGCCTATCACACCGCCGTGGTGATGGGGACGGACGTCGACCAGCCGCGCAATCTCGCCAAGTCGGTCACGGTGGAGTAGCAGCGGGTTTCTCTTGGCTGATGCTCTCGCATCGCCTTGAGAACCAGTTCGGCGTAAGTTGCGACGCGGCATCTTCACATTCGCTGTCATCCCGGCGAACGCCGGGATCCATAGCCACAGTGCTTAATGGTTCGCAGCGCCGGCGGCTCCAGCCTGTCTCAAACGACCTCTCGGGATTATGGGTCCCGGATCTGCGCCCGCCAACGCTATCGCGTTGCCGGGCTTGTCCGGGACGACACCGTTTTTTTCGCGCCCACACCTCACGGGGGGCACGAGCGTGCAAACTCGGCCGTGCTTGCCATCTGATCCGCAATCCGACATCAGTTTCAGGCGATGTCCCCGACGGAGCTCGGCGGTCCGCTCCATCACGGGGATCACGATGGCTTTCGACACTTGGCTGCTGTTCCTGCTCATGAGCATCGGTATCTCGCTCACGCCCGGCCCGAGCGGCCTGCTGGCTCTCACCCATGGGGCGCTGCATGGCGGGCGCAGGACGCTGTTCACGATCGCCGGCGGCCTGATCGGCTTCGTCCTCATCATCGCGCTCTGCATGTTCGGCATCGGCGCGCTGGTGCAATCCTCCATCACCTGGCTGGTCGTCCTGAAGTGGGTGGGCGGGCTGTATCTCGCCTGGCTCGGCATCAAGCTGTGGCGATCGCCGCCGGTGGCGGTCGATGCCGGCAGTGAGCCCGCCGTTGCGAGCGGGCAGGTGCTGTTTCGCCAGGGTTTCCTGACCGCGGCCACCAATCCCAAATGCCTGCTGTTCTTCAGCGCCCTGTTGCCGCAGTTCATCGACCCCGAGCGCAGCCTTGCGGTACAGTTCGGCATCGTAGCCGTCACCTATACGGCGACCGAGTTCCTGACCGAGGTCGCCATCGCCAGCGCGGCGGCCCAGGTTCGTCCATGGCTCGCCCGGGTCGGGCGCCGCTTCAACCAGGTCGGCGGCGGCATCTTCGTGGCGGTCGGCCTGGCCCTGCCGCTGCGTAGCGCCTAGGGCAGCGCGTTTGCCCTTTTGAGTGGCTCCTCGCCGCAGTAGGGATTGAAATCGACGCCTTGCGCGTTGACTTGGTGCCCGGCTGCCGGGCCACAGGTCAGCGGCAAAGCGCGCATGTGTCGGAAAGAGGGCCTTCGCCCTTCAAAAATCTGCTAAGACCCCTAGGTGAGATTTGATCCGACCCGGAAGTTCGCATGAGTTCCCGCGACGACCTGCCGCCTGAGACCGATCCCTTGGCCGATGCTCCGGCCGAGACGCCCCATCATGGGCTGATGTTCCGGTTTCGCAACTATTTCCTGACCGGCCTCGTCGTCGCCGGTCCCGTCGCCATCACGCTCTACATCACCTGGTGGTTCGTGACCTGGGTGGACGGGCTGGTCCGGCCGTTCGTGCCGCTGGTCTATCGTCCGGAGACCTATCTGCCGTTCGGCGTGCCCGGCTCCGGCCTGATCGTGGCCGTGATCGGACTGACGCTGCTCGGCTTCCTGACGGCCAACCTGATCGGCCGCACCCTGGTCGACCTCGGCGAGCGGCTGCTCGGCCGCATCCCGGCGGTGCGCGCGATCTATCGCGGCCTCAAGCAGGTGTTCGAAACGCTGTTCTCGGGCAAGGGCTCGAGCCTGCGCCGTGTCGGGCTGGTCGAGTTTCCCTCGCCCGGCATGTGGTCGATCGTCCTGATCTCGCAGCCGCCGAGCGCGGAGATTTCGAGCCGGCTGCCCGGTGACGACGAGCAGATCTCGGTGTTCTTGCCGTGCGCACCGAACCCCACCACCGGCTTTTTCTTCTATCTGCCGCGGAGCAAGATCATCGAGGTCGACATGAGCGCCGAGGACGCGGCGACGCTGATCATGTCCTGCGGCGTGGTGCAGCCGGGATCGGACCAGCAGAAAAAAGTCGCGGCGCTGGCCAACATGGCCAACGCCGCGCGCCTCGCCAACGCACCCGCGCAGCCATCGCCGCACCGTGAGCCCGAGCCGGCCAAGGCGGACTAGGCTGAAAGGCCGACTGGCGCGAAAGGCCAGCCACTGCGGAAGAGCTAGGCCGCATCCTGCGGAACGAACACGCGCAGGCGATGCCCGTCCGGATCGAGCGCGACGAACGTGGTTCCGAAATCCATCCGTGTCGGCGCCTGCGCGATCGAAAGTCCGCGCGCCTTCCAGTCGTCGTGCAGCCGCTGGACCTCGCCGGCATCGCCGACCGCGAACGCGACCTCGCCGAAGCCTGCGGCGCCCGTCGCTGGCGGCTCGACCGTGTGCCGCGACCACAAGCCCAGCATGACGCCCTCGCGCAGCGGCAGCATGGCGAACGTCGGCGATTGTTCGATCACGGGCCGGCCGAGCAGATCCGCATAGAAGGCCGCGCTCCTCGGCGGGTTGTCGACATAGAGGATCAGGAAATTGAAGTCGGGCATCGTCGTCTCTCCGGTGGCGGCGCCGGCTGCGGCGCTTCAGCCACACGACTAGCCGAGCCCTCTGCCAGATTCTGTCAGCAGCCTTCGTGAGCATGGTCGGTGGCGGTCCGGTCCGCCCAGCGGGCGAACGTGCGCATCGCGGCGCTTTGCACTGCATGATGATGCGGGGAAAGCACAGCCACGGATGTCATCGTTCCTACAACCAATGGGCGGTGGTGTTTCGAATGGTCACCATGGAAACATCGGGCAAACAAAAGTAGGGCGTTGGGGAGGCGCGTAGGATGCCTGTGAGTAGGACGACATTGTTGTGCGCGGTCGCGCTGTCTGCGGCGTCCCTGCAACTGACCGCGCCGGCAGCAGCCCAGACCACCTATACGCGCATTCAGGCTTTTGGCGACAGCTACGCCGACACGGGCAATCTCTGGACCTTCACCGGCGGCGCCGGCAAGCTGCCGCTCTATCCCACCGGTCGCTTCAGCGGCGGTACGAATTTCGTCGACACGACCTCGGCGCTGCTCGGCATTCCCCAGCTCAACTACGCGATCGGCGGCGCCATGGCGGGCGATACCAACGTGGTGGCGCCGGGCATTCCCGGCTTCTTCCAGGAATGGAGCGGACTGACGGGCTTCTCCGGCAGGATCTCGTCGACCGACCTGGTCGAGATCTCGGTCGGCGGCAACGATGCGCGGGCCTATTACCGCGCCGGCGGCTCGCTCGCTGGCGCGCCGACGGCCGCGGCCGTCACGGCCCAGCAGGCCATGGCCGGCATCAACGCGCTGGTCGGGGACGGCGCGCGCAGTATCGTGTTCACGGCCGGCGATGTCAGCACCTTGCCGGAGGCCGTTGGCAACGCCAATGCCCCGGCCGGCAAGGCCTACAGCACGACCTACAACAGCCTCATGCAGCAGTCGCTCGCTGGCGTCGCGCGCTCGGGCGTGCGTGTCGAGTACGTCGACACCGGACTGATCGGCACGCTGATCCAGGCCAATCCGTCGCGCTATGGCTTCACCAATGTCGGCTCCTGTCCGATCGCCTGCATCGGCAATCCTGCGCTGCAGAACCAGTATCTGTTCTACGTCGATGGCGTGCACCTGACGTCACACGGCTTCGAGGTGCTGGGGCAGTACATCGTCAACCGCCTCAACGCGCCGCTGACCTTCGCGCCGCAAGGCGAGGTGGGGTCGATCACCGCGATGGGCTTCGCCTCGACCCTGTTCGGCAAGCTCGACATGTTCCGCGAGACCGCGGGCTTTGCTCCGTCGACGATGAACGCCTATGGGGCAATGGGCCGCCCGCCCTACACCAAGGCGCCGCCGCTCGCGCCGGTCAGTCCATGGTCGTTCTACATGCAGGGCAATGGTGGCGTCAGCGACCGCCAGGGCAGCGCCGCCTCGAACGGCTTCAATCTCGACAGCATCGGCGGCACCATCGGCGTCGAGTACCGGCTGTCGGCGAACACCATGATCGGTACCGCCTTCGACTATTCCAATCCAAAGGCGAGGCTGTTCAACAGCGCCGGCACCACGGATGCCAACTCCTATCAGTTCGGCCTCTACGGGGCCTGGGCCAGCAGCAGCCTGTTTGCCGAGGGCCTGGCGACGATCGGCCATCAGGACTATCGCAACACGCGGCCGGGCGTGGTCGACACCATCACCTCCAATCCCGGCGGCACCACCTTCGTCGCGGCCGGCAAAGCCGGTTACCTGTTCGATGCAGGCGGGGCGAAGCTCGGCCCGATCGGCGGGCTGACCTATGCCCGCGCCCGCGTCGACGGCTTCACTGAGACCGGCGATCCTGCGCTCACGCTCGCGGTCGGCTCGCAGACCGCCGAGACCCTGATCGGCAGCGTCGGCGTGCAGCTGCGCACCCCGTTCCAGGTGCAGGGCAACGTCATCAATCCGTACCTGAACCTGACGCTCGATGACGACATCATCGGCAACGGCCGCCTGATTCAGTACAACGCGACCTCGGCGCCCGTCATCGTCAATAACTGGACGGTTCCGAACGGCACCTCGCACAACGTCTACGGCCGGGTGAGCGCCGGCGTCGTGGCGCCGTTCTGGAGCAATGTGGCGCTGACGGTGAACGTGTCGCGCACGATCGGACGCACGGGTGGCGACGATTTCTTCGGCAGCGGAGGCTTGAAGATTGCGTTCTGAGGTCTGCCGCGGCGGTCAGCGTTCTCGGGGGCTCTGAGGGGAGCGTTGACGTTGCGGCCAAGGCGAGGGCAGCCCGGAAGGGCTGCCCTTCGTTTTCGTGCCTTCAATTTTGTCATGGGGTGCGCATAGTCTTCGAGACAATCGTTGGAATCGGAGCGTCATCATGCCTCCCAGCATTGCCGTCATCGCGCCCGGCGCCATGGGCAGCACCATCGCCGCCCGTCTCGTGGAGCACGGCTGCAAGGTCCTGACGTCGCTCGAGGAGCGCAGCGCGGCGACGCGGACGAGAGCGGCCGCATCCGGCATGATCGGCGCCAGCGATGCCGAGATCGCCAATGCGGACATCATCCTGTCGATCGTGCCGCCAGGCGAGGCCGTGGCGCTGGCGGAGCAACTCGCGACGGTCATCAACCGGAATTCGAAGAAGCCCATCATCGTCGACTGCAATGCCGTCAACGTCGAGACCATCCGGACAATCGAGGACATCGTGCTGTCGTCGGGTGCGCGCCTGGTCGACGCCGCCATCATCGGTCTGCCGCCGAAGCCCGGCACGAAGGGACCGGCCTTCTATGTGAGCGGCGAGGCGGCAGCCGATGTCGCCGCGTTGGGCGAACTCGGGCTCGATCTGCGCCGGATCGAAGGGCCGATCGGCGCGGCTTCGGCGCTGAAGATGGCCTATGCCGGCATCAACAAGGGACTGACAGGGCTCGGCGCCGCGATGGTGCTGGCCGCCACCCGCGCCGGCGCCGCCGACGCGCTGCGCGACGAGCTGGCGCTGAGCCTGCCGCACGTCCAGGCCCGTCTCGCCAACGCACTGCCGGACATGCTGCCGAAGGCCTATCGCTGGGTCGCCGAAATGCGCGAGATCGCGGGGTTCCTCGGCGAGGATCATCCGGCTGCTCTGATCTACGAGGGCTTTGCGCGGTTGTTCGAGCACATTGCGGCGGACGTGCAGGGCGAGGGCACCGACGCGGCGCAGCTGGTGGCGTTCGCCGAGAGTTGCAAAACGAAGTAGACGATTTCAGCTCGTCGTCCCGTGCGAGCCACGACGCGCGATAGCCCATCGTGGCGCAGACCCGGACCCATACTCCGCGGCGGTTGTGAGGTGCGAAAAAGCCAATCGCCACCCTGCCTCAAACTGCTCCCTGGGGTTATGGGTCCAGGCTCAAGGCCGGGACGACAGGTGAGTTTGTTGATGCACCTTCTGCTGATCAACCCGCCGTCAGCAGCGGGATCGCCTCGTCGCGCTCGTAGAGATACAGCAGGCAGCGCAGCGCATCGCTGCGCGGGCCCTTCAGCTTCGGGTCTTCCTTGAGTATCCGCAGCGCCTCGTCGCGGGCCTGGGTGATCAGTTGGGCATGCACCTCGGGCCGCGCGATGCGGTAGCCGGGCAGGCCGCTCTGGCGGATGCCGAGCACGTCGCCTTCGCCACGCAGCTTGAGATCCTCCTCGGCGATGCGGAACCCGTCTGTGGTCTCTCGGATCACGGCGAGGCGGGCCTTCGACATCGGCCCGAGCGGTTCGTGATAGAGCAGGATGCAGGTCGAGGCTTCCGAGCCGCGGCCGATCCTGCCGCGCAGCTGGTGCAACTGCGCCAGGCCGAAGCGCTCGGCGTTCTCGATCACCATGATGCTGGCCGCCGGCACGTCGACGCCGACCTCGACCACGGTGGTCGCAACCAGCAGGCGCAGCTCATGGGCCGCGAACCGCCCCATGACGTCGTCCTTCTCGCTGCCCTTCATCTTGCCGTGGACGAGGCCGACCTTGTCGCCGAAGCGCTCGCGCAGGCTCTCGAAGCGATCCGTCGCGTTGGTGAGATGATCGATGCCCTCGGCCTCGGATTCCTCGACCAGCGGGCAGATCCAGTACACCAGCTTGCCGGCATCGAGCGCGCGGCCGACGGCGTCGACGACCTCGCCGAGCCTGGTGTCGGCCACCGCGCGGGTGTCGATCGGCTGCCGACCGGCCGGCTTCTCGCGCAGCTCGGAAATGTCCATGTCGCCGAAATAGGTCAGCACGAGGGTGCGCGGGATCGGCGTCGCCGACAGAACCAGCACGTCGACGGCCTCGCCCTTCGAGGTCAGCGCCAGCCGCTCGCGCACACCGAAGCGATGCTGCTCGTCGACGATGGCGAGCGCCAGCGACTTGAAGACCACGTCGTCCTGGATCAGCGCGTGCGTGCCGATAAGGATGTCGATCTCACCGGCTTCGAGCCGGGCGAGGATGTCGCGGCGTTCCTTGCCCTTCTCGCGTCCGGTCAGGATGACCACGTTCATGCCGGCGCGAACGGCGAGCGGCGCGATGGTCTTGGCATGCTGGCGCGCCAGAATCTCGGTCGGCGCCATCAGGGCCGCCTGCTTGCCGGCCTCGGCGACGGCGGCCGCCGCCAGCAGCGCTACCACCGTCTTGCCGGAGCCGACGTCGCCCTGCAGCAGCCGCAGCATCCGCACCGGCTTTTCGAGATCGGCGGCAATCGCGGCCATCGCCTCGGCTTGCGAGTTCGTCAGCGCATAGGGCAGGGCGTCGATGATCTTGCGGCGCAGCCGGCCGTCGCCGGCATGGCGGTTGCCCGCGGGCCGGCGCAGCTGCGCCCGCACCAGGGCCAGTGCCAATTGGCCGGCGAGCAGCTCGTCGAAGGCCAGGCGGGACCAGAACGGGTTCTCAGGCAGGATGTCGGTCAGCTCCTGCGGGACGTGCACCCGCGTCAGCGCCTCCTTCAGCGAGGGGAAGTTGCAGCGTCGGAGCACCTCCGGACTGATCCATTCCGGCAGCTCAGGCAGCTTGGTCAGCGCCGCAGCGATCGCCCGCCGCAGCGAGCCGAGTGCGAGGCCCTCGGTCAGCGGATAGACCGGGTCGATTCCCGAGAGCTTTGCGAAGCCGGCCTCGTCCAGGATGCGGTCGGGATGCACGATCTGCGGCACGCCGTCATACATCTGTACGGTGCCGGAGACGTAGCGCTTGGCGCCGACCGGAAGCATCTTCTCGATGTAGTCGCCCTTGGGCCGGAAGAACGTCAGCACGACGTCGCCGGTCTCGTCGCTGGCGTAAACGAGGTATGGCGCGCGCGCGTTGCGCGAGGGACGGTGGCGGTCGACCGTGACTTCGAGCGTCACCACGGTTCCGGCCTCGACGTCGCGGACCTTCGGCCGGTTGCGGCGGTCGATCACGCTGGCCGGCAGATGCAGCAGCAGGTCGACCAGCCGCGGCGTCTCGGTGCAGCCGAGCAGGTAGCGCAGCAGCTTGTCCTGCTTCGGCCCGACCCCCGACAGGGTCGTGACCGGCGCAAACAGAGGATTGAGGATGCTGGGGCGCATGGAGCGAACACTTAAAGCCGTTTGGGAGCCGGAATAGCCGCGAATGCCGAGACATCCACGTCTTTTTCTCAGGTTCGAGGTGCCGGGCATGCCGGTTCTGCAGCCCGAGAGGGGCTGACAGGGGCGCTGTGCACCGCTATATCAACCGCGCCCGGCACCGTCCGGGCTTTTGGCGTTGAACAGCAGGATGTCGCGATGACCGGAACGACCCGATCGAGCCAAGGCCTTGACGACCGCCGCAAGCGGCTCCTGTTCCGCTGCTGGCAT
The DNA here is from genome assembly GCF_051167575.1 of Bradyrhizobium sp. HKCCYLS3070. Lineage (NCBI taxonomy): Bacteria > Pseudomonadati > Pseudomonadota > Alphaproteobacteria > Hyphomicrobiales > Nitrobacteraceae > Bradyrhizobium > Bradyrhizobium sp. HKCCYLS3070. The sequence continues at coordinate 1,258,506 of NZ_JBNPTI010000001.1, forward strand.
CGCGGCACCCGCGAGATGGATCTGATCCTCGGCCGCTTTGCCGACGCCGAGATCGGCGCCCTCAGCGAAGGCGAGCTGGCCGAGCTCGAGCAACTGCTCGAAGTCCCCGACCCGGACTTCTATGCCGCGGTCACCGGCGCCCGGCCGCTGCCGCCGGAGCAGACTCCGGCGCTGTTCGAGCGCATCAAGGCGTTCCGCGCGGTGGGCGCCGATTGATGAAGAGCCCGGTCAAGTCGCCCGCCGAGCATCTCGCGCCGGGGCGCGCGCTCACGCTCGCCAACGTCGCGGAAGGCGCCGAAGGCCTCGTTGTCTCCGACCTCGCGCGCGCCATCGCGGCCAAGCCGAAGCCGCCGGCGGTGAGCCTCGCCGTGGTCTGCCGCGACGGCAACCGGATGCAGCAGCTGGCGCGAGCGCTCGACTTCTTCGCGCCGGATCTGCCGGTGATGCAGTTCCCGGCCTGGGACTGCCAGCCCTATGACCGCGTCTCGCCACATGGCGGCATCCTGGCCCAGCGCGTCACCACGCTCGCACGGCTGTCGCGCCTCGCCGGCAGCGACAAGCCGCTGATCGTGCTGACCACCGTCAACGCCATCGTGCAGCGCGTCCCCTCGCGCGACACCATGGCGGGGCAGGCGCTGTCGGTCGCTCCGGGCCATGTCGTGCCGATGGATTCGGTGATCGCCTGGCTTGAGCACAATGGCTACCACCGCTCGTCGACCGTCCGCGAAAGCGGCGAATATGCCGTGCGTGGCGGCATCCTCGACCTGTTCCCGGCCGGCCTCGACCAGCCCGTGCGCTTCGACTTTTTCGGCGATAGCCTGGAATCGATCCGCACCTTCGACGCCGAGACCCAGCGAACCCTGCTCGACATGCGCTCGCTCGACCTCGTGCCCGTTTCCGAATTCCAGCTCGTCACCGACACCATCCGCCGCTTCCGCATGGGCTATGTCGCCGAGTTCGGCGCGCCGGAGCGCGACGATGCGCTGTACGAGGCCGTCAGCGAAGGCCGCCGCTATCCGGGCATGGAACACTGGCTGCCGCTGTTCCACGACAAGATGGAGACCTTGTTCGACTATCTGCCGAACACACCCATCGTGATCGAGCCGCAGGGCGAGGATGCCGCGCGCGAGCGCTTCAAGCAGATCATCGATTATTACGACGCGCGCCGCGAGGCGATGGAGCATCCCGGCGGCGGGGCGATCTACAAGCCGCTGACGGTCGACCGCCTCTATCTGACGTCCTCCGAATGGGCCGAGCGGCTCGCCGCCGTCCCGCTGGCGCGTGTCACTCCGTTCGCGGTGCCGGAGAGCGCCAACGTCGTCGACATCGGCGCGCGACAGGGCCGCAACTTCGCGCCCGAGCGCAACGATTCCGCCGTCAACGTATTCGAGGCCGTGGTGGCGCACGTGCAAGCGCTGCAATCGGTGCGCAAGAAGGTCGTGATCGCGCTGTGGAGCGAAGGCTCGCGCGACCGCATGGCGAGCATGCTGAAGGATCACAAGCTGATCCATGTCACCAGCGTCAACACCTGGCGCGTGGTGCAGGCGACGCCGCGCAACGAGACCATGCTCGCGGTGCTCGGTCTCGAGACCGGCTTCGAGACCGATCAGATCGCGGTCATCTCCGAGCAGGACATTCTCGGCGACCGCCTGGTGCGGCCGCGCCGGGCGAGCCGCAAGCTCGACAATTTCATCTCGGAGGTGACGAGCCTCGCGATCGGCGACATCGTCGTTCATGTCGATCACGGCATCGGCCGCTTCGTCGGGCTGCAGACGCTCGAGGTCGCCGGCGCGCCGCATGACTGTCTCGAGCTGCGCTACGCCGGCGAAACGAAGCTGTATCTGCCGGTCGAGAACATCGAGCTGTTGTCGCGCTACGGTTCCGACCAGACCAATGTCGAGCTCGACAAGCTCGGCGGCTCCGGCTGGCAAACACGCAAGGCCAAGCTCAAGAACCGAATCCGCGAGATGGCCGGCGAGCTGATCAAGATCGCCGCCGAACGCATGCTGCACGAGGCGCCGAAGCTGCCGGTGCAGGCCGGCCTCTATGACGAGTTCTGCGCGCGCTTCCCCTATGACGAGACCGAGGACCAGCTCGCCGCGATCCAGGCGACGCTCGCCGATCTCGAAGCGGGACGGCCGATGGACCGGCTGGTCTGCGGCGACGTCGGTTTCGGCAAGACCGAGGTGGCGTTGCGGGCCGCGTTCGCGGTCGCGCTCGACGGCAAGCAGGTCGCAGTCGTCGTGCCGACCACGCTGCTCGCGCGCCAGCATGCAAAGACTTTCGCTGAGCGCTTCAAGGGCTTTCCGGTCAACGTCGCACAGGCGTCGCGGCTGGTCAGCACCAAGGAGCTCAATCAGGTCAAGAAGGGCCTCGCCGACGGCTCGGTCGACATCGTCGTCGGCACCCACGCGCTGCTCGGCAAGGCGATCAAGTTCCGCGATCTCGGCCTCGTCATCGTCGACGAGGAGCAGCATTTCGGCGTCAGCCACAAGGAGCGGCTCAAGCAGCTGCGCGCCGAGGTGCATGTGCTGACCCTGTCGGCAACGCCGATCCCGCGCACCTTGCAGCTCGCACTCACCGGTGTGCGCGAGTTGTCGATCATCGCCTCGCCGCCAGTCGATCGTCTCGCCGTTCGCACCTTCGTCGCGCCGCATGATCCCGTGATGATCCGCGAGGCGCTCTTACGCGAGCGCTATCGCGGTGGCCAGGCGTTCTACGTGGTGCCGCGCATCGACGATCTCGCCGAGGTCAAGGAGTTCCTCGACAAGACCGTGCCGGAGATGAAGGTCGCCGTCGCGCACGGCCAGATGGCGCCGACCGTGATCGAGGACATCATCGGGGCGTTCTACGACGGCAAGTTCGACATCCTGCTGTCGACCACGATCGTCGAATCCGGCCTCGACATTCCCCGCGCCAACACGCTGATCGTACACCGTGCCGACATGTTCGGCCTTGCCCAGCTCTATCAGCTGCGCGGCCGCGTCGGCCGCTCCAAGCTGCGCGCTTATGCGCTGTTCACCCTGCCGTCGACGCACAAGATCAGCCCACTGGCCGAAAAGCGCCTGGGCGTGCTGCAGTCGCTGGAGACGCTGGGGGCCGGCTTCCAGCTCGCCAGCCACGACCTCGACATCCGCGGCGCCGGCAATCTGCTGGGCGACGAACAGTCCGGCCACATCAGGGAGGTCGGCTTCGAGCTCTATCAGTCGATGCTGGAGGAGGCGATCGAGAACCTCAAGGCCGGCATCACCGAGCCGACGGTCGACCGCTGGTCGCCGCAGATCACGATCGGCATGCCCGTGCTGATCCCCGAGGACTACGTCTCCGACCTCTCCGTGCGGCTGTCGCTGTACCGCCGGCTCGCCGATCTCGAGACCGACGAGGAGATCGAGAATTTCGCCGCCGAGCTGCGCGACCGCTTCGGCAAGCTGCCGGACGAGACGCGCTATCTGTTCAAGGTCGCCGCGATCAAGAACTACTGCCGCCGCGCCAATGTCGAGAAGGTCGATGCCGGCCCGAAGGGCGCCGTCATCGCCTTCCGCGACAACAGTTTTGCCTATCCGGAGCGCCTCGTCGCCTTCATCAAGCGCCACGGCCAGGCCGCCAAGGTGCGCCCGGACATGAAGGTCGTGTTCCTGCAGGTCTGGGAGACTCCGGAAGAGCGGCTGGCCGGGACCACGGATATTCTGAAGGAGCTGGCGGAGCTCGCGGAGAAGAAGAAGGCGGCGTAGCGGAATGGAGCGTTAGCGAAGCATCCAGCCGAAATGCAACGCAAGGCTGGCGATCGTGAAGACTGAGACGATCGCGATCACGCTGATCCAGTCGGTCTGATCGCGAGATTGTCTGTTCTGCATCGCGCCATCCTTCGCTTCGTCAGACGCCCCCGAACGAAGGGTGATAGCATCAGACGAGTGGGGCAAATGCGCGATCTGAAGATGCCAGTGTTCGGTTGAGATCGTGGCCAAGCCGATGAGATCTGACGACCGAAGTCAGGATATGCGAGCCACGCGCACACGCCGTGTCTTGGACTTGCTGGAAGCGATCCCTTACAATTTATGGTACGCTCGGCTAATTTCTTGGGATCGCGGGCACGGCGCCGTCTTGCGCTCACATATGGCGAGATCGTGCATGCGCGTGTACCCACCTTACGGACATTGATGCGCCTGCTTGGGAGATGTCGATGACGCAACGTAACATCGCACTTCGCGTTAGTGCAGACGATCCGAACGTGGCGTATCTGATGTTGCCTGAGCATCCCGGGTCAGGAACGAAGGGGTGCTCTGCCAGGCAAGTACCATTGTCTGACCTTCTTTCATACGTTGGCGCCGACATAATCCTGGATCTCGATGCGGATGGGCGGCTCATCGGAATTGAAGTGCTTGCCTGAGGCAGGCTTACTAGTGGGCTTCACGACGCCGCGCGCTGCGGCTCGCCATAGACCCGGGCCAGCAGCGTGCGTGCGGTGTCGCCCTGCTACAGCGCGGCGACGGTCACCGCCGTCTCCATGCGCGCGTTGCGCTTGCCATGCGAGGTATGGCGCATCACGGCTCGACAGCCGCCGCACGATCGCATGGCCGAACGCAGATCGGTCTCGGCGAACACGACCACGACCGAGCCGTTGTCCTCGTGGGTCCCGAAATCCATCCGGCGCATCAGCCGGCTGATGATGCGCCCGCCGTCATATTGGGCGCGGGGGTCGAAGTGATCGAAGGCGAAGCGCGCGACGGCAAGGCCGCCGCCATTCTTCAGCCGCCAACCTCCCCGCAACGGGCGATCGGCGGCGCAACCCCGACCAGCTCCGCCAATCGCCCGTTGCTGCACCCGCGCCACTCGGCGTCAAACAGGACTCTAAATCCTACCGGATGAAACTTCGGTGGCAGGTCAGTTGCAGAACAGGGCGGGCCTGCGATGCTCGCCGGTATCGGCATCATGCGAGCGCTAGCTAAGTCCGGCTCGAACGCGTGTGCAACCTTGAGATGGTCGCACGAGTCCCTAAAGAGGATTAATGTTTCACAGATTTTTATCAACGAGATCAGTTTCGCAGATCTTCAAGAAGATCAAAGGTCAGTTGTGGGGGGCGATCCAACTGCCTAGTTCAGGCATCGACGATGTCCGATCCACGATCACTATCGCCGGAGATAAATTTCCGCCGAGGCATTAGCTATGCCGGCGGTCTGGTCGCAATTGGACTGATCTATTTCGCCCTGGCAAAAGGTGGCCTTGCTCTCGCCTCTATTCATCCCAGTGCAACGCCAATTTGGCCACCGACAGGTGTCGCGCTGGCGGCGGTGCTGTTGTGGGGATATCGGACTTGGCCCGCAATTTTCACGGCGGCGGTGATCGCCAATGCGACGACCGCCGGCTCGGTTGCCACCGCGATTGCGATTGCGACCGGTAACTCTCTTGAAGCGGTTGTTGGCGCTTACCTAATCAATCGATGGTCGAGCGGATGTAATACGTTTTCGACGCCATATTCTGTCGCGAAGTTTACCCTGATTTGCCTCGTGATCGCGACACCGATCAGCGCCAGCATTGGACTGTCCAGCCTGGCAACCGCCGGGTACATCGAACGGACGAATTTCGCAAACGCCTGGGTCACATGGTGGCTGGGAGATGTGACCGGCGCGCTGGTCATTGCCCCCGTTATCGTGCTTTGGGCATCAAGCCCCTACCATGCTTTCAACCGCAAGGAATTCTTGGAGACGGTCGGCGTCCTCGCAACAGCGGCGGCTGTTGGACTCATTGCTTTCAGCCCCCTGATCGAGCAAACGCCGAGCCGAAATCCACTGGGTTTTCTCGCGATCCTGCCAATGTTGTGGGCGGCGCTGCGCTGCGGTCCACGTGACACCGCAACGGTTGCGCTGGTGCTTGCGGGGATCACGATTTGGGGGACGCTCACGGGCGGCGGCCCCTTCACGACCGTGGATCTCAACGTTTCATTCCTGCTGGTATTGATGTTTTTGATCAGTATTGCCGTTCCAAGCTTGCTACTGAGCGCCGACGTCGAGGTGCGCAAGAAAGCGGAGGAAAGTCTGCGCCACGCGCAGATGGAACTCGAACGGAAGGTCGCTGAGCGTACGCAAGAGCTGGAGCTCGCCAATGCAGCCAAATCGCGCTTTCTTGCCATGGCAAGCCATGATTTGCGGCAGCCATTACATGCACTAGGCCTGTTCGTTGCACAGCTGCGCACGCCGCTCAAATCGGGGGAAAGGACAAAGACGATCGAGCGGATCGATGCAACGCGCAAAGAAATGGATGAAATGTTCAACTCGCTCCTGGATATTTCCAGGCTCGATGCTGGAATCCTTACACCCAAAATTACCGAATTCCCGATCGCGCGCCTGTTGCAAACAATTGAGACTACGTTTGATCAGGCAACGCGAGAAAAAGGCTTGCGTCTACGCGTTCGGCGAAGTGACGCCTGGGTGCGGAGCGACGCCATGCTGCTCGAACGCATACTGCTCAATCTGGTATCCAATGCTGTGCGCTATACGTCACGGGGCGGGATCATCGTCGGATGTCGTCGGCGCGGTGAAATGTTGCGTATCGAAGTATGGGATAGCGGTCCCGGCATTCCTGAGGATCAGAAGCAGAATATCTTTGGCGAGTTTTTTCAACTACCCGGCCCAGAACGGAACCGGTACGGCGGCCTGGGGCTCGGCCTGGCTATTGTCGACAGGCTTCGCGTACTTCTCAACCATCAAGTCGACTTAGCTTCGACTGTGGGCCGAGGTTCGCGATTCTCAATCCTGATTCCGATGGCCGATAAATGCGTCAGGTCCACTGAGCCCGTCGACTCACCTCGCCCCGCAGCGGTCGAAGGTAAGGTAATTCTTGTTATTGCCGATGCTCCAATTGTGCGAGAGGAGACGGGCGGATTGCTTGGCAAATGGGGATACTCCGTCCTTACCGCCGGATCCGACGAAGCTGCGCTCATCCGACTGGCTGAGCGCCAACAACGCCTCGATCTTATAATCTCGGACTATCATCTTGCCAGCGGAAAGACCGGTATCCGAGCAATTGAACAAATTAGTGCGGCGTTTGGCTCGTCAATTCCAGCTATCCTCACCAGCGGCGATACGGCACCCGAACCATTACGTGACGCTAAGGACAGAGGGTACATTTTGCTGCACAAACCTGTCGACCCAATGCGGCTCCGCGCTGTCATGCACGAGTTCTTGAGGGATCAAGGCGATAGGAGAGACACCGGGGCGGCGTTATGAATCAGATTTCGGCGACAAGTCCCAGCCCATTTTTCCTACTTCTATTACTGCCTCGGTGCGACTCGTTACATTGAGTGCCTTGAGAACGACCGTGATGTGGTTCTTCACGGTCGGCACGGCCATATCGAGGGTCTTGGCAATGATCTTGTTGCTTTTTCCCTTCATCAGGAGCGCAAGCACTTCAATCTGCCGATCGGTCAACCCGAGACCCTTGGGAGAGTCCCGCGTCGCTAGCTTATTTGCAGGCCGCGGAGACGTTGGTTCCTCAAGTATCTCCGAGGGAATGTAAATGCCGCCAGAGAACACTAACTTGATGGCGTTGAGCATGACCTCACGTTCGGTAGTTTTCGGGATGAAACCCAGAGCGCCAAGTTTGAAGGCACGCTTGACTGTATCTTGATCATCCGAGGACGAGAGAATGACGATAGCAATGGTCGCATAGCGGTCACGCAGTTCGCGGAGGACAGAGAAGCCATCTCGATCAGGCAAATTGATATCAAGCAAAATGAGGCTGATGTCAGGATGTTCCTCGACTATGTGCACTGCCTCACGGCCGTTCGAAGCTTCAAAAATGACGGAGTCTCGCTTCAGTTGTTTCACGACAGCGTGCAACGCCTCGCGGATTAATGCATGGTCGTCGACAATAAGAACTTTCATAAAAGCTCTCCGTCATCCCATTGCACGGAGATCCAACTCAAAAAACATACACCCACCTTCGGGTCTTTGGCGAGGAAGAAGCTGGCGGAAGACTGGCTCTCGATACCGTCTATCCACCATCATCCTTGGCCCAACCAGCGGTTCGCCGCCGGGCACTCAAGGTAGGAGCCGAATGCCGTTGTGTGGTGTAATTGTAGTCACCGCACGGTAGGAGCGCGAGTACGGACCACGAAAGTCGTGGGACTCAGGGTCTCCTTCGCCTGTAGGCAAAGGTGATTGATGCCGAGATCTGTACGGTACCTTGATCATAGGACCTAGGAACCTCTCTCTGTGGACCTCCGGCTGATTTACGCGCTCTGCCGTTTGAACGATGATCGTCAAACGGACAGCCTCACGCGCCAGCAGGTTCTACCAAGCGCCGCCAGCCGCCATATGATCATTATCGTAATAGCTTTGGTGGCCGGGGTCGGCGTGAAGCAAATCTAGATTGCGGCGTTGTCACGATCCGGCAGCGCGGCGGTGACTTTCTGTCAAATTCGGTCCCTCTTGAAGCGTGCTCGTACGCCGGACGGGGCAATCAGATGCATGATCGAACTGCCGACCTGAAGCCATCGGTAGGCGCGTTGCCGGAGCTGAAAGGCTACGGCCGCGATTTGCGCATTGATGCCTGCCGCGGCATCGCGCTCTGGTGCATCTTTCTTGATCATGTCCCCAACAACATCGGGAGCTGGCTGACACTGCGGAACTACGGCTTCAGCGATGCCGCGGAAGTGTTCATGTTCGTGTCGGGCGTAACCTGCGCGTTGGCCTACGGCAAGGCATGGCGCTGCGGGGGGTGGACCGGCGTGATCGGCCGGACGCTGTGGCGAAGCTGGGATATTTATGTCGCATTTCTGCTGCTCACGCTCGCCTGCGCCATCATGGTTCACCTCGCAGGCGGCGGCCATCTTGCCGACGAGAGCAATACGCGCATTCTGTTGGAACAGCCGGGCGTGACGCTCGCGCACGCGGCGATCCTGCAATACTGCCCCGTCAACACCGACGTCTTGCCGCTCTTCGTGCTTTATCACCTTTTGTTCGCGCCGCTGCTGTGGCTGCTGCTGCGAGCGCCGAACGCAACGCTCGGCGCGTCGCTGTTGCTTTACGCACTGGTGCACGTCTTCGGATGGACCATCCCGGCATGGCCGAACGGCCACTGGGCCTTCAATCCGCTGGCTTGGCAGCTGCTGGTCGTGCTTGGCGTGTGGTGGATGATCGAAGACAAGAGAGCCCGGCCATGGGTGACCTCACGCACCGCGCTTGTGGCTGCCGCTCTCTATCTGGTGTTCAGCCTCATCATCGCATTGAGCTGGAGCATCAAACCGCTGGAAGCGCTGGTCCCGCAGGCGCTGCTGACGCTGCTTTACCCGATGGACAAATCTAATCTCGATCCATTGCGACTGCTGCATTTCTTGGCCCTTGCGGTTTTGGTGGTATGGTTAGTGCCTCGCAATTGGCGAGGGCTGACGACGGCGGTGATGCGCGGCGCCGTTCTCTGTGGCCAGAACTCGCTGCCAATCTACTGCCTCGGCGTTCTGCTGACGTTCGCCAGCCGCCTGGCGCTGCTCGGCATCTCGGAGGGGCTGACGATGCAGATCGCGCTCAGTGTTGGCGGCGTCCTGGTGATGATCGTGGCGGCGACGCTGCTGAACTTGATCAAGATCAAGCCGAGGCAGCAGCCGGACGCGAAGCCCGTCGAGCAGACAACCAGGTTTGAGCTGGTCGTCAATCTCAAGACAGCCAAGGCGCTCGGCGTTGACATTCCGTCCACGCCGCCCGCCTCGGGCCGACGAGGTGGCCGAACAAAGATGCTGTTTGCTCCGGTGCGCGAGTCCGGCTGCGGCGCTGATCCAGCGCCAGCAATCGCGCACGCCTTCGGGCCACCAGCGAAAACTGTGGGTCAGGTCGTGAATTAGTTCACAAGGACTGTGGAGCCTGCCCTTTCTTCTTCCGGCCATCGTACAGGAGCCAAGGCCATGATTTCCCACCCAAGGACCCACAAGGGAGCGGTGCTGATCGCGGCGTGCGTGATGTTTGCCAGCGTAGCGGCATTATTGTCGGTCAACGTGACGTCACCCACTAGCTCCGCGCTCGGCGCTGACTGGCAGTGCAGCCGGCTTGCGCTCGTTATCACGATCTGCACCCATGTGCGTGCACACGAGACCGTTTCAACTGGCGTGCGCAAGCGGACCTGGTACCCGGAATCATAGCTCGGTGATACGGCGGTCTTTGAAGCGGCGTTGCCGGGCCTTTTTCTTGGTCCAGACGAAGGGCTCAGATCTGACGTTATATGCTTTGTTGTAGTGACCTGCCCCTAGGAGTTTGCGGCCTATGCGGCCAACCTCACCGCAACGGGCGATCGGATGCGCAACCCCCACCAGCTCCGCCAATCGCCCGTTGCTGCACCCGCGCCACTCGGCGTAAAACCCAACAGGACTCTAAATGCTCCTGGATGAAACTTCGGTGGCAGGTCACTCGCAATGACGCCCGTGACGCAGGCAACGTTCTATGAAGCCGCGCGTTGCGCCTCGCCGTAGACGCGGGCCAGCAAGGTGCGCGCGGTGTCGCCCGGCTGCAGCGCGGCGACAGTGACCGAAGGCTCCGTGCGCGTGTCGCGTTTGCCGTGCGAGGTTTGGCGCATCACGCTGGAGAGGCGGCGGGCGATGGCGTGGGCCGAGCGCAGATCCGTCTCGGCGAACACGACGACGACGGAGCCGTTGTCCTCGTGGGTGCCGAAATCCATCCGTCGCATCAGGCGGCTGATGATGCGGGCGCCGTCATACTGGGCGCGCGGATTGACCGGATCGAAGGCGAAGCGGGCCACCGCTAGGCTGCCGCCGCTCTTCTGGGTCTGACTGACGGCGGTGGCAAAGTCGCGCGCAAAAGCGTTACGGGTGAGCAGGCCGGTCTGCGGGTCGAGCATGCCGCCGGCTTCGATGGCGCGCAGCGTGCGGTTGAGGCGCGCTTCGAAGGCGTGCTGGCGGATCAAGGGCAGCGCGCTGGCCGCGATGTGCGCGGGAGCGCCGGCGATGATCTCGAGATTGGCGAGTTCCTGCAGCGGCGCCGGCTGGTTGGCAGTGACGACGACGGCAAGGTTGCGGAAGCGGGTGTCCTCGGCGAGCACCGCGAGGAACGCATCGACCACGCGCGGCGAAAACCCTTCGCCGAGCACGATGCCGTCGATGTCGCGGCTCGACAGATGTTTGGCGGCGGCTTCGATGCTCAGCGCGCCGACGACCGCCATGCGTTCGCCGAGCGCGACCGACAGGCCGGGCAGGGAGCTGCCGCGGCCGAGCAGCAGCACGGTCGCGTCATCGAGCGGATCTGTTTCCGGCAATGTGGCGTCGGGTGCTTTCTTCTCATTGAGACGGCGCAGCACGGTGGTGTGCAGCGTGCGGACGCGCAACGCCGCGCGCAGCCGCGCCAGCAGCCGCTCGTGATTGTCGCTGCCATGCAAGGGAATGGCGTGGTCGGGCAGGACAGCGCCACCGGGTGCGATGGCGATCAGCGGCACGTACGGCTTGCGCGCGCCGACATGACGCGAGAACGCCGCAAGCTCGGTTGCATCAGCATCCTCGACGACGGCAACGACCGCGGCCGGCTGAACCTTGGACATCATGCTGATCGCATCAGCCCAGCGCGTCTCGACGGAGGGGAGAATTTGCGCCACCGCGAGGGCCGCACTCAGCGAAGGCCGCGTGGACGAGGAGACGATGAGAAGCGGGCCTTGTGGGGACATCCAGGGAACTCAGGATACGCTGACGTTACATCGCGATCCTAGGTCCCTCCCGTTAACGCAGCGTCAACACTGTTCCAAACATGACGGTTCCGTAGCTGTCCGGACGGCAGGATCAGCCGCCCGAGCCGGCGCGGTCGCGGAAGGCCTCGACCATCAGCGGATTGAGTCCCAGCTCGGCGAGCGCTTCCCGCGCGCGCGCATTGTCCATCGCGCGGCCCGCGAGGCGGTGACCGCTGAGACGGTCGGGCAGAGCGGTCAGCAGCGCACCCTGGCCGAGCCGCCTCGACCATTCGTGCAGGTCCTGGGCGAGGAAGCGGTAGCCGCCCACGGCCATCACGCCGGCCGGCGGCGCCGTGATCGAGATCGTGTCCTGGGCGCGGTCGAGGCGCACGGCGTATTCGGTGTCGACGTAGTCGCGCGGCGCTGCCGGCATCAGCGAGTCGCTCGGCGGTTGCGGCGGCGCGTAGGCGGCCAACACGACCATGGGCCCACGCAGCCCGAGCGTGCCCTTCGGCGTCACCAGGATCTCGCCGGCGATCGACGAGCCCGGCTGTTCGCGCGGCGCGCCCTGGCGGCCCGGCTTGACCGGCCCGGGACTGCCATCGGCCGCGGTGCGGCGCACGGCGAACAGTCCGGCTTCGCCGAACAGATAGACGTCGGTCATCTCGATGTCGCGCGTCTTCCACGATGCGCTCGACGCCACCTGCTCGGGCGCGCGCCACAGGCCGAGCACATAGCGCAGGTTCGGCAGCCGCGCGGCCAGATTGCCCTCGTCGAGACGCAAGGCGAGTTGAGCCGGGGCGACCAGCGTATCGCAGGCCAGCTCCGCGAGCTGCTGTTCCAGCGCGTCGGCGTCGAACGGGTGGTGCAGCGCAAGGGTGCCGCCGGACAACAGCCATGTCACGACCGAGGCGGCGAGGCCGGCGAATGACGACGGCAGGAAGGCCGACATCATGTTCACGCCCTGCGGCAGATCGCTCTCGAGCGAGACGGCGAGCCCACCGGCGATCAGGCTCAAATGGGTGCGCGGCACGGCGCGGAAGCCGTCGGCGGTCACGTCGAAGGAGACGATCGCGGCCTTGCGGCCGTCCGGCATGAGCCCGCGCGTCGAGCGCGAGGGTTTTGCGATCGACTGGTCCAGCGAATACATCCCCTCGGGCAGGTCGGAGCCGAAGCCGCAGACGTGGCGGATCGAGAACGCCTCCGCCGCCGCATTCATCGCGAGATCGGAGTGAATCACGCCGTCGATCTTCGACATCGTGACGATGGCGCGCGCGCTGGTGCGGTTCAGCGCCGCCACGAGCTCCGACTGACGCCACAGCAGCGGGAATACGGCGACCACGAGGCCGGCGCGATGCGCGGCCAGCACCGTCAGCACGAACTCGATCGTGTTGGGCAGTTGGACCGCGATCACCGAATGAGCCGGCAGGCCGGCGTCGACGAAGTGCGCGGCCAGCGCCGAGATCACGCGATCGGCTTCGGCATAGGTCAGGCGCATCGGCGGTCGCCCGGTGACGCGCTGCTTGTTGATCGGATCGACCAGCGCAACCGCATCCGGCTTGCGCGCCAGGATGCGTTGAAACAACGCGTCGAGCGTCGGCGACGTATTGGCCTGATTCACCTGTTGCCCCGTACTTTCACGGACCCGGCCACGACCAATTGCCCCGATTGGTCACTTCCGTGCCGGCTCCGGCCGCTGCCACCAGCTCTCCGGGAGCGCTCCCGTCAAAGCTGTCCTCTCTGGCCGTTCTATACGATTCCACCGCGCGATCCATTCCTCGGCGGCATTGAGCACTGGAATAGCGTAGAACCCCGCCATCAGGGTACGGTCCAATGCGCGAACCGTCGAGATAAATTCCGGCCTGTCGCGGGCGCGCAACAGCGCCGCGATCATGGCGTCGATCGCCGGGTCCTTGGCGCCCATGTAGTTGCGGGTTCCGGTGCGGTCGGCGGCCTCGCTGCCCCAATAGAACGCCTGCTCGTTGCCGGGAGACAGCGACTGGTCCCAGCGGTTCTGGATCATGTCGAACTCGAAGCTCAGGCGGCGCTGGTCGAACTGCACGGGATCGACGACCCTGACGGACGCATTGATGCCGGCCCGCTTGAGACTGCCGGCGTAAGCCAGCGCAATACGCTCCTGGTCGCGCCTCGTGACCAGGATCTCGAAGGCGAGGGGGGCCCGCGTCGTCCGATACCGCAAGACCGTCCCGTCGAAGCCATAGCCGGCCTCGCCAAGCAGATCGAGCGCCGCCTTCAGCGTTGCGCGGTCGCGGCCGGACCCGTCGGTGATCGGCAGGCGGTAGCTGCCGTCCATGATATCGGGGGGGATCTGCGCGGCGTACGGCTTCAACAGATCGAGCTCGGCCGCATCGGCTGGACGTCCATAGGCCGAAAGCTCGGATCCGGCGAAATAGCCACCGCTGCGGCGGTACAGCCCGAAGAAGTAGTTGCGGTTGATCCATTCGAAATCGAACAGCAGCGTCAGCGCACGGCGCACCTTCACGTCGGCGAACACCGGCCGCCGCGTGTTGAACACCAGGAACTGCGAGGGCTGCGGCATCCCCGAGGTGAAGCTGTCGCGGATGACCTCGCCATTGCGCGCGGCCGGGAAGTCGTAGCCGTCGTGCCAGCGCAGCGGTTCGGTCTCGACGCGGAAGTCGTACAGCCCGCGCTTGAAGGCTTCGAACTGTCCATTGGACTCGCGGTAGTAATCGAGCCGGACCTCGTCGAAGTTCCACAATCCGCGGTTGACCGGCAGGTCGCGTCCCCAATAGTCCGGATTGCGGGTGAGGGTGACACTGGATCCCGGCTGCACCGCGGTGACACGATACGGGCCCGACCCGAGCGGCGCGGTCATCGTCGTGTCCTCGAAGCTCGCCAGGTCGGTCGCGTGCTTCGCCAGAATCGGCATCAGGCCGAGGATCAGCGGCAACTCGCGGTCTTCGGCGCCGCCGAAATCGAACCGGATGGTCAGCGGATCAAGCACGTCGACCCTGGCGACCTTGCCGTAGTATTGCCGGTGGTTGGGGCGGCCGTGATCACGCAGCAGCGCAAAGGAGAACGCCACGTCCTCGGCGCGCACCCGGCTGCCGTCGGCGAAGCGGGCGCGCGGGTCGAGCCGGAAGGTGACATAGGTCCTGTTCTCGTCGGTCTCGACGGTTTTCGCCAGCAGGCCATACAGCGTGAACGGCTCGTCATTGCCGCGGGTGAGCAGGCTCTCGACCACATAGCTGCGGATTTGCTGCACTGCGATACCGCGGACGATGAACGGGTTCAGGCTATCGAAGGTGCCGAGCAGTCCCCATACCAGACGACCGCCCTTGGGCGCGTCGGGATTCGCGTACGCCATGTGGTCGAAGTCGGCGGGCAAGGCCGGGTGACCATGCATGGCGATCGCCGCAGTTTCTGCCGCTTTCGCCATGGGAGTGTAGACCTCGGGCAACAATGCCAGCGTGACGGCGACACATCGCACGGCCGCGCTGAACATGCGCTGCAGCATCAGGATCGGGGCGCAAGCATTTGATTCGGAACAGGTCACAAGGGGCTTTTACCACACGCTCGCCAGCGCTAGACCGCGGCTTCGACATGGTCTCGCGGCATTGATTCTTCCGCGCACCGCGTTAAGAAGGCGGGCGATTGAGTTACGGCGGTAACGCCTGTCACTTAACCGCCTCATTTCCTGAGGAGACAGCCGCTTCAACGGCTTGGTGTGGCGCCTTTGGCGGTCTCGGGCGCTGCCGTTCAGAAAGGGTTTTCCGCAATGAATTTCCGTGACTTGGCCTCGTCGGTTGGGCCGCGTGGGCGGCTTGTCGCGCTGCTCGCGGTCACCGCGCTGGCCGTTTCCTTCGCTCCTTCGGTTGCGCAGGCTCAAGCGCCGAAGGCGAAGGCTCCGGCTGCCGCTCCCAAGGCTCCCGCTCCGGCCGCCCAGGCCCCTGCCACTCCTCCCGCCGGCGGCCAGCCTCAGGCCCAGGCTCAGCAGGAGATGCCGCAGCTGATCTATGCGCCGTGGACCAAGTTCTGCCTGAAGGGGCAGGATGCCAACGCCAAGCAGGTCTGCTTCATTGGCAAGGACGGCCGCATCGAATCCGGTCAGCCTGTGGTTGCAGCGGTCATCATCGAGCCCGAAGGCGAGCCGAAGAAGATCCTGCGTGTGACCCTGCCGCTCGGCATGCAGTTGCAGCCCGGCACCCGCATCGTCATCGACAACAACCAGTTCATGGAAGGCAAATACGTCATCTGCTTCCAGAACGGCTGCATGTCGGACTACGAAGCAACGCCCGAATTCGTGAACAGCCTCAAGAAGGGCCAGACCCTCTACGTCCAGGCGATCAACTCGAACGGCACCGCGCTGACGCTGCCGCTGCCGCTGCAGGAAGGCAACAGCAGCTTCGCCAAGGCCTATGATGGTCCGCCGACCGACCCGAAGCAGTTCGAAGAGACCCAGAAGAAGCTGCAGGAAGAGCTGCAGAAGCGCGCCGAGGAGCAGCGCAAGAAGCTCGAGCAGACCCAGCCAGGCCAGCCGCAGGCGAAGCAGTAACGCCGGTCGGGTCCATTCCGCAAAATCAAGGGCGCTCCATTCGGAGCGCCTTTTTCGTTCTGCGAACGGATATGAGGGGAACTTGCGCGCCGGGACCAAAGATCAAGCCTGCGCCGGCGGCGCTGGGTTGAAACCCTCCGGTCGACAGGTCAGTTCATCAGCGGATTGCGCGGACGATAGCCGCCCGACTTGTCCTTGATGAAGATCTCCGCAACCTGGGAATGGCGGATCGGCTCGCCGGACTCGTCGGGAACCAGGTTCTGCTCGGAGACATAGGCGACGTATTCGGATTCCGCGTTCTCGGCCAGCAGGTGATAGAATGGCTGGTCCTTGTGCGGACGGACCTCCTCGGGAATCGACAACCACCATTCCTCGGTGTTGTTGAACTCCGGATCGATGTCGAAAATCACGCCCCGGAACGAGAACACCCGATGCCGGACGATCTGGCCGATCTGAAACTTGGCAGTTCGCGCTTTGATCATCCCAGTCGAATAGACCAGGATGGGGAGCGATGCTAGTGCCCCGCGGGCGGATTTGATCTAGACCAATCCGATTCGCGTCAAGCCGCGACGCCCCCGCATTCCAGGCCCTTCCCAGGCCCCCCAGGGGGTCATCTTCCGAGCCCATGTTCGACATTCTCAATCTGGCCCTGCCTTATTTCGGCGTCGTTTTCATAGGCTTCGCCTGTGGTAAGTGGAGGGGGCTGCCCGAAGCCGGGCTCGCCTGGATGAACTTCTTCCTGCTCTACGTCTCGCTGCCCGCTTTGATGTTCAACCTCATCGCGCGCACGCCGTTCACGGAGCTGAGCAACCCTCCGTTCCTGGTTGCAACGACGCTCGCCACCATGCTCACCTTCGCCCTGGCGCTCGTGCTCGGCAAGGCCATCGGGCGGCTGTCGCTACGCGAGGCGACCATGGCCGGGCTCGCGGGCGGCTACGGCAACATCGGCTATATGGGGCCTGGGCTGGCGCTGGCCGTGCTCGGGACCAAGGCGGCGGCGCCGACCGCGCTGATCTTCTGCTGCGACAGCATCTTCCTGTTCTCGATCGTGCCGCTGCTCGTCGAGCTGACCGAGCGCGACCACGCCTCGGTGGTGCATGCGCTGCGCACGGTGCTGCGCCAGATCCTGCAGAACCCGCTGATCATGGCGACGGCAGCCGGCATGCTGGCGGCGGCGTTTCAGCTGCATCCGCCGACCGTGCTCGACCTCACCCTGCAGTTCCTGCAGAACGCCGCTGCGCCGACGGCGCTGTTCGCGCTCGGCGTGACCGTGGCGCTGCGCCCGTTCGAGCGGCTGCCCTGGGAGGTGCCGGTCCTGACCGTGGTGAAGCTCGTCGTCCACCCGCTGCTGTCGTTCGGGCTGATGCTGCTGTTCGGGCCGTTCGCGCAGCCTTGGGCGGCGACTGCGGTGCTGATGGCGGCGCTGCCGCCGGCGCTCAATGTGTTCGTGATCGCGCGCCAGAATGACAGCTGGATCGAGCCGGCCTCATCGGCGGTGCTGATCGGCACCTTCGCCTCGGTGATCACCCTGACCAGCGTGATGTGGCTGATCCAGACTGGCCGGCTGGTGTTTCCCTGACGGTGCTCAACCGGCCTTGCGCGTGGCTCTCCATGACGGCGCCAGGCCCTCGCGCATCGCGAGCCGCCGCAGCGGACCGATGCCGCTCATCAGGTGCATGCCGACGGCGCGCAGCGACTGCATCGGCAGGAGATCGCTGAGCAGCGAGCGGTTGGCGACGTCGATGGCGAAGGTGCGGCTCAGGATGTCGGCGCGGCGCGCGGCACCGTAGCGCGCGAGCACCTGCGGGGCACCGATATCCTCGCCGGCCGCATTGGCCTTGCGCACGACATCGGCGATGTCGATGCCGTCGCGCAGGCCGAGGTTCAGTCCCTGCGCACCGATCGGCGGCACCACATGCGCGGCCTCGCCGACCAGGGCGATGCGGTTTTGCGCGTAGCGCAGGGGCCGCTCGATCGCGAGCGGAAACACATGGCGGCCCGGCTCGACGCGAACGCGTCCGAAGATCGAATGCGACTGCCGCTCGGCGGCGTCGGACAGGGCGTCGTCGTCGAGCGCGAACAGCCGGTCGGCCTCCTTCGGGGCTGCGACCCAGACGACGCTGGAGCGGTCGCCCGGCAGCGGCACGAACACGCAGGGGCCCTGCGGCGTGTGGAATTCCGTCGACACGTTGTGATGCGGCCGCGCATGGGTGATGTTGAAGGTCAGCGCAGACTGCTGCAGCGTGCGCCGGCTCACGCCGATGCCGGCGGCCTCGCGGCACAGCGAATGCCGGCCATCGGCGCCGACCACGAGCCGCGCCGTCAGCACGCGGCCCGATGCGCTGGTGACGGTCACCGCATCGGCATCGCTGCGCACGCTTTCCGCATCCTCGGCGATCCGCACCAGGCCGTCGATCTCGCCGGCGCGTTGTTCCAGCGCGTCGACCAGGGCGGCATTGGCGATGTTGTAGCCGAACACGTCGAAACCGATCTCGTCGGCGACGAAGCGCACCTCCGGGGCTCGGAACAGCCGGCCGGTATCGTCGACCAGCCGCATCGCCTTCAGGCCGGCGGCGCGGTCACGACACGATGACCAGACGCCGATCTCGTCGAGGAAATCGACCGAGCCGCCGAGCAGGGCGGTGGTGCGGTTGTCGGCATATGGAGCCTTGCGGGCCACGAGCGCCGTCCGCGCCCCGGTCTGCGACAATGCAATCGCGGCGGCGAGCCCGGCGGGTCCGCCGCCGACGACGATGACATCAAAGCTGGCGTCTGTGTTGCTCATGCGGGAACATTTGACGTTCCTGCAGGGCTTTTTCAAGGGTATTGCGTGAGCCTGCGCGGCGCATGGCCGCAACGGCAGATATGCAATTGGCTCCGATTCCTGATAGCACTGGCGTCGCATGGATCAGTTGAGACCAGAGAGCAGGGTGGCCGCAACGCCCGCGCATCGTGCCGCGGCGTTCTCGGTGCACGTCTTCACCGCGCTCGGTGCGGGCGTCGCGCTGCTCGCGATGCTCGAGGCCGTGCGCGAGCATTGGACTGCGATGTTCTGGTGGCTCGGCGGCGCGCTCATCATCGACGGCATCGACGGGCCGCTGGCGCGCCGGCTCGACGTCGTCCATGTGCAGCCGGACTGGTCGGGCGACGTGCTCGATCTCGTGGTGGATTTCACGACCTATGTGTTCGTGCCGGCCTACGCCATCACCGCCAGCGGGATGCTGCTGCCGCTCGCGGCGCCGGTCATCGGCGTCGGCATCGCCGTCACCGGCGCACTGTATTTCGCCGATCGCCGCATGAAGAGCGACGACAATCATTTTCGCGGGTTTCCGGGACTCTGGAACATCGCGGCATTCTACCTGTTCCTGCTGCATCCCTCGCCATCGTTGGCGACCTTGGGTCTCGCGGTCCTGATCGCGCTGACCTTCGTCCCGTTCCATGTCATCCACCCGGTGCGCGTCGAGCGGCTGCGCTGGCTGACGCTGCCGCTGGTCGCGCTCTGGGGCGTCCTGGTCATCGACGCGCTGGGAAACAACTTCGCCGTGGGCCCGATCGTAACGACGCTGTTGTGCGCGATCGCCCTCTACATCGTCGCGAGCGACTCCGCGATCCGCCTGTTGAGATCCTTGAAAGCATGATCGACCTTCTGACCAGTCCCGAAGCGTGGGCCGCGCTGCTCACCCTGACCGCACTCGAGATCGTTCTCGGCATCGACAACGTCATCTTCCTGTCGGTGATCACCTCGCGCATCCCGCAGCCGCAGGCGACACGCGCCCGCCAGATCGGGCTGGCGTTGGCCTTGATCTTCCGCATCCTGCTGCTCAGCGTGCTGGTCTGGCTGATCGGGCTGACGCAGCCGGTGTTCACGATCGGTGGCCTCGGCTTCTCCTGGCGCGACATCATCCTGATCGCCGGCGGCCTGTTCCTGATCGCCAAGGCCACGCACGAGATCCATGCCGAGGTCGAGGCGCGTGAGGGGGAGGAGGGGGCGCAGGGCGGCGGCGCCAACAAGTTCTTCTGGGTGATCCTGCAGATCATCGTCATCGATCTCGTGTTCTCGCTGGACTCGATCATCACCGCGATCGGCATGGCCCAGGATC
This sequence comes from Bradyrhizobium sp. HKCCYLS3070, assembly GCF_051167575.1. NCBI lineage: Bacteria > Pseudomonadati > Pseudomonadota > Alphaproteobacteria > Hyphomicrobiales > Nitrobacteraceae > Bradyrhizobium > Bradyrhizobium sp. HKCCYLS3070. The sequence continues at coordinate 1,278,801 of NZ_JBNPTI010000001.1, forward strand.
TCGAGATCATGATCGCCGCCGTCATCATCGCTGTCGTCATCATGTACGTGTCCTCGGGACCCGTAGCGCGTTTCGTGGCGAACCATCCGACCACCAAGATGCTGGCGCTCGCCTTCCTGGTGCTGATCGGCGTCGCGCTGGTCGCCGACGGCTTCGAGTTCCACATCCCGCGCGGCTACATCTACTTCGCGATCGTCTTTGCGCTGGCAGTCGAAGCCTTCAACGTGATGGCCTCGCGCAACCGCAGGAAGCGCAACGCCTGACAGGCGCCGAGTTGACAAGGCCGTCGTGATCGCCTTCGCTTTTGCCGCCGGCAGCGCCCGATGCGCGGCCGGAGGTCGGCTCCTTCAACGGAGCCGGATGTCCGATGAGAATCAGGTAAGTGTCGAAGGTTCTTTCGCCGGCTTCCCGGACGCGGCGATGGAGAGTCCGAAGGGGAGATGGCGGGATGGTCAAGGCGGTGCGCGTGCACAAGGTGGGAGGCCCCGAAGCGCTCGTCTATGAGCCGGTTGATCTCGTCGCGCCCGGCCCCGGCGAGGTCCGCATCCGCCAGCACGCGATCGGCCTCAACTTCATCGACGTGTACTATCGCACCGGACTGTACAAGGCGCCCGGCCTGCCGTTCATCGCCGGCAACGAGGCGGCAGGCGAGGTGATCGCCGTGGGGCCGGGCGTCACGCATTTCCATCCCGGCGACCGCGTCGCGTATTATGAGAACCTCGGCGGCTATGCCACCGAGCGCAACATCGGCTGGCAGCGGCTGGTCAAGCTGCCCGACCACATCACCTATGAGCAGGGCGCGGTGCTGATGCTCAAGGGGCTGACGGTCTGGTACCTGCTGCACAAGACCTTCAAGGTCGAGCCGCACCATCGCGTCCTGATCCACGCCGCCGCGGGCGGCATCGGCCTGCTGGCCTGCCAGTGGGCGCGCGCGCTCGGCGCGCACGTCATCGGCACCGTCGGCTCCACAGCGAAGGCGGATCTGGCGCTGGCCAATGGCTGCGACCACGTCATCCTCTACAACGAGGAGGACTTCGTCGCGCGGGTCAAGCAGATCAGCCGCGGCGAATTGTGCGACGTGGTCTATGACGGCGTCGGCAAGTCGACCTTCCCCGGCTCCTTGTCCTGCCTGAAGCCGCGCGGTTTGTTCGTTAGCTTCGGCAATGCCTCGGGTCCGGTGCCGCCATTCTCGATCGCCGAGCTCAACAGTCACGGCTCTCTATTCGCGACCCGGCCGAAGCTCAACGACTACATCGGCAAACGGTCCGAGCTGCTGGAGGGCGCCGACACGCTGTTCTCGGCGGTGATCAGCGGCAAGCTGCACGTGCAGATCAATCACGCCTATGCGCTGAAGGATGCGGGCCGGGCGCACGCCGATCTCGAAAGCCGCGTCACGACCGGGGCCTCGATCCTCAAGCCATAGGAGATTGGCGACCTGGCTCTGCCTCTGGAACCTCGTCCCGGATCGAAGCGTCACCCGCCGCCGAGCTCCAGAGCACCGCGTCCGTCTGCGCTGCCGTCGTCGACGCCTCGATCCGCGCCGGCGCGAGGCTGTCCTGTCCGTCGCGCCAGGCGCGCTCGCGCTCGGGGGCGTCGAGCGCCAGAACGAGACCCTGGTTGAGCTCATAGAGGCCAGAGGCGAGCCCCGCAGCACCGAGCGCGTCCCTGAGCGAATCCTGCACCAGGGCGCGCAGCGCGACGTGTGGCGCCGAGACCGGCACGTCCACCTCGCGGCCGGCCATGGCCTGCGCGCAGGCGCGCCGGTCGAACGAGGCATGGCCGCGGCAGGCGAGCGGACGCGCGGGATGGATGATGCAGCCGCCGCGCACGACGAATGGGCAAGGCTGGCGCAGCTTCATTCGCTCGGTCTCGCTCAGGCCACGCGTCGCGCGGTTGGCGAGCTTGATCCGGCGTGACAGCGAGCCGAGCGCGGTTGCCGGCATGCGCTGATCGATCTGCCGGGCGTAGCGCGCGAGCAGGAAGATCTCCGGTGCCGTCGCGGTCACGCGCAGCGCGCAACAGGAGGGGCAGCCCTTGGCGCAGGCGAGGGTGGGCAGATGCGCCGTCTGGGCATCGATGTTGGCTTCGAACAGATCGAAGGCGCGGTCGGCGAGCATGTCTGCCAGGTTCTGCGAGGCCAGCCCGGACGCCAGCAGCGCGTTGAAGACCCGTCGCAGTCCGTTGAAAGCCGCTTCGCTCAATGTTGTCCTCCGACGCGCGCACGGACCAAAACGCCAGCGACCGCGGCGCACCCGGCGCACCGCGGTCGACAGGGATGAGGCAGAGAGGACGCTCGCGGCCTCATCCGGAGAGAGAGCCGACGTCAGGCAGCAACGCCCTTCAGGATCGCCTCGAAACAGGGGCGGGGGATGCGGAAGAAGCCGCGGCCGCCGGCGAAGGTCTGGTAATGCGGACGCGCCATGTCGAGCAGGCGCTCATACCATTCATTGGCGGTCAGGCTGGCGGGCTTCTCGCCGATCGAGTTGATGTCCGAGTTCGGGAAGAAGCGAACGTGGATCAGCACCTCTTCGGTCGCGGCCAGGGCGATTTGGCTGCCGCTGTCTTCGACCGGCAACGCCCGAGCCAGATTGTCTCTCGCCATTCTTGCATCTCCTCTATGGTGCCGACCTCGTTGTCGGCGGATGATCATCAGCTTGGTCCCGGCAAGCCTCTTTCCTCCGAGCTGATCACATCCCGTACAACGCTATATCAGTATAGATATAACGTAAGTCATCGGATCGCAGGTGTTTGGCGCGATCAGGATCGTTGTTCAGAGGGACGGCTGTCCTTGATCCAGGTCAAATGGCGGCGAGCCCGACCTCGATGTTTGTGCCTCATCTGTAGGCAGCGGGACGCAGGCTTCGCGTATGGCACGGAGCCTGCGTCCCGAACGGCATTCGATCAGGCGACGCAGCGCGCAGCGCCGACCTTGGTCAGGATTCCGTCCAGCGTGTCGATCATCGCCGCGATGTCATCGCGCGTCACATTGAGGGCCGGCATGAAGCGCAGCGCATCCGGACGCGGCGCGTTCAGCAGCAGGCCGAGCTCGAAGGCATGCGCGACGATCGCCGGCGCGATCGGCCTGATCACGTCGAGCGCAAGCAACAGACCGCGGCCGCGCACTTCGCCCAGGCCGTGCCTTGCCGAGATGCGCTGCAACTCGCTCTCCAGATAGATCCCGTTGTCCGTGACAGCCTTCAGAAACTCCGGCTTCTCGATGACGTCGAGCACGGCGAGTCCCGCCGCACACATCAGCGGATTGCCGTTGAAGGTACCGCCCTGATCGCCATGCTCGAAGCAAGACGCCGCTTCGGTCGCCAGCAGGGCGGCGAGCGGAACGCCGCCGCCGATGCCCTTGCCCAAGGTCATGATGTCCGGGAGGACGTCGGCGTGCTCATAGCCGAACAGCTTTCCGGTGCGGCCCATGCCGGTCTGGATCTCGTCGACGATCAGCAGCAGCCCGTGCCTGGTGGTCAGCACCCGCAACTGCTGCAGGAACCTGTCCGTCGCGGGCCACACGCCGGCCTCGCCCTGGATCGGCTCGAGCATGATCGCCACCGTCTTGTCGGAGATCAGGGCCTCGACCGAGGCGATGTCGTTCAGGCGTGCCTTTGGAAAGCCCGGGACCTTGGGCTCGAACAGCGGCTCGAACGCCTTCTTGCCAGAAGCCGACATCGTCGCCAGCGTGCGGCCGTGGAAGCCGCCCTCGAAGGTGATGATCTCATACGCGCCGTTCTTGCGCAGAGCGCCGTATTTGCGCGCGAGCTTGATGGCGCCTTCATTGGCTTCGGCGCCCGAATTGGTGAAGAACACCTGGTCGAAGCACGAGCGGTCGACGAGTGCCTTGGCGAACTGCAGGCTGGTGTCGTTGAAATACGCTGGGCTCGGCGTGATCAGGCGCGCCGCCTGGCTGGCGAGCGCGCTGGCCAGCGCCGGCGGCGCATGGCCGAGCGAGTTCACGGCCCAGCCCTGGATGAAGTCCAGATAGCGCTTGCCGTCGTCGTCCCATAGCCAGGACCCCTTGCCCTGAACGAAGACGGTGCGCGGACGCGCCGTGATCTCCATCAGAGCGTCGTAGGGATGGGAGGCGGTCAGCATGTGCAATCTCCTGTGCTCAGGGGTGAAACGGTGGGCCAAAAAGCGAGAAGGCCGCTCCTTTGCGGGAGCGGCCTTCTCGAAAACCTGGAGCTGATGAGCTAGCTGATCAGCAACGTCTTCGGACATGGCGCGCCCCGGCATCGTCACGGCGGTGACGACGGCAAACGGCGGCGCGGCGGTCGGTCCGGTTGAAGATCATGCGGCGGCCATACAGGCAAATCGCAACCGGTGTCAAGATGCCGGCCTGCAGGGTGCAATACGGGCCGCCGCTCCGGGAAGCGGCGAGGGAAGCGCCGGCCGGCGCGAAGGCCGCACGATCCAATCTCGGGTCTCGCGCTTTAGTGACAACTTTACCAAACATTTAGCGGCTGCGTTTACTTTGCCGGCCAGCTTGAAAATGCAAGCTGCTCAGGATGAGCGATGTCGAACCCCCATCTCACGATCGCCGAAGAAGTGCAGGCGGCCATAGCCACCGGCTCAGCCGACCGCTGCTCCGGCGTGGCCGAGCGAGTCGCCTCCCTGTTCGTCGCCTCCGCCGGCAGCCTGGATATCGAGCAGCACGCGCTGTTTGCCGACGTCTTCGAGCGTCTCGTCAACACCATCGAGCTGCGCGCGCTGGCCGACGTCGGTGCCCGGATCGCACTCGCCGAACTCAGCGCCCAGCTTGCCCCGATCCCGCAGGCGCCGGCCGGCGTGATCCGGCGGCTGGCTCATCATGACGACATCGCCGTCGCGGGGCCGGTGCTTTCGGAATCGCCGCGGCTGAGCAGCGAGGATCTGATCGAGATCGCGCAGACGCGCAGCGAGAAGCACCTGGTGGCGATCGCCGGGCGCTGGTGGCTGCAGGAGATCGTCACCGATGCGCTGCTCGCGCGACGCTATCCGAGCGTGAGCCGGCAACTGATGAAGAATCCCGGGGCGCGGGTGTCTCCCGCCGGATTTGCCGTCATCGTGGCGCAAGCGGCTGGAGATGCGGAGCTCACGGTCGCGGCCGGCATCCGCGCCGATCTGCCGGCAGCCTTGCGCAGGACCCTGTTGCAGCGCGCGACGGAGGCGGTGAGGGTGCGCCTGCTCGCCTCGGCGCCGCCGCATCTCTACGAGGAAATCCGCAGCGCCATTTCAGCGGCCACGCTCGACGCCGAGCGCGAGTTGTCACGAAACCGCGTCGGCGGCAGCGCCAAGGCGGCGATCGGCCAACTCAAACAGGGCGGAAAGCTCACCGAGGCCGAGTTGCTCGAATTTGCCCGCCAGCGGCGCTACGGCGAGACGATCGCGGCCATCGCGGAGCTCGCGAAATGCAGTATCGAGCTGGTACGGCCGCTGATGCAGAGCCTGCGCAGCGACGGCATTCTCGTGCCGTGCAAGGCCGCTGGACTGAGCTGGGTCACGGTTGCCGCGATCCTCGATAGCCGGTTCGTTTCAGGTGCAACGCCCCCCGACGAGCTGACCAAGCTCAAGAACAAATATCTCGAACTGAAGCAGGACGAGGCGCTTCGCCTGCTGAATCTCTGGTCGGTTCGCACCACGGGCTCCTCGCACTGAGGGGCGGTCCGCAGGTCCAGGACTCATCTACACGCCCGTCTGCGATTCCCCCGAGTTCCCGGCGGGTGGCCCGAGACGCGACAGAGCCGCGCTAGAACCCAGCGACCGTGCCGTGCAGGTCGTATTCGTCGGCACGCTCGATCTTGACCGTGACGATCTCGCCGACACGCAACGGCCGCCGGCTGGACAGATAAACGGCGCCATCGATGTCGGGGGCATCAGCCTTGGTGCGGCCCTTGGCGACGCTTGGCCCGACCTCGTCGATGATCACCTGCTGACGCGTTCCAACCTTGCGCTTGAGCCGGCGTGCCGAGATCTTCTGCTGGCGAGCCATCAGGGCGTCCCAGCGCTCCTGCTTGACCGCGTCCGGGACCTGGTCGGGCAGGGCGTTGGAGGTCGCGCCGGCCACAGGCTCGTATTTGAAGCATCCGAGCCGATCGATCTCGGCCTCATCCAGCCAGTCCAGCAGATAGGCGAAATCGGCGTCCGTCTCTCCGGGGAAGCCGACGATGAAGGTCGAGCGCAGCGCGAGGTCAGGGCAGGTGGTCCGCCACGCCTTGATCCGGTCCAGCGTCTTGTCCTGCGCCGCCGGGCGGCGCATCGCCTTCAGGACGTTCGGGCTGGCATGCTGGAACGGGATGTCGAGATAAGGCAATATTTTACCGTTAGCCAGGAGGCCGATCACCTCGTCGACATGCGGGTAGGGGTAGACGTAATGCAGCCGGACCCAGGCGCCGAGCTCGCCGAGCTCGCGCGCCAGATCGAGGAAGCGAGCCCGGACGCTGCGGTCCTTCCAGGCGCTTTCGGCATATTTCAGGTCCAGCCCATAGGCCGAGGTGTCCTGCGAAATGACCAGGAGCTCCTTGACCCCGGCTGCGACCAGCCGCTCGGCCTCGCGCAGCACGTCGGCTGCGGGGCGCGACACCAGATCGCCACGCAGCTTCGGGATGATGCAGAAGGTGCAGCGGTTGTTGCAACCTTCGGAGATCTTCAGATAGGCGTAGTGCCGGGGCGTGAGCTTGATGCCCTGCGGAGGAACCAGGTCGAGGTGAGGGTTGTGCGCAGGCGGCGATGCGCGGTGGACGGCGTCCAGCACACTCTCGTACTGCTGCGGGCCGGTGATCGACAGCACGCCGGGATAGGCCTGCTCGATCTGCTCCGGCTCGGCGCCCATGCAGCCGGTCACGATGACCTTGCCGTTCTCGGCCATGGCCGAGCCGATCGCCGACAGGGATTCCTGCTTGGCGCTGTCCAGGAACCCGCAGGTGTTGACGATGACGACGTCGGCGCCGTCATGCTTCCGGGCAAGCTCGTAGCCCTCGGCGCGAAGGCGCGTGATGATGCGCTCGGAATCGACCAAAGCCTTGGGACATCCGAGCGAAACAAAGCTGATCTTGGGCGCCGAACCCTGCTGCATCTTGGAACTGCCTGATGAGATAGGCGTCAGCTAGTCCGAATTGCCCAGAAAGACAAGGCTTTGACGCGGCCACGTCCATGCTATGGGTGAGGGCCCGGACAACCTGGTGATCGATGAGCGCCGAGCAATCGCCTAAAATCGTGATCGTCGACGAAAGCCCGATCCGCGCGGCCATCCTCGAGGAAGGCTTGCGGGAAGCGGGCTTTACCGGCGTCGTGCATGTCAGCGAGATGCAAGGTCTCCTGGCGCGCATCTATGCCCTGGATCCGGACGTCATCGTCATCGACCTGGAGAACCCGAGCCGCGACGTGCTGGAGCAGATGTTCCAGGTCAGTCGCGCCGTCCGCCGGCCGATCGCGATGTTCGTGGACCAGAGCGACGCGGCTTCGATCCAGGCCTCGGTGGAGGCGGGCGTCTCCGCCTACATCGTCGACGGCCTGAAGAAGGAGCGGATCAAGCCGATCCTCGATCTCTGCATCTCCCGCTTCAATGCGTTCTCCAAGCTTCAGGACGAGCTCGAGCGCACCAAGTCCGCGCTCGAAGACCGCAAGGTGATCGACCGCGCCAAGGGCATTCTGATGAAGATGAAGGGCTTCACCGAAGAGGAAGCCTACGTGCTGTTGCGCTCCACGGCGATGCGCGAAAAGAAGAAGATCGGCGAGATCGCGCAATCGATCCTGACCGCCTCGGAGATGCTGAAATGACCGGCCCGCTTCGCATTGGCTTCATCCCGCTGGTCGATGCCGCCGCGCTGATCGTCGCCGTCGACAACGGATTCACCGCGGCTGAAGGTCTCGATGTCACGCTGGTCCGCGAAGTGTCATGGTCGAACGTGCGCGACAAGCTCAACATCGGCCTGTTCCACGCGGCGCATCTGCTGGCTCCCGTCGCCATTGCGTCCAGCCTGGGCATCGGCCATGTCAAGGTGCCGATCGTGGCTCCCTTCAATCTCGGAGTGAATGGCAACGCGATCACCGTGACGCCAGCGCTGCATGCGGCGATCATGGCCCACCTCGAGGGGGATCGTTTCGACCCGATGGCGACGGCGCTGGCGCTGGCGCGCGTCGTCGCTGAACGGCGCAAGGCCGGCGCCGAGCCGCTGACGTTCGGCATGACGTTTCCGTTCTCGACCCACAACTATCAGTTGCGGTTCTGGATGGCCGCAGGCGGTGTCGACCCCGATGAGGACGTCCGTCTCGTGGTGCTGCCGCCGCCCTACATGGTGGAGAGCATCGCCAACGGTCACGTCGACGCGTTCTGCGTCGGAGCACCGTGGAACTCGATCGCGGTCGATCTCGGCATCGGCCATATTCTCCACTTCGTGTCTGACGTGCTGGTGCGCGCGGCCGAAAAGGTGCTGGCGGTCAGGCAGAGCTGGGCTGACAAGAATCCCGACGCCCTCGCCGGCCTGGTCCGCGCCTGCGCCAAGGCCGCCGAATTCATCGAGCAGAACCACGCAGAAGCCGCGCGTATCCTAGCCCAGCCGGAGCGGATCGGCGTCGATGCGGAGGTGCTCCAGCGCACGCTGGACGGCCGCCTCAAAATCTCGCCGGACGGCACCTTCCGCGAAAGCTCGCGCTATCTGCTGGTGGGCCGGGAAGAGGCGGGACGGCCCGAGAAGATCCAGGCGGCCTGGCTCTATGCCCAGATGGTGCGGTGGGGCCAGACTCCCCTCAGCACTGAAGCCCTGGGCACCGCCATGGGCGTGTTCCGGCCGGACATCTACGACGCGGCGATGGGCACGGCCGCGGTCGGCACGGATGGCGCCATCGGCGCCTTCGCCGGTCCGCCTTTCGCGGCGGACGACGTGATCGGCCATCTCAAGGCCTTCAAGATCGGCCGCTGGACGGCCTGAGGTCTTCCACTCAGCACCCAATTTGGGCAACTCGCTCCGCCGATCAAATTTTGGGCGAAGTGCCCGCATTTGAGGGCTTGAGCCTGCCAGTGCGGGTTCGCCGATTTGAGCAGCCCTCTGAATTCTCTTACATTTCCTGCTTGTCCCGGCTGGCACGCAATTTGAATATTGCAGTGCGGTCAGCCGCCACAGATGCCGCTGACTGCAGTCCATTACCGGATTTCCGCAGCAACGAAGCTGGTCGGATCGCTCATTTGAACCGCCCCCCATCGGCCGTTCGACGACGCGATCCTCGTCCCATCCGCAAACGCCATTCGTCCTGGCCGCTGGAGCTTCGTCCGCCATCATGAAAATCGAACCCTTGTCAGTCGACTTCAACGACGAGCAGAAGCGCTACCTTGAGGGGTTGGCCGCCGGCCTCAAGGTCACGCTGGCCGGCCGCGGGCAGGCTGCTGCCGCGACGACGATTGCCGAGCCGACCGGGCCCGACGCCATTCACATCAAGGCGCAGGACAAGGTCATCGCATCCGGGCGCAAGCTCGCCGACCAGGAGAAGGTCAAGCGCGAGCTGCACCCGTTCGATGCCTATGAGCGGCTGAAGGAGCAGGCCCGCAGCAATGCTGCGCCGTCCGCGGCGGACAATTTCCGCTGGCGCTATTACGGCCTTTTTCATGTCGCGCCGGCGCAGGACTCCTACATGTGCCGCCTGCGCATTCCCAACGGCGTGATGAAGCATTGGCAGCTCGCGGGGCTTGCCGACCTCGCCGACCGGCTCTGCGGTCCCTATAGCCACGTCACGACGCGCGCCAATCTGCAGCTACGCGAGATCCCGCCCAAGCATGCCGTGATGCTGCTGGAAGGTCTGTCGGATCTCGGCCTGACGGCGCGCGGCTCCGGCGCCGACAACATCCGCAACGTGACGGGAACGCCGACCGCCGGCATCGATCCGCAGGAGCTGCTGGACACGCGTCCTTTCGCGCGCGAATGGCACTTCCACATCCTCAACGACCGCTCGCTCTACGGCCTGCCGCGCAAGTTCAATGTCGCCTTCGACGGCGCCGGTCGGATCGCGGCGTTGGAGGACACCAACGACATCGCGTTCTCGGCGGTCGAGGTGAAGGACGGATTCGGCGTTGCGCCGGGCGTGTGGTTCAAGCTCGGCCTCGGCGGCATCACCGGACACAAGGATTTCGCCAAGCCGACAGGAATCATCGTCGAGCCGGAGCGGGCGACCGAGGTGGCCGACGCCATCGTGCGGCTGTTCATCGAGACCGGCGACCGCACCAATCGCCTCAAGGCGCGGCTCAAATACGTGCTCGACAGCATGGGCCACGACAAATTCATGGAAGCCGTTGAAACAAGGCTCGGCCGCAAGCTGGCGCGCGTCCCCGACGAGGCGCTCGAGCCGCGTCCCGATTCGGACCGGATGGCCCATATCGGCGTGCACCAGCAGAAGCAGCAGGGGCTGAACTGGATCGGCGTCGTGCTGCCGCTGGGCAAGCTGACCACGGAACAGATGCGCGCGCTCGCCAAGATCGCTGCGGATCTCGGCGACGGCGAGATCCGGCTCACGGTGTGGCAGAACCTGCTGTTATCGGGCGTCCGCGACGACAAGGTCGCGCTGGCCTGCGCCGCGGTCGAGCAGATCGGACTGTCGGTCAAGGCCTCGCACATCCGCGCCGGACTGATCGCCTGCACCGGCAACGCCGGCTGCAAGTTCGCAGCATCCAACACCAAGAAACATGCGGCCGAGATCGGCGACTGGTGCGAGACGAGGGTGGATGTCGACACGCCTCTCAACATCCATCTGACCGGCTGTCATCACTCCTGCGCCCAGCACTACATCAGCGACATCGGCATGATCGGCGCGAAGGTGCCGGTCGGCGATGGCGACGACACCGTCGAGGGCTATCATTTGTTCGCCGGCGGCGGCTTCGGCCCGCAGGCCGATATCGGCCGCGAGGTCTATCGCGATCTCAAGGCGGCGGATGCGCCTGTAACCGTCGAGAAGCTGCTCAAGGCCTATCTCGCCCATCGCGCCTCGCCCGAGGAGACCTTCCTGTCGTTCGCACGTCGTCACGACGGCGAAACGCTGCGCAATCTCGCCGAAGCCCAGATTTCGTCGGAGGTCTCAGCATGAACCAGATCACGCCCATGTCCAAGATCGAGATCATTCCTCCGACGGCGCCATTTTCCGAGGCGCAGCGCTCGTGGCTCAACGGTTTCCTGGCCGGAGCGTTCGGTCTCGACGGCGCGACGGCATTGTCGCCGGCGCAGAACGGCGCCGTGCTCGCGCCCGCGAGCGACGGTGATGACGGCGAGGCGCCATGGCACGATCAGACCATGCCGATCGGCGAGCGCATGAAGCTCGCCGAGGGCCGTCCGCTGCGCCGGCGCATGATGGCGGCCATGGCACAGCAGGACTGCGGCCAATGCGGCTACAATTGCAGCGACTATTCGGATGCGATTGCCGATCGCAGCGAGGCGCGGCTCAACCTGTGCGTCCCCGGCGGCAAGGAAACCGCGCGGATGCTCAAGGCGCTCTACGAGGAGATCGACAAGGCTCCGGCCGCGGCCAAGCCCGCTGCGGCTGCGCCGGCCACCGTCTCCGTCGTCGTCAGCGAGCCCGGTCGCTCGCGCGACAATCCGGTCGAGGCGACGTTCCTGTCGCGGCGTCTGCTCAACAAGCCGGGCTCGGAGAAGGAGACCTGGCACATCGAGTTCGATCTCGGAGAGAGCGGGCTCGACTACGTCGTCGGCGATTCCTTCGGCATCTTCGCCAAGAATGATCTCGGCCTGGTCGATCAGATCATCGCGCTGCTCGGCGCCTCGCACATGACCGAGGTGAACGGCAAGCCGCTGCGGCAGTGCCTGCTCGAGGACGTCTCGCTGGCGCCGGCGCCGGATTCGCTGTTCGAGCTGATCTCCTTCATCACCGGCGGCGCGACCCGCGAGAAGGCGCGGCAGCTGGCGCAGGGCGAGGATCCCGATGGCGACGCGGCGACGCTCGATGTGATGGCGGTGCTGCAGAAGTTCTCCGGCGTCCGGCCGCATCCCGAGGCCTTCGTCGAGGCGCTGGAGCCGCTGCAGCCGCGGCTCTACTCGATCTCGTCGTCGCACAATGCCACGCCCGGCAAGCTGTCGCTGACGGTCGACTGCGTCCGCTACGTCGTTGGCAAGCGCAAGCGGCTGGGACTTGCCTCGACCTTCCTGGCCGAGCGGATCAATCCCGGCGACAAGCTGCGCGTCTATGTGCAGAAGGCGCATGGCTTCGCGTTGCCGGCCGATCCGAAGACGCCGATCATCATGGTCGGCCCCGGCACCGGCGTCGCGCCGTTCCGCGCCTTCCTGCACGACCGCAGGGCGACCGGCGCGCCGGGCAAGAACTGGCTGTTCTTCGGCCATCAGCGCAGCGACTGCGACTTCTTCTACGCCGACGAGCTCAACGCCATGAAGACCGCCGGCCTCTTGACGCGGCTGTCGCTGGCGTGGTCGCGCGACGGCGACAAGAAATTCTACGTCCAGGACCGCATGCGCGAGGTCGGCCGCGAGGTGTGGACCTGGCTCGCCGACGGCGCCCATCTCTACATCTGCGGCGACGCCAAGCGCATGGCCAAGGACGTCGAGCGCGCCCTGGTCGACATCGTCGCCCAGTTCGGCGCGCGTTCGACGGACGAGGCGGTGAGTTTCGTCGCGGACCTCAAGAAGAAGGGCCGGTTCCAGCTCGACGTCTACTGAGCTGGAACCGGCGGAGAATATTCTCGGTCGCAACATCGGCCGAGAATTTTTTGGTTCCAAGCGGACCCGAAACAGGGGGCTTGTCGTTATTTCGCCGGTTGCCTTGCACCCGGCCGCGGGAACGCTTTTCTCATGGCCGGAACTTCAGGAGACCGGCCATGCGCACGATATCGACGCCCCTGCGACAGATGCCCCAGGCCCGCGCCATTCGCGAACGCGGCGCAACCGTCGCGCTGGTTGCCTTCTACAGCGCGATGGCGCTGATTGCCGCGATCACCCTGGGCACGTCTTTCACGCATCCGTTCTGATTCTCATCACCTCTTGAACGGCGCGACCGTGATGGCGGCCGCGTCGAGCGCCTTGCGGACCTCCCGCGCAATCTCGACCGCGCCGGCGGTGTCGCCATGGATGCAGACGGTGTCGGTCCGCATCTTCATCACCTTGCCAGTCACCGAAATCACCGCGCCGTCCTGAACCATGCGCACCACACGATCGGCGATGACCTTGGGATCGTGCAGCACGGCGCCGGGCTTGCTGCGCGACACCAGGAGTCCATCGTCGCCATAGGCGCGATCGGCAAACACCTCGTGAGCCATCCTCAGATTGGCCTTCTCGCCAGCGGTCACCAGCTTGGAGTTGGCGAGCACGACGAAGATCAGGCTCGGATCGACGGCCTTGATCGCCTTGGCGATGGCGTTCGCCGTCATGTCGTCCTCGCAGGCGACATTGGACAGCGCGCCGTGTGCCTTCACATGCGTGACCTTGTGACCGGCCGCGGTGGCGATCGCCTGCAGGGCGCCGATCTGATAGGCGACGAGGTTCTCGATCTCCGATGATTTCAGCCCCGGCATCGGACGCCGACCGAAACCATGCAGATCGCGATAGCCGGGATGCGCGCCGACGCTGACGCCTTTGGCCTTCGCCATCTCGACCGTCCGCCGCATGATGTCAGCGTCACCGGCATGAAAGCCGCAGGCGACGTTGACCGATGTCGCCAGCTCGATCATGGCGGCGTCATTGCCCATTTCCCACGGGCCAAAACTCTCTCCGAGGTCGCAGTTCAGATCGACGGTGCTGGTCATGTCAGGGTCCGCTCGTTGATGGGTCCGAAGCAACGTGAGATGTGATCAAACTAATCGGGAGTGACTCCGGGCCAGGTGGTGGCGTCGGTTGCGCTGACGGCATGACCGGCCACATTGGCCGTGAACAGCGCATCGACGTTGAAGTCGCTGCTCGCAAGCTCGGTGACGCGGCCGGGCAAGCTGCGCAGCAGATCCTTGTAACGACGCAGTTCGGCCTGCGCCTCGGCCATGCTCACGGCCTTGAAGCGGAATGGCGTGCCGGCCGGCGTCTGCGCCAGGCGGCCGAAATCGGCCGTGATGACGGTCGCGATCTTCGGATAGCCGCCGCTGGTGCCGCGGTCCGACATCAGCACGATCGGCGAACCGTTGCCGGGCACCTGGATGCTGCCGTCCACGGTGCCGTCCGAGACGATGTTGTGACCGTGCAGGTGGCGCATCTGCGGCCCCTCGAGGCGATAGCCCATGCGGTCGCTGGTCGCCGAGACCATCCAGTCGCTGCCGAGGAATAGCGCTTTCATCTCGTCGCTGAACTCGTCGTCCTGCGGTCCCATGACGACACGAATCGCGCCGCCGGCTTTCGGCAGATCGATCCGCAGTTCCGGCGCATCGCCGGCGGGCGCGACTTCGAACACGTCGCCGGCCTGAAGCGGGCGGGGGTAGGGGCTGCCGAGCCCGGCGCGCGCATTCACCGAGAGACTGTTGAACATCGGTTCGCCGGCGATGCCACCGGCGATGGCGAGATAGGTGAACGAGCCGCCGCGCGCAAAGCCGAGCGTGAGCTGCTCCCCGTCGTTCAGCGTCACCGACGTGTTGATCTCGACCTGCCGCTTGGCGACATCCGCCAGCCGTTGCGCGCCGGCGAGCGCCACGCGCACCGCGCCGCCCTTCGCCGCGAACGTCGCGCCGAACGGGCCGATCTCGATCGCAGCCGCCATCAGCGCATTGCCGACGAGGCTGTTGGCTGCCGCCAGCGCCAGCTTGTCCATCGCGCCGGACGGCGTCAGCCCGTAGCGCTGCGCGCCGAAACGCCCGCCATCCTGGACCGAGCTTGCCGGGCCGATCTGTGAGACGACCAGCGTGCTCATGCGGCGATCCGCTCGGCGATGAGCACGCCGCCCTCGGCGGCGCGCTCCTGCTCCGCGAAGGTCTTGACGTCAACGGCATAGAAGCTGACCTCGTCGCCGGGCTCGAGCAGAAAGGTCGGCTCGCGATGCAGTTGAAATGTCCGCATCGCGGTGCGGCCAAGCAGGTGCCAGCCGCACGGCCCGGCAAGGCATTGGATGCCGGTCTGGATGCCGCCGATGGCGATGATGCCGGCCGGTGTCCAGAGCCGCGGATTCTGGCGGCGCGACATCTGCAGCGTGGGATCGAGACCGGACAAATAGGACCAGCCCGGCGTGAAGCCGATCATTGCGACGCGATAAGTGCTGGCGATATGGCGTGCGACGACTTCGTCCGGCGTGAGGCTCAACGCCTTGGCGACATCCTCGAGGTCGATGCCATTCTCTCCGCCATAGCAGACGGGAACCCGCCAGCGCCTGACCTCACTTTCCGGCGCGAGCGACCCGGCCGACAGCGCCAGCAGCTTTGCTCCAAGGGTGTCGTGGTCGATCACACCTGCATCATAGTGCACCAGCAGCGAGCGATAGGTCGGCACCGTCTCCGTGATGCCCTCGATCCCGGCCGCTGCCACCGCATGGTCGAGCGCCAGGACGCGGCGGTTGGCGGTCTCGTCGATCGTCCGGCTGAACTCGACGGTGACGGCGCTGTCGCCGCTGGGCAGCAGGCGAGGAGGTGGAAAAGGGTCGGCCATGAGTCCGAAGTGATCCGCGTTGGTGTTCCTCATCTAGCTGTTTTCAGGCGCCAGTGGAATTGGGTCCAAGGCAAAAAGTCTCGAAAATTCAATAAATTAATCGGATGTCTTGCGATAAGGAGGCCTTATCGGGTGCACGCAAGCCCCGCATGCGCCGGACGCACCGCGCACGCCCTTGACGCCGCCTTCGTCGCTCGCAAGATGCGCCTACTTTTTCTGCCAGCCCGTTTGGAGCACCAGTCTCAAGATGTCCCTCACTCCCGAAGCCATCGCCACCCTGTCTCAAGTCACCACCGCGACCATCACGACGGTCCTGCTGAAGAAGGGGTTGCGCAATGTCTGGCTGCGCGGCGCCAAGCCGCTGCGCCCGGGACAGAAGCGGCTGGTCGGTCCCGCTTTCACGCTGCGCTTCGTGCCGGCGCGCGAGGATCTGGCGACCCCGGAATCCTGGTCGTCGCCGATCTCGACCCGCACCGCGATCGAGGCCATGCCCGAAGGCTGCATCGCCGTGGTCGATGCGATGGGCGTCAAGGACGCCGGCATCTTCGGCGACATTCTGTGCGCCCGCATGGTCAAGCGCGGCGTCACCGCGCTGATCACCGACGGAGTCGTGCGCGACCTCGAAGGCGTGCTCGGCACCGGCCTTCCCGTATGGTGTGATGGCTACGCCGCGCCGCCGTCGGTCGCAGGGCTCACCTTCGTCGGCTGGGGCGAGGCGATCGGCTGCGGCGGTGTTGCCGTGTTTCCGAACGACGTCATCGTCGCCGACCAGGATGGCGCCGTGCTGATCCCGCAGGCGATGCTCGATCACGTGCTCGCGGAAGGCCCCGAGCAGGAGCGCATGGAAGCCTGGATCGTCGACGAGGTGAACAAGGGCGCGGTGCTGCCGGGTCTCTATCCGATGAACGCCGAGACCAAGACGCGCTACGCCGCGTCGAAGAAGTAGTTCACGGCGCCGATTGATCAACGACACAGCTTCAGGAAAGGCAGAACAATGGTCGACGTTTATCTCGCGGGCTCGCGCCCCACGCGCCGCGCAGCCGCGGAAAGCTTTACGGGCACGGTCTGGCAGGACCCGATCATCACGCCGCAGGCTCCAGCCCGCGTCGCCTCGGCGCGCGTCGCGTTCGAGCCGGGCGCGCGCACGGCCTGGCATACTCATCCGCTCGGACAGACGCTCTATGTCATCCAGGGCGTCGGCCGGGTGCAGGCCAAGGGCGGGCCGGTGCGCGAAATCAAGGCCGGCGACGTCGTCTGGATCCCGCCGGGCGAGAAGCATTGGCATGGCGCCGCGCCGACCACCGGCATGGTCCACGTCGCGATGCATGAATCGCTCAATGGCGAGCACGTGACCTGGATGGAGCACGTCACCGACGAGGAATACGCCACCCCGGTCGGCTGATACATCACTGAGAACGGTGCGAGCGCGCGGTCGCAGGGCCGCGCGCTTTGCGTTTGGAGGCGCGTCGCGCGCCGGGCTCAGTTCACCCGCGTCCAGGTCTGGCCGCCGCAGAACATGCCGCCGAAGGCGCAGCCCTGCACGCGCAGACTGTCCGACCCCTTCAGCGCGATCGTCGAATCGTAGGTGCTGCCGCTGTTCGGATCGAAGATGCGGCCGGTCCACTTCTTCTCCTGGGCCTTGTCGCTCGGCCGCATGTTGATCAGGATCTGCTCGCCGTTCTGCTTGGTCTTCGCATCCACGGCGTAGCCGCAGAGATTGGTGCCGCAGGGCTCGATGCGAATCTGGCCCTCCTTCTCCTCGGTCAACCAGATGCCGACCGGCGAGCTGGGATCGCGACCGGCGGTCTGCGCCGCGGCGGGCGGCGCAGCTGCCGTGGTCACGGCAGGCGTCTGGGCTGGCCGCGGTGGCGGCGGCGCGGCGGCGGGAGCCGGCGCGGCAGCAGGAGCCGCAGCGGCCGTTGCAGCGGCTGGCGGCGCAACCGGTGCCGTGGCGTTGGCGGCTGGGGCCGCCGGAGGTGGCGGCAGCGGCGCCGGTGGCGCGGCCGCCTGGACGGGAGGAGGCGCCGCCGGCGGGCTCGCTGGTGCGGCTGCCGTCGGAGCGGGCGCCGCAGGGACGGGAGCAGGGGGCGCGGTCGTAGCCGGAGCCTGCGCGGGCGGGGCCGGCGTGACCGCCGCCTCGGTGGGCGCCGGAGGCGGCTTGGTCGCATTGTCCTGGTCGCGCTTGGTGCGCTTGGTCTTCTTCTGCTCGGTATTGTCGTAGACGCCGGGGATCTGCACGGTGCCGCGGTCGGGATCGATGCGGATCGTCTTGCCGCCATACTCGATGACGTATTGCGCCTCGGCGGCACTGCTGGCCAGAACCAAAGCCGCGACGGCCAACAGCCTCTTCATCCGTGTCTCCGCGATGTCGGTTGCTGATGTGAGCGAGCTCACGCGCTGGTAAGTCGCCGATGCGGCGCCACCGGTTCAATGCCCGGCCTGCTCAGAAATCGAGCGGCGCATTGTCGACCACCTCCTTCATCACGAAAAACGTGCGCGTCTGCCGCACGCCCGGCAGCGAGATCAGCTGGTCGCCATGCATCCGGTTGAAGTCGTGCATGTCGCGAACGCGGATCTTCAGGAAGAAGTCGAAATCGCCGGCGACGAGATGGCAATCGAGCACGAATTTCAGTTTGCGGATCGCCGCCTCGAAGGTGCGAAAGCTCTCCGGCGTCGAGCGATCGAGCACGACGCCGACCAGCACCAGCGCGCTGCGCTCGACCTTCTCCGGCGCGATCTGGGCGCGCACGCCCTTGATGTAGCCCTCCTCGAACAGGCGCTGGGTGCGGCGATGGCAGGTGGCCGGACTGACATGAACGGTGGCGGCAAGCTCGGCATTGCTCATCCGGCCGTCCTTCTGCAGCAGTTGCAGGATGCGCCGATCGACCCGGTCGAGATCAGCGGTGGAAGATTCTCTCATTTTTTCCGTCATGTGCGGACATATCTCTTGCCGGTATCAATTCTTGCGGACGTGAGCACAAAAACGCAGGCCAATAAAGAGAGCACCTTTCTCCGCCTTTTTCGTATGTTTCGGCCGGCCCTTTCATCCACCCACGGAGAGACCCGTGCTTCGGCTCGACAAGTTCAAGAAGTATCCGCTCACCTTCGGTGCCACCCCGATCGAGCATCTGCCGCGGCTGACCGCGGCGCTCGGCGGCAAGGTGCAGATCTATGCCAAGCGCGACGACTGCAATTCCGGTCTCGCGATGGGCGGCAACAAGCTGCGCAAGCTCGAATACATCGTGCCCGATGCGATCGAATCGAATGCCGACACCCTGGTCTCGATCGGCGGCGTGCAGTCGAACCATACCCGCATGGTGGCGGCGACCGCGGCCAAGATCGGCATGAAGTGCGTCGTCGTGCAGGAGAGCTGGGTGCCGCACGAGGACGCCGTCTATGACCGGGTCGGCAACATCCTGATGACGCGCCTGATGGGCGCCGACAGCCGCATCGTCGAGGACGGTTTCGACATCGGCATCCGCAAGAGCTGGGAAGATGCGATCCAGTCGGTCAAGGATGCCGGCGGCAAGCCCTACGGCATTCCGGCCGGCGCCTCCGTGCACAAGTTCGGCGGTCTCGGCTATGTCGGCTTCGCCGAGGAGGTGAGGGCGCAGGAAGCCGAGATGGGCATCAAGTTCGACTACATCATCGTCTGCGTCGTCACCGGCTCGACCCAGGCCGGCATGATCGTCGGCTTCGCTGCCGACGGCCGCGCCGACCGCGTCATCGGCATTGACGCCTCCGGCACGCCGCAGCAGACCCGCAGCCAGGTGCGGCAGATCGTCGACAACACCGCTGAGCTCGTCGAGCTCGGCCGCAAGGTCCGCGACGACGAGATCGTGATCCTCAACGACTACGCCTATCCGGCCTATGGCGTGCCGAGCGCCGAGACCAACGAGGCCATTCGCCTGGCCGCCCGCACCGAGGCGATGATCACCGACCCGGTCTATGAGGGCAAGTCGATGCAGGGCATGATCGACCTGGTCAAGAAGGGCTACTTCCCGGAAGGGTCGAAGGTGCTCTATGCGCATCTCGGCGGCGCCCCGGCGATCAACGGCTACAGCTACACGTATCGCAACGGGTGAGGGCGGCTTCATCGTCCCTCGCAGCGTCGCGGTGAGCCGGGCTCCCACGCCACACTCCGCTGTCGTCCCGGCCTCCGAGCCGGGACTCATAAGCACCGGCCGTGGTGTCGTCGCGAGCCATCCACACATGACGCCGTCATTCCGGGGCGCGCGCAGCGCGAGCCCGGAATCCATAACCACACGTGGACGTGTTGGGCACGCCGGCTGCTCCATCTCGTTCCAACAAAGTCCGCTTCGGAGTATGGATTCCGGGCTCCGCTGCGCGCGCCCGGAATGACAGCGAGTGTGCTGACAGACTTTTGCTTGCATGACATCGCTACACATGAGCTGGCGTTCTCGCGACGCATGGCGTCCGAGTGATCCATCAGTCGAACCCTCTCAATCAGAAGAGGGCGCAGGGAATGCCGGGTGAGGGCCTCACCCATGGCCCGCCTGCGAAAAAAATGCAGGCGGCAGGTACCACAGGTGCTGCCGATCAACCGGCATTCCCTGCGCGACGGTCTTAACGCTTATACGCAGTCTCCCTGGTGCGCCGGGCTTGTTGGCCACCATGGTCCGCGCGGCGCGTTAGCGCCGCCGCGAACGTGACACCAGCGTCGGGGTGTCAGGACCCTGCGACTTCACGTCCGCAAGCTGCCGTTCGTCCGCGTGCAAGCACGCTTTCGGCATCTCGCGGCCATCGCCTCCCCACCTCGCGTGTCGTGACGATTGCGCGCGACGCCCCTCTTCGATGAGGCGGGATGGCGGCAGTGAACCATATTTTTCTGAAAAACGAAAGTCGAATATTTTTCGCCCGGGGACTGGACAGGGGTCTTCCTACTGAAATTGCGAAAGAACATTTTGTTTCGGCGCAGCTCTTCCTTGCGGGTTCTCCTCAGGTGCCGGCAGACGGCAGCGACTTCCAGGGACTATGCACTCGGCAAATCGAGGCCGTCAGGCAGCCTGATCCACAGGACGGTTTGCGCGTCCGCGGAGTGACGCGACAGATGACCCTTTCCGTGCGTGTCCTCCACCAGCACAAACTCGCCTGCGGAGACGCGCCGCACCTCGCCGTCGCTCGTCTCGTATTCGACCGCCCCGCTCAGTCTGACGGTCAACACCCGCCCCGGAACGGTGTGCCAGTCAACCTGGCGCATACCGGCGGGGATCTGCGTAAACTCGACGCTTGAGGCGATATAGCGCTTGGAAACTTGAAACGGCTTGGCGCCGGGGGCGACGGTCACAGCCGCCGCCGTCGGGATATCCACTTCACCGAAGCGGGACTCGCCGTCGGGCGTTGCGTAGATCCGAAGACACTTCATCGCATGTCGTCCTTTGCTGGCGGGCCAGAAGATCATCCGGTCATCATTGCCCGACGGAAGACCGCGGACATGTTACTCGAACCAATTCTTGTAGATCGCCTGGTAGCTGCCGTTCTCGGTCGAGATATGCAGCCACTGGTCCACGAACGCTTTGAGCGCCACGTCGCGCTGCAGCCAGTAGGCTTTCTCGGAGAAATCGAACGGCTTCTCCGGGTGCACGGCGCAGAGCACGCCGGGATGCAGCTTCTGCTGATAGCGCGTCTCGGAGGCGTCGGTCATCATCAGGTCGGCGTCGCCCTTGGCGATCTCGTCGAAGATGGTGACGTTGTCGGGGTGGACGCGGATGTCGGCTGACTTGATGTTGGCGCGGGCGAAGCGCTCGTTGGTGCCGCCCGGATTGACCACGACCCGGGTGCCGGGCTTGTCGATGTCGGACAGCGTCTGGTACTTCGAGGTGTCGGTGCAGCGCACGATCGGGGTCTTGCCCTCGCGCATGATCGGCGTCGAGAACAAGCCCTTCTTCTGGCGGTCGAGCGTGATCGATACGCCGCCCATCGCGACATCGAACTTGTCGGCCTCGAAATCCTTCATGAGCTGCGGCCAGCTCGTCGGCACGAACTCGACCTTGACGCCGAGCGCCTTGCCGAGCGCCTCGGCCATGTCGACGTCGAAGCCGGAGAATTTTCCGGTCGCCTTGTCGAGATAGGTGAAGGGCTTGTAGTCGCCGGTCATGCCGACCCGTAAGCTGCCGCGCTGCACGATCTCGTCGAGGCGCGAGGGCTGGTCGGCGAGTGCGGCAGTGGCGAGACCGCAGGCCAGCACGGCTGCGGTCACGGCGGCGACGGTCCGGTTGAAAAATCCCATATTGAATCACCTCGCATGATGTGGCCGCGCTATTCATAGCGGAGGTCGCCACGCGCGACGAGGGGCAAGCAGGAAGGTTGGTTGATGAGCATTTCCTTGGTGCAGGCGTCGGTCGAGGTGTTCGTGCCTTATCTTCACAACCTCTCGGGGGTGCTCGACAAGGCCGCTGCCTTTGCCGAGGCGCGCCGCATCGATCCCGCCGACCTGCTGCAGGCCCGGCTGGCGCCTGACATGTACAACCTGATCCGGCAGGTCTGCGAAGCCAACCGCCACGCCACCATCGCTTGTGCGCTGCTCGCCGGCCGCGCGCAGCCGACCGTTGCCGACAGCGACACGGATATGGCCGGGTTGAAGGCGCGGATTGCAACCGCGATCGACGATGTGCGCAGCGTGCCACCTGCGGCGATCGAGGAGGGCGCGAAGCGGGAGGTCAGCTTCACCTTCCGCAACGGTGCGACGCGCAGCTTCGACGATGGTCGCTCATTGCTGCTCACGTTCAGCCTGCCGCAGTTCTTCTTTCACGTCACCACGGCCTACGACATCCTGCGTCACGCCGGCGTGCCGCTGGCGAAGCCGGACTATCTGGGCGCGCGGAGGTAGGCGCTTCCGGGGCGGGACGGCAGGCGGCCTCGAGGTCCACAAAATACGAATGGCCAGGATGGAACCCGGCCATGGGATTTGGAGACATCGCAACGAAGATGGAGTGGTCCGGGCGGCCGGAGCGCTACCTCTCGCTGGGCGCAACCGGGCCCTTGCCGGTCATCTCGTTCTTCAGCGCCTCGAAGCGCTCGATCGCCTCTCGCGCGCGGGTGTCGACCGTCTTGACGGCAGCTTCGGCGGTCATCGGTCCGCTGCTCACGGCGATCGAGGTCGGCCCGACGGTCTCGTCGACATAGTAGCCGTCCTCGCCCCGCCGTGCCGTCCAGCGGAAGCGGATCGCGGAAATCGGCCCAGGTCCGAGCTTGGTGTAGCCGTCGGCCTGATCGAGTGAGACGACAGTCGCGGCAGCCTTCTTCGACGACGGCGCCACCTTGTCTGCCGACCTCGTCGCTTCAGGCTGATCGAGAATGCTCGCTATCGTTGCGAGCGCGTGCTCGGTCGCAACACTCATGGCCGCCTCTGTTCCTACCGGCGCGCGTAAAATCCGGTGCCGATAGTCACAGTTGTAGCTGGATTTGGCCAAGTTGCAAGAATGCGTTGAAAGTTGGGCGCCAAAGCGGTGGAGAAAGGTCCTGACATCCGCGTGATGAGGGCGGGTCCTGCCTCGTCGCCGACGGGACAGGACCATTGCACCGGCCGGACGACTACAAGACGTCCTGATTGATCACGTTCTGCCGAATCGGATCGCCATCGAGCACGCTGAGAATGTTGCGCGCCGTCTGCTCGCTCATGCGGTCGACCGCCTCTCGCGTCACGCCAGCGACGTGCGGAGCCATGATCACGTTGGGCAGCGCATGCAGCGCGTGGCCGACCGGCGGCGGCTCCTGCTCGAACACGTCGAGGCCAGCGCCGGCGAGCCGGCCCGAGGACAGCGCGTCATAGAGCGCGGCCTCGTCGATCAGGCCGCCGCGCGCGGTGTTGATCAGATACGCCGTCGGCTTCATCAGCTTGAGACGCGCGGCGTTGAACAGGCCGATGGTCTCCGGGGTCTTCGGGCAGTGGATGCTGACGAAGTCGGCGCGCGGGAGCGCAGTGTCGAGATCGGCAACGGGCTCGCAGCCCGCGGCGGTGATGTCGGCTGCGGGCTTGTAGGGATCGTAGACCAGAACCTGCATCTCCATCGCGAGGCAGCGCTTGGCGGTGCGGGTGCCGATGCGGCCGAAGCCGATGATCAGCACGGTCTTGCCGTAGAGATCGAACGGCAGCACGCCGAGGCGCGCGCCCCAGGTGCCGTCCTTGACCATCGCATGCATCTCGTTGGCGCGCTTGGCCAGCGTCAGCATCATGAACAGCGCCTGCTCGGCAACCGAGGGCGAGTTCGCGGTGCCAGCGACCATCAGCGGCACCTTGTGCCTGGAGAGCGCGGGCACATCGACCGCGTCGAAGCCGACGCCGATTCGGGTGACGACTTTCATGTCGCCGGCCGCGATCAGCTCCGGCTCTCCAAAGCGCGTGGCGCCGAGCGCGACGCCGTGCACCGGCGCGTGGGACTTCAGCAGGTCGGAAAAATCCACCGCCGAGATCATGTTGGGGAACTCGATCATCTCGACATCATCGCGCGCCGCCAGCAGCGCGCGGCCCTTGGCCGAGAAGGATTCCGTGACGAGGATCTTGTTCTTGTTGGTTGCCGTCCTGGTGGTCATGTCCTGCCCTTGAAGCTTCTTATGCTCGTCAGATGACGAGGCCTGAAGCCTCATTTAGCAGGTGCATGTTGTTGAGGTCCATTGCCATGCGCAGAGGGCTGCCATCCCGCGCGCCGGCGTTGGGGTTGACCCGCCCGCAGACCGGCGTCTCGTTGAGGGTGAAGTAGACAAGCGTCTCCATGCCCATCGGCTCGGTGACGTCGAGCAGCGCCTCGAACGGCTCAATCCCAGGCTCCGCATGCGGCTTGGTCTCGGCGATGTGCTCGGGCCGGATGCCGAGCAGCAGCGGCTCGTTCCGCGACACGGATTGATAGCGCGCGGCGCGCGCCGGCGGCAGCGGAAAGGCGATCCGGTCGGTGAGGCGGATGTGGAGCCGGCCATTGGCCTCCTCGAGCCGGCACGGCACGAAGTTCATTGCGGGCGAGCCGATGAAGCCGGCGACGAAGCGTGTCGCCGGATTGTGGTACAGCTCGTTCGGCGTGCCGATCTGCTCGATGCGGCCCTTGTTCATGACCACGACACGATCGGCCAGGGTCATCGCCTCGACCTGGTCGTGGGTGACGTAGACCGTCGTGGTGCGGACCTTCTGGTGCACCTTCTTGATCTCGATGCGCATCTGCACGCGCAACTTGGCGTCGAGGTTGGACAGCGGCTCGTCGAACAGGAACACCTTGGGATTGCGCACGATCGCACGGCCCATCGCGACGCGCTGGCGCTGGCCGCCGGAGAGCTGCTTGGGCTTGCGGTCGACGAGGTCGGCGATGTCCAGCATGCGCGCGGCCTCCGCCACGCGGCTCTTGATCTCGGCCTTCGGGTAGTGCTTCAGCCGCAGCCCGAACGACATGTTCTCGGCCACCGTCATGTGCGGGTAGAGGGCGTAGTTCTGGAACACCATGGCGATGTCGCGATCCTTCGGCGGCACGTCGTTGACGACGTCGCCGCCGATGGTGATGTCGCCGTCGGAGATGTCCTCGAGCCCAGCGATCATCCGCAATGTCGTCGACTTGCCGCAGCCGGACGGGCCGACCAGCACGACGAACTCGTGGTCGGCGATATCGAGATCGATGCCCCTGACCGCCTCGACGTCGTCGTAACGCTTCACGACCTTGCGCAAGCTCACTTCAGCCATCTGTGATCAACCCCCGTCATCAGCCTTTGGTCGCGCCGGCGGTGAGCCCGGCAATGTAATAGTCCATCAGGAACGCGTAGATGATCAGCGGCGGCGCCGCGCCCAGCAGCGCGCCGGTCATGATCTGTCCCCAGTTGAAGACGTCGCCCTTGATCAGGCTCGTGACGATGCCGACCGGCAGCACCAGTTGGTCGGTCGAGGTCGTGAACACCAGCGGATACAGGAACTGCGCCCAGGAGACGGTGAAGGCGAAGATCGTCGCGGCGATCAGACCGGGCAGGGCGACGGGAATGAAGATCCGCGTCAGCGTCTGCAGCCAGGAGGCGCCGTCGATGATCGCGGCCTCGTCGAGCTCCTTCGGGATCGAGGCGAAATAGCCGATCATGATCCAGGTGCAGAACGGCACCGTCAGGGTCGGATAGATGAACAGCAGCACGTACCAGCGATTGATCAACTGGATGCCGGTGACGTCGCCGATCAGCGCGAACATCTTGAACAGCGGAATGAACAGCAGGCTGTCCGGGATCAGATAGGTCAGGAATACGCCGGTCGCCAGCGTCGCCGAGCCCCAGAACTTCATCCGCGACAGCGCGAATGCGGCGGGGATGCTGATCAGCATGGTGATGATCACCACGACGATCGAGACCATGGCCGAGTTGAAGAAGAAACGCTGAAACTGGTTCGAGGTGAGCAGCTCGACATAGTTCTCCAGCGTCGGATGGAACACCCACCACGGATTGGTCGCCGCGGAGATCTCCGCGCTGCCCTTCAGCGAGGTGATCAGCATGTAGAGCGGCGGCACCAGCGAGAAGATCGCGAACAGCGTCAGGAAGAAATACGACCAGCGCAGCGCCCAGGCGCGGTCGCGGCTCATCGAGCCATATTTGACGGTACGGGTCGGGCCGGCCTTGTCGATCGTGACGGTGCTCATCAGGACTCGTTCCCCCGCTTGTTGACGTCGCGCAGGATGAAGATGGCGGCGACCGCCAGGATCGGCACCATGAACAGCGAGACGCTGGCGCCGAGCGGAATGTCGCTGCCCTCGATGCCGACGCGGAACGCCCAGGTCGCGAAGATGTGCGTCTTGTCGAGCGGGCCGCCGGCGGTGAGGATGCGCACGATGTCGAAATTGGCGAACGTCACGATCAGAGAGAACAGCGTCGTGATCGCGATGATGTTGCGCATCATCGGCAGGGTCACGTACCAGATCCGCTGCCACCAATTGGCGCCGTCGATCGCCGCGGCCTCATAGAGCTGATCCGGGACAGATTTCAGCGAGGCCAGGTACATGATCATGAAGAACGGCGCGCCGTACCAGATGTTGACCAGGATCACCGAGAACCGCGCCCAGGCGGCATCCCCGGTCCACGGGATCGGGCCGATGCCGAAGAAGGCGAGCGTGTAGTTGAAAGCGCTGTAGGACGGGTCGAACAGCCACAGCCAGGCCAGCGTGCTCATCGCCGGCGGGATCACCCAGGGTACCAGCAGCATGCCGCGCCATTTGCGCTGCCCCTTGGCGGGGATGTTGTGGACGAAATGAGCGACGATGAAGCCGATCAGCGCCTTGAACACGACGGCCGTGATGGCGAAGATGCAGGATTGCTTGACGACCAGCCAGAACGTGTCGCGCTTGAACAGAAACTCGAAATTGCCGAAGCCGACGAAGCGCTGCATCGACTTGTTCAGGGTCGCCAGATGCACCGAATACAGGGCGGGATAGACGACCAGGAGCACGATCAGCAGGATCAGCGGCAGCGTCATCAGGAAAGCGGCGGTCGATTTCCGCTTCAACGCCCTGTGCAGACCATTGCGGCGGGCCGCGCGAGGGCGGGCGACGGCGTTTTCACCGATGGCGGCATCAACCATGAGAAAAGGCTCCTCGTGATGTCCCCTGCGACAGCGGGGTCCTCACTGGATGGGAAACACTGACAAGGTGAAAGGGGGCGGCCCGCCTGCTGAAGCGGACCGCCGGCGTTGCTTCGAGCATGCCTCAGCTGCGCATGAAGCCCTCGCACTCGCCTTCGGCCCAGGCGAGGGTCGATTCCATCTTCTCGCCCTGGGCGTAGCGCAGGCACATCTTGGTCATCGTCGCCTGCGCATAGATCTGCTGCGCGATCTTGGGCGGAGCAGGGGAGGCTGCGATCGACAGCGTCTGGTGATTATAGGGGTTGGGATAGTGATAGAGGGTCCCCTTCGGCGGTCCCTCCTCCTGCCACACCTTGAGCGTCGTCAGCTTCTGATAGGCCGGCAGATCGTAGCCGCCGCTCGCCACCACCATCTTCTCGATCGATGACGGCTTCGACAGGTGCACGATCAGGCTCTTGGCCGCCTCCTTGTTCTTGGAGAACGACCAGATGCTCCAGAAGTAGGGCAGGAACGGCGCGAAGCGGCCCTTGGGGCCGGCCGGGAAGCCGTGGGTCCAGCACTGCTCGGCGATCTGCGGCGCGTCGCGCTTGGCCACCGCCCAGGCGCTCGGCGGATTCATGATCATCGCGCCCCTGCCCGAGACCAGCCATTTGTTGTTCGATGCGTCGTCCCACGAGGCGACATCCGGCGGCAGCGCCGCGATCAGCCGCTTGTAGAACTCGAGCGCCTGGCGCACGGCATCCGTCTTCACCGTGACATCGCCCTTGGCGTTGACGAGATCCGCGCCGAACGCCTGGAAGAACGCGCCGGCGGAGTCCACGCTGTCGGTGGTTTCGCCAAGCCCGATGCCGAACGGCACGCCAGCCTTATGGCAGGCCTCCGCCGCTTTCAGGAAGGTCTCCGTGGTCCAATTGTCGGCCTTCGGTGGAGATCCGGCCGGATACATCTCCTGCACGTCGATGCCCGCGTGCTTCTTCATCAGATCGATGCGGGAGCAGGGACCCTTGATCTGACTGCCGACGCAGGCCGGCACGGCGAGCCATTTGCCGCCGGACTGTCCGAGATATTTGACAGTGCCGTTGACCTCGCCGTTCTCCTGGATGATCGGCTCCATGATGTCGTTGACCGGCTCCAGCAGTTCCGCATGCGCATGCGGCCACCAGGTCGGCATGGCGATCAGATCGTGGCCGGACTTCGCGGCGCCCTCGGCGGCGATCGTCAGCTCGATCTTCTTGCCCTGGCTGGTGATGTAGTCGATCTGGACCTCGACCTTCTCCTTGGCGGCCCACTCGTTGACGAGATCGGTCGAGGCCTGGTTGGCGCCCGGAACCCAATGGTCCCAGAAGCCGATCGAGAGCTTGCCGGCGGCGTAGGCGCCGCGCACATAGGGCGCGGCAATCATGACCGCCGAGGTGGCAGCGGTCGCAGCAACGAATTGTCGGCGGTTCAGCTTCCTCCGTGACATGGCGTTCCCTCCCTGGTGAGCCAAGCATTCTGTCGATGCGAATCCGATTTGTTAGTTGTTGCGTCGCGTCATGCGCGCATGGATTTCGCTTGGATGCAATCAGAGCAGAATTGCGAGCGGCTGTCGAGAAAGCCGGTGAGGCGAATCCTAGAACTAATGGCGTGCACAATTCGTCGCAGGTTCCGTAACTGATTGCATCGCAGTGCTGAGCGCTGCAGTGCAAAGCGCGTCTCGGCCGAGCAGGAAGCCGAGAGGAACCAGTGTAGCTGGGCGCGTCCGATGCATCGCGCCGCGTGCGGCAGATGGACTTGCGCGTTGCGGCAACGGTAGAATTCGTTGGAATCATGGTCGTCACGACCAGCGACTGCGCACGGAGCCTGAACTGATGATGATGAGCCCCGGCATCTGGCGCCGGTCTTTCCGGTGCATCGCAATAGGAGTGTCAATAGGTCTCATCGGCCTTGTGGGCCTGCCGCGTCAGCCTGCCGCGCAGGGCCTGTTCAAGGGCGTCGAGCAGGGCGCGCGCGAAGGCAACAGGGCGGCGGGCCCGGTCGGCGGTGTGCTCGGCGGCGCGATCGGCGGTGTCGTCGGCGTGGTCACCGGCGTGACCGGGGCGTTCACCGGCAACAGCGGCCAGCAGAGTGCGCAGCCCGAGGCGCCGCCGGCCGAGGGCAGGAAGGCGAAGCCTTCCAAGGCGACGAAGACGAGCAAGGTCGCCAAGGCGACGCCGATGCTGACGCAGCCGGGCGCCCCGCAACTCACGGCCGAACAGATCGTCGCCAACAGCGATAGCAATATCGAGCGCCTGAAGACCGGGCTGAACCTGACGGAAGAGCAGGCGAAGAACTGGGGTCCGTTCGCCAACGCGATGCACGCGCTCGGCCGCAACGGCGCGGATCGACTCGAGCTGCGCATCGCGCGGTCGAAGCGCGATCCGCCGGACGACATCGTCGAGCAGATGCGCAACGAGGCTCAGTTCCTGGTCGATCGCGCCGCCGACCAGCGCGCGGTGGCCGACACATCGGAACCGCTGTTCACCAGCCTCGACGACAAGCAGAAGCAGATCTTCATCGACGAGATGGTGCGCCTGAGTCGCGAGCGCGGACTGGACTAGCTCAACGGAGTTGGCGTCGTCGCGGCCGTGCCCGTTGGCAACAGCGGCGCCGGCGGCGTGCCGTGACGCATGACCACCGCACTCGCGCCGCATCGCGGTGTATTAATACCCTCAAATGGCCATTAGTCGCGCGGCATGCACATTTTTCGGGCACGAGCGGGCGCGGCTCGCGCAACGTGCCGGCCAACATCGCTGCCTCTGCAACCGAATTGCGATGCAGTTTGATGTACATTGCAATTGTATTACATGGAGAGCCGGAGCCGGCAGGGCGGTCTTCGCAGGCGTGCTGAATCGCAGCGATCGGGCGGCAGACGATCAGCAGGCCGTTCGGCTCGATTTCTTGGAGGATTATTGTTGTCGAGAGTGCGACTGCGCCGGTGGATCCAGAACCGGCTGGGGATTGACACCGCCAGCACCGAAAGCCGCCTCGATGCGGATGTGAAACGCTTCGTCGATGCGCTGCAAGCGGAGTTGATCGCCGCGAAGGACGAGTCCGAGCGGTACAGGCGCATCACGGAAGAAAGGGGCGTGATCATGGGCCGCCTGCGCGACGAGCGCGACGGCTATAGGCTGGAGTGGGAGGCGGCGTCCGCGGAGCTTCGCCGGCTGGCGCGTAAGCGCCTGGCCGTGGTCTCGGACAATGGAGCGACGCGCCCCTCCGGCAATGGCCGCGACGCGGCCCTGAGGAATTCTCCGCCTTCCGCGCTGCGGGTGCTGTGCGTCGGCACCGGCCGGGACGGCACGACGTCGCTGATGCGGATGATGCAGGAGGTGTTCGACAACCAGGGCAACGGCGACAGGGCCGTGCACGAATGGGCGTCGAGCGAGCTCAATGAGCTGTTCTGCCAGCTCAAGGAAACCAACGATCCCGGCTTCACGGATCAGATTCGTCAGACGATCCTCGATTGCCCCCATGCGTGCGTCGTCGGCAATGGTTATGCGGCCGTGCTGCCGATCATCGCCGAGCTCCTCGGCGATCAGGTCACGCTGGTGCATCTGCGCCGGCGTGACCGCGCGGCATGCATCGCAAGCCTGGTGGAGAATGCCGAGCTGTCGCCGCAGAACCACCTCTACTACGCCGACTCGCCGGCCGCGCAGCGCAAGCGTCCGACCGCTTTCCACTTCGGAGAGATGTCGAAGCAGCAATGGATGGATCTGTCGCTGGCCGACAAGTTCGGCTGGTACTACGACAAGACCCACGCCTTGATCGAACGCTACAAGAGCATGTTCCCGAACACGCTCTCCGTCGATACCGAGGACCTCAACGCGGACAGCGTGCGCCTCGCGCTGGCCCAAGCGGCCGGCAGTGCCGAGGCGCCGCGCGCCTTCCACGTCAACCGGTTCGTCGATCTGCGCCATGTGCCGCCCGATCGGCGCAGCTTCGTGCAGCGGCTGCTCGGCCAGCTCGACGTCCAGAAGCTCGCCCATGACGACCTGTACGGGCTGCGGCAGGTGCTCAACGAGATGATCTATCATCTCTCGCATTTTCCCGACGCGGCGCCGGGCGCGGTGGATGAGCTGCGCTGGACGCTGACTGAGATGCACGGCCTTCTCGACAGCCGCATCCGCGACGTTCGCGAACTGATGGAGCGGGTCGGCGTGCCGCCCGAGACCGCCGGCGCTGTGAACGGCCACCGCGCGCCGCAGGCAAGCCCTGGAGCGCACCCTGGTCGTTGGCCAGGCGCCCGGCTCTGAGCACGGGGAGGCGGCGGGCGGGCTGCGGTCAGCAGCAAGTTCGGGGGACGTGGCAGGAGACTTGGCGGGCCACGAACGACGATGATGAGGACTATGTTTACGCCATATCCCTATGAGCGACACCAGAAGCGCATAAGCCGATGAGATACGACCATCAGGCCGCTAGCATGTCGTTCTGACGAGTTCCGGGCGCCACCAGTTGGTCTGCTAACCGCCGCCGCTCGCCGGCCAGACTCCTCGCTCGGTCGGGATCGAGAAGTTCGGCTAGGTAAGGTAGCGAGACCGGACGCAAGATGACCGAAGCAGGCCGCTTGTTGGACCACGTCACAGGCTGGCGAACTTCCACGCGTTCGTCACGTGCTTCCGTAGACATCGAGGCGTACAGCAGCACGCTAACTTCGCTTGGCGAGGCAAGTGCGTATATTGAAAGTTGATACAGCCATTCCGCAGGGAGGCTCCTTTCCCAAACGTCGCGATATTTTGCGTCGAGGAAACCGTGCAGCACCTTGTTGTAAAATAAAGCGTAATCTGGCCGCGGTGCCGGCGCACGGCGCCGCCTCGGATTGGCGTCAGGCGCGTAGGCAAACAGGTTGCGGATCGCAAGTTCGTCCGCGATCCGCGCACCGGCAAGATTGTCGTGCAGAAAGCGAGAGAGCAGGCGTTGGAAGAAGACGTTCATATCGAACAGAAACCCGGGCGTCCGGCTCGGCACTTGTCCCGAATCGAAGGCGATACCCTGGGCGTCATGCAGTAGCCGGATGATCGTCAGCGCCGGCCCACAGGCGGCGGTCTGACGGGTAAGGCCACGGTCCGCCCGGTCGATGTCATCAGCACCGAGGCTCACCAAGCGCTTGACATCTCCAAACATCGACGAAAGTTGATGCGCACGCCGTCGGAGGTTCCTGTCTTCAACAAGTCGCGCACCAGCCTCAAGGCCTGCGCGCAACACTTGATTCAAATGCCAGTCAGCCCGACGTTCGAAGTGCCCGCAGGGAAGCCGAGCCTCCCGCACGCCGCCCTGACGGATCACTTGATCTATCATGATGTGGCCGCGTGGGCTCTCCAGATTCTCCGATAGTGGAATGTAGCGACGCGCCAGACCCCGGTGCATTAATTCCTCCACCTCCGCCGCGAGCAACGAAACTAGCAAGTCGTGTAGACCGTGCCGAGTGGTTGGTGACCTCGTCTCCTCGACCGCCGAGACATCGCGCAGCCCATAAGCGTAGCGGAGCAGTCGAGCGAGCGGCATCGCTGGCAGCTTGGGCTCAATCGCGATGCGAAGCGGCCCCACGTCCACGCGGCCGACGAAAGATGTGCTGGTGATTTCAAGTCCGTCGTATGCCTCGCGGATGTCCAACCGTCCACGCAGCGTCTCGGCCAGTCGGCGCGACGGCATATCGCCCGCTAGAGAACGGCCCCTTAAGCGCGAGTCCTCTGCGGGGCCGACCCGGTTCCATTCCGTTAGCTCGACGACGAATGGGGGCGTGCCGTCAGGGTGCGGGGTCATCGTCTCCCTCGCTGTCGTCGGTTGGGAGATCATACGGCTCGCCAACCAAAGTGCTATCGGCCGGCTCCTGATCGAGTACAAGTGGCTGCATTTCCTCGAATGACACAGCCTGAATCAGATCTCCTTCCCGGTTGGTGCCAAATATCTCTTCTCGAATACGCCCAGCCTCTGCATCGACCAGCTCACCACCAAGAATGTCTCTGAGCATACCGAAATCGTCGTAACAATATTCTTCGAGCAAGGGGATAATGTCGTCGCGTAGAATGCGAGCAAACTCCGCTACCGAAGTGACGGGCTGAGGTGGCATCAAATAGGCGTGGCCAATCTGAAGGTTGCGGGCGTCCCGTTTCAGATGGAGGCGAAGTCTTGTATTCAGCGCGTCCAGCCAAGGACCAAGCGGCAACCCTCCAGCTTTCCGTCCAACTAGTAAATTGCTTTCTGGCATCACTTCGACGAAACCAAAACGCCGGCGAAGCGCGGTATCCATAAGAGAAATAGAACGATCCGCCGTGTTCATCGTGCCAATGACGAACACATTTTTTGGCACGGAAAACAGTGCGCCGGTGACTGGTAATACGATCTGTCGATCCCGTTTATCGTATTCAATCGCCGTAATTAATTCCCCAAAGATGCGTGGTAGGTCGCCACGGTTAATCTCATCCACGACAAGAAAAAAATTGCGGTTCGGTTGCTTGGATGCATCTGTACAGAGACGTTTGAAGATGCCGCCGCGCGGTTCAAAAACCATCTGGCCGTTCACTGTCGTAGGCCGTAGACCCTCGATGAAGTCCTCGTAACCCCACCCGGGATGAAAGGTACAGACGCGCACGAAGCCCTCGCTGTCGGCTACCGTCTTGCGCTCAGATGGGATCAAATCGACAAAGCTCTTCCGGAACGCATGGCGGGCGGCAAGTTCGTTGGCGACGGCCAACGCCCGGTAGGTTTTCCCCGTGCCAGGCGGCCCGTACAATATCACCTGACCCTTGCGGCGTAGGATGGCTTCGATTCGCGCGGCAAACTGATCGAGCGGCGGCATAGGTACGGTTTCGGCTGCCGGAACAACTGGATGCGGTGCAGATACTGTGGCAGGCACCGCCCCTCGTCGGGATAGCCGCTGTTCAAGCTCAAGGAGGTTAGCTGCGCTCCTGCCAAGTTCATAAATCGTGGTACGCGACCCCTCCTGGTCGGGCATTCGCCAGGAGTCGAGGCTAAGCCACTCAACAGGACGTTTGTGTGGGAAGCTAAGCTTGCTGTCATACTCATAAGGCCCGCGGACTTTCCCTACGCCCAGAACGGTTTGGCCTTCACACGCGAGCACTAAATCTAACTCCGATATTTCTTGAGCAAAATTCAGTATTTCTCCAGCCTTTCTAGACGCGACGCCTACGTTAGCAGTGTAAACGGGAAGCAGAAGATCCCGGATTTTATTTTTCGCAGTCGTCTTGTCCTGACTAATCGTTTTTGACAGGTCGGGAACTTGCTCGGACCAACCGATAGACACGAAACCGCCCTCGCGCATTTCTGTCCAGTGGCTTCGGCCGTCACTCCCTTCTGTAGTGCCTACCTTCCAATATCGGTGAAAGGCACCATCGCGCCGGTTGAGGATTGTGTCGAGTGTTGTGACCGGCACCTCAAGTTCCTGTGCAGCGGCAACGAAACGTCCTGCGCAGACGAAGCGAGGCGAACCGCCATCCAAGATCCCGACCTTGTCGGGAGGCATTTGTAGAAGCTTAAAGAGGTGGAATCGCTGGTAACGGGGGCTATGGTAGGTATCGAGTCGGTTTGGGCTGGTAAGAAACCAGTATTTGTGAGCCCAGCCGTCATGCGCTAGTTTTGGAGCAGCCTTCTCCATGGCAGCTTGAAGCTTGACGTATGCCTCATCTGAAGTATCTCCTGTATTCAGCGACGACAACACGTCAGCGCCAGCCACCAATTGGTCCCTCTGTTTTCGTGCAATGTCTATGGCGTCCTCAAGCGACAGGACATTCTGTGCCTTCGGCGACCCCGTCATCCAGGCGTTGTCACTCTGGCGCTGAAAGATGCCAAATTTTAGCGCTGACCCACCACCAATACCGCCAAATTGGTTGCCGGAGAACTCGTCATCGTTCTTGAACTCCAACCAATAGGCCAAACACCGAGTTTCACCACTCAGGCGTCCGTGCATCAGACGCAGCAGGGATTCACCGTCAAGATCGCGCAACACGGCGGGTCCAAAGCGATCACGGAAGAGCGCTGTCTGCTGCTCGATCTGCAACGGTGTCAGCAACTCGCCTGACGCGATGCCGTGGTTAAGCGCGGCTTTCAGTTCATCAAAAATCTGCGGTTCAAGAATTGGTGCGCTCATACAGATCTGTCTCTCAACGGGTACTCAACCTCGCAGCCAACGGCTCCATTTGACACGCGGTTGATCAAACTTAGCACTGAGCCGGCCGGCGTTCTATGGTCGCCGCCAGTGACGATGGTATGCTTGGCGGAACGCTCACTTGAGACCATCGAGCCGAGCTTGGACTCGTGGAACGGACGTTAGAGCCGTGGCGAAAGCTTGCGCCCTGGTCGCTAATTCGGCATCAGGACCGACGACTATGAACCAGCGCTGGCGTTGCACGTAGGAACGCTATCCCGCTGTGCGGGCACGGAGACATTTGTCCGCAGAGTGATGAGGTTTCCGGCATCCGCCTTGTTGGAGAGCCAATCACCACAACGGCGCTACACAAATTCGCTGCTACGGTCCGTAAGCGGATGCGAATCGAAGGCGGGATATCGCCGCGATCGTCTTCGCGCCTAGCCCAGCGGGTTGAGGTGGACGACCGGGAGGCCCGAATCATGGGTCCAAAGAGCAACTTGCTCAGAACGCTCGCCGCCATTTCGGGCGTAGAATCGGCTTACAGGCGGGGTGCGCAGTTCTGTTCCGGACTGGCGGAAGGGGTGGGATTCGAACCCACGGTACCCTTGCGGGCACGCCGGTTTTCAAGACCGGTGCCTTAAACCACTCGGCCACCCTTCCATCCGGCGTCGTGTCCGGGACGTCGGCGACGTCCACGCCACGGCAGCGCGGTATCGACGCGATCCTTGTTTAGGGTGCGGGCTTGCGGCTCGTCAACGGCGCATTCACGCCTGCCCGGACGGCCTCAGCTCAAGGCCCGCGCTCACCTGAGCGCAAAAGCCATCAGGCCGGAGCACAAGATTGCGGTGCTCAGCGCTGCCAGGGCGAGAAAGCTCCCCGAGAGCAAGTCTTGGTGTCGCAACGCTTGATGTCGTAAATCTTGGTGTCGCATGGGCCACCTGCTGCGGCTGCGCTACCGGTCCGATCTCGCACCGGCCGGAGAAAACCGAGGGCCGGGCGATGAGCGGTCTGGATGATCTGCTGGTCGAAACTGCCAGCTTCAGGGATGCTCCTGAAGTGTCGTTATTGAAGCGGACGCAAACATCGACGCGGACGAGAGCCGACCATGGCGTCGGCTGTCCGATATGTCCGGACTCAGGCCCGCGAGCGGACGCCTTCAAACGCATGAGCAAGGAAGATCCCGGCGCCAACCAAGCCCATCACTGCCGTCATTGCTTCGATCATAGCGAACACACCCTGTTGCGCCCCACGTGAAGCAAACGACGTGCAGCCCTGCACAGTCAAAATGATTCAGGTCCCGGGAAATGAGAACACTCGTAGGTGAGGATTTCACGCAACATATGTGTCCAAAAAGGTGCACTCGCAACACGGAGGCACAGCGGAGGTGCACGCCTGGGCGGCCACCGTCCACGTCACAACCGCAGGAAAGCTCCGGTTAACCACGGCGGGGCCCACCCCATTTCCGCCGTCTTCGGGTTGCGTTATCCTTGTGCATTGAGTTGCGGGGATGCGACTCGGGGACAAGCCGGGACGCGCGGGCCTGATGGGAGGGCTCGGCTGCGACCGGCACATTGGTAATTGGGGTCGATGGGGATTGGTCAAACAGATCCGGTCGAGAGAGCGGTGCGCAGTGCCGTCGCCGTCCTCGCCTGCCTGATGGTCGCGAACTGCGCCTCGTCCAACAAATTCGCCAGCAAGGTCGATCCGAAATACGGCGTGTCGTCGAGCCCGCGCGTCGTCGGATTCGGCGAGCCGGTGCCGAAGGGCGGTGGCGTCTACCGCATCGGCAAGCCCTATACCGTCGCCGGCAAGACCTATGTTCCCGAGGAGGATACCAACTATCGCGCCGAGGGCATGGCCTCCTGGTATGGCGATGATTTTCACGGCCGGCTGACCGCCAATGGCGAGGTCTTCGACATGACGTCGCTGACGGCTGCCCATCCGACGCTGCCGCTGCCGAGCTACGCCCGCGTCACCAATCTCGCCAACGGCAAATCGCTCATCGTCCGCATCAATGATCGCGGCCCGTACCACGGCAACCGGCTGATCGACGTCTCCAACAAGGCGGCCGATCTGCTCGAGTTCAAGGGCAACGGCGTCGCCCGCGTCCGCGTCGAATATGTCGGCCGCGCCCCTCTCGAAGGGTCCGACGATACCCAGCTGATGGCAACCCTGCGCACCGGCATCCCGGCGCCGGCGCCTTCTCTCGTCCGCGTCGCCTCCGCCCGGCCGTTCGTTCCCGAGATCGGCGCAGGCCGCCCGATTCGCGGCGAGGTCCCGCTGCCCGAGGGGCGTCCCTACACGCTCGGCAACACCTCCGCCGACCTGGCATCGGTTGCCGCGACGTCGGAGATGTCGGCCTCCAGCCGGACCCGCGGACGGAGCCTCGAAAACCCGCGCGCGGTGTCCTACGATCAGGGCGGCCGATACGTGCCGTCATCGAGCGGCGCGGCGGACGGCGCTGACGAGGCCCGCGAGATCCTTGGCGGCCGCGGACTGTACTGATCTTCCATACGATCTCGCACGTCGAACCAACCGCCCCAGCCGGGGCGGTTTCGATTCGAGTGCGCCGCCAACGGCTATTGGGAATGCCTATTGGGCGCTGAACGGCACCCGCGCCTTGGCCGAAAACGTCCAGACGCGGGTGTTGCTGCCGATGCCGCCGAGCTCGGCACCGAGGCCGACACCGATGCCGCCGGCTGTCTGGATGCCGAGACCGCCGGTGGCGCGGGCCGACCAGCCTTGCAGCAGCGGCGTCGAGGCCAGCGCGCCGGCGGCAAGCGTGTTGGCATCCTCCCTGGTGAAGTAGTAGTCGCCGTACAGGCCGACGAACGGCGTCAGAAGAAGCCCGCTATCGAGCCAGACGACAGGGTAGGCGGCGCGCAGGCCCCCCGACGCGCGGCCGCTGGCGAAATCATTGGTGCCCTGCCGCGTGCCCAGCGAGTCCGTATAGGCGTTCTGGTGTTCCCACAATGCGTAGACCTTGGTGGACGGCTCCAGCACCAGGCCGGCCCATTTATACGTGCCGGTCAGACCGGTGGAAACCATCCAGCGCTGGCCGCTGAAATTGCCCTGGGCGGTTCCGGCACTGCCGTCATAGCCGATGCCGGAATAGGCCACGGCTGCATCGAAGCGCAGCGTGGGAATGATCTTCCAGCCGAGATAGGCGCCGGTGGTCCAGCCGTCGCCCTTCAGCTTCCCGTTGATGTCCTGCTGGGTGTAGCTGAAGGTCTCGTAGCCGCCGAGCACGCCGACGAGGAAGTTCGGCGCGGCGCGGTAGGTCAATCCCATCGTGGCGTTGAGCTGCTGGCCATAGATCGAGGCTTGGCTGGCCTGGGTGACGCCGCCGATGCTGGTGCTGCCCCAGCGGTCGACGCCAGAACCGCGCACATCGGCCCACAGCAGCCACTCCTTCTGCTCGTGCCATTTCGGCGCGGCCTGCTTCCTGTCGCCGCGATCGATGGCCGCGAACGCATCGTCGATCCGGCCGCGACCACGTCCACGTGGCTGGGACGCGCCCGGCAGCAGCGAGGAATAGGCGTTGCTGTCGCCGCTGCCGGC
Source organism: Bradyrhizobium sp. HKCCYLS3070 (assembly GCF_051167575.1). Classification (NCBI taxonomy): domain Bacteria; kingdom Pseudomonadati; phylum Pseudomonadota; class Alphaproteobacteria; order Hyphomicrobiales; family Nitrobacteraceae; genus Bradyrhizobium; species Bradyrhizobium sp. HKCCYLS3070. Next base: position 1,317,580 of record NZ_JBNPTI010000001.1, read on the forward strand.
GCGGTCGCCGGCCGGGGAGCGCTCGTCCTGATCGCGCGGATCGGCCGAGAAGTTGAAGCGCATGCGGGCATTGCCGGGCGTCAGGAACGAACCGCCATCGTTGAAGCCGTCGGCGATGGCGTCATCGATCGCGCCGGAGATCGCCTGCCCGGAATTCTGCGCGACCAGCTTGCTCACGGTCTGCTGCAGCGAGCGCAGCCGAACGCTGTCGACCGGCACGTTGACGGTCTGGGCAAGGCCGGGCGAGGTGCTCGCCGTGAACAGCGTGGTGCCGGCATAGCTCGCCGTGATCGTGTGGCTGCCGACCGCGAGCGTCGAGGTGGCGAACGTCGCAACGCCGCCCGCCAGCGTCGCCGTGCCGATCGGCGTGCCATTGTCGTTGAAGGTGACCGTTCCGGTCGGGGTGCCGCCCGACGCTGAAACCGTGGCCGTGAAGGTCACGGGCTGCCCGAACTGGCTCGGGTTCTGCGACGAGGTCAGCGCGACCGTCGTGACCAATTGGCCCACCGACAGATTGAAGGTGGCATTGGCCGAGGCACTGTTGGTGTCGGTCACGCTCACCGTATACGTGGTCATTGCCGCCGGAACCGTCGGCGTGCCGGTGATCTGGCCATTGCTCGTGTTGAAGCTCAAGCCGGCCGGCAGGGCCGGTGAAACGGCAAACACCAGCGTGCCCGTACCGCCCGAGCCCGTGACCGGCGTGAATGGCGTCACCGCCTGGTTGATCGGCAGCGAGCTGGACGGCACGGCCGTCGTGGCCGTCACCGCACCATTGATGGTCAGGCTGAATGTGTTGCTCGCGGTCGCGTTGGCGGCGTCGGTCACGGTCACGGTGAATGTCGTCGCCGCGCTGGTCACCGTGGGCGTTCCGGAGATGCTGCCGTTGGCCGCATTGAGGGACAGTCCCGCGGGGAGCGTCGGCGAGACGGAATAGGCGAGCGGCGCGGTGCCGCCGCCGCCCGTGACCGGCGTGAACGGCGTCACGGCGTGGTTCGCAGTCAGGGTGGTCGACGCGATCGCCTGGGTCGCGCTGACCGCGCCGTTCACCGCCAGGCTGAACGTATTGGTCGCCGTCGCAGTGTTGGCGTCGGTGACCGTGACCGTATAGGTCGTGGCGCCGCTGGTGGCCGTCGGCGTGCCCGTGATCGCACCCGAGGTCGTATTGAAGGCGAGCCCTGCGGGCAGCGCCGGCGCGATGCCGTAGCTCAGCGGCGAGGTGCCGCCGGCGCCGGTGATCGGTGTAAAGGAGGTCACCGCCGTGTTGACGGTCAATCCTTTGGACGCGATCGCCTGGGTCGCCGTCACGGCACCGTTGACGGCCAGGCTGAACGTGTTGCTGGCGCTGGCACTGTTGGCGTCGCTCACGGTGACCGTATAGGTCGCGGCCGTGCTGATCGCGGTTGGCGTGCCCGTGATGGCACCCGTCGAGGTGTTGAAGCTGAGCCCGGCGGGCAGTGTCGGTGCGATGCCATAGGTGAGCGGCGACGTGCCGCCGCCCCCGGTCACCGGGGTGAAGGATGTCGCGGCGACATTGACGGTCAGGGACTTGGCCGGGATCGACTGGGTGGCGCTGACAGCGCCGTTGACTGTCAGGCTGAAGGTGTTCGTGGCGGTCCCGTTGTTGGTGTCGGTGACGGTCACGGTGTACGTCGCGGTCGCCGCGCTCGTCGAAGGCGTGCCGGAGATCGCGCCCGTGGAGGCGCTGATGCTGAGGCCGGCCGGAAGGGACGGAGAGATCGAATATGTCAGTGTCCCCGTGCCGCCGCCACCGGTGACCGGGGTGAAGGCGGTGATGGCCTGGTTGGCGGTGAAGGTCCGCGAGGCGATCGCCTGCGTCGCGGTGACCGCGCTGTTCACCGTCAGGCTGAACGTATTGCTGGCCGTGGCAGTGTTGGCGTCGGTGACCGTGACCGTGTAGGTCGTAGCGCCGCTGGTCACGGTCGGTGTGCCGGTGATCGCGCCGGTCGAGGTGTTGAGCGTCAGGCCCGTCGGCAGCGCGGGGGCAACGCCGTAGGAGAGCGGCGGCGTGCCGCCCGATCCGGTCACCGGCGTGAACGACGTCGCTGCGGCATTCTGCGTCAGCGTCTTCGAGGCGATCGCCTGCGTCGCGCTCACCGGCCCATTGACGGTGAGCTGGAAGGTGTTGCTGGCGGTGCCGCCGTTGGAATCCGTCACCGTCACCGTGTAGGTGGTCGTGCTGCTGGTCACCGTCGGCGTGCCGCTGACCTGGCCGGTGCTGGTGTTGAAGCTGAGTCCGGTCGGCAAGGTCGGCGCGATGGCATAGGACCGCGGCGTTGTGCCGCCACCGCCGGTGACAGGGGTGAACGTCGTGATGGCCGTGTTCACGGTCACCGTGGCCGAGCTCACCGACTGCGTCGCGGTGACGGCGGTGTTCACCGTCAGGCTGAACGTATTGCTGGCTGTGGCACTGTTGGAATCGGTGACCGTCACCGTGTACGTGGTCGCGCCGCTGCTTGCGGTCGGCGTGCCCGTGATCGCGCCGCTGGAGGTGTTGAGCGAGAGGCCGGCGGGCAGCGCGGGCGCGATGCTGTAACTGAGCGACGGGGTGCCGCCGCCGCCGGTGACCGGCGTGAACGATGTCGCGGCCACATTCTGCGTCAGCGTCTTCGAAGCGACCGATTGGGTCGCGGTCACGGCCGAGTTGACTGTCAGACTGAACGTGTTCGAGGCGGTCGCGCTGTTCGCGTCGGTCACGGTCACGGTGTAGGTCGTGGCGCCGCTCGCGGCCGTCGGCGTGCCGGTGATCGCGCCGGTCGATGTGTTGAGCGTGAGACCGGTGGGCAGGGACGGTGACACGCTGTAGGTGTAGGCCGGGGTGCCGCCGCCGCCGGTGACCGGCGTGAAGTTGGTCGATGGTTGATTCTGCGTCAGCGTCTTGGAGGCAACGGACTGCGTGGCCGTCACCGCGCCGTTGACCGTGAGGCTGAAGGTATTGCTGGCGGTCGCGGAGTTGGCATCGGTGATCGTGACCGTGTAGGTGGTCGCGGCACTGGTGACCGTGGGCGTACCGGTGATGGCGCCCGTGGACGTGTTGAAGGACAGACCGGTCGGCAGCGTCGGGGCGATGCCATAGCTGAGCGGTGCGGTGCCGCCGGAGCCGGTGACCGGCGTGAAGGATGTCGCGGCGGTATTGACGGTCAGCGACTTCGACGCGATGGCCTGCGTCGCGGTCGGGCCGGGCAACGTGACGGTGATCGTGAACGAGGTGTTGGTGGTGCCGGCGCCGCTACAATTGCCGGCGGTGTGCGAGCAGTCGCTCGCATAAAAGAGCGTGATGTTCTCGGTTCCCGATCCGGACAGCGAATCGATCCGGATAGTGTATTCCGGCACCTGCGTGAAGTCGCCGCCGATCGGCACGGGAATCAGGGTGTAGGTCGCCTTGGCGCCGGTGTAGCTGAGATTGGTGTAGCTCAGGCCGCCCGCCGTCATCGGGAGATTGTTGAACGCATCAATCGGCGGGCTGTTGGTGCCATTCGAGTGTCCGTAGAGACCCCAGAGCACCACGTCGTTGGTGACGCACAGACCGACGGCATTGCCGGCGCCCGTTCCGTTGATGGTGATGCTGGTGCTGGTGGTCGAGCCGGTCGTGAAGTTACAGGCCGCCTGCGCGCCCACCATCGAGGCGAGCATCAAGGCAAGAACCACCGAAACAAAACCCAGCGCACGCCGCAGAGGCGTGCATGCCGCATGAAAATTCCGGCGCCAAGTCCCGGTTGACAATTTGGTCGTGCCCCTTACGGCCCCTCATTGGCTGAGAGTGCCGCTGAAAAAAATTGGTTCGAAGAAATTTTGGTAACGCAATCGTAACCTTGGAGAAGCAGCGCCTTCCGGGCAAGTCGATTCAACCAGACCGGGCACGACTTCTGCTTGGCGTTGCATAGCGGCAACAGCGCAATCTACGGAACTTTATTGTCTTGACGGATCCGAGCGACGCAACCTAGACTTCTCCTACAGGTTGTTTCTCACGCTCTCAAAAATTTCAATGCGGAGGCTGTTTGATCAAGCCGCCGCCATTCGTTTCAAAATGACATTGGGGAGAGACGCGCATGCCGTTGACGCCTGTGTTGGGGCAGATCATGCCTTTTGCGGGATCTCAGCCGCCGAGAGGGTGGGCGTTCTGCAACGGCGCGCTACTCGCCATCCAGACCAACCAGGCGCTGTTCTCACTGCTCGGCACCTATTACGGCGGCAACGGCGTGACGACATTCGCGCTGCCGGATCTGCGTGGCCGGGCCATCCTCGGATCGACGGGCAGCTCCGGTCAGTTTCCCGCAGGGATGGTCAGCGGCGAAACGACCGTGACGCTGACCCTCGCTCAGATGCCGGCTCACAATCACCTGGTGCAGGCCTCGACGACCAATGGTGCCGGCCGAAGCGCGGGTCCCACGAACAATCTGTTCGGGACCAATACGCTGCCGGCGGACGATCCCAAGAAGATCTTCGCGACCGCAGGATCGGGCGAGGTCCCGCTGGCCGTGGGCACGAACATTCCCGAGATCGGCGGCGGGCAGGCGCACAACAACATGCAGCCCTACCTCGTGATCAACTACCTGATCGCGATGCAGGGCGTCTTCCCCTCGCGCAACTGAGCGTCTTCGGATCGATCGAATCCCCCCAGTTCCGCGCCGCGCCTGCTCTCACGGCGCCCACGGCTCAATGAAAGGATGTCGGGATGTCAGACCCGTTTCTCGGTGAGATCAGGCTGTTCGCCTTTCCGCGCATACCGGACGGCTGGCTGGCCTGCGACGGCAGCTCGCTGTCCATTTCAAACTACGATGCGCTCTATACGATCCTCGGAACGACCTATGGCGGCGACGGCATCCAGACGTTCAACCTGCCCGATCTGCGCGGCCGCGTGCCGCTCGGGCAGGGCACGCCGCCCGGTGGCGCGACGTATGTGCTTGGCGAGGTCGCGGGCGAGGACGAGCACCTGCTGATCACGACCGAGTTGCCCGCGCATAGCCATGCCCTGCTGTCGTCGACGGTCACGGCCGACACGGCGATCCCCGGACCCACGGTCCATCTGGCGACCGCGTCCACCGGGAATCTCGATGCCCCCATCGCCGATGCCGGCACCTACTCGGTCATGGCGCCCTGCGTGGCCGCCGCGGGACAGAGCGTCCCGCACAACAACATCATGCCGACCGTCGTGGGCAACTACTGCATCTGCATCAACGGCGTCTATCCCTCGCCAGGCTGAGGCGTCGCGGTTCGACCGGCTTCATCGCACATTCTCGAGGAGAGACGACGTGTCTGATCCCTTTGTTGGCGAAATCCAGGCTTTTCCCTTCACTTTTGCAACCGGCGGCTTCAATAGTGCGTGGTTGCCGTGCTTCGGCCAGCTGCTTCCAATTCAGCAATACACGCCGTTGTTCGCCTTGATCGGCACCTATTTCGGCGGCAACGGCACGACCAACTTCCAGCTCCCCAATCTGAGCGGCGCGATCACCAACGGCCAAGGCGACGGACCCGGCCTGCAGCCCCGCGTGATCGGCGAGATGATGGGCAGCAGCACTGTCGGGCTGGTTTCGGCCGAAATGCCCGCGCACACGCATAACCTGCAGCTCGGCAGCAGGTCCGCGCCGAACGCGGCCCCCGGGCCGGGGACGCCCGGGACGATGGTGGCGATCGATCCCTCGTTCAACGGCTTCGTGGCGCCGCCGGCGAATGTCAACCTCGCTCCCAACGCGGTCACGACGTCCGGGCAGAGCATCCCGCACGACAACATGCAGCCGACCCAGGCACTGATCTGGTGCATCTGCTATGCGGGTATCTTCCCGTCGTTCAACAACTCCTGAGCCGAGCAGGCTCGGAGTGACGACCGGGAGCGAGCTCGTCTCGCGGGATGTTCGCTTGCGGCTGCGGCCCGCCGAGACCGCCGACGAGCCGTTCCTGCGCGACCTATTTGGCTCCGTCAGAGGTGCGCAGCTCGCCGCGGCCGGTCTGCCGCCGGCGATGCTCGATCTCGTGCTGGCGCAGCAATATCGCGCCCAGGTCGCGGGCCACGCGGCGCAATGTCCGGCAGCGCAGTCGCTGATCATTCTCCGCGATGCCGCGCCGGTCGGGCGGCTGCTGCTCGACCGCGCGGCGTCGCGATGGCACGTGGTCGATCTCGCGCTGCTGCCGGGCGCGCGCAACGCCGGTGTCGGACGCGAGATCATGCAGGCGGTCGCAACGGCGGCACGGGAGCAGGGCGCCGACGTGCTCTCGCTCGCGGTCGCGACGACGAATGAGGACGCGATCCGGTTCTACGTGCGGCTGGGGTTCCGCGATGTGGCGGACGAGGCGATGGCGTCGCATCGCATGATGGAGCTGCCGCTCGCGCGCTAGCGAGCAGGAGCCACCTCGCGCAGGAACGCGATCAGCGCCGCATTCACCTCGGCAGAGCGTTCCTGCTGGATCCAGTGCCCGGCCCCCTCGATGATCAGCTTGCGCCGCAGATCCGGCAGAACTCGCGCCATGTCCTGGACGCGCTTGGCGCCGATCAGCCCGGTGACGACGGCGTCCGCGCTGCCGGCGATGAACAGCGACGGCTGGCGGATCTGCGCGTCCTGCCACGGCGCGGTGAGCTCCCAGTTGCGATCGATGTTGCGGTACCAGTTCAGGCCACCGCGGAAGCCGGAGGCGCCGTAAGCCGCGACGAACTCGGCGAGATCGTCCTCGCTCAGCCACGCAGGCAAAGGCAGATCGGGGGCGACGTCGCCGAGAAAGCCTTTGTCCGGTGCGACGAACAGCGACTGCGGATCGGAGAATCCGCGCGCCAGCATCGTGCGCATCGTCAGCGCCACGTCACGCTCGAGCTCGGCCTCCGCCACGCCGGGCGTTTGAAAATACTGCCAGTAGAAGTTCTCGATGCCGCCGGCACTGAGCGTGTCGAGCGGCCGGGCGCGACCGCGAAACGGGGGAGGGACGCTCAAGCCCGCGACGGCCGTGAACACGTCCGGACGGAACAGCGCCGCATGCCAGGCCACCGGCGCGCCCCAGTCGTGGCCGATGATGACGGCCTGACGCTCGCCGAGCGCCCCGACCAGTCCGACCATGTCGCCGACCGTGTCGAAGATGGTATAGGCGCCGATATCCTCAGGCGCCTGCGAGCGGCCGAACCCGCGCATGTCGGGCGCCACGACGCGATAGCCGGCGGCGGCGAGGGCCGGGATCTGGTGCCGCCACGAATACGACAGTTCGGGCCAGCCGTGGCAGAGCACCACGAGGGGGCCTTCGCCCTGTTCGCGCACGAACAGCTCGATTCCGTTGGCCTTGATGATCCGCGTCGATGACACTGTTTCCACCCTCGATCGCTCGATTTTCGAGTTGGCCGTGTTGATTGCCGACGCTCGACCTATCGCACCGCGCGACGGGCCGTGCAAATCCACGGGACAGCGGACGCATCCGCGGGATTGCCGAGTTGTTTGCGTCCCCCGCAACTGCTAGAATCCCAGTGCGCTCCAGAGCTTAGCCGATGAATTTCATGACCTTACCGCTGCGCCGCTCCGGTTTCACGTCCGGACGGGCGACGCGTGCGCTCATCGCCTTGACGGTGGCGGTTGCCGTCGGCTGGAGCGGCGCGCTGTACGCCGCCAACCAGAGCGTCCAGGGCGCGCGCAAGGAGGATGGCGGCTTCGACGGCGATGCGCCGACCGCGATCCTGATCGAGGCCAACAGCGGCAGCGTGCTGTTCGAGAAGAACGCGGACGAGCTGCGAGCGCCCTCCAGCATGATGAAGCTGATGACCGCCGAGGTGGTGTTCAACGCCGTCAAGGAGGGCACGATCAAGCTCAACGACGAATACCGCATCAGCGAGAATGCCTGGCGCCGGGGCGGGGCGCCCTCCGGCACCTCGACGATGTTCGCCGCGCTCAACAGCAAGGTGTCGGTGAGCGACCTCCTGCATGGCGCGATCATCCAGAGCGGCAACGACGCCTGCATCGCGCTTGCCGAGGGCATGGCCGGCAACGAGAAGATCTTCGCCGCCGACTACATGACCAAGCGGGCGCGCGAGCTCGGCCTCACCAAATCGACCTTCGCCAATTCCAACGGGCTGCCCGATCCCGGCAACAAGATGACGGTGCGCGAGCTCGCCATGCTCGCCCGGCACATCATCCTGGATTTCCCGGAGTTCTATAAGATCTTCGGCGATAAGGAGTTCACCTGGAACAAGATCCGCCAGCAGAACCGCAACCCGCTCTTGAACGCGATGGAAGGCGCCGACGGCCTCAAGACGGGTTTCACCAAGGAAGGCGGCTACGGCATGGTCGGCTCGGCCGTGCAGAACGGCACGCGGCTGATCGTGGTCGTCAATGGCCTGGAGGATTCCGAGGACCGCGCCACCGAGGCCAAGAAGATGCTGGAATGGGGCTTCCGCAATTTCGAGACCCGCACCCTGTTCGCCGCGGAGCAGCCGATCGGCTATGCCAAGGTGTTCGGCGGCGAGAGCCGCTCGGTCAAGCTGTCGAGCCCGGTGCCGGTCAAGGTCATGGTTCAGAAGAACGGCGGCGACAAGCTGATCGCCCGCATCGTCTACAGCGGCCCGGTCAGGGCTCCCATCGAGCCCGGGCAGAAGGTCGGGGTTGTCAGGGTCTGGCGCGGCCCCAATATCGCCATGGAGGCCCCTGTCTATGCTGCGGAGGCGGTGGGCAGGGGATCCACGATGCGGCGTGCGATCGATGGGGTCAGCGAGCTCGTGATCGGGATGTTCCGCGCCGGGGCCGAGAAGCTCTAGAGAGATGGCGGATGCAGCTTTGAAACGTGGTCCTGGCCGCGGCCGATTCGTCACCTTCGAGGGCGGCGAGGGCGCCGGAAAATCGACGCAGATCAAGATGCTGGCGGACCATCTGCAGAAAGAGGGTGTGCGCGTTGTCCTGACCCGCGAGCCCGGGGGATCGCCCGGCGCGGAGATCATGCGCCACCTCGTGCTGTCGGGCATGGGCAAGCTGCTGGGCCCGGAAGCTGAGACACTGCTGTTCGCGGCCGCGCGGGACGACCACGTCCGCAACGTGATTCTGCCGGCGCTGAACCAGGGCAGCTGGGTGCTGTGCGATCGCTTCTTCGATTCGACCCGGGCCTACCAGGGCAGCCAGGGCAAGGTCGCGCCGGACGTGCTCAATGCGATGCAGCGGGTGACGATCGGCGACCTCAAGCCGGATCTGACCCTCATCCTCGATGTTCCCGTCGAGATCGGTCTGCAGCGTGCCGGGGCGCGGCGCGGCGCCGGAACCCCGGACCGGTTCGAAGGCGAAGACATCAAGTTCCACAAGGGGCTGCGCGACGCCTTTCACAAGATCGCCGCCGAGGATCCCCGGCGCTGCGTGCTGATCGACGCTACGGCGAGCGCGGAAACGGTCTCGCAGCTCGTTTGGGACGCCGTGCGCGAGCGCCTGTTCACGGAAGTGGCGGCGGCGTCATGAGCGCACGCAAGGTCGAGCCGGAGATCGCGGCCCGCCATCCACGCGAAACCACCGCCTTGTTCGGGCATCGCGACGCCGAGGCGGCGCTGCTGTCCGCCTACCGCAGCGGACGGATGGCGCATGCCTGGCTGATCGGCGGCCCACAAGGCATCGGCAAGGCCACCTTGGCCTACCGCATGGCGCGCTTCGTGCTGGCTCACCGCGATCCCACCACCGCCGAGGTGCGCGCTGCCGATTCGTTGTACGTCGACGCCGAGGACCACGTCGCGCGCCTGATCGCCTCCGAGGCTCATGGCGGGCTGCTCACCTTGGAGCGCTCGGCCAACGACAAGGGCGTGCTGCGCACCGTCATCACCGTGGACGAGACCCGCGAGACGATCTCGTTCTTCGGCTCGACGGCGGCGGTCGAGGGCTGGCGGGTGTGCATCGTCGACACCGTCGACGAGCTCAATCCCAACGCCGCCAATGCGCTGCTCAAGATCCTCGAGGAGCCGCCGCAGCAGTCGCTGTTCCTGCTGGTCAGCCACGCTCCGGCGCGGGTGCTCGCCACCATCAAGTCGCGCTGCCGCCGGCTGGCGCTGCGGGCGTTGTCCACCGACGATGTCGTCAGCGCCGCGGCCGAGGCCACCGGAATGGACGGAGCCGATCCGGCGCTGCGCGAGGCCGCCTGGGCCTCCGAGGGCAGCGTCGCGCGGACCCTGATGCTGATGGGCGGCGACGGGCTGCAGCTGCAGTCCCGGACCGCCGCGCTGCTCGCGAGCCTGCCCCGGATCGACCCGGGCGAGCTGCATGCCCTGGGCGATGCGCTCGGCACCAGCGACCGCGTCGCGCTGGCGAGCTTCCTCGACAGCATCGAGCGCTGGGTGGCGGAACGGCTGCGGGCTGCAGATCCCAACGCGGAACTGCCGCGCCTTGCACGGCTGGCGGAGGTATGGGAAAAGATCGTCCGCGCCGCGCGCGACACCGAATCCTATAATCTGGAGCGAAAACCGCTGGTTTTCTCGGTGTTCGGGATGCTCGCCGAAGCCACGCGGTAACCGCACCGACCATCATCCCGGGATCATCAGGATCAATCCGTCGACCGACGTCGTCAAAGAGGAATCTGCCGTGGCGAAGGCCAGCAAGACAAGCGTGAAGAAGGGCAAGCCCGCGAGCAAGAGCGGCGCGAAGAAGGCTGCCGCCAAGGGGCCTGCGAAGGGCAAGGCCAGCGCCGCCAAGGCGAAGGCGGCGAAGGACAAGGACGCCAAGAAAAAGACCGCCAAATCCAAGACGGCGCCCGCGAAAGCCAAGAGCAAAGCCCCGGCGGCGAGCGCGGCCAAGAAAGCTTCGAAGAGCGCCGCCAAGAAAGCGGTCAAGAAAGCTGCGAAGTCTGCGGCCAAGAAGGCCGTGGCAAAGCCCGCCACGCCGCCGGTCAAGAAGACGGCCGCCAAGCCCGCGGCAGCAACGAACAAGCCTTCGGCAGCGAAGAAGCCCGCCGCTCCGAAACAGCCGGCCGCACCGAAGAAGGTCGCGCCGGCCATCGTTGAAGCGCCGAAGCCGCCACGCGCCGCGAAGCCGAAGGCACCCCGCAAGCCGAAGGTCGAGGCCGTGGTCGTCGAGATCGACGAGATCGTAGCGCAGGTCGCCGCAGCTCCCGTCGACAAGAACACCTTCTACGTCACGACAGCGATCGCCTATCCCAACGGCAACCCGCATATCGGCCACGCCTATGAGGCGATCGCGACCGACGCCATCGCGCGCTTTGCGCGGCTCGACGGCAAGGACGTGTACTTCCTGACCGGCACCGACGAGCACGGTCTGAAGATGGTGCAGACCGCGCAGAACGAGGGCATGACGCCGTCCGAACTCGCGACCCGCAATGCCGGCCGGTTCCGCGAGATGGACGAGCGGCTGAACGTCTCGTTCGACCGCTTCATCCGCACCACCGAGCCCGCGCACCATCGCTCCGTCCAGGCGATCTGGAACCGCATGCGCGAGAATGGCGACATCTATGCCGACAGCTATGCGGGCTGGTACTCGGTACGCGACGAGGCCTATTACGCCGAGGATGAGACCGTCGTCGGCGAGGACAACGTCCGCCGCGGACCGCAGGGCACGCCGGTGGAGTGGGTCGAGGAGAAGAGCTATTTCTTCCGCCTGTCGGCCTATCAGGAGAAGCTGCTCGCGCTCTATGAGAGCCAGCCCGATTTCATCGGGCCGGATGCGCGCCGCAACGAGATCATCAGCTTCGTCAGGGGCGGCTTGAAGGACCTGTCGATCTCGCGCACCACCTTCGACTGGGGCGTCCGTGTGCCTCACGACGACGAGCACGTGATGTATGTCTGGGTCGACGCGCTGACCAACTACATCACCGGCGTCGGCTTTCCCGACGAGAGCGATGCGAACTGGAAATACTGGCCTGCCGACGTGCACGTCATCGGCAAGGACATCATCCGCTTCCATGCGGTGTACTGGCCGGCGTTCCTGATGTCGGCGGGCGTGCCCGTGCCGAAGCGGGTCTATGCCCACGGATTCCTGTTCAACAGGGGCGAGAAGATGTCGAAATCGGTCGGCAACGTCGTCGATCCGTTCAATCTTGCCGACCAGTATGGCGTCGACCAGCTGCGCTATTTCTTCCTGCGCGAAGTGCCGTTCGGCCAGGACGGCAACTACAATCACGAGGCGATCGTCGCGCGCATCAACGCCGATCTCGCCAACGACCTCGGCAACCTCGCACAGCGCTCGCTGTCGATGATCGCAAAGCAGCTCGGCGGCGTGCTGCCGGAGCCCGGCGAGTTCTCGGCCAATGACAAGGCGATCCTGGCGGAGGCCGATGCGATGATCGGCGCGGCGCGGAAAGCCATGGCGACGCAGCAGATCCACCAATGGCTCAATGCGGTCTGGTCGGTCGTGGCCGAGGCCAACCGCTATTTCGCGGGCGAGGCGCCGTGGGCGCTGGCGAAGACCGATCCGCAGCGCCAGCATACGGTGCTCTATGTCACCGCCGAGGTCATCCGTCAGGTCGCGATCCTGACCCAGCCGGTGATGCCGGCCGCGTCGGCAAAGCTGCTCGACAGCCTCGGCATTCCCGAGGACGAACGGAATTTTGCGCGACTCGGCGGCGACGTCCGGATTGCGGCTGGCACGCAGCTGCCGGCACCGCAGGCGGTGTTCCCGCGCTACATCGAGCCGACGGCGGCGTGATGCTGGTCGACAGCCATTGCCATCTGGATTTTCCGGATTTCGCCGAGGATCTGGATGGCATCGTCACGCGTGCCGCCGCCGCCGGCGTCGGCCGCATGGTGACGATCTCGACGCGGGTGCGGCGCTTGCCCGAGCTGCTCGCCATCGCCGAGCGGTTCGAGAACGTGTTCTGCTCGGTCGGCACCCATCCGCACAATGCGGATGAGGAGGACGGCATTCCGGCCGAGGAGCTGATCGCGCTGACCGATCACCCCAAGGTGGTTGCGCTCGGCGAGGCCGGACTCGACAACTTCTATGATCACGGCTCGAAGGACGCCCAGGAGCGCGGGTTCCGCGCGCATATCGCAGCCGCCCGCGAAACCGGCCTGCCGCTGGTGATCCACACCCGCGAAGCGGACGAGCAGTGCAGCCGCATCCTCGAGGAGGAGATGGCGCGCGGACCTTTCCAGGCCGTGCTGCATTGCTACACCGGCGGGCGTGAGCTGGCGATGAAGGCGATCGACCTCGGACTGCACATCTCGTTCACGGGCATCGTGACGTTCAAGAAGTCGGACGCACTTCGCGCGCTGGCCGCCGAGGTGCCGGCCGACCGCATCATGGTCGAGACCGACGCGCCGTATCTCGCGCCCGGCAAGTTCCGCGGCAAGCGCAACGAGCCGGCCTACGTCGTCGAGACGGCGAAGGTGCTGGCGGAAACCCGCGGCGTCTCGTTCGAGGAATTCTCGCGCCAGACCACCGAGACCTTCTTCAAGCTGTTCTCCAAGGTGCCGCGGCCCGAGGTGCCTGCATGACGACGACGCTCACCATCCTCGGCTGCGGCTCATCGGCCGGCGTGCCGCGCCCGGCGCTGGGGTGGGGCGCCTGCGATCCCAGCAACCCGAAGAACCGCCGCAGGCGCTGCTCGCTTCTGGCTGAGCGCTGCGGAGCCCATGGCGTCACGCGGGTCGTGATCGACACGTCGCCGGATCTGCGCGAGCAGTTGATCGACACCAACGTCGATCACATCGACGCGGTGTTTCTCACGCACGAGCACGCCGACCAGACCCATGGTATCGACGATCTGCGCTCGGTGGTGATGCATCAGCGCCGGCGCATTCCTGTCTACCTGAACCAGTCGACCGCGAAAGACATCATGCACCGGTTCTCCTATTGCTTCATCTCGCCACCGGGAAGCGACTATCCGCCGATCCTGACCCAGCACGCGATCGAGGCGGGCGAGACCCAGGCGGTGGAAGGCAAGGGCGGCGAGCTGAAGCTGACGGCGTTCCTGGTCCAGCACGGCAACATCCCCGCGCTCGGCTATCGCATCGGCGATGCCGCCTACACGCCGGACCTCAACGACATCCCCGAGGAGAGCTGGGGCGCGCTGGAGGATCTCGACCTCTGGATCGTCGACGGCCTGCGCCCTGCCTCGCATCCGAGCCATTTCTCGGTCAACGACGCTCTGGCCTGGATCGAGCGCTTCAAGCCGAAGCGCGCCGTCATCACCAACATGACCGCCGATCTCGACTACGAGGTGCTGCGCCAGAGCCTGCCGGCGGGCGTGGTGCCGGCCTATGACGGGATGCGGCTGGAGGTCGGGTAGGGCGATCGTCCGTCGGCCAAGGCCGTCATTGAGAAAAGCCGAAGGCGACGAAGCAATCCAGAGTCGTCGGAATGCTTCTGGATTGCCTCGCTTCGCTCGCAATGACCTTCATGCGCGGCCGGCTGCGATGGCCACCGCGTTTGAAGTTCAGCCGACGTCCAAAAACACGGAGACGCTGCCATGCTGTCGCTGTTCTTCGAGGTTGAGGTCAAGCCGGGCCGCCTCGACCAGTATCTGCAACTCGCCGCGGCGCTGCGGCCCGAGCTCGATGCGCTCGGCGGCTGCCTGTTCCTCGACCGCTTCCGGAGCCTGTCGCGCGACAATCTGATCCTGTCCTACCAGATCTGGCAGGACGAGGGCGCCATGACCGCCTGGCGCGTCCATGCCCATCATCACGACATCCAGACCCTCGGCCGCGACAAGGTGTTCTCCGACTACCGCCTGCGCGTCGCGGAGTTGGTCCACGAGGTGAGGCCGGGGCAGGCGGCGTGGCAGCCGGAGCGGCGTGGCACCTACAACGATCCGAAGCGGCGTGCGCCGACCTATGTGCTGGCCGTCGAGACGGCGGCCCCGCAATTGAGCGGCGTGAAGGACCTGCCGGTCGCGAGCTTCTCCAGCGTCTACCGGGAAGAACGCTTCGCGCATCTCATCGAACTGCCGGACGAAGCTAGGGGCATTGCCATGAGCACGCGCCTGCTCACCGAACCCGGCGCCGACAACATCCGCGTCGTCGAAGTCACCCGCGACTACGGCATGTACGACCGACGCGAGGCGCCGCAATATTATTCGGAGAAGAGCAGGGGCTCTTGATCATTTTCGTCATTGCGAGCGCAGTGCGTAGCGCGGATTAGCGGAGCGCAATCCGCCATTCTGGCGTCAAGGACGGCGGGTTACGCGCCGAGGCGCTAACCCGCCCTACTCATGGGCACCTACGCCGAGATCGCCTTGGCCGAGTTCACCTCGTTGCGCAGCAGGAATTTCTGGATCTTGCCCGTCGACGTCTTCGGGATCGGGCCGAACACTACCACCTTCGGCGTCTTGAATCCGGACATGTGGCTGCGGCAATAGGCGATGATCTCGGCCTCGGTCGCCTGCGCGCCGTCCTTCAGCTCGACGAAGGCACAGGGGACTTCGCCCCATTTTGGATCGGGCTTGGCGACGACGGCCGCGAACATCACGGCGGGGTGCTTGTAGAGGATGTCCTCGACCTCGACCGAGGAGATGTTCTCGCCGCCGGAGATGATGATGTCCTTGGAGCGGTCCTTGATGATGACGTAGCCTTGTTGGTCGAGCACACCGAGGTCGCCGGTGTGGAACCAACCACCGGCAAACGCTTCCTGCGTCGCCTTCTCGTTCTTGAGATAGCCCTTCATGACGATGTTGCCGCGGAACATCACCTCGCCGATGGTCTCGCCGTCGCGCGGCACCTCCTGCATCGTCTCCGGATTGAGCACGGTGACGGCTTCCTGCAGCGGATAGGGCACGCCCTGGCGCCGCTTCAGCCGCGCGCGCTCAGGCGCCGGCAGGTCGTCCCAGCCGGGCTGCTCGGCGCAGACCGAGGCGGGGCCGTAGACCTCGGTCAGGCCGTAGACATGGGTCAGCTTGATGCCGATGCTCTCGGCACCTTCGAGCACGGCGACCGGCGGCGCGGCGCCCGCGATCAGCCCCACCACCGGCTTGTCGCGCTTGCCCTTGGGCGCGTCGGGCGCGTTGATCAGGACGTTGTAGACGATCGGCGCGCCGCACATATGCGTCACGCCGTGGGTCTTGATCAGCTCGAAGATCCTGGTCGGCTCGACCTTGCGCAGGCAGACATTGACGCCGGCCGCAGCGGCCATGGTCCAGGGGAAGCACCAGCCGTTGCAGTGGAACATCGGCAGGGTCCAGAGATAGACCGGATGCTGGCCGAGCCCGCCGGCGAGGATGTTGCTGACGGCGTTGAGGTACGCGCCGCGGTGATGGGTGACGACGCCCTTGGGATTGCCCGTCGTGCCAGACGTATAGCTCATCGCGATCGCGTCCCATTCGTCGGTGGGACGGCGCGGCTCGAAGCTGGGATCGCCCGAGGCGACGGCTGCTTCGTACTCGATCTCGCCGATGCGGCTGCCGCCGGCATAGGAGGCATCGTCGACATCGATCACGAACGGCTTGGGGCCGCTCATCAGCTTGAGCGCCTCGCTGATCACGCCGGAGAATTCCGGATCGACCAGGATGATCTTGGCCTGGCCGTGGTCGAGCTGAAACGCGATCGAGGACGCATCGAGGCGGATGTTGAGCGTGTTGAGCACGGCGCCGGCCATCGGCACGGCAAAATGCGCCTCGTTCATCGCGGGGATGTTCGGTAGCATCGCCGCCACGGTGTCGCCGACGCCGATGCCGCGGCCCGCGAGGTACGACGCGAAGCGCCGGCAGCGGTCATAGGTCTGGCGCCAGGTGAAGCTGCGGCCTTCATAGACCGTGCTGACGTGGTCGGGATAGACGGCCGCGCTGCGCGCCAGGAAGCTGAGCGGGGTCAGCGGCACGTAGTTGGCCGGCGTCTTGTCCAGACCGAGCTGATACTGGTTCGTGCTCATCACCACCCTCCCTCGTCATCTGAAGAGTTTACAGGAACCCGATCGAAATCCACGGAAAAATCGCAACGATGACGAGGCCGATGAGAAGCGCCAGCAGGTAGCCCCAGATCGGGCGGATGCCCTCCGCGGGATCGACCCGGCCGATCGCGCAGGCGGCGTAATATCCGACCCCGAACGGCGGTGCGAACAGACCAATTCCCATCGCCAGGATGATCACCATGGCATAATGCACCTCGTGCACGCCGACGGCACGCGCGATCGGAAACAGCAGCGGCCCGAACAGCACGATCGCCGGGATGCCCTCGAGCACGCTGCCCAGGATCGTGAAGGCGACGATCGAGACCGCGATGAACGTCGCCGGGCCGCCCGGCAGCCCGGTCATCGCCGCCGCCAGCGCGCGTGAGAAGCCGGACTGCGTCAGGCCCCAGGCCATGCCGGTCGCCGTCCCGATGATCAGCAGGATGGCGCCGGACAGCGCCGCCGTTTCGATCAGCATCGGCATCAGCCGGCGCCAGTCGAAGCGGCGATAGACCAGCAGGCCCGCCAGCACGCCATAGACGATGCCGATGGTCGAGACCTCCGTCGCCGTCGCGACGCCCTCGACGACGGCAGCGCGGATCACGAAGGGCAGGGCCAGGGCAGGGAGCGAGACGATGAAGGCCTTGCCGATCTCGGCTCCGGTCGCGCGGCGGACACCGCTCATGTCCTCGTTGCGGTAACGCCACCACACCAGCGCGCACAGCGTGATCGCCAGCACCACGCCCGGCAGCAGGCCGCCGGTGAACAGCGCCGCGATCGAGACGCCGGTGACGGAGCCGATCGTGATCAGCACCAGGCTCGGCGGGATTGTCTCGGTCTGTGCGCCGGTGGCGGCGAGCAGGGCGACGAGATCGCCGGGCTTGGCGCCGCGCGCCTTCATCTCCGGAAACAGCACCGGCGCGACCGCCGCCATGTCGGCCGCCTTGGCGCCGGAAATGCCCGAGACGAGATACATCGCGCCGACCAGCACGTAATGTAGCCCGCCGCGGACGTGACCCAAGAGGCTCGCCAGGAACGCGACCATGGCGCGGGCCATGCCGGTCATTTCGATCAGCAGGCCGAGAAAGACGAACAGCGGCACCGACAGCAGGATGAGATGGCTCATGCCCTCGTCCATGCGCCCGACCAGCACCATCAGCGGCGTACGCGTCGTCAGCGCCAGATAGCCGAAGATCGCGAGCCCGAAGGCGAACGCGATCGGCACGCCGGCGAAGACGCACAAGCCGACCACGCCGACGAAGAAGATCACGAGGTTGATGTTGCCGAGCGGCTTCAGCAGCGGCTGCGCCACCCAGAACAGCGCGATGATCGCTGCGATAGAGACGACAGCCAGCAGCATCATCCTGACGCTGGCCGTGCGGGCGAGACGGACGAGGGCGAACAGCGCCATCAGTCCGATGCCGACCGGCAGCGCGGCGGCGCGCCAGATGTTTTCGATCTGCAGCGCCGGCGTCGTGATGAAGCTTTCCTCGTAGGCGTACTCCCAGGACGGCCAGGCGATCATGACAAGGAACGCCAGCGCCGCGCTCGTCGCGACCAGATCGAGATAGGCGCGCAAGCCGGGGCTGGCGCGCGCCACCATTGCCGTCATCCGCATGTGCTCGCCGCGGCGGAACGCAACCGCAGCGCCGAGCATAGCGAGCCACAGGAACAGGATCGAGGCCAGCTCGTCCGACCAGATCAGCGGCCGGTGCAGGACGTAGCGCGCCACGACGCCCGCGAACAGGATGACGATCTCGGCCACGACCAGCAGCGCGGCTGGGATCTCGACCAGGAGACCCAGCAAGGCATCCAAGCCATCGAGCCAGGACCGGCGGCGAGGGATCTCGATGACCACCTCGCTGATCGCAATTTCCGTGAACTCGGCATGCGCCATGACGTCACCCGAACGCGTCTACGTCATTCTTGTTTTGAGCATGATCGTTTCGGAAAGCCGGTCCCACTTTTCCGGATCACGCTCTAGGTTACGACAGCTTGCCGACGGCCTTTTCCAGCAGCGCCCAGGCCTCGTCGCCATATTTGCCCTTCCACTCGGCATAGAAGCCGGCGGTACGCAGCTTGTCGCGGAACGGCGCGACGTTGGGCTGATTGAAGGTCAGGCCCTTCGACGCGAGCTCTGCTTGCAGGCCGGCATTGAGCTTGGCGACGTCCTCACGCTCCTTCACGGCGGCCGCGTTGATGTGCTTGGCGACGATCGCGCGCATGTCGGCCGGCACGGCCTCCCAGGCGCGGCGGTTCGCCAGGAACCAGAAGCCGTCCCACATGTGGTTGGTCAGCGAGCAGTATTTCTGTACCTCGTAGAGCTTGGCGGTCGAGATGATCGCCAGCGGGTTTTCCTGGCCCTCGACCACCTTGGTCTGCAGCGCCGAATAGACCTCGCTGAAATTGATCGAGGCGGGCGCGGCCTCGAACGCCTTGAACATCGAGGTCCACAGCGGCGACACTGGCACGCGGATCTTGAAGCCCTTGAGGTCGTCGGGCCCATTGATCGGCTTGGTCGACGACGTCGTCTGACGGAAGCCGTTGTCCCAGATCTTGTCCATGACCACGAGGCCGGCCTTGTTGATCTGGCCGCGCACGTAGGCGCCGAGATCGCCGTCCATGGCCTTCCAGACCGTGTCGTAGTCCGGGAACGCGAAGCCGATGCCGTTGATCGACGCGGCCGGCACCAGGGTCGCCAGGATCAGGCCGGACAGCGTGAAGAACTCGACGCCGCCGGAGCGGATCTGGCTCAGCATGTCCGTGTCGGAACCGAGCTGGTTGTTCGGGAAGATCTGCAGGTCGAACTTGCCGGCGGTCTCGGCCTTGATCGCCGCCGCCATCTCCTTGGCGCGGACGTTGAGCGGATGGGAGTCGGGCAGGTTGTTGGCGTATTTGTAGGTGAACTCGGCGCTCTGCGCGCGCGCCACATGCGGCGCTGCGACGGTGCCAATTCCACCCAGTACGGCTGTCGCCGCGGAGGCCTTCAACAGCGCGCGTCGTGACAGGCTCATGCTCGTTTCTCCCTGGAGAAGCTTCTTCTTGTTGCATCGCGCCGCCGCAAGCATCGCCGGACGAATCCAGCGACATCAGCGACGTCGTCTGCGCTTATTGCAGCGATGAGCCGCAGCAGCAATATCGGCGTTCGCAGCAGGTCATGCGCAGCGCGAGTCTCGGCTATGGCGAACGCCCGTCAGCTCGGGCTGGCCGGGGGTTCTGAAGGGCCCGCGGCTGCCGCAAATTCGAGGATTTGGCGCCAAGTCGTTGAACTCGCTACGCATATAAATATTCCATAATATACCTTATGCGAATTGGCTATGGACGACTGCCTGACGGTGGAAGCCGCACATCGGCCCGCCCAGCGCACGTCGGCGCCTGTGCGAAATCGCCCCCGCCTCGTCACCCCGCAGTCTTCGTTTGGTCAAAGCCCAGAGGTCAAAACCGCATCCTTCAGGATTGGGCACGGGCGTATCGTGAATGGGATCCGAAGACATGCCAGTTCAGTCGACGTCGAAGGAAGTTGATCCGGGTGATGTCGCGCTGCCGCCTGACGACGCTGTCTGCGAGGAGATCTATCAGCGGGTGCTGGCCGAGGTGCGCGCACGTATCGATCAGCGGATCGCCGACATCGAGGCCCAGGCCGCCGCTGATGCGGTCGAGGCTATCGAACCCGCTGCAGGCAGCGAGCACGTGGAAACGCCTCCTCCGGCCCGGCGCCGGCCCGTATTGCGGGCCATGATCACGCTGATGGCCTCGGCCGGGCTCATCGGCGCTGCCATCACCCTGGCGCGGGACCATACCGAGACCATCACCTCCGTCACCGACCGGATCGAAGCGGCGGTTCAATCCATCCGGCGTGAGAATGCTCAGGCGGCGAATCCGCCGGTGGCGCTGGAGACGGCGGCGAACGGATCGAGTGCGGCCGAGACGGGCCCTGCCTCACCATCACCATCCGTTTCACCAACACCGGAGACGTCATCGGCATCGACCTCAACGCGCGCCAGCGATCCATCCTCCGCGATGGCGGAGGCTACGCCGGAGCATGACGTGCCCTCTGCTCCCGACCGGGACGTCGCGCCGCTGATCGACAAGATCGCGCATGACGTGGCCGAACTGCAGAGCGGGTTTCAGGAGTTCAAGTCCAGCCAGGAGCAGGCCAACCGCGATCACGCCAGGGCGATCGAACAGCTGCAGGCCAGCCAGGACCAGCTCGCACGCGCGTTCCGCGCAGCGAAGACCGAGCCGACGACCGTCGGCGCCGCGGCGCGCCTCGCGCCCCGGCCGCCACAGGCGCGCCCGCCTCGTTTCCCGTAGCTCCGAACTCATGAGATCCGGGCAGGGCGCAGGGACACCCCTGCTCCCTGCCCCCGTCCCTCACAGATAGTTCGCCGCGGCTTCGGCCTCGAACCGATCCGGCGGGCCTTCCCAGACGATCTTGGCATGATCCAGCACGTAGACGCGGTCGGCGTGCGGGAGCGCGAAGGTGACGTTCTGTTCGCCGAGCAGCACCGTGATCTTGGTGGTCTCGCGCAGTCGATCGAGCGCCTTCGACAACGTCTCTAGGATCACCGGCGCAAGTCCGAGCGTCGGCTCGTCGAGGATCAGGAGCTTCGGCTTCATCATCAGTGCGCGCGCGATCGCCAGCATCTGCTGCTCGCCGCCGGACAGCGTGCGCGCCAGCTGCGGCTGCCGCGACTTGAGGATCGGAAACAGACCGAACAGCCATTCGAGCCGCTCGGCACGCTCGGCGTCGGACAGCGCATTGCCGCCGAGCTCGAGATTTTCGCGCACGCTCATGTCGCCGAACAATTCGCGCGTTTCCGGACATTGCACGATGCCTGAGCGGGCGATCTGCGCCGCCGTGCCGCCGGCAAGGCTGCGCCCTGCCCACTTCACGTCGCCCGAATACGGCACCAGGCCCGAGATCGCGTTGAACAGCGTCGTCTTGCCGGCGCCGTTGAGGCCGACGACCGAGACGAACTCGCCCTCATGGACGTGCAGCGAGACGTCCTGCAGCGCCTGCGCCTTGCCGTAGAGCACGCCGACCTTGTCGACCTGCAGCGCCGGCGTGACGTCCTTGAAGCTCGCCTCCGGCCGCGCGGTCGAGACCAGCGCGCCGCCGAGATAGACCCGGCGGACGGTCTCGTCCTGCATCACCTCGGTCGCCCTGCCCTCGGCGATCTTCTCGCCGAGATACATCGCCAGCACGCGGTCGACCAGTGCCGACACGCTCTTGACGTTGTGGTCGACCAGCAGCACCGCGTGGCCGTCGTCGCGGAATTCGCGGATGAGCTCGGAGAAGTCGGCGACCTCGGACGCCGTGAGGCCGGCGAAGGGTTCGTCGACCAGCACCAGCTTCGGGCTGCGCGCGACAGCCTTGGCGAGCTCGAGCCGGCGCAGATCGGCAAACGCCAGCGTCGGCGGCCGCCGGTCGATGACGCCGCCGAGGCCGACGCGCTCGGCGATAGCGCGCGCCCTGGCATCGACGTCCTTGTCGGCGAACAGCCGCGTCAACTTGTCCGGCAGCAGCGCGACCTTGATGTTCTCCAGCACGGTCTGGCGCGCCAGCGGCCGCGAATGCTGGAACACCAGCCCGACGCCCATGCGCGCGATGCGGTGCGACGGCAGGCCGGCGAGCTCGATGCCGTCGAGCCTGACCGAGCCCGCGGTCGGCCGCTCGACGCCCATGACGCTCTTCATCGCGGTCGACTTGCCCGAGCCGTTCGGCCCAATCAGGCCGAGGATCTCACCCCGGCGGATCGAGAAGCTCAAATTCTTGACGGCGACGAGGCCCCCGAAGCGCTTGGTGAGGCCGCTGACTTCCAGCATCGGAGCGCTGCTCATGCCTTGTTTCATGCTTTGGCCCCTCCCCTGATCATGCCGAGGAAGCCGTCGGGGAAGAACAGGATGACCACGAGCGCGATCACCGAGACGATCAGGGTGGCGAGCTCGCCGAGCGGCCGCAGCAGCTCGCCCATGCCGATCAGGAAGATCGCGCCGATCGCGGCGCCGATGACGGTGCGGCGGCCGCCGAGCACCGCGGCGATGATGATCTGCACGCCGACGCCGACATCGACAAAGGTCGAGACCGAGGCCGTGCCCATGTAGAACACCATCAGTGCGCCGGCGAGCCCGGAGAAGAACGCGCTGACGACGAAGGCGGCGAGCTTGTGCTTGGTGACATTGAAGCCGAGCGCGCCGGCCTGGATCTTGTCCTGCCCGCTCGCCTGCAGGATCAGCCCGATGGCGCTGCGCGACAAGCCGAACAGGATCGCACCGCTCACCAGCATGAAGCCGAGCGCGATCCAGTAGTTGGTTTTGGCGTCGATCGAGATCACGTCCGGCACGGCGAGGCCGATCTCGCCGCCGGTCAGCCCCGCGGCGACGACGATGAAGTTCTGCAGCATCAGCACGGCGACCAGCGTCGTCAGGCCAAAATACGGCCCGCTGACGCGCAGCGCCGGCAGCGCCAGCACGACGCCGCCGACGACCGCCGCCAGGGCGCCGGCGGCGATGCACAGCCAGATCGACAGGCCCGGCGAGAAGTGCGCATCGAGAATGCCGGCCGTATAGGCGCCGACGCCGATCAGGAAGGTCGGTCCGAAATTGACCTCGCCGGCGAAGCCGAACAGCAGGTCCCAGGACATCGCGAACACGGCCGTGTAGTACGCGACCGTCAGCAGCCCGAGGACGTAGCCCGAGACGTAGGCCGGCAGGACCAGAGCCACGATCACGGTCAGGAGCGCGATCCAGAACAGCCGCGACGTAACGAATGCAGGCATGCTCACCTCCGTCCGAACAGCCCTTGCGGGCGCAGATACATGACGACGACGAGCAGCAGCAGCGCCGGGATCGTCCGGTAGGCCGGCGAGATCAGATAGGCCGTTCCGGTCTCGAGATAGCCCACCACATAGGCCGCGATCAGGGAGCCCGACACGCTGCCGAGGCCGCCGAGCACCACGATCGAGAACGCGCTCGCCGTCAGCGGCCCGACGCTGTAGGAGCTGACCCCCAAGAACATGCCGAGCAGGATGCCGGCCACCCCCGCCAGCAGGCCGTAGATGGCCCAGACGGTGAGGTAGATCGACGATAGTTCGATGCCCAGCAAGGTGACGCCGCGCGGATTCATCGACGCCGCCATGACAGCCTTGCCGCGCCTGGTGCGGTTGACCAGGAACCACAACAGCCCGATGGCCACCCAGCAGATCACGGCGGTGAAGTATTCGTTGCGTGGTGTGCGCACGCCGAACACCGTGGTGACGCCCTCGACGATCGGCAGCACGGTCTTGGCATTGTTGGTGAAGAAATATGCGATCGCCTCCTGGATGATGATGCCCCACAGCAGCGTCGCGGTCAGGATGAAGATCTCCTTCTCCGATTCAGCAATCACCTTGGAGCGCTGGATCGGCCTGACGGCGATGAAGTAGGTGGCGAAGGCCAAAATGAAGCCGGCGAGGACTCCGATCAGCGCGCCGGTGTAGGGCCCGACACCGAATTCGCTGGCGGCAGCCCAGGCTGCAACCGCGGCGCCGACCATGATGGCGCCGTGGGAAAGGTTGAGCACGCCCGAGACACCGAAGATCAGTGTGAAGCCGGTCGCGCCGAGGGCATACAGCGCGCTGATGGCAAAGCCATCGATCAAGATCTGCCAGAAAAGCATTGAAAATCGACCTGCAACGTCAGACTGAGGCACCAAGAAAATGGGCCGCTCCTTGAAGGAGCGGCCCGCGATGCGTCAGTTGCTGGCCGCCTTGAGCTTGATGAAGGACGGCCAGGTGGCGGTGCCGGCGGCGAGCTCCTTGGGCCAGACGTTGACCTGCTTGCCGTTCTGCCATTGCAGCATCAGCCCGGTGATGTAGCCCTTTCCGGTCCGCAGCGCGTGCGGGTTCGGGTCGCCCTTCGGCTTGAAGGCGATGCGGCCGATCGTCCCGACATAGTCGGTCGCTTCCATCGCCTCGACCATCTTGTCGGGATCGGTGCCGCCGGCCCGATGGATCGCATCCGCGATCATGTAGACGTCGTCATAGGAGGTGTAGCCGGCATAGGACGGGAAGTTTCCGAACTTCTTCTGATAGGCCTCCACGAACGGCAGCGTCTTCGGCGTCACCGCGACGCCCGGTCCCGACACGGCATTGTACATGACGCCCTCGACGGCGCCGTTGGTGTCTTTCCAGAAGGTCGAGTTGGTCGCCTGCGAGGAAATGCCGAACATCGGGATCGGCACCTGCTGGCTCTTCCACTGCACGGTCGGCTGGGTGCCGACATGCGAGATGCCGGTGATCATGACGTCCGGCTTCAGGCCCTCGATCTTGTTGAAGATCGGCGTGAAGTCGGTGGTGTCAGGCGACATGCGGATATGGTCGACGACCTTGAGCCCGATCTCCGGCAGGCATTTCTCGTAGCCGGCGTCGAGCGGCGTCGTCCACGCCGCGTCCTCGCTCATGATCACCGCGGTCTTCATCTTGTAGGGCTCGACCAGCAGGTCCTTGGCCGCGTCGCAGACGAGGCCGGCCAACGAGGTCGAGGTCAGATAGCCGTGGAAGGTGTATTTGAGCTGGTCGTAGTTCTTGGCGATGTTCTGGGTGATGACGTCGGACGCGGCACCGGGCGTGATCATCAGCGTCTTGAGGCGCCCTGCCCACGGCTCCAGCGCCAGCACGACCTCGGAGATGTAGCTCGCGATGACCGCGTTGACCTTGTCCTCGCTGACGGCGCGCTGGAAGGCGCGCACCGATTCCGCCGAGGAGGAGTGATTGTCGTAGACGACGATCTCGATCTTGCGCCCGTCGATGCCGCCCTTGGCGTTGATCTCCTCGGCGGCCAATTGCGCTGCGGGTGCGATCGACGAGCCGGCGACGGCCTGTGCCTCGGAGATGACACCGATCCTGATCGGGTCTGCGGCCCAGGCGGCCGAGGAGACGAGCGCAGTTGCGCAGCTCGCAAGCAAGATGGACTTGAGCGAAATCATGAAACCTCCCGAATCCTTATGCCTCTGACGGGCAGGCTCGACTTTGGTCTCCCACATGCCAGTGAGCAAGGGAACATCCCGAGACGTGCTCTGCGCTCAGCGCATTGTGATAGCGCGCCGCGCTCATGGCTCACGGAATGTCTTACAGGACTGCATGGTTCCTGCGCGCGGACCAAATATATCCGCTGCATTGCAGCAGCGGATATTCCGAGTTGAAGAGGGCCACGTCCTTACGACGAGGCGATCCCTTACGACGAGGCGGTGCCCTTTGACCTACATGAAGCTTCTCGACTGAAGCGGCAACCTCAACTCAGCCAAACTGACGCACGTGCCCAAGCATCTCGTGCACGTCGTAGGTCATGACGGCGAGAAGCGCCGCGATCGCGAGATAAGTCCCGGCATATTCGAGCTTCGTCTGCAGCGTCGTGCCATAATAGGCGACGTTCTCGGGCGCGCCGGGATCGTAGCGCCAGGCCTTCATCAGTTGCGGGGCTGCGAGGATGGCGATGATGATCAGCATCGGGCTCGGCCGATAGAGCATCAAGGCCAGCAGCATGGGAACGCCAAGCAGCCAGATGCGCGGACTCAGCACGCTGGTGACGCGGCCGCCGTCCAGCGGCGAGATCGGCAGCAGGTTGAACAGGTTGAGGAACAGGCCGGAATAGGCGATCGCAAGCAGCAGATTGCTGTCGTCCGATCGCGCCCACAGATAGACCGCAAGCGCGGCCGCGGTCCCGACTAGCGGACCGGCGAGTGCCACATAGGCCTCCGTCTCGACGTCGACCGGCTGCTCCTTGAGCGCGATCCAGGCGCCGACGAACGGGATGAAGGCGGGAGCGCCGACGTCGAGGCCGCGCTGACGTGCGGCGACGTAGTGTCCCATCTCATGGGCAAACAGGAGCGCAATGAAGCCGGCGGCATAGCGCCAGCCCCAGATGCCGGCATAGACGACCAGCGACAGCAGCATCGTGCCGCCGCTCATGGCGAGCTTCCCCCATTTCAGGCCGGAGAACAGGATCAGCAGGAGAGCCTTCACGTCGGCCCGCCCGCGTTGTCGCCGCGCGGCTTGCGGCGCAGGAAGTTCATGACAGCGGCCCCGGCGCCGACGACGGCGAAGATGATGATCTTGGCGAACTTCAGGACGAACGCACCGGCCAGCGCCAGCAGCCCGAGCTTCTTCGCGGCAACGCCGCCGACCAGCGCCAGCAATCCATATTCGGCGATCCGATCCGTGCTGGCACTGAAATCCTCATAACGCTTGCCGGCATTGTAGGAGAGATCGGACAGCAGCTCGTGCGCCACCGCCTTGTCGCCCGCGATCCGCTCCGAGCCGGACAGGAGGTTCAGGCTGAAATAGCCGTCACGCCCGAGTGCGTAGGTGTTGTAGTTGACGTTCTTCGGCGCATCGTCGGGCTGGCCCTTCTCCTTGGCGAGCAGCGACCAGACGAGACGATGCGTCGTGGCGTCGTAGGCCGGCGGCTCGACCCAGCCGACCACGGCCATTTCCGGAAATCCGCGCGCCGCACGGTCCTTGTTCGCCTCGTCGGCGCCGGCGCGAAGGTTGCTCAGCAGATCGTCCGCGTTCCAGCTCTTGGCGTCGTCGTCTTTGATGTAGCCTTCCTTGATGTGCTTGATGACCACCATCCAGTCGTCGTTCTGGCGTCTGCCGACGACCAGCCCGACGAAGGTCGCGTCGTTGACGACGTTGCCGAGCGCGCGAAGGACCCGCAGGCCTTCGTTCTTCGGGACGTAGAAGTAGTCGGCCGGCAGCTTCAGCGTGCCCTGGTCGATCAGCACGATGTCGCTTGGTCCGTCGGTGCCCGCTTGGCTCGCCGCCTGCCAGGCCGCCATCAGTTCAGCCTTGCGCGTGGCCTCATCCAGAGGCACGGCCTGCGCGTGAGCGGACAGGACGACGAACGCTGCGCACAACATTGCGCGCGCAATGACAATCAAGCTTTGCACCGGCCCCAATCCCCCCAAGAACATCGGTCGGATAGTACCTCGAAGGCTCGGCAGCGCGCAACAAGAGGGCGATTCAGGCCTCTCGAAGCGATCGACTGGCGCTGCAGCGAGGGAGAGATGGTCCGAAAAGGCCCCCTCCTCGTCACGACGCTGTCTTGCTTTCGGCCAAAGCGGCGGGTCGAGTCACGTTTGAAAATTCAAAGAGAACATCGGCGTCGGCGGCGGGCCAAGGGTTTGGGGATCAGCAATGCAGTCCACACAGAACGTGCAACAGATTGATCAGAGCGAGATCGGCCTCGCCCCTGGGAAGCCCGAGAAGACAAGCTATGATCAACTGTACCGGCGGGTCCTGCGTGAGGTGCTGACCCGGATCGATACGCGGCTCGCGGCGATCGAGAGGCCCGGCGTGGCGGCGGATGCCGCGGCGGCAGCGAGCACGAGCGGGGCGGCAGACGCCGGGGCCAGCCGCTGGGCGCGGATGAAGGCACCGCTCGGCAGGCTGCGCGGGCGCAACGCCGTGGGTCTCGCTCTGCTGGTCGTGCTGGTCGGTGGCTCGGTCGCCTGGTCGCAGCGCGACGCCGGCACCTCGCTGATGGACCGTTGGATGCCGGGCGCCAGCGAAGCTCCGCAGGACGAGGCGTCAGCCCAGCAGGGTAGCGAGGATGCCATGATGTCGAATGCCTCGCTGAGGGGAGCGGAAGACACCACCGGCCCCCGCGAGCCCGCGACGTTGATGCAGAGGATGGCGCGTGACATCGCCGATCTGCAGCAGGGCATCGAACAGATCAAGTCGACGCAGGATCAGGCCAGCCGCGATCACACCCGCGCCATCGAGCAGCTGCAAGCCGGCCAGGATCAGCTGATGCGTCTGGTGTCACGAATGTCCAACCAGTCGGTGCAGGCACGCGGCACGGTGCCCCCAGGCCCGCCCCAGCAGATCATCGTGACGCCGCAGCAGCGGACCACCACGGGAATGGCCCGGCCGCAGCCGGCGCAGCCGCAGGGCTCGACGTTCGGGACACTCTTTACCCGCAACACCTCGGGCATTCAGCCGCCGATGCCGCGTTGATGGTGTGATCGGCCGTGCTCACCGGTGGCGGTCTTGGCCGCCGCCGATCCGCGCGCTTGCCGATCGGCCCCTTATCGGCCCGTTACGAGCAGGTGTGAACGCGCCCGTCGTAGCCGCGGTAGATGCCCTTCTCCGCGTCATAGGTGCGGAAGCTCTTGCAGTTCACACCCCGCCTCTTCGCCTCCCGCTTCATTTCGCTCTTCTGTTCGCTCTTGGGCTTGCGGACGCGTTGCTCGCGCTTGGCGGGCTTGGCGTCGTCCTCGGCATGTTGGGCATGCGCGTGGCCGTGCCGTCCGGGCTTGGCCGACGGGGACGCGGTGTCCTGCTTCGCAGCCGCCTTCCCCGGCGTGGCCGCGGAAGAAACTGCGGCCGGCGGCGCGGATGTCTTGGGCTCGGCCGGCGCAACCGCGGGCTTCACCTCGGCGGCGGCAGCCGGCTTTTCGGCGGGCGCCGCGGCTGCGGGCTTGCTCTCCGCAGCCTTCTCTTCGGCTTTCTCCGGTGCGGGCGCGTCCTTGGCGACGGCGGCGGGCTGAACGGCCGGAGCGGGCTCTGCCGGTTTCGACTCGGTCACGGCCGGCTTCTGGCCGACGTCGGTGCCGGAGTTCGGTTCGACCTTGGTCTCGGATTTGGCCTCGGCCGGCTTGCTCTCGGCCGCAGCATCCGTCGCGGTTTTTTCGGTTGATACTTTGTCCGCCGGCTGCTGGCTCGCGCTGTCTGTGGCCTGAACGGGTTTGGTGTCCGCAGCGGCTGGCTCGCCGGGCTTCTCGGCCGTCTTCTTAGGCTCGGCCGCAAGCTTGCCGGCGGCATCCGAGGGCTGCTCGGCGGGCCTGGTTTGAGCAACCGCGGGTTTCGGCTCGGACTCTACGGGCTTTTCGGCCGTCGGCGCGGCAGACTGCTCCGTGGCGGGCTTGGCCGCATCGTTCGCGGCTCCCTGGGCCCAGGCGCTGGAGCCAGCGATCACTCCGAGGACGCAGAACAGAACGCCCGCGCGGACGGCTGGCGGACAAACAACGGAAACTTGCATGCTGGAAAACTCGCTTGAGGGGCCGGCAGATTGCCGGTTTACGTCATCTGCAGCCAGCTTTCGCCACGAAAACGGCATGCGCGCAAAAGAGTCGCACGAGGTGTGCTTTCCGCATCATGGATTTGCAATCGCGACGTGAAGGCCGGCGCGCCGACACTCAATGCGTCGGATGCCGACGGCACATCGGCCGCCTGAATGGCGCGGACTGCGCCCGGCGGGACCCCGGGTGGCGTCGCGGCGCTTCACGCGCTCACGGCGTTGCGGCTGATCACGTGATGGTAGTACGACGCGCTGAGCTTGGGCGTGCGCACCTGGGTGTCGAAGTCGACGTGATAGATGCCGAAGCGCTGCTTGTAGCCGAACACCCACTCGAAATTGTCCAGCAGGCTCCACAGGAAGTAGCCCTTCACGGGCACGCCCTCGGACGTTGCGCGCTGCAGCTGGGCGAGATAGTTGCGCAGATACATCACGCGGTCGAGGTCGTGGACCTTGCCATCGGCGGTCAGCTTGTCGTCCGAGGAGGTGCCGTTCTCGGTGATGTAGATGGTCTGGAGATTCCAGATCTTGGCGGCGAGCTTCGGCACCCAATAGGCCGTCTCCGGACCGACCAGCAGCCAGGGTGAGCTCATGTGCGGGAACGAGGACGGCATCGGCAGCACGTCGAATCCGGTCGCGCGGTCCGACGCGACGACATACGCTTGCGGCGCGTAGATGTTGAGGCCGACGAAATCGACCGGCGCCGAAATGATCTTCAGTTCGTCGGCGGTGAATTTCGGCGCATCCTTGCCGGACCACGCCAGGAAACCCTCCGTGTAGCGCCCCTCGAGGATGACGTTGAGGAAGCCGGCATTCAATTCGCGCGTCGCGATCTCGGCGGCGCGGATGTTCTCCGGCGTGTCGATCGCCGGCAGGCAGGCCGTGATGTTCTCGGCCATGCCGACGCGCATGCCGGCGCGCCCGCCGGATCGGATGGCCTGGACGGCGAGACCGTGCGCCAGCGCCACGTGATGGCGCGCCTGGTTGACCTGCTGCTGCGGCAGCTTCAGCCCGGGCGCGTCGACGCCGAGGCCATAGCCGAACGGAACGAAGCGGCCGCATTCGTTGATGGTGAAGATGGTCTTCACACGGTCGCCGAGATGCTCGGCGACGTAGCCCGCATAGTGCGCAAAGGCCCTGGCCGTGTCGACCGAGAGCCAGCCGCCGACGCGGTCCTGCAGCGCCTGCGGCAGATCCCAATGATACAGCGTTGCGTACGGCGTGATGCCGTTGGCCAGGAGCTCGTCGACGAGGCGGTTGTAGAAGTCGAGGCCCTTCGGATTGGGAGTCAGCCCCCCGTCGGGAAACAGCCGGGGCCAGGCGATCGAGAACCGATAGGCCCGGCAGCCGAGCTCCTTGATCAGCCGCACGTCGTCCTTGTAGCGGTTGTAGTGATCGCAGGCGACGTCGCCGGTGCTGCCGTCCTCGATGTTGCCCTGCAAATGCGTGAACACGTCCCAGATCGACGGCCCACGGCCATCGGCCGTGGCCCCGCCCTCGATCTGGTACGACGACGTCGCCGTCCCCCACACGAAATCGGCGGGAAACCGCCGCCCGGCATCCTCCTTCACCGCGCCCTCCTCCGCTTGCGCCGGGCCATTGGCCGCCCCGAGGGCGGCCAGCCCGGCCAGCTTTGCAAGATCACGGCGGGAGACGTCGTTCGGCATTGATGAACCTCAAACCTCTGTTGCTATCGTGCCCGATCGGGACGGCGAAAGCATCACGAACCATATCTGCGCTCCGATTTGAACAGCCCGAGGTGGCGGCAAGGGAGCGGCCTCGATCACATCTGCGTCCGGAATCGGCGCGTCAATGACCGACGGCGCCGCGCCCGGCATTGTGACCGCCGCACGGCTGCGGCAGCGTTGAAACGCGACTGCTCGCACCGTCGGTTTGTAACGTCCTCGGCTCGACAGCGGTGCCCGATTACGCCTATGGTTGTACCATGACGGATCACGGCCACCATCACGACCATCCGCACGATCACTCGGACCTGTCCGAGACCGATCTGCGGGTCCGCGCGCTCGAAAGCATCCTGACCGAGAAGGGATATATCGATCCCGCTGCGCTCGACGTGCTCATCGAGACCTATGAGAGCAAGGTCGGTCCCCGCAACGGCGCCCAGGTCGTGGCGCGGGCCTGGACCGATCCGGCCTATCGGGCACGCCTTCTTGCCGACGCCACGCCGGCGATCGGTGAGCTCGGCTATGCCGGCCGCCAGGGCGAGCACATCGTGGCGGTCGAGAACACGCCGGATCTGCACAACATGGTCGTGTGCACGCTGTGCTCCTGCTATCCGTGGCCCGTGCTCGGCCTGCCGCCGGTCTGGTACAAGTCGGCGCCCTATCGCGCCAAGGCGGTGAAGGATCCGCGCGGCGTCCTGAAGGATTTCGGCTTCGACTTGCCGCCGACGACGAAGATCCGGGTGTGGGATTCGACGGCCGAGGTCCGCTATTTCGTGCTGCCGATGCGTCCCGCGGGGACCGACGGCTGGAGCGCGGAGCGGCTCGCCGAGCTCGTCACGCGCGACAGCATGATCGGCACCGGGCTGCCGAAGCAGCCGCACGAGGTCGGCCGCTGATGGATGGTGCGCATGACATGGGCGGCGTCGCCGGCTTCGGCCCGGTCCGCCCCGAGCCGAACGAGCCGGTGTTTCACGCCGAATGGGAGCGCCGCGCGTTCGCCATGACGCTGGCGATGGCGACCCCCGGCGGCTGGAACATCGACATGTCGCGGTTCGCGCGCGAGAACCGTCCCCCAGACGACTACCTCGGCATGAGCTACTACCAGATCTGGCTCGCGGGCCTCGAACGGCTGATGCAGGAGCGGCATCTGGTCGACGCCGATGAGATCGCCGCCGGCAAGGTGCTGCATCCGGCCAAGCCCGTCGCCAAGATCCTCACTGCAGATGCCGTCGCGCCGACACTGCGTCGCGGTGGCCCGACCGAACGCGTGGCGACGCAGCCGGCGCTGTTCGCCGTCGGCGACAGTGTTCGGGCCAAGGACATCAATCCGTCGACACACACGCGGCTGCCGCGCTACGTGCGCGGCCATCTCGGCCGCGTCGCGGCGGTCAGAGGCATGCACGTGTTTCCGGACAGCAACGCCCATGGCGGCGGCGAAGATCCGCAATGGCTCTACACGGTGGCGTTCAGCGGCGCCGAGCTGTGGGCCGATGCGCCCGATCCGCTGCTGGAGGTTACGGTCGACGCTTTCGAGCCCTATCTGGAGCCAGCCCGATGAAACCGGACCGTGAGGCGGCGGTCGCGGCGACGCGCGCCCTGCCCGGCATTCCCGTTGATGACAGCGGGCCCGTATTTCGCGAGCCGTGGGAAGCGCACGCCTTCGCGATGGCCGTCACGCTGCACGCCCGCGGGCTATTCACCTGGCCCGAATGGGCCGCTGCGCTCGCCCAGGAGATTTCACGCGCGCAAGCGGCCGGCGACGCCGATTGCGGCGATACGTATTATCGACACTGGCTGGCGACGCTCGAACGTCTGGTCGCCGAGAAGGGCGTCACCTCCGCCGATGCGCTCGCGCGCTACCGCGACGCCTGGGATCACGCGGCCGATCGCACCCCACATGGCAAGCCCATCGAGCTCCGGCCCGAGGATTTTGCCGGCTGAGCGTTTCGCAAGGGTCGCGAGGATGCTTAATGCCCGGTGAGCGGGCGATCCTGCTTTTGATGGTGCGGTCTTAACGGCCGGCTATTCATGCCGCGAACAGCCGTATTCGTTCGAAATTGAACATTCATCAGTGCGTCCGTAGCGTCCCGCATCTTCTTTGCCGAAGTTGAGGGGACGTTGAAAATGCCCGCGCCAGAGTTCGCCACCATCGTCGACACGCTCGCCGGCGTGCGTCAGGACTATCATGAGAAGCTCAAATCGATTCCGCAATACGAGGCCTTCCTGCTGATCGAGAGCTCGACCGAGAAGGCCGCCGGAGCCCTGCACGGCACCGAAGCGTCGGGCTCCTCCATCGCCACCGACGTGATCGACTCGCTGCAATATGCGCGCAACCGGTTCGAGCAGCACATGGCCTCGATCCCGGAATATCGCGTGCTGGTGGCGATCGACCGCGTGATCAAGGAGATCTCGCAGCATCTCGGCCTCGCGCCGCATGATGATGCGCCGGCCACAGAGAGCCTTGCCGCGGCCGCCGAACAGCCCGCCGAAGCCGCCGAGGCGGTGGCCAGCGCTGCGAGCGCCGACACGGATGCTCCCGCCGAAGAGGCCGTCGACCCGGCGCCGGAGCAGGCAGAAATGGCCGAGGACGAACCGGCCGCAGCGAAGCCGGTCGAGGCCGAGGCCCCGACCCTGCGTATCGTCGACAAGCCGGTGAAGTCGCCGTCGATCGTGCCCGCCGATCACGACGGTGCCGCCCACGACGACGACATCGTGGTGCTGAACGCGCCTGCCTGGGAGAAGAGCGGCAAGGACGCCAATCACGACATCACCGCGCGCCTCGTCGCGCAGGCGGCCTCCGCCGCAGCCAGTGAGGCCGATGACGGCCACGACCTCGCCGATGCGGATCTCGTCATCGTCAGCCAGCGTGAGCCGTCGGACAACGAAGCCGCCTGAGCGCTCGCCTGTCGCGCAACTCTCCGCGGGGCCCGAAGGCCCCGCTTCCGATTCAGGATGGCCCGCCCGCCGCGATGTATTCGCGCCATCCTTTGGCGCGCAGCTCGCAGGCGGGACACTGTCCGCAGCCATGCCCCCAATCGTGCCGTGCGCCGCGCTCGCCGAGATAACAGGTGTGCGACCGGTCGCGGATCAGGTCCACGAGCCCGGTGCCGCCGAGGTCATGCGCCAACTGCCAGGTCGCGGCCTTCGACAGCCACATCAGCGGCGTGTGCAGCTCGAACGCGCGCGCCATGCCCAGGCTCAGCGCGCTCTGCAGCGCCTTGATGGTCTCGTCGCGGCAGTCCGGATAGCCCGAATAGTCCGTCTCGCACATGCCGCCGACGATGTGGCGGATGCCGCGGCGATAGGCGAGCGCCGCCGCAAAGGTCAGGAACACCAGATTGCGGCCCGGCACGAAGGTGTTGGGCAGGCCGTCAGCGCCCATCTCGATCGCGACGTCGCGCGTCAGCGCCGTCTCGGAGATCGCAGCCAGCGTTGGAATGTCCAGCGTGTGGCTGTCACCGAGCTTGGCCGCCCAGTCGTGACGCAGGCGCGCGATGCCCTCGACCAGCCGGTCGCGGCAGGCGAGCTCGATCGCATGGCGCTGGCCGTAGGCGAATCCGATCGTCTCGACGCGCGCGAAGCGGTCGAGCGCCCAGGCCAGGCACGTCGTGGAATCCTGCCCGCCCGAGAACAGCACCAGGGCTGTCATGTCCTGCTCACTCATGGCCCCCCGCTTAGCATCATCGACGGGTCGGGCCAACCCGCGGAGCGATCCCGCGTAATCGCCCTTTTTGCTGGGAGCCGCGCGCGGCTTGGGGCATACAGGACACGATCGAACGATGCTGTCAGGACCTGCCCATGATCCCCTCCCGCGACATCTCACGCCTGATCGAGATCATGGCGGCGCTGCGCACGCCGGTCACCGGCTGCCCGTGGGATATCGAGCAGACGTTCCGGACCATCGCGCCCTACACCATCGAGGAAGCTTATGAGGTGGCCGATGCGATCACGCGCGACGATCTCGACGATCTGCGCGAGGAGCTCGGCGATCTCCTGCTGCAGGTGGTCTATCACGCCCGCATCGCCGAAGAACAAGGCGCGTTTGCATTCGGCGACGTCGTCGAGGGCATCACGAAGAAGATGATCCGCCGCCATCCGCATGTGTTCCCGGACAAGGACGGCAACGTCACTCAGCCCACCAAAGGCACATGGGACCGCATCAAGGCCGAGGAGAAGGCCGAGCGCGCCGCGCGGCGGCCGCCCGAGGCGCAGACGGGCAAGTCCTCGCTGCTGTCAGGCATCAAGGCCGGACAGCCTGCGCTGGTCCGCGCGATGGAGCTGCAGCGCAAGGCCGCGACCGTCGGTTTCGACTGGAACGATCCGCGCGCGGTGTTGCAGAAGATCCGCGAGGAAGCCGACGAGATCGAGGCCGCGCTCGACAACAAGGATGCGACCGAGCTGACCGAGGAGACCGGCGATCTCCTGTTCGCGCTGGTCAATCTTGCCCGCCATGCCGAGGTGGATCCGGAGACCGCATTGCGGGGCACCAACGCCAAGTTCGAGCGCCGTTTCGCGCACATCGAACAGGCGCTGACGGCCAAGGGCCGTACACTCGAACAAGCGTCGCTCGACGAGATGGACGAATTGTGGAACGAGGCGAAGCGACTGGAGAAGTAGCGTCCCCGTCTCCGAAGCCGTGATCAGCCGCCCTTCCGCGACAGCACGGCCTTTGCGATCTCGACGAAGCGCTGCGCGGCCGGCGACAATCCAAAGTCGGCGCGGCTCAGCAGCGAGACATGCCGATGGATCGTCGGCTGCGACAGCGGGATCGCGGCAAGCGTCGGAAATTGTGCCTTCGGCAGCATGTGCGCGGGCAGGATGCTGATGCCGGCGCCCTCCGCCGTGAGCGCCAGCGCGGTCGTGATCAGCGACACCTCCCACGCCGGCTTCAGCGCCCGCCCCGTCTGCGCCAGCGCTTCGTCGATCTGACGGCGGATGCGCGTGCCGTGACGCATCGTGATCAGATCGGAGCTCATGATGCCGTCCCAGGTCAGACGGCGGTGCTTCTCGAACCGGCCGTCCTTGATGCCGATCGCCGAGAGCGGACTTTGCATCAGTGTATCGATCCTGACCTCCGGCACGCGGTCGTCCTCGACGCTGCCGAGGCCGAACTCCGCGTGCCCGGCCATCACGATCGCGAGGAGTTCGTCGGGCGCGACATCACGCAGATCGATCCTCACCTCGGGATGGCGCGATCGAAACGTCGCAAACACGCGTGGAAGCAGCGCCGACGCGACGCCCGCTGAGACCGCGATGGAAATTCGGCCGGCCTTGATCTCGGCAAGGTCGCGCATCCGCTGCGACAGCCCCTGCGTCCCCGCCAGGATGCGTTCCGCGGCGGTGATCGCCTCACGGCAGGCCGCCGT
The DNA here is from genome assembly GCF_051167575.1 of Bradyrhizobium sp. HKCCYLS3070. NCBI lineage: Bacteria > Pseudomonadati > Pseudomonadota > Alphaproteobacteria > Hyphomicrobiales > Nitrobacteraceae > Bradyrhizobium > Bradyrhizobium sp. HKCCYLS3070. Next base: position 1,354,474 of record NZ_JBNPTI010000001.1, read on the forward strand.
CGGGTGCAGCGCCCGCGTCGTGCGATCGAACAGCTTGAGCTGAAAGTTCTCCTCGATCTGCCGGATCAGCAGGCTGATCGCCGACTGCGTGACGCGCAGCTCGGCGGCGGCCCTGGTGATGCTGCCGAGCCGATACACCAGGACCAGGGCCTCCAATTGCCGCAAGGTCGGGGGCATTAGCTTTCCTCATGAATGAATGAGAATTTTGTGGCTAATCGAAAGAGTTTGATCATGCAACATATTTGCAAACAGCCGGCGGCTGCTGCGAAGCGCGCCAGGCAACAACAAGCACATGGGGAGGGACATTTGACGCAAGCGATCAATCTCACGCGCTACGTCGACGATCGGCCGCTGTCGGGCTTCCAGATCAGGGTGATCTGCCTGTGCGCGCTGGTCGTCGGGCTCGACGGCTTCGATGCCCAGGCGCTCGGCTTCGTCGCCCCTGCCCTCAGCAAGGACCTGCATCTGGCGCCGGGCGCGTTGGGGCCCGTGTTCGGTGCGTCCCTGTTCGGCGTGATGATCGGCTCGCTGGTGTTCGGCGCGCTGGCCGACTATCTCGGGCGCAAATGGCTCGTCGTCGCCGGGGTTCTCGTGTTCGCGCTTGGATCGCTGGCGACCACCCAGGCCACCAGCGTATCCGACCTCGTCATCATTCGGTTCCTCACCGGCCTCGGGCTCGGCGGCGTCCTGCCCAACACGATCGCTCTGACCGGCGAATATTCGCCGCAGCGTCGCAGGACCCTGTTGATCATGCTGATGTTCATGACGGTGTCGCTCGGATCGGCGATCGGCGGAGCGGTCGCGGCGAAGCTCATCACCGCCTATGGCTGGCAGATCATCTTTCTCATCGGCGGCATTCTGCCGCTCATCCTCTGTCCGGTTCTCATTATCTGGCTGCCGGAATCGCTCTCGCTGCTGGCTCTCGACGACAACAAGAATGATCGCGTGCGCGCGCTGCTGAGCCGGATCGATCCGTCGGACCGCCTCCCCGCCGACGCGCGCTTTACGATCATCGAGGAGAGCGGCAAGGGCTTCCTGCTGCCGCAGTTGTTCACCAAGCGGCGCCTGCTCCCGACCCTGCTGCTGTGGGTGATGTTCTTCATGAACATGATGGACATCTATTTCCTCAACAGCTGGCTGCCGACGCTCACACATGGTGTCGGGCTTGACGTCCAGGCGGCGATCGCCGTCGGCATCGCCTTCCAGCTCGGCGGCATGCTTGGCACCGTCGGGCTCGGCCTGCTGATCGAAAAGTTCGGCTTCGATCGCGTCCTGTTCGCGACCTACGTTGCCGGCTTCCTCTCGATCATCACCATCGGTATCGCGGGAGCCTCGTTGCCGGTTCTCGTGCCGGCCGTCTTCATTGCCGGCGTCGCGGTGATCGGCGGACAGATCGGCTGCAACGCCTACGCGGCGCGCATCTATCCGACCTACATCCGCGGCACCGGCATCGGCTGGGCACTGGGCATCGGCCGCTTCGGCTCGATCCTCGGCGTCACGATCGGCGGGTTGATGCTCGCGGCGAAATGGGACGTGTCCTCGCTGTTTCAGGCCAGCGCGGTGCCGCAGCTGTTCTCGGCACTGGTGATCCTGGGCCTTGCCGTCCTCGGCATGCGCGGCAGTCTTCCGACCGCCGAGGGCACGCAGAGGGATGCGCTTTCGACAGCCGAGCGTGCCTAGGTTCAGAGCAGAAGAGAGCTGACATGAAGACGATTCAAACCCAGGTGCTCATCGTGGGCGCCGGTCCGGTCGGACTGACCGCCGCCATGGATCTCGCCTCGCGCGGCATCGAGGTCGTGGTCGCGGAGATCAGGCGCGCCGGAGAGCCGCCCAACGTAAAATGCAACCACGTCTCCGCGCGCTCGATGGAGGTGTTCCGCCGCCTTGGCATCGTCCAACAAGTGCGCGAAGGCGGCCTGCCGGCCGACTTTCCCAACGACTGCGCCTATCGCACCACGGTCGTCGGCCGCGAGCTGACGCGCATCCCGATTCCGTCCCGCAAGGACCGCTATACGGCGACCGGTGGACCCGACACCGATTGGCCGACGCCCGAGCCGCCCCATCGCATCAACCAGATCTATCTCGAGCCCATCCTGTTCGCTTGCGCCGAGGCGCAACGCGGCATCACGATCCTGAACCGCGTCGAGGTCGATCGGTTCGACCAGGATGAAAACGGCGTGATCGCGCGGGCACGCGATCTCGACGCCGGCCGAGACATCACCATTTCGGCCGATTATCTGATTGGCTGCGACGGTGGCCGCTCCGCGGTGCGCAAGCTGATCGGCGCGCGGCTCAGCGGCACCGATGTCGTGCAGCGGGTGCAGTCGACCTACATCCATGCCCCTGCGCTGAAGGACCTGATCACCCAGAAGCCGGCCTGGATGACGATGTCGCTCAACCCGCGGCGCTGCGGCACCACCGTCTCCATCGACGGCCGCGACAACTGGCTGATCCACAACCACCTCGCGGCCGAGGAAGTCGAATTCGACAGTGTCGATCGCGATTGGGCGTTGCGCACCATTCTCGGTGTCGACGACCGTTTCGAGTACGAGGTCATCAGCAAGGAGGACTGGATCGGACGCCGCCTGGTGGCGGATCGCTTTCGCGATCGCCGTGCCTTCATCTGTGGCGATGCGGCGCATCTGTGGATTCCCTATGCGGGCTACGGCATGAATGCCGGGATCGCCGATGCGGTCGACCTGTGCTGGATGCTCGCCGGCGTGCTGCACGGCTGGGCTGCCCCTGCCCTGCTGGACGCCTATGAGGCGGAGCGGCAGCCGATCACCGAGCAGGTGTCGCACTTCGCGATGAACCATGCGCTCGCCGTGATGAGCCAGCGACGCAGCGTGCCTGCCGAAGTCGAAATGGACGGCCCCGTGGGCGATGAGGCGCGCCGCAAGGTGGGACAGGCCGCCTACGACCTCAACGTGCAGCAATATTGCTGCTCCGGCCTGAACTTCGGCTACTACTACGACCGGTCACCGGCCATTTCGTACGATGGCGAGACGCCGCCGCCCTACGGCATGGGCCATTTCACCGCGTCGACCGTGCCGGGCGCACGCTCCCCGCATGTGTGGCTCGCCGATGGCCGCTCGCTGCTCGACGCGCTCGGCCCGGCCTATACGCTGGTCCGGTTCGATCCAACCATCAATGCCGAGGCGCTGGTCGAGGCCGCAGCCCGCCAGGGCGTTCCCTTGACGCTCGTCGACGTCGACCGGGCCAAGGGCGGCTACGACTTCGCTGACAGCCTGCTCGTGGTGCGACCGGATTCGCACATCGCCTGGCGCGGCGCGGCCGCACCTCAGGAGCCCGACGACCTGTTGGACCGCCTGCGCGGCCTCACAACCCAGGCTGAGGCCGTGCGCCGTGACAATGCCGTCGTCGCCTGATCCTCGCCACCGCGCCATGACACGCCACACCACCGCGCACTACTTCCTCGAGGCGCTCGTCGAGAGCGGCATCGACTACATCTTTGCCAATCTCGGCACCGATCATGTCTCGCTGATCGAGGAACTTGCACGCTGGGACAGCGAAGGTCGACGGCACCCCGAGGTGATCCTGTGCCCCCACGAGGTGGTCGCGGTGCACATGGCGATGGGCTATGCGAGCGCGACCGGCCGCGGTCAGGCCGTGTTCGTCCACGTCGATGCCGGCACGGCGAACGCGTGCATGGCCATTCAGAACGCCTTTCGCTACCGGCTGCCGGTGCTGCTGTTCGCTGGGCGGGCTCCGTTCGCGCTGCATGGCGAGCTGCCGGGAGGACGTGACACCTACGTCCACTTCGTGCAGGAGAGCTTCGATCAGGGCAGCATCGTGCGGCCCTATGTCAAATGGGAATACACCCTGCCGTCGGGCGTCGTCGTCAAGGAGGCGGTGGCCCGCGCTGCCGCGTTCATGCACAGCGATCCGCCCGGCCCGGTCTACATGATGCTGCCGCGAGAAACCCTTGCCGAGACCTGGGACGAACAGGCGATGCCGGCCTACCCGGCCGCGCGCTATGGCAGCGTCAAAGCGGGAGGCATCGAGCCGGAACGCGCGCAGGCGATCGCGGACGCGCTGATGAAGGCGGACAATCCGATCGCGGTGACCGCATATCTCGGACGCAGTGCCGAGGCGGTTTCTGTGCTGGAGCGACTGGCGCTGGTCTGCGGAATCCGGGTCGCCGAGTTCAATCCCATCACGATGAACATCTGCCAGGACTCCCCTTGCTTTGCGGGCGCCGATCCTGCCGCGCTTATTGCTGGCGCCGATCTCGGGCTGCTCATCGACATCGACGTCCCCTTCATTCCGCAGATGCTGAAGGCGGCCGATCGGCTGCGCTGGATCCAGATCGACATCGACGCCCTGAAGGCGGACATCCCGATGTGGGGATTTGCCACCGACCTCCGCATTCAGGGCGATTCGGCCGTCATTCTTCGGCAGGTCCTGGAGCTCGTCGTCGCACGTGCCGACGATACATATTTGAGGAAGGTGCGCGACCGGATCGCGAGCTGGCAGCCAACCCGCAAGGCCGCGCATGCGAGACATACGTCGGCGGCCGCGCAGAAGGGCTCAATCGGCGCGATCAACCCGGCCCATTTGTTCGCGCGGCTGCAGGCGCATCTGTCGGAGCACGACATCGTTGTCAACGAGGCGGTCCGCAACGCGCCGGTCCTGCAGCAGCAGCTTCGCCGCACCAGGCCGATGACCTATGTGGGCCTGGCGGGCGGCGGCCTCGGCTTCAGCGGCGGCATGGCGCTCGGACTCAAGCTCGCCAATCCCTCAGCGCGCGTGGTGCAGATCGTCGGCGACGGCGCCTATCATTTCGCCGCGCCGGATTCCGTCTACGCCGTAGCGCAGCAATATCAGCTTCCGATCCTGACCGTGATCCTCGACAATAACGGCTGGCAGGCGGTGAAGGCATCGGTTCAGCGCGTCTATCCGGACGGCGCGGCACAGCAGACCGACTCATTTCTTTCCCGGCTCTGCACCGGCCGTCAGGACGAGCAGCGTCGTCTCGCCGACATCGCCTGCGCATTCGGCGCCCATGGCGAGCGGGTCGACGATCCCGAGGCGCTCGATGCAGCCATCGAACGCTGCGTCGCAGCCGTCGATGGCGGTCGCGCCGCAGTGCTGCACGTCGACATCACGCCGCTTTAGTTCGATCGAGCGCGACCAAATGGCGGTCTGATCCGGCGCGACGGTCAGTTGTGCAGAGATGTAGACGACCAGTGCGGCCTACCCACAGCAGCAAACAACAATCCGCTGCACCACGACATCACGTTTGACGCTATCAGCGCGTACCGCTCTTTCTGCGCGGTACCTGTGACGATTGGCGAGAAGCCCAGCGGGATCGAGGCCACGCTTCTTGACAGTCGAGCGGTGCCAACGACGATCTACAACACCTCCTTGCCTACATCGAACTCGCCCCTGCGGGCGCGGCCACTCTGGACGTGGTCTTGCCTGAAGGTGTCGACAGCTGTGGAACGACACGGAGAAAGCAACTGGACACGAGGCATAAAACGCATCATGCGGAGCTTCGAGACAGACCAGGTGAATCTTCCAATCTGGCTAGGGACGCCTCTAGATCAGCGATTGCGCTCCCATATCGCGCGCTTGCCACGCTCCGGGCCCTAAGCAGGTGCGCCCGCGCTTCCTCCAGACGCTTCACGTGCAAGCAGGCCCGCACACGTGCAGCATGTATCGGAAACCTATGCCCTCCATAGCGACTGGCGCGTTCGAAAAACCGCATTGCGAGATCCAGATCAGATCTACAACGAGCAGTTAAGGTGCCTAGCATCGTCCAGAACTCTGCTTCATCGACACCGAAGAGCACGTCGTGGCCGAATGCGTCTTGTCCAAAAAAGCGCCGCCGCGCATCCGTCAAGATGTTCGCGAGTTGGTTCGGAGCTTCGAGATCCGTCTCAAACTTGGATAACAGATTAATATCGAACCACTTTTCATCCACAATGGAACTGCAAGCAATCCAAGCCTTGAAATTGTGGGCATGATCGAAGCCCTGACGCAATGCCTCCGAAAGAAACGAGAGTGCATCATTCACAATTGTCAATCCTCTGCTTCGATCTTGCGAATATGCAGCAGTCGAAGCCTCGCCTATGACGTGTGCCACACGGCTCAACGCAGGACGAAATCCGAAATCGATGCCCGTCCAAAATGCGTCTATCGACTTGGTATATTGAAATGTTTGTCGATAGAAGATTGGACGATATTTCGCAGCCGCGCCGTACTCTAAAAGCTCGGGGCTCTCTAAGGTTTGGCCTATAGCGGCTATTCGTTCATCGTACTCCGCGACCGACCTCAGGGGGAGCAATCTTGCTTTCGAGTATTCCACGAGCAAAGACTGCAGCAACGCCGACGAGGATCTAACGAGAGAAAGGCTGCGTTTCGCGCAGCGTTCAGCTTCGCTGAACGAGCGTTCTTGGTGTGATTGAAGTCGCTGCAAGCGACCTCGCCACCTGACCACGGATGACTTTACAATTAAACTATAAGCCAACGCGTCACGATCGTCAGCTGAACTACTAACGGAATCGAGCTTGTCGTTCAGCGACTTCGCCAGCGTTAGCTTTTTCTGTGCATCGAATACACCGTATTCATCCCTTAAGAAAAGCAGCATAAGCGAAACCGCGACGGGCACTTTTCGCGGGTCCACTATCGTTTTCAGTATAGCGATGCTCGCCTGCAGCCCCTTCTCCCATCGAGACGAGGAATAGTCGTTCTCCAACGACGTAGTTTTGAGCTCAAGTCGCGCCAGCTCCACCCATTGCACGGCAGTTTCAACCAAGGGATTGAGCGCAATGTCGCCCAGGACACGCTCTGCCTGCCGGAGAAGACTGCGCCCCTCTTTTGGTCCACTCAGGGTCGCCTCATTCATCAGGTCATATATTCGACCGACCCTGACATCTTGCGCCAACTCGTGGTGGTCGAACCTAAATGGACTACTCTGAAACAAGTCGTCCACGAATCTGGCGACGTGACGAGCCTTGTTAATGACCATCTGGAAAAGAATCGCCGGCGGGTATTCGCTCGGCTTCTCTTGATCGATCAGGTGATGGTGCTTTCGGCAAAGCAGCATCAAGTTGTTCTCAGAATCGAGATCGACGTGCGGAAACGACGCTTTGAATTCGGATCGACTACCCTCATTCACCGGCAGGATGTGACAGAGCTCGCCGATCATCTCGATGTGCCCATTGGACCATCTTGCTGCGATTTCCCCACAAGCCCCGTACTCACAGCGGCCAATCGATCTCATAAAGATCGAGGTTCGGACACTCTGTCGGATTTTTTCTCTTGAGGCCATACGCGCAACCCGCATGTCGCTCGACAAAATAATCTGATTTAGACAAAAGGCGCTTCTGAACGGCGTGGCTGTTGGCAGCTCTTGATACAAGGCAATATTGAGAATTAACACGTTTTAGTTGTAAGTTTTCCATGTGTAAAGTCATCTGCGTCTATGAGCGGAGATGGCTGTGAGAGCCGTTCAATCGGCTGCATCCGTTTGATTCTGCTGCGCGATGATGCTGATGTGGCTTACTAGGCGACCGCCGGAGACGCTCAAAGAATATAGAGAATAAGCGCTCAAATCAGCTGATTTGGATGATTGCCGCTCGATCGCGGGGCAATCGATAGTGGTCGGGTACCTTTACTGTTTCACGCCACCCGCGGCACGCCGTGATAGCGCTCGACCACGATGTCGCGCTTGGTGGCGTCGACGCGCACGGTCATGTCGTAGCGGCCTTCGTTCAGCTCCTTGGCCAGCACCTCGGCGTTGCGATGCAGCCAGGAGATGCCGGCGCCGTCGGCCGCGTCGATGGTGAGATCGAGCGTGGTCCGCGCCGCCGCGAGACGGTCCTCGATCGTCTGCAGGAGCGCGTCGACGCCGTCCCCGGTCTGGGCCGAGACCAGCAGGCATGGCCGCTCCGGCGGCCGACGCCCGGCGATGTTGGCGAGGTTCTCGCGCGCTGCCTGGTCGAGACGGTCGATCTTGTTCCAGACCTCGATGATGGTGTCGGTGGCCTCGGGATCGATGCCGAGCTGGCTGAGCACCAGCTCGACATCGTGCTGCTGCGCCTCGGCATCCTCGTGCGACATGTCGCGGACGTGCAGGATCACGTCGGCCTCCAGCACCTCCTCGAGCGTGGCGCGGAAGGCGGCGACGAGCTGCGTCGGCAGGTTGGAGATGAAGCCCACGGTGTCCGACAGCATCGCCTTGCCGCCATGCGGCAGCGTGATCGCGCGCAAGGTCGGATCAAGCGTCGCGAACAGCATGTCGGCGGCCTGGACGTCGGCGCGCGTCAGGCGATTGAACAGCGTCGACTTGCCGGCATTGGTGTAGCCGACCAGCGCCACGACGCGATACGGCACGCGCTGGCGTCCGGCGCGATGCAGCCGCCGCGTCGCCTGGACCTTCTTCAGCTCGTTCTCGAGCCGCGTGATGCGGTCGCCGATCAGGCGGCGGTCGGCCTCGATCTGGGTCTCGCCGGGACCGCCCATGAAGCCGAAGCCGCCGCGCTGGCGTTCGAGATGGGTCCAGGACCGCACCAGACGGCTGCGCTGATAGTTGAGATGCGCGAGCTCCACCTGCAGCGCGCCCTCCTTCGTCTTGGCGCGGCGGCCGAAGATCTCCAGGATCAAGCCGGTGCGGTCGAGCACCTTGGTGTTCCAGGCCTTCTCGAGGTTTCGCTGCTGGATCGGCGAGAGCGCGCAATCCATCACCACCAGCTCGACGCCATGGCCGGCGATCACGCCGGCAATCTCTTCGACCTTGCCCTTGCCGAGATAGGTCGCAGGGCGGATTTGCCCGATCGGCGCGAGAATGGCCTCGGCCACCGTCAGGTCGATGGCCCGCGCGAGGCCCGCCGCCTCGTCGATCCGTGCCTCGAAATCACGCATGTCGGATTGGCCTGCTTGCGCGCCATCGTCGCCGCGGCGCGCTCGCAAGTAGGGGCCGACCACGATGACGAGCCCGGTCCCCTTGTTGTCATCCGGCCTCGACAGGCCGATGGTCCCTTCGCGATCGCGGGGTTCCAATCAGGTCACTCTCACGTCAGGTCACACTCACGCAGACGCGTCCTCGCCGCCCTCGAACAACTGGATCGGCGCGCCCGGCATGATGGTGGAGATCGCATGCTTGTAGACGAGCTGCGAGTGACCGTCGCGCCGGAGCAGCAGGCAGAAATTGTCGAACCATGTGACAATCCCCTGCAGTTTCACGCCATTGACCAGGAAGATCGTGAGCGGCGTCTTGGTCTTGCGGACATGGTTGAGAAAGGTGTCTTGTAGGTTTTGTGCGCGGTCGGCCGCCATTGTTGTTATCTCGCAGTCTTGTGCTTTTTCTTATTGAACCTTCGATGACCCGATCGCAGGCCCCGGATTCATCGAGGTGACCCATGGTCCATTGAGATCCCCCTCGAGGGACCATGGGATGCCGGATTAGAAGACAGGCGAGCATATTAGGCAAGCCGCTTGCAAGGAGGCCGGTTCCAAAAGAACCGGATTCATCCGTAAAATTCCGGAAATGGACGAATTTTCCAATGTAAATTCGTCCAGTCGGCAAGTTTGGCCGAGCTGGAGCCTCAGCCGACGCCGAGCGCCTTCAGCTTGCGATGCAGGGCGGACCGCTCCATGCCCACGAACTCGGCCGTGCGCGAGATGTTGCCGGAGAAGCGGCTGATCTGGGCGATGAGATAGTCGCGCTCGAACACCTCGCGTGCCTCGCGCAACGGCAGTCCCATGATGTGCTCGCCATTGTTGCTGGTCGGCATCGCCGGCACCATCGATCCCACATCCGGCGGCAGCATGTCGGCGGTGATGATCACCTCCGGTCCGCCGGCGGCCAGAATCATGACCCGCTCGACGTTGTTGCGAAGCTGACGGACGTTGCCGGGCCACACATGCGACTGCAGCACGGCCATGGCGTCCTGGCCGATCTGCCGCTTCGGCAGGCCGGTCGTGGCCGAAATCTGCTCCATGAAATAGTCGATCAGCTCCGGAATGTCCTCGCGGCGCTCCGATAGGGGCGGAACCCTGATCGGCACCACCGACAGACGGTGATAGAGATCCTCGCGGAAACGGCCGGTGGCAATCTCCTCCTCGAGATTCCGTGCGGTCGAGGAGATGATGCGCACGTCGACGTGCACCTTGGTGGTGCCGCCGGCGCGCTGGAACGTCTGATCAACCAGCACGCGCAGGATCTTGTTCTGCGTCTCGCGCGGCATGTCGGCGATCTCGTCGACGAACAGCGTGCCGCCGTGGGCCTCTTCGAGCGCGCCGGTCTTGCGCGCCTGCTCGCCATTGGACTGCTCGATGCCGAACAGCTCCTCCTCCATCCGCTCCGGCGTGATCGCGGCGGCGTTGATGACGACGAACGGGCCCTCGGAGCGCGGCGACTGAGCGTGCAGCGAACGCGCGGCGAGCTCCTTGCCCGAGCCGGGAGGGCCGACGATCAGGATGCGGCTGTTGGCCTTGGCGGCGCGCTCGATGGTCTGGCGCAACTGGTTCATCGATGGCGAGCGGCCGGTCATGCTGCTCGCGGTCGGCGCCAGCTGCTTGAGCTCGCGCACCTCGCGCTTGAGCCGGGAATTCTCCAGCGCACGCGTCGCCACCAGAATCAGCCGGTCGGACTTGAACGGCTTCTCGATGAAGTCATAGGCGCCGCGCTTGATCGCGGCGACCGCCGTTTCGATGTTGCCGTGGCCGGAGATCATCACGACCGGAAGGTCGGGATGGTCCTTCTTGATCTGCTCGAGGAGCTGCAGACCGTCGAGCTTGGAGCCCTGCAGCCAGATGTCCAGGAACACCAGGTTGGGACGGCGGCTCGTGATCTCCGCGAGCGCCGAATCGCTGTCGCGCGCGGTTCGCGTCGTGAAGCCTTCGTCATCCAGGATGCCGGCGACCAGCTCCCGGATATCGGCTTCATCGTCGACAATCAGAATATCACTCGCCATGGGTCACGCCTGTCTCGTCAGCTGCCGGTTGCGGCTTGGATTTTTGGTTCATCATTGGTCGTTTGAACCGTGTCAGCGGTTTCGCCGCCGGCCTCGGTCTTCGGCGCATTGTCAGACGCCGCCGCCTGCTCCTTCGCGCCCGTCTTCGCGGCCTGGCCGGAGACGGCAAAGCGCAGCCGCATCCAGGCGCCGCGCTGGCCGGCGCGGAAATCGGACGCGTCCTTCAGCTCGAGCTTGCCGCCATGGTCTTCCAGCACGCGGCCGACGATCGCGAGCCCGAGGCCGGTGCCCTTGGCGCGCGTCGTGACATAGGGCTCGAGCAGCCGCTGCCGCGCCACCTTCGGCAGGCCGATGCCGTTGTCGATGACGTCGATCAGCACGTCCTCACCCTCGCGCGAGGCGACCACGTCGATACGGCCCTTGCCGAGCTCCGCCTCGGGCACCACCTCGATCGCCTCGGTGGCGTTCTTGATGATGTTGGTCAGCGCCTGCGAGATCAGGCGGCGATCGAACTGCGCGCGCAAGGGGTCCTGCTTGATCTCGGTCTCGATGTCGATCTCGGGATGCGCGACCTTCATCAGGAACACGGCCTGCCGCACGGTGTCGGCGACGTCCTCGCCCTCCATCACCGGCTTCGGCATCCGCGCGAACCGCGAGAACTCGTCGACCATTCGCCTGATGTCGTCGACCTGCCGCACGATCGTCTCGGTACATTGCTCAAATATCGCCTTGTCCTCGGTGATGACCTTGCCGAATTTGCGGCGAATTCGCTCTGCGGACAGTTGAATTGGCGTCAGCGGATTCTTGATCTCATGCGCGATGCGCCGCGCGACGTCGCCCCAGGCCGAGGTGCGCTGCGCCGACACCAGCTCGGTGATGTCGTCGAGCGTGATGATGTAGCTGTCGCGCGCCTGGTTCGTCTGCTCGGCGGTGACGCGCACCGACAGATTGCGCTCGTGGCCGTCGCGCTGGATCGTGATCTGGCCCTGCACCAGCCGCTGCTTGCCCTCGCGCGCGGTCTTCATCATGTCGTCGAGCTCGGGCAGCACGTCGGAGAGCGGATGATCGAGCACCTCCTGCTCGGCATGTCCGATCAGCTTCTCGGCCGAGCGGTTGAGGATGCCGACGCTGCCGGAGGCATCGACGCCGATGATGCCGGCGGAGGCCGACGACAGCACCGCCTCGATGAAGCGGCGCCGGCTGTCGATCAATTCGCTGGCGCTGACCAGCTCGTCGCGCTGGGTGCGCAGCTCCTGGGTCATCTTGTTGAAGGTCTGGCCGAGCTGGGCGAGATCGCCCTCCGAGCGATGCACCGGGACCTGGACGTTGAGATCGCCGGTCGACACGGTGTTGGCGGCATTCATCAATTGCCGGATCGGCGCCACCAGCCAGTTGGCGAAGTTCAGCCCGATCAGCACCGAGGCCATCAGGATGGTCAGCGCGATCACCGCGAACATCAGCGCGAAGGCGATCTGGATGCCGAAGCGCCGCGCCTCGACCTGGGCGTATTCGGCGACCGACAGCTCGGTCTGCTTGAGCTGCTCGACGACCTGCGGATCGAGCGGACGCGCGACGTAGAGGAAGGTGTCGTTGAACGCGCGCAGCCGGATCACCGCGGCGACGTAGTTCGACTCCGGCAGGACCGCGATCTCGGGCTCCTCCTCCCGGACATTGTTGAGGAACTCCGGCGCCGGCGGCGAATAGGCCAGTTGCACCCCGCCGGTCTCGGCCCAGACGATCGGGTTGGTGTTCTTGTCGATGATCATCGCGCCCGGCAGGTTGCGCGAGGCGGCGCTGGCAGTCAGCAGCTCGCGGAAGCTGGCGCGGTCCTGGTCGAACAGCGGCCTGGCGCGTGCGATGTCGGTCGCCATGCCGATGATGTCGCCGCGGATGAACTGCGCGTGCTCCTGCATGTAGGCGCGCGCGATGGTCAGCGAGTTCTGGATCGCGACTTTCGCTGGTCCGGAGAACAGCCGGTCGAGGCCGCGATCGATGGTGACGTTGGCCGCCACAGCGACCAGCACCGCCGGCAGGACCGCGATCACCGAGAACAGGCTGACGATCTGCACGTGCAGCCGCGCCGCCGCCCGGCCGCGCCGGCGGGCCTGCACCACCTGCCAGACCTCGCGGATGATGATCCCGACCAGGACCAGGATCGTTCCGGCGTCGATCAGGTAGAAGGTCTTGACCACGTCGGTCGTGGGCTCGACCGGGGTCAGCCCGACCAGCACGATGAAGGTGAGGAAGGCCGACAGCAGCGCGAGCGCCACGGCCACCGGCGCCAGCCAGGTACGCCAAGTCCAGCGCCGGCCCTCGGTGGACGACGCATCGAAGGGGGTGGCCGATGTCTCTGCGCTGGTCATTCCGGCAAGGTGGGTGATGCTGAACGCGGCACGTCCGGGAATCGGACTGATGCATTCCTACCACGCTGTTGCCAAATTGCGACAAATCCGCGGCGCCGGAGCGCGTCGCGGATTTGTCTACATTAATTCTCACCTGAGGCGGGTCCAAGCCCGCCGTAGAGGTATCATATCACCATCAAGCGCCGCTGCGGTACACTTGAATGTCGAGGTCGCGGATCTTCTTGCGCAGCGTGTTGCGATTGAGGCCGAGGAGATCGGCGGCGCGGATCTGGTTGCCGCGCGTCGCCGCCAGCGCTGCCGTCAGCAGCGGAATCTCGATCTCCTTGAGGATGCGGTGGTACAGCCCCGGCGGCGGCACGCCGTTGGGAAATCCCTGGAAGTGCGAGGACAGATAGGCCTCCACGGCACCGCCCAGATTGTCGATCGAGGTCGGCGTGTTCGAGCCGGTGGTCACCGCCGGCGGCGCCAGCTCGCCATCGATGACTGACGCCGTGATGACGTCCTGCGGATACAGCGCGGCCAAACGCCGGGCGAGATTCTCCAGCTCGCGGACATTGCCCGGCCAGCGGTGCTGCTTGAGCCGCTCCAGCGCCGCGGCATCGAGCTTCTTCGGCGGCAGCCCGTCCTTCTCGGCCAGCGCGAAGAAGTGGCGGACGAGATCCGGCAGGTCCTCGATGCGTTCGCGCAGCGGCGGCAGCCGCAGGGGCACGACGTTGAGGCGGAAGAACAGATCTTCCCGGAAAAGCCCCTGCTGGATCAGGATGCGCAGGTCCTTGTTGGAGGCGGCGACGATGCGCACGTCGGTCTTGATCGGGGTGCGGCCGCCGACGGTGGTGTACTCGCCCTGCTGCAGCACGCGCAAAAGCCGCGTCTGCGCCTCCATCGGCATGTCGCCGATCTCGTCCAGGAATAAGGTGCCGCCCTCGGCCTGCTCGAAGCGGCCGGAGGCGCGGGTGTTGGCACCGGTGAAGGCGCCGCGCTCGTGCCCGAACAGTTCCGACTCGATCAGGTCGCGCGGGATCGCCGCCATGTTGACCGCAACGAACGGGCCGTTGCGGCGCTTGCCGTAATCGTGCAGCGCGCGCGCCACCAGCTCCTTGCCGGTGCCGCTCTCGCCCGAGATCATCACCGTGAGATCGGTCTGCATCAGCCGCGCCAGCACGCGGTAGATGTCCTGCATCGCCGGCGAGCGGCCGACCAGCGGAATCGATTCGAACTCGCCGTCGTCGGGCTGGCTCGCCGCGCGCTCCTTCGGCTCGGCCAAGGCACGGCCGACGATCGCGATCAGCTCCTTCAGGTCGAACGGCTTCGGCAGATACTCATAGGCGCCGCGCTCCGACGCCTTGATGGCGGTCATGAAGGTGTTCTGCGCGCTCATGACGATGACCGGCAGGTTCGGCCGCATCTTCTTGATCCGCGGCAGCAGGTCGAACGCGTTCTCGTCCGGCATCACCACGTCGGTGATGACGAGATCGCCCTCGCCCTGGCTCACCCAGCGCCACAGCGTCGCGGCATTGCCGGTCAGCCGCACCTCATAGCCGGCGCGTGACAGCGCCTGGTTCAGGACCGTGCGGATGGCCGTATCGTCGTCGGCAACGAGAATGCTACCTGCAGGCATAGGTGGTCCTCAATTTGATCCCTGTGAGGCATGCAACGGCGTCCCCGAAACGTCATCGCCATGGCTGTGATTTGGGCTTTGGTCTGGTTGTTTGGTTGCGCTGTACATCGGCATCAGCACCCGGAAGGTCGTCTTGCGCGGCTGCGACTCGCACTCGATGATCCCGCCATGGTCGCCGACGATCTTCGCGACCAATGCAAGTCCGAGGCCGCTTCCGGTCGGCTTGGTGGTCACGAACGGATCGAACAGATTGGGCATCAGGTCTTCCGGCACGCCGGGGCCGTTGTCCCTGACGCAGAACTCCAGCGGCAGCGACACCCGCGATTTCTTGCCGGGCACCGACAGGCGCACGCCCGGGCGGAACGCCGTGGTGAGCTGGATTTCCGCATCCGAGCCGAGATCGACGACCGCTTCCGCGGCATTCTTGACCAGGTTCAGGAACACCTGGATCAGTTGATCCTGGTTGGCGAGCACCGGCGGCAACGACGGATCGTAGTCCTCGACGAAGCGGATGTTGCGGGCAAAGCCGGACTGCGCCAGCCGCTTCACGTGATCGAGCACGGAATGGATGTTCACGGGCCCGCGCGCCACCGGGCGGTCGTCGCCGAACACCTCCATGCGGTCGACCAAAGTGACGATGCGGTCGGCCTCGTCGCAGATCAGCCGGGTCAGCATGCGATCCTCGGAGGAGGCCTGCTGCTCGAGGAGCTGCGCGGCGCCGCGGATGCCCGACAGCGGGTTCTTGATCTCGTGCGCGAGCATCGCGGCCAGTGCGATCACCGAGCGCGCGGCGCTGCGATGGGTGAGCTGGCGGTCCATCTTGTCGGCGATGGTGCGCTCCTGCAGCATGACCACGATATGGCCGGGCCGCTCCGGCAGCGGCGCGACGTGCAGGTCGACGAGCCGATCGGCGCCGGTGCGCGGCGTGCCCAGATCGACCTTGTACTCGTTGACCGGCGCGCTGGTGGTGCGGACCTGATCGATCAGCGCCAGCAGCGGAGAGCCGAACGGCACCAGCTTCTTCAGCGACTGCCGCTGCAGAAACTGGGTGGAGGAATCGAAGAACGATTCCGCCGCCATGTTGGCGTCCATGATCATACCGTCCGGGCCGATGACGAGGACCGGATTCGGCAGGGCGTTGAGGATGGCGTCGCCATCCGATGGAAGTCGCTTGCGCTGTTCTGCGGCTGAGCTCATGCGGCTGCACTCCAGGCAAAATCGTCGAAGGCCTCACGCAGCGCCCGATGCACCAAGGACGGCTGCTCGGACGTCAGGATACGGTCGCGCCAGGCCTTCAGTTTTTCGGCCGGCGCTTGCGCGTGCTGGGCGGCGACGTCGAGCCCCCAACTGAGATGCTTGCGGGCGTGGCGCAGGCCGACACGCGCGCCATAGTGACGGCAGATCTCGTCATAGAGCGCGGTGAGAAGACTGAGCTGCTGCGCCAGCTCCGGCGCGCCCTCTTCCGCACCGCCCTCGAGTCGGCGGCCGATCTGGCCGGGCAGCCAGGGCTGGCCTTGCGCGCCGCGCCCGATCATCACGGCATCGGCGCCGGAGGCGTCGAGCGCCTCGCGCGCTTCCTCATAGCTGGTGATGTCGCCGTTGACGACGACCGGCAGATCGACGGCGTCCTTCACGGCGCGCACCGCGCTCCAGTCGGCTTCGCCCTTGTAGAACTGCTGCCGCGTACGGCCGTGCACGGTGATCAACTGCACGCCCGCGGCCTGCGCGCGGCGCGCCAGCTCCGGCGCATTCAGGCTGCGCTCGTCCCAGCCGAGCCGCATCTTCAGGGTCACGGGCACATCGACGGCCTCGACCGTCGCCTCGATCAGGGTCAGCGCATGATCGAGATCGCGCATCAAGGCCGAGCCGGACTGGCCGCCGGTCACGTGCCGCGCCGGGCAGCCCATGTTGATGTCGATGATCTCGGCGCCGCCACCCTCGGCGACCTTCGCGCCCTCGGCCATCCAATGCGCCTCGCAGCCGGCGAGCTGCACCACATGCGGCCCCACGCCGCTCGCCTCGCAGCGCAACCGGGATATCCACCGCCCGCGCACGAGATCGTCGCTCGCAGTCATCTCGGACACCACCAGCCCAGCGCCGAGCTCGGCCGCGAGTCGGCGGAACGGCGCGTCGGTGATCCCCGACATCGGCGCGAGAATGGCCCGGTTGGCGAGCGAAACGTCGCCTATCTTCAAGGCTTTGGCTTGTGGTTTGGCCGGACCGGTCACGAACGACTCTTAAAGCTCTTTGGACGCATCATCGCGTCTGCGCTGCACTCTCAAGCACAAATCTTGTGCAGTCAAGCGCCATGCCTACACTTTAGCCAAGACGATCGGCATTTCAAGTGCAGTGCAGCAAAATATGCTTGTTCGGCAGTCATGGTAAACCCGCGAGCCGCCGGATTTTTGCATGGCTCAGCAAGGTGCTCGCAGGCGGCAGGTGCGATCGCCCCCCAACGCGCCAGCGGATCCCGGCGCTTGTGTCGCGATCGCAGGTGCCGTTCATGCGACGTGTGATCCTGCTCGCTTAACATCTTCTGCAGATGTAAGAAGCCGCGAACCCCATCATCCTCATCAGCATCGATACCCTGTTCCCATGACGACTTCTCAGCGGACTGCAGCCATTCTCGTCGCGGCCGGACGTGGCCTGCGCGCCGGCGCCGGCGGTCCGAAGCAATATCGCGTGATCGGCGGCCGCACGGTCATCCATCGCGCGCTCGCCGCCTTCGCCGATCACCCCGAGGTGGCGGTGGTCCAGCCGGTGGTGAACCCCGACGACATCGACATCTTCAACGCAGCCGTCTTCGGCCTGCGCCACGAGGCCCCAGCGCATGGCGGTGCGACGCGACAGGCCTCGGTGCTCGCGGGCCTGGAAGCGCTGGCGCCGCACAAGCCCGACATCGTGCTGATCCACGATGCCGCGCGTCCGTTCGTCACGCCCGCCGTGATCTCGCGCGCGATTCGCGCGGCCGGCAAGACCGGCGCGGCGATTCCCGTGGTGCCGGTCACCGACACCATCAAGGAAGTCGGCACGGGCGGCGACATCACCGCGACACCGGAGCGCGCGAAGCTGCGCATCGCCCAGACGCCGCAGACCTTCAAGTTCGACACGATCCTGGAGGCACACCGCCGCGCCGCGCGCGACGGCCTCACCGAGTTCACAGATGATGCGGCGATCGCCGAATGGGCGGGATTGACCGTCGCGACCTTTGAGGGCGATGTTGCCAACATGAAGCTCACCACACCGGAAGATTTCGTGCGCGAGGAAGCGCGCCTTGCCGCGCAGCTCGGCGACATCCGGACCGGCACCGGCTACGACGTCCACGCCTTCGGCGAAGGCGACCATGTCTGGCTGTGCGGCCTGCGTGTGCCGCATAGCAAGGGGTTCCTTGCCCACTCCGACGGTGACGTCGGTCTGCACGCTCTGGTTGATGCAATTTTGGGCGCCCTGGCCGATGGCGACATCGGCTCGCACTTCCCGCCCTCCGACATGAAGTGGAAAGGCGCCGCATCCGACCAGTTCTTGAAATACGCCATCGAGCGCGTGACCGCGCGCGGCGGCCGCGTCGCCAATCTCGAGGTCACGATGATCTGCGAGCGCCCGAAGATCGGCCCGCTGCGCGACCAGATGCGCGCCCGCATCGCCGAGATCACCGGCGTCGACATCTCGCGCATCGCGGTCAAGGCCACCACCAGCGAGCGGCTCGGCTTCACCGGCCGCGAGGAAGGCATCGCAGCGACGGCGAGCGCAACGATCCGTCTTCCGTGGAGCGCCTAGAGGCGCACCACCCTGTCACCGCTCATGGAGCTTTCGATCTGACGGTCGGATGAGGACAACGCAGCCATGGCCAGCGAACGTCAAATCGGCTCTACCAGCGCGCTGGCCCGCTCGCTGCTCGACCTCTGCCGGTCGCGCAAGCTGATGATCGCGACGGCCGAGTCCTGCACCGGCGGCTTGGTCGCCGCGGCCCTGACCGACATCCCCGGCTCCTCCGACGTCATCGACCGTGGCTTCGTCACCTATTCCAACGAGGCCAAGCGCGCGATGCTCGGCGTCGAGGCTTCGACGCTGCAGACCTTCGGCGCCGTCTCCAAGGAGACCGCGATCCAGATGGCCGTCGGCGCCCTGGAGCGCGCCGACGTCGACCTCGCCGTCGCCATCACCGGCATCGCCGGCCCCGGCGGCGCCACCCCCGGCAAGCCGGTCGGTCTGGTCCATTTCGCCGTCGCCGCCCGCGACGGCCGCATCACCCACCGCGAACACCGCTTCGGCGCCATCGGCCGCAGCACCGTGCGCACCCGCTCGGTGCTGGAAGCCCTGCGCCTGCTGATGGAGCTGGCGCGGCCACAGGTCGCTGCCAAGCCGAAACGCGCGGCAGCGACGCGACTACGTCCGCGCGTGGCCCGCACGCCGCGGCTGCATCCGGTCAAGCGGCCGAGGCGGCCCCGGACGTAGTTGGAAGTGACGCGCGCGGCTCTCGCCGCATCGTCATCGCGAGCGCAGCGACGCGATCCAGTTCTACCGACCTGCATCGTCGAGCTGGTGCTCCTGACGGATCGATCGCGAACCGAACCGCGGCTGGAATTGCGCATCATCGGCGCGGTCGAGGTCAGGATCGGACACCTGGACCGCATGGACGGTTTCCGTCTGGACGTCAGGGACATCGGTCATTGGCACCGGGAGAGAATACGCTTCGAGGTGGTCGATGACGAATCGCAGTTGCTATCTCTGCAATGTGCCGATTTTGAATTCCTCCTGATCGGTTACGCTGAAGGCACGATCAATTGAGCATCGAAAGTGCGCCTCGCAATGATGATAAACGGAGAGTTGCCGCACGATCTCGAAAGCGTGATTTAACAATGTTGTCATGAATCAAGCTTGGGCTGGCGTTGAACCGTCAAGGACATCGCGACGACGGACGCGAAGCGCTCCTGACAGCATGACAAGCTCGCTAGACCATCGCGCACCGCGAACTTGATCGACGCAACCCTCGCGAGAGCGCGCCGAGCTACATGTCAGGAGGAGATCATATTGCTAGACCGCACATTCGCTGCCCTCTCGTTCGTCCTCCTACTCCTGACCTCCTCCGCCCAAGCCGCTGGCTTGCAGCTCTTGGAGGTCGATCACGGATTCCACGGCATCATCTGGACGCCTTGCGCCGCAGACGCCGGTAGCGTGCCGGTTGGAAGCCTCGCGATCCCAGGGCTGGAGACACTGCCCGGGGTAAAGAATTGTCCAATCAATGGCACGAAGCTGCCATTGGTCGTCATGTCCCACGGTCGCGGCGGCTGGATCGGTGGAAACCACGATGTTGCGGAAGCGCTGGCGGACGCGGGATTCATCGTCGCGGCGATCAACCATCCCGGCGACAGTGTCGGTGACCTGGCGCAGCGCGACAGCCTGTCGGTCTGGCTCTCACGGCCGCAGGACATCATGCATCTGATCGATTTCATGTTGAACGATTGGACAAGCAGAGCCGCGATTGATCCGGACCGGATCGGCTTCTTCGGCTTTTCGCGCGGTGGCTACACCGGAACCGTTCTCGCCGGCGTCGACCCGGACTTTCAAAGGGTGGCGCACTACTGCACGCAACAGAACCCGTTCTGCGAGCAGGTCCGCAATGGCGAGTTTCCCAGAAGCTGGCCGCACGACGAGAGGATCAAGGCGGCCGTGCTGGCCGACGCCGCCCACACGGTCGGATTCACGCGAGCAAATCTCGCGAGCATCAAGATTCCCCTCCAGGTCTGGCGCTCGGAGCTCGGCGGCAACGGGGTCGATCCGGAAGGGACCGCCCGCGTAACCGCGAGCCTTCCCGGCACGCCCGAGGTCCACACCGTGCCCGCCGCGCATTTTGCTTTCCTCGCGCCGTGCTCCGCGGAGCTCGCGGCCGCCGTCCCGCGCATCTGTGCTGATACGCCTGCGGATTTCGACCGCGCGGCGTTTCACCGAGAGTTTGACGCCCAGGTCGTCAGGTTCTTCTCCGAGAAGCTGGGCAAGTAGGATCCGTGGCAGAACCTGCGTTCCGCCGCGTCGCTCTCAAGCGCGCCAGGGCGGGCGCCGGCACAGCCGCCGCGCCTCGTCGCGTGTCAGGCCGTAGTCCCGCAGCACCTCGTCGGCGATCCGCGGCAACTCCCGGGCGAAGCGGCGGCGCTCGCGCCAGCGCTCCCACCAGAGCCGCAACAATGACGCGGGCTTGAGGTCGGCGCAGCTTTGATGGGGAGCCGGTGGCGCCAAGTAGTAGATCTTGGCGCCCGGCCTGGGCGAGATGGGATGGCGCGACAAGGGATCACGACCGAGCGCGCAGAGCCCCGGCGATCGCGAGGCGCCGCGGAGCATACGCTCCTCGATAGCGATGACCCTCGGATCGTCGGTCGTGCTCGGCATGGCGGGCTCCCCTTCAAATGAAGAACCTGCCGGCAACAAAAAAAGCCGCCAGGTCCCTGGCGGCTGTTCGGATCAAATGCTGCAAATCGTCAGATTGAGCGCGATCCTCCCGCCGCCAGCGAGCTACGGTGCGTGATGCGACCAAAACGATGGGTGGCGGCGGTGATCATGGCCGGCTCTATAGCCGATCCATCTGAGGTTGTCATCCATCGAATGG
The DNA here is from genome assembly GCF_051167575.1 of Bradyrhizobium sp. HKCCYLS3070. NCBI lineage: Bacteria > Pseudomonadati > Pseudomonadota > Alphaproteobacteria > Hyphomicrobiales > Nitrobacteraceae > Bradyrhizobium > Bradyrhizobium sp. HKCCYLS3070. The sequence continues at coordinate 1,375,999 of NZ_JBNPTI010000001.1, forward strand.
ATGCGAGGCCGAGCGGCCTCCCCCAAATTTGCTCAGGACGGAAAAGCAGCGACGGTCCGCGCAAGTTGCCGCGCCAACGGTCCAGGCAGAGCCTCATCGAAAATCCGGCTCAGCGTGCGGTAATACCAGATCGTTCCATCCCTTCCACCGGTGAAGCGTTGCCACACGACGTCGCCGACCTCATCAAGGTCGCTCGCGATCGCTTCCGCGTTGTCAACCTTGTCAGCGAGCGAGACCAGCAGCGATGACACCGGCTTGAGGGGCAGCCGGGCGAGATAGGCTTCCTTCCGCGGGCGCCATTCGGGCTTCGGATCGACCCAGGAATCCGTGCAGTCCGCGACGATCCCGGCGACGCCATCGCCAAAACGCCGGCGGATCTCATCCAGCGTGGCCTGCCCGCCCTGGTCCTCGGCGGCGTCATGCAACAGGCCCGCGATAGCCTGCACCTCGCTGCCGCCCGCCGACAGCACGCGGCTGGAGACGCTCAGCAGATGCGCGATGTAGGGTACGTTGCTGCCCTTTCTCAATTGGGTCCGGTGCAGCCTTGTCGCATAGACGAGCGCTTCGTCGTAGAGATGAGAGAGTGACATTGCTTGCTTTCTTCTCTGGCTGACGCAGGGTCAGACCGATGGTTCGTCGTTGGTCACTATCGGCATTGTTCCAATCATTGGGCACCACGTCGAGCATCATCCTAGCCGACCCGTCGGGCAAATCAGCTGGCGTGCGCAATAGCGGAGAGCCCGTTTCCGGTGTCTTGCTGCGATCAAAGCGCATCGCGAGGGCGTGCGCCAAGACACTGATTTCCTCAATCCGTTCAATGTCCGACTCACTGTCCAGTCCTACCGACGAAAATATTCTCGTTTCTATTTTCCAGAACTCGTGTTTCCCTCCCCTCATCCCGCCTCGACACGAGGGGCGTATCGCGATCGTCACGACACGCGAGGTGGGAAGGCGATGGCCGCCGAGGGGCCGCAGCGCGTCTTGGACGTGCGGACGAACGGCTCTTGGCGGACGTGAAGTCGCAGCGTCCTGACACCCCGAAGCTGGTGTCACGCCGGTGGAGATGATGATCCGCCGGTCACGGGGGCAAAACAGCCGGTCCCCGGGGAGACTGCGTATAAGCGTGAAGACCGTCGCGCGGGGAATGCCGGGATGTCTCGGCTGCACCTGTGGTACCTGCCGCCTGCATTTTTTTCCGCAGGCGGGCCGTGGGGGCGGCGAGCTCCCGGCATTCCCTGCGCCCTCGTGATCTGAGAGGGCCGATCGAGATGCACAGCCCGGGCGTGATGGCGCCGCGGAGGATGCGGCTGCCTGTCCGCTCGATGCCGTCCCCCATCATCCAGATCGCCCACGATTATCGTACGCGCCGCCCTGGCCTAAAGGTTTTGGTTAATTTTGTCCTGCTACGTCTCGCGCATTCTTCTCTGACAGTGGATTCGGGACCCCATGGCTTTCTTCTCCGGCAAGTCGGCTGATCGCACGCATAACCTCCTGATGACGGAGCTGTTCGAACGTCATCGCGACGCCATCCTGGTGATGTCCGACGGCAAGATCATCGCCTGCAACGAGACCGCGGTCCGATTCGGCGGCTTCCGCAGCAAGCAGGACCTGCTGTCGCGTTCGCCGGCGACCATGGCGCCGGAGTTCCAGCCCGATGGCAAGCGCTCCGCCGACGTGGTGCGCGAGATGGATGCCAAGGCCAGGCGCGAAGGCCACGCGACGTTCGAGTGGACCACCAAGCGCGCCGACGGCAGCCCGGCGCTGGTCCAGATCACGCTGGTGCCGACCCAGGTCGAGGGCCAGACCTACGTCATGAGCTTCCGCCGCGATCTCTCCGACCTTGTCGCCGCACGCGAGGAGAAGAAGCGCGCGCTCGACCGGATCGCCAAGGATTTCGAGACCTCGGTCGGCGCCATCGCCAATGCGATCTCCGGCGCCTCGCGCGAGGTCGAGACCACGGCGGCCTCGCTGACGACGACCGCGGATCAGGCCGCGCAACGCGTGGCGCTGGTGGCGTCGGCGTCGAACTCCGCCTCCTCCAACGTGCAGTCGGTGGCCGGCGCCACCGAGGAGCTGTCGACCTCGGTCAGCGAGATCAACCGCCAGGTCGCGACCTCCTCGACCATCGCCGCCGAGGCGGTCGAGGCGTCCTCGCGCACCAACGACCTCGTCAACAGCCTGGCGGACGCGGCGGCCAAGATCGGCGCGGTCACCGACATGATCAACGCGATCGCGAGCCAGACCAACCTGCTGGCGCTGAACGCGACCATCGAGGCGGCACGCGCCGGCGATGCCGGCCGCGGCTTCGCCGTCGTGGCCTCGGAGGTGAAGAGCCTGTCGAGCCAGACCGCCAAGGCGACCGACGAGATCAGCGCGCACATCAGCGCGATGCAGCGCGCCACCAGCGATACGGTGGCTGCGATCCAGGGCATCGGCGGCACCATCGGCCAGATCAGCGAGATCGCCAAGACCATTGCGACCGCGGTCGATCAGCAGGGCCACGCGACGCAGGAGATCGCCCGCTCGGTCAGCCAGGCCGCCAGCGGCACCCGCGAGGTCGCCACCAACATCGGCTCGGTCAGCCAGACGGTGGAATCGGCCGGCGGCGCCGCCCGGCAAATGCTGGGCGCAGCCGGCCAGCTCGCCAAGCACGCCGACGAGCTGCGCGGCAAGGTGAAGGACTTTTTGACCGCCGTGCAGGCGGCGTAGGTTTCGGTCGCGGCTCGACGTGTCCGCGATTGCACGGCTCCGCGAAGATGTCGCGGAGCAGCTGTTTGAAGACGTGGATAGGATTTTGAAGCCAAGTTGCGCTGGCCACGGCTTCGTGGGTGCAACTTGCTGTGAGTTGGCAGGCCGCCAGCCTCACCCTCCGCTGTCATCCCGGGCAAGCCGCAGCGGCGCAACGCGCCGCGGAGGCGCCGACCCGGGATCCATACGCCGCAGCAGATGTGGTTAGACGAGCTCGGAGTTACCTGCCTGCCGCCACAAGCAGTCCTGTGGTTATGGATCCCCGCTTTCGCGGGGATGACGACGGAGGGTGAGGCGCCCTCTATCGTCTACCACTGGAAGACATGGAGAAAGACTTACGTCGACGACACCGCGGGCTTGCGGCCGTAGATCGCATCGGCGCGCTTTTCGAACGCCGCCGACATGCGCGCGAAGACGGTGTCGAACATCGAGCCCATCAGCATCGCCAGCATGCGGCTCTTGAACTCATAGGCGATGAAGAACGTTACCTCGCAGGCGCCCTGCTCGCGCGGCTCGAAGCTCCAGCGGTTTTCCAGGCTGGAGAACGGCCCGCTGACATACTCGACCAGGATGTTGCGCTTGGCCCGATCCAGCGTCACCCGGCTGGTGAAGGTCTCCTTCACGAGCTTGAACGACACCGTCATGTCGGCGACGACGACCTCGGTGCCGTCAGGCTTCTGGCTGCGCTGGCGCACCACCAGCTTCTCGCACAGCGGCACGAACTCCGGATAGCGCTCGACATCGGCGACGAGGTCGAACATCTGCTCGGCCGTGTGCGGCACGCGCCGCTTGTTGGAAAATCTCGGCATCTCGTCTCGATCAGCGCGCCATGGCTTCGCGCGCGGCCTTCAGCTTGGCGAAATCCTCGCCGGCGTGGTGCGAGGAGCGCGTGAGCGGGCTCGCCGACACCATCAGGAAACCCTTGGTGTAGGCGACGGTCTCATAGCCGGAGAACTCCTCCGGCGTGACGAAGCGCATCACGGCGTGATGCTTCTTGGTCGGCTGCAGATACTGGCCGATGGTGAGGAAATCGACCTCGGCCGAGCGGAGGTCGTCCATCACCTGCAGCACCTCGTGGCGCTCCTCGCCGAGGCCGACCATGATGCCGGACTTGGTGAAGATGGTGGGATCGATCTCCTTGACCCGCTGCAGCAGCCGGATCGAGTGGAAGTAGCGCGCGCCGGGCCGGACCGAGAGGTAGCGCGATGGCACGGTCTCGAGATTGTGGTTGAAGACGTCGGGCTTGGCGGCGACGACCTGCTCCAGCGCGCCGTCCTTGCGCAGGAAGTCGGGCGTCAGCACCTCGATCGTGGTGGTCGGACATTTCGCGCGGATGGCGCGGATGGTCGCGGCGATATGGCCGGCTCCGCCGTCGGCGAGATCGTCGCGATCGACCGAGGTGACGACGACATGGGCGAGGCCGAGCTTGAAGGTCGCCTCCGCGACGTGCTCCGGCTCGCCGGCGTCGAGCGCCTCGGGCAGGCCGGTCTTGACGTTGCAGAAGGCGCAGGCCCGCGTGCAGGTGTCGCCCATGATCATGAAGGTGGCGTGCTTCTTGTCCCAGCACTCGCCGATATTCGGGCAGCCGGCCTCCTCGCATACGGTGACGAGGCCGTTCTCGCGCACGATGTTGCGGGTGTCGGCATAGCCGCGGGTGGTCGGCGCCTTGACCCGGATCCAGGCCGGCTTGGCCGGCGAGATGGAATCCGGCCGGTTCGCCTTTTCGGGGTGGCGGGGGCGCAGCGGCGTGTTCGCGTTGATGTCGACGATGGTGACCATGGGATTCGCACAAACCTCTGTTGCGCCCTAGCTATTCCGTGCCGCGGCGCGCCGCAACCGGCTGGCCGAGGATACCAGGGCATGGCAGATATGGGCAGCGCGGAACAGCGCTCACCACGGCGGATTTCCTTGAGAATGGCGCAAAAACCGGCAAAAGCCCCCGGGGTTTCACGGCCCCGGCGCAATGCTGCGGCCAAGCGGCTGACGCGGGCGTTCTTCGCCCGCGAGGTGCTCGCGGTGGCGCCGGAGCTGATCGGGGCGACCTTTCTGGTCGACGGCATCGGCGGGACCATCGTCGAGGTCGAGGCCTATCACCACACCGACCCGGCGGCGCATTCGTTCCGGGGCCCGACGCCGCGCAACCAGGTGATGTTCGGCCCGCCCGGTTTCGCCTACGTCTACCGCTCCTACGGCATCCACTGGTGCATGAACTTCGTCTGCGAGGTGGAGGGCTCGGCGAGCGCGGTCCTGATCCGGGCGATCGAGCCGACCTTCGGGATCGACGAGATGCGGCGGCGGCGCGGGCTGGAGGATGTCAGGGCACTATGCTCGGGGCCGGGCAAGCTGACCGAGGCGATGGGGATCACGATCGCCCATAATGGCCTGGCGCTGGATGCTGCACCGATCGAGCTGTTCGCCCGAGCGGGCGATGTCGATATCGTCACCGGCGTCCGCATCGGCATCACCAAGGCGGTCGAGCTGCCGTGGCGCTTCGGGCTCAAGGGCTCCCGGTTCGTGAGCAAGCGGTTTCCGCGCTAAGCCGCTGGCCGTCATTCCGGGATGGTCCGAAGCACCAGACCCGGAATCTCGAGATTCCAGGTTCGATGCTTCGCATCGCCCCGGAATGACGAAGGAGAGAGGACGACGTCACGCGCCCTGCAGCCGCGACAACGCGTCCTGGAGCTTGGCCTTGCGGGCCAGCGCCGCCTCGCGCTTCTCCTTCTCCTCCTCGACCAGTTCCTCGGGCGCGTTGGCGACGAACTTCTCGTTGCCGAGCTTCTTGTCGACGCGCTCGATATCGGCCTCGGCCTTGGCGATTTCCTTTCCAAGGCGGGTGCGCTCGGCGGCGAGATCGACGACGCCCTTGAGCGGCAGCGCGGCGACCTCGCCGCGCACGACGAGCTGGGCGGAGCCTTCGGGCGCCGTATCGGCGAAGGAGATGTCGGAGAGACGCGCAAGGCGCTTGATGACCTCGCTCCAGCGCGGTGCGCGCTCCCTCGTCTCGGCGGAGGCACCGACGAGCGCGAGCGGCATCAGAGTCGCCGGCGGGATGTTCATCTCGGCGCGGACCGAGCGGATGGACGTGACGAGATCGACCACCCAGCCGATCTCGGCCTCGGCCGCCTCGTCCTTGAAGCTGGCGGCGTCGAACGAGACCAGCAGCGGCGGCACCAGAGGGTCGCCGAAGCTGGCGGCCGACAGCGCGGCGATCTCGGCGACCGTCGGCCTGTCGGTGCGGTGCGGCCAGGGTGACAGGGTCAGCAGACCGTCGCGCTTGGCGGTCGACTCCCACAGCGCCTCGGTGATGAAAGGCATGAAGGGATGCAGGAGCTTGAGGATCTCGTCGCGCGCCCAGGCCACCATCGCGCGGGTCTCGGCCTTGGCGGGGCCGTCCTCGCCGAGCAGGGTCGGCTTGGAGAGCTCGACATACCAGTCGCAATAGACGTCCCAGACGAAGCGGTAGATCGCATTGGCCGCGTCGTTGAAGCGATACGCCTCCAGCGCCTCGGTGACCTCGCGCGTGGCAGCGGCCGCCTCATGGGCGATCCAGCGGTTCAGCGTCTCCTTGGCGGAGCCCGGATCGAAGCCGTCCGGCACGGTGCAACCGTTCATCTCGGCGAAGCGGCTGGCGTTCCAAAGCTTGTTGGCGAACTTGCGGTAGCCGTCGACGCGCTGGGTCGACAGCTTGATGTCGCGGCCCTGCGCCGCCATCGCGGCCAAGGTGAAGCGCAGCGCATCGGCGCCGTGCTCGTCGATCAGCGCCAGGGGATCGATGACGTTGCCTTTCGACTTCGACATCTTGGCGCCCTTCTCGTCGCGGACGAGCGCATGGATGTAGACCGTCGAGAACGGCACTTCCTTCATGAAGTGCAGGCCCATCATCATCATGCGGGCGACCCAGAAGAAGATGATGTCGAAGCCGGTGACCAGCACGTTGGTCGGATAGTAGCGCTTCACCTCGGGCGTGGCGTCCGGCCAGCCGAGCGTCGAGAACGGCCACAGCGCCGAGGAGAACCAGGTGTCGAGCACGTCCTCGTCACGCGTGATGAAGCCTTCGCGCTTGTTGCGGTCGAGCGCCATCTCGCGGCCCTGCTCCGCCGTGATGACCTCCTGCTCGACGTAGTAGCCGATCGCGTGACCGACGGCCTCCTCCTCGGTCTCGGCGACGAACACCTTGCCGTCAGGGCCGTACCACGCGGGAATCTGGTGACCCCACCACAGCTGGCGGGAGATGCACCAGGGCTGGATGTTCTCCATCCAGTCGAAATAGGTCTTCTCCCAGTTGCGCGGCACGAACGTCGTCGCGCCCGACCTGACGGCCGCGATCGCCGGCTGCGCCAGGGTCTTGGCGTCGACGTACCACTGGTCCGTGAGATACGGCTCGATGACGACACCGGAGCGGTCGCCATGCGGCACCATGTGCGTGTTCGGCTCAACGCGCTCGAGGAAGCCGAAGGACTCCAGCCGCTCCAGGATCTTCTTGCGCGCAGCAAAGCGCTCGATGCCGTGGAACTCCCTGGCGAACTCCTCGGAGCCCTCGGGAAGGCCGCGCAGATAGTCCTCGTTGTCGACCAGCGCGATGCAGCCTTCGCGATCGAGGATGCTGATCTGCGGCAGGCCGTGGCGGCGGCCAACCTCGAAGTCGTTGAAGTCGTGCGCCGGCGTGATCTTGACCGCGCCGGTGCCCTTCTCCGGATCGGAATAGGTGTCGGCAACGATCGGGATCTCACGCCCGACCAGCGGCAGGATCACGCGCTTGCCGACGAGGTGCTGATAGCGCTCGTCGTCCGGATGTACCGCGACCGCGCTGTCGCCAAGCATGGTCTCGGGACGCGTGGTGGCGACGACGATGAAGCTGGTCGGATCCTCGGGGCTGAACGTCGTCCCCTCGATCGGATAGCGCAGGTACCAGAGGTTGCCCTTGACCTCGATCTGCTGGACCTCGAGGTCCGAGATCGCCGTCAGCAGCTTCGGGTCCCAGTTGACCAGCCGCTTGTCCTTGTAGATCAGGCCGGCACGGTGCAACTCGACGAACACCTTCACGACGGCCTTGGACAGACCCTCGTCCATGGTGAAGCGCTCGCGGCCCCAGTCGCAGGAGGCGCCGAGGCGCTTAAGCTGGTTGATGATGGTGCCGCCGCTCTCGTCCTTCCACTGCCAGACGCGCGCGAGGAACTTTTCGCGGCCCATCTCGCGGCGGCCGGGTTGCTGGCGCTCCATCAGCTGACGCTCGACCACCATCTGGGTGGCGATCCCCGCGTGGTCGGTGCCCGGCTGCCACAGCACGTCGCGGCCGCGCATACGCTCGAACCGGCACAGGATGTCCTGCAGCGTATTGTTGAGCGCGTGCCCCATGTGCAGCGAGCCGGTCACGTTCGGCGGCGGGATCACGATGGTGAAGGGATCCGCATTGCGCCGATCGGGGCGACCGGCGGAGAACGCGCGGGCATCCTCCCAGACCAGGGACATGCGACCTTCGAGATCGGTGGGCTGATAATTCTTATCGATCATGGCATTTCCAGCGGCGCGGGGCCGGCTGTCCAATTCGGGATGTCGCGGAACTCGTCCGGGCCTTTTGTGACACGACCTGAAAAAGCTCGCGCAAGCTGTTGGTGCTTGGGCTGTTTTCGGACTGATGCCCGACCGCGGACCGCGCTCCTGGAAGAGCCCTCTCGATCCGTCCGGCAGGGATCAGCTTGACAGGGCTAGAAAGCCGCCGCGGCGCGCCAAGTCAACAGCAGCGGCGAACATTGACGGATAGCGTCTACCGCCCGCCGCGGCTCACTCCAGAACGGAACACGAGATCGTGCCGTCCTGGCGTCAGCGGCCGCGCGAGACGCGCTCGATCTCGGCCTTGACGATGCGCTCCACCAGGGCCGGAAGATTGTCATCCAGCCACGATTTCAGCATCGGACGCAGCATCTCCTTGACGAGGTCCTCGAGCGTCCGGGCGTTGTTGCTCAGCACCGTATTGGCCAGCGCGTTGAACGCCGATTCGACGGCGTTCACCGTCGATGGGGCCAGGATCGGCTGCTTCGGTGTGACTTGCTCGAACGCGGACTCGAAGCTGGCAGCCTTCTGATTGAGCCGCCCGGCCTCGATGAACTCGATATCGTCCCGCGGATCCACCTTTCGGAAGGATGCCGCGGCGGGGGCTGGCGCTGGAGCGGGAGTCGGTGGGGCCACTGCCATGTCGTCGGTCAACTCGAGTACTTCAGGTTCGGGCTCGGGTGCTACCGGCCGAACCTCTGCGACCGGAGTCGTTTCATCCAAACCCGCCAGCAATGCGTCAATGTCATCCTGGTTGTTGCTTGCGGACGCCGCCGGCGGTGCGGGAGGCGGAGGTGCGGGCTTGGCGGGAGCCGCAGCAGCGATCTTCGAAGGTGGGATGTCGTTCATTACCGGCTTCGCAGCCGGGGCCGCCGGCTTCTCGGCCTTGACCGGCTCCGGCGCGGCGGCCTTGTCTGCCGCCGGCGGCTTACCCTCGTCGTCGGCAATGATACGCCGGATCGACGCCAGAATCTCCTCCATGGAGGGTTCTTGGACCTTCGCAGGCTGCGTCATTTCCGACTCCAAATCAGCAACGCTGCCGTACGAACCGGCTCAGCGCAAAAGTCCCGGGCGCCGGCCCCAAGTGGCTTGGACTTCTCAACGGACATGCCAACTTGTCTCCGGACAAGGCCTGATCGATGCAAAACAACAGAACGATACTGCCCATGTCGGAGTCTATTCTTGGAAGAACTTCCGACGCAGTCCGAATCGTTCGGCGGCCATTTTGAGGCTATGTCATGGCAACAAATGAATGCAAGCAACGCTGGCCGCGAACCCGGTGGAGCACGGAGGTCGCCCGTCAAGCGTCGCCCATTCGTCACAACCACAGCATGTGCCACAAAAAAATCCCCCGGCCAAGGACCGAGGGATCAGGGTCGATATTAAGAATGTACTAACGACCATCCGGCGTCCGTACACCCGCCCAGTTATCCCGGACCTGCTGGTAGTGCACGCTGGGATCGTAGGTGGTCGTCGGCAGGTTCAGCACCTGCGGTGACAGCCGCCCCACGGTCTGAAGCACCGTATAGGATGCCACCACGCGGTCATGCTGGGCGTTCACCAGCGAATTCCGCGCGTTGACCAGCGCCTGCTGAGCGTTGAGCACGTCGAGGGTGGTGCGCTGCCCGGCCTTGGCCTCTTCGCGGACACCATTGAGGGCGATCTCGGAGGCTGAGACCTGGGCCTGTGCCGACTGCACCTGTGCCTTGCCCGCGAGCAGCTTGCCCCAGGCAGATACCACGTCGGAGCGAGCCTGATCGCGGGTCTGCTCCAGGACCAGACGCTGCTGCGCCAGCGACTCCTTGGACTGCCGGATCAGCGCGTATTCCGCCCCTCCATTGTAGATCGGGACGTTCACCGAGGCGACAGCCGACGCGCTGAACCCACGATAGGATTGCAGGCTCGACTCATAGCCCTGCTGCGCCTGAGCCTGGACGTTTACGGTCGGCAGCAGAGCACCCTCGTTGATCCTGACCTGCAGATACTGGACGTCGATGCCGTACATCGCCGAGGTTACGTTCGGGTTTTCCGTCAGAGCCGTTTCGACCGACTGCTGGAGGGTTGCCGGCAAATAACGGTCGACAGGAGAGCCCGGCGCCAAGTTCTGGGGATCGTTGCCGATGATTCGGCGGAAGTTCGAGCGGGTCGCCGTTAGTTGGGCCTCTGCTGTGAGCTGCTGCGTGCGGCCGGCGGCGAGCTGAGCCTCGGATTGCGCGACGTCGGTGCGGGTGACCTCGCCGACGTTGAACCGATCGCGGGTCTGCTTGAGCGTCTGCTCCAGCACCCGCGTGTTGCTGCGCTGGACCTCGACGATCGCCGCATCGCGCAGATAGTCCATATAGATCGTGGCCGCCGCTAGCAGCACCTGCTGCTCAAGAATGCGGAGAGCCTCGCGTTGCGCCGAGACGTTCGCCTCAGCCTTGCGCACGCCGTTTGCCGTCTGCTGACCGTTATACAGATTCTGGTTGACCGTCAGGCCGACGCTTCGCGGCCTCTGCACGCCGTTCACGGCCGGCGTCGCGGGTGCCGCTTGCAAATCCGTATACTGAATGCCCGCCGTCGCATTCAGACTGACCTTCGGCCGATACCCCGAGAGTGCCTGCGGAACGCCTTCGTCGACCGCACGAGCCTGGGCCCGCGACGCGTTCAGTTGCGGGTTGTTCTGATAGGCACGCACCAGCGCAGCCTCGATCGTGTCGGCCAGCGCAGGCGTCGGGCCTGCACAAGCCATCACGAGGACCACAGCCGCCGCTGCGGTGACGAGCTTCACCCCAAACATCCCTGTTCCATTCATTTGTTACCGGCTCGAACGCCAGAGCCGGGCCGTAACCTGTTGAAGAGACTCCCGCGCACCTCGCACCTTATTCCCCATGCAAGCGCAACGGAACCACCCAAGCCTGGAACCCGTATCGAAAACTGTCAACGTGCAGCATCCAGGCCACACTTCTGATTTAAAACAGAATTTTGCCCGCCCGCGGCCGCGAAGACGACGCACCAAGCCGTGCTGCGCGACGGGCGGCTCGGCAATTCAGAGGGGTCGCTAAGGACCTCGTCGGACGACTTAAAAAACGAACTCGGGGACCCGCTCGAGACCGGAAATGACCGGCGCCGCAGCATCGAACAGAACCCTGCTGCCGATATCACCATGCGATCGCGTAAAGATCATGGCGCGGGCGGGACGCGCGGCGGCGAAGACGCCGACCAGGCGGCCGCCCTCCTTCAATTGACGGCAAAGACCGTCCACAGCGACCTCGGTCGCTCCATTGAGGAGAATCACGTCGAAGCGGCCGTCCGCCGGATCACCCTGCGCGGCCGGCGCGACTCGAATCGTAACCGGGCAGCCATCGACGGCGGCAAGCAGCTGCTTGGCGCGCCCTTCGATGGCAGAATCGACCTCAGTCGCCGTCACGCTGCCCGCCAGTCGGGCGGCCAGCGCGGCGAGATAGCCCGTCGCGCATCCAACCACCAGCACGCTGTCGGTCGGCTTGATCTCGGCAGCCTGCAGCAGTTTTCCCGTCAGCATCGGCTTGATCAGATACCGCTTGGCCGAGGCGGTTTCGGAGACGTCGAGATCCAAGTCGAGGTAGGCCAGCGCCTGCCGATCTGTGGGAACGTAGGCTTCCCGCGGCACGGTCAACAACGCATCCAGCACGCGGTGATCGGTGACGTCGTTGGTCCGGACCTGACCATCGACCATTTTCTGGCGCGCCGTCGCGAATGAAGACATGAGCAGACCTGCAAGCAAAGCGGATGGACCGCGGACGATCTGCGCAATCTTTTGGTACAAGGCCCTGGAAAAGGCAACATGCGGGTTTCAACGGAGCCGCTGGGACGCCACCTGTGAGTGAGCCGACCGCCGGCTACTCGATCACCACGGCCAGTCGCCCGAGCAACTGCGCGATCTCGTCAATATGTTCGGAATCACCGCGCGTCATCATGTCGGCCAACCGCGTGAGACATTCGTCATCGCTGAGACGCTCGACCTGGTCGGGAATCAACGAGGGCGCGGAGACTGCTTCAGCGAATGGGACGACGGTGTTTGGCATCTACGACACTCCATGACCGCGGGCACTGGCCGGTTCCAGCAAACTATCGGGGCCGGTTTGCTCCCTTCCAAGTGAATTTCCTGTCATCGAACTGTGGGCGACCGCTGCCCAGCAAGCGTTCAAAATCAATCTAACCATCTGAAATTTCGGTATTTTATTCCTGAGCCCGCAATCGTCGCAAAGATGCGATTTCGTTCTATGCAAGGCGAAACGGCTTTGTTATACGCAGCCGCATTCGCGAACATTGCTTCGCCTGTTCCTCGGTAGCTCAGCGGTAGAGCATTCGACTGTTAATCGAATGGTCGCTGGTTCGAATCCAGCCCGGGGAGCCATTCTGGCCATGCCGAATGGTTCTATATATCCTCCCAATCCCTCTTTCTTGTGACGCGGGACATCCGCCGATTGGCCGCGAACGTGCGCCGATCTTCGCTGTCTTGCCTTGACCGCGCATGGAGCGTCGGGCAAGCGGGGCGCATCTCTTGCAAGTGACGACCAGCGATGCCGATTTCCGATCATCTGAGAGCCGTCCGCAGCAAGATCGGCCATGATCTTTTGGCGACCACAGCGGTTTCCATCTCCGTGTTCGACAACCAGGGCCGCATTCTGCTCGGGCGCGACGCGGAGACGGGCCTCTGGACGTTGCCCGGCGGCGCCATCGATCCGAATGAGCACCCGGCCGACGCGGCCACCCGCGAATGCTTCGAGGAGACCGGGCTCGTGGTCCGGCCGATTCGCCTGCTCGGGGTGTTCGGGGGCCCGGAGTTCCTCATCCGCTATCCCAACGGTGATCTGACCTACTACACGGTGATCGCCTTCGAGGCCGTCATCGAAGGCGGCGCGCTTGCGCCCGATGGCGAGGAGATCGCGAGCCTTCGATTCGTCGATCGTGGGGAATGGGACCAGCTCCCGGTGTCGCCATCGAGCCGGATCATCTCGCGGCAGGCGCTCCAGCACGACCCCACCCCCTACTTCGCTGCCGCGAGCTGGCGGCCCGAAAGCTGAACCGGACTCGAGTCGTTGGATCCTGTCGCCGCAATTCTCATGCTGATGGCCGGTCTGCTTCACGCGAGCTGGCATGCCATCGTCAAGACCGGCAGCGGCCTCTCCCTCCTCGCTGGCATGGGTCTGGTCAGCAGCGCCCTGATCCTGCCCTTCCTGTTTCTCGTTCCCGTTCCGGCACTCGCTACCTGGCCGCTCATCGTGGCCTCGCTGGTCTTGCACGCGGGCTACAAGGCGAGCCTCGCAATGGCCTACCGTTCGGCCGAGCTTGGACGCGCCTACCCGATCGCGCGTGGCATCGTTCCGCTGTTCGCAACGCTATTTGCCTCGCTGGGTCTGCAGCAACTGCCACGGAGCGGGCAGTTGATCGGAATTGCCGTCATCGTCCTCGGCATCACCGGCCTGGCGAGCGACCGAATCCACGGTCCGATCGACCGCCGCGCGTTCTGGGCCGCCGTCAGCGCCGCCGCACTGATCGCCGGCTATTCGGTCGTCGATGCGGCAGGCACCCGGCAGACCGAAGGCTGGGCTTCGTTCACGGTCTGGATGATCGTACTCGACAGTGTCGTGTTCTTTCTCGTCGCGATGATGCTGCGAGGACCTGCGCTGGTGTTGGAGATCCGAGACGCCTGGATCCCGGTGCTGATCGCAGGCACCCTGGGGCTGACGTCGTTCGTGGTATTCCTTTGGGCCTTGAGCCGCAATCCGATTGCCAATGTGGTCGCGTTTCGCGAATGCAGCGTCCTGTTTGCGACGCTGATCGGCGTGCTGTTCCTGAAGGAGCGTGCAACGCCGCGACGACTCTGCTGTGCAGCGCTGATCGCAATGGGGCTGGTCGCGGTCGCCCTGCTCAAGCCGGACTGAGATTCTTCAAACAACCGGAGCCATCACCCCCGGACATCATAGTTCCATCTTCATCGCATGATGCACAACAGAAGGCCGGCCAGCGGCCCCGGACAGGAAGTTCCGTAAAACCCCTGGTTGCCGAATCGCGACAACTAATTCAGTGTTAACTACTTTGCCATTTTCGAGCCTCAGCCTATTGTCCTTGTAGCGTGAGCGTCCTTCAGTCCTGCTGATACTGAGGTGGCCCATGCCTACTGTCCTCATTATTGATGATGATTGTGCCACGCGCGCTGCGCTGGAAACATTATTGAAGAAGAAGCGGTTCTGCGTGTTTCTCGCGCCGGACGGTCCGACCGGCATTCGATTGATCGGCAGCGTGTCCTTCGATGCCGTCGTGATCGACATGTTCATGCCGGGCATGGACGGCATCGCAACCATTCGCGAGCTCATCAAGCTCGATCCCACGGTCCCGTTCATCGCGATCTCCGGTTACGCGTTCACCGACAAGAAACTGGGTGCTCCAGACTTCCTCGGTATGGCAATCAAGCTCGGAGCGACGGCAGCGTTGCAGAAGCCGTTCGACATCCTCGATCTGCTCGAAGCGGTCGATCGTGCGATCGAGGTGCGCCAACGACTTCTGAGCGAGGCGCGGCACGTCGCTCCTCATCCACGTCTGTCAGGAAGGGCTCATGATGAACATCCTGGTCGTTGATGACGAAGTCGGCGTTTGCTGTGTCATCCAGCACCTTCTGGTTCGCGAGGGCTACGCGGTCACTGCCGTCACCGACGGTCGGCTGGCCATGGATGCCGTGTCCCGCGATGATTTCGCCGCGGCTCTGATCGATCTCAACTTGGCCGACATGGACGGCAACGAGGTCATCCGGGCTGCACGGGCGGCCCGGCCCACGATGCCCATCGTGATGATGTCGGGCATGGTGCTGGAATCAGGACGCGGGACGCCTGATTTGCTCGGCCCCTCGCCCAGAATGGTCGGCCTTCATCGTTTGGCGAAGCCGTTCAAGCCGAAAGACCTGTCGCAGCTGATGCGCGACATTCTGGTGCAGGACACCGAGCTTCTCGCCGTCGCGGTTTGACCGCCAGCGATTCTGCCGCTTGCGTCGAGCCGGACGTTTGGAGCGGGTCGCCTCTTCGGCCTTTGCCAGTGAAGCGGCCTGCGACTCGCGGCAGGCGTTGCGGATCTCTTGCTCCCGGTCGGCTACGGGCCGGATCGTGATCGCTGCACGGCATCACCTGCCGCGCGGGCAGACGGGTCACCGACGACGCGAAGCCTTGGGATGTGAGCCCGTTCACACTGGAACAAAGCGGACCGCGGTATATTTGGAACGAAGGGCACCGCTAACCAATTGGGTCCGTCGTGCCCGATCGTTAGAATTTGAACGATCCGCTCAATTTGAAAAAAGTGGAATTTCGCCATCGTGGCTCGCAGTTTGCGCGAGGGCGAGATGAGCGAAGCCGAATACGAGTTGTTGATGGACGTTGTGAGAACCGCTATTGCGCCCGAGACCGAGACCGATTCCATGGCCCGCTTGTTCTCAATTCTGCATTTCCCCACGGCGGCCAACGACAACCAGGGCGCCTGGCCGCTGATCCCGTTTCCGGACGGCTGGTTCGCGGCCTGCTGACGCGCGATCTTCTGTCGTCATGCAAGCCAAGGGATCGGCACGCCGGAACGCTGCCGCGGTCTTCATTTTCTGAGATGGCGACTGCCGAGGCCGCCGCCCTTCAGATCACCGGCGCTACTTCCTGACTGCGAATACCCAGACGACGCCGCCCTGCGGGACGTTGTCCTCCAGACCGATGTCGCCTTTCGAGAGCGCATCCTGGATGCGCTGCGCATCGACGCCCCAGCCGGACTGCACGGCGATGTACTGCGTGCCATCCGCCTCATAGGCGACGGGCATGCCCATGATGCCCGAGTTCGTCTTCTGCTCCCACAGCAGCTCACCGGTCTTGGCATGGAACGCCCGGAACATCCGGTCGTTGGTGCCGCCGACCAGAACGAGATCGCCCGCCGTCGCGGTCACCGACCCGAACAGCTGGGATTTCGGGAAATTGTGCGACCACACCTTCTTGCCTGTCGCCGGATCCCAGGCCTGCAGCTCCCCGAAATGGTCGGCACCGGGCCGCACCGTGAGCCCGATGTCCTCGGCCTTGGTGCCGAGCCAGAGCTGGCCGGGAACGAGCGGCAGCTTCTCCCCGGTGAAGCCGCCGCAGAAATTCTCGTTCGCCGGCACGTAGACGAAGCGCGTCTTCTGGCTGTAGGCCGCGGACGGCCAGTCCTTGCCGCCCCACAACGAGGGACAGAAGTCGACACGCTTGCCGAGCGTCGGCTTGTGCGCGGGATCGACGATCGGCCGTCCCGTCTCGGGCTCAATTCCCTTCCAGACATCGGTGTGGACGAAGTTCCAGCCGTTGACGTAGTTGATTCGCACCGGCGTGCGCTCGAGCACCCAGAAGATGGCGTCGCGTCCGGGATGGATCAGGCTCTTGAAGCTGCGGCCGTCCCGCTGCAGGTCGACCAGCATCGGTGCATCGACCTCGTCCCAGTTCCACGAGTCGTTCTGGTGATACTGGAAATGCGTCTTGATCTTTCCGGTCGCAGGATCCAGCGCGATCACCGAGCTGGTGTAGAGATTGTCGCCGGGGTGCAGGCCCCCCGGCCAGGGCGCGGCGTTGCCGACGCCCCAATACACCGTCTTGGTGTCCTTGTCGTAGGTGCCGGTCATCCAGGCAGACCCGCCGCCATTCTTCCAGTCGTCGCCGCTCCACGTGTCATGCCCGGGCTCGCCTTCGGAAGGAATAGTGAAGGTGCGCCAAAGCTCCTTGCCGTCCTCGGCGTCATAAGCGGCAACATAGCCGCGGACGCCGAACTCGCCGCCGGATCCGCCGACCATCACCTTGCCGTCGACGATGAGCGGCATCAGCGTGAGATATTGTCCCTTCCTGTAGTCCTGGACCTTCTTGTCCCACAGCACCTTGCCGGTCTTGGCGTCGAGCGCGACCAGATGATCGTCCGTCGTGGCGAGGTAGAGCTTGTCCTGCCACAGGCCGACGCCGCGATTGGTCGGATGCAGCTGGAACAGATCCTCCGGGAGCTCGCGCTTGTAGCGCCAGTACTGGTCGCCGGTCTTGGCATTCAGCGCGATCACCTGCCCCATCGGCGTCGTGATGAACATGACGCCGTTGTTGACCAGCGGCGGCGCCTCGTGCCCCTCGACCACGCCGGTGGCAAAGGTCCAGACCGGCACCATGTCCTTGACGTTCGTGGTGTTGATCTGGTCGAGCGGACTATACCCCTGGCCATCATAGGTCCGGCGATAGAGCATCCAGTTGCCTGGCTCGGGATCTTCGAGCCGCGTGGGCGTGACAGGACTGTAGTTGTCGATCGGGCCGGCCACGGCTGCCGGTGCGGCGAGACAGGTGAACGCCACGGTGCTCGATAGCAGCCATTGCTTGATCGCGGTGGACGTGATGGACATGGACAAACCTCCCCTGCTTCGTTTTTCGATTCACTTGTTGTCGTGACGGGCGTCGAGACGATGCGAGTTCCGATAGGCACATGGGATCTCATCAGCCCTGTTGGCCACCTACCTTTCCAATGAAGGGCGCAGCGATCATGAGCGCGCCGTCCTTGAGCACGAGGGGAAGCGCGGCGAGCCGCCGGGGCGCGGGGCCGAACACGACCTGCGCCCCGCGCCTCGGGTCGTACTCGGAATTGTGGCACATGCATTTGAAGACATCGTCGTTGCCCTCGGTCGCCTTGATCCAGGCCGTGACCGGGCATCCCGCATGCGAGCAGATGGCCGAATAGGCGACGATGCCTTCGGCCGCACGCTGACGCGTGTCTTCGTCGAGTTCGTTTGGATCGAGCCTGACGAGCAGCACCTCGTTCAATCGCGACCCGTCACGCACGATCGCATTCGCTGGATCCTTCGGCCACCCATGAACCGGTGGCTCGCCAATCTTCAAGTCATCAGGCGTGACCGTCTGCCCTTCGCGTTCCCCTTCCGAGAACACGATCAGGTCGCCTTTTTGCGGCCGCTTCTCCTTGCGCCGATCGTCGTCATCGGCCGCCGCGCTGGCAACCGTTGCGCATGCGGCAAGCGTGCCGAAAACCACCGAGCGGCGTGTCGGGTGATCATCCATGACAGATCTTTGCGTGTGAAGTTGTGTGCGAGTCGCGGGCGTGCTGTTCTAGAGAGCTCGGCTCCCCGCAACACACCCTGACATAGAATAATTAGAACGACACAACCTGACGAAATCAAGGCGCGTTGCGCGATTTCGCCGCGATGTCTTCAACTATCGTCGCTGCTGCGCGTCATCGCCGGTGCAGCAGTTCGGCGAAAGCTCCTAGCGATCGGGAGCGACGGTGTCGCCAGCTCCGTCTGGAATTGCGACCACGCGAGTTGTGGACCAGGGTCGCGATGAGGATAGCCCCCTATGCGCTGCCGTGCCCGATGACGGGCCGGCTAGAATCGCGATCCGGCGGATCTAACTTCCAGCTAGCCGAAGGCCCGGACCGTGGAGTCGGCCTCGCGACGAGAGTGGTAGCCTAAGCGACCGATTGCCTATCCCATAGCTTTGAAAGCAATTCTGAAATTGCCCACGGTTTCCTGGATGAAATGCTGGGAATCTTTGCGTTTTCGTTTCTCAAATGACTGTTTCAATGGACGCCCCCACTTTCGGTGGCAGGCACACATCCGAGTGAGTGCCCCTTCACACTTGGAACTACCCCCATCAAATGCGGGCTGATCGACGGACCCCGGCTCCTGCCGATACCGCGATTGAGCAACCTCAGCATATTTGACATTGCCGATGTCCTCGGCCACCTCGATTTTCTACAATTTGTCGTAGAAGGAGAGTGGTCTCGAGGTTATGATCTCCCGATTTTGTGGAGGCGCTGCGATGAATCGTCGGGAATTGCTGCTGCTGTCCGCTGTCGCGATTGGGGCCCGTTCAATCGGAGGCGCTGAGGCGCTCGCACAAGCTGCACCCTCCGACATTGAGCTGGTCAGCGAGCTTCCTCCCCTGCCGGTAGACCTGCAGGATAAAACCAGTCTGCCGCCTGCGCCCTACGTCGAGACGCAACTTGTTGGTACCGCTCCGCCGACACCTGACGAAGTCGAAAAGGCCTATGATCTGATGGTCAATGCCCCCTACGGAGGTGCACCGATCGACGTCGCCCAGTATTTTCTGGCCGTGGGAGCTGGCGCGTACGGGCAGGAGTACCGGCCTTTTGCTCGCGAGTGGCCGATACGGGCCAATCCCTTGATCTTTCAGTTCTTCACTTCGACTCAGACCAAGCCGGAAGGAGACGTCACGGCATGGTGCGCCGCGTTTGTGAATTGGTGCCTGCTCCGCGCACACGCAACGAGTCCTGATGAAATCGGCCAAACGCCAGATTTCTTCTTCAAGAAGGGCAGGCCCTTCCCCCCCGAGAATTTGAGCCAGTACAGCACCAATAACGCCAGCTCCGGCTCATTTCGGTGTTGGGATGCCGTCGCGTCTCCCAATCGCGGCAATGTCGTCGTGTTCAAGGACGCGGGCACAGAGAGTCTGACACCCAAATGTCGAGGATCAGGCCATGTGGCCTTTTTCGTCAAGGTCCCGGCGGACGGACTTGTACAAGTGCTCGGCGGAAATCAGAGTCAAGCCGGGAGCAACGGCGCGGTGACTATTGCCAATATGTCGACGCGACCAGGCAGCAGGTTTATGAAGTATGTGTCCCTGAAGGGATAGCTTCATGCTGAGGTCTGTCGCGATCACTAGCGCCGTTGGTGTTTTCATCGCATCTAGCTGCCATGCGACGGAGCTCGAAGATCTCATTGAGAAGGCGCTCAAGAAAGCCGTCGTCAAGATCGACGTCAGCACCAACACGCCAGTGTTCGAGAATGGCCAGAATGCCTGCGTATCGGAGGGAACTGGCTTCCTGATCGCGCCCAAACTCGTCGTCACCGCCGCCCACGTCCATCAACTTCGTGCAGCTTGCGGCGAACCAATCATCTTGCTCAAGTCCAGCGCTGGCGGAGGTAAGATCCTGGCAAGCGTGGTTGACTCCCGTGACGACGTGTCGATCTTGCGGGTGGACGACAATTTTCCACCAGATGCCTGCGCCTTGGGATTCAAGAACAACGTGTTCGGGACCCAGGCGATCCGGTATGGGATTCCTGGCGGCCTGTCCGAACCATTCACAGCCGAGCATATTCGGATCGGTGAGCAGGTCAATGAGTTCATGCCGCTTGTCGTCATGTCTGGTACTCCAACCGAGCGCGGCGAAAGTGGTGGGCCGGTAATCAACCTGTTCAACGTTGTTGGAATCATTCACGGCCGGCACGAGAAATTTACGAACTACAGCTTCATGACTGTCGGAAGCACGGTAACGACGCTGTTGGCGAAGAACTCACTAAGTGTGTCCGGCCACCTCTGCAATCCTATGGAAGTAAGCCTGCAGCTCATCCCCCCCGGGGTCTCGCGCCCCTGGTTGGGCATCGGGGAATCTCAGATCGGCAGGATTACGGCATCAATAGAGGTTGATCCTTCGCTTGCGCGAGCCGATCCGCTTGCTACGAAGAACGTCTTGGATACCTGGGGGAAGCAGTTTCAAGGGCTGGCGTTCAACGTAAGTAGCTCAACCACACGAGTTGACGCCGAGCGCCGTTTCGACGCTAAGGACAGCGCGTCGTTCAGCCTAGCGGCCGGCCAACTGTCGAAATCCACTCCGGAAAGCCGAGAAGCAGCCCTGAAGGTGCTTTGGGAGAGCTACGTTTTCGCGGGCAATCAATCTCGGAAGTGGCAGAAAGCAGACGACTCACTCGTTGAATTCCGGGAGCAGAGGGTGTGCACACAGTCCCTTGGAGCAAAGGACTGTAGCAAAGAAATGGTGCCAATCGTTAAAGAGCTCTCTCCAGAACAAAACCGCTGATCCAAGCGGCTTCACCGATACTCCTTGGGGAAGCCTGTTGTCTTTGAATGTGTGTTTGATTCTACTCGAAGCAGCTTCGACATTCCATCGTTGTCAGCCCGCCCCGATCCGGTGCGCATAGCGCTTCGGTGTCGCGGCCGGGGCGCCGAACAGGCGACGGTTGGTGTCGACGTTCCTGATCATGGAGTAGAGGTTGCACATGCTGCGCTACGCCTCCGGAGCTTCGCCTGGTGGTGATCGGTTTTCGGGGCGTCGAACGAGCGATCGCGCTAGCACGAGGACGGCCGCCAGCGCCTCGTCCTACGAGGCGTGGCCGGCAATGGAGGCGACGGCGGGGGCTCTGGGCGAAATAGAACAAAGTGGAGACGCGCACCTCGTAGTTGGAATCGCCGTGCTGATTAGCCGTACTTGAGACTACGTGTGCTCCCCGTCTAGCCGGGAAGCCGTCCCGTAGGCAAGAACAGAGATAGAACACATTTTTCAGAACCACAGCGGGCTAGCAGTTTCAGGAAATCGTGGAAGTAACGGAATAGGGCTGTTGCTCAACCCTTTGATCTCCTGTAACGATCGCCGCCAGTGGGGCCACGTGGCGGAGTGGTTACGCAGCGGTCTGCAAAGCAGATTGGTTCCCTCGCCTTTTCAACCAAAGTTCTGAAGCTGCTTGCGGATTTCCGAGCGGAATCCCGTGGAAACCGCTGCTTCTGTTTCTGAAACTCGGTTTTCAAAGCTTCCCATGAAATTCGCCTCTTCCCGCCCCTACGCCGACCCCGAGACCGCCGCACGCGAGCTGGTCAGGATCTCGGCGGGCATCGAGCCGGTGCAGGACGGCCGCATCCACATCGAGAAGATCAACTGGCCGATGTTGGCGGAACTCAAGGCCACGCCGGCCGAGTACAAGGCCGGCCTCGACCTGGCGGTTGATCGCGGCTGGCTGTGGCTGCACGAGAGCGGGACCTACGTGAAGCTGACGGAGGCCGGTAAGCAGGTCCTGGCCTGAGGCCCTTTAGCGGCTCGGCTGCTCGGCTGGCCCCAGACCTAGCGGCTTCCCTCGGCAGCCGATCTCGGGAATCAATGGACGATGTCTCCGCGCGTCATCCAGATTCCGCTGTCCGGCGGCGACCGCAAGGCCCAGGCCAAAGGCTTGCGCGCGGCACACGGGCTTCACGACAGCTATTTCGCGCAGTCGCAGCTGATCCGCAGCGCGGCGGCGGAAAAGCTGCGCGAGGCAGACCGGCTGGAATGCGAGGCGTGGAACGCAATCATGTGGGCCGGCGGCCCGGCGATGCCGGCGCCCGGCGAGCCGCAGGCCAACCCGACCATCGGCATGGCGCTCAACGCCGGCTTTGACCTCCTCGAAGCCAAGTGCAACCGCTGCCGCCGGATCTCGCTCGTCGCGCTGCGCGCCCTCGACCGGCCACAGGCGACGCCGATCTGGAAGCTCGAATCGGCGCTGTATTGCGAGCCGTGCAGCGAGAAACGGCGCTGGGGCCGGCAGCGGGCCCATATTCTCCGGCTGACATGCGCGGTGCCGTATCCGGAGCCCGACCGAAAACGAACCCCTTGAGCGTGAGAGGCACGATGGGACGAATGGTGCTGAAGACGACCGCCGATGCAAATCGGGAAAACGTGCTGCTTGAAATGCAGGAAGACGGAAAGCCGTTGGCTCATATGTTATTAGATGGCGCCTCGGCCGAGGGATTGATTCACCAGATCGGTCATTGGCGAAGCCAACTTGAGGACGAAGTCTCTCCCGCTCTCGATCCAAAATCACTCCTGCATGCAATCGTGGATCCCGGATGGATGATCGACGGGGCGAAGCACGAGGGGCGTCGCTTGCTCGCCATGCGGCATCCTGGGCTCGGATGGATCGCGTTTTTGATCCCAGACGGCGAGGCCACCAAGATGGCTGAATGGCTGTCAAAGGATCTTCCAGAGAGCCCAAAGTAGTCGGTCTCGTGTGTAACCTCTACTCCATGACCCGAAATGTCGACGCGATCCGCCGCCTGTTCGGCATCGCGGCCGACCATGACCGCACCGGCAACCTGCCGTCGCTGCCCGGCATCTTCCCCGATTACCCGGCGCCGATCGTGCGCAACGGCCATAGCGGTGCAGGCCGCGAGCTCGCTATGGCGCGCTGGGGCATGCCGTCGTCGCAGAAGGCGCTGATGGACGCGACCAGACGCCGCGCCGCCAAGCTCGAGGAGAAGGGCAAGGCGGTCGACTTCAAGGAACTGCTGCGGGTGGAGCCGGACAGCGGCACCACCAACATCCGCAACGTCAACAGCGCCCACTGGAAGCGCTGGCTGGGCCCGGCAAACCGCTGCCTGGTGCCGTTCACCTCGTTCAGCGAGTACGACACCGTCGACGGCAAGAAGGTGCCGGTCTGGTTCGCGGCCGACGACAGTCGCCCCCTGCTCTGTTTCGCCGGCCTGTGGACCAATTGGACCAGCGTGCGCAAGGTCAAGGAGGGCGAGGTGACCTGCGATATCTACGGCTTCCTGACCACCGAGCCGAACGCGATCGTCGCCTCGATCCACCCCAAGGCGATGCCGGTCATTCTGACCACGGCCGAGGAGCACGACATCTGGCTCCGCGCGCCTTGGGATGAGGCGAAGGCGCTGCAGCGGCCGCTCCCCGATTCCGCGCTCCAGATTGTCGCCCGCGGTGCGCGCGAGGACGTCGGCTGAAAACGATCAAAGATAGGAACGGATTTCGTTGAGCTGAATCAATGGTGAGTCCCTCGGTCACCACAGAACGAGCCCATGACCGGCACCCCGCCAGAGAAGCCAGCCAAGTCAGCCGTCCGTGAAAAACCGCCGCGCATTAGGAGGCGCGCCAGATCGTCAAAGAGTATGTCGAGGATCTGCGGGCGATCGTCGACAAGCTGCGGCGTCATCTGAACTGAGACGGGCGCCAGGCAGGTCTCACCCCTGCGGCTTCATTCCCAGCCGCTCGCCGCACATGCTGCCATACGCTCCCATCACGCCGAGCAGACCATCACCGGCGTTCGGGTCCTCCGTATTGAGCTGCTCGATGACGCCCGTCGGCGACGCAATCACGTTGACCTTGCAGGCGTAGGTCTTCGCGCTCCGATCGCTGGTCAGGGTGGTTTCGGTCGCCAGCTGCCAGACGTAGGACGACTGCCCGCTGTTCATGCGGAAGCTGCTGGTTGGCGGCCCCCACTTCATCACCAGCGTGTCGACATTCCTGCCGACATATTCCTGCCCGAGCCGCGCCCGCACCTCCGGCGCCGACGCCGCGCAGCCGCCCACCATGGCGCAGAGCGCCAGCACCCCCAGGACACGCATTTCAACCCCTCCACGCCCCAGGCACTCAAGCGCAGCCCTTGCGCGATTGCAACATGGTTGCCCGTCGCGCGTGCCGCGCAATGACGATCGTCCCCAGTCAAGGGCGCGAGCGCCGGCCACGCCCGGAGAGGGCTGCATGTCGAGAAGCACGACGTCTGGCTTCGCGCATGCGCCATGATGCTGGCCTTTTCTGCCACTCTGGTGGCGTAGTCCCTCCCCCAACCGGCACTGATTCTGCGATCCCGGCTGCACATTCTTGCTGCGCTCTGGATCGACCTCGGACGGCAGCTTTCCCAGCTCGATCATCCCCGGGCCGAGACCGACCACGGCGCCCATCTCACCGATCTGCTGATCACGCTGGCGGTCTATGTCGGCACGACCGCGGACCGGCCGATGACGGCCTCGCGCCTGGCCGCCACCGTCGGCCTGCCGCGCACCACCGTGCTGCGCCGGCTGGCGCTGCTCGAGCGCGCCGGGCGGGTCGAGCGCCGCGGCCAGGCGTGGCGCACCCCGCTGGCCCATCACCTCGCTCTTGAACAGGGCAACCTCGCTGCGATCGCCGCGCTTGTCGCCGCCGCCGCAGCCGAGCTCGCGCCATGATGGCAGCGGCGGCTCGCGGCGGGTTTTTCCACTGCACTGTCCAAAATGGACACACGTCCCCATGGCGCAATCCGGAACTCCGTATCACACTACCTCTGCGCGCAGCCCACCTCCACACATCCTTAAATGTTTCCGAGACCGGAGTTGCTGGTCATGTTGTCCTATGCGTCCACGCTCATTGCCCGCCGTCACGTCCTGGTCCGCGCGCTCGGCATCACCGCGACAGGCGCGGCGCTGCCGCTCCCCCTGATCGTCGCCGACACGCCCGAGGCCCGCATTGCCCACCACCTGCGCGAGGCCTGCACCGCGCTCCAGGAGCTGTATCCCGAGGCCGCCTTTCAGTCCGCATTCCGCCGGCGCGCGGCGTTCGATTGGGTCAGCGCCGGCGACATCGTTGCCGTGATCAAGGCCGCGGAACGGAATCCGCCGCCGGGACTCGAATCGTCATGAGGTTCTGTCTGCGTTGTGACGACACCGGCTTCGTCTGCGAAGCCCATCCCAGCCTCCCCTGGAGCGACAGTCCGCGCGGCTGCCGCTGCGGCGCACCCGGCGATCCCTGCCCGATCTGCAACGGCGCGCTGCGCGAGGCCGAACCGCCTGCGATCAATCCAGCCGAGATGGACGACGCCGAGCAAGAGCTGATCGCGCTGCGCGCCCGGCGGCGGAGGCACTGATGCCGCGCCGCCCGATCGAGCTGCCGCCGAAGGTGGCACGCGAATTCATGGCCGACCTCGAGGCCTATCGCGCAGCGTCTCCCGGCCTTGCCAAGGACGAGATCGCCGCGCGGCAATGCCGGGCGTTGCGGGAATATCTGCGGCCGTCCGATGGCAAGCTGAAGCTGCCCGACGTGCGCAAGCTGATGGATGCGATGGCGGAGGAGATGGAGTGAGCCTCAGTCCGGCCGGCCGGCGGCCGGGCCACGCGGCGCCGGCTTGATCTTCGCTAGGTCGTCCTTCAGTCTGGCGCGCGCGTTCCAGAGGTCAATATGTACACGTAAAGTGTACGCTGATTTCAGCGTTGGGATTGGCCCGACGCTTCAAAAGGGACAAAGGAGCCCTCGCATGTTCAACTTCTTCAAGCGCAACACCCTCAAGGAGATGCAGTCGCATCGCGATCAGGCCGAGCGCCTGGGCATCCAGTATCTTGAAGCGCTTGCCGTCAAGGGCACGCTGAGCCGCGCGATGCTGATGCATGTCGCCAAGGCGCTGAATGCTCATCCCGACGAGCTGATCGAGATGATCCCCGACCGCCGCCGCCCGGCCCGTCATGCGAAGGCGATGGATGGCCTCCGCAAGGCGAACCTGATCGGCGATCGCCGGTCCTTCGCCGACTTCGAGCGGCACGACGACTAACGCGCCACGCGGTCCCCGGCAACGGGGACCGCACCTCGCCCGATTAGGAGGCCCATCATGGAGCTTGAGAACGTCTACAATCTGTTGCGCGACTTCTGCGGCCTGTCGCAGCAGGATGCCGCCGACTTCCACGACACCCGGCTCGACAGCGTCAAGTCCTGGTGCAGCGATCGAAGACTGGCTCCGCAGGGGGCCGTCAACGAGCTGCAGCAGCTCGCGCGCAAGATCTCGGATGCCGGCGAGGACTACGCCGGCAAACTCCGAAAGCTTGCGCGTGGCGAGACCGTCATGGTCGCCCTGCCCGTCGATGACGACGAGGCCCGCACCTTCGGCTTTCCGTCGCTCGGGGCCTACATGCGCGCTGTCACGATCGCGATCGCGCGCCTGCCGCCTGACCTGCATGTTCGCATGCATCGCCGCGGCCGCGGCGAGCCACCACTCAACGAGGATGTACCAATGCTGACCGCACCAGCGAAAATTCGATTTGACGGCACCCTGACCTATCTCGACGACGGCCGCGTGCAAGGATCCTTCGCCGTGTTCGCAACGAAAGGCGCAACGACCAAGATGGAAGGCGATCAGCGGCTATGCGACGGCGAGGCCGAGGCGCTCGCCTGGCTCGACAACCAAGCCTCAGCCAGGCGCATTGATGCCTATGGCCTCGCTCGGATCGACGAGCACGGCCGCTCGGTCAAGAAGCCTCTGGGAACGCGGTTCTGAACAAAAAGCCCGGCAACGCGGGCATGCGTCGCCGGGCGAGATCGTGAGCAACTTGGATTTGGTGAGAGGGCCTGGGTCTCCCTCTACCCTTCCGCGGCAGCCGGCATCGGAACGGGAGTGAAATCGAGATAGTAGGCCTTGCCCTTCTCGAAAGCGTCGATCGCATCCGGGTTGGTGATGGTGATCGACAGATGGCCCGAAGGCGTCCACTTCGACCACGATTTGTTGGTGCCCTCGACGTCGCCGTCGGCGTAGGTGCCGAACACCGGCTTCATCGTGATGGTTGCATACTGATCCGTCCCGGGCACGTCGTTGTGGCGGATGTCTTCGACAAAGAACTTCGCTCGGACCGTCATCGGTCTTCTCCTTGCTTGATTGCCGGCTGCCGGCCGGCGCGGATTCTAGTCGTCCTCGCGGGCGAGCCACGCCGCGACGTGCGGCGCGATGTCAGTAACCTCCGGCTTGCTGTCGCCAGGCGACCACAGCAGTTTGCCGTCGCGGTCGCTGCTGTCCCAATCCCGCGCGATCTCGTCGGCGATGTCGTCGGCATCGAGACCGCAGAACAGGCCGGAGACGCGGAAGACGCCGCGCTCCTGCGCCGCATCGAGATAGGCGAACACGCGCCGGCGCAGCCCTGAATTGACGCCGCCCATCACGCCCCTCCCGGCTGCACATAGCAGAACACGTAGCGATTGCGGCTCAGGAAGATCACGCCGTGGCCGGTGGGGTTGCCGCGGTCCCATTTCAGCTTGTTCGGCGGCACCTCGATCTCAGTCCCCATGGGCACATGCGGCCGGCCGCGCGGCTCGTCCGGGCGATCGTCGGTGATGACGACATAGGTCCTGCCGTCGCGGACGTGGATCTCGTCAGCGAAATAGGCATCGGCCTCGCCGCAGCAGGACGCCGTCGGGACGTCCGGCTGCATCAAGCTCTCGTACCAGGCGCGCAGCGCCGGATCGGCGTTCTGCCACTGGCCGAGATCGCGGGCATGGACTGGCCGGGCGACCGAAAACAGCGCGGCCGCGGCGATCAGCGAGAGGACGCCGACGACCACCATCAGGATGCGGAGGATGGTCTGACCGGCGGCGTCTTGGCCCGCGCGCGGCGGACCCCAGCCGAATAGGCCGACCATGACGATGCACAGCGCAACGGTTGCGAGCAGGACGGCAATGGCGGACAGCATCACGACCTCCCGCTGGCCGGCGGCGCCGCGCGCCAGGTGCCGAACGCATAGTCCCAGAGCGGCAGGGTGATGCCGAAATTGCAGCTCGCGTCGTGATGATGGGCGAGATGCCACAGCGCGTAGCGGCGCACCGGGCGCGGCAGGCGGTTGAGGTCGACATGGTGCAGCACATGGTGCCACGCCATGAACCAGCAGTAGCCAATGACGAAGCCGGTGAACGCCGGCAGTGGCAGCACCGCCCAGGCGGCGGCGAAGATCAGCGGCGTGTACCAGATCGGAAACACGACATATTCCGCCGGATGCGTGTGATGCCGCTCATGCGCGCCGTGATACAGCAGCCCGTGCAGCGGCAGGCGGTGCATCCAGTATTCGACCAGGGTGAAGCCGAGGAAGCCGGTGACGGCCCAGCGCGCCCACAGCCAGCCGAGCGCCTGGCGATCCCAGACGAGGAGCACGACCGCCAGCAGCGGATAGAGGATGAAGTCGAGCCAGAACAGCCAGTTCGGCTGCGCGAAGGCACCGCCGCGCAGCGCCAGCCGCGCGGCCTGGATGAGCCACGTCATGGGGTGATGTCCTTGTGTGATGGATGGCCAGATCAAGTCCGGCCATGACGAGGGATAGCTACTGACGCAGAACCGGACTGCGCTCGAGCTGCCGCACGCGCGCTTCGTGGTCGGCGAGGCCCTGCTGCTGCACCGTGAGCTGCATGCGCAGGGCCTCGATCTTGGCGGACTGCTCGATCTGCGCGATCCGCATCTGGTCGAGTTTCTCGGCGATCTGGTCCATCGACGAGATGGCGCGATTGCCGATCGAGAAACCGATCGGCAGCAGCACCGTGGTCGCGACGATCATGCTGGCCCGCGACCAGGCCTTGAGCAGCACGCTGTCGACGAGCTTTTCGCTGACCGTCCTGTCAGCGCCCTTGTCCGATTGGCTCACGTGTCATTCCCACCTGTTGGCCCGTCGCCGGGCGCTGTTGCTTTGCGATGACGCAACTCAACACCACCCGATGAACTTCGCCTCGCCCACACGCCGCGTCTCGACCAGCCCGCATTTCGAGCAGGTCCGATCCTGGAAAGTGCCAACCCACGTCTTGACCTCGAAGCAGATCATCGGGCCCGTCGAGAATTGCGTCTCGCGCTCGACCACGTCGAACCAATGTCGGCAGAACAGCCGCTTCAGCCTGGTGATCAGCCGCCTCATCGCCGGAACGCCTTGGCCGCGATGGCGATGGCCGCCGCCGGCGGCGCGACGTAGAACAGCGCCTGCAGGATCGCCAGCTCGGTCTCGTGCAGCTTGCCGAGCGTCTCGACGCCCCATGAGCCGACCTTGTGCGCCTGCCATTCAAACCATGGCACCACATAGAACCGCAGCGCCGGCACCGGATAGAACGGCGAGGAGTCGAGCACGACCAGCCAGACGTGATAGGCCAGCGCGAGGCCGATCAGGAACGTGACGATGCCCATCGGACCCCAGGCGCCCTCGTTCTTGCGCGCCTCGGCGCGCGAGCGGTTGGCCTCCGTCACCGAGGCCAGCCACGAATGACCGAACGAGACGGCCGCCTCGTCCTGCTTGCCCTCACGCGCGGCCTGCGTCTGCCTGGCCTTGATGATCGTGTCGCCGATGGTCGCGGCGAGACCGGGAACGAGCGGGCCGAGAAACGACAGGATGAGGCTGAGGCCGCCCGTGAGAAAGCCGGCGATCAGCGCCATCACTGCACCGCCTTGTTGATCGAGCGCAGGCGCGCGACGATGAAGATGATGCCGATGACGACGCCGGCGGCGGACACCAGCGACGGATAGGACTGCAGCCCGTCGAGGATCATCTGCTTGAGGTTGAGGCTGGGATCACCGAGCAGCACGGCGAGCCGGTCGATCGCCTCCATCACGATCGACGGCAGCAGCACCGCGTAGCCCGACGCGATGGTCGCCGAACGGCCGCACAGCGCCCAGGCCTTGGCCCAGAAGCCATCGGCCTCGGCATAGAACGCCTTGAACGCCGGCATCGCGCGCAGCACCGGCCGGATGGCGACGACATAGACGACAGCAAGCGCAACGGCGCCGAGCAGGATCCACAGCAGCATGGTCAGTTCCTTTCAGGGGTCGGGAGCACGGAGATGAATTCGGCGCGGTCGACCACCGCGCGCAGCAGCCAGGCGCCGGCGCCGAGACATGCGGCGGCAAAGACGACGCAGAGCAGCAGGCCGAGCGCGAGCTCGCCGCGGCTCATCGGTCCGGGGCCGCATCGCCGCGGCGCCGAAGGCGGCAGGCCGAAATGGCGGGGCATGTCGGAATCCTCCGCGCGGCGATCAGAACCAGTTGGCGATGACGGCCGCGCGCTTGCGCGCCAGCAGGATCGTCGCGGCGATCGCCAGCGCGACGGCGAGGCCGGCGACGGCCGCCACGGCCGCCGGCGGCAGCGGCGTCGGCGACTCCGTGCCCTGCCGCGCGCCCTCGTGGCCGGCGCCGGCCGCCACGGTGGTTCCGGCCGCCCCGGTCGCGACGGTGCGCAGGCGGCGCTCCTTGGCCGTGGCGGCGTCGACGACGTCCTTGGGCGGCTTGGCCGTCGGCGGGCTGCCCGGCATGCTCTTCGCCACCGGCAGGATCCGGTCGACCGAGGCCATCCGGGCGATGATCGGGTCGTTGCCAGCCATCAGATGCAGCCGGTCGGCCAGGCCGTTGCTGCCGCCGTTCCAGAGCCTGACGCAGCCCTTGAAGTCGCCGGCGTCGGCCTTGGCGTTGAGGCCCTTCCAGTCCCAGAACGCGGCGCAGATCTCCGGCTGCCGCTCGAGCTGCGACACCGCCTCGGGACGATCGACCGCCGGCACGCCGGTCCGCGCCTCGCATTCCCGATAGCCGTCGCGGCCGGTCCATTGCGGGCCGCCGCGGCCGATATAGGTCGAGCCGTCATGGCTGCCGGGCCGGTTGCCCATGCGGCCGCCGTAGATCTCGTCGAACGCCTTGAGCTGCCAGCCCGGCGCGGTGCCGAACCGCGCCCGCACGGCCGCGGCCGAGGCGAAGCGGTTGGGCCAGACCTGCGCCATCCGCTCCGGCGTGTACGCCAGGCTCTCGGTGAGGCCCTTCAGCGCGAAGCCTCCGCATTCGTGCTCGAGGTTGGCGAAGAAGTACGACAGCCGCGTCCGCGTCGCGTTGACGCCGACCTTGGTCAGCACCTCCTGCCTGGCGACGAACGCCTCGATCACGGCCTCAGGCGCGCGCGGGAACACCGCGCGCAGGGTTTCGCGCGTCAGCTCGATCATGTCGGGGGCTCCGATGGAGGGAAAACGGTGCAGGTCGCCGGCTCCAATCCAGGATCGGTCGACTTTCCAGAGGTTGTGGTGTTAAAAGAAATCGCCTACTCGGCGACCGCCGGAGGCCGGGGCAAGGGGGCATCCGAGGTGCACGGGACAGACAAACACTCCGGCATCGATGGCCGGATCATCGATCACGCAACTCACTATCGTGCTGATATCGACGGGCTCCGCGCTATCGCGGTGTTGTCCGTCGTCACGTTCCACGCCTTTCCAAATCTGCTCCGCAGCGGCTTCGTCGGCGTCGACATCTTCTTCGTGATCTCAGGCTACCTGATCACGTCCATCATCCTCACCGACCTTGCCGCCAAACGCTTCACGCTGACGAACTTCTATGCCCGGCGCGTGCGCCGCATCTTCCCGTCGCTGATCATCGTGCTGACCTGCTGCCTAGTCGCCGGCGGCCTCTTGTTCTGGGCGGATGATTTCGCCCGGCTCGGAAAGCACACCGCCGCAGGTGCGGGATTCGTTGCCAATCTCGCCCTCTGGCAAGAGGCCAACTATTTCGACGTCGCATCTGACACCAAGGTCCTGCTGCATCTGTGGTCGCTCGGTGTCGAGGAGCAGTTCTATCTGGTCTGGCCGGCTCTCATGTTGCTCGCCTGGCGAAGTCGCCTCAATCGCTTCGTCCTGATCGCGGCCATTCTGGCGTTGTCCCTGGTCTACAGCATCAAGGCGACGTCGACGGACCCGGTCGCCGCGTTCTACTCGCCGGCATCACGCCTCTGGGAGCTCGCGGCCGGCGCAAGCCTCGCGAACCTGACCCTGTTCCCATCTAGAGCCGCGGCCTGGATCGAACGCACGATCGGCATTGCGCTGACAACGATCTTCTTCGAACGCGACGCCAACACCGATCCCGATCGCGCCTACCGCCATGTCATCTCAACACTGGGCATGGCTCTCGTCCTCTCATCGGTCGTCGTGATCACACGGCGACATGAGTTTCCCGGCTGGTGGGCTCTGTTGCCGGCGACCGGCGCCTATCTTCTCATTCTCGCCGGCCCCGAGGCGTGGCTCAATCGCTGGGTGCTCTCCAGCAGGATCCTGGTCTGGTTCGGGCTGATCAGCTACCCTCTCTATCTCTGGCATTGGCCCCTGCTGACCTTCGCACGGCTCCATTTCGGCAACGTCGCGCCGCCACCACAGCTCGTGCTCGCCCTTGTCGCAGCCTCCGTCGTGCTGGCGTGGCTTACCTATCAGCTGGTCGAAAAGCCCATCCGGTTCGGGCAGCGCGCGAGAAAGGCTTCGATTCCCGCCCTGGTGACAGCAATGGCCGCGATCGGCGCGTTCGGGATCGTCGACGTCCTCGGCAAGGGCTTTCCGGGCCGGCTCGAGCAGGACAAGGCTGCCTACGCTGACTATTTCAATGTGGGCTCACCGAGGCTGCAGGCTGAGTACATCAATTACATCTCGCAGAACCAGTGCAACTTCTACGCCTGGGACTCCAAAATTCCGACGATTGCTCCGCGCGCCGCCATTGATCCGAACTGCTATACTCGCCATTCCGAGCAGAGCATCATGATCCTCGGAGACTCGAACGCATCCGATCTATACTACGGTCTCAGCGAGGTTCTTCCGAAGACCGTTTCACTGCTCTTGATCTGGAGTTCCGGGTGCCAGGTGAGTGAGGTGATCGAGCGCATCATCGATACCCATCACTGTCATATGGCGAACTATTTTGCGATACAGCGTATCAAGATCGATCCCCCAAAGGTGCTGCTGCTGTCATCGAACAATTCGTTCGACATCGCCTACATCCGCCAGTTCGCGAGGACCGTAAAAGGCTACGGCGTCAAGCATGTGCTCGTCTTGGGGCAACGGCCGCACTGGAAACCCTTCCTCTATAAGGTCGTTCTCGATAACTACTGGCCTGAGATTCCACGCTATATCAAGGGCCACCTCGATGATGATCTGATGGCCTTCACCAAAGCGTTTCAGTCGCAGATCCGGCCTGACGAACCGTTCGAATTCGTCGACGAGATGAAGCCGTTCTGCAACGCGGAGGGATGCTTGAGCTATCTCGGCAACGATCCGAAAGAGGGTCTCATCACTGCGGATACTGTGCACTTGCGACCACACGCGTCGATCTGGCTGGCGCGGCAACAGCTTGCTCCGCTGATCATGAACCGCCTTGGCGAGTGATCCGAGCTAATAGGCATAAGCGCCATGAGCGCCTGTAGCCGTGACACTCGCAGGCAGCGCTGTTCCGTTGTACTTGAAGGTATGACCGTCATCCACCAGGATGTTTCCTGGTGTGCCCCAGGCCGCCGCGTTGCCCGTGATCGCTGTTCCGACCGTCGTGAGGCCCGGACCGTACAACTCCATGAGATTCGTGATGGCCATTCCGCCGGTCGGCTGAATGCCCGGGCCAAGCGAGATCTGACCGCCACGATCCGCCCGGATGATGTTTTTGAACGTATTGTTGAAAGTCATGATGTTGAAGATGGCGAAGATGCAGGCGCCGTTATCGAGGTATACGCCGACATCGTTCGCTCCGCCGCCATTGATGCGAACATTGGCAAAAACATCGACGACGCCGTTTCCGTGCAGTTTGATGGCGGCCTTACCGAAGACGTTGTTCTGCGAATTCAGCGTGACGTCCTGCATGATCAGCTCGGCATTGTCGCCGACCGACACGAGGTCCACGCCGCTGCTCGGCGATTGGATCGTAGCAGTACCCCCATTTCCCTTCAGGTTGATGACGTTTGATCCAAGGCCCTGGCCGCCGAGGCTAAGCGTCTGCGCGAAGGTCTGGCCCGCCGTCAGCGCGATCGTGGATGACGACCCCTGCATATCCGAGTCATAGTAGATGGCCGAAGCCGCGTCCTGAATGTTGACAAAGGCGCTCGCGCCTGACGCCAACCCGTCGACCGTTCCGCGCGCACCGGTGCTGCCGGTATCGCAGCAGAACGTCACATTCCCTTGCGCCCATCTCTG
Organism: Bradyrhizobium sp. HKCCYLS3070; assembly: GCF_051167575.1. Lineage (NCBI taxonomy): Bacteria > Pseudomonadati > Pseudomonadota > Alphaproteobacteria > Hyphomicrobiales > Nitrobacteraceae > Bradyrhizobium > Bradyrhizobium sp. HKCCYLS3070. Next base: position 1,410,541 of record NZ_JBNPTI010000001.1, read on the forward strand.
CTTCTTCGGAAACCAGTCCCAAACGGGTCCAGATCCATCATTGGCACTGAAGATCTGGACATTCTGGCCGGGGTAGAGAATGAAGGTTGTGCCGTTCAGATTGATCCGCTTTCCGCGTCCCGTGCCGACGCCGGAATATGAATCCGTGTTGCGCACCATCACCGAGAAGTCCGATTGATAGCTCGACGCGGCGCCGAACGTCAGTTCGAAAAAGGCGTTATTTCCCACGTGCAGGGTCGAGCCGGCGTCGCCAGTCACAACCGAATATGCGGCGGTCTTTGCTAAGGTCTGTTTGTTGCGCCAGCCGGAAGTCGGGCTAAGCGCGGCAATGCCAATCGAGATAACCCGCCACACACCGTCGCCGAGCGGCAGCGCCCAGCAGGAATCGCCAGGCGAGAACGTGTAGTTCTGCGATCCCGGCATGAGCAGCTTCGAGGAGTGTACGAAGGTCGGGTTGCCGACCAGATAGAGATGGATCGGCGGCCCCTTGGGCCAGCCCGGCAGGCCGCGCACGGTGCCGGTGCCCTCGACCCAATAGGCGTCGCCCATGGCGCTCATGGCGAGCTCGGGATTCGAGGCGAGCACGCCGCCATAGCGGTGCAGCGGCGGCAACTGCGGGGTCGCCGGGAACGACGAGGCGTGGTTGGTCATCAGAGGTCTCCGCCCTGCGCGAACACCTTGAATGCCTCGCCGTTGTGGGTGGAGGCCATCAGCGACCAGCCGGTCGGCAGCACCAGGCCGTTGGCGAAGCTGACATCGTCCTCGAACACGGCGATCGTCGCCGATGGCGTAATCGCGGTCACCAGCCGCTCCTTGAGGAGATACTTGTTGGTGCCGTCATTCAGGAAATACCGGATGACGCCGGCCGTCGTGGTGCCCGAAGCGACGGCGCGCAGGCTGTCGATGCGCGAGCCCGAGCCGCCGGCGCTGACCACCGTCACCAGCGTGCCGGTGCCGTCGCGATTGGTGTTGGCGGCCGACAGCGCGGCCTGCCAGGTCTTGGGGGTACCGACGAAGACGGGAGCCGATGCCATGGGTTGGATCCTTGTTGCGAAGAGGATGGATGGCCGGGTCAAGCCCGGCCATGACGGAGGAGAGCGTGGCGCCCGCGTCGTTCGTCGGTCAGGTGCAGGTCGACCACTGCAGGAAAGCGTTGGCGCCGGCGCTGACGCCGGCGATCGCGGTGGTGACGAACGCTTCACTGGCCATCGCGACCTTGTTGCCGGCTCCAGTGCCGAGCATGACGACAACTCTCTGGTTGTCGGTGTCGTAGACCGGCTCGAATTGCAGTCCGGTGTAGCCCCCGATCTGCGCAGCTGTGCCGAAGCCAAACCCGAATTGCGTATGCGTCGTCATGCGATGGACCCACAGCTGAATGTTGCGATGACGGGATCGGCAATCGACCCCATGCTGAGGACCGGCACGCTGGCGCCGATCGGCGTCGGCCCGGCCCAATCAGCCGAGGTATTGGAGGCCTTCACCCAGAGCCGGAAAGGCGACACGTCGGTCTGCAGGAAGGCATAGCCGGTGGTCTGGCCGTCATAGGTGGCGCGCTCTGCCAGCGTGCCGGATGCATCGTAGCTGAGCCCCTGCCCTTGCAGTCCTTGGACGCCCTGGGCGCCCTGCGCGCCCTGCGGGATGCCGAAGGCGAGGCTGGCGGCCGAGGACGTGCCGAGATTGGTGACGGTCGCGTTGGAGCCGGCCGGCAGGGTCGTGGTCGAGCTGATCGTGATCGTGGCGGCCGTGCCGGGCGCGCCCTGGGGCCCCTGACTGCCTGGGTCGCCCTTGCCAGCGACCAGGTCCCAGAACGACGGGTTGCTCTCAGGGGGCTTGTTGGTACTCGGCGCTTTGGCGATGTAGCTCGAGCCGAGCCGCGAGACCATGTCGGAGGCGATGTAGTCCGTGACGCTGTCCCAGGCGCCGCGGTTGGTCGAGGTGCCCGCGGGATTGCCCTGGGCTACCCAGACGCCGGCGACCTTGAGCCACAGCTTCCAGAGGCCGGTGTTGGTCTTGAGCGCATACTGCCCGTCCTCGCCGATCGACGGGTCCGGCGCCTCGCCCGTGACCGCGTAGATCGTGCCCATGCCGTTGAGAATCGCGACCAGCGCAGAGACGTCGGCCATCGCCTGGCCGCCGGCGAAGCGCAGCGGCGAGCGCTGCACGATCTTGTAGGCCGTGCCCGCCGTCACCGTGGTGTACGGCCAGGCGTCGATGACGAGATGCGTCTCGTCGGTGACGTCCTCGATGATGACGGTGTGGCCGGCGATGACGATGTCGTCGCCGGCGCGCACGTTGACGCCGGACCAGATCGTGCCGGTGCCGACGATCACCGTATCGCCATTGGCGACCGCGACCGTGCCTGTCGCGTAGCTCGGAAAGGCCATGCGTCCCTACCTGCGAAAATCGGTGATGTAGACCTGGCCGCCGGCGAGCGAGAACCGCGCCCCGGTCGAGACCACGCGCATCCGGAAATTATGCGCGCCGTTGGCAAGGCTGGCCTGGGTGTGGCGGATGGAGATCGGCAGATACAGCTCGAACAGCGGCGAGCCGCCGCCGAACGGGTTGAGCATGTGGATCCAGCTCCACGACTTCACGACGACGTTGTCGACCAGCAGGTCGATCTGCGAGAACGGCCGCGTGCCGCCATAGTTGAACGAGGCGTTCGACCACTGCGCCTCGTAGGCGATCGTCGCCTTGCCCGACTTGATCACCGTGGTGATGTTGAGGAAGTCGGAGAAGTCATCGGTCTTGGCCGGCGTCGCGAACACCTGGGTCGAGGACACCGCGCCGTCGATGATGTTCGGCAGGTCGACGCCGTTGACGGCCAGTTGCGTCGTCGAGATCGAGCCGGCCTGGATGTGCACGGCCTGGACCGCGCCGGCTTGGATCATCGGCGCCGTGATCGTGCCGTTGGCGAGCAGGTTGCCGTTGATGACGACCGAGGGCGTCGCGCCGACAACGCCGGTCGTGAACAGGCTGTAGGGCACGCCGCCATTGACCGAGGGCAGCGATATCTGGACGCGGTCGGCGAGGAAGTTGAGGACGCTGCCCGAGTTGCTGCCGTTGACCAGCCGGATCCCCGAGATGGCGCCGTTGACGTTGACCGTCACGGCCCAGGACGCCGCGGCATAGCCGTCGAGCTCGGCGACGGCCGACGACACCGTGGAAGCCGACGAGAACGCCGGGCCGAAGGTCGCCGAGACCTCGGCCTGATAGCTGGCAAACGCCAGATCCTGGTCGACCATCGCCTGCTGCAGGATCTCGATCTGCGCCTTGGCATCGCCGGCCATCGCGAACAGCTGGGTGCGGATCTGCTTCTTGTCGACCCAGTTGCGCGCATCCTGGTTGGAGCTGATCGCCGCGATCCGCTGCGTCACGTCGTCGAGCGCCGCCTTGATCTCGTCCTGCAGGGTCGTGACCTGGAATTGCAGGCCTTCGATCAGCGAGGTTAGCGCCACCGATTGCGGGATCGCCGCGATGGTCGGCGCCAGCACGTCGACGGTCGAATACGGTCCCCGCACGGCGGTGTTGACCGCCTGCACCCGCAGCTTCACCGCGGCGAGCGACACCACCGCCGAGAACTGGTTGTCCTGGCCCTCATAGACCTGCTGCCAGTGCACGCCGTCGTCATAGGAAACGTCGGCGATGTAGTAGAGCGCGCCGGCCGCCGGAAACCACGACGCCGACAACTTCGGCTCGATCGCGCCCTGGCCGAAATTGGCGTTGAGGCCGGCGATCAACGGCACCTTGTCGTTCGCCGGGAATTGGCCGACCGGCAGCAGCGGCGGGCTGCCGAGGTCGGTGGCGTGTACGCGCTCGTCGTCCACGACCAGCGAGAGCGTGGCATATTCGCCCGACGGCGTGCCATTGAGCACGACGCAGAGCTTCGACGACGAGGTGCCGTTGCCGAACTCGAACGACGGATCCTCGGCTCCATCGGCGCGCGCCAGCACGGCCGACAATGTCGTCGACTGCGCGGTCTCCGCGCTCGCCAGGCTGGCCGCGTCGAGCACGGCGAGGCTCGCGTCCGCGCCCTGCGTCGCCACCACCGGGCCGAACCATGTGCCGTTCGGACGGCGCAGGCGGATGTAGTACGGCCCGGTCCCCCAGACGGGCGCCGGATCGAGCGTCAAGGTGCGGACCGCGACCGAGGTCACGGCGCCGCCCTGGCCGTAGGCCTCCGGCAGCTCGGACTGCAGCCGCAGCACCGAGCCGAGCGTGATCGCGCGGCCCTCATACTCGACGCGGACGCTCGGCGTCTCCCGGCGGTAGATCGAGGCGAGGTAGTAGAACGCGGCCTCCCGGAACGCCTGCGCGCGGGTGACGATGCCGTCGATGCGGCGCACCTCCGGAAAGGTCGCCGTGAAGGTGAGATCATCCGGCGGATACTGGACCGAGGCCGGCAACCAGGTGGTCTCGTCGATATACTCGATGGTGACAGCGTCCGGATCCTCGTCGCCAAGCATCTGGAAGCCGATCGAGGTGGAATCCCGGACCACCTCCCGGTCGGTCAGGAGCAGCGACGGCACGTCGCGCCATTCGTCGCGCACGATCGAGACGGTGTCGCCGAGCCAGAAGTGGCGGGCGCGGGCGACGGTCAGGATCTTGTCGAGCGCCTCGGGCACCGCGACCGCGGTGTCGAAACGGTAGTCGAACTGGTCGCCGCGGCTGGCGCAGCCGGCGGCAAAGGCGACCACGGCGTTGAAATCGACCTTGGAGATCGATAGCCCCGAGCCGTAGCCAGCATTGACCACGGCGTCGAGGAACGCCCAGCCGGGGTTGCGCGTCGCCTGCGTCGCGAAGGCCGCTCCCGTCCATACCGGCAGCTTGCGGGTGCCGAGCACGCCGAACTTGTAGCTGCCTTGCGTCGACTGCGAAGCCTTGATGCGCAGCGCCACCGTCGAAACGTCGGCGAAGGAATTGGCGCCGGCGAGGAAGGTGCGCAGGCCGGCCCAGATCACGGCGTTGTTGCCGTCCTGGCCGGAGAGCTCGGCATCCTCGCGGCGGAAGCGGACGAGATAGCGGCCGGGCGAGACGTCGACCTTGACGCTGTCGCGGATCGGCGACTGCGCGGCATAGGAGCGCTCGATCGCGAACAGCGTGACGTAAGGACCGGTCGCGATGCCCAGATCGTCGCAGGGCGCATATTCGGCCGTGAGACCCACGGTCGAATAGCCGATGTTGCCGTCGTCCTTGTTGTAGGTGTAGCAGCCCGACGGAAACACGAAGTCGGTCGCGATCGCCTGCGCGTCCGTGCCGGCCGGGTTGGCCGCGAAGCCGCCGAGCCAGGCGCCGGGCGAGCGGCCGAACGGCGGGAAATGGACGCCGGCCGGACCGTAGAAGCCGCCCGACGTGCCCGAGCCCGACGGGAGCTGCTGGCCGGAGACCTCCGCCGACTGGTCGACATTGACCGGAAACAAGGTGACGGTCTGGCCCGGCTCATAGAACGCGAGCTGGCAGTCGAAGCCGGGCTCGATGCCGGTGCCGGCATGCCAGAGCAGCGTGTCATCGATGTAGAGCGCCTCCGGCTCGAGGCTGCCCATCGTCGTCGCCAGCAGCACGTTCAAATACTGATCGTTGGCGACGAACTCGCCCCAGGGCGTGGCGGCGAACTCCGGATAGCGCTTGAGCCGGCCGTACCAGACCGGCAGCGGCTGGCCGAGCCGCGCGGTGTTACCCTGCGCCGCAACCGAATAGATCTGGTCCTGCGTCGCCGAGGGGGTGTTGGTGGCGCCGGCCTTGGGCGCGGTCAGCGCGTTGATCAGCAGCGAGCCGCCGAGGCCGATCGCCGCCCCCAGCGCCGCTGCGCCAAAGGTGCCTGCGCCGAACGAGGCGCCGAGCAGCGCCGCGGCGCCGCCGCCGGTGATGAAGGTCGCGAACGCCGCCACCGCGATCAGCGCGACCAGGCCGATGACGCTCTTGCCCTGGTTGCGGCCGCCTCCGCCCCCGCCGCGCGGGAACGACAGGAAGCGCACGCTATCAGCGGCGCCGATGCGGCGCCGGCGCCAGTCGGCGCGCAGCACCGCCTCGCCATTGACCTCAAGGATGGTCGGCAGGCCCCTAGCGAACTGCCAACCGTGCCGGCTGTCGCGGCGCGCCCACCCGGTGCGGCGCAGGAACGCCGCCACGGTCTCGCGCGGGCGCGGCACGGCGCTGGCGACCTCGAGGCCCGGCATCACCAGGTGCACGACGGGCCGCATCACCGCCGCCGGCGCGCGCGACCGCCTGTCGCGCGATCGCGCGCGGCCGCGCGCCGGCCCGCGGCTGGCATCGCGAACATAGGCGGCGCAAGCTGCGCCTTCGCTGACCTTCGTGCGCCTTACCATCACCCGTTCGGCTCCCAGAACGAGATGCTGATCCAGCCCTGCGACCTCAGGGCCTGAACGTCCTCACAACACACGCCGTTGCGGCGGTCGCAGTGGATCACCTTGCGCTCGGCCGCGAGCCAGACGCCGATGTGGCCGGCGCCGGCGAACCGCCCCATCAGCACCAGCGCGCCGTCGGCGGCCGTGATCAGGCCATGCGGCCCCTGCTCCACCTCGCGCCATCGGGCGCGCTCCGGATTGCGGCCGATCTCGGCAATCATCCAGCGCCATTTCGGCTCGTCCGGCACGGCCACGCTGGGCAGCGTCCGGCCGAACAGCTCGCGCTGGACATGCGCCGCGAACTCCCAGCAATTGCGGGCCCGCCAGGACCAGGGTTCGCCGATCAGGGGCGCGAGGAATTCGGAACGGCTCGCGGCGGCAGTCATGGCAACAGGCTCGGAAACTGCTGATAGTCGTAGTTCTTGTCGCGCTTCGGAAAGCGCCTGTTCATCAGGTTCTTGACCATGACCGTACCGGTCAGCTTGGTGCCGGTCATCTCGACGGTGCGCAGCTCGAACTCGACCGGGCCATAGGCCGGCTCGGTCAGGTCGGAGCCGAGATACTCGCGATAGATCACCGTGATGTACTCGCGCACGGCCTGCGCGGCGCGGATCTTCGGCACCAGCTCGCGCGCGACGTTGTCGATCGTGATCCGGCTCGCCGGCGGCTGTCCTTCGCGCTGCTCGGGATACTCGGCCGTGAACGGGCAGGCGATGAAGGTCACGGTCTCCCCGGCATTGCGCACCGCGCCCGGCTCGATGCCGAACGTCATGTCGTCAGCGACATTGGCGACGACTCGCGCCGGCTGGTCGAACGACGATTGCCAGATCTCCAAGGTGATGTAGACGTCCTCATTCGGCGGACATGACGCATAGGCCTCGAGCAGCGCCTCGCTATGGGTCGGCATCGGTCAGTGTCTCTTCTGGCGCGTGGCCTGCTCGCAAAACAGGTGCCCACTTTTGCGGGCCACGCGCTACACACCGTAGACGCGCAGCGACATGGTGACCGCGACGACGTCGGTGGTCAGATAGGCATAGGTCAGCTGCGTCCCCGGCTTGATGAACTGGCAGGTCTTGCTGACGAAGGCGCTGCCGAGCCAGACATTCATCGTAAACCGCCCCGTGCCGTTGCCGAGTGTCATCTTGACCCAGTCGACGAAGGTGTCGTGCTCGGCCATCGTCATCCAGACCGTCTGCGTCAATGTGCCGACGTTGTCGCCAGGTCGCTTCCGCTGCCTGGTGTTGCCGCCTTCCATGTCGGTCGCGAGCGGATCGCGCATGCGCTGGATCGGCTGGAAGCTGTCCTGCTGCGGCGCATAGGTCGCGATCGGCCAGGCAGGTAAGGTCATCGCCCCGCCCTCATTGTCCGGTGAACGGCTTCACGCCGTACTGCGCATTGAGCACGCGGCGCCCCGTGCCGGTCGACAGGGAGTCGCCCACGGCATCGTCAACGGCCTTCTTCAAGGTCACGGTGACGTCGCCATTGCTGCCCACCGCGACCTGCGGCTTGGCGTCGGTGTGGTTGTTGATGATGACGTTCGGCGCGCGGCCGTTGCTATTGGCCGCGCCGAGCGCGGCCATCTGCCCGCGGGTGAACACCGCCTCGCCCTTCTGCAGGATGGCCGGCACCTCGTCGCCGGCGACGCCGCCGCCATGGAAGCGCGGCGCACCGGAAAACACGCTGGCCGCCACGGCCCGCATCGCCGTCGGTTCGGCTCCGACGATGCCGCCGGAGTGATACAGGCCGCCGGTCGAGGTGAGGCTGAGGCCCGTGCCGCTGCCGCCACCTCCTCCTCCGCCAAAGCTGAAGAGACCGCCACCGCCGCCGATGCTCGATTGCAGGCTCTTCATCAGCGGATCGATGATCGTCAGCTTGATGATCATCTGCTCGATCGACTTGATGATCATCTTGGACATGTCCGCGAAGGCATCGCCTGCCGATTTCGAGCCGCTGACGATGTCGGTCAGGCCGGAGGTCAGCTCGCTCTCGACGGTCGAGGACACCTGACGGAAGGCCTCGTTGGTGCGCAGTGCCGCGGCCTCTGTGCTGTTGAGCGCACGGGTGACGTCGTTACCATAGATGCCCTTGAGCTGGTTGGCGATCTGCACGTCCTGCTGCGACAGCAGCGCCGTCCGCTGGCCGAACTCGATCTGCGAGTTGACCTTGGCGCGCGCCAGCGCGTCAGCCGCCGCGGCCGCCTGCTCGCGCAGCGCGGCGAACTTGGCCGCCTGCTCCGCCGTCTCCTTGCCGCCATTGGCCTGCACCGCGGCCGTCTCTGCCGCCTGGGCGCGGAAGCGCGCCAGCGCGGCGTCGCCGAGGCCGATCGCCTGAGCATCCGCGAACTGGCGCTCGGTGTGCCTGCGCAAGGCGTCCATCGCCTTGTCGACCGCGTCGGCCTGGCCCATGTAGGGCAAGGTGGTCGAGCCGTCGCCGCTCGGGCTGATCGGGATCCGCTGCGCCCGGTCGTCGCGCAGCTTCTGCAGCTTGCTGATGTAGGCATCGACGTCGCTGGTCGAGAGATCTTCGGGCAGGCCGAGCGAGCCCGCCAAGGTGCGCGCCCGGAAGCTCTTGAAGCTGTCTCCGCTCGCCGAGCCTCCCAGGCCCTCGACCATCTCGCGCAGCCGCTTGGCCTCGCCGATCTGGTCGCTGAGCTGCGCCGTGGTCAACTGGTCGGTCGGCGTCAGCCAGCGCCCGACGGTGCCGGAGACGCTGCCGATGGTGTCGATCATGCCCGTGGCGATCTTTGCCATCTGCGTCAGCAGCGGCAGGATGCTGTTCGCCGAGGCCTTGAACTGCAGATCCCAGGTCGCGACCGCTTCCTTCCACTGGCTGTTGAACTCCTTGGCCTTTGAGATCGTGGAGTCCTCGATGATGACGCCGAGATCGGCGGCGCGCTGCTTCTGCCGCTCGAACTCGTCGCTGCCGGCGCGCAGCACCGGCAGCCAGGATTGCGACAGGCCGACGATGCGCGCGACCTGCTGCTGCACGGCCGGCGAGGCGTTCTGGACCAGCCCCATGATGTCCGACAGCGCCTGCTTGGTCGTCTTCAGCTCACCGTTGGACTGCCGGATCGACAGCCCGTTGGCCTCGAACAGTTTCGAGAACTCGGTCGCGTTCTGGCCGGCCTGCTGGAGGTCGGCGGCGATCTTGTCGAAGCCGGAAACGAAGTCCTTCTCCGTCAGTCCCTTCGAGCGCGCGGCGAACAGGTCCTCCTGAAACTCGCGGACGCTGACGCCGGCCAGGGTCGCATGATCCTCGAGCTCGACCAGCGACTGGGTCTGGTTGCCGACATAGTCGACGAAGCCGCGCAGGCCGGCGACGGCGCCGACGGCGCTGACGCTGACGCCGGCGATCGCGAGCGCCACGCCCTGCGCCGACGACAGGCCCTTTCCCGCGGACTCCGCGACCTGGTCCATCGCCTGCGAATAGCGATCGGCGCCGGCGGTGTCGGCGTCGATCGTCAGCTCGGTCACGACCTGGGACATCGCTCACTCCGGCTCCGCATGAGCCTTGTTGGTCTCGGCGCGATAGAGATCGTCGAGCTGCTCGATCAGCCGGATCTCCCACGGCGCCAGGCGCAGGCCCGACAGCCGCAGGAAGGCATCGATATCGGGCCAGCCGATCGGGTTGATGGAAAACCCGTTGCTGCCGCGCCGCGCGCTGAGGCGGCTGAAGGCCGTCCAGACGTGCCCCAGCGCCGCAGGGAACGGCGGACAGGCCAGCATGGCCTGGTACTCGGCCCGGCGTCGCGGGTTACGGGCGCGGCGCGCGAGGCCCTGGTAGAGCTCCCGCACCGTCACGCCATTGGCGCCGACGGCATCGAGCGCGAAGGTTCTGGCGGCGTAGGCCCTCAGCTCGTCGCAGAGGGCTGAATAAAATTTTCCTCGGCCTTGAGGAAGTTGATCACCTGGTCGAGCAGCCAGTCCTTCCGGCGGTCGGACAGCAGGCTGGTCGCCGCCTCGGCGCTGAAACTAATGGTCTCATCACCGAGCTTGACCGGCGTGAACGACTTGGTGCGGGCGACGATGTCGGCGATGGTCTGCACCCGGTTCTGCTCCGGCGTGCGCGCCTCCTCGTCGACCCATTCGCGGCCATTGGCGCGCGCCTGGCGCTGCTCGGCGAGCTGCTTCAGCACTCGCCGCGAGGCGCGGTCGGCAACCTCCTGCGTCCGCGGATGACCAGGACCGTAGAAGGTCCAGATCCAGGTGGTTGGCTCGCGCGTCTTGGGATGGCGGATGACGAGCGCCGCCTCGTCCTGCGCCTCGAGCTGCGACAGGTCGATGTCGATCGCGTCCATGCGAGATCCTTCAGGAGTTGTTCGAGATCTGGATCGACACCGTGGTGTCGTCATAGCCGGCGCCGGTGCTGTCGTGGCCGATCAGCGCGGTGGGCACCGGGATGGTCACGGTGCGGGCCCCGCCCTCGGTCGAGCGCGCGGAATCATCGGCGCCGCCGAGCGTGAAGTTCGGCACGTTGATCGAGATGAAGTCCTTCGGCTCGGCGGCATTGGCTGCGGCCAGCAGCGACAGCGAAAAGCCGTCCTCGTTGAGGAAGGACGTCATGTAGGCATGGTCCTTCTTCAGCAAGGTGATGTTCATGCTCGCCTGGAACTGGCCCGGCAGCACCGTCGGGCTGATCTTGCTGCCGACCACCGCCGGCGCGACCGCGTTGTTCTCGATCGTCAGGTCCCAGGACACGATGTCGGCGACATCGGTGCCGCCGAAACGCAGGGTCGAATCCAGCGCGGCCAGCGGAATGCTCGCCGTCAGGGTCGGCGCGGTCAGCACCGGCGACGATGACGTGCTGTCGACCTCGGTCTGGCCGGTGCCGACCCAGCTCGCCTCGAACATGATGATGCCGTTGGGCGCCATCGAGAACTTGCCGGTCTTCCAGAAGCAGTCGGTGAACACCTTGCTGCTGTCGATATCGGCGTCGTACTCCTCGCCGGTGAAGTAGCGGTTGACCAGCGAGCCGGCCGGCGGGTTGATCACCTTGCGGCCACGGCGGATGATCGAGCAAGTCGTGTCCGGCGTTGAATTCACCGTCAGCGTCTCCGCGACCGTGATCGTGGTCGATGACAGTCCGGTGATGCGCAGGTTGCGGCCGTTGTTGGCGGCATCGCTCAGACCCGTGCACTGGATCACGTCGTTGACGCGGAAGCCCATGGTGATTGGATTGCCGCTGGCGAGCGGGATGGTGTGGGCGCCAGTGGTCAGCGAGGTGAAATCGGCCTGCGTCTTGGTGATCTCGCTGTCCCAGGTGCCGCGCAGCAGCGCCTGGAGCACCAGGTCGAAGGTACCGAGCGACAGCTCGCCCGAATAGGGACCGCCGGTCGAGGCCTGCTGGCCATGGCGGCCGCGTACCGGCTGCGCATCCTGGCGGATCTCCTTGGACTGGATCGCGGTCTTGGAGAGCTTGCCCGGCTGGCCGCCGGTCTGGCGGTAGACGATGCCGCTCGACCCGGTCGCCTGCGAGCCGAGGCCCGACTGCTCCTTGAACGCGAAATAGCCGGCGAAATTGGACTGGTAGGTCATGACGGGCCTCGCTCAGGCGCGGTGGAAATATTCGAACGGAGTGGTTGCGGTGACGCGGTAGAGACTGCCGGCGGCGACGCCCTCGACCTCGGCGCTGCCGCCGCCGTCCGGCGGATACGGCGCGATGGTGCGCACATAGGAGCCGTTGGCATCGGTGTAGAACGTCGCGGCGCGGAAGATCTCCGAGGCGTCGACCGCGTATCGCGTGGCCCTGGCCTTGCCCTCGTCGATCGCGACCAGCGCATGCAGGATGATCAGGCCGTCATAGCGAAAGAAGCGGTTGCCCGGCGCGCCGAAGGTGTGCGGCTTGCTCGAGGTGCCCACGACCTCGCAGATCAAAAACGGCGCCGGGTTGCCGGTCGCGGCGTCGATCGGCGGGAACGGCGGATCCGGCCGCTTGTTGCCGAACACGATCAGCGATTTCGGCGTCGCGCCATCGACCCATTGTGCCGTGAGCCGCGCGCCGATGGCGTCCTCCGCCCCTGCATAGTCCGGCATGTCAGCGCGCCCTGATGATGATCGCCGGCTGGCGGACCAGCCAGTCCTGCCGCGCCTTGCGGCTGCCGCCGCGGCGGCCGCCCGCCGCCTGCCCGGCCAGCGACTGGCTATAGGCCTGGACCGAGCCGAACTTGACCGGCATGAACACGAAATTGACGCTGACGCTGTTGCCATAGCGCGCGGAGATCAGCGGCGCCGATTCCTCATAGACATGCGGCGGCGCGCTGACCTTCATGCTGCCGAGTTCGATCTTGCGCGCATACGGCACCGGGTTGGAGAATTCGAGCTCCTGCCCCGGCTTCCAGCCCTTGGCGTCCGGCACGTTGTGGCCGTTGATGAACAGCATGTGGCTGTCGCGGTAGAGCCCCGGATGCGGATCATCGCCGGAGCCGACCGGCGAGCGCTCGCGCAGCGTCTGGAGGACGAACTGCGCGATCTCGTTCATGTCCAGCAGGCGATAGACGAAACGCATCAGGGCAGCTTCACGAGCTCGTCGCCTGAGGTCTCGGTCCATTCGGTGATGTCGACCGGCAGGATCGACTGGCTGCGGATGCGATCGTCCTCCTGGCGCAACCGCTTCACCAGCTCCTTGCGGGCGCGGCGCAGCGCGTCCTGCTTTGCCGTGATCATCGTTCTGCGCGCATCGACGTAGTTGAGCCCTTGCCCAGTGGAAGCGCCCTTGAGGATGAGCCGCAGCTCCTCTCCGGTCGACAGATCGTCGGCCTGGTCGAGCCGGCGGCGATAGTCGGCCTCATCGAACACGCGCGTCATCAGCCGCTGACCCTCAGCTCGATCCGAACCAGCTCGCCGCCGACGAAGAACGGCTTGCAGAACAGGATCTGGCGCAGCACGCCACGAATGATCACCTTGTCGGCGCCGTTCTCGCGCGGGATCCGCGGATCGACGTTGAACGGCGCCGGCGTCGGATCCGTCGTCCCCGGCCACCCCGCGGCATTGATCTGCGTCGGCGACAGGATGACGTTGAGATCGCTCGCCTTGATGCCCGCCGCGACCTGCTCCACCGTCACCGCATCGATCCGCCCGCGGCAGGTGACGTCGGTGTTGGTCACTGAGGCACCAGAGCCGGTCACGCGACGGAGGACGAAGTCCTCGCCGCGATCGGCCAGCGCACGGTCGAGCGCGGCGATCAGGTCGGACATTCGTCAGGTCCGCGCGCCGCGCTGCCTCTGCGGAGCAGCCGGCGAAGCTGATGCCGTCGGCGCCGCGGCCGAAGACGCGACATCGCTGCGGTTGACCACCGACAGCTCAAAATCCGGCTGGACGACCATCACGCGGCTCTGCAGCCCGAAGCGATGCGCAATACGGGATTCCAGCTCAGCCGCCGAAATGGCCGTCAGGATGCGGCTTGACCTCAAGACGAGAATATCGTCCGGCCCCAAGGCAAGCTTCGCGATCTGGAATTCCAACTCATCCGACATGTCTGCTCCGGGATCAGGCGACGGCAATGACCGGCCGTCGGAACTGCGACAGTGAGGCCAGCACACGCGGCGGCAGCAACTCCGGGTCGCCGACGGCGCCGACCCAATATTCCCGGCGCATCACGCCCGGGATGTCCTCGGCGCGCAGCGTCGGATCGCGGCCCTTGCTCGCCCAATAGGACGACACCAGCGCGACGACGGCGCCCTCGATGCCCGGCGGCAACGTCCGGCCGGTCTCTCCCGGCAGCACGAAGCCGCCCGTATATTCGACGACGACCGACTTGCAGAACCGCCAGGCGCAGGGATAGCCGCTCGAAAGACGGTCGAGCAGACCGGCCTCCGGATCGAGCCGGACATCGGCGGGGTCGAGAGCGACATCGTCCATCGTCACCGAGGTGATCGTCGTGGCCGGCGTGCGGCTGAGGAACAGCGTGGTCTCGGTCGGCAGCGCCCGGCGATAGGCCTGATGCGGATGCACCGCCTCGTCGTGCCAGAACGTCTCCCGCACGACCTCGGATGGCAGCCGCTTGCCGACCGCGGCGGCGATGTCCGACGACGCCTCGTCGATCTTGGCCAGCAGGATCACGTCGCTCGCCGTGCCGGTGATATCCAGCTCGCCCTTGACGCGCTCCAGCGTCGTCAGCCGCTCGCTGCCCGTCGGCGACAGCACCTCCACCACCGAGCGCATGGATCAGGTCCCGATCGCGATCCAATTCACCTTCTTGCCGAAGGTGGTCGCCGCCGCCGGCGTCGGATCCGTGCCGGTCGTGTTCTGCCAGGTCTTGATGATGATCGAGCCCGCCGCCGGCGCGCCGGCCTGGTCGCCGATCTGGGCAGACACCATGAACGGATTGTCGACCGGGTCGGACTCCAGTGACGCCACGACCGAGACGACGGTCGCGAGGCCGGTTACGACCGTATCGGCGGCCGTGACCGTGGTGAGTTGACCGCGGGCAAACTTCAACGCGACGCCTCCCTGCTTCAGGGCGCCGCCGGCCTCGATGTCGAGCTCTCCGCCACTCTTGACGAACAGGCGGCTACCACCCTGCTCGATGCCTACCTTGACGTTCTGGCTGTTGGACTGCGTCGTCACTGCCATCTCCTGATTGGTTCAGAACCAGGATGCGCAGATCTGCGCATCCACCCATCCACGAAACCGGGCCGCGCCCGGCGTTGCCAAAAGAGACGACGCCGGATCAGACCGGCGGGTTCGGTGTCGGCGTCAACAGCGGCCGCGTGATCCAGACTCCGGCAATGAAGGCATTGCCGGTATTGTTCGCCGGCGTAATGGTCACGCGCTTGTAGCGCTTGCCGCTGGGGCGGAAGCCGAGCTTGAAGACCTTGTTGTCGGCCGAGAAGTCGAAGCTTGCCGCGGTCTCCAGCCCGACCAAGTCCTTGTCGTCGACCGCGGTATTGTCCGAGAGGTTGGCCTGCTCGCCCTCCTCCGCCAGGACGGCGAAGGTCGCATCGACATCGGCCAGCGAACCGCAGAGGATGACAAACTCGGCGCTGTAGATGCCCTGCGTGTCCAGGATCTGCGACACGAAGGCCGTGTTGTCAGTTGTCGCCGCAGCCGGCGAGATGCCGCGCTTGACGTCGATGTTATCGTGAAGCTCGCGCATGCTTGCGCTCCCTTTGTTTCGATCTGAACGGGGTAGCCGCCTGCGCATCCGGCGCCGCCTGCGCAAATTTGCGCAGGCCGGGACGAGAATTTGCGCAGGCGATAGGGTTGAGGCCGGGGCTCGCGCCTCGCGCAATGTTTCGCATTACGCAGGGCGCGCGTGCGAAGCTCTCGCTTCGCACTAGGTCGCGAGAATCTTGATCGCCTCGAAATTCGTGACGTCGCCACCCACGCGCTTGCGGGTGTAGAACAGCACGAACGGCTTGGCCGAGAACGGATCGCGCAGCGTCGACATGCCGATCCGATCGACGATGGTGTAGCCCATCTTGAAGTTGCCGAACGCGACCGGCAGCTTGGAGGCGCCGACCGCATCCATGTCGGCCGCCTGCCGCACCTCGTAGCCGAGCAGGATGCCCGGCTTGCCGGCCTGCTGGTTCGGCTGCCAGATGTACTTGCCCGAGCCGTCCTTGAGCAGCATCGCCTTGCCGACGGTCGCGCGCTGCATCAGCCAGTTGGCGCCTGAGAGATAGTACTCCTTGAGCGCCGTCATGGTGTTGATGAAGTCGTCCCAGCCGACATTGCCGCCGGTGCCGGCCGCAACCTGCTCGAGCTTGCCGGAGCTGCCGGCGACATAAGTGCCGCTGGCATAGGTCAGGAAGCCGCGCGGCTTCTTCACGCCGTTGCCCGACACGAACCCCGTCGCCTCGACGCGGCCGAACTTGTCGCCGATCTTGCGGCCGAGATAGTTCTCGATGTCGAAGCTCGCATCCTCGAGCAGCTTCTGGCTGACCTTCGGCATCGCATACATCTCGTGCACGGGGATGCGCTGCATGCCGGCCTTCGGCGCGCCGGTCTCGGGCCGATCCTCCTGCTCGCCGACCCAGCCGGCGGACGCCTCGTCGTCGTCGCGCGGATACTCGATCGAGTCAGTCGAGATGGTCTCGACGTTGCAGATGTCGCGCATCGGCGAGGTCTCGAACACCACGCCGGTGATCATCCGCCCCATCGCCGGCGTGACGAAGTAGCCGCCCTCCGGATCGGAGCCGACCGACATCGCCTTCATGTCGACGCCCTGGCCGTCCTTGTCGCGGCGCAGGTACATCGGCAGCGCGCTCTTGTAGGCGTCGAAGCTGGCGACGTCGACCTTCTCCTCGTTGAAGGGCACGCCGACCTTGAGCTCGCCGCGCGCGGCCATGCCGATGCGGGTGAAGTCGCGAGCATCCTTCAGCTCGGTCTCGACGTCACCGCCGCCGCCGAGACGGCCGCGGTTGAACTTCTTCTCGAGCTGGTCCATGCGATCCTGGGCGTCCTTGAGCGCCTTCTCCTCGATCGCCTTGACCTGCTTCGCCAGCGCATCGTGCTTTTCGAGCACGCCCGCCGTGATCGCCTCCATGTCCTTCTTGAACTCGGAGGAACCGACGACGTTCTTCGGCGCATCCTCCGCCAGCTTGCGCACGGCGGCAAGATCCTTCTCCATGCTCCGCTTCAGATCGGAGACGTTCTCCCCGATCGCCTTGATCTCGCGCTGGGCGGTTTCCAGCACGTCCTCGATATCGGCCATTGCTGCCTCTCTGTGATGTTGGATTGATGATGGGTGGCGCACACCGCCGAACGCGGCGCAGGATGTCATCCTCATCCCGAGGCTCTGACGGGTGGTTCGGCCGGCCTCATCCCGAGGATCCAGCCAAGTCGGACGGGCTTGCCGGTACCAGACCGGCTTCGCCGCGCGACAATCGCGGCAAGCTCTAGATGCGTGACTTACGCTCTACCGCCTCAGCTGGGAACGCCGCTATCATCGGCGGTCAGCCTCGGCCCGCTCTGCTATATATTGCCGACCGCCTGGTCGAACGCTATCAATAGGCATGACCAAACGCGCGCCCAGAACTCAAGAGCCACTACGAACCCGTCACCTCTTCCTCGATACGGAGGTTTATCGGCGAGCGGGATTTAACCTCGATAACACGCAATTTGCTCTGCTCGCTAGCGAAGTCGATGCTGGCCGCCTTGTCTTACACGTGTGCGACATCACATTGGCCGAAGTTCAGCGACAGCTGAAGGAGACCGTTGTGGAGAAGGCAGTAGCGGCGAAGCGGCTCTCGAGAGATTTCAATCGAATTGCCCAGATCACTGGCCGTCCGAACACAACTGTGCAGGACGTGAACGGTTTAGAGCTCGCAGACGCTGCGTGGGTAAGCTTCGTTACGAAATTGCTCGGAGGCCTAAATGCAAACACGATTCGGGCGTGCGATCTTCCAGCGGGGCTGATTTTCGATCGCTACTTCGCGGGCCTACCTCCGTTTGATACCCGTAGCAGCAAGGAATTTCCAGACGCATTCGTCGTCGAAAGCTTAGCTCGGCATTGCAAGAGCAAGGAGGTCTCGATGTACGTTGTCAGCGGGGATGCCGCCCTCCGCCGCGCCGCGGAAAGCCACGGTGTGCTCATTCCGTTGCACACTATCGACGATATTCTCGCCGCGGCTACCGCGGAAAGCGAGACGGACCTTGCGGCCATCGTGGACCTCGTATTCGCGTCTCCTGGGTTCGACCAGCAACTCGTCGACGCAATAGAGGCCAATCTGGATAGTGTGGACTTCGTCTACTACGGTCCGCTTACCGACGCTACCGTTCGCGAGGCCACACTGCGGGAGATAATTGCTGTCGACGATTACAGCGTTGCGGCGTTTGACGGGACCAAGATCGGGATAATTCTGCAAGCCATTGCTGTTCTCGACGTCAAGGTGCGCTTTCTTGACGAAGAGGAGCTGCGCGATCGAGACGATGATATCATACCCACCGAACTAGAACGCTGGTTACATACAGATGCCCGGCTTAAGGTGTACATCTCCGTCGACCTAGCTACCCTGCTCTTTAAGGAGTCCGAGTTGCTCACAAGAGACATGGTCGTTCAAGCCGGTTGACATAGCGCTTTCAGAGCCGCACAGATCGCCTCACCTAGATGGCCCGCCGCAGATCACGGAGCGCCACGGCGAGCGCTTCAATACCGGGTGGCTCCCTATCCGCCGACTTGAACCCGCGCGCTGCTATCGACTTCGCTGCGGCATGTGAGAACCCCCCGCTCTCGCGCAGGAACTCCTCGAAATCACGGACCGTGCGGATGTCCGCCGCCTTGACCCCGCCGGTGCGCGCGAGGTCGTTCATCGGGAATGTGACCAGCGAGACCTCTGGCAGGTCCTTCATGGTCTTGATGGTCCGGCGCGGCTCGTTTGGCTTGGTGCCGCGGACGAAATCGCCGACGCGGTAGCCGATCGACAGGCCGTCGAGCGCCTTCTCCTTCATCGCGCCATAGATGCGCTTGCCGCACTCGGTGTCGAGGTTGATCAGCCGGCCCTTGCATTGCAGGCCATGGCTGTCCTCGCTCATCCCGCTCCAGCAGCCGATCGGGATGTCCGACGTCGGATCGCCGCCGCCGAACAAGCCGCCCATGCTGCCGTGATTCAGCAGCATCTTCGGCATCGTCCCCTTGGCGGCATGCCGCGCCAGCACGCCGGTGAACGCGCCGGGCAGAATCATGTCGCCGCCGTCGTCTTCGTTGTTGAAGACGGAGCCATAGCCCTCGAAGGTGCCGGCCGGATTGCCGTCCTCGACGAATTTATATTGGAAGCTTACCGCGCGCCGCGCGGAATCCAGGGCGGCTTTTCGCTCGAGTTGGCTCATGAAACTAGCCTCAGCTGCGGGTGACGATTGCGCGATAAGAAGCCGCGCGTCCGTGTCTTGTTGTCGGTCTTGAGCATGATCAGCGGGAGCTTAAACGCCGGGGATGGCCGGAACGTTCGCCCCATACCCGCTGACGTCGGAGAACCAATTGACCTTGCCAGCGACGCGGACGCCTGACATTCTTTTGACCTCCTTGGATTACGGGGAAGATAGACCGCGCCATCGGTACCCGCGCGGAGGCGTTCCTATCGGGCATATCTGCGCCTGCCCGGGGCTCAGCCTGGCAGCCGGCAAGCGCCGCTAACACTACGGGAATGGGGGGTAGCAGATGGCGATGATGGTCCTCGACTGTGCCAGATGTCCAGTAAAGCGCATGACGCACGATGTCGTTGCAGGTATCGAGAACTCAGGCCAGTTCGAACTCTTTCTCCGATGCCGCGCCTGCTTCGGGTCCGCCCTGTGGGCGGTGACCTCCACTTGGCCCCTCAGCCAGTTGCTTACCTTCAAAGGTACGCTGATGGACAATTACGTGTTCATTCAACATCTAATTCGACCAAAAGGGGCTGTGATTCCAGCGCCTGAACACACACCAGAAGATCTCAAGCTTATGTTCGACGAGGCGACCGAATGCGTTGCCATTGGAGCGTGGAATGCCTCAAGTGCGATGTTTCGCAAAATTCTTGATCAAATCTCGAAAGAGCGGATGGCCTCAGCGCCGACGCCACCTCCTGACAACCGAACCCGGTATAATCTAAAGCCGCGGCTAGCGTGGCTATTCTCAAATGGTCTTCTTCCAAGAGAGCTTGAACAGCTGGCTGACGCGATACGGGAGGATGCCAACGACGGAGTACATAACGCTCCCCTGGGCCAGACTGAGGCGTTAGACATACAAGACTTCACAGTCGAGGTCCTTGAAACGTTGTATACGATGCCTGGTAGACTTAGAGATGCTGAAGCTCGCAGAGCTGTCCGTCGCGGACAAACTGCACCCTGATGGGCGATCGCTGGTGTTGCACGTGTCTTCACCGGGCCGGTCTCAATTTCCTCCAGTGATCTCACGCTTTCCCGACGGCGGCTCCGCCGCGGGCTGGGCAACGCGTGGGATTCCGTCCGGCCCGATCGGCCCAGCATTGACGGGGGCGTAAATGTGGTCGCCACCCTGATACTCGTCCATGTCGTCCCAGTTGCGGACGTCGTTAATCGTGGCCCAACCCGGATTGCCGCCGCCGCCGAGCGCAACCTTGTTGTATTCGGCGCGGTCCTTGGCGGTCGCACGCAGGAACTCGCCGTCGATGAACTTCGTGTAGTGGCCGGCGTGGCGTTCATCGCGCGTCAGCAGCTGACGGTCGAAGGCCTTCTCGAAGCGGCGGTGCCAGGGCCTGATCGTGTGCACCAGGTGCATCGCGATCAGGGTTTCTGCGGCCGCGCGCGCGGCCATCTCTGCGGGATGGCCGATGACGATCGGAAGCACCCCCATCCCGTGGCAGATGCTCTCGATCTCATGCGTGCGCAGCTGGATGTGCTGCGTGTCGACGCCCTTCATGTCGAACGGCGTGAACTTGGCGTCGTTATCCAGGATCATCACGCGGCTGACATTGTCGAGGCCGCTGTAGTGCTTCTTGACCCAGGCCGCGAGCCGGACCAGCTCCTTCTCGTCGAGGTTCTTGTTGACCGACACGATGCCGGAGGGCCGCGCGCCATGGGCATGCAGCATCGCGTGGGTCTGCTCGGTCGCGAGCGCAAGTCCGAGAGGCTCCTGCAGCAGCTGCACGGCATCGAGGCCGTTCAGCCCGTCCCAGGACAGTCCACGAATATGCAGGATCTCGTCATAGCCGAACGTCTCCTGCGTTCCATCGGGCGCGGTCACCACGTAGTAGGGCGTGCGTTCGGGCGACCATTTCGGCTGCACATGCGTGGGAACGATGGGGATCAGCTCGACGAGCTTGCCGCGCACCCTGTTCTTGAACGCATAGGCGTTGTTGGTGACGGCGCAGTGCACCGCCATCATTTCCTTGAACTGCAGCGGATCCTGCCACTCGTTCGGCTCGGAACCGAGCAGCTCATACAGCGGATGGTCGTAGGCCTCGGTGCGCTGGCCGCCACGGGGCTTCAGATAGACCTTCGTCGGAACCGTCGAGACGGCTTCCGAGATGCGGCGAACGCAGGCCAGGAACGTCGTCACGCGCAGCGCGGTCTTCCATCCGACGGCGATGCCGGAGCGGGACTGGTAGCTGCCGAACAGGCCCGCCCACAGGTCGTTGATCTGTCCCCATGACAGGCTGTCGGTCGCCTTGAGCTCGCGGCCGAGCGCTCCGAACAGGCTCATTCGCGGACCTCGAGCCGACGGCCGAACAGGATCGACAGCCCGAGCATCAGCGTGCCACCGACAAGGAATCCCGCCGGCACATAGATCAACCAGGCGCCATAGGCGATCGACCCGGCCCCGGCGAAGCCGAGAAGGTCGATCAGCAGATGCGGGACGCGGCGCATAGCGGCACGAACGCCACTACGCAGGCCGGCCAACGCCGTGGAGAATTTTCCCGCCACCGTTCGCATCCTCCAGGGCCATCTGCTCGGCTGCGGCATCGATTTTCGCCATCAGCGCATCGAGATCGTCGGTGTTCCAGCCGGAGTGTCCTCCGACCGGTTGCGGATTGCGCACCATCAGCGCCACCGCGTTCATCAGCGCCGCCCATGGATCGATCTTGGCGTCGCCGGCGTTCTGCTTGGTGGCGCGGATCGCGGTCGCAGTCGGCTCGATCTTGACGTTGCCGACGCACCAATCCATCTGTGCCGACTTCGCGTGGCGCATCGACAGATCGGCCTTGCGCTGATCCTCCGGCACGCATCCATTCTCGAGGCGGCGCTCCGCCGTCTTGATCGATGTCATCATGCCGAAGCCTTGGGGCGCGCCGACCAGCAGGCCGTTCTCGACCGTGATCTCGATCGCGGCGAGCGCCTCGACCATCTCGCCGAGCCCGGCCGGATCGACCGAGACACCGCCGAGCAGGCCGCGGTCCTTGATGATCCTGATCAGCTCGACGATGTCGGCGACGTCCTCGCCAGCGTGCTCGCAGATCGTCAGCTCTCCGGCGGCCTTGAAGTCCTCGAGCCGCGAGGCGATCGACTGCCGACGCTCCAGCACGCTCTTGTGACACCAGGCGCGCGCCCAGGCGAGCCACTCTTTCGTCACCCTGTGGCGGCCCAGGAAGGCGCCGCCGTAGAGGTCATCGAGGCCGCCGCCGTCGAGGCCCGCGACGATCACGTCGCAGACCTCCAGGAGCAGCTCAAAGGTGATCGTCTCGTCTTCCGAGCCGGCCCAGAACTCGGCGCCGGCCCAGGCATCGGTCTTCAGGCCGATGCCGATCTCGATGTTGAGGTGCTGCGAGGCCCAGACGCGGATGGCCTTCTCACCCTTTGCCTTCTCCGTCTCCCAGTCCGGCACCAGCGTTGACAGGTGCACCGAACGGCCGAGGTTCGGCATCACCATGTGCCAGTTCGCCGGATCCTGCCACTTCGCCGGATTCTTGGCGATGTCGTCAGGGAATTCGTAGAGGACCGGCAGCATCGCGCGGATGGTCTTGCCGCGATAATGGCCGTCGCGGATCTTGCGGGCCATCATCAGTTCGTCCTTGAACGCGCCGGCGGGCGCGTCGTCGGACTGCGTCGTCGTCATCAGGAACAGGCCTTCGGGCGTCTTGTCGAGACCGCCACGGACCTGGCGCAGCACCTTGGTGGTGTGGACGTTGCGGCCGAGCAGATGGAGCTCGTCGAGCAGCGCGAAGATCAGGATGCCGCCGGTGAGGATGTTGAGGTCGAAGGTCTTGACCCGCATCTCGGCATCGTTCGACAGGTCGACGATCGTCTTCAGATGCTCCTTGGCGGCGAACCGGCTCTTCAGCACCGGCGAGAGGTTGATCATGCCGACCGCCTGCTCATAGGCACGGTCGGAGATGGATTGCGTCGGGCCGATGAAGACGCCCTCGGCGCGCGGGCGCTTGTTCATGAGCATCAGGGTCAGCGCGAGACCAGCGCCATAGGACGTCTTCGACGATCCCTTCGGCGCGAGCGCCAGGATGTCCCTGATGTAGCGGACCTGCGTGGCCGGATCCCAGGAGCCGAACGCCGCGCGGACGATGTCGCGAAACCAAGGGCCGGCCGCCTCGCCGAGCCGCGGCGTACCGGGAACGTCCGGCAGCTGCAGTTCGTCGAAGATCGCGAGGCCCATCTCGGCCTCGCTGTCGATCAGCGGCAGGTCAGGGACCAGCGACCGGCCGTCGCGCAGGCGATCCGCCCAGTCGACGCAGCTCAGGTCCCACATCAGTTAGGACGGCCGCCGCCCTGGCGCTGCGCGATCAGGTCACCGAGGGCCGAGCCGCGATCCGGGTTCTGCGCGGCGGCGATCGCCGCTTCCTTCTTGCCGAGCTTCGGCTGCTTGGCTTGCTTCGCTGGCTTGCCGCTCGACGGCTGGGCGGCGTGGCCGTACAGCATCAGGTCGTTGCGATCGAGCATCGCGCGGAATTCCTTGATGGCGCCGACGTTGCCTTCCTGCACCTGCTCCCACAGCTTCATGAATAGCCCGGTGGTCAGCCGGTCACGTGCGACGGCCCGATAATGCAGCTCGGAAAAATAATGCTTCCGCAGCGTCGGCACCGTAATGAACAACGCCGCGGCGATCCGTCCGTTGCCCCATCCGAGCGCAACTAACATGCTGACACGATTCCGATTTTGCTGCGTCGGAATGTGTCCGGGGCGCCCGCGCTCGCCCCAGTTGGCCGGCACCGGGTCGCCGAACAGGTCAAAAACTTCGCCCATGAAGAAAAAAATCCCCGAATGAGGAAACGTGCGGTTGGTAAAGCGGGGGATGGGAGGAATTTAACCCCCTACCCCCTTCGCGCGCGTCGGGCCTCGATGCCCTTCTTGGTGTTGTGAGCGACGCAGAGGCATTGGCCGTTGGCGTCATCGTAGAGGGCACCGCCGTCCGCGCGCTCGATGATATGGTCTGCGACCATGCGCTGGCCCGTTGCGCGCGACGCCTCGCAGCGTCGGCTATCCTCGATCCGTTCGCAGCGCCAGCCTGCGCGACGACACACGCGCTCGGCCCAGGCCCGGTGCTCCGACGTCAGCAGCTCCGGATCCGCACGCTTTGGAGCGACGGCGACGGTTCGGCCGTCGCCCTTCGGCACCAGCGGTGAAAGCTTCCTGATCCGCACCATCACCAAACGACAACGCCGCCGGCGCAGGGTGCCGGTGGCGTTGTGTCCTGATCACTCCGACGAGGTCGAGGGAACTGACCGCTTCCCAGTGGTTCGGCGCCCTCACATAAGCGAAAGCCCCGGACGATGCCGGGGCTCTCGGTACATAGTACGGGATTGATGAAGCGCGCTTTTCGCTTCAGTCCGCCACCCCGGAGACCACGCTACCCACAAGCGGCTGCTGCGACGGGAGGCTCAGCGCAGCCATCAGTGTCTGATTCCGTGTTTCGGAGTCAACACTGTTGATCCCGTCCTGAAAGGCGTCCCAGGTGCGCCACACAAGTTTCTCGCGGCGATGCCTGGCACGCCGCCCCTTGTGGCTCCTGCCCTTCTTGTCGCCATAGATCGCCCGCTCCAGCGCCTCCTCGCTGATCGGCCGCTCGTAGTTCTCGCACACCCTGATCCTGTCGATGACGTGATCGGGCACGGTGAGCGGAATGGTCTGGTCGCCTGCAGCGGTGATGGTCCTGATGCGCGCCACGCCGGGCACGCTCATGATCCGCTTCCAGTGCCGTTCGATCCCCCAAACGAACACGAAGATCAGGCTGGTGAACATCAACCTGGTGACCTCGACCTTGCGGCCGCGCCGGATGATGGTCTGCTGCGTCTCGGGCACGTAGATGCCGAACCGGCGCGCCACGAGATGAGCCGCGACCGTCCGCTCCTCGTTGGGATAGGTCTCGATCAGGTGCCAGGTGGCCGAGAGACCCACCGCCATGTCAGCCATCCGCGGATCGACGGGGTCAACGATCCCGACGATCTGCCCCCTGACGATCTCCCCGGTCGCCGCGCGCACGTCCTTCAGATTGTCCTTGCTCATCGTCAGCATCTTTCCCTGCTCCTGCTGCCTCACGTAAAATCCGCCGCATCCTGCTCGGTCATCGCCACCTGGGGCGGACCGGTCGCGGTGTAGACCTTGCCCGTCGCAGACGGCGGGAACGGCCATGGCGCGCGGCTACCTTCGCGGAAGCGGCGTCGCACCACGCCCTCGGCGAAGTAGTTGCGCAGCAGGCCTTCCCACGCGCCGGCGCCGCTGCGGTCGAGCGTCACCCACGCGTCCTGTGCCGGCAGCCCGGCGAGCGCTGCGAGCTGCGGCGTCACCGGATGCTTGCGGTAGAACACCGCGCCGTCCTTGCAGTAGGCTCTGCGGAACAACTCGCTGCAGCCGGCGAGTTCATGCAGCGCCTCGATCGCTCTGGCCTCGACGCTGTTGCGCTCGTAGCGCTCCGGCACGGCCGCCTTGGCCTCCGGCTGGTCCAGCAAGGTCCAGCGTCTTTCCTCGAGATAGCGCCAGCCGGCCGGAACGCCCTTGCGCTTCAGCCGTTCGAGCGTGGCGAGGAACGGCCCGATCGCAGCGAGCGCTTTTTCCTGCTCGGCTTCGCTCAGCGCTTCCGCCGCAAACGCCGTGCGCTGACGATCGTCGGCGGCCGCGGTCGGCCATCGCGCCTCGAAGGCGGCGAGAAACCTTGCATTGCGATCTCGCGCGCGTGCCTCTCTCTCACGTTCAAGAAGGGGTCGTTCTAAGGGGTCGTTCTTGGTGCCCACGTATGTGTGGGCACCCGTGCCCACACATGGCTGGGCACCCGGGTGCCCGTCTGGCTGGGCAGGGGTGCCCACCGGTGGGCACCCCCCCTCCTCACTTGCGGTCTCTGCATGGCTCGTTTCGACGTCAGCCTCATCGTCATCAGCGGTTGACACCTCGTCGTCGCGATCGAGCACCACGCGATACATGTAGCTCGCCGAAGGCTGGCCGGCCTCGCTGCTCCATGGCGGCCGCTTCTTCTCGACCCATCCCGCTTCGACCAGCCGCTCCAGCGAGCGCTGCACCGAGGCGCGGCCGCAATTCAACTCCGCGGCCATCCTGACCTGGCTGCGCCTGCACCAGCCGGCCCTGTCGGTGTGGCAGCCGAGCAGGTTGAGCACGTGCAGGTCGCGCGGCTCCAGCGAGCGATCGAAGATCGCGCCGGCCGGGATGATGGAAAGTCGAGGGCGGCCCACGGTGCACCTGTCTGCCGGCAGTGCCGGCCTGTTGAAAAGTCTGATAGCGGGACGGCCCTAGAAGCCGTCGCTCACACGACGCGACGCAATACGCACGACATGACGTCCTGCGATCGGACGAAGTTGCGTCCGCTAGCGCGGCCCGCTGCAGCCGCGCCGGTCGAGCGCTGATTAGCCTGGCGACGGATCGCCGAACGCGGCGGCAGTCAGGCTCATCTGCGCGGCAGCACGCGCCCGCGCGATCCGCTGCTGGTCGGCCGCACCAGGCGCCTCGGCGCGGGTCTGCGCGTTCAGCCCGAAGCCGGGGCTGAACTCGGCCATGCGCGATCGCGCCGCGATCTCCGAACGGATGAAAAGGATGGCGATCGCGTTGTAGACCGTGGCCTTGACGTGATTGGGCGCATCCTCGCCGTAGGGATCGACGACGCAATCCCGCCAGAACGAGAAGGAAGTCCCCATGTCGCGCCGCGACCACATGCCCTGCAGCACCTTGTCATCCTGCAACGGAAGCCAGCGCACCTCGATCAGCGAAACAATGTCGGCCGCCATGCGCACTATCGCGCCCCCTCGACAATTACCGTGCGACGCGGCAAACTCAGCACATTATGACAAGAAGCTCTTTGCCCGTTCGCCCTTTGCGCCGCCCACGGCATCACCGCTCGGACTTGCCTGCGAGCCCAACGAACGGCCCATCCGATCCAAAGCGGTTTTTCGCAGCCGAGTGGTGGACCGTATACGGCACGTTCGCGCTGGCATTGCTTGCGCTTGCAGCTTGGCTCGAATCCAAGCACGCGTCTGAGATATTCCAGGGACAACTTATTGAGGCGCGAACGCAAACGGGCTCGGTCGCCTTGCAGCTCGATGAAATTCGTAAGCAGTCCCAGGCTGCCCTTGCCCAATTGGAAGAAGCTAGAAAGCAGTCGAAGGCCGCTCAGGATCAGACTCAGCTTGCACGCAACACACAGCGACCGTGGATTGCCGTCGAGGAGATGCCCGCTGCAGTCTGCCCGGTCAAACCGACCGCCTACGGCTGTGCGATGAAGCTGTCCGTCACACTGCGGAACATCGGACCTACCCCCGCATTCTCTGTGATTGCCTATGCGGCTGGTTGGGTAAGCAAGATCGATCGCATGAACGAAGTCGAAAACGCTGTCGCCGTGCAAACGCAGGTCTGCAGCCACGTTGAGCGGGGCGAACAATGGTTGACGTTTGCTGAAGCGACTCCGGCGGAGAATGGCAGGACGCTTTTTCCCAACCAAGCAGACAAGCGCGAACTGCAGATACCTCACTACACGTTCGCAGCTCCAGGCAGCGGCGCAAAAGTAGTTGTTCTTGGTTGCGTTCAGTACTCTTTCGACGAGAGCCCGCACGTGACAAATTTTGCTTTCGAAGTGCGCGAAGCGCCGGATGGGAGCGGACTTAATCTCACGCCGCTCGCGGTTCCTCAGCTTTGGGTCGCCAACTAACTTGGTGAGTGAGATCATCACAACATCCCCAGGGCCTGCATGTACGTCTCGAGGATGCTTTCCTCTTCCTGGCGCTCGCTCGGATCCTGCTTGCGCATCCGGATGATCGTGCGCAGCGCCTTGACATCGAAGCCGTTGCCCTTGCTCTCGGCGTAGACGTCCTTGATGTCCTCGGAGATCGCCTTCTTCTCCTCCTCCAGCCGCTCGATGCGCTCGATGATCGACCTGAGCTGATCGAGCGCGAAGCGCGTCGACGGCGCATCCTTCTGGCCGTCAATGCCGGTGTTGCTGCTCACGTCCGCCTTCCCCCTGTTGCGCCGGACGATCTCGGCCGTGCGCTCTCGAAACTGTTGCTCGGTCATCGTCACAGGCGGGTGGCCGGGGACGCTCAGCGTGATCGTGCTCTCGCTCATCGCTGCTCGCTCACGATCGGCGTGATGGTGAAGCCGCCCTGTTTCAGCGAGCTCAGAATCTGCTCGACGACGAGATCGTCAGGACTGACGATGCGGCCTGGTGTCCATTGCGTGACCGTCAGCACCATCGCGATGATCTCGGACGGCAGCACGGTCGGCTCCGCCGTCGGCTTGCGCAGGATGGTGGCGAGATCGTCGATCAAGTATTGGCGGATCGCGGACCTGCGGCTCATGGCACGACCTCCGGATTGCCGAGCACGTGCATCACCAGCGCGGCGGAGCCGGCGATGCCGAGCTTGCGGAAGATGTCCCAGCGATGGGTTTCGACGGTTCGCGCGCTCATGCCGAGCCGCCGGCCGATCTCCTTGCAGGTACCGCCCCTGATGATCTCGAGGCAGACGTCACGCTCCCGCGGCGACAGCGCCGGGCAGCGCTCGCGAATGCTGATGGGCGCGGCTTCGCCGGCAGTCTCCTGTTCACGGCTCATGCGGCCCCCTCCATCATGTCGTCGCCGGCCGACGTGTTTGCCTTGTCGAACGCCATCAGGTCGAACAGGTCGGGCGTCGCCATCTGCTCCTCGGCGAGGCGCAGATAGTGCACGCCGTCCATGAAGTAGCTGGCCGACAGCTCGGTTGCGGTGCCCCGGCGCTTCTTCAACAGCGCGCGATAGGGCACGGTCATCAGCCCGCCGAACGGATCGAACACCAGCTCGCCCTCGTTCGAGAAGCGCTCGATCAGCCGGTCGACGATGTCGAACTGCAGCGGGCACAGGTGCATCTCCGCGCCCTTGCGCTGCTGCAGCATGTTGAGGGTGCGCATGCGGTTGACGTCGTGCCAGACGGCGTCATGGTGCGAGCCCGGCGCGATCGCCATGAAGGTCGCCGGCAGCGTGCCCTGCCGCTCCAGCGCCTCGCCGATGCGGACATGCGCCTCGTAGTCGTACACCCTGTCAGCCGAGATCTTCGCGAACAGCCGGGCATGATCGGCGGCCTCGAGATGGGCGAACTCGGCGGTCGACAGCAGCCGGTTGCCGGAGGAGCGCCAGAACGCGTGGGCATCGAGCTGCCAGCGCGCCCGTGTGTAGCTCTCCTTGTCCTTGGTCACCGGCACGTCGGCATAGCCGCGGCTGCGGTCGCTCTGGCGCCTGCGGAACAGCAGCACGTATTCCGGGCAGCCGACGCCCATCTTGGTGCCGTCCTTGGCGCATTCGGTCCAGCCGAGCCGATAGGTCTGGTTGTTCTCGCGGACGACGTCGGTGACGACCGTGATCATGCCCATGAACTGCAGGCCGTGGGCCCGATAGTGCATGATCGCCTCGGCATGGAACGGCGAGATCGTCGGCACGCCCTCGCCGGTGACGGCGCCGAACAGCACGCGGTCCTTGACATGGATGCAGGCGAGCCGACCGGGCTTCAGCATCCGCGCCAGCTCGCAGGTGAGGAAATCCATCTGCGACCAAAAATGGCCGTTGTCGTCGGTGTGGCCGAAGTCGCGATAGCTCGGCGAATATTCGTAGTGGTTGGAGAACGGGATCGAGGTCACGATCAGGTCGACCGAGGCCTCCGGCCAGGCCTGGCACTCGGCGACCGCGTCATTGTTGATCGCAAGCCAGCCCTTGCCCTCGATCTCCACCCGCTGCACGCCGATCGCGCGCAGCAGCGCGTCACGCAAAGGCAGCGTGTTGAGGCCGTGGGCGCGGATGATCTCGCTCATGCGCGCCCGCATCTCGGCGTCCAGCGCCCACTTCGCCTCCAGCGCGGCGCGGCCGGCCCTCTCGTCCTCGGCGTAGATGATGTCGACGATCACTTGGCGGGTCTGGCCGAACCGCAACAGACGGTGCAGTGCCTGGATGAAATCGTTGAACTTGTAGCCGAAGCCCGGCAGCGCCACGAAGATCATGCGGTGGCAGTGATACTGGAAGTTGGAGCCGGATCCGCTCAAGGTCGGCTTGGTGCCGAAATACTTGGTGCGCCCCTCCTCGAAATCGGCGAGCAGGACCTCGCGCTCGTCGATTCCCATGCCCGAGCCGGTGATCGTGACCACCTCCGGCAGCGCCTGCTCGATCGCCTCGCGCTCGGCCTCGAGGTCGTGCCACAGCAGGAAATGCGCGTCGGGATCGCTGTCGATGATCTCCATCATCTTGGCGATCCGCGCCGGCAATGAATCGCGCCGCGCCTTGGCCGCGCCCTGCAGCGACACGGCGACGTCGCGGAACATGACGCCCTGCCCATCGCGCTCCGGCTCGGCGCGGGAATGATCCGCCGGCACCTCGTGCCAGCGCAGGTCGAGCGGCGGCAGCTCGTATCCCTCGTCGGAATGGCCGAGCTCGCTGGGCTTCTGCAGGAAGGCGGCCCAGGAGTGCACCCACATCCAGAATTCGTCTTCCTTGTGCGGGTAGAGCGTGAGGTCGCCGGCCTTCTCACTGTTGCGCTGGAAAAACCGTGTCAGCGCGAGCCCCGTATCCATCACACCGAGGAAGCCGGCATAGTGGATCAGCTCCTTGTAGCGGTTCGGCGACGGCGTCGCGGTCGCCACCAGCTTGAACGGCACTTTTGCGAACAGCGGCAGGAATTCCTGGAACGTCTTCGAGCCGTAGCTGCGCAGCACGCTGGCCTCGTCCAGGCTGACGGCCCCGAAGGCGTTCGGGTCGAGCTTGCCCTCGCGGATGCTCTCGTAGTTGGTCAGGAAGTGGCGGACGCCGTCGCAATAGAGGTCGTCGAGCTCCGCCGTGGTGCGGATGAAGCGCACATCCATGCCGAGATTGAGCGCCTCCTTGATGAAGCCGTGGCGCACGCCGAGCGGCACCACCGACAAGGTCGGCTGCCCGGTGTGGCGGGCGAGCTGCCGGCACCATTCCAGCTGCATCGCGGTCTTGTGCAGCCCGAAGCTGGCAAAGATCGCCGCGCAGCCGAGCCGCAGCGCCCAGACGGTGAGGTCCTTGCAATGCGGCTTCAGATACGGATGCAGCGCTTCCCGCGGCACCTCGATGCCCCGCAGCGGCGCGACGACGATCTTGTCCTCGAGGAAGCGGTCATAAGACGGCCAGTCGATCGCGAGATCATCGACGTCCTCAGCGTCAGCGCGGGCCATGATGCCGGCGAGGTAGTCATCGCCTTCGCATCCGTCTTCGCTTGCGCAAATTTGCGCAGGCTTCGCCGAGACAGGAATTTGCGCAGCCGCATCGGCATCTGACGGGCCGGGCGAGGCGTCATCCTCGCATTGTGAGATCCGTCCGGGCGCCAAAGAGCCGTCATCATCGGACATCCTACGCGCCGGTCCGTCGCTGGCTAAACCAGCGCCAGCGCTTCCCCCTTCATCGCAGGCCGTTTGCGTCGCCGCCGAGGCGGACGGTACGGGGCACGGCCCGTCAGAATTCTTGACCAGACCAAGCCGCTGTCGCGTCTCCTGCAGATCGAAGAGCGGCTTTAGCGCTTCAACGCGCTCCGAGCCCAACTGCGTCGGATTGAAGCCGCGCGATCGATCCTTGGGATCGATCGCAAAGATCAGTCCCCGAGCCACCAGATCGTGAGCGACGATGTCGTCGAGTGGAAGCTGCCAGGCGACCGACCACAGCCCATCCCAATCGATCTGTTCGGCCACCGACGGCTGGCACGCCGCCGCAATAGCTTCTGACGGGCCGGGCGCTACGCCGGCTGGGGCTCGGTCAGTGGAGAGCGTGTTCTCATGTTTCCGATCCACGCCGCCGCCAGAGCTCTGAATCCCGGTTGAGCCGAACTCACCCGCGTGGCACACGAGCAGGTCCGGCTCTGTCAACGCGGCCTTGGCTGACTCCGGAATGTCGGCGGCTTTGGGGTGCGCGTCCGCCTTCCGTCGCCTGCCAGGCTTTGCAGCCGAGTTGGTGGCCCCATCCTCCGCGCTCAGTTCGATCTTTCCATTTTCGACGCCGGCCACGATCGGCGCGCCGCTGACCTTCTGTTTGGCTGCCGAGATGCGCGCGCCATCGCCTGGCTTGATCGGCACGCCACGGCCGTCGACCATCGGGCCATCACCATGCCGGCGCCAGTGCGCCTCGATCGCTGCGTTCATCCGGACGAAATCGTTCGAACCGAACTTGATGACGTGGCTGCACCCGCAGGTGCCGATCGAGACGATCCGTCCATCATCAATCGCCGTGGTCATCGAGAAGATATGCTTGGCCGGAAACTGCCGACGCTTGGCATGTGCCTCGGCCAGATGCCGCACGACCGGGTCGCGGGTCAGCTGCTCGGCATCATCGCCGGTGAACATCCAACAGTCAGGTTTCTCCTCCGCGGCGTCTTGGCCGGGCTTAAGCCGGCTATCCATCGGCTTGAGCGACAACGCCCAGTCGATCACCCGGCCGCCGAACCCCTCGGTCCAGTGCGTGCCCTGCCCCTCACTGTTGCGCATGTATTTTCGCGCGCGCCGGATCATGGCGGCGATCGCGGCCCGCAGCGCCGCGCCGCGGCTGGCAAACTGCGGCCTCGTTACATGGAACGACGGCGGCGACGCCAGCCAGGTGCCCCCATCAAGCGCGAGCACGCAGATCCGCGTCGCAGGCGAGCGATACCGCATGTTTTCATGCTCGAAGATCTCGCCCTGCTCCGGCAGGAAGAACTCCCCGCCCCGGCCGAGCGGCGGTTCGCCGGCGGCGGAGCGGAGGATGGGGTCGCAGATGGTCTTTGCAGCCGTCATATGCTAAGGCTCGGCACGTTGAGGAGGACGGCTCGATGGCACCAATCAAGGGCGCGCAGGAATGCCTTGAGGACCTGATCCGAAGCGTTCGCCCTCCAGGGGGCGTCGCGATCGTGTTGCGAGAAGCGAAGCCAGCCAAAAGCGGCGATCCGAACTGGATTGCCGCGACGGGCATACTGTCTGCCGACAAAATGATGCTTTATCAGAACGCCGTCGCTGAACTTCGGCGGCAGCATCCAACCCTCGACTGGGACGGAATTACGATACGAGACGGTGAATGGAGACGCGTGGCGCTCTGGTCTTCTGAAGTGCTTGATTAGTTCGGGATGGCTGAAAAGCACCGTCATTCCGCCGCCTCCATGATCTCGGCCCGAAGCGACGCGTCGCGACTGGAGTAATGCAACCTGGTCAAATGGAACGATGGCGGCGAGGCCAGCCAGGCGGCCGTCATCGAGCGCGAGCCCGCCGAGCCGCGTCGCCGGCGAGCGATAGCGCATGTTCTCATGTTCGAAGATCTCGCCCTGCTCGGGCAGGAAGAACTCGCCGCCCCGGCCGAGCGGCGGCCCGGCGGTAGTACCGAGGATGGGAATTGTGAGGACATCCGCTGACGTCATGCGGCGGACCTCTCGACAATGCCAGCGTGCACGGGCATTTTTCGCCTATGCCCAATCAGCGCTATGACGTTCTGGCCATTGCCCTGCTCATGTTCACGGTCGTTTTCGCCGTATGGCTTGGGCTCTTGGGACCTATTGACGTATCTAAGCTGAAGGAGTGGCAGACGGTGATGGCCGCCATCATCGCGCCAACGCTTGCACTGGTCCCGGCTACGATCGCCTACAAGGGCGCGATGGCCAAAGTTGATCACGACCGCGAGGAGGCAGAGCGTCGACGACGAAATGAGCAGCTCGGCTTGTTCTTGCGGCTTCGAGCAGCCGTAAAGCAGACGCTGTCGGATGCAAATAAAGCCGCCTACCTCATAGACGAAAGGCTCCCGACCGATTTTCGACTGCAGACGAGCATCAGGGTCATCCCCGATCAGATCGCAATTGCCTATCCGCCAGAAATCAAAGAGGCCTGGGCCAATTTGCATCTTATGCCTTCGACCGCTGTGGTGCCCCTCGAAACGCTGAAGCGGATTATTCCCATAATCGAGGGCGCGCTGTCGC
Source organism: Bradyrhizobium sp. HKCCYLS3070 (assembly GCF_051167575.1). Taxonomy (NCBI): domain Bacteria; kingdom Pseudomonadati; phylum Pseudomonadota; class Alphaproteobacteria; order Hyphomicrobiales; family Nitrobacteraceae; genus Bradyrhizobium; species Bradyrhizobium sp. HKCCYLS3070. The sequence goes on from NZ_JBNPTI010000001.1 coordinate 1,444,645, forward strand.
GATGCGCAAACGACAGCTGGACTATTAACTTTCCGGGAGCTCTGATCGGCTCGACGTACAATCGAGTTGCTGATGACTTTTTGCGCCTCCACTCGGCGAGGTGCAGGCCAGTTCAAGCCGCATGCAAGTTCATCCTGGATGCTCTCGAAGATGAGATCCCTCGGCTGCAAAACCGCTTTCAAGATGCCCGTTGAAGCGCCTTTCATTCCGCCGCCTCCATCACCTCGACCCGCCGCGCCGCCAGCTCCGGCTTGTAGTTTTCGCTGACCAGCGCCTTCGCGACCGGCGGCGAGACGCTGTTGCCGCATTTGCTGATCTGCTCGGTCTTCGAAATCGGCGAGCCGTCCGGCCGGCGATCGATGACGTAGCCGGCCGGAAAGCCTTGCGCGGCGAACAGCTCCCGCGGGGTGAACATGCGCATGCCGAGATCAGTGATCACGACCTCGACGCCGGCGATCGTCAGCGTGACAAACTCACGCTCGTCCCAGGCGCCATGCGCGCGCAGGAAGTCCGCAACCTTTCGGGCGCGTGCGGCATGCGCCGCGGTGAACGGGGGCAGCTCGAGCAGCGCCTGCGCCAGGCCGAAGCGGGCCTTGGTGGTCGCCGTGTGCAGCGGCCCCCCGAGATCAGGATCCTGGTCGGCGCCGTAGTATTTCTGCAAGTAAGCCGCGACCACGGCATGATGCTGGCCCTCGGCGGTCACGGCGCGCGCTGGCATCGACGGGTCGCCCTCGCCGCCGCCGGAACCGTACTGATGCGACAGGCTCGCCAGCATCAGCGACTGCGTCGAGCCCTTCGCCTCCACTGTCGACAGCGGCTCGCGCACGTCGTGGCCGGGCTCGGCGTAGTTGTTCTGCGCCAGGAACGCCGCGGCGACCGTCATGTGCGCGCCGCCGGCGGTGATGGTATGCGTAGGCCTGTCGGCGCCCTGCTGCGGCTTGTCGGCATTGCGCATCACCGACAGATGCACGGCCGCGACCTGGTTCTGGTCCTTGCGCGACGCCGTCACCGTGTGCAGCGGCGCGTCCGCAGGCCTGCTGCGGCCGCCCTGCTGCGCGTGGCTGATCAGCGGCACCACCAGCGCTTTCTCGCCGCGATGCGCCCCAGTCAGCGTTGCGATCGGCTCGCTTATGCCCTGCGCCCGCGCCCCGCCCTGGTGGGTCAGGCTCACGATGAACGGCTCGGCCGCGTCGAGGACGTAGCGCTTCACGCCCTTGGCGAGGCGGGCCATCGTCGCCGGCTGCAGCGGACGGTTGGCGCGCAGGCCGAGCTTGTCGCGGATCTCCTCGGTGCTGTCGAAGATCGACGGGCATGGCAGCGACCAGTCGATGATCTCGGCCGCCGCGCGCCACGGCTCGAGCTCGCCCGACCGCACCGCCTCCGACGCCGGATCGCCGTGCGAAGGCCGCGGCCAGACGATCGGCCGGCCATCGCGGCGCGCGATCAGGAACAGCCGCCTGCGGATCGTCGGCGCGCCGTAGTCGCAGGCGCGCAGCTCGCGCCAGGCGACGGCGTAGCCGAGCCGCTCGAACTGCGCGACCCAGCGCGCAAACGTCTCGCCCTTGCGGAGAGGGCACGGCTGGTCGTCATCGCCGAGCGGCCCCCAATCCTGGAACTCCTCGACATTCTCCAGGATGATGACGCGCGGCGAAACGACGTTGGCCCAGTGCACCACGACCCAGGCAAGGCCGCGGATGTTCTTGTTGCGCGGCTTGCCGCCCTTCGCCTTGGAGAAGTGCTTGCAGTCCGGCGAGGCCCAGAGGAGCCCGACCGGCCGGCCGCCCGTCGCCTGCTTCGGGTCGACCTTCCAGATGTCGCTGGTGAGGTGCACGGTCGCGGGATGGTTGACCGCGTGCATCGCCAGCGCTACCGCATCGTGATTGATCGCGACCGCCGGCGAGCGCCCGAGCGCCTGCTCCATGCCGGTCGACGCCCCGCCGCCCCCGGCGAAGTCGTCGACCTCGATCTCTTCCTCGAGATCGGGGTTGAACGCAGCGCTGCCGCCAACGCCCGAGACATCGCCGTAGAGGTTGTCGAGCGAGAGCGTGCGCATCAGACCACCACCAACTGCCGGCCGATGCCGCGCTGGTTGCGGATCTCCAGGCCGAGCGTCTTCAGCCTCTTGAGATCGGCGATCACCATCTCCAGCGACGCCGTGCCGCCGGCCGGGTTCTTGTCCCACAGCCGCTGGATCAGGAAGTCATCGCCGACGCAGTTCGGCATCACCCGCGCCAGCGCCGCAACCAGGCGCGCGCCGCGGGGCGAGACGGAAAGGCTCGCGCCATTGCGCGTGACGCTCTCGTGGCCCTCCGCGAGGTTGATTGTCAGCTCGGGGAATTCGACCATCTGCGCGGCCGCGGGCGGCTTGGCGGTGGCAGGTTTTGAGGGGGTTGCCTCGACAGCGGGATTCGCCGAGAGACACCCCTCACCCGCCGACGCGCCGCGCGCGTCGTCACCCTCTCCCGCAGGGGGAGAGGGAAGACTGGCACCGCCGTCGCCGCGAGCATCATCACCCAGGGCAGGCAGCGTGAGAACGGCAGCCCCCTCCACCAGCGCGACGGCGCAGGGCTTCCGTTTGTGCTGGCGGGCGCCGAAGGAGACGACGTGCCCGAGCGAGACGAGCCGCGCGCCGTCGCGCTGGCGGGCCTGCGACGAAAAGCTGCCGGTCGTATCGGGCCACAGCTTGATCTTGTCGTTCTCGGCATCGACCGCGACGCGGTAGGTCTCCGCATCGCCAAAGCCGCTGCGCGCCAGGAAGTCCGCGCGCAGCACGATGGTGCAGCACGGCTTTCCCCCGCCACGCGGCGAGAACGACACGGTGACCTCGGGCTTCAGCGTGCCCGCGCCCTTGCGCTTCTCGATCTCGATGAAGCTCACAATCCCCTCCCCCGCTTGCGGTCGCGATCGAACTTCTCGCCCTCGGCCACGATCAGCGCGAATGCGCGCACCAGATCGCGGCGCCGGCCGGCCGGCTTCCACCACTCGCCGGGCCAAGGCCAGTCATGCGGCGGCGTCGTTGACGAGGTGCCGGCATAGAGCGCGTACATCGCCCCGGCGCGGCCCAGCTCGCCCGGCGGATAACGATCGTCATGCTCGATCGAAAAGCCTTCCTGCTCGATCTGGCGGAAGCGCTCGGCGATCCCGGCCTGCACGAACGGCGACAGCGGCCGGCGGATATGCAGCGCCTCGAAGAGGCGCCGGAGCACGTATTGCCGCGCCAGCGAGGCGACGGTCATGACGGCGGCAAAGGCCAGGTTGACCGTGAACGGCACGGGATGGCCGAGCAGCGGCGGCAGCACGAGCCATTGCAGCAGCAGCGAGAGGCCAAAACCCGTTGCGGTCGAGGCGACAGTCTCGATCGCGGACATCATGCGGGATTGCTTCATGATGCCGCCTCGCCGTTCAGCATCGCGTGCCAGGCGCGCAGATGGTCGCGTTTCCGCCCCACGCGCATGCGGACACGCTCTTCATCAAGACCGAAATGTTCGGTCACGAGTCTGATGTTGGCGATGACATCTGCGATCTCGTCTTCGAGCCATTCGCGGTTCAGCTTGCCGGTCACCGGCTCGCGCTCATCGATGCCCTGGATGACGCAACGCGCCGCGGCGCTGCCGCATTCGTTGAGCTCCTCGATCAGCTTGCCGAGGTGCTTCAGATCGATCGGCCGACGCATCGGCTGCCAGGGATTCAGGACTGGTGACTGTTCATCGCTCACGCCCGCCTCCCCTCGATGACGTCCATGCCCCAGGCGTCGAAATCGCAGAGGCCGGCGCGCTGTGGCGTCGCCTCATAGACGTCATGCAGTGCGCGGCTGCGCAGGATCTCGGCCTTGCGCGCGACGCCGTCGGCATCCGGCCTGGGCACCAGGCGGTTCGGACCGTGGATGTGTTCGGTCATGCCGCCTGCTCCTCATCGGTGTCGGAGTTCGGAGCCGGCGCCTTCGCCGATGCCTCCGGCATCGGCGGGGCCTCATTCCCCCACGCAATCCAGCCTGGCCGCGCGCGCCGCGCGTTCAGCTCGATCTTCGGCAAGGTCGGGAAATACGCCTCGATGATCTCGTACTGGGCGTCCGGCTTGGCCGAATGCTCGCCGCGCGGCGCGTCGATGACGGAGCGGAATTGCGTGCCCATCGCCGGTGCAGGCACCTTGCCGCGCACGCCAATCAGCAGCACCTCATGCGCATCGCGCACCCAATAGCCGGTGCCGATGCCGGGCTTCACCCAGACGAACTGCGTGACGTAGGTGAAGCCCTGCAGCTCCATCACGCGCAGGCCGATGTGAACGAAGCATGCCGGCACCCACATGAAGTGGACGCAATCGTCGGCGGCGACCGACATCCGCTCGCGCTGGCGGTCGACGATCGCCTCCGCGGTGTCGCACTCGGCGGCGGTGAGGTAATGGTTCGCCGCATGGCGATCCATCCCGGTTGCATCGCTGTAGACCTCGAAGTGCCACTCGAAATCCGACAACACCACGCCGGCCTTGACGACCGGCAGGGTCGCGATGCGCCCGCCGAGCTCGCGTTCCTTGGCGGCGCGCTTCTCGCGCTTGGCGGCCTGGTCCTCGGCGCGGACCTCCTTGGCGATCGCGCGCACCTGCTTCTTGGCCTCCGGCGTCAGCTTGCCCTCGGCATCGCGCGGCAGCTCGGCGAGCAAGGCGGCCTGCTCGTCCTTCGGCCGCGCCGCGATCTCGGCTGCGGCCGAGACCGCGACCGTGCCGGCCTCGACGGCGGCGATGATCTCCGGCACCGCCTCGTCGCGCACCTTCTCGGCGCTCTGCACCAGGCGGCGGCTGACGTTGAGCGTCGCCGCCGCCTCGCTCTGCGAGATGTCGACGCGGGCCGCAGGCGGCGGCGCGACCGGCGCCAGCAGGTCGGGCGCGCCTTGCGCAGATCTGCGCAGGCTGTGCTGGTTGTCGCCGAGCCTGAGCGTGGCGAGCTTGGCCGCGACCATCGCGCGCTGGCTCTCGTTGAGATGCCGCCGCTTCAGGTTCTTCGAGATCACCCAGTTGAGTGCGGCGCGATCGTCGCCCTCGAAGATCTCGGTGCTCACGCCGAGCCGCTTCAGCGCGCAGGCCGCATAGCGGTTGCGGCCGTCGAGGATCATCCCCTTGTGCAGCTTGACCGTCTCGGCCTGGCCGTTGGCCGCGATGTCGGAGGCCAGCTCGGCGAGCTCCGCCTCCGACAGCATCGGAAACAGGTTGGCGAACGGATGCGGCCTGAGCGGCGCGTGGCCCGGCGCGAGGAACATCAGCACCCCCTCAGAACGGAATCTCCGCCAGCCCCGGCGCCGCGTGCTCCGGCAGCGACGCGAGCAGCTGGCGCAGGACCTGGTCGAGCGGCGGAACGAAGGCGCGCACCTGGCGATTGGCGGCGTTCTGCCGTGGCGTCGCCCAGCGCAGATTGGCGCGGCGATTGTCCAGCGCATTGCCGTTGATGTGGTCGACGTGATGGCACGCCATGAAGCGGGCTGAGCGCGGCTCGGCCCGCATCATGATCTCGCGATGCATCCGCACCGTCGCGCGGTCCGGCCCGGTGTTTCGCTTGGCGTAGCGCTTCCACTTGCCGCGGGCGCCGCCATGCCAGACGTTCCAGGTCCATTGCGACAGAAAGGCGTGGTCCTGCGCATCGACCAAGGTCCAGATATCCTCGCGCGCCGACAGCAGGATCTTGCGCCAAGGCGTCGCAGACAGATCGAACGGCGTGCCCGACAGATCGAGCGCCGCGGCGGCTTCGATCGGACTGAAAGCGATGCTCATCAGCGGGCGCCGCCATCACAGCACCCCGTCCATGTGCTCGAAGCGCATGCGGTCCGGCGACGGCGCAGGAGAGAACGGTTCGGGCTCCACGCCCGGATGCATCGCATGCGCGTTGTCCCAAAGCAGCACGCCGACCGCGGCGAGCGCCAATGCGCCGATTGCCAGCCAGTAGAACGTCTCCATGCCCCCTGCCCCCCGTGCCCTGTTAGTTTCCCGTGACGCCGAGCGCCGTCGCGCCGGTGACCCGCGCAAAAACCCCTTGAAATGCAGGACCGGATTCGCTTTTCCACAGCCGTGCACAGGTGGGACGAACGGCGGCCAGCGCCCGCGCCGAAGCAGATATCCACAGGCGCAAAAATCGGCCTGCGCGGCGCCCCTGACCGGCTAGACGGCTGTCGCGATGCGTGGCTACGGTCCGGGTCATGACAGAGCACCTTCCTTACCAGGCGACGCCGGCGGCTCGGGCCGATAGCCAACGCCGACGAAATCGTTCGGCGTCACCAGCCCGTCGCTCTCCACGAAGATCACGCGCATGGTGTCCTGATCGGGTTCGCGCTCGCCGGCGCGATAGCGCCGCACCGCCTCCGCCGTCCTGCCGATGCGCGGGGCAAAGGCGGGGTTGGTCAGCTTGCGCATGATCATCCAGTCGTCGAATCGCATGGCGACAGTTCAACACCAGTTTGGGGTTGATTCGCAAGCGTCGTACACCGACGTGGTGTTTGCCGTTCACACCAATTTGGGGCCAGCTGGCCCGATGAAAGGCAAATTTCCCAACGGACTACCGGACGCCATGGCTCGGATGGCCGAGCTGAGCCAGGCGAAGCTCGCCAAGGCGGCCGGCACCAGCCAGCAGCAGATCAGCAAGCTCTACAATGGCGAGCGGGAGATGACGGCCTATTGGGCCGAAAAACTTGCGCCCGTACTCCTGACCACGCCCGAGCTGCTCGTCTTCCCCAATCTGAGGTCAACGCGTGCCCCGCTGTTGTCTTGGGGCAGCGCCGGAAGGCTCGTCGCCCAGGAAGGCGTGCGAAAGTCCGATGTCCGCAAATATGTTCATCTCGCCGACCTGCCAAAGGGTGACTGGGTCATCCTGGAGGTGGCCGGGGATTCGATGGATCGGGTCGCCCCGGAGGGGAGCTATATCTGCCTCAATCTCGCCGATCAGCGGCTCGCCAATGAGAAGTTCTACGTCTTCGCTAACGCCGACGGCGAGGCGACATTCAAGCGTTACCGGTCCGGCAATCCACCGCGCCTGCAACCCTATTCGACCAACCCGGACCATGAGACGCTGCCGATGGTCGATGGCATGGTTTGCCTGGGCCGCGTCGGCCGCGTGATCCACGACCTGCTCTGAGGCACGCCATGCTCGATCGCGCAACGCAGGCCATCCGCAACTGGGTCGTCGGCGCATTCCGCAAGGCGATCGAGAGCAGCACGCGGGCGGATGATAGGACCGCCATCATCCAGTGGCTGCAGCAATCGCGCGACGTACTGGCCTCGGACCGCACGCAGCTGCATAAAAGCCGCGAATTGTCGGCGATGATCGACTCCCGCGCCGTGCTTCGCGGCGTCGCCGGCAGCGTCACCGCCACCGTGCGCAACTATCGGCACGCGTCGCTGCCGCTGCCTGTCAAGATCGCCATTCCGGCGACGCTCGCGCTCTCGCCGGTGCTCGGCGGCCAAGCAGTCGGTATCGCCGCGCTCGGCGGTGCGATCGGCCTGCCGGCGCTGCTGCTGGTCTTCATCGGTGCATCCGGCGTCACCGCCATCATCGAAGCGCTCGCGCGCAATCCCGACGCGCGATCCGATATCGCCGGCATCGTCGGCGCGATCATCGCCGATGAGCGGCTGCGCCGCGCCAGCGCTGCGTTCAAGGCGACCATGCGTGCGCAGCCGGCGACGCCTGAGTTCTCCGCCGACATGAGCGATCTCGCCGCATCCTTGCTCGCAATGACACCGTTCGCGTTCGAGCGGCACGTGATGAGCTTCTTCGAAGCCGCCGGCCTGCAGGCATGGGTAACACCGCAATCCAACGACTTCGGGATGGACGGTGGCGCGCTGCATCCGAACGGTTTGATTGTTGTGCAATGCAAGCGCAACGCGCCGGACAACAAGGTCGGACGCCCCGTCGTGCAGCAGTTCAAGGGCGTCATCGAGGAGCAAGGCGCCTATCGTGGCTATGTCGTCACCACCTCGGCGTTCAGCGAAGAGGCCATCCAATCGGCCGGAATGACCGACAGGATCGTGCTGATCGGCATGGCCGATCTGGTGACATGGCACCATTCAAATCCAACCTTTGATTGATACACCAATATGGTGTTGACATAACCCCAAATTGGGGTAGAGTTCTCCCATCACCACGGGAGACCTGACATGGCCCAAGCCCAGATCGACCAGCAGATGCAGCGCCTGATGCAGGCGGAGGCCGAGGGCAAGATCACCCCGGCCGAATTCGAGGCCCACTTGGACGCGCTGAGGAAGGAGATCGGGGCCTGAGGCCCCGGTCACCTCTCCCGCTCATCCCGCCCCGGGGGCTTGCCATGACCGACCGCATCCAGACCGCGCTGGACCTGATCGCAAAGCTGCTCGGCGCCGATGCGCTCGACCACGCCGCGCATGTCGAGGCCTTCCGCGACGCGCGGCTGCGCGCGCTTGATGACGCGCCGGCGCTCGACTGGCCCGGCCTCGTCATCACCCTGCCCGCCCGCGCGAGCGCTTCCTGAACCTCCAAGACTGGCGGCCGGGTTTTCTCCCAGGACAGCTCGGCCGCCGCCTTTTTCGAGGGGATTGTCATGTCCGCCTTCTCGTCTTCATTTTCGATCGACGCCGCACGCGCATGGAAACAGCGCCGCGAAGCGATGGTTGCGCAGATGGCGCAACGCCTGATCGACGCCGGCGCCATCAACGACAGGCCTGCCGCATTCGATTGCCTGATCGGCCACGGCTACGGCCGCCACGCCGATCTGCTGCTCGATCAGGCCATCTCCGCCGCGCAGCTCGCCGCTGTCGCCACGGCCATGCAGAAGCCGCCGATGCGTCCGATCGCCATCATCCCGCTGATCGACGGCTCGCTCAGCTCGCCGCCTTCCGCCGATGGATTCACCGCCGCCAAGATCGAGATCATGGCGCAGGACCTGGTGCAGGCCGGCGCGCTCGGCTGCGAGCAGCAGGCGATCCTGACCCTGTCGAACCGCGGCCACGGCCACCGCGACATTGGCCGCCTGGTCGCCCGCGCGCGAGCGCGCGCGCGCGAGCTGCACGCCGCCGCGCCGAAGAGGATCAGCCGATGATCGGCCGCCTCTGCCTGGCGTTCGCCGCCGCCTGCACCGTGCTGCTGCTCGGCGCCGTCATGATGGCGACCATTATTCCGGAGCACCCAACCGAACGTCCGCCCTGCACGCGCGGCTCGATTGCCGCCCTGCTCACCGACTGCCGCAGCAACTGATCGGGAGCCGCGCTGATGGCCCGGGGCACACGCTTCAATCACCTCCGCCTGCTCGAACTCAGCCCCTTCGAGCGTGGCCCGCGCGGCGGCTGGCGCTTCGGCGCCAAGCGCATCTCCGATGCGGTCGTCGACCGCCTCGTCGCCAGCCGCCGCGCCGAGATCCGGAACGGCCGGGTGATCCCGGTCAGTCCATCCACGACTGACGGAGGCGCCATGGCCCCATGACGAGGAGGGAGAGGCCGGATGGCTCGCTCCCGCAGATCATTTCCACACGGAAATCCCGTCGCCCTCGACGCCCACCGCAGCGTCGGGGGCAAACCCTTCAGGAGACTGACCGATGCGCGTGAATGTCTACGCCGAGGAGATGCCGGACGAGCCGCGCATCGAGATCATCGCCAAGGAGATCGAGGGCCACGCCTTCACGGGCCTGCGCATCTATCTCGAGCTGCCCGCGACCGTCGACGGCCAGCAGTATCAGGGCCCCTTCATCCACCGCCCCGGCGATGACGACAGCGCCGCGGTCACGTTCTGGGGCAAGCGCGACCTGCGCGTGACCCTGCGCCGCGCGCTGGAGCTGCTCGATGCGCATTACGACAAGCCGTCCACCGATCAGCCGCAGCCGGCCGTCGAGTTCGGTGGTGGCTGGGCCAAGGTCCATTACCTGCGCGAGCTCACGTCCGAAGATCGCGCGAATCTCATCGCCACTGTGCGCGGACGCCCGATCGGGGAGCCGGGCTCATGACGTTCTTCGAGCGGCTTGGCGAAATCGTCGGCATCGCCATGATCGTCGGCTTCATCTGGTTCGGCGCCAGCGCCATTCAGCGCGCGGTGTCCGACCTGCCGCCGGCCTGCGTCAGCGTCGGCGGAGGCTGCCAGTGAGCGAGATTGCGGGCACCGACCTCTTTCGCCGCGCCATGGCCTTCGACTATGGCGATGCCGAGCGCAGCGCGATCATGCGCGAGGTGTGGACGCCGACGCCATGGATGGTCGAGGCCTACACCGGCCGCTGCGACGAAATCCGCGAGCACAACATCATCCATTGGTGCCACGACGCGTTCGGCCAGGCAGCCTCGCCGATCCACGGCCGCACCGGCGACTGGCAGCGCGGCTGCGCCACCGTCCACGGCTGGACCTGGTTCGGCTTTTCCAGCGAGGCGCTGATGCGGCAGTTCCTCGGCGCCTGGCCGCAGCCCGACAGCATCGGCGAGGCGCCGGCTAGCAGCTCGGAGCCGCGCGGATGACGTCTCCCATCACTTATTCCGTCTGAGTGCTTGCGCAAATCTGCGCAGGCGCAATCGCGCGAGACGAGCATGAGCCGCCCCATTGCCTATCCCTCCGGATCCTGGCCGCCACGTATGCCGGCGGACCTTGCCGCCGCCTATTGCGGGGAGGCGTCCGTTGATGTCTTCTTGCGCCAGGTCAAGGCCGGGTCCTATCCCCAGCCTGTCGTGAAGCAAGGGCGCCGGCAGATATGGGCGAAGGCGGACCTCGACCGGGCGATCCAGCCCACCCCAGACCAAGACATCGCGGCGGACGTCGCGCTGGACCTGTGATGTTGGCCCGCCCCCTTCCGCGCTTCGTGACGCAGAAGCCCGTGGGCGATGGCCTCCGATTCTATTGGACGTTGCCGAGCTACTACCGCAAGCTCGGCTGCACCCTGCATCGCGAGCACGAGACCGCGCTGGGCGCCGACTACGATGCGATGATCGGCAGGGCCACGACCCTCAACGGCCTGTTCGACGAATGGGACCAGGCACGCCGCGGGGCTCCCGTCATCGCTGGGCCGAAAGCCGCGACCGGCACCGTCGATTGGCTGTTCGAGACCTACAAGGCGTCGAACGACTGGCGTGAGCGCGTGTCCCCGCGCACCGCGCCGGACCATGAGCGCACCATCCATCTCCTGTGCGACATCCGCGGCAAGAGCGGCACCCGCATCGGCGACCGCCTGATCACGACGATCACCCCCGACGGCGCCGACAAGCTCTATGCCCGGATCCGCGACACGCCGGTCCGCGTCGGCAAGGCCGCACGCCCGCGCACGGCCGAGAAGGCGGTCGCGATCGCGCGCCACGCCTGGAAAGTCGTGCACCGGCTGCACCCCGGCCTCTTCCGCGACGGCGTCTGGAATCCCTGGGAAGGCGTCGCGATGACCCGGCGCCGCAAGGCGACGAAGCCGGCGGCTACACGCGAGGAGGTCTACACCTTCGCGTGGGGCGCGCTGGACGCCGGTCATCCCGATGCGGCGGCTGCGGCGGTGATCTGTTTCGAGTGGCTGCAGCGGCCGGAGAACGTGCTGGCGGGCTATGTGACCTGGAACGACTATCGCGGCCCGCGCGCGCCGACGCAGATCCGCATCGAGCACCACAAGACCGGCGAGATGGTCCTGCATCCGCTCGAGGAGACCACGGCCGACGGCCGCACGCTGTTCTACGAGGAGGCCGAAGCAGTGCTCGCGCGTGTCCCGCGCCTGGGTCTCGGTATCGTCATGCGCGATCGCCCGGCGCCGATCGGCCCGCGCAAATGGGACAACATGAGCATGGCCCGCCTGGTGCGGGCGCTGCGTGAGCGGCTCGGCCTGCCTGCCACGTTCACGCTCGACGCCTGCCGCCACGGCGGCATGACCGAGCTCGAGGAGGCCGAGCTCACCGACGGCCAGGGCCGCGCGCTCTCGGCACATCGTTCAAAGGCCTATGAAGGCTACGCTAAGCGAACCGAGAAGCGCGCTCTCGCAGCGACCCGTAAGCGCCACGCCTATCGCATCGCCGGTTCGGCTTCACTTGCTAGCACGGCATAAGCTCAGCAGGCCGTAGAGATTCACAGTAAGGCGTCGTTTGGATTTACTTGATTGCTCCATTCGCCAAGCGACGTTCGATAACGGCTGTTAGTTCAGCCAAAGCTTTTTCCAGAGCTTCATTGCCAGCATTCGTGGTTTTGATTTCTGGGCTTGGATCAAAAAGCACGTTGGCAATGTTCTTTGCATCGATGAAAAGGTAGTCCCAAGATTGCTTGTCCCTTCGATCCGTCGCGCTGCCGAATAGGTTGTACTGCTCCGTCGTTGTAGGACGGTCGCCGTCCATCGTCATGAAAAAGCGCGAGCAGCTTTTCAGAATCACATACGTGAGGCTTCCATCCAGTGTCAGGTAGAACTCTGACAAGACGCCCTTATACATCAAGGCGCGCCCGTTCTGGACGGTCGTGGTCATGACATAGGCGGTTACGATACCGTCCTGCATGGACCTGTTAACAGTCGTAATCCATTTATGGCGGGCAAGGAACGGCAGCGTAGCTGCGCACACCCCTACCAAATATCCGGCTCCTGCCATGACAATGGTGTAGCTGGCGGCCCAGACCACTGACGTGATAACTGCAGCGAGATTGGGCGATTTGTCGTACTGAAGAGCTGGTTCCAAGAAGTGGGCGAGATCGAATCCCGCAGGGGATAGGATTGCGTAGGCAACCAGATGGAGAAGCAATGATACCAGAACAGCCAAGCCTACGTCGCCGATCGCGCTGCTGCGAACGACTTCTCTGGAAAAGCGCTCCGTCGAGGACAGGCCTAGAAAAAAAAATACGCCCGGAAACAACAGCGCAATTATAACAATGGTGGTCCATGCCACTGACATGGACCACAGCTATACCAGAAAAAGCTTCAAGCCACAGCTTTGGCGCGAGCTTTTTGCTCCTGCACGATGAAGTTTACCACGGCTTCAAGATCAGCCGCTTGGCCATCCTTGGAGGATGCGCGAACAGCCCGTTGAACCAGATCGATGTCACCATCGGCGAGGGCTACAAGCTTTCTGACCAATTCAGAATTATGCATCGTAACCAGCATTGCGCTCTCCCGAACAACCGAGCATAAAACAACTCGATTGTTAACGATTTGTTCGAACCACGATGCCACTCGCCGAATACGTCGGCAATACACTTCCGAGCGTTCATTGAGGTTCCATTATTAACCTTTAGATATGGTTAATTCATGTTGTTTTCTAGCAACACAAGGCCTGATCGAAACAAAGTTACAGCCTTCGGCAGGGACATGGACAAAGACCCCGGCGAAGTTTCAGAACTTACGCTGTTACTGGGTTTCAGAAACACCGGGAGAACGAAACAAGTCGGTTGCCTAACCCCTTGATGTCCTATATCGATCCGCGTCGTTGGGGCCACGTGGCGGAGTGGTTACGCAGCGGTCTGCAAAACCGTTTACACCAGTTCAATTCTGGTCGTGGCCTCCACTCAATCAAGATCAAGCGGTTGGACTACCCATTGGGGCCGCGAACCGGCGCTAGATGGGCAGATCGTCGATGCCGCCGGGATAGCTGACCTGCGCGCGCGGCCAAGTCAGAATTGCCCCTCGTTCACCGGCCGAGACGCCCGTCCGATCCGAGCCGGATCTGCCGGCCAGCCGGGGCGCGTAATCCCGGAGCTGCACCACGTTGGACTTTTCTGCTTCCGGCATGGCTCTCATCCTCGTTCCATGCTGCAATGCAAGAAGCGTACCTCCGGTTCCTAAACCCGCCGTTTACGGTTGCGCCAATCCGGCTTGCGGGCCTTTGGGCGGGGCGTGAGCTCCGGCTGCGCTTTTTCCACCTCCCGATACCGCGCCAGCATGCGCTCGAAGCTCGCGTCGAGGGCCGTGGCAATCTCCGGCCGCCGTTCCAGCGCGGCCATCAGCATCCCGGCAGCCTCGATGGTCGACAGCCCGTCGCGGCGCGGTTCGCGGCGCAGCCGGCCGTAGCGCGACGGCTGCCGCGGCCCGAGGATCACGCGCTGGCATTTCAGCATCCACGGATTGCGCCACCACAGCGCTTTGGCCTGGCTCCAGGTGCCGTCGAGCAGGATCACGCCCTCGATCGACTTGAGGATGGCGCGCTGGTTGTCGGCGACCTCACCCTTGCGGGTCACCGCGACCACCTCGCTCTCGGGATCGAGCTCGGCCGCCTTCGCCGAGCCGAGATAGAGAATGGCCCAGCGCGCGGGATCGGCGACCGGCCGTCCCAGTGCCTTGGCGAGGCTCGGCCAGGATAGCCCGACCTTGACCACCGCGTTCTTGAAATGCAGGGCGGCGAGCCGCGCGGTGCCGAGCGCGCGATCCTGCTCCTGCGGATGCTGCAGGATCAGGAGCCCCAGCCGGCTCTCCAGCGGTGTGACGCTGTCGCAGATGCACAGCGGCAGCGGTTTCTGGCAACGCGGGCAATCGGGCGGCGCCTCGGTGGCGAGCGGCGGATGGTCGTGTGGTTCTGGCATGCGGCGGCTATACGCGCCCGCGGACAGGGCCACAACGGCTCATTCAGCGGGCGCGGCGAGCGGCTCCGGGGTCGAGCGGCGGCGCAGCCGGTCGATCAGCAGGTAGATCACCGGCGTGGTGTAGAGGGTGAGGATCTGCGACACCAGCAGCCCGCCGATGATGGTGATGCCGAGCGGGCGGCGCAGCTCGGTGCCCGGACCGGTCGCGATCACCAGCGGCAGGCCGGCGAACAGCGCGGCGAGGGTCGTCATCAGGATCGGGCGAAAGCGCACCCGGCAGGCCTCGAAGATCGCATCGGCCGAGGACATGCCGCGCTGGCGCTCGGCCTCGAGCGCGAAATCGACGAGCATGATGCCGTTCTTCTTGACGATGCCGATCAACAGGATGATGCCGACGAAGGCGATCACTGTCAGCGGTGTGTTGGTGACCTGCAAAGCGAGCAGCGCGCCGAGCCCGGCCGACGGCAGGGTCGAGATGATGGTCAGCGGATGCGCCAGGCTCTCATAGAGCACGCCGAGCACGATATACATCGCGGCCAGGGCGAACAGGATCAAGAGCGGCTGGCGGCCGCTGCTCTTGTTGAAGTCCCCGGCATTGCCGTCGAAGCTGCCGCGGATGCCCTCCGGCATGTGCAGCTCGTCGACGGCGCGCTGGATGTTGGCGGTCGCGGTCTGCAAGGGCACGTCCGGCAGCAGGTTGAACGACACGGTGGTCGAAGGGAACGATTGCGAGTGATACACCGCCAGCGGTGACAGGCCACGCTCGGCCTTGACCAGCGCCGACAACGGCACCTGCGCGTCCCCTGCCCCGGCCACATAGATGCGGTCGAGATTGGAGGGATCGGTCTGGAATTTCGGGTCGATCTCCAGCACGACCATGTACTGGTTGCGCTGGCTGTAGACGATCGATATCTGGCGTTGCGCGAAGGCGTTGTTGAGCGCGTTGTCGATATCCTGGACGCGGACGCCGAGGCTCGCCGCCTTTTGTCGGTCGATCCGCAGCGCGAGCTGCAGGCCACCGGGATCGCGGTCGCTGGAAATGTCGGTGATGCCGTCAACCGTCTCCAGGCGCTTGGCGACAATCGGCGCCCATTTCTGCAGAAGGTCGAGATCGGGGCTGCTCAACGTGTACTGATAGTCGGAATCGCTCTGACGGCCGCCGGTGCGCACGTCCTGCGCGGCGAACATGAAGAGCCGAATGCCGGGGACCGTCGCGAGGCTCCGCCTGAGGCGGTTGATCACGAGCTCAGTGGAGACGCCCTCGCGCTCCGCCGGGGGCTTGAGATTGATGAACATGGTGCCGCGGTTGGACGTCGCGCCACCCGGCCCGCCGCCGCCCCCGATCGTCGAGCCGATACCGGCCACGGCGGGATCGGCCATCACGATGTCGGCGAGCCGCTGCTGCAGACCAAGCATGGACTGGAACGAGATGTCGGCCGAGGCGCGCGTCGCACCGATGACGAAGCCGGAATCGTCGGTCGGGAAATAGCCCTTGGGCACCTTGATGTAGAGCGTCACCGTGAGCGCGATGGTGGCGAAGAACACGATCAGGGTGAGAAACGGATAAACCAGCACGCCGCGCAGCGTCCAGGCATAGAAGCGGACCATGCCGGACAGCGCGCCTTCGACGATACGGTCGAACCAGGTGGCACGATCGGACAGCGTCTCCTTGATGTAATGCGCGCAGATCATCGGCGTCACCGTCAGCGACACCAATGTCGACACGACGATTGCGAAGGTCAGCGTCAGCGAGAACTCACGCAGGAGACGGCCAACGACGCCGTCCATGAAGATCAACGGCACGAAGGCCGCAATCAAGGAAAGGCTGATCGACAACACGGTAAAGCCGATCTGGCGGGCGCCGTCGAGCGCGGCGCGCATCGGCGACAGGCCATGCTCGAGATTGCGGTACATGTTCTCGATCATGACGATGGCGTCGTCGACGACGAAGCCGACGGAGATCGCGAGCGCCATCAGTGACAGATTGTCGATCGAGAAGCCTGCGAGCCACATCGCCGCGCAGGTGCCGGCGAGCGCCAGCGGCACCGAGACGCCGGCCGCGACCGTCGGCACCAGGCGGCGCAGAAAGAGGAACACGACGACCATCACCAGCACGGCGGTCGCGAGCAAGGTCCACTGCATGTCCTCGACCGAGGCGCGAATGGTCCCTGTGCGATCGACCAGAGTGGCGATCTCGATGCCAGCCGGCAGCCATTGCTTGAGCTCGGGGATCAGCGCCTTCACACGGTCGACGGTCTCGATCACGTTGGCGTCGCCCTGTTTCGCGATCTGGATCAGCACCGCCGGCTGCTTGTTGAACCAGGCGATCGAACGCACGTTGCGTACGGAATCCTCGACGTCGGCGACATCCGACAGCCGCACGAAGCTGCCATTGCTGCTCTTGATCAGGATGTCGCGGAATTCGGCCGCGCTGCGCATCTGCCTGTTGATGGCAATGGTCTCGCTCTGCCGCGCGCCCTCGAAGATGCCGACCGGCCCGATCGGATTGGCATTGATGATCGCCGTCCGGACATCGTCGGTCGAAATCCCGGCATTGGCGAGCGAGACCGGATTGAGTGCGATGCGCACGGCAGGCTGATCGGCGCCGCTGACCGTGACATTGCCGACGCCGGGCACCTGGAACAGACGCTGCGCCAGAACGGTGTCGGCGACGTCGTACATCGCGCTCGGCGTCATCGTCTTCGAGGTCAGGGCCAGAACGAATACGGGAGCCGCGGCCGTGTTCGCCTTGCGGAACCGCGGCAGCGCCGGCAGGTCGCTCGGAAGGTCCGACAGCGAGGCGTTGATGGCCGCCTGGACGTCACGCGCGGCCTTGTCGATGTCGCGGCCGATCGAGAACTGGATCTGGATGTTGGTGGTGCCGAGCGAGCTCGTCGATGTGATCTGGTCGACACCTGCGATTTCGCCGAGCCGCCGCTCCAACGGCGCCGCGACCGTCCCCGCCATGACGGACGGGTCCGCACCCGGGCGCGACGCGCTGACGAAGATCGCGGGGAAATCGACGTTCGGCACCGGCGCGACGGGAAGGAAGATATAGGCGACGATCCCGACCAGGAACAAGCCGATCGAGAGCAGCGTGGTGCCGACCGGCCGGCGAATGAACGGCTCGGAGATCGAGGCCATCACTGGATGCCTTCGGTCGCACCTGCGATCGGCGGCGACGGCAGGTTCGGCGCCGGCGGCAGCGCGCGCTCGAAGCGACGATTGATGCGGTCGAGCGCGAGATAGATGACCGGCGTCGTGTACAACGTCAGCAATTGGCTGAGCAGCAGGCCGCCGATGATGGAGATGCCGAGCGGAAAGCGCAGCTCCGAGCCGGTGCCGCTCTCGATCGCCAGCGGCAGCGCGCCGAACAGCGCGGCCAGGGTCGTCATCATGATCGGGCGGAAGCGCAGGAGACACGCCTGCACGATCGCGTCGTAGGGGGTGCGGTTTTCGTGACGCTCCGCCTCGAGCGCGAAGTCGATCATCATGATCGCGTTCTTCTTGACGATGCCCATCAGGAGGATGATGCCGATCAGGCCGATCACCGAGAGATCCTGGCCGAACAGCATCAAGGCCAGGATGGCGCCGACGCCGGCGGATGGCAGCGTCGACAGGATCGTGATCGGATGGATGTAGCTCTCATAGAGCACGCCGAGCACGATGTAGATCGTAACCACGGCCGCGAGCAGCAGCCAGGGTTGGCCGGCCAGCGACTTGGCGAACTCGGCGGCATCGCCCGAATAGACGCCGATGATGCTGCCGGGCATGCCGATGCGGTTCTCGGTCGCATGAAGCGCGTCGACCGCCTCGCTGAGCGCCGCGCCGGGCGCGAGGTTGAAGCTCAGCGACACCGCCGGAAACTGCGCCTGATGCGAGATCGCCAGCGGCGCCGTGGTGCGCTTGAGGCTTGCCACCGCAGAGAGCGGCACCTGGCCGCCGGCGCCAGGCAGATAGAGCTTCGACAGGACCGACGGGTCGCGCTGATACATCGGCAGCGCCTCCAGCACCACGCGGTACTGGTTGGCCTGGCCGTAGATCGTCGAGATCTGCCGCTGCGCGAAGGCGTCATTGAGCGTGTCGGTGACGCCCTGCAGGCTGACGCCGAGCTGGCCGGCGCGCTGGCGGTCGATGGTCAGCTCCGCGCGCAGGCCGCCCTCCTGGGCTTCGGAGGAGACGTCGCGGAATAGAGGGTCGCGGCGCATTTCTCCGACAAGCTGCCTCGCCCATTTCGACACCTCGGCGGCATCGGCACCGGTCAGCGTGTACTGGTACTGCGAGCGGCTCGCCTGGGTCGAGATCTGCACGTCCTGGACCGGCTGGAAGTACACGGTCATGCCGGGCACGCCCGAGGTCTTCTGCTTCAGCCGGTCGATCACCTCGGCGACCCCGTCCTGCCGCTCGCCAAGTGGCTTCAAGGTCATGACGAGACGGCCGACATTGGTGGTCGGATTGACCGATCCGGCGCCGATCACCGAGACGACGCCGACGACGTCGGGGTCAGCCTGGATCGCGGCGGCGACGTCCGCCTGACGCTTCTTCATTTCGGCGAACGACACGTCAGGGCCGGCTTCGGTCACCGCCGTGATCGAGCCGGTATCCTGCAGCGGCAGGAAGCCCTTGGGCGCGACGACGTAGAGCGCCAAGGTCGCCGCCAAGGTCGCGAAGGTCACGACGAGCGTCTCGGTCTGGCGGTCGAGCACCCAGAGCAGGCTGCGGTGATAGACCGCTACCGTGCGGTCGATGAAGCGGCTGATGGCGTTCAGCCCCGGCAGCACCCATTCCTCGCTGGCATGCTTCAACAGCCGCGAGCACATCATCGGCGTCAGGGTCAGCGAGACCACCGCCGACGTCACGACTGCGATCGTCAAGGTCAACGCGAACTCGCGGAACATGCGACCGACAAGCCCGGACATGAACAGCAGCGGAATGAACACCGCGATCAGCGACACGGTCAGCGAGATCACGGTGAAGCCGATCTCGCGCGCGCCGCGCAGCGAGGCGTTCATCGCGCTCTCGCCATTCTCCATGTGGCGCACGATGTTCTCGATCATCACAATGGCGTCGTCGACGACGAAGCCGGTGCCGATGGTGAGTGCCATCAGCGAGAGATTGTCGAGACTGAAACCGGCGAAGTACATCACGCCGAAGCTCGTGATCAGCGACAGCGGCAGCGCGACGCCGGCGATGATCGTGGCGCGCAGCGAGCGCAGAAACAGCAGCACAACCAGCGTCACCAGCACCACGCTGAGCACCAGCGTGAACTGCACGTCGTGCACCGAGGCGCGGATGGTCACGGTGCGATCGCTGACGATGGCGAGCTTCACGCCGGCGGGAAGCGTGCGCTGCAGCTTCGGGATCTCGGCACGGATCTGCTTGACGACCTCGATGACGTTGGCACCCGGCTGGCGCTGGATGTCGAGGATGACCGCAGGGACACCCTGGTACCAGCCGCCGGTCCGATCGTTCTCCAGACCATCGATAATCGTTGCGACATCGCCGATCGTGACCGGCGAGCCGTTGCGGTAGGCGATGATGATCGGCTTGTAGGCGTCGGCGGCTCCGATCTGGTCGTTGGCCGTGATCAGATAGGCCTGCTGGGCACCGTCGAGCGACCCCTTGGGACCGGAGACGTTGGCGCCTGCGATGGCGGCGCGCAGGTCCTCCATCGAGATGCCATAGGCGGCGAGCCGCGCCAGGTCGGCCTGCACGCGCACCGCGGGCTTGAGTCCGCCGAGCACCGAGACGCGGCCGACGCCGGAGACCTGGCTCAGCCGCTGCGCCAGGATCGTGTCGGCCATGTCGCTCATCGCGCGCAAAGAGATCGTGTCCGAGGTCAGCGCGAGCGTCATGACCGGTGCGTCGGCCGGATTGACCTTGGCGTAGGTCGGCGGATAGGGCAGCGACTTCGGCAAGACGCCGGCGGCGGCATTGATCGCCGCCTGGACGTCCTGCGTGGCGCCATCGATGTCGCGTCCGAGATCGAACTGCAGCGAGATCTGGCTGACGCCGAACGAGCTCGTCGAGTTCATCGCCGAGAGCGACGGGATCTGGCCAAGCTGGCGCTCCAGCGGCGCCGTGATCAGCGAGGCGATCACATCGGGGCTGGCGCCCGGCAGTTGCGTCGTCACCTGGACGGTCGGGAAGTCGACCTGCGGCAGCGCCGAGACCGGCAGCGCGAGATAGCCGAGCAGCCCGCCGATCAGCAGCGCGACGCCGAGCAGCGAGGTCGCGATAGGACGGCGGATGAAGGGTTCGGAGACGCTCATCGCGACTGCTCGTCACTCTTGCGGTCGCGTCATGGCTGCGCCTTCGCGCCGCGACCTGCTTCACTCCCTCCCTGGGGCGCTGCACCGGCATCGGTCTGGCCCGCGGCCTGAGGCCTGCGACGCAGCTCGCCGTCCTTCGGCGCGCCGTCAGGCGGAGCTCCGCCCTCCTTGGCCTGGTCCTTGCCTTGATCCTTTGCTTGCGGATTGCGGCCGCGTTTGCGTGGCGCCAGATCGGCCTGCGGCGTCTGCTCGGCGCGCCCGACCACCACTTTGACGCCCTCGGCGAGGTTGGCAAAGCCTGTCGTCACCACACGGTCCGAGGGGCTCAAGCCGCTCGCGATCACGGCCTCGCTCTCATTCTGCTGCACGACCGCCACCGGATGCGCAGAGACGATGTCGCCCTCGCCGATCACGTAGCTGAACGTACCTGCCGGCCCGCGCTGCACGGCCGACGTCGGCACCGTGATCGCCTGCGACAGGGTCTCGACCTTGAGGCGGACATTGACGAACTGTCCCGGCCAGAGCTGAAATCTGCCGTTGGGGAATTCTGCTTTCAGCTTCAGCGTGCCCGTCGTCTGATCGACCTGGTTGTCGATGCCCCGCAACGTGCCGGTGTCAATGACGGTGACGCCGTCATTGCCGAACACGTCGACGGCGAGCGGTCCCTTGGCGGCGGCCGCATTGACGCGCATGATCTGCTGCTGGGGCAGGCTGAACTGAACCGCAATCGGCTGCAGCTGCGTGATGACGACGAGGCCGGTCGCGTCAGAGGCATGAACGATGTTGCCCTGGTCGACCTGGCGCAGGCCGGCGCGGCCGGAGAGCGGCGCCACGATCTTGGTGTAGCTCAAGGTCGTCGCCGCATTGTCGATCGCGGCCTGATCCGCCTTGATCAGCGCCTGCTGCTGCGCCACCACCGCGCGCTGCGTGTCGGCCTGCTGCTTGGAGCCGGCATTGCTGGCGGCGAGCTGCTCGTAGCGGGCGAGGTCGAGCTTCTGGTTGGCGAGTTGCGCCTCGTCCTGCGCCTTCTTGGCAACGGCCTGATCGTACTGCGCCTGATAGATCGCCGGATCGATCTCCGCGAGCACGTCGCCCTTCTTGACGTCCTGCCCTTCGACGAAATTGACCGCGATCAGCTTGCCGTCGACCTGCGAGCGCACCGTGACCGTGTTCAGCGCGCGCACCGCGCCGACGCCGTCGAGATAGACCGGCACGTCCTTGATGGCAGGCGAGGCAGCCAGGACCGGAACGGGAAGGTCGGGCCGCGCGAAGCGGTTATTGGCCTGCTGCTTCTGCTGCATCGCCGACCAGCCGATATAGCCGAGGCCGCCGAGGATCAGCAGCGTGATCGCGATCGACACCAGTCGCCGTGCCACGCTGGACCGCGCGCGCTTCACTGCCGCTGCTCCCTTCTCGTCCGGTTTAAAGAGCATCGGCCGACTTCTCCATGCGCGGCTCCCAGCCGCCGCCGAGCGCCTGGTAGAGGCTCACAAACGCCTGCAGGCGCGCCAGTTGCGCCTGCGATAGCGCGTCCTCGGCCTGGAACAGCGTCAATTGCGTATTCAAGACGGTCACGATGTCGGCAGTTCCCGCGCGCAACTGCTGCTCCGACAATTCGAACGCACGCCGCGAGGCGGCGACGACCTGGCGCTGCAATTGCAGTCGGATCGTGGTCTGCTTGATCGAGAACAGCGCATTGTCGACGTCGGTGAAGGCCTGGATCACGGTCTTGCGGTAGGTCTGCAGCAGTTCATCCTGCCGCGCCTTGGCGTTCTCGAAGTTGCCCAGAATCCGGCCGCCGTCGAAGATCGGCTGGGTCAGGCTGCCGGCGAGGCTGAAGAACGCCGCATGCGGCTGAAACAGCGACACCAGTGCCGCGCTCTGGTAGCCGCCGTTGCCCGTGAGCTGGATGCTCGGAAAGAACTGCGCCCGCGCGCTGCCGACATTGGCCGTTGCCGATGCCAATTGGGCCTCCTGCCGGCGGATGTCCGGACGCTGCGTCAGGATCTCCGACGGCAGACCAGGCGTGACCCGCGGAGTCCTGATCTGATCGAGCGAGCCGCCAATGACCCGAATGCCTTCGGGCGATCGCGCGACCAGCACGGCCAGGGCATTGACGTTCTGATCGAGCGTCTGGCGCAGCGGCGGCACCGCCGCCTTCTGATTGGCGAGCACGCTCTCCTGCTGCGCGACGTCGAGATCGTTGCCGGTGCCAGCCTTCTGCCGCTCGCGGATGGCATCGAGCACACGCGTGGCGCTGGCGATGTTGCGCTCAGCCGTCCGAATCCGATCCTGCGCGGCCAGCACCTGGAAATAGGCATTGGCGACGGTGGCAAGCGTCGTCAACTGCGTGACGTCGCGGTCGAAGCGGTTGGCTACCGCGGTTTCCTCGGCCGCCTGCAGCGCGTCGCGATTCTGGCCGAAGAAGTCGAGCTGGTAGCTCGCAGAGAGCGAGGCTTGGTAATTGACGACCTCGCGGCCGCCATTGGTGAGCCCGCTGGAGCTCGACCCGGACGTGCGCGAATAGGTCTCCTGCCCCGTGCTCGACAGGCTTGGCAGCAGCGCCGCGCCGGCCTGCCGCGCCAGCGCATCGGCCTGCCGGAACCTTGCCACAGCAGCGGCAATGTCGAGGTTGACGCTCTGCGCCTCCTCCATCAGCTGGGTCAGCTCGCGTGATCCGAAGCCGCGCCACCAATCCAGCGGCGGCGGCGCCGCCATATCGGAACCGGACGCCGCCTTGTAGCGCTGGGGCAAGTCGAGGGCCGGATCGGGAATATCCTGGGTCAGCAGGCAGCCGGCCGAGTTCGCCGCCAATCCGATCGCCGCCAGCCAGTGGACAAATCGCCGCAGGGTAGCCGGCACACGGCGCTCCCGCATCCCGGCGACGATCCGCGGGTCAGCGGACGTGCGGCAAGGCTCGTCGACGGCGATCGGCACGATGGACACTGGCGTGATGCTTCCCTGTAGTCTTGGGAATCATTCTAGCCGCAGCCCACGGCGGCGGACAGCCCTGCAGCCCCCCCGTCGCCCCAGCAGCGATGGTGCCGATAAAGTCCACCGAATCGACGAATCTCCCGTAAATCAGCGGAGTTTCGTGAAGGCAGAGCCACGGGCCCCCGGCTGCCGCCTTACCAAGATTTCATCTGTCGAATGCCGTTTTGGCCGGGGTGTGACGCGGCGAGCGCGCCCGTGAAACCCTTTGGCTGGGACTCCGTAACTTGCACGTGAACTTCAGGGGGCATTCATGCGAGTTGCGGTGGTCGGAACGGGTATTGCGGGTAACGCCGCGGCCTGGTCCCTGGCGAAACGTTATCCGATCACCGTCTACGAGCGTGATCTCCGTCCGGGCGGCCACAGCCATACCGTGACGATCGACTATGACGGCGCTCCGGTCTCGGTCGACATCGGCTTCATCGTCTACAACGAGCTGAACTATCCTGAGCTCACCGCCTTGTTCGACCATCTGGGGGTCGAGACGGTCGACAGCAGCATGAGCTTTGCCGTCACCGCGGATGCCGGCCGCTTCGAATGGAAAGGTGGCGGAAACACCTGGCTCGACACCGCCAAGGGGCTGTTCGCGCAGCCGAGCAACCTGCTGTCGACATCCTATCTCTGGATGCTCAGGGACATCCTGACCTTCAACGAGCAGAGTACAGCCGACTTCAAGGCCGGCCGCCTGCATGGCCTTACGCTCGGTGATTATTTCCGGCGCAACCATTTCGCCCCGCGACTGCTCACCGACTATCTGGCGCCAATGGGGGCCGCGATCTGGTCAGCCCCGGCGTCCGAGATGCTGGACTTCCCGGCCGAGAACTTCGTCGCGTTCTTCAGCAACCACAGGTTGCTGCAATATGACCGTCCGGTCTGGCGCACCGTCAAGGGCGGCAGCCGGCGCTATGTGGAGAAACTGACGTCGAGCTTCCGCAACCAGATCAGGCTCGGCAGCGCCGTGACCAGCATCGAACGCACCGCCCACGGCGTCGTCGTTCAAGACAGCAGCGGGCGTCGGGACACCTATGATCACGTGGTGATTGCCGCACACAGCGACCAGGCCTTGTCGATGCTCACCGACGCGGACGAGCGGGAGCGCGGCATCCTCGGTGCGATCAAATATTCGCCCAACACGATCTATCTGCACCGTGACAGCAGGCTGATGCCGAAGCGCCGCCGCGCCTGGGCCTCGTGGAATTTCCTGCGCTGGCAGCGTGAGGGCGTTCCCATGAACGACGTCGCCGTCACCTATTGGATGAACAACCTGCAGGACATCGACGACGCCAAGCCGCTGTTCGTCAGCCTCAACCCACCCTTCGCTCCGGCCCCGGAGCTGACCTTTGGCAAATACATCTGTGAGCACCCACAATATACGGCTGCGGCCTTTGCGGCGCAGAAGCGCCTGGCAGCGATTCAGGGGCAGCGCCATACTTGGTTCTGCGGGGCCTGGACCGGCTACGGCTTCCATGAGGACGGGCTGCGCTCGGGTCTCGCCGTGGCGGAGGCGCTCGGCGCGAGCGTGCCATGGCGCGGGTTTCCCACCGAGCTCGCCGAGGCTGCGGAATAGGCGCGATATGGACATGGATCACTCGGGACAGGATGACCGAACGGAAGCGGCCGCGCTCTATGTCGGAGAGGTCATGCATGCCCGCATGCGGCCGACCACGCACCGCTTCCGGTATCGCGTTATGAGCCTGCTGATCGATCTCGGCCGGCTCGACCAGGTGGACCGGCAGGCCTCGCTGTTCGGGGTCAATCGGCGAGCGCTCTACAGCTTCCACGAGGCCGACCACGGTCCGCGCGACGGCTCGTCGCTGCTGGCCTATGCGCAGACCTGCGCGGCGGATCAGGGGATCGATCTCGGCGGCGGACGCGTGCTGTTGCTGTGCTATCCGCGGCTGCTCGGCTACGTGTTCAATCCGCTGTCGGTCTATTTCTGCTATCGCAGCGACGGCACCCTGGCGCTGATGATCTACGAGGTCCGCAACACCTTCGGCGAGATCAAGCCCTATGTGCTGCCGGTCAGATCCAATGAGCTGTCCGCGGCAGGGCTGCGCCAGACGCAGGACAAGACCTTCTACGTCTCGCCGTTCATCGACATGGCGATGCGCTACCATTTCCGGGTCATGCCGCCGGGCGACAAGGTCAAGTTGCGGATTCTGGAAACTGGCCCCGACGGGCCCCTGCTCGCTGCAACCTTCTCTGGCCGCCGTCGCGGGCTGACGTCTGGCTCCCTGCTCGCAGCCTTCGTCTCGCTCCCGCTGGTGACTGTCAAAATCTTCGCCGCGATCCATTGGGAGGCACTGCGGCTGTGGGCCAAAGGCGTCCGCCTCGTCCCGCGTGGCGAAATCAGTGCAAGCCCTGGAACCAATACCGGCTTGGCGGGGAACGGCAGCCACGCTTATATGTCACGACGCTGACCGGAAACGGCCGGCTCGCTCTGCGTCCGTGATCCCTGCCCGCACAGGTGCCGCACCGGCCAGCCGACGGGGACGTGGGCTGGAGCCGTTTGCGTGAGTGGACCTGCCATGCCGGACGTCATCCCAGTCACCCCTGATACCATCGACAAGGTGCTTGCCGATCTTCCCCGCCTGCCCCGCCTTGCCCTCGGCTTCGGCTCGCGGTTGCGAAAAGGCACGCTCGACGTGACCCTGCCGGACGGACGGGTGATCCGGCTTGGCGGCGTTGAGCCCGGGCCGGCCGCCGCAATGATCCTGGCCAATTACGGCTTCGCATCGCGTCTTCTCAATGGCGGCGACATCGGCATCGCCGAGGCCTATCTGAACGGCGACTGGGATACGCCGGACCTGACGCAGTTTCTCTATCTGTTCTGCGTCAACCAGCACCTGCTGCAGTCGATGCTGGAAGACAAGCCGCTGATCCGGTTTGCCCAGCTGGTCCGGCACTGGTTCAACCGCAACACCAAGCGTCAGGCGAAGCGCAACATCTATGCCCATTACGACATCGGAAATTCGTTCTACTCGGCCTGGCTGGATCCGAGCATGACCTATTCCTCGGCCTTGTTCGAGGAGCACACCACCGACCTCACTGCAGCGCAGACCAACAAGTACAAGCGGCTGGCCGAGGCGATCGATCTCAAGCCCGGGCAGAAGCTGCTCGAGATCGGCTGCGGCTGGGGCGGCTTTGCCGAATATGCCGCCAAGACGTTCGGCGCCAAGGTCGTTGGGTTGACGATCAGTCAACAGCAGCGCGACTTCGCGCAGCGCCGCATCCAGGAGGCCGGGCTCGCCGAGAAGGTCGAAATCCGCCTGCAGGATTACCGGGACGAGCGTGACCACTACGATCGCATCGCCTCGATCGAGATGATCGAGGCGGTCGGCGAACAATTCTGGCCGAAATATTTCTCGCAACTGCGAGACCGCCTGCTGCCGGGCGGACTGGCCGGTGTCCAGGCAATCACCATCCAGGACAGCCTGTTCCAGCACTACCGCCGCGAGGTCGACTTCATCCAGCGCTACGTCTTTCCCGGCGGCATGTTGCCGACACCGCAGATTCTGAAGTCGCTCGGCGACCGCTTTGGCATACCCGTCATCCGCGAGCGGATCTTCGGGGAAGATTATGCCAGGACGCTTGCGATCTGGCGAAATAACTTCCGAGAGGCTTGGCCGGACCTCACGCCCGCCGGATTCGACGAGCGCTTCAGGCGGCTCTGGGAATATTATCTGTCCTACTGCGAAGCGGGTTTCCTCTCCGGGAATATCGATGTTCGCCAGGTCGTCTTTGCGAAATCGGGGGGCTGATCCAGCCGGCTTACGCTCCCCTGGATATCAGGCTAGGGTCCTCTTAAGTGTGCTCGAGGAAACTCCTACGGTATCTGCAAAATGACCATTCATAACGACGTCGTCGCGGCGATCGGCAACACACCGCTGATCAAGCTCAAGCGCGCCTCGGAGGCGACGGGCTGCACCATTCTCGGCAAGGCCGAGTTCATGAACCCGGGCCAGTCGGTCAAGGACCGCGCCGGCAAGTGGATGATCCTGGAGGCCGAGAGGCGTGGCGATCTCAAGCCCGGCGGCCTCGTGGTGGAGGCCACTGCCGGCAACACCGGCATCGGTCTGGCCGTGGTCGCCAGCGCGCGCGGCTATCGCACGCTGATCGTGATTCCGGAGACGCAGAGCCAGGAAAAGAAGGACATGCTGCGGCTGTGCGGCGCGGAGCTGGTCGAGGTGCCGGCGTTGCCGTTCAGCAATCCCAACAACTATCAGCATGTCGGCCGCAGGCTCGCCGACGAACTGCGCATGACCGAGCCCAACGGCGTGCTGTTCGCCGACCAGTGGAACAACCTCGACAACGCCAAGGCGCATTATGAGTCCACGGGACCCGAGATCTGGGAGCAGACCGACGGCAAGGTCGACGGCTTCATCTGCGCGGTCGGCACCGGCGGCACGATCGCCGGCACGAGCCGCTATTTGAAGGACAGGAACAAGGACATTGTCACCGCCTGTGCCGACCCGCACGGCTTCGCGATGTACGAATGGTTCAAGAACGGGGTCGTCAAATCGACGCCCGGCGATTCCATCACCGAAGGCATCGGCATCGGTCGTGTGACGCCCGTGATCGAGACCGCCAAGGTCGACGACGCGTTCCTGGTGTCCGACGAGGACGCCGTCAACACGATCTACGACCTCGTGCAGCATGAAGGCCTGTGCCTGGGAGGCTCGACCGGCGTCAACGTCGCTGGCGCGGTGCAACTCGCCAGGAAGCTCGGCCCCGGCCACACCATCGTGACCATCCTGTGCGACTCCGGTGCGCGCTATCAGTCGAAGCTGTACAATCCGGAGTTCATGCGTTCGAAGAACCTGCCGGTGCCGGCCTGGCTGGAGCGGCGCAGCGGGATCAAGCCGCCTTTCGTTTGAGGGCGAGTAGCGAGTAGCGAGTAGAATTTCTCGCCCTATTCGCAAGTCCCGATTCGCTTCCTCATCAATGCCGCAGAATCTGGCTCAGGAACAGCTTGCTGCGCGCATGCTGCGGGTTGGCGAAGAATTCCTGCGGCGTGTTCGATTCGATGATCTGGCCGGCGTCCATGAACACGACGCGGTTGGCGACCTCGCGTGCAAAGCCCATCTCGTGGGTCACGACCAGCATGGTCATGCCCTCCTTGGCGAGATCGACCATGGTGTCGAGCACCTCCTTCACCATCTCGGGATCGAGCGCCGAGGTCGGCTCGTCGAACAGCATGACCTTCGGGTTCATCGCCAGCGCGCGCGCGATGGCAACGCGCTGCTGCTGACCGCCCGACATCTGGCCCGGATATTTCTGCGCCTGATGCGGGATCTTGACCCGCTCCAGGAACTTCATCGCAGTCGCCTCGGCTTCCTTCTGCGGGATGTTGCGCACCCAGATCGGAGCCAGGGTGCAGTTCTCCAGCACGGTCAGATGCGGAAACAGGTTGAAGCTCTGGAACACCATGCCGACCTCACGGCGGACTTCGTCCACCCGCTTGAGATTCGGACCCAGATCGATGCCGTCGACATTGATCTCGCCCTCCTGGAATTCCTCCAGCGCGTTGATGCAGCGGATCAAGGTCGACTTGCCCGAGCCCGAGGGCCCGCAGATCACGATGCGCTCACCCTTTCCGACGGAGAGGTTGATGTCGCGCAGGACGTGGAATTCGCCGTACCATTTGTTGAGGGCGGAAATGCTGACGATCGAATTTGCAGTCATGGATCTCTCGACGATATCTGGGTCAATGGCGCCGGTGCGCGTTGAGGCGGCGCTCGACCAGCATGGAGTAGCGTGACATGCCGAAACAGAAGGCGAAGTAGATCATTCCTGTGAAGGCAAAGCCGGTGAAAGCCGTGGTCGGTGTCGCCCAGACCGGATCGGCCAACGAAGCCTTGAGGCTGCCGAGCAAGTCGAACAGCGCCACGATCGAGACCAGCGAGGTATCCTTGAACAGCGAGATGAAGCTGTTGACGATACCGGGGATGACGTGGCGCAGCGCCTGCGGCAGCACGATGAAGCTCGTCGTCTTCCACCAGGACAGGCCGAGCGCGCTCGACGCCTCCGCCTGGCCGCGCGGAATGGCCTGCAGGCCGCCGCGGATCACCTCGGCCATGTAGGCGCCGGAGAACAGCGCAACGCCGATCAGCGCCCGTACCAGGCCGTCGACCCTGACATTGCCGGGCAGGAACAGCGGCAGCATGTAGGTGGCGAAGAACAGCACCGTGATCAGCGGCACGCCGCGCACCAGCTCGATGAAGGCGATCGAAAAGACGCGGATCAGCGGAATGGTCGAGCGGCGGCCGAGCGCAAGCGCAATGCCGATCGGCATCGACGCGACGATGCCGATCACCGAGACGACCAGCGTCACCAGCATGCCGCCCCACAGCCTTGTGTCGACGATGGGAAGGCCGCCGCGATCGAGGCCCATGATCGCAATGACGATGGCGATGCCGGCGAAGGTCGCGGCCGTGGCGATGACGCTGCGCAGCGCCCTGCTCCCGCCGCCGATGATGAACACCAGCGCGGTGACAATGATCGCGGAGAGCGCGAGATCATTCCACACGGGCTGGTGAGATTGCTGCAGTTCATTGCGGATCCAGACCAGCGGCCAGATCACGAGCGATGCGAGCGTTCCGATCAGCACGACCAGCTTGCCGAGCAGCCACAGCAGCATGCCGACCACCGGCACGTTATCGCCGGCGCGCACCAGCGCGTTACCGGCCGTATCGATGCTCTCGACGAACAGCTGGAGGGTGCCTGTGGTCCAGCTCACGCCGAAGCCCTCCAGCCCACCGCCATAGAGCAGGAAGAACGCGACCACCGGCAGCGCGAAGAAGAACAGACCCGCATTAAGGCCTTTGGCCGGCAGGCGCGGAATCAGCAGCGGCACGAGCAGCACCACCGCCAGCACATAGGTCAGATTGACGCGCCAGCGGTCGGCCTCCGGGTAGAAGCCGTACATGAACTGGCTGAACTTCGCCGAAATGTAGGGCCAACAGGCGCCGACCGGATGGCCGGCGTTCTGCGCCAGGCATGCATCGCGGTCCTTGCCGACCCACACCGCGTCGACCAGCAGGAACTTGACGGCCGGGATCACGGTGAACCAGATCAACAGCGCGCTCACCAGGGTGAGCAGGATATTGGTCGGCGAGTTCAACAGCCTCGTGCGGACGAAGCCGACGAAACCGGTCGTCTTGATGGGCGCCGGGCGTTCTCCGGCCATGTCCTGACGGATGAAGGTTGAGGCCGTGATGTCGGTCATGCGCCAAGTCTCTTCCCAAGCCGCCAGCTATAGAAGCTCATCATCGCGCTCGTAATCAGCGACAGCGCCAGATAGACGCCCATCGTGATTCCGATGATCTCGATGGCCTGCCCCGTCTGGCTCATCGTCGTGCCCGCGAACACCGACACGAGATCGGGATAACCGATAGCGACCGCGAGCGAGGAATTCTTGGTCAGGTTCAAATACTGGTTCGTCAGCGGCGGCAGGATGACGCGGAGCGCCTGTGGCACGACGATCAGGCGCAGCACGGTGCCGCGGCTCAGTCCAAGCGAGAGCCCCGCTTCCATCTGTCCCTTGTGGACCGAGAGGATTCCCGCCCGTACCACCTCGGCGATGAAAGACGCCGTGTACATGGTGAGCGCCAGGGTCAGCGCAACGAGCTCTGGAATGATGCGGGAGCCGCCGGCGAAGTTGAATCCCTTGAGCGCCGGCACCTCGAACGAAATCGGCACGCCGAACACGAGCATTGCAATTAGCGGCAGGCCGATCAGCAGCCCCAGCACGTAGGGCCAAATCCGGATCACATGGCCGCGCAAGAACAGCTCACGCCGCGCGTAATAGTGCAGACCGATCGAGACCACGATCGCCACACCGAGCACGATCGCGAACGGCGTGAAGCCGGGCTCCTCGATCGGGCGCGGAACGATGAAGCCGCGGTTGTTGAGAAAGAAGGTCGAGAAAAGAGAGATGCTCTGCCGCGGTCCGGGCAGAGCCGCCAACACCGCGAGATACCAGAACAGGATCTGGAACAGGAGAGGCAGGTTCCGGATCAGCTCGACATAGGCGCCGGAGACCCGCGAGAGCAATACGTTCGGTGACAAGCGGCCAAGCGCAACCAGAAAGCCAAGGATGGTCGCCAGCACGATACCGATGACGGAGACCAGCAGCGTGTTCAGCACGCCGACGATCAGCACGCGGCTGTAGCTGTCGGAGCCGGAGTAGCTGATCAGGGTCTGGTTGACGTCGAAGCCGGCCGTATTGTTGAGAAAGCCGAAGCCCGACGTGATCCGCTGGGTGGCGAGGTTGCTGCGTGCGTTGGCCACGATCTCGTAGCCAACCCACACCAGCACTGCGACGAACAGGATCTGGAGGATGATGCCGTTCCATCCTGCCTTGCCACCCAGCATACGCTTCAGCCGAAGCCCATATTGCGTAGGCGGTAACCTTGCTTCGATGCTCATTCGCCGCAGCCCCGCTATCGCGCAGTGATCAGCGGATCGGCGGCGCGTATTGCAGGCCGCCCTTGTTCCAGAGCTGGTTCAGACCGCGCGCGATCTGCAGCTTGGAGCCGGCGCCGACGTTGCGATCATACATCTCGCCGTAGTTTCCGACCGCTTTCACGATCCGGTAGAACCAGTCCTTGGTGAGGCCGAGCTGCTCGCCGAGATTGCCGTCGGTGCCGAAGGCGCGCTTGAACTCCGGCTTGTCCGACTTGGCCATTTCATCGACGTTCGCCTGCGTCACGCCGAGCTCCTCGGCCGTCACCAGCCCGAACAAGGTCCACTTGACGATGTCGAACCACTGGTCGTCGCCATGGCGGACCATCGGGCCCAACGGCTCCTTCGAGATCACTTCCGGCAGCACCACGTGATCGGCCGGATTGGCGAGCTTCAGCCGCTCGGCGTAGAGGCCGGAAACGTCGGTCGT
Organism: Bradyrhizobium sp. HKCCYLS3070; assembly: GCF_051167575.1. Classification (NCBI taxonomy): domain Bacteria; kingdom Pseudomonadati; phylum Pseudomonadota; class Alphaproteobacteria; order Hyphomicrobiales; family Nitrobacteraceae; genus Bradyrhizobium; species Bradyrhizobium sp. HKCCYLS3070. Next base: position 1,477,250 of record NZ_JBNPTI010000001.1, read on the forward strand.
GAAGACGTCGCAACGGCCAGATTCGTACGCCTTGATGGTCTCGTCTTGGCCGGCGAATGCGATCACCTCGTACTTCATCTTGTTGGCCTTGAAGTAGTCGGCGAGGTTCTGCTCAGTCGTCGTGCCGGTCTGCACGCAGATCGAGGCGCTGTTGAGCTCGAGCGCCGAATTGACCTTCAGGGCCTTCTTCACCATGAAGCCCTGGCCGTCGTAATAGGTCACGCCGGCGAAATTGGCGCCCAGCGAGGTGTCACGCGACAGGGTCCAAGTGGTGTTGCGCGACAGCACGTCGATCTCGCCCGACTGCAGTGCAGTAAAGCGATCCTTGGCGGACAGTGGAACGAACTTGACCTTGGTCGGATCGTTGAAGATCGCGGCGGCAATGGCGCGGCAAACGTCGACGTCGAGCCCGGTCCAGTTGCCCTTGTCGTCGGGCGCCGAGAAGCCAGGAAGGCCCTGGCTGACGCCGCAGGCGAGCATGCCGCGATCCTTGACGGTCTTGAGCGTTTCGGCCTGGGCGCCGACGCTCGCCAGCACCGGGGCGAGAGCAAGAGTAAGAGCCAGAGTGACGCGTTTCATAAATACAGCCTTTCGCGGGTCGTCCTTGGGGAGCGATGAATCTCAGCGCGTAGGAGGGGCCGACCTGAATCCGCCTCTGCAAACGCCATACCAAGAATATGGCGCGCGCCATGCACGACGGAGCCGTGCATGCGAGATGAAGCGGAAATCGCGGCAAGCCCCTCAACGTGCAGCGATCGAATTGCGCCGGCATCACAGAACGACTGGCGGTCCGGGTCAAGGGGTTGACGGGCCTGTTCTGCATTCTGTTATTAACGACCGCAGTGCGGCCTGATTTCCAGCTATCCCGGCAGGTTTAAAGAGAAAAGACACGCGAATGGCATCATCGAACGACCCCGCTGCGGCGGTGCGACAAAACGTCGAGACACGGCTGGTCACGGCGGGGCGGGACACGAAAGCGCAGCACGGATTCGTGAATCCTCCTGTCGTTCATGGTTCAACGGTCCTGTATCCAACGGCTGAAGATCTGCATGCACACCGCGGTGAATTCCAGTACGGCCGCCACGGCACCCCGACCACGAAGGCGCTGCAGCAAGTGCTGATGGCGCTCGAGGGGCCGCAATGCGCCGGCGTCGGCATCGCGCCGTCAGGCCTCGGCGCCATCTCGACCACCCTGCTGTCGGTGCTCAAGGCCGGCGACCACGTTCTGGTGTGCGATAGCATCTATCGTCCAACCCGAAATTTCTGCAACGGCATGCTGGCACGCTATGGCGTCGAGACGACCTATTTCGACCCCTTGATCGGCGCAGGAATTGAGCAACTGCTCAAACCGAATACACGCGCGGTGGTTGTCGAGGCGCCGGGCTCGCAGTCCTTCGAAATGCCGGACATCCCCGTCATTGCCGCGGTTGCGCATGCGCACGGCGCGCTGGTCATCGACGACAACACCTGGGCGACGCCGCTCTACCATCGCTCCCTCGATCAGGGCGTCGACATCAGCATGCAGGCGGCCACCAAATATATCGGCGGCCACTCCGACATCATGTTCGGGACGATTTCGGCCAATGCGAAGGCGTGGCCGCTGATCTCCGAGGGCATCCGCCTGCTCGGCGTCTGCGCCGGACCGGACGACGTGTTCCTGGCCTTGCGCGGCGTACGGACGCTTGGCGTGCGCCTGGCGCAGCATCACCGGTCAGGCCTGGAGATGGCGCGCTGGCTCGCCGCGCGTCCCGAGGTGATCGAGGTGCTGCATCCCGCGCTGGAAAGCCATCCGGGGCACGCGATCTGGAAGCGCGATTTCACCGGCGCCTCCGGCCTGTTCAGCATCGTGCTGCAACCAAAGGCGCAGGCCGCCGTCGACGCCATGCTCGACACGCTCACGCTGTTCGGCATGGGCTATTCCTGGGGCGGCTTCGAGAGCCTGGCGATCCCGTTCGACTGCGCGAGCTACCGTACGGCGACCACATGGGCACCCGGCGGTCCGACATTGCGGCTGCACATCGGTCTCGAGAATACCGAGGATCTCAAGGCCGATCTCGATCGCGGCTTTGCCGCGTTCAACGCCGCTTGACCACGCCTGCAGGGGCGGAGCGCCGCGCGATCGGGCAACCGGGGCCGCCAAATTGGCGTTGATCCCCGGCCGATTGGGCGTAGCCTTGGTCTGAAGACAAGCGGGAACGAACGGGAATCATGGTTCTGCTCGATCTGATGGGTGGCGTGGCGCTGCTGCTGTGGGGCCTTCACATGGTCCACAGCGGCATCCTGCGCGCCTTCGGCCCGGATCTCAGGCTGCTGCTGTCGCGAGCGCTGCGGAACCGTTTCAGCGCCCTCGCGGCCGGACTCGGCCTCACCGCGCTTCTCCAGAGCAGCACGGCAACGGCGCTCATCACCACCTCCTTTGCTGCGGAAGGCCTCGTCGGCCTGATCCCCGCGATGGCGATCATGCTGGGCGCCAATATCGGCACCACGCTGATCGTCCAGGTGCTGTCGTTCAACGTCGCGGCCGTCGCGCCGATCCTGTTCGTGCTCGGCCTGGTGGCGTTCCGCAGCGGGCCGCGATCGCGCATCAAGGATCTCGGCCGGGTGTCGATCGGCCTCGGCCTGATGCTGCTGTCGCTCCATATCCTGATCGACACGCTCGCGCCGGCCGAGGAGGCGCCGGCGATGCGCGTGTTCATGCAGGCGATCACCGCCGACGTCACGCTGTGCATCATCTTCGGCGCCGCCGTCACCTGGATCGTGCATTCCAGCGTCGCGAGCGTGCTGCTGGTGATGTCGCTGGCCTATGCGCATTTCATCACGGCCGATGCGGCCATGGCACTGGTGCTCGGGGCCAATCTCGGCAGCGCCGTCAACCCGGTGTTCGAGGGCGCCCGGCGCGACAATCCCGCGAGCTATCGCCTGCCCGTCGGCAATCTCCTCAACCGCATCATCGGCGTCGCGCTGATCGCACCCTTCCTGCATCCGCTCGCGGCTCAGCTGCAGCAATGGCAGCCGGATCTGTCGAAGCTGACCGCGCAGTTTCACATGGCATTCAACCTCGGCACGGCGCTGGTCTTCATCGGTCTGCTCGGCAGCATCGAGAAGCTGCTCGTCAGACTGTTCCCCGACCGCCCGGCCGAAGTCGATCCCGCCAAGCCGCGCTACCTCGACGAGACCGCGCTGGAGACACCGTCGCTGGCGCTTGCGGACGCGGCGCGCGAGGCGCTGCGCATGGGCGATCTGGTCGAGACCATGTTGCGCAATGTCATGACCGCGATGATGACCAACGACCGTGGCCTCGTGGATCAGGTGTCACGCGCGGACAATGTCGTCGACCGGCTCGACGAAGCCATCAAGCTTTACATCACCAAGCTGACGCGGGGCAGCCTGGACGATCGCGAGGGCAAGCGGGCGATGGAGATCATCTCCTTCGCGATCAACCTCGAACACATCGGCGACATCATCGACAAGAACCTGAGCGAGCTCGCGACCAAGAAGATCAAGCGCAGGTTCCAGTTCTCCGCGGAGGGCGCCGACGAGTTGCAGGCCTTTCACCGCCAGATCATGGAGGCGCTCCGCGTCGCGTTCGGCATCTTCATGTCCGGCGATGCGCAGCAGGCGCACCAATTGCTCGATCAGAAAGCCGAGCTCCGCAACGCCGAGCTCGGCGCGACCGAGCGGCACCTCGAACGTCTGCGCGACGGCCGCTCGGAGACGCTCGAAACCACCTCACTGCATCTCGACGTGCTGCGTGACCTCAGGCGGATCCACTCGCACATCTGCTCGGTCGCCTATCCCGTGCTGGATGCCGCCGGCGAGATTGCGACGCGCCGCGGCGAGGCAGCTGACAGCGTGGCGACGACCGTGCCCGTGCCCGTGCCCCTGCCCCCGTCCTCGGCCCGGCCGCTGCCGCGCTGAGGCGCAGGACGGCCCCACGAACGGGCGACGGCACATCCGCCTTGTGAACCTGAAGCCCGCTCCGGTCAATTGCTCAGCGTTTGCGACTCGCGCTGACGGTTCTTGAAGATCAGCATCACGTTGCGGACGTAGATGATGTTCGACAGCAACTGGCCGAAGATGATGACCGGCTCGCGCTTGACGAGACCATAGATCAGCGTCATGAGGCCGCCGCCGATCGAGAAGAACCAGAAGGCAAGGGGCACCACGCTCTTGCCCGCGCGCTCGCTGGCGATCCACTGCACAAGGAAGCGCGCGGCGAAGGCCAGTTGGGCGGCGAGGCCGAACACCAGCCAGAAATCAAATTTGGCGATGAAGATGTCGTAGAGATAGTTGCTGAACGCCTGCCCGAATTGAATCAGCATTACTTTACCTCGATCACAACCGGCGTCGGCTTCTTGCGGCGGATCAGCCACCACACGCCGGCGAGATCCATGATCCCGATCCAGAGCCGGTCGAAGAACCCGTAGTTCGAGACACCGGAGTGCCGGGGTCGATCTGTCACGTCGATGTAGGCGATGTCGTAGCCCTCACGCCGCACCAGGGCGGGAAGGAAGCGGTGCAGACCATCGAAATACGGCATCATCAGGAAGACGTCGCGGCGGACCGCCTTGAGGCCGCAGCCGGTATCGCGGGTGCCGTCATGCAGCACCGCATTGCGGATCTTGTTGGCAAGCCGCGATTGCAGTTTCTTGAAGCCGGTGTCCTTGCGACCGACGCGCTGGCCTGCGACGAGGCCGACACCCGCCCCGCCCTTTTCGAGCGCAGCGATGAGGTCGGGCAGGAAAGCGGGATTGTTCTGCCCGTCGCCGTCCAGCGTCGCAACCATCGCGCCGTGGGCCGCGCGGATGCCGCTTCTCACGGCCGCCGATTGCCCGGACGACTTCTCATGGCGCAGCACGCGCAGGTTCGGCCGCCGCGCCATCTCCTCGGCGAGCCGTTGCGCGGTGTCATCGGTCGAGCCGTCGTTGACGTAGATGATCTCATAGGCCCAGAGACCGTCGAGCGCGGCCGCGATCTCGGTGATCAGGGGCGTGATGTTGCCGGCCTCGTTGCGCACGGGAACGACGATGGAGACGGCAACGGGGGTTTCGGTCGACAAGATGAGACTCGCGATGGCGTGACTGGACCGGTTCCTGCCCCGGGCGATGCGGCGGAGGCTTATTATGGGGCTTGGGGCCGCCTATCAACCCCTTTAGCGCGGTACGATTTGGCCGTCCTTGCCCAGGCGGAAGCCCAGCCGTCGTGCTGCGAACCAGTAGCGGACCAGCATGGCGCAGGCCAATCCGACCACGGCGCCGGCGACCACATCGCTTGGATGATGCGCCAGCAGCACCAGCCGACTCAGGGCAATCACGACGGCATAGATGAACATTGGTATCCGCAGCCGCGACCAGACGGCCGCAATGGCGAATGCGAGCGCGAAGGCGGTCACCGCATGCGCCGACGGCATGCTGAAATAGGCCGGCGTGCCGTTGAAGGGTTCGAAATTGAACGCATTGGCCTTGCCGCCGACGAAGGGACGGCCGCGCCCGATGATGTATTTCAACACCTGGGCCGATAGCACGGAGAGCAGAACCGCGAAGAAGAAAAACTGAACATGCGTCGCAAAGTTCAGAAGCCGGCTGCGCGAAGCCTCAGGCCACAACGGCGCGATCAGGATCGTCGCGACGACCCCCACTGCCAGCAGTCCCAGCACGTATTCGTCCTGGCCGAATTCGGTGATGATGCGCACCGGCCACAGGCTCGGTGTTCCACGCGCTGGCATCAGCCCGATTTCGTAGGCATCGAAGGTGAACATCAGCATCAAGACTACACTCAGGCCGATGGCACCGAGCAGGAGAAGCTCGCGTCGCAGGCGTTGCCGGCCCGCAGCGTCCGGCGCGGTCTGCGGCCGCCGAACCAGCCGGCCGAACGAGAATTTGCCGACCAGCGCGAGCTGGGCGAGATAGCCTGACGACAGCGAGGGCGTGTCTGGCGCCGACATCTACTCGGTGCCTTCCGAACGATAGATCGCAATCGAGACCGGGCGGCCTTGCGAGATGTTGTAGCCGTCGATGCGCTTGGCGACGTTGTAGCGCAGCCCGATGGCCTCGGCGCGCTGCACGAACGCCCGTTCGGTGCGCTGCTCGACAAGCGCGAAGCGGCACGTGCCATGGTTGAGGAAGTCGGCCGCCCCCGAGCCGTCGGTGAGCTGTGTCGAGGTTCCTGTCATGAACACGAGGCTAGGTTCGTGGAAACCTGCCGCTGCCGCCTTCGGCCCGACGCAGACCACGTTGCGCAGCGCGCGCGCAATCTCCGCGCTGGGAAACAGCGGTGTCAGCGCCGGCAGCACGGCGCCATACACCACGAACGCCAGGAACATCGCCGCCACGCCGGCATTCAAGAGCGAGCGCTCGGCACGGCCGTCGTCATAGAGCCACCAGGCGAACAGGCCGAAAATCAGCGACGCCGCCACGAACGGCCAGGCCAGGAACACCGGCTGGTGCGTGACGATGATGGCGCCGATCACGGCCACCACCGATGTGATGGCGGGAATCGCGAACCACCAGGCGGCGCCGCGCCGCAGCCAGTTGCGCGCCAGCACCCGCCGCTCCAGCGCGCCCACGGTGAGGATGGCGATTGCCGGATAGAGCGGCAGCACATAATGCGGCAGCTTGGTCAGGACGGCCTCGAACACGACCCAGGACGGCAGCAGCCAGGCCAGCAGGAACTGCGCCCCCGGCTCGCGCCGCGCGCGCCAGACGGCGGGGGCTGCCATGGCGGCCAGCGGCGCGCCGGGCCAGAAGGTGATGAACAACAGCAGCAGATAGAGGCCCGGCGGTGCGCCGTGCGACTCCTGGGCGCCGATCTTGCTCAGCATGTCGCCGCCGACGGAATCGGCGAAGAAGGTGTCGCCGGCGCGCAGGAAGATCAGCACGAACCAGGGCAGCACCAGCACCAGCATCCACATCAGTCCCCATAGAGGGCGCAGACGCGATAGCCAGCCAGCACCGCGATCCATGATCGCCAGCGCCGCGATCGTCAGTCCCGCGAACATCAGGATCAGCGGGCCCTTGATCAGGATGCCGCCGGCGAGCGCCGTCCAGAAGATCGCAGGCGGTCCCCACGGTGGATGCACCGGATCCTCGCCGCGCTGCCACGACAGATAGACGCGGGCCAGCGCACCCATCGCAGCCACCACGGTGAATAGCAGCATCGCGTCGGTCTTGGCGAGCCGGGCTTCCGCCCCGAGCAGCACCGAGCAGCACATCAGCAGGGCGGCGAACACGGCGCCGCGCCGTGTCACGAAGGAGAGCGCGGTCCAATAGGTCAGCAGCACCGCGCCGATCGCACCGATCAGCGAGGGAATGCGGTAGACCCAGATGCGCAGCTGCGCACGCGGCAGACCGATCGCCGACGCCGTCTCGACCGCAGCCGATTGCAACCAGTAGATGCCGACCGGCTTCTTGTAGCGCACGTCGTCCTGGAAGCGGATATCGACGTAATCGCCGCTCTCGACCATCTGTTTGGTCGCCTGGGCGAAGCGCGCCTCGTCGCGATCGATCGGCGGGATGGTGAAGAAGCCCGGCAGGAACAACAGCAGCCCGCAGACGAGCAGGAACGCCACCGCCCTGGTGTGGCTCACGGTGACGACATCGATCATCCGCACCAGCCGATTGCCTGGATTGACCAGGTTCTTCGGCTCGCGCGGCTCTCCAAAACGGGGGCGGGCAAAGGTCTCGACCATGGGGTTCCGAATACGCTGAAACCGCTATGTCGACAACCGCTTAGCGAACCCTCACTGGATTCTGACCACAACTGTGTCCGCAGCGCCCGTGGCATCGATCACGGTGAGGCGGGCAAAGCCCGGCCCGGGCGGATCGATCAGGCGCTGGCGCCGGCTGTCGATCTCGCCGACGGCTAGTCCATTGACCAGCATGGTCAGCGGCAGCACGCCCCCGGACACTTTCACCGGCATCACCGACGCCTCGGGACCGGCGGACCGGTCGACATCGATGCGGGAGCCGTTCAGCGGGAACTGAATGTGCGGCGCCTGCTCCGCGCCGGTCCGCACCAGTTCTCCGACCGGCCGGAACCGGCGCAGGGGCAGCGGCAACTTTGAATTGCTGGCGACAAGCGCACCCTTGGGCGGCTTTGGCAGTGTCACCGGCAGCTTGCCGCTGCGGGCAAAAGCGTCGAACAGGATCGGCGCCGCGGCGACGCGGCCGATCAGGCCGGGCACCGGCGCGCCGTCGGGCCTGCCGACCCAGACACCGATCGTCACGCGGCCGTCGAAACCGACCGACCAGGCGTCGCGATAGCCGTAGCTGGTACCGGTCTTGAAGGCGATCCGGTTGCGGGCTGCGTTTTCCGGCGGCGGGGTCCCCAGCAGCACGTTGCCGACCTGCCAGGCGGCCGCCGAATCCATCAGCCGCAACGGCTCGCGGGCATCGTCGGTGCCCTCCCCGGTCATGATCTCACGCAGCGGCCTGGTGGTGCCCAGGCGCGGGAATCCGGCATAGAGCTGGGCGAGGTCCTGCAGGGTCACGCCGACGCCGCCGAGGCCCATGGCAAGGCCTGGGGCTTCGTCCTTCGGCAGCACCAAATTGCCGCCGGCCTGTTTCAGTCGCGACGACAGCCGGCTGGCGCCGACACGATCGAGCAGCACGATGGCGGGAACGTTCAGGGACAGTTGCAGCGCCTTGCGCACCGGCACCGTGCCCTGGAACGTCATGTCGAAATTTTCCGGCGCGTAGGAGCCGAAGCGCACCGGGCGGTCCTCGATGAGGCTCTCCGGGTGCACGAAGCCGTCCTCGAAGGCGAGCCCATATATGAACGGCTTCAGGGTCGATCCTGGCGAACGCACCGCGCGGGTCATGTCGACCTGCCCTGCCCGCTTCTCGTCGAAATAGTCGGCCGATCCGACATGGGCGAGCACGTCGCCGCTGTCATTGTCGACCACGATGATGCCGACCGAGACGTTCGGTCCCAATGCGATGGCGCGATCGCGCGCCAGCGGCTCCAGCACCTTCTGCAGCGAGGCGTCCAGCGTAAGGCGGATGATCGGCTGATCCTTGACGGTCGCCGAGGCCTGGTCGGCAGCATGCGGCGCCAGGATCGGCATCGGCTGGCGGAAGGCCGGCACGGCTTGCGCCTTCGCCTGCGCCGCGTCCTCGGCGGAGATCACGTTCTCCGACACCATGCGGTCGAGAACGCGGTCGCGGCCGCGTCGAGCGGCCTCGGGATGCCGGTCGAGCCGCCGCGTCTCCGGTGACTGCGGCAGCGCCACCAAGAGTGCCGCTTCCGCCAGTGACAGCCGCTTCGGCTCCTTGCCGAAATACGCGATCGAGGCGGCGCGGATGCCTTCGAGATTGCCGCCATAGGGCGCGAGCGTCAGGTAGAGATCGAGGATCTCGTCCTTGCTCAGCTCATGCTCGAGCTCGAGCGCGCGCACGATCTGCCTGAGCTTGGCGTGCAGCGAGCGCTGCCGCCTGGGCTCGAGCAGCCGCGCCAGCTGCATCGTGATGGTCGAGCCGCCCGACACGATGTGGCCGTGCGCGCCGAGCTGGATCGTGGCGCGCGCCAGCGCGCGGGGGTCGACGCCGTGATGGTCGTAGAAGCGCTGGTCCTCATAGGCGAACAGCAGTTTCAAATAGGTCGGATCGACGTCCTTCTTCGCGCTGACCGGCAGCCGCCAGCGCCCATCCGCCATCGCATAGGCGCGCAGCAGCTTGCCGTGGCGGTCGACGACGGTGGTGGACACGGCTTTGGCCTCGCGCAGCGGCAGGGGGCCGAGGGAGATGGTGTAGGCGGTGAAGGCAAGGATGACTGCGACGAACAAGAACAGCGCGCCCGCGAGCGGCCGTTTGACGCTCCGCCATCTCCTCGGGTCATGGCCGGGCTTGTCCCGGCCAGCCGCGCCTTCGTCGCCGCGAGCGATGGATGCCCGGGTCAAGCCTGGGCATGACGGAGTGTGCGGCACCGTCCGGCCACCCAACTCACGATCACTCGTTCCACCCTCGCTCATTTCGCCGCGCGGACCTCCACGGAGCCCGTACCGGTCCGACCATAGCGTGAGGGATTGTACATGTCTTCGACATAGGCCTGTGGCAGCACGTATTTGCCCGGCGACACCGCCCGCACCACATAGGCGACCGTGAACACGGACTTGGAATCCGCGGCGCGGTCGAGCGCGGCGGTGAAGCGGTCGTCGCGGAACTCGGTATTGACCGGCTCCTGGCCGTCCTCGATCCAGTCGAGCGTGCCGCTGTCGCCCGACGACACCAGATGCGGATTGTCGATCTCCAGCCCCGCCGGTAGATAGTCGGACACCATGATGTGCCCGTATTCCGGCTTGGCCTCGGTGACCTTCAGCACGACAGCGAAACGGTCGTTCTGCTTCGCGGTTCTGATATCGGCCGGCTTGCCGTCGAGCGTGTAGTAGCCACGCTCGATCTTGAAGCCGTTCGATGCCGCCGGCTCCGGCGTCAGCGGCGAGCCGGAGACGGAGACCACCGCCTGCACCGGCGCATCACCGGTGTTGGTGATCTTCAGCGGCTGGCCTGAGAGCTCAGCCGCCTTGTAGCTGCGGTACAGCGCCTGCTTCACCGCCTGCCCGTTGACATCGAGCGTCAGCGTCTCCTTGGCGAGCGCACGCGCCGCCAGCACCATCCACGCATTCTCCTGCGTCGAGGTGTACGGCGTCAGGCCACGCGCTGCCTCGACGCGGGTCACCGCCTGCGTCAGCGTCGCGCGCGGCGCATTGCCTTCGCCGGCCAGTGACACCAATGCCGCCGCATCACGCAGGTCGGAGCCGTAATCGGTGCGGCCGAACACCAGCACCGGCTTCGGCGCGAGGCTGTCGGCGGCTGCCGCATAGACCCGCTCGGCGCGGGCGCGGTCGCCGACCAGCGCGAGCGCCGCGGCGAGCTGCGCCTTGGCAATTGGAGTTGCGAGATTGCCGAGCTTGGTGTCGGCGAGATAGCGCAGGTCGCCGATCGGCGCCGCGCCGTTGCGCGCGAGCACGTAGAGGCCGTAGGCGAGATCGCGGCCGCCGCTCTTCTCTGGCTCCTCGGCATTGACCACCGAGTTCCTGACGCGGTCGAGCGCGCTCTTGAACAGCACGTCCGGCACGGCAAAGCCCTTTTCGCGGGCGCGGGTCAGGAAATCCGTCACGTAGGCATCGAGCCAGGGATCGTCGCCGCCGGCCGACCACAGGCCGAACGAGCCGTTGGAGCCCTGACGCGCCAGCAAGCGGTCGATCGAGTCGCGGATGCGCTGGTCGACCTCGGTGTCCATCGCGAGATGCGCGCCGGCTGCGAGCTCGTTGACATAGAGCAGCGGCATCGCGCGGCTGGTGATCTGCTCCGAGCAGCCATGCGGATAGCGGTCGAGCGCCTTGAGGATGGTTGCCGCATCGAGCGCGGTCGACAGTCCCGCCGACAGCGACACCGTACCGGTGCCCGCCACGAGATCATTGAACATGTCCGATGTCAGCGTCAGGCTCTCGCCCTTCGCGAGCGTGCGGATCGAGCGCCGCGCCAGCACCTGGGTCGCCGGCTTGACGTCGAGCTGATAGTGCCGCGCCAGCGCCAGCCCGTTGGGGCCCTTGATATCGACGTCGAGCTGCGCCGTACCGGTGCCGCTGGCATCCAGCGGCAGCGTCGACGACGCCCGCTGCTTGGCGGCGAGCTTCAGCGTGACGTTGGCATTGCCGGAGACCTTGACCGGGCCGCTGGCCTTGACGCCGACGACATAGTCGCCGGGCGCGCCCTCGACGTTATCGAGGTCGAACGACAGCGTGCCGCGGTCGCCGCTCAGCAAAAAGCGCGGCAAGGTCGCGGTCAACACCACCGGATCGCGCACGGTGACGTCGACATTCGCCCGGCCGACTTTCGTGGCGCTCCATGCGACCGCCATCACCCGCGCAGTTCCTGCGAACTCCGGAATATCGAAGCTGACCTCGACGGTGCCATCGGGCCCGACGGTCACGATGCCCGAATACAGCGCCAGCGGCTTCTGCGTCGGCGGCGAGCCTTGCAGCTCGGCTCCGCCACTGTCACCGCCCGAGCGGATCTGGCCGCGCGTGCCCTGCATGCCGTCGATCAGCTGGCCATAGAGGTCGCGGATCTCCGCGGAGAGCTGGCGCTGGCCGAGATAGTAATCGTCGGGCGCCGGCGGCTTGTAGTTGGTGAGGTTGAGAATGCCGACATCGACCGCCGCGATCACGATCTTGGCGTCCTCGCCGGGATTGAGCCCGCCGACCTTGACCGGAATCTTCAACGCCGAGCCCGGACGTACCAGCGCAGGCGGCGTCAGAGCCGCGTTGAGCGTGCGCGCTGATTTGTCGATGCCGAACCAGGCGACGCCGAGCGCGCGGCCCGGCATGCGCTGCGCGGCCGCATCGAGCGGACGGCGCAACGTCGTGACGACATAGGCGCCGGTGCCCCAGTCCTTGCCGACCGCAAGCTTGACTTGGTTGGTACCTTCCTTGACCTCGGTGGTCTGCGTCGTCAGTAGCCGGTCGCCGAGCACGTTGACCGTCAGCTTGCCGGCAGTGCGCGCATTGACCGTCACGATCATGCTCTCGCCGGACTGGTATTGCGGCTTGTCGAGCGAGGTCTCCAAGAGATCCGGCGTGTCGGCGCTGCCGTCGGTGTACCAGCCGACATCGAACTGCAGCGACGTCACCGGGCCGTCGGCATCCGCCGACTTGACGTCGAGGCGATAGCGCCCGGCCTCCGGCTGGAAGCTCAGCCGCGCCGGCTTGTTGGCTGATATCGTGACGTCGCCGTCGCCGACGCGCCGCGTCGATTTCACCGGCTCATACTCCCAATAGGAGTTCTGCCGGTACCACTGGTAGCGCGACTCGATCTTCAGCAGCTCATAGCGCAGCCCGCTTCGCGCCAGCGTCTTGCCCTCCGGCGAGACGAACACGACGTCGAACTCGGCCTTGTCGCCCTCGCCGACGCTCTTGCCGGAGAACGACGGCTTGATGCCGATCTGCGCCGCCTTGGGCGCCACGGGGAGCACCAGCTTGCGCTCGACGGCGCGGCCGCCGGTCTCAGCCAGGCGCACATAGATCTGCGCCTCCTGCGGCCGGCTGGAGGACGGCGGCTTGGGCAGGCTCACCGGGAACGTCGCCGCCCCCTTCTCGTCCGTTTCCGGCATGCCTTCGATCGGGGTGCGCTCGTTGGAGGCGCTCTCCTCGTCGGCGACGCCGAACTGGTAGCCCGGGAACCCCGGCCGCTCGGGCGCGGTCGTCACCAGCAGGTCGCCCTCGAGCTGCAGGCCGGAGGCCGGCGCACCGTAGAGGAAATGGCCGTCGACCTTCACCTCCACCGGAGTCTCAGCCTTGATCTGCTTGTCCTTGGAGCTCAAATCGAATTCCAGCCGCTCGGGGACGTAATCCTCGACCATGAAGGTGGTCTCGCCGACCGCCGTCCCCTTTGGGTCGGTGAAGGCGCGCACGCGGTAGGTGCCGGTCGGCACCGCCGAGTTCAGCGCCACGCTGAACGAACGGCCGCCGGCGCCCTGGTCCGGCAGCACCGCGCGGCGAAACTCGACGCCGTCGGGACGCTCGACGACCAGCGTCAGCGGCGTGCCGGTCATGGCATTGCCCTTGCCGTCGCGCAGCAGCGCGGTGAGGTAGACCGTCTCGTTGGAGCGGTAGACGCCGCGCTCGGAATAGACGAAAGCGTCCGGCCCCGTGGGCGCTTCGCGCCCGGCGACGCCGCGATCGGACAGGTCGAAGGCTGACGTCTTCAGGCTGAGGAAGGCATAGTCGGTCTTCTCGCCCGACACGGTCAGCATCGCCGGCGACAGCCCGCCCTCGCCACGCGCCAGGCCCGTCTCGAACAGCACGTGGCCGGCGTCGTCGGTCTTGCGCGTCGCGAGGATCTCGTTGTTGCGCGCCACCAGCCGCACCTCGGCGCGCGCGACCGGATCAGTCGAGGCCAGCGAATTGACGAACACGTGAATGCCGTCATTGCCGGAGAACGCGGCGACTCCGAGATCGGAGACGATGAACCATTGCGTCGCGAGTTGGCCGCCGTCCTCGTCATTGCCGCTCGTCGGCCCCTTCGGCGCCGCCGTCATCACATACACGCCGGGCTGCATGTCGCTCAGCGCCTGATCGACCGGGAAGGCCGTGGTGACGTCCTGGTTCAGGGTCATCGCGGTCGACAGCTCGCCGCTCCACACCTTCATGCCGCGCTCATTGCCGAGATCGGTGAGCTGATAGCTCGACAGCGGCCGCTGGAAGTCGCTGTCGATGACGGTGTTGATCAAATTGCGGTCGCCGATCCGGAACACGTTGACGGTGACCGCCGGCGTGTTGACGCTGACCAGCGGAATGCCCTTCTGCCCGATGCGCGGCAGCACATAGGCCTTGCCGGTGAAGCGCACGAACGGCTTGCGGTCGCGAACATAGATGTTGAACTCGGCCGATTTCGGCAGGCTCTCCTTGACGCCCGACGGCAGCCCGGCGCGCAGATTGATGTTGTAGCGCTCGCCGTGCTTGAGACCCTCGACGCAGAGCTGCTTGTCCTCCGAGGTCAGCGCCGGCTTGTCATTGCCGGCCTGGGCCACGAACGGCGAGAAGTCGGTGCGCTTGGCGAGATCCTCGGAGAACTGGAAGCAGGCGCGCGGGCTCGCCGAGTCCGAATCCACGGTGTAGTCGAGCAGCTTGAAGCCGTGCTCGTCGCGCATCCGCTCATACTGCCCACGGACATCGGCCACCTCACGCAGCTCGAGCGACATCCTGAGCGTATCCAGCGCTGGCCGCCACAGCTTGCGCTCGGCCATGGTCTTGCCGAGCACGGCCAGCGCATCCGCCTCCTCGCCGGCATTTCCGGCGCGCTGATAGGCGATGTAGGCCGCCGTCGAGGCCCGCTCCAGGAGGAAGGTCTGCTCCGACGGATTGATCGGCTTGATCTGGTTGAGCACGGTGCGCGCCAGCCGCAGCCAGTTACCGGAATCATCCGGCGCAGCGGTCGCGATCTGCCCGAGGATCTGCAGGCCGGTCCGTAGGTCGTTCCGCCGCAGCGCCGCGTCGGCATCGGTGCGAAGCGTCGCCAGCGGCTTGTTCACCGCCCCCGCCTCGCTCTTGATCTGCGCCTCCAGCTTGATCGCGGCATCGGCGAGGTCGTCGCGCTTGAACGCCTTGTCGGCGGCGTGGGCAGAAGCAAGACCGAGCGCCATGATGGCGCAGAGGACGGCGGCGCGAACCAGACCGATCATGGGGCAGCTCCTTGGACGGCGATTGGGGCGGCTGTTCCGGACACGCGGAGAGATGTCCGTGTTTGGCCGATTCGTGGCGAGAATGGACGCGAAATGGTGACGGACTGATGGCAAAGGTTGCAGCGGACCCGCGAGCGGCCCGTCCCAGGCGCGACCATCGGCACGCACATGCGACAGGAAAATCTGTTCATCAACGGGCAATTCACAGGACATGGCATACAGACAACCGCGGCGGCCGCCGATCCGGCGCCGCTGACGCGCAAATGGGGCGATAGACCCACCTCCGCCTCCGCTTGGTCTCGCCGGGCCTCCGTCGGGTTCGGCCGCTCTTGGCGAAACGGAAGATTTTTCATATGACCCGTGCTATGGAAAGCGCGCCGGCCGGGCTTTGCCTTCGGCACCCATCCCATGACGCTCATCCTCCGGACGTTCATCTTGGGATGGTCACCGGGCGATAGTCGTCTCGCGACGCCGGTCCCATAGCTCAACTGGATAGAGTAGCGGATTTCTACTCCGCGGGTTGCAGGTTCGAGTCCTGCTGGGATCGCCAGTCGCCACGCCAGCGCCATCTTGGCGCCCCGCCACTCGTCCATTTTGAAGCATTGCCGTGAACGACAGGGCGTGCGCACCCGAGCCCGCCCTCGTTTGGCGGGCGCGTAGCCATGGCGTTGGGGGGCTCGGTTGGCGAAACATGAGGCATCCCGGTTTCTGGTCAGAATCCTGCGGTCCCGATTCCGCGACCACAAGACGGAGCTGTCCGAGTTGCAGCGTCACATCCGGCGCGGCGACATCGTCTGCGACATCGGCGCCAACAAGGGCAGTTTTCTCTACTGGCTGGCACGGTGGTCGGCGCCGGGGCGGGTCATCGCCTTCGAGCCCCAGCCGGATCTTGCCGAACGATTGGCGCGGCTCTGCTCCCGGTTCTCGCTCGACAATGTCGTCGTCGAACCGCGCGCCGTCTATTCGTGCTCCAGCAGGAAAACCCTGTTCGTTCCCGAAGGGCATCAGCCCGGAGCTTCGCTGCTCCGGCCCGCCGAGACCTCGAAGGCGATCCAGGTGCAGACGACGTCGCTGGACGACTATCTCCCCGACACCGCAAACGTCTCTGCGATCAAGATCGACGTCGAGGGTGCCGAACTCGACGTACTGCGCGGCGCCGAGCGCACCTTGCGCCGATGCCGGCCGTTGATCGTGGTCGAGTGCGACCGCCGCCTGGCGACGCTCGACAGGGTGAAGGAGACATTCTTGCTCCTGCGGAGTCTCGGCTATCGGGGCCAATTCCTGAGCCGCGGGAGATTGCTTCCGTTGTCTGCCTTCGACCCGGAAATCCATCAGCGCGCCGATGGCGAATGGTTCTGGAAGCGGAAGGACTATTGCAACAACTTCATCTTCAGGAGCGTGCGCGCGCCGACGTCCTGTGACCACGAAGCTTTCCTGGCACCGATCGAAACCACTTCGCCGGGCGCACGAAGTCGTCCTGAAACAGTCCCCCGGCACGTTGCCCAGCATCACATCGACTGATGGGGGTTACCGATGTCCACGTTGCTGAGCTTTATTTTCGAATCCTATTGCCTGAGCTGCCGGGCGATGTTTCCGGAGCTTGATACCGGTCAGCCGACCGTCGCTGAGTAGCGCGCGCCGAGCGGCCGGACTCTCGACCCGAGGTTCAGCCGCGCGGACCCAGCGGTTCTGCTTTGGCTGTTCGCCTGCAACGCAGGATGCCTCGCGTGCATTAAGCTTTCCTCTTCAGCTTAACGCCGGCTTCAATTTGACGCCGACGCCCTTCATCCGCCACGTGCTGGGCGATGGAGTTGAACCATGTTCGAACTAGCCATTTTGACTGCAATCTGTTTCATCGCCACCGTCGCCCTCACGATCATTTACCAGCGGCGCCAGGATGTCCTGTACGGCCCCTACATTACCGATGTCTCGTGGCCGACGGCGCTCCCCGACGACCGCGTCGAAGCGTCGTCATCCTGAGCCTGGACGCACTCCCGGAATGCTCCCGCACAAGCCGTCGCGATCACGCCAGGGAAGAGTGGCGGTGCGGCCGACGCCCGATTTCAGAAGCCGATGCGCCCGCCAGAATCGTTGAGCAGCGCATCGAGCCGGTCCGGGCTCATGCTTTGTCCGCCGGGCATCTCGATGCTGACGCAGGCGGCGCCGAGACGCAGATAGGCATTGGCCGTCAGCAGCGCGTCCTGCGCGCTGCGGCACCTGATGGTAGCGATCGCGCTGGCGCTTTCGGCCCGTACGGTGAAGGACGCTGCGGCCATGAAGGACTGGCTCATCTGTAAGCGGCGGCTGAAATGAAGCCGAAGCTTATTCAGAGGAGCCCGACGGTATCATTGAGGTGGATCAAAGCCGCCAGCCGAAGACTTCGCTAAGCGCCCCCCTCAGCTTCGGTTCAGCGACAGGCTGATGCGGGTGACGATGCCGTCCCAAGCGCGCTCCCAGACCCGGGGGTAGTTGATCAGCACGCAATGCACGTAGCCGCCAACGAAGTTGCAGCGATTGTACCAGACATAGTCGCCCTTGTAGCTCGACACCGCGAAGAATCGCGAGGTGACGCGCTTGTATTGAATATTCGGCGGAGGGTTCTTCCTGGCAAGGAACCGCGCAGGTGACTCCCGCGCGTTATTCAATACCGACTGCACGGTCAGATTGGCGCGGCCGTCGGCAGTCTGGAAGCGTTGGCCGTAGCCCTCGGGTTGGCCCGCCGTGTCGCTGAAGATCGAGACCGGAATGTCGACCGATGTGCCGGTCTCCGGGATCCTATAGGTGTTCCAGCGAACCGATTGGGCCGTCGCGGCGGTGCTCCAGCAGGCGGCGCACGCAAGCACTGCCATCGCCTTGATGATCGGATTCATGTGTGTCGTCCCGAACGGCTTGAGAACGCGATGACGTTGGATCACTTTCGCGGCCGCCCGAAGGCAATGTCCGACATCAACGGCAGGCGAACGCACGACACCCGCCGAAGTTCATGGCTCCCGAGGTCCCGTGCTCGGTCGCTTCCATCATTGAACGCGGGAGGGGGCAAGGTTCCGGGTTGCCGCCGGACCGTCACCAGCCATGAGCTCGTTCGTTCCGGTCTCGGAGGGCTGCTCCAGCCTTCGCAGGAAGGCATCCAGTTGCGGCGCGAGTTGCGAGACGACGAACCTCGAGCCTTCCGGGGTGAAATGGATGGTATCCCAGACGATCGGGGTTTCCGCGTCAATCGTCAGCGGACAACGCCTCTTGCTGCAAATCGTGTCGAGAATGGAAACGTATTGAACGAGCGGATACGCGCGGGCGATCTCTCTCAGACGATCGTCCGCCTCGAACGACGCATCTTTCGGCACCAGCGAATTGCCGATCGGGACGTGCGTCTGCTCATGGTTGAACAACGTCGAAGCCAAGGGAACTGGAAACTCGATCGAGGGACCGAGCAGCAGGACGGGAACGCCCGTTTCCTGAGCGACCGCCAGCAGCGCGTTCAAATAACCGTCGACGCGCCGTGCGGGAGGCCGGCCATAGGTTTCGAGATAGGCGCGCCAATTGCCGGAAAGAATGATGGCGTCAAAGCGGTGCGCCTTGATCTGATCGCGCAGCAGCTGATTGACGTCGTTACAGTTTCGCGAGCTGCTCAGCTTGAGCTCGACGAACGGCGGGCAGCCCCCTGACGTGAGCTGCAGAAGATGGTAGGCATCGGACGACAGGTAGCTGCGCAACGCCCAGGCATAATGCGCGGCAAGGCTGTCGCCGGCGAGCAGAATGTTGCGCTTGTTCGCAGCCGGTTTCAGGCACGCCTCGAAATCGTAGGCCGATGCCGGCTCATCGGGCTGCAAGAAGCAGCTGTGCGCACGATAGAACGGCTCCATCGTCCGGGAATCGTACCGGAGCATTCGTGCCTGTGATTGCGGGAAGCGATCGGCGTAGCCGTCATGCGCGACGCCGTGAACTCCGACCGCGACCATGACGGTGGCAATGCCCGCGATCACCGGGGAGCCACGCACGCCACCCCATACCGTTCGTGCGCGCGCAGGCCGCTCGACGATGACGTAGGACAGATAGGCCAGCAGCAGCGAGCACAGCAGGAGTCCAACCGTAGCTGCCGCCGAGGTCGCCACATCCAGCGGCAGCGCGGCCCTGCCGAGGACGAAAACCGGCCAGTGCCAAAGATAGAGCGAGTAGGACAAACGGCCGAGGAATGCTCCGAGCTCACTGAATGGCAGCCCGGGTCTGCCCTTCTCCTGATTGAACGCGACGATGTAGACCGCAGCACCGACACAGGGGACCAGCGCGTGCAATCCCGGGAAGCGGGTCTCTGCGCGGAAGATGACCACGGCAAGCAGCATGGAGACCATGCCCGCGGCCGCGAAGGCCAGGCGCGTCACGCTTCCAACCGGCGACCATCGATGCAGGAAAAACGCAATGCTTCCGATCAGGAACTCCCAGGCCCGCAGCGGGGCGATGTAGAAGGCGGTCGAGGGCGATTGCTTGATCCAAAGCTCGTCGAGCACACACAGCGCGATCGTTCCGAGGATGACCAGCCCGAGCGACGGCTTCGACGTTGGATCGGGAAACAGCCGGCTCCAGAGCCAAGTCACGACCGGAAACAGGAAGTAGAACTGCTCCTCCACCGACAATGACCAGGTGTGGATGAGAACCTTCCCGATCGTTGGTAGATCGAAATAGCCGGTCTGCGACCAGAAGAAGACGTTCGACGAAAACAGCACCGTGGAGATCGCGCTTCCGAAGAACATTCGGTAGTCGCCTGGAGGCGCCAAGAACCACGCGACCATCGCGGTGACGACGATCATCAAATAGAGCGCCGGAAGCAGCCGCCTCGCCCTCCGTTCGTAGAACTCAATGAAGGAAAACGAATCGGATTGAATGCCCGTCCAAATGAGCCGGGAGATCACATAACCGGAGATGACGAAGAAGATGTCGACGCCGACAAACCCACCGCCAAAGCCCGGCAGCTCGTAATGAAATCCAATGACCGAAACCACGGCGACGGCGCGCAGCCAATCTATGTCCGGCCGGTACTCCAAAACCTTTGTGCGCGTCATGCTGGTAGCCTGGGCGGGCCGTTCGCCCTAACAGATTACCTGCTGACATGTTCCAAAATGAATTGCAACGTTCAGAAACACACGGAAATACCGTTGTTGGTTGGTGTATCCGAATTGCCGCACCGCCTCAGGAGCCCATCACGCGGGGATGCTGGAGGATAGCGGGCACGGCCGGCGCCCATTCCGCCTGCGGCGTCATCCGCTTCGCATCGGCAGGATTGGCGATCGGTCGCGACATCCCGGTACCGACATGGGGACGGTGATCGAGAGCTCGACAGAGCAGCGAGAACGCGCAGCATCCGTCCAGGCCCACCTTGCGAGCAAGCCAGATCCATGCGCCGCGCTCGCGCGCGCTGCCCAACGCAGCCTTCGACCCGACGGCCGCTCGGGTGTCGGTAACTGCTCAACCTTGGGCCTTCTCTTCTTGCTCAAGCCTAGCAACGCGCCTTCATCACCGAGGGCGGGCATGCCACGCGCGCTTCCTCCATCATGATTCATGAACTGCCCATCATGCTGGCGCCTCAACTGGGCTCGACACGAGACGTCCGTGCGATCCCCGCTCGATGATGGTGGGGCTGTTGTATGATCAGCACACCCGCCAGCGAGATTTCGGCGACCGGCTTCCGTCGTCACCACCCACATGATACCAGTCATGCCAAAGAACCCGGCGAGCGAGTGGCGACATCGCCATCGCCGTTAACACCTCGCCACAAATTGGCCGAGGTCGAGGTGAGCTGCCTCTATACTTAGAGTTGCTTTTGCAACCGCACTGGCGCCGTGGCCCGGACGGTGCTCATCGGCACCGGGCCGCACAGGCTGAGCACGCTCAAACAGCCTCCCTGAAGGAATTAAGCTTAAAAACGTGCGGCGCCGCGTCTCCGCAACCTGGCAACTTCTTTCAACAGCCAAGACGTGCAACAATACTGCACGCAACTAATATCAACCTCAGATTTAATTTACTAATCATTTACTTTCCGCAACTTTGCCCCAAAAACTGCACGATGCTGGGTTCCTCTTTCACAATTAGAACTCTTCTGGGACTCTACAAAAACCACCTCCCAGAAACGGGATCTAACAACCTCGGATATACTTTTCATAACTCACTCTCCGTCTTCGTTTCGCGTACAGAGGTCCCACAATGACAACACTCATCAAGGCTCTCCCGACCCATCTCGAAGAGACCCGTATCGACTCCGAGAAGCTGCGCACGATCCTGATGCTCTGCGGCGCCACGGCGTTTGGCTTCATCCTCCACGCCACCTACGGTCTCGATCTCAGCTACGCCTTCTTCTGATTTGATCAGTCAACCGGTCGCGGGCTGGCGACTCTTCATTGCCGGACGCGATCGGCGTCGGTCCCGACTCGCGGGGTTATTGAACAGCCCCGCGCGTCGCCTTTTCGAAGCGCTACGCCCCACGCGAAGAATATGGCAGATGCCGTCAATCACAGGCTTGATCGTGCTTTTGCACAGCCTGGCCGCGCCGCTCCCACAATTCCGCCGCGACGACGCGACACGCTGAGGGTGTTGAGAATTGCGGTTGCTTGAGGACGAGTAGCGTCATGCGTTCACCAGTATATGATCTCTATCAGATGAAGCAGGATCGCCTGCCGAAGGGAGCCCGTTCGGCATGGCTGAGGACAAGGCCGAATGAGCCGCCCCCCATCGCCGATGACTGGGTCTTCGTCGGCAAGGAACGGCATCCGAGCCGGTGGACGGTCGCAGAGATGAATGAAAAAGGCACCTGCTACCGCGAGATTCCGATCTGGCTATCGAGCCGCCGCAGCATGATGGCTGGATCGGCGGCCGAAAACGGCGCTCAGCCGCCGGCCGCCTGAGATTTCATCGGGGGTCGCGGACAAGGCCGCGATACGCGAGGTTCGTCGGCAGCCTCGCCAGCGCAATGAACGAGGTCGGCGGTCCTAAGCGAGTTGGACGCCGTAATAGTCGTCGACCTTGCGCCCCGCCCCGGCATCCCCCCAGTCCCACTCACGCTCGTCGGAATATTTCGGCGCGCCCCGCAGCTGGTTTTCGGTCACGCCGGTAACGTAGCCGCCGAGTCGCGTGTCGTACTTCAGGGATTGCCAGGGCAACGGGTAGTGATCATTGCCAAGCCCGAGGAAACCGCCGAAGCCCAGGACGGCATACGAGACCCGCCCGCTCAGCTTGTCGATCATCACGCGTTCGATGGTGCCGATCTTGGTGTCGTCGGCGCCATAGACGGCCGTGCCTTCGACCTTGTCGCTTCCAATCAGGTTGCCATATTCGCGTTCATCGAGCATCGATGTCATGTGATCCTCCCGGTGCTAATGGATCGATAACATTCGGCCGTCACCGGCCGTTCCCAAGGGCCTGAAGGGCTCTCAGTCTCCCGCCGACGGGTTACTGTCCTGCTCGGGATGACGTGTCGCCTCGCGGGATGGAGCATCCGCAGATGTGGTCCTATGAACCTGCTGCGCACGCTCCTTGTCGGCGGGCAGATCCTCCCCGCGTCCTGTCCTCACGATGCCTTGGCCTTGCTGCGCCATCGGATGGCTCTCCTTGGTTGGTAATCCACGCAGGGCGTCGGATTGGATAGTGCCGACGCCACTCCGATTCGATCGAAAACGACGCGGGCCGCGCCTGTTCGTTCCTCCCTGAGCCAACAGGCCGCGGAGCCGACCAGTGCATCTGGCGCGCGACACGGTGCTTTCAGCGATCCAAATGAAACGTTGGTGGTCTCAGGCCGTTGACCACGTCCCTCGAGAGGAGACACCGCATGGCAGGCGATCGCACAACGTCGATGTCCCGCCGCGAGATGGTCGGAGGCACCGCAACACTTGCGGCCGCATCGCTGACCTCGGCAACAGCGAAAGGACGCGAGACGATGGCCGCAAATTCAACCCCGCCCGAACCGCTCATGGACCCCAAGGACAAATATCCGAAGCCGCCGTTCGAACACCAGTCGCAGCCCTGGCCGGGTCTTGCGAGCAAGATGTCGCCGCGGCCGGATCACGGTGAAACCAGCTACAAGGGTTCCGGGCGTCTCGCCAGGCGCAAGGCGCTGATCACTGGAGGCGATTCCGGCATGGGACGCGCGGCCGCCATCGCCTATGCGCGGGAAGGAGCCGACGTCGCGATCAACTACTACCCGACCGAGGAGCCGGATGCGCAGGAGGTCATCGCATTGATCGAGGCCGAGGGGCGAAAGGCCGTCGCCATCCCCGGCGATCTGCGCGACGAGGAGTTCTGCCGGCGGCTGGTGCAACAGGCCGTCGAAGCGCTGGGCGGACTCGACATCGTCGTCAACAACGCCGCGCGGCAGCAGGCACGCCAATCGATCCTGGATGTCTCGTCCGAAGATTTCGACGCGACGATGAAAACCAATATCTATGCCCCGTTCTGGATCATCAAGGCCGCCCAGCCCCATCTGAAGCCGGGATCGGTCATCGTCGGCACTTCGTCCGAGCAGGCCTACGATCCCTCTCCCGACCTCTATGACTACGCGCAGACCAAGGCGGCGACCATGAACTACGTGAAGTCCCTGGCCAAACAGCTCGGGCCGAAGGGCATTCGCGTGAATGCCGTCGCTCCCGGGCCGATCTGGACGCCCCTTCAGGTCTCAGGCGGGGCCACTATGGAGAAACTCGAAAAATTTGGTGGTCAGACTCCACTCGGTCGTCCTGGCCAGCCGGTGGAGCTTGGATCGATCTACGTCCAGTTGGCCGCTGCGGACGCGAGCTACGCCAACGGGCAGGTCTATGGATCTTCGGGAGGGTCCGGGCAGCCCTGAAGCCGCCCGCCTCGCTCAAATGCGGGTGACAGGCTGCGGAAGCGAATACGCTTCCGTATGCACCTGACGGATCGTTGTGAACGCAGCGACAGCCGACGCCAAGCTGAACGCAGTCAGTAGCGCAATGAGAATCGTTCGTGGGGTCATCGGACGCTCCTGCATTCTAATTGGTTACTCGTGCCGCGCAGCCTTCGGCTCGCCGAGCGGCGCAATCTCGCCGTCGAGCCAGTCCTGCTGGAGGGCGAGCGCATTCCAGCCCTGGGCCATGCGCCGATAGCGCCGGAAGGCCGGCTCTTCCTGCGTGCGCTCCGCAAGCTGGAGGCAGTTGTCCGCGTTCTCTCTGAAAAGATCTGATTGTTTCATACAAATTTAGCTGGTGGGCGCCGCGCGCCGATGCAATCGTGTTACACGATATTAATGATCATGGAACTGTCGGCAGTTCTCTATCGAAAGCGGGGAGCAGTACGTTCTGTTCCAAGTTGCAAGATGGTCGTGAGACCGAGCATCACAACGCTCTGCCGTGGTTTGCTGACTCTCTGACCTCTTCCCCTTCGGGATCGCGGCGCAGCCCTGGACTGCATTGTCATCCCGCGCTCCGAACAACGAGGTCCCCGCTGCACCCGCTACTTGCTGCGCTGCGGTCGGAGCGTTGCGGAACTGGCGGGCGCATCGCCCGTCGCTCCCGGGCCGCGGGACTTGGCGGTGGACGACCATGAAGGCGGCCACGACACTGAGTTGAGAATCGTGCTTCTCGTAACCCCTCGGCACGACCAGCGAAGGCTAATCTCTGGCTTGGTTCCGGAAAGGAATGGCTCATCCTCGCAAGAGAGAAAAAGAATTCTGGAACGTTCCGCCTGGAGTGGAGTTGAGCCATTTGTGCCGGCAAATGCCGGTTCCATCAGCCGGAGAAATCGGCCTCCCGACTTGATTTGATTAGTTGCCGCGGCTTCTATGCCGCCCGTCATAAGTGTCTCAGATTCTTGATGGTAGACGATTCTGACTTGGGGGAACTTGATGAGCGATGATGCTGCTGCCGGTGCGATGCCCATGCGCCAGGGGTTCGGTCGCCACGGCAACGGAGTCGAGGCGGCCGATGCCAGCCAGGATCTGCTCCGCGTCCTCCAGGCCATGCGTTCCGGAGATTTCTCCGTGCGCATGAGCGGCGACTATCTCGGCATCGACGGCAAAATCGCTGACACGTTCAACGAGATCATTGCAGCCAACGAGCGGATGGCGCAGCAGCTCGAGCGCGTCGGCCAGGTCGTGGGACGCGAGGGAAAGACGCGCCAGCGCGTGCGGTTCGGCATCGCCAGCGGCTCCTGGGCGGATATGGAGAGCTCGATCAACACGTTGATCGACGATCTTCTATGGCCCACGCGCGAGGTGACTCGCGCGGTCGCCGCCGTGGCCCAAGGCGACCTCCTGCAGACCGTGAAGCTGGATGTCGATGGCCGGCCTCTGGGCGGCGAGTTCCTGCAGTCGGCGACCATCGTCAATACGATGATCAAGCAGCTCAGCGTCTTCACGTCCGAAGTGACCCGCGTGGCGCGCGAGGTCGGCACCGAGGGCAAGCTCGGCGGACAGGCCCAGGTTCCCGAAGTCACGGGCGTCTGGAAGGACCTGACCGAGAGCGTCAACTCGATGGCCAACAACCTCACCGGCCAGGTCCGCAATATCGCGGAGGTGACGATCGCGGTTGCCAATGGCGACCTGTCGAAGAAGATCACGGTCGACGTGCGTGGTGAAATTCTGCAGTTGAAGGAGGCGATCAACACGATGGTCGACCAGCTGCGCTCGTTCGCGTCGGAGGTGACGCGCGTGGCCCGCGAGGTCGGCACCGACGGCAAGCTCGGCGGTCAGGCCATCGTTCCCGGCGTTGCCGGCACCTGGAAGGACCTCACCGACTCCGTCAACGCGATGTGCGGCAACCTCACCGCTCAGGTCCGCAACATCGCCAACGTCACCACTGCGGTCGCCCGCGGTGACCTGTCACGCAAGATCACGGTCGATGTGCGCGGTGAGATCCTGGAGCTGAAGGACACCATCAACACGATGGTCGACCAGCTCAACGCCTTCGCATCCGAGGTGACGCGCGTGGCGCGCGAGGTCGGCACCGAGGGCAAGCTCGGCGGCCAGGCGCAGGTGCCGGGCGTTGCCGGCACCTGGAAGGATCTCACCGACAACGTGAACTTCATGGCGTCGAACCTGACGGCACAGGTCCGCAACATCGCCGACGTCGCGACCGCCATCGCCAGCGGCGATCTATCAAAGAAGATCACGGTCAACGTCTCCGGCGAGATCCTTCAATTGAAGGAGACGCTGAACACGATGGTCGACCAGCTCAATGCGTTCGCCGGCGAGGTCACGCGCGTGGCGCGCGAGGTGGGCACCGACGGTCGGCTCGGCGGCCAAGCCAACGTGCTCGGCGTTGCCGGCACCTGGAAGGATCTCACCGAGAGCGTCAACTCGATGGCGTCGAACCTGACGGCGCAGGTCCGCAACATCGCCGAGGTGACGACCGCCGTCGCCAACGGCGACCTGTCGAAGAAGATCACCGTCGACGTGCGCGGCGAGATCCTGGAGCTGAAGGACACCATCAACACGATGGTCGACCAGCTCAACGCGTTCGCCGGCGAGGTGACCCGCGTCGCCCGCGAGGTCGGCACCGAGGGCAAGCTCGGCGGGCAGGCCATGGTGCGCGGAGTCGCGGGCACCTGGAAGGACCTGACCGACAGCGTCAACTCGATGGCCTCGAACCTGACCGGACAGGTCCGCAACATCGCGGAGGTCGCCACCGCCGTCGCCAAGGGCGACCTGTCGAAGAAGATCACGGTCAACGTCTCCGGCGAGATCCTTCAGCTGAAGGAGACGCTGAACACGATGGTCGACCAGCTCAACGCCTTCGCCGGTGAGGTGACGCGCGTGGCGCGCGAGGTCGGCACCGACGGCAAGCTCGGCGGCCAGGCCGAGGTGCCCGGTGTGGCCGGCACATGGAAGGACCTCACCGACAGCGTCAACTCGATGGCCGGCAATCTGACGGCGCAGGTGCGCAACATCGCCGAGGTGGCGACGGCCATCGCCGGCGGCGACCTGTCGCGCAAGATCACGGTCGACGTGCGCGGCGAGATCCTGAGTCTCAAAGAGACGCTGAACACGATGGTCGATCAGCTCAACCGCTTCGCGGGCGAGGTGACGCGCGTCGCCCGCGAGGTCGGCACCGAGGGCCGGCTCGGCGGCCAGGCCAACGTGCCCGGCGTCGCCGGCACCTGGAAGGATCTCACCGACAGCGTCAACTCGATGGCCGGCAATCTGACGGCGCAGGTCCGCAACATCGCCGAGGTGACCACGGCGGTGGCGCGCGGCGACCTGTCGCGCAAGATCACCGTCGATGTGAAGGGCGAGATCCTGGAGCTGAAGAACACCATCAACACCATGGTCGATCAGCTCAACGCCTTCGCATCGGAGGTGACGCGCGTGGCACGCGAGGTCGGCACCGAAGGCAAGCTGGGCGGCCAAGCCGAGGTGCCCGAAGTCGCAGGTACCTGGAAGGACCTCACCGACAGCGTCAACTTCATGGCCTCGAACCTGACCGCGCAGGTCCGCAACATCGCCGAGGTCGCGACCGCGATCGCCGGGGGCGACCTGTCGAAGAAGATCACGGTCGACGTGCGCGGCGAGATCCTGCTGCTCAAGGACACCCTGAACACGATGGTGGAGCAGTTGCGCTCGTTCGCGGCCGAAGTGACGCGGGTCGCGCGCGAGGTCGGCACCGAGGGCCGGTTGGGCGGTCAGGCCGTTGTGCCCGGCGTCGGCGGCACCTGGAAGGATTTGACCGACAACGTCAACCTGCTCGCGGCCAATCTGACCACGCAGGTCCGCAACATCGCCGAGGTGACCACGGCAGTGGCGCGCGGCGACCTGTCGCGCAAGATCACCGTCGACGTGAAGGGCGAGATCCTGGAGCTGAAGAACACCATCAACACCATGGTCGATCAGCTCAACGCCTTCGCCGGCGAGGTGACGCGCGTGGCACGCGAGGTCGGCACCGAAGGCAAGCTCGGCGGACAGGCGCAGGTGCCGGGCGTTGCCGGCACCTGGAAAGACCTCACCGATACCGTCAACTTCATGGCCGCGAACCTGACCGAGCAGGTCCGCGGCATCGTCAAGGTCGTGACCGCCGTCGCCAACGGCGATCTCAAGCAGAATCTCACGGTCAAATCGAAGGGCGAGGTCGCAGCGCTCGCCGACACCATCAACAACATGACGGAGACGCTGGCGACCTTCGCCGACCAAGTGACGAGCGTGGCCCGCGAGGTCGGCGTCGAGGGCCGGCTCGGCGGCCAGGCCAACGTGCCCGGCGCGGCCGGCACGTGGAAGGACCTGACCGGCAACGTCAACCTGCTCGCGGCCAACCTGACGTCCCAGGTGCGCGCCATTGCCGAGGTCGCGACCGCCGTGACCAAGGGCGATCTCACCCGCTCCATCCAGGTCGATGCCCGCGGCGAGGTGGCCGAGCTCAAAGACAACATCAATACGATGATCACCAATCTGAGGCTCACCACCGACCTCAACACCGAGCAGGACTGGCTCAAGACGAACCTCGCCAAGTTCACCAACATGCTGCAGGGCCAGCGCGACCTGACCACCGTCGGCCGCCTGCTGCTGACTGAGCTGACGCCACTGGTGAACGCTCACCGCGGTGTGATCTACCAGGTCGAGACCGAGTCCGCGCCACAGCTGCGCCTGCTCGCCTCATACGCCGATGACGGCATCTATCCTCACCGGACGCACGTCCAGTTCGGTGAGGGGCTGATCGGGCAATGCGCGATCGACAAACGCCAGCGGCTGGTCTCGGAGATACCATCCGACGTCATCCCCGTGGGCTCCGCCCTGCTCCGCGCCGTCCCTAAGAACCTCGTGGTGCTGCCGGTGTTGTTCGAGAACCAGGTCAAGGCGGTGATCGAGCTGGCGTCGCTCAGTCCGTTCACGACGTCGCAGATGACGTTCCTCGAGCAGCTCACCGACTCCATCGGCATCGTGCTCAATTCGATCGAAGCCACGATGCAGACCGAGGGACTGCTGAAGCAGTCGCAGCAGCTCGCCGCGGAGCTTCAGACCCAGCAGCGCGAGCTGCAACAGACCAACGAGCAGCTCGAGCAGAAGGCGCAACAGCTCGCCGAGCGCAACGTCGAGGTCGAGCGCAAGAACCAGGAGATCGAGCAGGCCCGCCGCGCGCTCGAGGAAAAGGCGACCGAGCTCGCGCTGACGTCCAAGTACAAGTCCGAGTTCCTCGCCAACATGTCGCACGAGCTGCGCACGCCGCTCAACAGTATCCTGATCCTCGGCCAGCAGCTGACCGAGAATCCGGACGGCAATCTCACCCTCAAGCAGGTCGAGTTCGCCCGCACCATCCATGGCGCCGGCACCGATCTGCTCAATCTGATCAGCGACATCCTCGATCTCTCGAAGATCGAGTCCGGCACCGTGACGGTCGATGCCGAGGAGATCCTCACCACCAACCTCCTGGAGACCGTGGGGCGTCCGTTCCGCCACGAGGCGGAAAATCGCCTGCTCGCCTTCAACATCGACGTCGACCCGAACCTTGCGCGTAGCATCGTCACGGATTCCAAGCGCTTGCAGCAGGTGCTGAAGAATCTGCTCTCGAACGCCTTCAAGTTCACCGCCGAAGGAGGGGTGCGCTTGAAGGTGTCTGCGGCGCTCGGCGGATGGAGCGCAGAACATCCGGTGCTCAACACGGCACCGGCCGTGATCGCGTTCGAAGTCTCGGACACCGGCATCGGCATTCCGCAAGACAAGCAGAAGCTGATCTTCGAGGCGTTCCAGCAGGCGGATGCCGGCACGAGCCGCAAATATGGTGGCACTGGTCTCGGGCTCGCGATCAGCCGCGAGCTCGCCAACCTCCTGGGCGGCGAGATCCACCTCAAGAGCGCCCCCGGCAAGGGCAGCACCTTCACGCTGTATCTGCCGCTCAAATATTCAGGTCCCGCAACGGCGCCGCGCGTCAGTCCGGCATCGCCCGTTCCCTACGTTCAACCTCCAGCCCTACAGCAAGCGGCCGCGCCAGAGCGCGGTATCGAGCCCCCGCCGGACGATCGTCTCGATCTCGAACCCGGCGATACGATCCTGCTCGTGGTCGAGGACGATCCACACTACGCGCGCGTCCTGATCGACCTCGCGCGCGACAGGGGCTTCAAGGTCCTGACCGCCAGCCGCGGCGCCGAGGCGCTGGATCTCGCCAAACAGTATCAACCGGCCGCGATCTCTCTCGACGTCTTCCTGCCGGACATGCTCGGCTGGACCGTTCTGAGCCAGCTCAAGCATAATCCGCTGACGCGGCACATCCCGGTGCAGATCATCACGCTCGACGAAGACCGCCAGCACGCTTTGGCGCGTGGGGCCTTCTCCTTCGTCAGCAAGCCCACGACAACGGAAGGCGTCAGCGCGGCCCTGTCGCAGATCAAGGAATACGCGAAGCCGCGACGCAAGCGGCTGCTGATCGTGGAGGACAACGCGGCCGAGCAGCTCAGCATCCGCCAGCTGTTGGATCACGACGACATCGAGATCATCGCGGCGGATACGGGAGCTGCGGCGCTCGAGATGCTGCGCAGCGCACCGTGCGACTGCGTGGTTCTCGATCTGCGGCTGCCCGACATGAGCGGGTTCGACGTGCTCGATCAATTGCGCTCAGACGAGTTCTTGTCGAGCGTTCCGGTGGTCGTCTTCACCGGACGGGAATTGTCGGCCGAAGAGGATGCGGAACTGCATACGATGGCGCGGAGCATCGTCGTCAAGGGCGTGGAATCGCCGGAGCGGCTGCTCGACGAGACGTCGTTGTTCCTTCACCGCGTGATCACGGAACTGCCGCTCGAGAAGCAGCGCATGCTCGAGAAGCTGAACAGTTCCGACGAGGATCTGATCGGCAAGACGGTGCTGCTGGTCGACGACGACGCCCGCAACATCTTTGCTCTCTCCAGTGTGCTGGAACGCCGCGGCATGAAAGTGCTGACGGCCACCACCGGCAGCGAAGCGATCGACCTGGTGCAGAGCAATCCCGCGATCGCGATCGTCCTCATGGACATCATGATGCCGCAGATGGATGGTTATCAGACGATCGGCGTCATTAGGCAAAACCCCGCCTTCGTCCGGCTCCCCATCATCGCGTTGACCGCGAAAGCCATGAAGGGAGACCGCGAAAAGTGTCTCGAAGCTGGCGCCTCCGATTATCTGGCAAAACCCGTCAACACCGAGCAGCTGCTTCTTGCGATCCGCATGTGGCTGCACCGCTGAACGGCTCATCATGATGGAACATGCGAAGGTCAACATCCTCTTGGTCGACGATCAGCCGGCGAAGCTGCTGGCCTACGAGGTCATCCTGAAGGAACTCGGCGAAAACCTCGTAGTCGCCACGTCTGGTCGCGAGGCGCTCGAAATTCTGCTGAAGAACGAGATCGCGGTGATTCTCGTCGACGTCTGCATGCCTGAGCTCGACGGCTTCGAGCTGGCGCAAATGATCCGTGAGCATCCGAGGTTCCAGAAGATTGCGATCATCTTTATCTCCGCCATCCAGGTGAGCGACTTCGATCGCCTTCGTGGCTATGAGATGGGCGCCGTCGACTACGTGCCGGTTCCTGTCGTGCCGGAGGTGCTGCGCGCCAAAATCAAGGTTTTTGCCGAGCTCTATCGCAAGACACGCGAGCTGGAACATCTGAACCTTGAGCTGGAGGACCGGGTACGGGCCCGCACCGCCGAGCTTGAGCGATCGACAGCAAAGCTCGTCGAGAGCGAGCAGCGTCGGAGCATGGCGATCGCGGCCGGCAGGATGGGCTCGTGGGACTGGGACGGTGTCAATGGCGACTGGATGTGGGACGAGGGGCAGTACCGCATCTTCGGCGTCACGCCGCAGAACTTCGAGCTGAACACCGTGAACATCATGGCGCTGCTGCACCGGGAGGATGCCGAGCGCGCCCGCCAGGTGGTCGCGGAATTCAGCCGTGGCGCGACGTCGTATGAGGCTGAGTTCCGGATCCACCGGCCCGATGGCGAAGAGCGGTGGTGCGTGGGAACGGCCGCGGCGACCACCGACAGGACCGGCCGCGTGGTCCGCGTCAGCGGGGTCACGATCGACATCACCGAGCGCAAGCGCGCCGAGGAACGCCAGAACCTGCTGACCCGCGAGGTCGATCATCGTGCCAAGAATGCGCTGACCTTGGCTCAGTCGATCGTTCGCCTGACCAAAGCCGACAGCGTGAAGACCTATGTCAACGCGGTAGAGGGGCGCATCAGCGCACTGGCCCGCGTTCACACCATCCTCTCGCTATCAAGCTGGGAAGGTGCGAAAATAGGTAGGTTGGTGGCCGAAGAGCTCGCGCCCTATGCAACCGGCGGCCAAGTCGCCTTTGACGGCGTCGATCTGCAGCTTGAGCCTGCGACCGCGCAGACGCTGGCGCTGGCGCTGCACGAGCTGGTGACAAACTCGGCCAAATACGGCGCGCTGTCGGTCCGCTCCGGGCATCTCTCGGTCAAATGGAGCATCGAGGATGAGCGCCTGGATCTGATCTGGATTGAAACCGGCGGTCCCTTGGTGCGCGCGCCGACCTCGCGCGGCTTCGGCACGCGCAGCCTGATGGCCAGTGTGGAAAGCCAGCTCGGTGGGCGCGCCTCGTTCGACTGGCGTCCCGAGGGATTGGTGTGCCGGCTGGTCGTCCCGCTCCGCCCCGGCGCGACCCCGCCGGAGATCACGAGCCCTTGCGCAACGGCGGCGCCGGGCGACGCACGACAACGGGCTGCTGGCTGACCGCTCCGGATAGCTCAGGCCATGTCGCGCGAGATCCGGACCGGGATCGACTTGGCGGCGGGCACCTTGCTCCCTTCCGCGTAGTGCCATAGCGGAATCAATCCGTTGCATTCGGGGTAGTAGGCCGCAACGCTGTAGCGCGGAATGTCGAACGCCACTGCCTGGAGCCCGCCCAGCGAGCGCTCCACGCCGTCATCGGCCTCGGTCGAGAGCCGAACCGGCTCGCCCTGCTTGATGCCCAGATCAGCCATGTC
This sequence comes from Bradyrhizobium sp. HKCCYLS3070, assembly GCF_051167575.1. Taxonomy (NCBI): domain Bacteria; kingdom Pseudomonadati; phylum Pseudomonadota; class Alphaproteobacteria; order Hyphomicrobiales; family Nitrobacteraceae; genus Bradyrhizobium; species Bradyrhizobium sp. HKCCYLS3070. Next base: position 1,510,323 of record NZ_JBNPTI010000001.1, read on the forward strand.
GCTCGCGTTCATGAAGACGATCTGACGGCCACCGGTGACGCCGCGAAACCGGTCGTCCTCGTTGTAGATGGTGGTGTTGAACTGGCCGTCGGCGCGCAAGGTCATCAGCTGGTAAACGCCATTGCCTTCCTCCGGCGGATTGAGCGCCGCCTTGGGCACGGTGAAGTTCGCCTTGCCGGTCGGCGTCTTCCATTTGCGTTCGCGGGCACCAAGCGGCCGCGGAAAGCCGCCGGGCTCAAACAGGCGCTTGTTGAAGTCTTTGAACTGCTCGGGATAGGTCCGCTCGATCGCGTCTCTGACGCGCGCGTAGTCGCCCACCCAGGCATCCCAATCGACGCGCGGATTTGGCTTCAGGGTGGCCTTGGCGAGACCGGCGACAATGGCTGGTTCCGACAACAGGGTCTCTGCGACGGGTTGGCGCTGCCCGCGCGAGCCGTGAATGCAGGTGGTGGAGTCCTCCATCGAGACCGCCTGATCTCCGCCTGCCTGCCGGTCGATTTCGATGCGGCCGAGGCACGGCAGCAGATAGGTCACCTCGCCTGGGACGATGTGGCTGCGATTGAGCTTGGTTGCGATCTGCACCGACAGCCGCAGCTTCGACCACGCCGGCTCCATCAGCGAGCGTTCAGGGACGGCGCGCAGGAAGTTACCGCCGAGACTGACGAAGCCCTTGACGTCCCCCTTGATGATGCCTTGGCAGGCATCGACCGTGCTGAGACCGTCCCAACGCGGCGGCTCGAACGAATAGAGCTCGGCAAGCTTGTCGAGCGGCACCAACTTGGTCTTCTCGGAGATGCCGACGGTGCGTTGCCCCTGAACGTTGGAATGGCCACGAACCGGCGAGATGCCGGCCCCCGGCTTTCCGATGTTGCCGCGTAACAGCAGCAGGTTGACAATCATCTTCGCGGTTTCGACGCCATGCCGATGCTGGGTTATTCCCATCCCATAATTGGCGATCACGGCGTGCGAGCCTGCGTAGACCTTGGCAGCCTCCAGAATGGCGCCGCGCGTGAGGCCGGAGGAGCGTTCGATATCGCTCCACGACGCCTGCCGGCAGCAGGTTGCGAAAGCTTCGAAGCCGGACGTGTGCCGCTCGATGAAGGCGACATCGAGCACGGGCGGGCTCTTGGTCGCGACCGCGGCATCATCCGCCTCGATCACGGCCTTGCACAATCCGAGTAGTGCCGCACCATCGCCGCCAATGCGCAGCTGATGATACTGCGTGCTGATCCGCGTTCCCCCCGTCAGCACCATTTGAATGGGATTTTGCGGATTGGTGAAGCGCTCCAGCCCACGCTCCCGCAGCGGATTGAACGTGATGATGGGCACGCCGCGTTGTGCCGCCTTCTGCAACGGATGCAGCATGCGCGGCGAGTTGGTGGTCGTGTTCTGGCCGAAGAAGAAGAAGCAATCCGCCTTGTCGAAATCCTCAAGGAGCACCGTACCGACGGGGACGCCAATCACCTCCGGCAGAGCAACTGATGTGGATTCGTGGCACATGTTGGAGCTGTCGGGAAAATTGTTGGTGCCGTACATGCGGCCGAAAAGCTGATACATGTAGCTCGTCTCGAGCGAGGCCCGGCCCGACGTGTACATGACGACCGAGCGTGGATCGAGCCTGTTCAACTCCGCCCCGATGTCGCGAAGGGCCTCGTCCCAGCTCACGGCAACATAGCGATCCGCCGCAGCGTCATAGCGCATCGGATGAGCAAGACGCCCCTGCTCTTCGAGCTGATGATCCGACCAGGATCGCAATTCTGTCAGACTGTGCCGAGCAAAGAACTCCGGTCCGACTGTCTTGCCGGTGATTTCCCACGCGGTCGCCTTGGCGCCATTCTCGCAGAATTCGAACGGGTGCGGCTTTGCCGGCTTGGCCCAGGAGCAGCTGACGCACATGAAGCCGCCTGGCTTGTTCTGTTTCAACAGGATCTCGCTGCCAAGCAGGGTCACCTCCTCCTGCGTCAGGATGCTGGCGACCGCGTGCACCGAACCCCATCCGCCGGCCGGAGCCCTGTAGTCCTGGATTTTTGCTTTCTCGCTCACGACGCTCTCCGCGGCCTGTTCAAAAGCGGCAAACCCGGGATGAGCAGCGAAGTTCCGATTCCTCACTGAACGTTGCGAGGCTATCGTCGAAGTCCCGCGGGCGAAGGTCCGCGCTAGGAATTGGGAACGACCCGGCCCGCCGCGAGTCATTTCCATGCCTCTGGCGGCGTTCCCCCATCTCGCTGGAGGCACTCCGTGTGGACTGCGGCCCAGCGTTCGACCCCTCGGGCGCTGGGCCCGTCCCACTGAGGTAGCCGGGTTTTCTCCCGGCTTCCGATCTCAGCATCAAGCCGCGCTGCGCTTGAGATGGCGGCCTTCCTTGACCTCTTCGATGATCTTGGCGCTGAAGGCTTCCAGATCTCCGGGATTGCGCGAAGTGATCACGCCCTGATCGACCACGACCTCCGCGTCCTGCCAATGCGCGCCGGCATTGGCAACGTCCGTCTTGATCGATTTGTAGGACGTCATCTTTCGCCCCTTGGCAATTCCGGTCTCGATCAGGAGCCACGGCGCATGACAGACCGCCGCAACGATCTTCTTGGCTTCAAAGATCTCCTTGATGAACCGCAGCGCCTTCGGCTCGAGCCGCAGCAGATCCGGATTGATCTGACCGCCCGGCAGCACGACGGCGTCGTAGTCCGAAGCAGACGCCTGGTCCAACGTCTTGTCGACCTTGACGGTCCGTCCCCAGTCCTTCTCATCCCAGCCCTTGATCTCGCCCGGCGCGAGCGAGATGATCTCGACGGTCGCGCCCGCCTGCTTGAGCCGATCGCGCGGCACTTCGAGCTCGGATTGCTCGAACCCGTTGGTTGCGAGGATCGCGATCTTCTTTCCCTTGATATCCATTGGACTCTCCTGGCCATTCGACACCGCCGGCAACCTCGCGCTGGTCTCCATGTTCCGCCTGGCAGGCCGGGCGGATCGTCACAACTGGTCGATCGAGTCAGCGCTCGCCTGGGTGGAACCAGCCTGCCTATGGCGCCGTTTGTTTGGACGTCCCTGCCTTGAATGGATGGGCGGCGTCGAGCGGCACGGCATCGCTGCATCGGCGGATCGCAATCTGGAGGCGCTCGTGCCCTACGCATTGTTTGAGAATGACGAACAGATGACCCGCCCGTTTCGCACCGAGCGCGAGGTCTGGGAGGCCGCGGAACAGGCCGATCTCATCACGCTCGGCACGCATGGCGAGAAAATCCTCGACAACAATTTCGAGATCAAATCATGCGAGGCCACACCGGAAGAGCTTACCGCCGCGCCGCCGGACATCGTATTGCCCGAAGCTCACACGCCCGATGCTGATCGAGGGAGCCGGACTACCGACCAATCTTTCTCCTCACCGGCCAAATTGAAGATGCGGACGTCCTCATGACCCGGCGCAGGTTGGCCTTTGCGGCTCAGGTGATCGTCGGCCATGTCGGTTCCAGGCCTGATCATCGGACTACGGACGAGCGGCGGATCACTCGGCCTTACCGCCAGCGTCTCATGCGCGCCGGGCGCCGCGCTGCTTGCGAGGCAGTCGGCTCGCTTCCTCCAGCTTGAGCCGCTCTCGCTGTTGCCGCAGCCGGTCAAGCGTCTCCAGCATGTGGTGCAAAAGCACTTCGGCGGCCGCCGTCGAGGCCCGAGCTCGCCGTAGCTGCACGATTTCACGGCGCTGCCGCCCGACCCGGAGACGCATACGGTCGATTTCGGCTCGAACCACACATAGATCGCGCATGAAGCACCCGAGCAAGAGTAGGATCGCGCAATAGAACAAAATAGGAACACTTTGCAAGCTTTCCCGTTGAAGCCGGGCAACAACGGGAGATCCCCATGGCCGAACAGCTGCAGAAAGATCCCGAGGACTGGGTGTCCGGAGCCGATCCGATGACGGATACCCAAGCTTCCTACTTGAGAACGCTCAGCGAGCAGGCTGGCCGATCCGATCCCACGCGAGCGGAGATGACGAAGGCTGAAGCGTTCGAACTGATTGATGAGATGAGACGCGCCGCAGGGTTGGATTGAACCGGCATATTCGACTCACCAGGACGATGGGTCGGCAGATCGGTATTCCAATGTTGGCGATGCCGGTCCGAAGCTGTCGCGAATCAGAAATCGGTCGTTTAGTCTCCGCGGCATTTCGCGGGAGTCCACCATGGTTGCGGACAGTGACAGCAAGGTTGCCTGGCATCGCGCCCAGCTCAAAAAGAATCGCGCGACCTTGAAACAGATCGAGACGGCGCGGTTCACGGTGGGCGAGAGCGCCGATGCGAAGGCGCTTGAACAGACCAAGCGGCAGGTTGCGGAACTCCAGGTCAAGATCCGCGAATCCGAGCACCTCATCGCTCAGCACGACAAGCAGACGCGACGCCCGCTGGCGACCGACCTGCGAAGCCTCTCGAATGTCGCTTGGCGCAACTGGACCGGCAATGGCCCGCGCTGAGGGCTCGCTGCCATTCAGTCCACGATCTTCTGATGCACGCCTCCAGGCTGTTGCATAACCGTAGACACATTCGACGGCTGTGATTTGCCAACCGTCGGCGCCCAGCGCTTCAGTCGCTCATCGCTCCTGCTGATTGCATCGAGGTCGATGCGTCCTTCCGCCAGAGCCTCCTTGGCGCAGGCGAGCGCGCGGTGGAACTGGGTGCCGTCATAGGCCACCAGCAACAGATCGGCGCCGCCGTTGAGAGCCTCCACGACAGCTTTGCAGAGATCGCGGCCGTAGATCGCCCCCATCACGATATCATCCGTCACGATCACGCCCGGATAGTTCCAGCGGCCGCGAATGAGTCCCTCGAGCACGGCTTTGGAATGTGAGGCAGGCCGCTCTGGATCGATCGCATCGACCGTCACGTGACCGACCATCATTGCCGCGTGCGAGCCCTGCAGCACCTGTCGGAACGGCCGCCAATCCGACCGTTCCAAGACATCTGCCGGCGTGCCGAGCTGTGCCGAGAAATGATGCGTATCGGCTGCGACGCGCCCCAGACCAGGGAAATGCTTGACGGCCGCGCGGACACCGCTTGCTTCCAGGCCACGGACGTAACCGAGCGCAATGTCGCCAACCACCGCGGGATCGTTGGAGATCGCGCGGCGGCCGATCAAGGTGTGAAAGTCCAGTCGGTTGCGTGTCCAGCTCGGGCGAAGGTCGACGACCGGAGCCAAATTGAAGGTGATGCCGGCAGCCGCGAGAGCCTCACCCTGGGCGCGCCCCATCGCGAACGCATCCTGCGCGCGCCGCGAGGCCGGCAGATCGGCCAGCGTTGCGAGGCCGGGCATGTTCGGCAGGGTCGGAGACAGGTGTGCGACGGCGCCTCCCTCCTGATCCGCCGCAACCAGCAGAGGCGGCAGCCCGGCACTCCGGCGCGCGTCCTGCAATCGCGCCATCTCGGCGCGCAGCTGAGGCTCGGTCCGGCCGCGGATGTTGTGGTGTGTCACATAGACGCCCGCGATCAACCCCTGCCGGGCCAACGCGGCTGCGTCATCGACGGCCGTGTAACCGACGATGAAATGCCGGCCGAGCAGATGCGCCACGTCGGGGGGCGTCCGGAACGTCTCGTACTTGCGCCAGGCAAACATGAACTGCGTCGACGTCAGCATGATCAGCGGAACGCACCATGCTACGACCAGAGCGCGTCCGGCGGGCCCCCGCCGCCACCGACCGCCGAGCATCAGCAGCAGCGGAACGGCAAGCCCGATGAGGAGCAGGGCTGCGTGGCCGCTGCCCCGCAGCCGAACCAGATAGGGCTCGTTGCTGTTCAGCGTGACGAAAATGAAGAGCAGAGCAAGGATCCAGAGAACCGCGGTCCTGATACGTCCGAGCATGTGTGCAGCCGATCATCCGAGGGGAAAGACGGCCATTGCCGTAACAATCACGTTTTCCCTGCGCCAGATGTGGAATCGCGTCTGCACGAAATCTGCAAACAAATCCTGAAATGCTGCAGATCCCCTCGTGAGCTGCTGCATGGGCAGGCGTCATGCTTGGCTCATCGGCTTGTGCCTCCCGGCCCGAACGATGACCCAAACCAAGGATTCTTCCATGACGACTCTCGCCGAGCCGACGGCTGCGCCCGTCGCGCCCGATTCGATGTGGCTCAAATTCGCCATCACTGCCGGTCTCGTCGGCCTCGCCGACACGCTGCTCTACAACGGCCGGCCGATCGGCCTGGCATTCCCGCTGTTTTTCGCCGCGCTCGCCGCAGCGAGCATTCTCGCCAATCTTGCCAAGACCGATCGAAACCGTCTGGTCGGAGCTGCAGTTCTCTTCGTTGCCGGCCTGGCTCCCGCCATCGAGGAGCTGAACCTGCTTTCTTTTCCTGTCCTGCTGCTCACGACGCTGTCGGCTATCACGCTGGCGACCAACCGATCCGCGCGCGGCTTCCGGCTTCCGCTGACCGCCGCGCGGCAGTTGCTCCTGATCGGGCCGTTTCGACTGATACCTGATGCGATCGTGACGCTGCGCGCGAACATGATCACGCGAACTCTCGTTGTCTGGAGCATTCCGCTGGCACTCGGCTGCGTGTTCTTGGCTCTGTTCGCAGCAGCCAATCCGGTCATTGAGCGGTGGTTCGCCGTCCTCAGTCCCGAGCGCGTCGCCTCCCAACTCACGATGGGGCACGCGATCTTCTGGCTCGTGACGTTGTCCATGGTCTGGCCATTCGTCAACCTTCGCTGGCGCGAGCGGACCACGACCTCGAGCCCGCCGATCGAAAGCGAGCCCGATCAGCCGTCAATCCTGACGACCGTGCTCGGCCCTGAAACCGTGATCCGGGCGCTGATCCTGTTCAACATCCTGTTTGCCCTCCAGACGGCGCTCGACGGCGCATATCTGTGGGGACATGCTGCGCTTCCGGACGGCATGACCTATGCGACCTATGCGCACCGAGGCGCCTACCCCTTGATCGTCACGGCGCTGCTCGCGGCTGCCTTCGTCATCGTCGCCGTCCGCTCCGAGACCACGGCAAACGAGTCGCGACTGGTCCGGCCGCTGGTCTATCTCTGGGTGGCTCAGAACGTGATGCTGGTCGTGTCCTCGATTCAACGGCTTCACATGTATATCGAGACTTATGCTCTGACCTATTGGCGAATCGCGGCCCTGATATGGATGATCCTGGTCGCGATCGGCCTGATCCTCATCGTGCTCAGGATCGCTCTCGACAAGTCCAACGCATGGCTCATCCGTATGAACCTGCTGGTGCTCTCGGCGACCATCTACGGCTGTGCGCTGATCAATTTCGACCGGCCGATCGCAGACTTCAATGTCTCCCATAGTCGTGAGGCGGGACAGAGCGGCCCTCTCATCGACGGCTCCTATCTCGTCTGGCTCGGACCCGAGGCACTGCCGGCCATCGAGCGGGCGATGCTGTTGCGACCGACGGACCGAGGGCTGGCCAGCGACCGTGATCGGCTCCTTGAGCAACAGGAAAGCAGCATGGCGTCCTGGCGATCCTGGAGTTTTCGCGGCTGGCGCCTGCAGCGCTATCTCGATACACATCCTGTGTCGCAGAAACCAAGCTGATGCCTCGCCGCGGAGTAGAGCTCGTGTCTCCCCGAATCCTCATCGTCGACGATGACCCGCATATCCGCGAAGTCCTGCGCGTGGCCTTGAGCAAGGCCGGCATGGCGGTGAGGGAAGCCGCCGACGGCCGCGCTGCGCTGACCAGGGTCACCGAAGACCGTCCGGACCTGATCGTGCTCGACGTCGGCATGCCGGAGTTCGACGGCCTCGAGGTCTGCCGGCGCATTCGCCGGACCTCGCAAGTGCCGATCCTGTTCCTGTCGGCCCGCGACGAGGAGATCGACCGCATTCTCGGGCTCGAGATCGGCGGCGACGACTACGTGACAAAGCCGTTCAGTCCGCGCGAGCTGGTTGCCCGCGTCAACGTCATTCTCCGCCGGGTCGCGAACGGCGGAGGTGATCGCTCGGCCGAGCCGGAGAAGCTCGTCCATGGCCGGCTCCGGCTCGACCCGCAGCAGCACCTGGCCCGTTTCGATGACATGCCGCTGACGCTCACCGCGCTGGAGTTCAGCATCCTGCGCACGCTGATGACGCGTCCTGCGGTCGTGTTCAGCCGCGAGCAGATCATGGCCGCCGCCTATCAGCTCAACATTCAGGTCTCCGACCGAACGATCGACAGCCACATCCGCAACATCAGAGCGAAGCTCGCAGCCGCGCATTGCGAGGACGCGATCGAGACGGTCCATGGCGTGGGCTTCCGGCTCGGCCGCTGCGGCACCCCATGATCGCGCCCAAGCCCAAGGCAAAATGGCGGCCGTCGCTGGGACAGATCGTCTTTGGCGTGCTGGCGCTGGTCGGCACCTTGCCGCTCGTCGGGCTGTTCTTCTTTCGCATCTATGACAACCAGCTGATCCGCCAGACACAGGCGGAGCTGATCGCGCAGAGCCGTGTCCTCGCGGCGGTCTTTGCCGAGGAGGTTTCCGCGCGCCTTGCCGCTGGCCTTCCGCTCGGCGCCGAGATCCCGCCCGAGTCGCGTCCGGATGCGTCCGACGAGGTGACGCCCATTCGCCCCCTGCTCGATCTCCTGGCCAACGATCTGTTCGTCCGCCGCCCCGACGCCCGCGACGCGGCCCATCCTGCGGATCCGGCCTACGTCGCGATCGGCGCGCGGCTCCTGCCGATCGTCAGGGAGACGCAGAAGGTCACCTTGGCCGGGTTTCGCGTGCTCGATCCTCAAGGGGTCGTGATCGCCGGCCGCGACGAAATGGGCAAATCACTCGCTCATATCGACGAGGTGGCCGCCGCCCTGAAGGGACGCTACAGCGCCGCGCTCCGCATTCGCATTCCGGACAAGGCCCCGCCACCGATCTATTCGATCAGCCGCGGCGTCGGCGTCCATGTGTTCTCGGCCATGCCCGTGATCGTCGATGATCACGTCGCCGGGGTCATCTATACCTCGCGCACGCCCCGCAACATCTTCGAGCATCTCTATCAGGAGCGCGGCAAGTTCATCGCCGCCGGCTCCACCATTGTCCTCATGACGCTGCTGGTCGGCCTCATCGTGGCGCGGACGATCACACGGCCGATGCGCGAGCTGGTCGATCGCGCCGGCAGGATCGGACGCAACGATCCCGCCGGTTTCCGTCCGCTCGCCCATTACGGCACCCGCGACTTCGCGGAGCTCGCCGAGCACTTCTTCGCCATGGCCGAGCAACTGGCGCAACGCTCCAACTACATCAGGAGCTTTTCCGCGCATCTGACGCACGAACTCAAGTCGCCGCTGACCTCAATCAAGGGCGCAGCCGAGCTGCTGCTCGACTCTCTGGCCAGCCCTTCCGAGACCTTGACACGCGCCGAGCAGGAGAAATTCCTCACCAACATCCTTGGCGACGCCGACCGCCTCGCAGCGCTGGCCCAGCGCTTGCGCGAGCTGGCACGGGCGGAGACGGTCTCGACGGTCGAGGCCGGTACCATAGCCGAGGCCGTCGGCACGCTGCGAGTGCGTTTCCCGTCGACCGTCATCGAGACGACCGGCCCGGTCGAGCGCCGCACCACGCTCCCGAACGAGACCGTGCTGATCGTGCTCACGCATCTCGTCGACAACGCCGTCCGGCATGGCGCCCGGCGCATCCGCCTCGAGGCCGAGGAGAGCAAGGAGATGCTGATCGTCATCGCCAGCAATGACGGCGATCCGATCTCACCGGAGAACCGCGACCGCATCTTCGATGCCTTCTTCACGACCCGGCGCGACAGCGGCGGTACCGGTATGGGGCTATCGATCGTGCGCGCCATCATGGCAAGCCATGGCGGCGAGATCTCTCTGCGGCCGGGCGACAACGGTGTTGCGTTCGAGCTGCGGCTGCCGATCGAAGGTATCCCCTGACGTCGATCTGAGATAGCGCGATCTATTGGCGCCACGTCAAAGTTGCCTCCGGCCGCTCCGTGACAGCCGGCAATCCCCACCTCATTCAGGTCCTTGCCGGCGAGGACCTTCTCCCATTCGTTCGTATACGAGCAATCTATGCCACGGTGCCGCCGGCTGCATGGGGCGCCCGAGAATGCCGCACATCTGCATCGCAATTCGCAAATGACTTGGACCCGCGATCCGCGTTAGTCTTCGCCGCGATTGCACCATCGGCCAGCGTCCCGCTTGGCCTTCGGGAGACCTTGATGAATTCGAGCCGTTTCGAGATCAGCCGCCGGACCGCCCTCCTGACCTCCGCTGCCATCGCCGCGAATGTGGTCAATCCACTCCGCGCCTTCGCCGAGGAGACGCCGCGCAAGGGTGGCGTGTTCAACGTTCACTACGGCGCCGAGCAACGCCAGCTCAACCCAAGCCTCCAGGCTTCAACCGGCGTCTACATCATCGGCGGCAAGATCCAGGAGAACCTCGTCGACCTCGATGCCAACGGCCAGCCGGTCGGCGTACTTGCCGAGAGCTGGGAGGCGACGCCGGACGGCAAGACCGTCACTTTCAAGCTGCGCAAGGGCATCACCTGGCATGACGGCAAGCCGTTCACGTCGGAGGACGTTGCCTTCACCGCGATGAACATGTGGAAGAAGATCCTGAACTACGGATCGACCCTGCAGTTGTTCCTGACTGCGGTTGACACGCCGGATCCGCAAACCGCGATCTTCCGCTACGAGCGGCCGATGCCGCTCAACCTGCTGCTGCGCGCCCTGCCCGATCTCGGCTACGTCTCGGCCAAGCACATCTACGAGAGCGGCGACATCAGGCAGAACCCCGCGAACCTCGCCCCCATTGGCACTGGTCCGTTCAAATTCGTGAAGTACGAACGCGGCCAGTATATCATCGCCGAGCGCAATGCCGACTACTGGCGGCCGAACGCGCCCTATCTCGACCGCATCGTGTGGAAGGTGATCACTGACCGTGCGGCTGCGGCGGCGCAAATGGAGGCAGGCGAGCTGCACTACAGCCCGTTCTCGGGCCTGACCATCTCCGACATGGCGCGGCTCGGCAAGGATAAGCGCTTCATCGTCTCGACCAAAGGCAATGAGGGCAACGCGCGCACCAATACGCTCGAGTTCAACGTCCGCCGCAAGGAGCTGGCGGACGTGAAGGTCCGCCGCGCCATCGCGCATGCGATTAACGTTCCCTTCTTCATCGAGAACTTCCTCGGCGATTTCGCCAAGCTGGGCACCGGTCCGATCCCGTCGACCTCGACCGACTTCTACCCCGGCGCTAATACGCCGCAATATCCCTACGACAAGGCCAAGGCGGCGGCGCTCCTGGACGAGGCCGGCTACAAGCCCGGCGCCGGCGGCACCCGCTTCTCGCTGCGGCTGCTGCCCGCGCCATGGGGCGAGGACATCTCGCTGTGGTCGACCTTCCTCCAGCAATCGCTGGGCGAGGTCGGCATCGCGATCGAGATCGTACGCAACGACGGCGGCGGCTTCCTCAAGCAGGTCTATGACGAGCACGCCTTCGACCTCGCGACCGGCTGGCACCAGTATCGCAACGATCCGGCCGTCTCCACCACGGTCTGGTACCGCTCCGGCCAGCCCAAGGGCGCGCCGTGGACCAATCAGTGGGGTTGGGACGATGCCAAGATCGACAAGATCATCGATGATGCGGCGACCGAGGTCGATCCGGCCAAGCGCAAGGCGCTCTATGCCGACTTCGTGCGCGAGGCCAATTCCGAGCTGCCGGTGTGGATGCCGATCGAGCAGATCTTCGTCACCGTGATCACGGCAAAGGCGCGCAACCACTCGAACACGCCGCGCTGGGGATCGTCGAGCTGGCACGATCTGTGGCTTTCCGCCTGAGCCGGAATCCGTCAGGATAAGGCCATGCGCATCTTGAGCCTTGCGGGGCGGCGGCTCGCCGCCTCGATCCCAACCCTGTTCCTGATCCTGATCGGCGTCTTTCTCCTGCTGCAGCTCGCGCCGGGCGATACGGTCGACGCGATGATGGCCCAGATGGGCGGCGGCGACGCGGCGACTGCCCGCGAGCTGCGCCGCTTCTATGGGTTGGATCTGTCGGTCCCGATGCAGCTCGCCAATTACCTGTGGCGGCTGGTGCGCCTCGATCTCGGGTTCTCCGCGATCTACGGCAAGCCAGTCGCCGCCGTGATCCTGGAGCGGCTGCCGACGACCCTGCTGCTGATGACCTCCGCTCTCTCCTTTGCGTTCTTCTTCGGCCTCGTGTTCGGCGTGATCGCGGCGCGCGGCGTCAATCGCTGGCCGGATACGCTGATCTCGACGGTCGGCCTGATCTTCTACGCCACGCCCTCGTTCTGGTTCGGCCTGATGGCCATCGTGGTGTTCTCGATCTATCTGCAATGGCTGCCCGCGGGCGGCTTCGAGGACATCGGCGCCGTCAGCACCGGGATCTGGCGCGTGCTCGACATTGCGAGCCATCTGGTGCTGCCGTCGCTGACGCTCGGCCTGATCTTCCTGGCCATCTATCTGCGCATCATGCGCGCATCCATGCTCGAGGTCCTGAACCTCGATTTCGTCCGCACCGCGCGTGCCAAGGGCCTCGACGAAACCCGCATCATCACCCGCCACGTGTTGCGCAACGCGCTGCTGCCAATGGTGACGCTGATCGGACTCCAGGCCGGAACGATGCTCGGCGGCTCGGTCGTGGTGGAGACCGTATTCTCGCTGCCCGGCCTTGGGCGCCTCACCTATGAATCGGTGGTCCAGCGCGATCTCAACACGCTGCTCGGAATCGTCTTCGTCTCCGCGCTGCTGGTGATCCTGGTCAACTTCGTCACCGACCTGCTCTACGCGCGGCTCGATCCGCGCATCACGGCGGAGGGCTGAACATGGACGCCGCGAAGCGCTACTTCCGCAGTCCGGCTGCGGTGCTGGGCCTGATCCTGCTGCTGATCGTCGTAGGCATGGCGATCAGCGCCGGCTATCTGTATCCGCGCGATCCGCTCGCCCTCGCCGGCCGGCCGCTGATCTGGCCGTTCGCCAATCCACGTTTTCTGCTCGGCACCGACAATTCCGGCCGCGATATCGCCGCCCAGATCTTTCACGGCGCCCGCATCTCGCTCCTGATCGGCGGCGTCGCCACGTTCATTGCCGTGGCGATCGGAATCATGGTCGGCGCGCTCGCCGGCTACTACGGCGGGTGGGTCGACAACATCCTGATGCGCATCACCGAGGCCTTCCAGACACTGCCGAATTTCGTGCTGCTGCTGGTGCTGGTCGCGGTGTTCGGCTCGACCTTGACGACGGTCACGATCGCCGTCGGCATCGTCTCATGGCCGGCGCCGGCGCGGTTGACGCGGGCTGAGTTCCTCTCGCTGCGCAGCCGCGAATTCGTCCAGGCCGGCCGCACCCTCGGCATGCGCGACACCCAGCTGATGCTGGGCGAGATCCTGCCCAACGCGCTGCCGCCGGTGATCGTCTATGCCGGCGTCGTGATGGCGGTTGCGATCCTCCTGGAAAGCGCGCTTGCCTTCCTGCGGCTGTCCGACGCCAACGTCGCCTCCTGGGGCAACCTGATCGGCCTGGGACGCGACGTGCTGCGCGTGCAGTGGTACGTGTCGGCGATCCCCGGCGTTGCCATCCTCATCACCGTGCTTGCGGTGTCGCTGGTCGGCCAGGGCCTCAACGATGCACTGAACCCGCGGCTGAAGCAGCGATGAGTCCAGCCAAGCCCGTTTTGACCGTCGATCGCCTCAGCGTACGTCTGCCGAAAGGCGCCGACCGCATGCATGCGATCTCGGAGGTCTCGCTTGCGATCGCCGAAAACGAGATCGTCTGCATCGTCGGCGAGTCCGGCTCCGGCAAGTCGATGATGGCCAACACGATCATGCGGCTGCTGCCGGACGGCGTGACCACCGACGGCGGCCGCATCCTGTTCGCCGGCCACGACCTCTGCACCGCCACGGCGGCCGAGATGCGCCGCATCCGCGGCGCCGAAATCGCGATGGTGTTCCAGGAGCCGATGACCGCGCTCAATCCATTGCGCACGATCGGCGACCAGATCGGCGAGGTCCTGGACATCCATACCGATCTGTCGAAGGTCGAGATCAAATCGCGCGTGCTGTCGCTGCTGTCGGACGTCAACATTCCCGATCCGCCGCGCGCGGCGAAGGCCTATCCGCACGAGTTGTCCGGCGGACAACGCCAGCGCGCGATGATCGCCATGGCCTTGGCGCTCGATCCGAAGCTGCTGATCGCCGACGAGCCGACGACGGCGCTCGACGTCACGACGCAGGCCCAGATCCTCAAGCTCATCCGCGAGCTGCAGCAGAGGCGCAAGACTGCGGTGCTGTTCATCACGCATGACTTCGGGGTCGTCGCCGAGATCGCCGACCGCGTCGTCGTGATGCAACATGGCAGCGTCGTCGAACAGGGCGCGGCGGCGGATGTCCTGCAACGGCCGCAGCATGACTACACCAGGCAACTGATCGCCGCGGTGCCGCCGGTAGCAGCGCCCCCGGCACGCAAGCTGTCGGACCGGATGATCCTCACCATCTCCGGTGTCTCGAAGACATATCGCACCGGCGGCTTCCTCGGCCGCGGCGAGCGCGTCACCCATGCGGTCAGGGACGTCTCGCTCGCGCTGCCAAAGGGCGCAACGCTCGGCATCGTCGGCGAGTCGGGCTCCGGCAAATCCACCCTCGCCCGCTGCATCATTCGCCTGATCGATCCCGACGCAGGAACGATCCTGCTCGACGGTGAGGACTGGGCGCGCCTCTCCCGCAGCGAGGTCAGAAACCGGACCCAGCAGATGCAGATGGTGTTTCAGGACCCGTTCGCCTCGCTGAACCCGCGGCGCAAGGCGGTCGATCTGGTGGCGCAGGGACCGATCGTGCACGGCACCTCGCGAGACCAGGCGCTGACGGAGGCGCGCGAGCTGTTCAGCCTAGTCGGGCTCGACCCGTCGGCCGCCGATCGCTTCCCGCATGAGTTCTCCGGAGGTCAGCGTCAGCGCATCGGGCTGGCGCGCGCGCTGGCACTGAAGCCCAAGGTGTTGGTCGCGGACGAACCGGTGTCCGCGCTCGACGTCTCCGTTCAGGCACAGGTGTTGAAGCTGCTGACCAGCCTGCGCGAGCGCCTCGACCTGTCGATCATCTTCATCACGCACGACCTGCGCGTCGCAGCCCAGATCTGCGATCTGGTCGCGGTCATGAAGGACGGCGTCGTCGTCGAGCATGGACCCACGCACGACGTGTTCGGCAACCCGCAGCATCCGTATACGCAGGCTCTGCTCGAGGCCATTCCCGGCGGCGACTTCGCCCGGACCGAACATCCCACGTCTTAGCCGATCTCACGCGCGTCGCGATATCGGTACAAGAGCAGCATCAGCGGCGCGAACGGACGCAGCAGGGCGTGCGCGGGAATGGTGACCGGCTCCGTGAACGGCAGCGCCAGCTCGTTCGCCGACACGCCGCGCACCGCTTTCGCAAGCTCCGCACCGAGGGGGATCGTGAGCGCGACCGCGCGGCCGTTGCAGCCGGTCCAGCCATAGGCATCAGGACCGAGGCGATGAATCCGCGGCATGTAGTCCGTGGTCATGCCGACATAGCCGTTCCAGACATAGTCGAACCTGACCTCGCCGATCTGCGGCCACAGGCGCTGCAGGCGTTCGGCGACCCTCGCCTTCAGCCGCTCGGCCTTATTGCCGGGGCCGATCACGGCGCCGCCGGTGACCAGTCGGTTGCGGGCGTCGTAACGCGCAAAATAGAGTTCGCCATGGGTATCGGACATCGCCTGCCGCGCCGGGATGACGGTCTTCCGCACATTGTCGGACAGCGGCTGCGTCGCCATCTGCCACGACAGCACGGGCATCACCTCGTGCGCGATATCCGGTGCGAGCGCCTTGGAGAACTCGCCGCTATAGGCATTGCTCGCCAGCACCAGCGCGCGCGCCGACAACTCCCCTCGTGCGGTGCGCACGATCCAGCGATCCCCCCGCCGGGCGAAATCGATCACCGGCGAGCGCGCATAGATCCGGCCGCCCAGGCTCAGCACCGTCCGCGCCAAGCCACGCGCCAGCGCGAGCGGATTGATGTGGCCGCCGGTCTTGTTCCAGAAGCCGCCATGCCAGGCGTCCGAGCCGAGCATGTCTCGCGCCTGATCGCGCGACAGCAGCTCGACCGGCGCGCCGAACTTCGACCACTGCTTGAACCTGCGCTCGGCGATCTTGATGCGGCCGGGCGTATGCACCGGCTGGACCCAGCCGGCCTGTTCATGCTCGGCGTCGATGTTGTACCGTCTCACGGTATCGAACAGATTGGACGCGCTGTCGCGTAACATCGCCACGAAGCGCTCGCCCGCGGCGCCATGACGCGCGACGAGGTCGTCCGGATCGGGACGTGACAGCGTCGGAATGACCTGACCGTTGTTCCGGCCGGATGCGCCCCAGCCGGGCTCCATCGCCTCGACGATGGCGACGTCCGTCCCAGCTTCGCGCAGATGCAGCGCCGTCGACAGCCCCGTGAAGCCGCCGCCGATGATGACCACGTCGGCCTGCACACTGCCCTGAAGCTCGGACAGGTCGGGTCCAGCCGGGGTCTGCGCCGCCCAAAGGGATGGCGGCCATTGAACGGAATCTGTGGTGGTGCTCATCGCGGACAGCTCATCCTTGCTGGTCGACCGCCCTGCCGGAGATCGATCTTGCCTTGCGCCCAGCGCCCCGCAGCGCCGGTTGCGGCGCATGGGTCGATTGGGCATAGTTCGGCCACCAATATGCCAAGTTCGCTGCAAGGAGACAAACGCGTGGCCCTCAAGAATGTCATCGGTATCGATCACGCGGTCGTCGTGGTGAAGGATCTCGACGCCGCGGCGGAGACCTGGAAGCGGCTGGGTTTTACGCTGTCTCCGCGCGGCACGCACAGTGCCAAGATGGGATCCGGCAACTACACCATCATGCTCGATCCTGACTACATCGAGTTGCTCGGCATCCTCGCCGAGACCGATCACAACGTTCCAACCCGCAATTTCCTTGCCCAGCGCGGCGAAGGCATCGAGCGCATCGCCTTCACGGCGATCGATTCCGCGGCCGGCGCCGAGGAAATCCGCGCGAAAGGTTTTGAGCCGATTGGTCCCATCGACTTCGAGCGTCCGGTGCCCCTGCCCGACGGCAGCATCTCGGCAGCGAAATTCCGCGTGTTTCAATGGCCCGTCGCGGAGGCTCCGGGCGGCCTGCGCATCTTCGCCTGCCAGCACAAGACGCGCGAAACGGTGTGGATCCCGGAACTGATGCGCCATGCCAACGCCGCCAAGCAACTGAAGCAGGCGCTGATCGTGACGCCGGATCCGGCCAAGGACGCGGCTCACCTGTCGCGCCTGATCGATCGCGACGGCCGGGACGAAGCCGACGGCGCCGTGACCGTCACCTCGGGCGGTGACCGCGCCGATTTCGTATTCCTGACCAGGGACCAGCTCGCAGCGCGCTATCCGGGTGTGTCGCTTGCCGGCCTGCCGGAGCGAGGCGGCGCAGGCCTGGTGCTGGCCTCACACGATCTGACCGCCACCGAAAAGGCTCTGGGCGCGGCAGCGGTGCGCAGTGGCGCGAGCCTGATCGTTCCGCCCGCGTCGGCCACCGGCACTCTGCTCGCTTTCATGGCCGGCTGAGCGCCGGACTGCGGCCGCGCGCGTCGCGGCCGCAACGATCTCATTCCGCCGGCTGGAACATGGCCGGCCGGCCTCGCTGGCTGTCGAGCCACCCGACCAGCCGATCCATGAGTCCGCCGCTCGACTCGGAGGGCTGCGCCGACGAGACGAACGGATCGCAATGACACTTCGCTCCGGCCGCGCGCGACATCTTCGCGACCGCCTCCGTCATAGCCGGCGCGCCGCAGGTGTAGACGACGTCGTTCGGCGTGAGCTCCGGCATGTGTTCGGTCGGCCGGCCGCTGCGAATCGCCGGCGAGACGTTCTGCGGCTCCGACACGATCGGGATGATCTTCACGTTCGGGAAGCGCGCCAAGCGGCACAGCGCCTGATGCATGTAGAACGACTGCAAGGTGCGTGACACGACGATGAAGACGATCTCGCGCTTCGGATTCTCCGTGATGGCGGCGACCGCGATCGCCCACATCGGCGCGAAGCCGGTGCCGCTCGCCACCAGGATGATCCGGCCGCGATGCTTCTGACGGAAGAACGCGGTGCCGAGCGGCGCCGTCAGCTTGACGCGATGGCCGACCTGGATGTCACGGCCGAGCGCCGAGGACACCAAGCCATCCTTCAGGATGCGGATGTGCAGATACAGCAGATGGCTATCGGGTGCGCCGACCATCGGATAGGTCGGGCTGTAGCAGCGTGTCGGAAAACCGCGGTACTGGACCTTGGCGTATTGTCCAGGGAAGAATCGCAGCGGCTTCGGCATCTCGAGGGTGACACCGACGACGTCGGGCGCGAGCCGCACGAGATCGCCCACCTCGCAGTTCATCGTCACCGTATCCGGCACGGGCTCCGTGATGATCTTGAGGTCGGACACGACACGCGCCTGGCACGCATGCGCCATGTCGCCTTCCATGCCGCCGAACAGCTTGCCGTCGATGACCGTCACTTTACAGGAACCGCAGATTCCGCTGCGGCAGTCATGGGGCAGATCCACGCCACTGTTGATGGCGCCGTCGAGCAGGATATCGCCCACATTCGCGTAGAACGTTTCCCTGTTGTACTGGATCTTGCAAATCTTACCCATTACTGCACCTCAAGTCGCATCGGCCGGATCTGCCTGGTATGTCTGATCTGGGTATGGTCGAACGCTGCGACACGCATGAACACGCCATTCTTGATCGGAACGTCGTACTTGCTTTTCGTGTCCATTTTGCGGGCAATTTCGAGCGTCCAGTGGCCCGCGGCCCAACGCGCAGCGCAACGGATGTCCGCGCGATCACCGGTGAACTCGCCGCTGACGAGAACACCGGGCACCACGGTCCCGATCGGCGTCTGGGCATCCGCCTCGGCCGAATAGGGCACCGATTCGGCCTCTGTCATGAACCAGCGCGCGCCTTCACTCTCGCCGATGTTGGGATCGAGATTGATCTCGCCCATCGCCGCGGTCATCGCGGCGACGTCCTTCGGCAGGCGCTTCGGTCTCACGCCCCGATTTCCCAGTCTTGCGGCCTCCCTGTCGATCACGAAATTGTCCGAATAGTTCGCGGTCCCCGGATCCGGTGCGAACCCGCCCTTGTAGGGCGTGAGTCCCTTGACCTGATCCGGTGTCGGCTCCGCAGGCGGACCGAAATGATCATCGTCCATCCATCCGGTCGGGCCGCCGCTCGTCGCCTTCCACAGCCAGGCGTCGGCATAGAGATTCGGCGCCGGCGTGTAGTGGATGCCGCGACCCGACAGCGTCGGCGGCTTGTCCGGCATCGGCTGCGAGCTCATGTGAAACGTTCGGTCCGCGGCCAAGGTGATCGGCAGCGTCGTGAACAACAGCGAGAACTTGTCCTCGTTGAAATCGTTCTCGTCGCCCTTGTCGAATCCATTCTGCAGGAGATGCCAGCCATCCGCCTTCTTGATCAGCGGCAGCTGCTTCAACGATCGCGTCGGATCCTCCCAGATGACGAGGAAGTAGACCCACGTGCCGTCATGCGCCGCCTTGATCCAGACGCGCGATTCGCCGGTACCGTCGAAATTGTCGCCCTGGTTGGTCGTCACCATGTGCGGCTGGATGTTGCGCCAGACACGATCCGACGAATCGCCGTCAAGCGTCGGCGCATCCGATGTCGCGATTCGATACACCGTGACGGTGTCCTCGGCGTAGTAGTCGGCGGCGAACATCGCCGAACCGATCACGATGGCTGCGGCGATCGCGACCATGAACGGGTTGGATTGGAAGCTCGGATTGCGGCGGCGGGAATTGCCCTTGGCAGGTGTCGGCGGCGGACGCATGCGGCCCGGCGGCACACGCGGCTCGGACCGGGCCCGCATCGGCTCCTCCATGCGCCGCGGCGCCGGCATCGGCTCACGTGCTGCAGGCCGCGCAGCTGGCGCCGGCCTCCTCGGAGGCGCCTCCGCTTCCTCCAGCTTTTCCGACTGCTCGACCAGCATCGTGAGGAGTTCGACGGGATCGAGCTTTGGCGGCGGCGGCGGCAAGGGCGCCGGCCGGAACACGCGATAGAGCTGCATCTTTCCGCCGATGCTGAAGTGAACCAGGACGTGCAGCACCACGAAGGCCGGGATCACCCAGGTCGCGTACCAGTGGATCATCATGGTGACGTAGCCGGAGGCTACGCCGAAGAAGAGCATGCCTCCGGTGACGATCAGGATCGCCATGGAGATGAAAAGCACCCAATGCAGCATCACGCTGATCGAGCCCAGCCGCGCCGGCCGGCGGCCGAGCAAGCCCTTGAAGCGCATCTTGTCGATGGTGACGCGACGGCCGAGCCCTGACTTCGAGATATAGATCATGTAGGCGACGGCGACGCTCGCGAGCACGACCCCAGCCGGCATGTGCCAGGTCCAGGTCCGGTGCCGGGGCAGCAGCCAGTCGAGATTGTTGGCGATCCATGCGTGTCCAGGCGCTTCGGTCGCCATGCGAAGCCCCGTCAGGAACGCGATCACCGTGGCCCCAACCAGGGTCCAGTGCAGGATGATCGTTCCATAGTCGGTCTTGCGGATCTTCATGCGTGCGCCTCCAGAGCTGCGCGCACGCGATCGGCGCGATTCACCGCCGACCTGGCGACCGTATTTCGTCTCAGCGGACCGATCCGGCGCAGGATGATCAAGTATTCAACCCTGCGGGCCGCCCCTCGACCCGAATCCATTCCCGCATCACGCGTCTCGATGGTGATGTCGTCCAGCAACTTTGTCGTCCCCCGGATACGCTTTACTAAGTGAGCAACTTCGTCCGACTTCGGCGTTACGGCGCCGTTCTGCACCCAATCGTTGCCCCGCTACGCTTGAGCGTGATCGGTTGGATCACGCCTATGGTTGATCAGCTGCCGTGGCCCGAGCCGGTGACGAGTTGCTCGGATCGCACGCGGACTGATCTGCTTCGTCCTCCCTGGAGTTGATGTTGATCTCGTGCGCCCGATGCTTGGCGGGTCACCGGTTCCACAGCGGCCGCACGTTCGATGATAGAACACATCGTCGGTCGCCATGCCCGGCTGAGCTGATTGCACGTCTTGGATTGGTGCGCGGAGCCGCATGTCCTTGTGTTGCCGCCGCCATCATGATCGTTCTCCGCACCATCATCGAATACCGCATGATCGAGATGACAACGCCTGTGCGTTGCACCGCAGGAAGATTTATTCGGCTTCGTGGCGTCATTCGGCCCGGACCGCGACCAATGAGTACGGAACCAAGGTGATAGACGGACGAATGTGTGACACGCGTCGCGTGCCGATGGCTGCTATCACGCTGCAACTATCGACGATCGCGGACGGATTTCGCACGGACCCGATCGCGCTGAACGATGCCACACTTTTTCAGAGCCGCCCCGGCGCATCGCGCCTCGTGCCGGTCGTTTACCCGCGACGCTGCGACGGAATTGCCCACTTGTCCAATTGTTGCCGGAAAATCGTCGGTATCGACTGTCAATAGCGCGGAGTGAAGCACTGTGTTTGGGAGACGCGCCTGGATGAGTCTGGCTCAAGACCGCCCGAGAACGAAAGCCGCGGCTGCCCTCAACGACCTTCTCTCGGGAAGCGACGATCCGGTGACGCGCGGGTTGCGCCAGGCTGTCAAACGCATGGCCGGCATCGGCGTGTTCAGCGGCGTCATCAACATCCTGATGCTCTCGGGCTCGGTTTATATGATGCAGGTCAATGATCGCGTCGTTCCGAGCAAGAATCTCGCCACGCTCGTCGGCCTGTCGGTGATGATTCTAGCCGTCTATCTGATTCAGGGTTATTTCGACGCGTTGCGCACCCGCATGCTGTGCCGGGTGGCGACCGTGTTCGACGCGAGCTTGCAGGACGCGATTCATCACGCTCTGGCCACCCTGCCCCTGCGCGGCACCAAGCCGATGCTGATGCAGCAGCCGCTGCGCGATCTCGACCAGCTGCGCGCCTTTATGTCGAGCATGGGACCAACCGCCTTTCTCGACATGCCATGGATACCGATCTTCCTGATCGGCATGTTTCTGTTTCATCCGCTGATCGGCATCACGGCCGTCATCGGCACGGCCGGAATCATCTCGATGACGCTGGTGACCGACCGGTTGTCGCGTCAGGCGAGTAAATCCGCCAGCGATACGAGCGCCGCGCGGCAGGTTCTCGCCGACGCCACCCAGCGCAATGCCGAGGTGATTCGCGCGCTCGGAATGCTGGATCGCTTCTCGGCACGCTGGAACGCCGTCAACGAGCGCTATCTGAAGGACAACATTCGCGCGAGCGATGTCTACGCCAATCTCGGAGCCGCCGCGAAAGTGCTGCGCTTCATCCTGCAATCGGGCATGCTCGGCATCGGCGCGGCGCTCGTCGTCTCCGAGCAGGCCTCCGGCGGCGTGATGATGGCCTCGTCGATCCTGATGGGCCGCGCGCTCGCCCCGATCGAGATCGCACTTGGCAGCTGGAAACAGCTGGTCGCCGCGCGCCAGGGCATCGCGCGTCTGCGCGATATCTGCAAGGCCACCGCCAGGCCGGAAGCGCCGCCGGTCGCGTTGCCCCGCCCGTTCCGCGAGCTGACCGTACAGGAGCTGACGGTCACCGCGCCGGGCACCGATCGGCCGATTGTTCAAAACGTGTCGTTCTCGATCAAGGCAGGCACGGGTCTGGCACTGCTCGGCGCGAGTGCATCCGGCAAGACCTCGCTCTCGAAGGCGCTGGTCGGCATCTGGCCTGCACAGCATGGATCCGTCCGCCTCGACGGCGCAGCGCTCGACCAATGGAGCAACGAGGATCTCGGCCGCCACATCGGCTACCTGCCGCAGGACGTTGCCCTGTTCGACGGCAGCATCGCCGACAACATCTGCCGCTTCGACGAGAATGCGAGCTCGGATGCGATTCTGAAGGCGGCGCAGATCGCCGGCGTGCACGACATCATCCTGCGGCTGCCGGAAGGCTATTCGACGCGAATCGGCCAAGGCGGCATGTCGCTGTCGGCCGGTCAGCGGCAGCGCGTGGGTCTGGCCCGCGCGGTGTATGGCGATCCCTTTCTCATCGTCCTCGACGAGCCGAATGCCAATCTGGACACCGACGGCGAGAACGCGCTCAGCCGCGCCATTCAGATCATGCGGCAGCAGAACCAGAGCATCGTGATCGTGATTTCGCACCGTCCCAGCGCGCTGAATGCGCTCAACATGGCGCTGGTGCTGTACGAGGGCAAGGCGATCGCATTCGGTCCCTGCCAGGAGATATTTGCCCGCGTCGCCGGAGCCAACAAGGCCGCGGGACCCGCCGTCACGCATGCCCCCGCTCCGCCCAGGGTTGCTGCTCCCGCAGCGGCGCCAAATCCGAACGCCCGCTCGCTTCGTCGCGCCGCCCCAGCAGAAAGCGCTTGATCAATGAAACACATCAACGACTTCAGGCCGTTCGACGACGACGATTATGTGCGACCGAAGACTCGCGCGGTCGGTCCGCAGGGCGATGCATTGATCCTCGAGCTGCAGCGGCTGCAGGGCGCATTCGACGACGGCTCCGACGAGGACCCGCGGCAGCGCCACGGCACACGGGACGGCGGCAAGAAGCGACGGCGTCCGCCACCGTCGCCAGGCAGGCCAAAGCCGCGTTCGAAGAAGAAGGGCAGCACCATGGGCCGCGCCCTCGGTGCGTCGCTGTCGCTGTTCGGTCTCGGCGCCCAGGCGCCCCGGACACGCCGGGGTGAAGGCATCCGCGAGATGGACTGGCAGCAGCCCGCACCGATGCGCGGCAACGAGCCGGAGCTGTCGCCGCCGCCGCGCCATCCGCCCGCGCGCATGGCGGGCAGCAATTCGGCGCCCCTGCTCGACCTGCAGGATGCACGACGCGACGGCAATTTCGGCGTCGGCGCGCCGCGCGCGGTCGGGCAGCAGAACCTCCCCGCCCGTCTGGCGCATGCGCCTGCCGTTCCGCAAACCCGTGTCGGCCGCCTGGTCGGCACCGCCGGCACGGCCTTGACCACCGGCATGACCTTCATTGCGACGCAAGGAACGGCGGCCGATCTCGACGACGGCTCGGACGAATCGCTGGTGCCGCGCGTCAGCCGCATGTTCGAGAACGAGTTGCGTCTCGGCTTGCGGGTGCTGCTTGTCGCCGGCGTTCTCGGCGGCGGCTGGCTGACCCTCGTGCCGCTCGCCGGCGCGATCGTGGTCCCCGGCAATCTCGTGGTGCAATCCAACGTGAAGGCCATTCAGCATCCGACCGGCGGCATTGTCGCGGAAATCAAGGTCGACAACGGCAAGCGCGTCGCGGCGGGCGATCTGCTCGTGCGGCTCGACGCTACGCAGAGCCAGGCCCAGCTCCAGGCGATCACCAAGCAATTGAACGAGCAGCGCGCCAAGATTGCGCGGCTCTCGGCCGAGCGTGACGGTCTCGATCAGCCGGACTATCCGTCCACTCTGACCTCACGTCAGGACGATCCGAACGTCCGCACCGTGATCGCGTCGGAGAACGCGCTGTTCAAGGCCCGTGCCACGACCCGCAAGAGCCAAAAAGAGCTGCTGCAGGGCCGCATCGTCCAGCTGAACAACGAAATCAGCGGCATGGAGTCTCAGCTCGAATCCAAGAACAAGCAGATCGAGCTGATCAAGGGCGAGTTGGCCGGCGTGCAGGAGCTCTATGACAAGCGGCTCGTTCCGCTGACGCGACTGACCACGCTGCAGCGGGAAGCCGCTCGGATCGACGGTGAACGCGGCCAGCTGGTGTCCAGCGTGGCGGAGACGAGGTCCAAGATCAGCGAAGCCGAGCTCCAGACCGTCAAGATCGATCAGGATTTCCGCAGTGAGGTGGTCAAGGACCTCAGCGAGTCCCAGGCCAAGGAAGGCGATCTGGTCGAGAAGGGCGTCGCCGCGCGCGACCAGCTCGATCGCATCGAGATGCGCGCGCCGAACTCCGGCACCATCCACCAGCTCGCGATCCACACCATCGGCGGCGTCATCAAGCCGGGTGAGACCGTCATGGAGCTGGTCCCCGATTCGGACGAACTGCAGGTCGAAGGGCACGTCCAGCCCAAGGATATCGATCACGTTCACACCGGGCAGGATGCGATGGTCCACTTCAACGCCTTCAACCAGCGCACCACGCCGAAATTGAGCGGCCAGGTCTCGTTCGTGTCGCCTGATATCACCAATGACCCACGAACCGGCTCCACCTTCTACACGGTCAGGATCACGCTGTCCGACGAGGAGCGCAAGCGGCTCGGCAACGTCAACCTGATGCCCGGCATGCAGGCCGAAGTCTACGTTCAAACCGGCAGCCGGACGATGCTCAGCTATCTGATGAAGCCGGTTCTAGATCAGTGGCGCCGCGCCTTCGTGGAGTAACAAGACCGAACGGCCGCGGTCGGCGTCATCGCTCACGAATGAACGCAGATCGCGTCAGCACCTCGACATGAACGTTGCAAATTTTCCCCGCACCTCAGACCCGGCGATGGTGCCGGCAAGTGCGTTACCGTCCGCCCAGCCCGGCGCCCGCAACGAGGCGTCTGATCACGCACGCAAGCCGCGACTGCCGCCGCCAGCGGCCGTGCCGACCCAGGAGGGTCCCCAGGGGCTGCGCTTCGACTTCAACGACGGCTGTCGTGTCATGCTGCCCGACACCGGACACGCCTGGCACGTCCGATTGAGCGATCTCGAGACCGCCAACGTCCTGTTCGACATCGACCTGCGTTCTGGGCACGTCAACAGCAGCAAACGCTACTTTGTCCCGTTCAGGCTCGAAGTGTGGTCAGGGCCCGAGCTGCTGCTGTGCCACGACTATGACGCCACCGACCGCGACGTCCTGATCCAATTCCCGGTCGGCACGATCGGCGACATCATCGGCTGGATGAGCTATGCAGTGAAGTTCAAGGACCTGCATCGGTGCCGCCTGAGCTGTGCGATGGGCGAGCCGCTGATCCCGCTGTTCCGCGACGCCTACCCTGACATCGCATTCCTCAGCCACGAGACGGTCCAGCCGGAGCGATACTACGCAACCTACTCGGTCGGGCTGTTCTTCGACGATGCCGAGCTGGTCCATCAGCCCTGTGATTTCCGGCAGGTCGGCCTGCATCGGACCGCAGCTCACATTCTCGGCGTGGATCCGGCCGAGCGTCCACCTCGCGTCGCGTTGAGCGAAGACAGCCGTCCCATCGAGGACCCCTATGTCTGCATCGCCATGCAGGCAACGACCGCGTGCAAGCACTGGAACAATCCCGAGGGCTGGCAGAGCATCGTGGCCTTCCTCCGCGCGACCGGCTATCGCGTGATCTGCATCGATCAGACCGCGGAGCGCAGCCACGGCGCCTACCGGACGCAAATTCCCGCCGCAGCCGAGGATCAGACCGGCGACCGGCCGCTGCCCGAGCGTGCCCGCTGGCTCAAGCATGCCGCATTCTTCATCGGCCTTTCCTCGGGGTTGTCATGGCTGGCCTGGGCGGTCGGCACTCCGGTCGTGCTGATCAGCGGCTTCACCCACCCGACCAACGAGTTTGCGACCCCCTATCGGGTCATCAACCATCACGCCTGCAACAGTTGCTGGAATGATGCCAGTCATCGCTTCGACCATGAGGACTTTCTGTGGTGCCCGCGATGGCAGGGCACGTCCCGACAGTTCGAATGCACGCGCCTGATCACGGCCGCGCAGGTCGAGGGCATGTTGCGCCGAATTCCCGGATTCGGACAGGGATTGTATCCGCAACCGCGCACCTCTCAGCAGCAGGCGGCGCCTGCGTCCTTTGATCGGCATCGAACCTCGAGGGCAGAGTCTGCGCCGGAATCCGTCGAGAGCGACGAACCGGTCGCGCTCGCAGCACTGCTGGCGCGACCGTGCGGCGACGTTGCCCGCGGGGGCCTTGCAGTCGGCGTCACGGTCGCCGCCGGCAGGCTGCTGGATCAGGCTGCCGCCGGCATCGCGGAAGGCGATCGCGCAGCCACCGCGAGCGATCTCATGGGCGCGCTGCAGAACTACAAGCAGAGCATCGCCATCGTCAGGTACCTGACCGCAGCCAATCCGGACGACGCCGGGTTTCAACGCAACCTCTCGGTCGCCTTGAACCGCATTGGCGCCGTGTTGTTCGTTCAGCGAAACCTCGAGGCTGCGCATGCCGCCTATTCCGCCAGCCTCGCCATCATCCGGAAGCTGACCGCAGCTCACCGCGGCAATCTCAGCTTTGAGCGCGACCTCGCGTGGTGCCACGCTCTGCTGGCGGACGTGCTCGCCGCCCAGGGCCGCCATGCCGAAGCCTTCGAGCAGCGTCGCGCCAATACCGCGCTGATCACCCACCTCGCCAACACGGTCGCCAACGATCCGTCGCTGCAGCAGGCGCTTGCAAATTCCTACCAGAGTCTGGGCGATGCCTTCATTCCACTCGGCAACATCGACGGCGCGCTCGCCGTCTACCGGATCAGCCTGGGCCTGACCAAGCAAGGGCTGGACGCGAACGGGCAGAATGACCCGGCCTGGAATCAGCTCTACACCACACTGCTGCAGAAGATCAGGACTGCGCTCCTGGCACAGCGTCAGGCCGCGCCGCCGTCCTGAACGGCGCACGGCGAGGTCGGCCGATACGCCCAGGCGCGTTCGCCTCTCACTCCCCCGGACAGACGATCCATCGTGGCGTTTTTCCAGCAATCGCGCTGCGACAATGCCGCGCGCCCTCGTCGCTGGGCAGCCTTAAGCGCATCAGACCAACCCTGCGTCTGATCTCTGGAGACCGGCCACTCACCGGCGAGATGCAGGCAGCATCTTGACGACAACATGCAATTCGCGCCCGATCGCCGCACTCCGCATTTGCTGCTTGCCGCCAGAAATCAATCACTTGGCACGCGATCGCGGCGCATCTGTCACAGATCCGCGATGTCCCGAGAACAACATATTTGCGGACTCCCCCACGCCTTTTTTGGCCCGATTGCTCCGAACATATAGCGAGGTGCGACAAAGTAGCGCGCGTCAGAAAAGCGCGCGACACAGCGGCGCACGGGCGTGAGGCGCGGCGCAGCACGTCCGACGCAGGGCCGATGCGCTTCCGCATCGTCCGGCCAGTTTCGGTACGGGGCCCTGCCGGGCGTCGGATGAACTTGGGGAGAGATGATCTATGGCGAATAACACCTTCAACCCGACGGCGCTGGCCAACGGAACGTCGAACCTGCTGGTGCGCGCCTCAGCGCTCAAGATGTCGACCGACCTCGTCCAAGCCGGCGTGGTGTTCAACGATGCGGTGCGCGCCTCGCTCGGCCTGTTCACGCAGGCAGGCAGCGGCAACTCGAACCCGTTCCTCGGCAGCTACACGACCGATCTCCACGCCGTACAGAACGACATCGCCGCGATGCTCGCAAATCCCGGCCAGGTGACCCTGGGCGGCCAGGCCTTCACGCTGAATGCGACCGACACCGCCGTTCTCACCAACGTGCAGGCGCAGATCTCGACGCTGCTCACGGCCGCACCGCAGACCACGAATGCTGCGACGATCACAGCCGCGGATCAGACGCTGCACGCGGTCCAGCAGGAGATCCTGCAGGAGATCAACGGCGACGCGCATCTGTCCGGCGCGCTCAACAAGGTCAACTTCCTCGCCAACACCGGCGGCCAGGACGTCGGCTTCCAGAACACGCCGGCCGGTGCCGATGATGCGGCGACCTTGGCCGCAGCGACCGCAGGCAACACGCTGAAGGATGTCGGCCTCGTCTTCAACAAGGTCGTCGACCTCGCCTCCGGCGGCATCAGCACCGCGAACCTGCAGGAGGTAACGAACGACCTCACCGCAATCTCGCAGGGCCTGACCAACATCCTCAACAACAAGACCCAGCTGGCGCAGATCGAGAAGGGCGAGACCGCGAACGCGGCCGCGCTCACGACCATCCATCTGCAAACGGTGCTCGGGCAGATCAATCTCGAGCTCAACCAGTATGCCAAGGCAGAAACAACCGGCAATCAGGCTGCGCTGCGCGGCACGGCGGACAATCTGCTCGACAGCATCGACATCATTCAGAACGACGCCAATCTGAACAAGGCCGCGGGCGGCAACGGCATGCCGGGCCATGCCGGCGGGTTCGCGGAGGATCCGGGCGGGTTGACCGGCACGGTCACCAAGTTCCAGGACAACCAGGCGCAGACGAATTTCTGGGCCGCCTTCTTGGCGGAAGGCAACACCATCAACGCGACCCTGCAGAAGATCGCAACCGGCGGAGCGCAGGCCAGCGCCGCACTGGTCACTCAGATCCAGAACTATCAGGCATTTGGCGCCAATTTCGATGCCGCGCAAGGCAACGTCTTCCGTGGCCGCTTCGACAACGAGCTTCTGAGCGGCACGCTCGAAGCCGACACGGCGGCCGCGGTGAAGGGCCTGCAAGGCATCCTGAACGGCGATACGGGCGCTGCGCTTGCCGCGGACAAGGCGATGCTCGCCGCGGCCGGCCAGGGCTTCGCGGCCGACGCCATGGACGTTTCCGGCAACAACATCGCGATCGGCGGCGCGACCTATGTCGGCTCGGCGACCACGGTCTCGACGGCCACGTCGGTGCACGGACTCGCCCAGGGCACGATCCCGGTCACGGCAACCCCGAACATTGCCAACGGCACCGGCGGCTCATCGTCGACGCCGCCGGCTGGTGGCGCCACGCCGGTGAATTTCAGCCCGACCGCGCTTGCCAACGGCACCTCGAACCTTTTGACCCGTGCCACGGCGATCCAGCATTCGACCGACCTGGTGCAGGCTGGCGTCGTCTTCAACGACGCGGTGCGCGCCTCGCTCGGCCTCTTCAGCCTCGCCAACAGCGGCAACTCGCCGGCCTTCCTCACCAGCTACCAGGCCGACATCACGGCGGTGCAGACCGATATTGCGGCGATGCTGGCCAACCCTGGTCAGGTCACGCTCGGCGGCAAGACCTTCGCCCTGAACGCGACCGACACGGCGGTGCTGACCAATGTCGAGGGGCAACTGGGCACACTGCTGCAGGCGGCGGGACAGTTCGCCAACGCCAGCACATCGGCAGCGGCAAGCCAGACGATCCACGCGCTGCAGCAGGAAATCCTCGGCGAAATCCACAACGACGCGCATCTGGCGAACGCGTTGAACAACGTCCCCTTCCTCGCCAATACCGGCGGCCAGGACGTCGCCTTCCAGACGTCGCCCGCGGGCGCGGACGATCCGGCGAGTCTTGCCGCCGCTACCGCCGGCAACAGCCTGAAGGACGTTGGTCTGGTCTTCAACAAGGCCGTCGAGGTCGCCTCGGGCGGCATCAACACCGGTAACCTTGCCGAGGTGACCGCGGACTTCACCGCCGTCCAGCACGGACTGACGGCCATCCTCAACAACAAGACCCAGCTCGCGCAGATCGAGGCTGGCGAGACTGCCAACGCCGCGGCGCTGACGACGATCCATCTGCAGACAGCGCTCGGCCAGATCAACCTGCAGCTGGGCAAGTATGATCAGGCTGCGACCACCGGCAATCAGGCCGCTCTCCGCGGCACGGCCGACAACCTGCTCGACATCATCGACATCATCCAGGGCGACACCAACCTCAACATGGCGGCAGGTGGCAACGGCAACGCCGGCCATGCGGGCGGCTTTGCCGAGGATCCGGGCGGGCTCAAAGGGACGGTCACCAAATTTCAGGACAACCAGGCACAGACGAATTTCTGGGCCGCATTCCTGGCCGAGGCCAACACCATCAATGCCACGCTGCAGAAAATCTCGACCGGCGGTGCGCAGGCGAGCGCGGCCCTGATCACGCAGATCCAGAACTACCAGCAGTTCGGCGCCAATTTCGACGCCGCCCAGGGGGCCGTGTTCCAGGGTCGGTTCGACAACGAACTGCTCAGCGGCACGCTCGAAGCCGACACCGCCAACGCGGTCAAGGGCCTGCAAGGCATCCTCAACGGCGACACCGGCGCAGCACTTGCGGCAGACAAGGCGATGGTCGCCGCGGCCGGCCAGGGCTTTGCCGCCGACGCCATGGACGTCTCCGGCAACAACATTCCGGTCAATGGCGGCACCTATGTTGGGACGGCCACGACGGTCTCGGCGGCGACCTCAATCAAGGGGACCGCGCACGGCACCATTCCGGTCACCGCGACACCGAACCTGGCCAACGGCACCGGCGGCACTGCTGCGGCAGGAACCACCGCCGCCGGTGGCGCTGCAGCCGGTGGCACCGCGGCGAACGGAGGCACGTCGACCGGCGGAACGGCGGCTGGCGGCACGTCGACGGGTACCACGGCCAACAACGGCAGCAACGCCACGCATCACAGCGATCATCACCATCATCACGATCAAAGCCAGGGCGCGCATATGAGCCAGGCCGCGGCTGCCGGGCCCGACATGTCGCATCTCCACGCGATGCATCACATGTGGGGTTGACGAGGCAGCCGCAGCAGCCGCTGCGGCTGGGATACGGATACCCGGGAGCACAAGCAGATGAGGTCCACTCGCGCAGTGCTCCCGGGGGAAATGAGAAGGACAATGAGCCGGGCGAGACGACACGCGTTGAAGAAGGAGGCCTCGGAAGATCAACAAAGATGCACGTTCCGTTCCGCACCGCGGAGGCTCGTCACGCTGGAACTTTTCTAAGGAGAGATCGGTGACCGGTCGCAAGATCGGGGCAACTTCTTGTCTGGACCGTGCGTCGAAGCGCCGCTGAGCGACGATGTTGCGGGGATGCCACGACAGAAATCAACGAGTTAGTAAGCTTCCGACCGTCGCCGTGACCCGGCTGCGACAGGAGCCATTTGCCCGAACAACATCATATTTGAGGACTCCGCGGCGCTTCTTTTGGCCCCATTGGAGCAAATAATTCCCAGGTGCTCTGAGGCTGCGACATTTCGCCCGTTCCGCGAAGGAGCGAACGAGACGTCGCTGCCCGATCAACGCCCGCGTGCTGCCGATACGCCAAGCAGCAGACGCCGGGTTGAAACTTGGGGAGATGATCAATGGCAGCCAATACCTTCAACCCGACGGCGCTGGCGAATGGCACGTCCAATCTGCTGGTTCGCGCCTCTGCGCTCAACCCGTCGACCGACCTCGTCCAGGCCGGCGTCGTGTTCAACGACGCGGTTCGCATCTCGACCGGTCTGTTCTCGACGCCCCAGAACAGCGGCAACTCCAACCCGTTCCTCGGCAGCTACACCACAGACCTGCATGCCGTGCAGAACGACATCAACGCGATGCTGGCCAATCCCGGAGATGTCACGATCGGCGGCAAGGCATTCACGCTCAACGCGACCGACACCGCGGTGCTCACCCAGGTCTCGAACGAGATCACGACGCTGATCAACGCCGCGCCCAACACGACCAACCCGGCGACCCTCGCCGAGGCCGACCAGACCATCCACAACGTGCAGATGCAGATCCTGGCGCAGATCCAGGGTGACGCGCATCTCTCGGCCGCGCTCAACAACGTTCCCTTCCTGGCCAACACGGGTGCCATGGACGTGGCGTTCCAGAGCCTTCCCGCCGGCAACGACAGCGCCACCAATCTCGCTGCAGCGGCCGCGGGCGACCTGACCGCTATCGGAACGGTGTTCAATGCCGCCGCTGACCTTTCGCTGGGCGGCATGAGCGCCAACAACATCAACCAGATCCAGGCTGATTTTACGGCCGTGACGCAGGGCCTTCAGGCGATCCTGAATGACCCCGCGAAGCTCGCTGCGATTGAAGCCGGTGAAACCGCCGTTGCGGCCCAAACGACGACACTTCACCTGATGACGCTGCTCAGCCAAGCAAACCTTCAGCTGAACAAATACGATGTCGCCGAGACGATGGCCAATCCGACGGCGCTGCGCGGCTCCGCCGACAACATCGTCGACATGATCGACGTGTTTCAGAACGACGCGGCGCTCAACGCAGCGGCGGGCGGCACCGGCGCGCCTGGTCACATCGGCGGGTTCTCCGAAATGCCCGGCGGCCTGACCGGGACCGTCACGAAGTTCCAGGATAATCAGGCGCAGACCAATTTCTGGGCGTCGTTCCTCGCCGAGGGCAATACGCTGGGTGCGAAGTTGGTTGCGGTCGCAAATGGAACAGGTACGGCGTCACAGGCCCTGATCGACCAGATCACGAACTACCAGAACTTTGGCGCCGCGTTCGATGCGGCGCAGGGGGCGGTGTTCAAGGGACGGTTCGACGACGAGCTCGCCGCCGGAGCTCTGCAGTCTGACACCATCATGGCCACCAAGGCATTGATGGGCATCATGAACGGCGACACGGGTGCAGCCCTGGCGACCGATCAGGCGATGTTGAAGGCTGCCGCCGCGAACTACATCGGCAATGCCGGAGACATTGCGGGCAACAACATCGCGATCGGCGGATCGGCCTACGTGACCTCAGCGACGAGCTTCGTGACAGCGACTGCGGTCAATGGCATTGCCCAGGGCACCGGCATGCCGGCGGGCGCCAATCCGAACATCGCCAACGGCACGGGCGGAACGCCTACGAGCACGACCACGCCCGGCGGCGGCATGGGCGGAGGTGGCACGACCGGTGGTGGCACCACCGGAGGCGGCACTGCGGGCGGCGGCACCACGGGTGGTGGGACGACCGGTGGCGGCACGACGGGCGGTGGAACGGCCGGCGGAGGAACCACCGGCGGCAACAACACCACCACGACGCATCACTGCGGCGGCCACCACAGCCATCATAGCAGCCACCACACGGCGGCAGCCGCGGCCACGGCCGCAACGGCGGCAGCAGCCTCGAGCGGTCCGGACATGTCCCACCACCACGCGATGCACCACATGTGGGGCTGACGCCTTCAGCAACCTGACCAACATTGGCCGGCGCAGATCCCTTGGGTCTACGCCGGCTCGTTGCGTTGTGGCAGCACCGGCCATCGACGCTGCACGTGGCCGGACAAGCTCCATCCGCTGCTCGAAGGGTTCTAGCCGACCGTTTGCGATCGGCCTCACCTAAGCCTCCGTTTCGCTTCAATCCGCCTCGACAACGGCATTCGTCGAACATTCAGCAAGTTGCCATCATGAACGAGCTCGCCGTCGCCTTCCGTCCCCGCCTCGTCCCCGCAGCGTCCGACGGCAGACAGCCGTCGGCGGCCGCGCTCAATGATCAAGCCTTGCGCATCGCCGAGCAGGCCTACCGGAAGGTTCTTTCGCTTCAGCCCCGTCATTTCCGCACCCTGTGCAGCCTCGCCATGGTCCGCCTGCAGCTCGGCGACACACATGAGGCACGCGACCTGCTCGACCAGGCCGCAGAGGAAGCCGGTGACGCCGCGGATCTGCACCTGTCGCTCGGCAAGTCCTTCGCAGGCCTCGGCGACCTCGCCAAAGCGAGCGCGCATCTGCAGCGCGCCGTCGCGCTCGACGAGACCTCGACCGAGGCCAGGCTTCTGCTCGGCAGCGCGCTCACCAGCCTCGGCGATCCTGCCGGCGCGGTTCGGCATCTGGAGCTGTTGCTGGCTGCGGACGCGGGCAGCGCCGATGCGCACCAGGCGCTCGGCTTTGCCTTGCAGCGCCTCGACCAGTACGAGCGCGCGCTCGCGCATCACGAGGCCGCACTCGACGCGCGGCCGGATTTCGCCGCAGCCGCCGCCAGCCTTGGCGACGCCTGCCGCATGCTTGGGCGGCACTCGGAAGCCATTGTCCACTACTCGCGCGCGCTCGCGATCCAGCCCAACGCGCCGGTCGTGCTGCTCAACATCGGCGGCTGTCAGCAGGCCACCGGTCAGCTCGACGCCGCGATCCACACCTATCAGCAGGCCCTTGCCCTGAACCCCCGGCTCGCAGAGGCGCACTACAATCTCGGCAATCTGCACCTGGAGATGAAGAGCGGCCCTGCCGCCATCTTCCATTACGAGCGTGCCATCGCCGCGCGGCCGGACTTCCCGGAGGCCCATAACAACCTCGCCAATGCGCTGCGATCGCGCGGCAAGCACGACCTGGCGCTCGCGCATTACGACGAGGCGGTACGCCGGCGCCCCGACTATGCCGTCGCCCACCGCAACCGCGGCGATGCGCTGCGCGACATCCAGCGCTACGAGGACGCCGTCGCGAGCTATCGAACCGCCCTCGCCCACGATCCCCGCGATGCCACGACGATGAACCATCTCGCTGGCGTGCTGATGATCCTGGGGCGGCTCGACGAGGCGGCGCTCGCGTATGAATCGGCCCTGGCTGTCAACCCGCGCAGTATCGGCACGCACCTCAATTACGGCGTGGTCAAGCCGTTCGCGGTCGACGACGCGCGCTGGGCACCTCTGCAGGATCTGGCCGCGAGATCGGAGACACTCACCGAGGATGCGCGCATCGCCCTGCACTTCACCCTCGGGCGGGCTTATGCCGACATCAAGGACGGCGAACGGTCGCTGGTGCACCTCAACGCCGGCAATGCTCTCGAGCGCCGCCGCATCAACTATGACGAGAACCAGACGCTGCGCCAGATCGAGCGCATCCGCGCGGTGTTCTCCAGGGACATGCTACAGGCGCGCGCAGGCCATGGCGATCCATCGCACGCGCCGGTGTTCGTCATCGGCATGCCCCGGTCCGGCACCAGCCTGGTCGAGCAGCTCCTCGCCAGCCATTCCGCCGTGCATGGCGCCGGCGAGGTCAACTATTTCGCGGCCGCCGCGGGGCTGTTCACCGATCGTGACCGCGG
The DNA here is from genome assembly GCF_051167575.1 of Bradyrhizobium sp. HKCCYLS3070. Lineage (NCBI taxonomy): Bacteria > Pseudomonadati > Pseudomonadota > Alphaproteobacteria > Hyphomicrobiales > Nitrobacteraceae > Bradyrhizobium > Bradyrhizobium sp. HKCCYLS3070. The sequence goes on from NZ_JBNPTI010000001.1 coordinate 1,545,901, forward strand.
TGACTATCCGGAGATGCTCGCCAAGCTGTCCGACGCCGACATCACGACCCTCGCGCACGCCTATCTCGACCGGTTCACGGACCTGCCGGCGGACACCAAGCGCATCGTCGACAAGATGCCGTCGAACTTCCTGTTCGCCGGGCTGATCCATCTCGCGCTGCCGAATGCCCGGATCATTCACGTCCGGCGCAATCCGATCGACACCTGCCTGTCCTGCTACACCCAACTGTTCGCCGAGCCGCAGCCCTTCGCCTACGATCTGGCCGAGCTCGGCCGCTACTACCGGGCCTACGACGCCTTGATGAGCCATTGGCGCTCGGTGCTGCCAGAGGGCGTCATGCTGGAGGTGACGTATGAGGACATGGTGCGCGACTTCGATGCGCATGCCCGCAAGATCGTTGCGCATTGCGGGCTCGATTGGGATGACGCCTGCCTGTCGTTCCACGAGAACGAGCGTCCGGTGAACACCGCCAGCCTGGTCCAGGTCCGTAAGCCGCTGTTCTCCGGATCGGTCGGCCGCTGGCGCATGTATGGCGACCGGCTCAAGCCGCTGCTCGATGCGCTCGGCAGCGAGGCCGTGCGGCCGACGATTGCCGAGGCGATCGCGGGCGCCAAGCCGCCCCAGCCGGTGAACGTCGCTCCGCCCGTGGTGACGCCGACGACAGCATCGCTTTCCTTCGCTTCGCAGCAGGCCGGATCGCTGCAGACTCTGGCCGAAGGCGCCGCCGCCGTGGCAAAGAAGCTGCAAGGCCGCGGTGACTTCAAGGATGCCGAGACGATCTTCAAGCTGATCCTCGCGGGGCAGCCGAACCAGTTCGACGCGCTGGTCGGGCTCGGCATGGTCTGCACCACCACCAACCGGCTCGACGAGGCCAAGGAGTTCTTCCGGCGCGCGGTCGCGGTGAACGACAAGTCCGCCGAGGCCCATGGCAGCATCGGAGCCGTCGAGGCCTCCGCCGGCCATTATGAGACGGCCGTCCAGCACTACGAGACGGCACTTGCGCTGGCGCCGAGCCACGCCGGCATCCTCTATGCCTTCGCCATGGTGCGCCAGAACCAGGGGCTGATCGACGAGGCGATGGCCCTGCTCCGGCGGGCGATCGACAACAAGCCGCAGCACCTCGATGCGCATTTTGCGCTCGGCAACCTGCTCTATACGGCGGGCAAGGACATCGAGGCGGCGAAGCACTATCTCAAGGTTCTCGACTTCAGTCCTGAACACGCCGAGACCCACAACAACATCGCCAACGTGCTGCTGCGCCAGGGCCATCGCGAGCGCGCCATCGAGCACTACAAGCGGGCGATCGCGAGCCGGCCCGACTATGCCGACGCCTATGGCAATCTCGGCAATGCCTTCCTTGAGCTCAACCGGCTCGAGGAATCGATCGAGCAGAACCTGCTGGCCATCAAGATCAAGCCGGAACGCTTCGGCTCCTACAACAATCTCGGCGTCGCCTACCAGGCGCTCGGCCGCTTCGACGAGGCGACGGCGGCGTTCCAGAATGCCTTGGAGCTGGCGCCGGACGACGCGCCGATCCATCTCAATCTCGCGAACATGTCGAAGTTCAAGCCGGACGACAGCCGGCTTCCTGGTCTGCGGCAGCTCCTCGAACGCGTCGACCGGCTCGATCAGGAGAAGCAGATCGCAGCCCATTTCGCGATGGGCAAGGCGTTGTCCGACCTGAAGGACTACGACCAGGCATTCTCGCATCTGCACAAGGCGAACACCCTCAAGCGCAAGACCTTCGACTACGACTCCGAGCAGCGGCTCGGGATGATGAAAAATGTCGCGGCGCGCTTCACGCCCGAGTTCTTTCGCATGGTTGCAGGGCACGGCGACGACTCCTGGGCCCCGATCTTCATCGTCGGCATGCCGCGCTCAGGAACCACCCTGATGGAGCAGGTGCTGGCCAGCCATTCCAAGGTCTTCGGCGCGGGCGAGCTCGAGACCTTCAAGGATCTCGTCGGCGAATGCGCCAACCGCCAGAAGATCGTTCCGGCGTATCCCGATCTGATCACGCTGCTGCCACCCGAGGAGATGACGAAGATCGGTCAGGAGTACACCGCCCGCGTTCGGACGCTGGCGCCCGAGGCCGAGCGCATCGTCGACAAGATGCCGCTGAACTTCCTGTTCGTCGGGATGATCCATGCGGCGTTCCCGCGCGCCAGGATCATCAACACGCGGCGCGACCCGCTCGACAATTGCGTTTCCTGCTACTCGCTGCTGTTCACCGGCTCACAGCCCTTTGCTTACGACCTGACCGAGCTCGGCCACTACTACCGGGGCTATGAGGGCGTGATGGAACACTGGCACCAGGTGCTGCCGCCCGGCGTCCTGATGGACGTTCGATACGAGGATCTGGTCGACGACCTCGAGGGCGTGTCGCGCCGCGTGCTCGATCATTGCGGCCTCGACTGGGAGGATGCCTGCCTCGACTTCCATCGCACCGAGCGCATGGTGCGCACGGCGAGCCTGATGCAGGTGCGCGAGCCGATCTACCGCCGGTCGATCGGAAGCTGGCGCCGCTACGAGAAACATCTCGGACCGCTTTGCGAAGCCCTCGGCATCGACCTTCCGCCGCCGGAATCCACATGACCGCCGGCAAATAACCGGGTGCTGTTGCCCAGGGATTGGTGACAGGCGCGGCACCCGGCTATCCGGCCGCGCGGCGGAGCGGCCGGAGCATTGTGCTCCGTGGCCTTTAAGAAATTATCTTCGTCATATGCAGAAGCGTCAGTTTTAATACGCAGACCGACAACTAATTACACAATCAAAGGTTTATCTATCCACTCAGCCATTGGCTGAGGCGAATTGCGTTCGCAGACCGGCCAGATCGAACCCATGAGCCACCAGGATAGCACCTTCGGTCGTCCTTATCAGTTCAATTGATAGTTCGCTCCTAAGGGGTTTGAGGCCTGTCGACGGGCATGCCGCGATGCGGCACCGGTCCGGACACAACCTTTCGGCGAGTTTCGGGTATCGGTCCTGCCTCGCGGTCCATCTGATGCTGACGCCGGTCCCAACGAGGGTGTGTCATCCGCCACGGTCATCTCGGCCTGCACCTTGATGGCGCCCCACGGCATTCGGCGAGGTTGAAGCGCCCGCCCAACTCTGGCTCGCAGCAGCTTTCTCCTTTCCCGTTTGAATCCCCCCAGCGCCTCCACCGGCCGGACGAAGCCAGACTGTGACGACGGCCCAGCAGGCGCTTGACCTGGAGGCCAAGGCTTGGTTTGACCCGTTTCATCCGGTCAGAGCCCGACCGGATCCAGCCCCCAACCGTGGAAGATCCCTGACCATGCGCATCACTCTCGTCGGCTCCCGCCATTTCGGTGTCGCCACACTGAACATGCTGCGCGAGAGAGGAATCGAGATCGCGCGGGTCGTCGTTCATGATGGCGAGGACCGGCTCGCAGCCGCGGCGCGAGCAGCCGGGATCGAGGTCGTGGTCCAGGCCAATCCGAAGGTCGTGCCCGCCGGTGAGATCGCCCCCGACACGGACCTGATCGTCACGGCACATAGCCACGCCCGCGTCACCCACGAGGCCGTCGCAGCCGCCCGGCTCGGCGGCATCGGCTACCATCCCTCGCTGCTGCCGCGCCACCGGGGCATCGCCGCAGTGGAGTGGACCATCAAGGAGGGCGATCCGATCGCGGGCGGCACCATCTACCACCTCGCCGACCGCATGGATGCCGGCGCCATCGCCGCCCAGGAATGGTGCTTCGTCAAGAAGGGCGAGACCGCGCGCGAGCTGTGGGAGCGCGCTCTCGCACCGCTCGGGCTCAAGTTGCTCGGCGATGTCGTCGAATCGGCCAAGGCGACCGGCACGATTCCGGCCAAGCCGCAGGACGAGCAGTTCGCGACCAACGCGCCCAGCCTCACCCCGCACTGAACATCTGATCGCATCGCCCCGATAAGTTGTGGACATCCTCCCCGCTGGCGCCTTCGCGGTGCCCTGCGAACGGCAGCATGGGCGGTCAGCGGAAGGATGTGGGCGGTCGTCCGCTCATGTGGTGGGCGAAGGCGCAGTTTGCGCACAATGCCGCCCGAATGGCTCAAAGCCGGGTTCCGCATTAATCGTTAATGGACTGAAATTGCTCGATAAAAATTCGTTGCGGCGCTGCGGCAAATTTTCGTCACAATTCCTCCAAATAAGGTACCAATCAAACGACATTGAGGGACAACGATTCATGCGTCTCGACCGCATTGGAATGGCTTTCGCCGCGTCGATCCTGGTGGGTAGCTCGGCCGCCCCCGCATTCGCCCAGTCGCCCTATGACGGTCAGTGGCAGGTGACGATCGTCACCAACAGTGGCAGCTGCGAGCCCACGGCCAGCTCGACCTTGATCGTCGCAGACGGTAAGATTTCTGCGGCTGGCGCCAATGTGTCGGGTTCGATTGGACGCGAAGGCCTCGTCAAGGTCTCCATCAATGGCGCATATGCGAATGGGCAGCTCAACGGCAATTCTGGCTCGGGCAAGTGGAACGGCGCCTCGGCCGGCATCCCCTGTAGCGGCCGCTGGCAGGCTTCGCGCCTGTAACGGCGCGCACACGCTCCTGAAGATGGTGCGGCGGGCCGCGGCCGCCGCCGTCGTTTTGACAGCGGGTATGACCGCCTCGCCGGGACACGCCGATCCGGGCCCCTTCACCGGCATGGCCGGAACGTGGGGCGGCAGCGGCACGGTTGCCCTTGAGGACGGCTCAACCGAGCGTATCCGGTGCCGGGCCAATTACGGCGTCTCGGGACCGCGGATGACGCTCGTCCTGACCTGCGCAAGCGATGCCTACAAGTTCGGGCTGCAGGCCGAGGTGATCGCCGAGGGCTCGGCCATCTCGGGGACCTGGAGTGAGACCAGCCGCGGCATCAATGGCGTGCTGCAGGGCCGTGGCGGCGGCGGCAACTTCCAGCTGCTCGCGACCACCGCCGGCTTCAACGCCAACATCGCGCTCGCCACCCGCGGCAAGAGGCAGTCCGTGTCGATCCGGGCCGACAGCCAGTTCCGCGCAGCCAACATTTCACTGTCGCGGTGATCTCGATCAACCGCCACGCTTGGCGCCGGGGATTGCACCTGCGGAGGGCGCCGGAGCAAGCTGCGCGGCGGTGCGCTTGATGGTCTTGGCGACCAGCAGCGCCTGCTCCCGCGTCATGGCGAAGTCCTGCACACCTTTATGGGTGGTCAGCGACAGCACCATGAGATGAGGCTCCCGCTCCGGCCAGCCGGTGGCAAAGGCGGTCACGAAGTCGGCTGAAGCGGCGCGTTCGGTCATGTCGTGTCTCTGGCTGCCTTGGGCTGTATCGCGGCGGTCGCTTTAGGACGAAACACAGCCACACTCCACGTTTTTCTCGATGACACGCGTCCGTCGCGAGCAAAGCCTGCAGCGGCGTTGGTGCACTGCACCGTTGATTTCATTTGCATTGCTCTGCACGCGAGGTGATACAGCCCGCCTTCGCCGCCCTCCTCCCTCTCCCCGCCACCTCATGAATCGTCCCGCTTCGAAACTGATCGCCGCACTGTGGATGACGGGCTGGCTCAGCCTGATGCTGGTGATGGCGGTGGCCGGACGCGAAGCCATGCGCGAGCTCAACGTGTTCGAGCTGATGGAGCTGCGCTGCCTGATCGGCCTGGTGATGCTGTCGCCGGTCATCGCATTTAGCGGCGGCTTTGCCAGGCTGCGCACCTCGCGCCTCAAGCAGCACGCGGCGCGCAACCTCGTCCATTACGGCGCGCAGCTTGGCTGGTTCTTCGCGCTCACCTTGATCCCGATCGGCCAGGTGGTGGCAATCGAGTTCACGATGCCGATCTGGACGGCGCTGCTGGCGGCGGCCTTCCTCGGCGAGCGCATCACCCTGTTCAAGCTGGCGGCGATCGGGCTCGGCCTCGTCGGCGTCGTCGTGATCGTCCGCCCGGATACCGGGGCGATCAATCCGGGACAGCTCATCGCGCTGGCCGCCGCGGTCGGCTTCGGTATCTCGATCGCGCTGGTCAAGCTGCTGACGCGCACCGAACCCACCGTGTCGATCATCTTCTGGATGCTGGTGGTGCAATCCATCGCCGGCCTCATCCCTTCGCTCGTATTCTGGACGCCGCCCTCGGCCGCGACCTGGGGCTGGATCCTCCTCGTCGCCTTCTGTGGGACCTTCTCGCATTTCTGCATGACGCGGGCGCTGCTCTACGCCGACGCCACCATCGTGGTGCCCATGGATTTTCTCCGCGTTCCGCTGACCGCCACCGTCGGCTGGCTGGTCTATGCGGAGCGTCTCGACGGATTGACCGTGGTCGGCGCTGCGTTGATTCTCGCCGGAAACCTGCTGAACCTGCGTCCGCCGCAGCCTCGGGCCGTGCCGATGGGCAGTTCGGCTGGGACCTGAGGCGCCGGGGAGCCCTCAAGCGGCGTGATCCGGATCACGGAACCGGCGCGCTACACGCGATCGTCGTGGATCGGGCGCAACACCCGCGAACTGGTTTGTGGCGGAAGCGTGATTTTTTGCCCGGGAACAAGACTTTTCGCGCCGATCCGCGACAAATGCTGCAGTGAACGCTTCGCTTGATCGTTGGGGGATCTCCTGATGCGCTATCTCACCGTCGCCCTGTCCCTGCTCTGCATGGTGCTGACCGCTGAAGCCGCCAAGGCCGACCGCCGCGTCGCCTTCGTCGTCGGAAACGGCGCCTATAAGAGCGTGGCTCAACTGCCGAACCCGCCGGTCGACGCCAAGGCCATGGCGGCCACCCTGCGCAACGTCGGCTTCGACGTCGTCGAGGGCACCAATCTCACGCGCGACAAGATGACCGAGAAGCTGCTCGATTTCGGTCGCAAGGCGCAGGGCGCCGACATCGCGGTGTTCTATTACGCCGGGCACGGCATCGCCATTGCGGGCACCAACTACCTGCTGCCGGTCGACGCCGACCTGAAGTCGGAAATGGACGTCAAGCTGGGCTCAGCCATCAATATCGACGTGACGCTCGACCAGACGATGGGGGACGCCAAGGTCAAGCTGGTGTTCCTCGATGCCTGCCGCGACAATCCGTTCGCCGCCAAGATCAAGTCGAACTCGCCAACCCGCAGCGTGTCGGTGCAGACCGGTCTGGCCGAGATGAAGTCCGGCGAGGGCACGCTGATCGCGTTCGCCACCGGCCCGGGCCAGACCGCCCTCGACGGCGAGGCCGGCGCCAACAGCCCGTTCACCCGCGCGCTGATCTCGCACATCGCCCAGCCCGGCGTCGAGATTCAGCAGGCCATGACCGCCGTGCGCGCCCAGGTCAATGAGGAGACCAGCAAGGGCCAATTGCCCTGGGGGCATACCAACCTGATCGGCGCGGTCTACCTCAACCCGGCGGCTGCCCCCGCTGCAACGGCCGCCACGGCCGGCACGACGCCGGCCGTCGCGACGGCCACCGTGACCGCAGGCGAAGCCGAGCTCGAATTCTGGCGCTCGGTGAAGGACTCCAACAAGCCGGAAGAGCTCAACGCCTATCTCTCGACCTACCCGAACGGGCAGTTCAAGTCGCTGGCGATGGCGCGCATCGCCGCGATCGAGAGCGGGGCCATCAACACCGCCACCCGCAACGTCGCCAAGGGCGTCGATCCCGCCACCTACACCGAGGAAGGCACTCAGGTCAGCGAGGATCAGATCGGCCTCGACAAGACCAAGCGCCGCGACGTGCAGCGGCGGCTGACCGGTCTTGGCTTCGACACCAAGATGACGGGCGTGTTCGACGACCAGACCCGCGGCGTCATGAAGCGCTGGCAGGCGGCCCGAGGCTATCCGTCGACCGGATTCCTGACCAAGCTGCAGCACAAGGCGCTGCTGGCAGAGCCGCAGCCGGCGCCGGCGACCGCCGCAGTCGGCGATGAGGCCAGGCCGCGCCGCGCCAAGCCGGCGGGCAACGTCGCGGCCGGCGGCCCGCCGCCGCAGGGTGCGCCGGTCTATCGCAATCCGCCGCCGCAGGACAACGCGGGCAACGCCGCCGGCGCCGCCTTCATCGGTGGCATGATGGGCGGTGTGCTCGGCAGCGCGCTCCGCCGGTAAACGTCTTCGTCTTTCCCGCGTAAAAAAAGCCCGGAGCACGAGCTCCGGGCTTGTTCGTTAGAATGCAGCCGGCCCTCAGAGCCCTGCCGCCTTGCGCAGCGCCGCATTGATGCGGTCCTGCCAGCCCGGCCCTTCGGACTGAAAGTGCTCGAGAACGTCCTGGTCGATCCGCAACGTCACCTGCTCGCGCGCGCCAGGAACCGCCGCCTTCTTCGGCGGCGCCTCCACCGGCTTGGTGGTCACCTTCTTGAACGCGGCCTCGGCCTCGGTACGGGCGTCAGCGAGCGTGCGGGGCCGCCGCGGCTGGTCGGCCATGGTCAGATCCCCTCGAACAGTGCGGTGGACAGATAACGTTCGGAGAACGAGGGCACGATCGCCAGGATCGTCTTGCCCGCGCTTTCCGGTCGCTTGCCGATCTCGATCGCGGCCGCAATCGCCGCGCCCGAGGAGATACCGCCGGGAATGCCCTCGTTGCGGGCCAGCGCGCGCGAGGTCTCGATGGCGGTGGTGCTGTTGATCTTGACGATCTCGTCGATCACGGACCGGTCGAGAATGTCGGGCACGAAGCCGGCGCCGATGCCCTGGATCTTGTGCGGCGAGTGCTGGCCGCCCGACAGCACCGGGCTCTCCTCCGGCTCGACCGCGACCACCTTGATGCCGGGCTTGCGCGACTTCAGCACCTGGCCCACGCCGGTGATGGTGCCGCCGGTGCCGACGCCCGCGACGAACACGTCGATATTGCCCGCCGTGTCGTTCCAGATCTCCTCGGCGGTGGTGCGGCGATGGATGTCCGGGTTTGCGAGGTTCTTGAACTGCTGCGGCATCACCGAGTTCGGCGTCGTCCGCAACAGCTCCTCGGCGGTGGCGATGGCGCCTTTCATGCCCTGCGACGCCGGCGTCAGCACGATCTCGGCGCCGAGGAACGCGAGCATCTTGCGCCGCTCCACCGACATCGACTCCGGCATCACCAGCTTCAGCTTGTAGCCGCGCGCCGCAGCAACGAAGGCCAGCGCGATGCCGGTATTGCCCGAGGTCGGCTCGATCAGCACGGTGTCGGGCTTGATCACGCCGGCCTGCTCCATCGCCAGGATCATGCCGACGCCTATCCGATCCTTCACGCTCGCGGCGGGATTGAAGTATTCCAGCTTGGCGAGGATGGTCGCCTTGACGCCATTTTGCTCCGGCAGCTTTCGCAACCGCACAATCGGCGTATTGCCGAACGCGTCGACAATTGAATCAAATACGCGCCCGCGTCCGGGACGCTGTGCTGACGACTCCATGAAATCACTCCTCTGCGCGCCCCGCGCGACGTCGACAACGATTCCGACCATCTTCAGCGAGCCTGTTGCGCTGCGCAAGCACGTTTGCGCGATCTTAGGACGATCGCGGCGCACAACAAGTCGTGGCTAAATTGCGAAAAACCAACGCATTTGTGTTGCGACAAGGTCAATAAACTCGGTGTATGCTTGATTTCAGCCGGACGAAGATTCACGGTGCAGGTCGACTGCAACCCGGGCGGACATCAGCAAGATGTCATCTTCGGAGTGATACAATCGGGGCGTTCGTGCCAAACGACAGCACCGTTGTAGAATAGACATAAGAACAGACCACCCAAACAAACTCTTTGTGTGACGGACTTGATATCCGCGAAAGTTGGACTCGTCGGAATAGACCCGTTCGAACGCGACTCGTTCGAAATCGACCCTTTTCGAAATTGACGTCGTTCAAGCAGAGATCGCCAACAAAGAGATCGTCCAGGAGGTCAATATGTCAGCACTCGCTGATCTCGTGTCGACCGCAACCGCACGCCCGAATCCTCGCGGCTGCGATCTGCCGACATGCCCGGTCTGCTCCGACTCCATGATTGCCGCGGAGGCGTCGGCATATTTGGCTGACAATGCGATCAGCTATCTCTGGACCTGCGACACCTGCGGCTATGGCTTCGTCACCAAGCACTCCGTGAAAAGCCGCTTCGTGTGCAACTGAACGGTCTGCAACTGAACGGCGCCAGGGCGAGAGAGTTCCGCGACGTGATGTCGCGGCCGTTCCGTCGCTAAGGATAACGCGACCGTCGGGCAGGTCGGCAATGCATGATCAGCACAATTTCAAGAGGGCCGGCGCATAGGGCCGGGCTCACAACGAGCTGGCGGCCTTCACCTGAAGCGGCCGTCAGCCGGCGCGCGGGGCGATGTCGCCGCCCGCCCAATCGGCCTTGGTGCGCTCGTAGAATTCCGTGAAGCGCCCTTGTGCGATCGCCGCGCGCATCCCGGCCATCAATTGCTGGAAGTAGGCAATGTTGATTTCCGACAGCAGCGTGGCGCCGAGCGCCTCGCCGGCCTTGATCAGATGATGCAGATAGGCGCGGGCATAGCTGCGCGCCGCCGGCCACGGGCTCTCCTCATCCAGCGGCCTGTCATCATCGGCATGACGCGCATTGCGCAGGTTCACCGGCCCGAAGCGTGTGTAGGCGACGCCGTGGCGGCCGTTGCGGGTCGGCAGCACGCAGTCGAACATGTCGATGCCGCGCCGGACCGACTCCAGGAGATCGTCAGGCGTGCCGACGCCCATCAGGTAGCGCGGACGGTCGGCCGGCAGCACCGGCGCGGTCGCCTCGATCATCTCGAGCATGACCGCCTGCGGCTCGCCGACGGCCAGGCCGCCGATCGCATAGCCATGGAAGCCGATGTCGACCAGCGCCTGCGCGCTGGCGACGCGCAGTGCGGGCACATCGCCGCCCTGCACGATGCCGAACAGCATGTAGCCTGCCGGCGCACTCTCGAACGCGCGGCGGCAGCGTTCGGCCCAGCGCAGCGACAGCCGCATCGCGCGCTCGATATCGTCGCGCTCGGCCGGCAGCCGCACGCATTCGTCGAGCTGCATCGCGACGTCGGAGTTGAGCAGGCGCTGCACCTCGATGGCGCGCTCCGGTGACAGCTCGATTTTCGCGCCGTCGATGTGCGAGCGGAACGTCACCGCCTGCTCGGTCACCTTGCGTAAACCCGACAGCGACATCACCTGGAAGCCGCCGGAATCGGTCAGCATCGGCCCGCCCCAGCCGGTGAAGCGCTGCAGGCCGCCGAGCGCGGCGATGCGCTCCGCCGTGGGCCGCAGCATCAGGTGATAGGTGTTGCCGAGCACGATGTCGGCGCCGGCCTCGCGGACGTCGCGCCAGTGGATGCCCTTCATGGCGCCGGCGGTGCCGACCGGCATGAAGGCCGGGGTGCGGACCACGCCATGCGGCGTCGTCAGCCGGCCGGTGCGGGCCGCGCCGTCATTGCCGAGCAGTTCGAAATGGTTGGGAAGGTCGCTGGCCGAGGAGCTCATGGCCGGCTTATTGCGTCAGGATGGCCCCCGATTCAACCGCGATGGCGCCGTTTTCGTCCATTTCGGCCGTTGACGGCGGTTCCGACCGCCCCTATGGTCCCGCGCCATGTCGATCTCGACCAAACGCACGACGAAAACCACCAAGCCCACGAGGGCCTCGGGAGGCGTGCGCGCGTAGTCGAACTCGATTGCGACCATCTTCGAACCGAAGCCCCGCCTGATGAAGGTCCGGGGCTTTTTTATTGCCCGAATTTCAACCGGAGACTTGAGACGTGTCCCACGATCCCACCATTGCCATCGTCGGCGTGACCGGCGCCGTTGGCGCCGAATTCATCGCCACCCTGGACCGCCGCAACGTCCGCGTCGGCCAGCTCAAGGCGCTGGCGAGCGCCCGCTCGGCCGGCCAGACCCTGACCTTCCGCGGCCAGACCACCGTGATCGAGGAGCTGACCGAACGCTCCTTCGAGGGCGTCGACATCGCGCTGTTCTCGGCCGGCGGCGGCATTTCCAAGAAGTTCGCGCCGATCGCCGTGCGCTCCGGCGCCGTCGTGGTGGACAATTCCTCGGCCTTCCGCATGGATCCGAACGTGCCGCTGGTGATCCCGGAGATCAACGCCCGCCGAATCCGCGACCACAAGGGCATCATCGCCAATCCAAACTGCGCGGCCATCACGGCGCTGGTGCCGCTGTGGCCGATCCATCAGAAGAATCGCATCAAGCGCGTGATCATCTCGACCTATCAGGCCGCCAGCGGCGCCGGTGCGGCGGCGATGGACGAGCTGGTGCAGTCGACCCGCGCGAGCCTCAACGGCCAGGTCTACGCGCCCAAGGTGATGCCGCATCCGTTCGCCTTCAACCTGTTCAGCCACAACACCGCCATCGATCCCGAGACCGGCTACAACGACGAGGAAACCAAGGTCATCAACGAGACCCGCAAGATCTTTGAGGACGAAGGCATCGCCATCGGCGTCACCTGCGTCCGCGTGCCGGTGCTGCGCGCCCATTGTGAATCCATCAACTTCGAATGCGAGAAGCCGATCTCGGAGGACGACGTCCGCCGCATCCTGGCGACCGCGCCCGGCGTGCGCGTGGTCGACGACCGCGCCAAGAACTACTTCCCGATGCCCGTCGACGCCTCCGGCCAGGACGACGTGCTGGTCGGTCGCATCCGCAAGGATCTGTCCGATCCGTCAGGCCACTCGATCGCGATGTTCGTTGCCGCCGATCAGCTGCTCAAGGGCGCTGCGCTCAATGCGGTGCAGATCGCCGAGCTCCTGCCCGAGCGGGCGATGGCGTAGCTCTCAGGGCGAACTTGCAGGGTGGGCCTTTTGCCCACCCTACGGCTCGACGATGCGCTCGTCTGGCTGACGAAACAACAGGCACGCATCGCCATACGAATAGAAGCGATAGCCGCTGCGGATCGCATGCGCATAGGCCGCGTGCATCGTCTCCAAGCCGGCGAAGGCTGAGACCAGCATGAACAGCGTCGAGCGCGGCAGATGGAAGTTGGTCATCAGGATATCGACCGCGCGGAAGCGATAGCCGGGCGTAATGAAGATCGACGTCTCCGCCTCGAACGGCGCGATCGTGCCGTCGGGCTGCGCCGCGCTCTCCACGAGCCGCAGCGACGTCGTGCCGACCGCGACGATGCGGCCGCCCTTGGCGCGCGCCTCGTTCAATGCGGCCGCCGTGTCCGGCGTGAGACTACCCCACTCCGCATGCATGCGGTGGCCTTCGGTGTCATCGACCTTCACGGGCAGGAACGTGCCGGCGCCGACATGCAGGGTGACACGCTGCAGCCCGACGCCACGCTCGCGCAGCCGCTGCTCCAGCGTCGGCGTGAAATGCAGCCCAGCCGTCGGCGCAGCCACCGCGCCCTCTTTGGCCGCGAACATGGTCTGATAGTCTGTCGCGTCCTGCTCGTCTGCGGGCCGCTTGCCGGCGATGTAGGGCGGCAGCGGCGGCCGGCCGAGATCGGCGATCGCTTGGTCGAGCGCTGGCCCATGGAACACAAAGGACAGCGTCAGCTCGCCCTCCTCGCCCTTGGCCTCGACGGTGGCGTCGAGATGGCCGAGCAGGCAGACCTTGCCCTCGTTGCCGAACCGGATCGTATCGCCTGGCGCGAGCTTCTTGGCGGGCCGCACCAGCGCCTGCCAGCGCGAGCCGTCGAGGCGCTTGATCAGGGTCGCCTCGATCTTCGCCTCGGTCTCGCGGCTGATGCGCCGACCGGACAGCTGCGCCGCGATCACCTTGGTGTCGTTGACGACGAGCTGATCACCGGGCTCCAGCCAGTCCGGCAGGTCGGCGACCGTGCGGTCGCGTAGGACACCGTCGCCTTGCACCACCAGCATGCGCGCGGACTCGCGCGGGCTCGCCGGGCGGAGCGCGATGTTTTCGGGGGGAAGACGGAAATCGAACAGGTCGGTGCGCATCGTCGTTCTGGGACGACCATCGGCCCTTCATCCCGGGACGCGTGCGACAGCACGCGTCGCGAAGGATGAAGGCCCGACTGTCTGCCTCATGGTGCGAGACGCGTGCTGCGCACGCGCCTCACCGTGAGGATCGCAAAGTCTAAGCCGCGTCGGCGGCCATGTAGGCCTTCACGATCTTGTCCGGGTTCTGCACCGGCTCGCCGCGCTTGATCTTGTCGACGTTCTCCATGCCCTCGGTGACCTTGCCCCAGACCGTGTACTGCTTGTCCAGGAAGCGGGCGTCGTCGAAGCAGATGAAGAACTGGCTGTCGCCAGAATCAGGATTGGCCGCACGCGCCATCGAGGCGGTGCCACGAACATGCGGCTCGGCGTTGAACTCGGCCTTCAGCTTCTTGCCGGAGCCGCCGGTGCCAGTGCCCTGCGGGCAGCCGGTCTGCGCCATGAAGCCGTCGATGACGCGGTGGAAGACGATGCCGTCGTAGAAGCCCTCGCGGACGAGCTCCTTGATGCGCGCGACATGGCCGGGCGCGAGATCGGGACGCATCTCGATCGTGACGGGGCCCTGAGTGGTCTCGAGGATCAAGGTATTTTCGGTCACAGCCATTCTGGTCTCTCGGTTTTTGTAGAATTGACGGGGGTCAGGACAAAGCAAATCCTGGGTCTGAAATGTCGCGGCGCCTTCCCATGTGCGGCCGTCACCCCTCCTGACGGCAATCCGAGCACGACGAGGCCCGCGATGCTGGCCCAGAATAGACCCAATGCGCTTAAAGCTGAAGCCACCGGCCCTGTCGATGTGACGGGGCGGCAGAATCGGCATGCCTCCGCGACGTGGCAAAAGGTTCCTTAAGGCCCGGGGGAACCCGGGCGCGAGACCCGGGCATGCCCCCGCTCTGCCTGCCTACTTGATGTCCGAGGCGACCTGAACCTTCACCATCTTGTCCGGATCGGTGACGGCACCGCCCGACGAGCCCGGAGGCGCCTTCTTGAGCTTGTCGACGACGTCCATGCCCTGCACGACCTCGCCGATCACGGTGTATTGGCCGTTGAGGAAGGACGCATCGCCGAAGCAGATGAAGAACTGCGAGTTGGCAGAATCGACGCTATCGCCCCGACGCGCCATGCCGACGGTGCCGCGCTTGAACGGCGTGCTCGAAAACTCCTGCTTCAGGTTCGGGTACTTCGAGCCGCCGGTGCCATTGAAGTTCTGGCCGTCGCCGGTCTGCGCCATGAAGCCGTCCATGACGCGGTGGAACGGCACGTTGTTGTAGAAGCCTTCGCGCGCCAGCGTCTTCAGTCGCTCGGCATGCTGTGGCGCCAGATCGGTGCGCAGCTTGATGATGATGCGGCCCTTGGTGGTGTCGATGACCAGGGCATTCTGCTTGTCGAGGCCGGCAGGCAGCGACTGGGCCAGCGCCGGCAATGCGAACACGAGAGCAAAGACGAAGGCGAGAGCGCGGATCATGGCAACTCCGATGACATGAGACGATGAGGAGAGGAAGGCACCGCCGGAAGCGGCCGGTGCCCGAAGGATCACTTGAACTTGGCCTTGAGACTTTCGGCCACCGACGGCGGCACGAAATGCGAGATCTCGCCGCCCATGGCGGCGATCTGGCGAACCAGCGTGGCCGCGATCGGACGGACACCCACCGAGGCTGGAACGAACACCGTCTGGACCTGCGGTGCCATGGTCTGGTTCATGCCGGCCAACTGCATCTCGTAGTCGAAATCGGTGCCGTCGCGCAGGCCCCGGATCATCATGATCGCACCGGCCTTTTGCGCGGCGGTGACGGTCAGATTGTCGTAGGTCGAAGCCTCGAAGCCGCAGCCCGCCGCGGCTGCGACGGGACCGAAGATCTCGTGCGCCATCGCCAGCCGCTCCTCGGTCGAGAACAGCGGCTTCTTGCCGTGATGCACGCCGACCGCGACGATCAGGCGATCGCAGAGATGAACGGCCTGCCGGACCACATCGAGATGGCCGTTGGTGACGGGATCGAACGAGCCCGGATAGAGCGCAATGCGTTGCATGCGCCCGTCCTATACCGCCCGGAACAGGCCGGCAAGCCGCCGTCAGGCCCGCTGGCGTGGCTGTGATGGGCAAAGAGCGGCCGAGAGACCGCACCGCAATGAAATGGGCTGCGACACCGGGGAGCCGGAACTGTGGTCGGCTACCGCGATTGTTTCATCGGAACTCGGGACACGAAACACGCTCGCGCAGAGACGAAACCAATTCGCCCGTTCCGCGAAGACGTCTCGAAACCCGAACTGATTATCAAATCCTTAACGAACAACGGGCCGAACGGCCCAGACAGGGGACCGTCATGATCAAAGCGCTATCTGCAGTCGCAGCGGCCGGCTTGGTGGCTGCCGGCATCACCCTCCTGCCCGGCTTCGCTCCTCAGGTCGAAGCCAGCGTGCCACGTCCGCTCGCCAAGGCGGACCGCCTGGACAATCGACCGATCGGCCGCGACTGCTCACAGCAGGCCTGGCCGAACTTCGAAGCTGGCTGCCTGCGCAGCGCCGGAACCAGAGGAACGGTCCGCGAGGCCAGGATGGTCTCCGTCGAGCGGACGGAGTAAGCGAATAGCTGCTCACTATTCGCCGGTCGCGCCTTTACTCGCCATTTGCCTGCTCGCTGGCCCCGTTGCCGTTCTCGGCCTCCTCGCCGATATGCTCCACCGACACGACATGCTCATCATCGGCGGTGTCGAACACAATGACGCCCTGGGTCGAGCGTCCCGCGATGCGGATGCCGTCGACGGGGCAACGGATCAACTGCCCCTTGTCCGTCACCAGCATGATCTGATCGCCATCCTCGACCGGGAATGAGGCGACGAGCTTGCCGTTGCGGTTGTTGACGGACATCGCGACGATGCCTTTGCCGCCGCGGCCGGTGGTGCGGTACTCGTAGGACGAGGTGCGCTTGCCGTAGCCGTTGACCGAGACGGTCAGCACCACCTGCTCCTGCGCCGACATCTCGACATAGCGTTCCTGCGACAGCTGGATCGCGCCAGCGGCCGCCTCCTCGCCCTCGGTCTCGACCGGCTCCTCGGTGGCAGCATCGCCCGACATCGCCCGCCGCATCTTCAAGTACGCCGTACGCTCGTCCGAGGTCGTTTCGACATGGCGCAGGATCGACAGCGAAATCACCTTGTCGCCGCCGGCGAGCGCGATGCCGCGCACGCCCATCGAGGTCCGCCCGGTGAAGACGCGCACGTCGGTGACGGGGAATCGGATGCACTGCCCGCCCGACGCCGTGAGCAGCACGTCGTCACGCTCGGTGCAGATCTGCACGTTGACGATCTCCTCGCCCTCGTCGAGCTTCATCGCGATGATGCCGGAGCGGCGCACGTCGACGAAATCCGACAGCTTGTTGCGGCGGACGTTGCCGCCGGTGGTGGCGAACATCACGTCGAGATTGGCCCAGGAGGATTCATCCTCCGGCAGCGGCATGATCGTGGTGATGCGCTCGCCCTGCTCCAGCGGCAGGATGTTGATCAGCGCCTTGCCGCGCCCGTTGGGCGCCGCGATCGGCAGCCGCCAGACCTTCTCCTTGTAGACCTGGCCGCGCGACGAGAAGAACAGCACCGGCGTGTGCGTGGAGGCCACGAACAGCCGGCTGACGAAATCCTCCTCGCGCGTCTGCATGCCCGAGCGGCCCTTGCCGCCGCGGCGCTGCGCCCGATAGGCCGACAGCGGCACGCGCTTGGTGTAGCCGGCATGCGACACGGTCACGACCATGTCCTCGCGCTGGATCAGGTCCTCGTCCTCGACCTCGCCTTCCTGCTCGGCGATCACGGTGCGGCGCGGCGTGCCGAACTCCGCCTTGATCGCGGCGAGCTCGTCCTTGATGATCCCCTGCACCCGCGCCCGCGAGCGCAGGATGTCGAGATAGTCGTTGATCTCGACCTTGAGCTTGTCGAGTTCGTCGGAAATCTCTTCACGGCCGAGCGCGGTCAGGCGCTGCAGACGCAGGTCGAGAATCGCCTTGGCCTGCTCGAACGACAGCCGGATGGTACCGTCCTCGGCGAGGCGATGACGCGGATCGTCGATCAACGTGATGATGGCCTCGACGTCGCGCGCCGGCCAGTCGCGCGACATCAACGCCTCGCGCGCGGACGCAGGATCGGGCGAGGTCCTGATGACCCGGATGACCTCGTCGATATTGGCCACGGCCACGGCGAGGCCGACCAGGATGTGGGCGCGGTCGCGCGCCTTGTTGAGCAGGAACTTGGTCCTGCGCGTGACGACACGCTCGCGGAACGCGACGAAGATCGTCAGCAGGTCCTTCAACGTCATCGTCTGCGGGCGGCCGCCGTCGAGCGCCAGCATGTTGGCGGCGAAGCTCGTCTGCAGCGGCGTGAACTTGTAGAGCTGGTTGAGCACGACGTCCGGCACGGCGTCGCGCTTCAGCTCGACGACGACGCGGTAGCCGTCGCGGTCGCTCTCGTCGCGCAGGTCGGCAACGCCTTCGACCTTCTTCTCGCGCACCAATTCGGCGATGCGCTCGACCATCGTGGCCTTGTTCACCTGGTAGGGAATCTCGGAGATGATGATCGCCTCGCGATCCTTGCGGATCGTGTCGATCGTCACCTTGCCGCGCATCATGATCGAGCCGCGGCCCAGATGATAGGCCGAGCGGACGCCGGCGCGTCCAAGAATGATGCCGCCGGTCGGGAAATCCGGCCCCGGAATGATGTTGATGAGCTCGTCGATCGTGAGCGCCGGATTGTCGATCAGCGCGATGCAGGCATCGATCACCTCGCCGAGATTGTGCGGCGGAATGTTGGTGGCCATGCCGACCGCGATGCCGCCGGCGCCATTGACCAGCAGGTTCGGATATTTGGCCGGAAGAACCGACGGTTCCTTGTCCGAATTGTCGTAGTTCGGCTGGAAGTCGACGGTGTCCTTGTCGATGTCGTCGAGCAGCGGGATCGCCGACTTGGCGAGCTTCGCTTCGGTGTATCGGTAGGCGGCCGGCGGATCGCCGTCGACGGAGCCGAAATTGCCCTGGCCGTCGATCAGCGGCACGCGCATCGAGAAGTCCTGCGCCATGCGCACCATGGCGTCGTAGATCGACTGGTCGCCATGCGGATGGTATTTACCGATGACGTCACCGACCACGCGCGCGGACTTGACGTATTTCTTGTCGGGCGTGTGCCCCTGCTCGTACATCGAATAGAGGATGCGCCGATGCACCGGCTTCAGGCCGTCGCGCGCATCGGGCAGCGCTCGCGACACGATCACGCTCATCGCGTAATCGAGGTAGGAGCGCTTCATCTCATCGAGGATGGAGACGGGACGAATGTCGGAAGGTCCGCCCGGCTCGCCGGGCTTCTCATCTTCTTTATCGGACAAAGGGGATACCGGTCGGTTTTGACACGCGAAAATCGCTTGGAATCATATAGCGCATCGCGTCACGGCAGGCCACCCCTTGACGCACCGGCAAGACGGATTTTTTGGCCGCATTTCCAGCGACTTAACGAGGTCTTACGCTGCGACCGACGGTGCCCCGGACGCCCCCCGCGGACTGGACTTCAGCCGTGCCGCCGCACTTGTTTTCCCGCCTCAGCGCCGCAGTTGCAGAGAGACTGCCAGCGGCGCGCGAGAGCCGTTGATTCTTCAGCAAAATCCGTTTGTCCGGCGAAACGATCTCGCGAACCGGGCTCGTCATGTGCGATAGCGCAGCGCGTCGACCAGCACCGTGAACGCGGATGTGGGCTGCCGGCGGCTGGGAAAATACAGATGATAGCCGGCAAACGGCGCGCACCAGTCTTCCAGGACGCGAACGAGCTTGCCTCGCGCAAGGTCGTCCCGGACCTGATCCTCGGGCAGATAAGCGAGCCCGAGCCCGGCGCGCACCGCGTTCATGCGCATCGCGATGTTGTTGAACACCAGTTGCCCGTCCACGCGCACCTTCAGCGCGCGTCCACGCTTTTCGAACTCCCACGCATAGATCCCGCCCAGGGTCGGAAGTCGGATGTTGATGCAATTGTGGTCCGTGAGATCCTGCGGCTTCCTTGGCCGCGACCGCACGGCGAAATAGGCCGGTGAGCCGACCACGGCCATGCGCAGGTCCGGCCCGATCCTGACGGCGATCATGTCCTTGGCGACCTGCTCGCCGAGGCGGACACCCGTATCGAATCTCTCGGCGACGATATCGGTCAGTCCATAGTCGGTCACGACCTCGACCTTGATGTCGGGATACAGCGGAAGCAGCTTTTTCAGCGCCGGCCAGAGCACGGAGTCCGCGGCATGCTCTCCCGCCGTGATCCGGATCGTGCCGGCGGGCCTGTCGCGCAATTCCCTCAACCCCGCCAGTTCCGTTTCGATCTCATCGAACCGGGGTCCGATGCTCCGCAGCAGACGTTCACCGGCGGCCGTCGGGGCGACGCTGCGCGTCGTGCGCGCCAGCAGCCGCACGCCGAGCCGGGCCTCCAGATTGCGAAGGGCATGGCTGAGCGCCGACTGGCTGACGCCGAGCCTGGCAGCCGCCCGCGTGAAGCTTCCCTCCCGGGCGACAGCGAGGAAACCAAGGACGCCGTTCAGGTTCTCGCGCAGCATTCATGATTCCATTTCATAAAAGTATGCGCATTCTAGCCTCTAATGTTATCGCGGTCACAGCCTTAGGTTCAGCCCGGACGGCAAGGTTGACGACGCGTGATGCCGGCGTTGACCGCAGGACGGACAGGAGAACCGGATGAAGAAGAGAACCCTGGGCAAGAGCGGCCTCGAAGTGTCGGCCATCGGCTTCGGCTGCATGGGCCTGAACTTCGGCTACGGTCACGCGCTCGAGAAGGACGACGCGGTCAACCTTATCCGCGCCGCCTTCGATCGCGGCGTGACATTTTTCGACACCGCCGAAATCTATGGACCGTTCACGAATGAGGAGCTGGTCGGCGACGCCCTGGCTCCCGTTCGGGACAAGGTGGTCATCGCCACCAAGTTCGGCTTTGCGATCGACCCGGCGACCGGCCGGTCATCAGGGATGAACAGCCGCCCCGAGCGCATTCGCGCGGTCGCGGAGGCATCCCTGAAGCGGCTCAAGACCGATCGCATCGATCTGTTCTATCAGCACCGCGTCGATCCGGACGTGCCGATCGAGGACGTCGCCGGCGCGGTCAAGGATCTCATCGGGCAAGGCAAGGTCAGGCACTTCGGCCTGTCCGAGCCCAGCGCCCAGACCGTACGGCGCGCGCATGCCGTCCAGCCCGTTGCCGTGCTCCAGAACGAGTATTCGCTGTGGACCCGAGGTCCCGAGAGCAACGGCATCATTCAGGCCTGCGAGGAGCTCGGCATCGGCCTGGTGCCCTATAGTCCCCTGGGAAAAGGCTTTCTGACCGGCGCGATGAACGAGACGACCACGCTTGCCGACAACGACTTCCGCAGCACCCTGCCGCGCTTCACGCCCGCGGCGATGAAGGCCAACCAGGCGCTGGTCGATCTCCTCAAGCAGATCGCCGAACGCAAGGCATCCACGCCGGCCCAGATCGCGCTCGCCTGGCTGCTCGCGCAAAAGCCGTGGATCGTTCCCATTCCGGGCACGACCAAGCTCCATCGCCTCGACGAGAATCTCAAGGCCGCCGACGTCGAGCTCACTGCGGACGATCTCGCCCAGATGGAGCAGGCCGCAGTTGCGATCAAGGTTGAGGGAGAACGCTATCCCCCGCACCTGATGGCGACAACAGGGCGGTAGAACCCCTCTCCCACATCACCGGGCACTCCCATCGTGAGCGCCCGAAACCACCTGGAGGCGACGCGACGCCGGCGGCGCGTACACCCCACAGCTTCACCGAGATCGCGCCTTCTCCTTCACACCAAGGCGCGCCCTGAATTTCAGAACGGAATGTCGTCGTCCATGTCGCTGTTGCGTCCGCCACCGCCCGCCGAAGCAACCGCGCGGCGCGGCGGCGCCATCGACGGACCGCTGCTGCCGAAATCACCGCCACCCATGTCATCGGAGAAGCTGCCGCCACCGCCGCCCCGGCCATCGAGCATCGTCAGGGTGGAGTTGAAGCCCTGCAGCACGACCTCGGTCGAGTACTTCTCGACACCGCTCTGATCGGTCCATTTGCGGGTCTGCAGCGCGCCCTCGATGTAAACCTTGGCGCCCTTCTTCAAATACTGCTCGGCGACCTTGCAAAGACCCTCGTTGAAGATCACCACGCGGTGCCACTCGGTCTTTTCCTTGCGCTCGCCTGTCGCCTTGTCGCGCCACGTTTCCGACGTCGCAATGCTCAGATTGGCGATCGGCCGCCCATCCTGCGTGCGCCGGATCTCGGGGTCCTTGCCGAGATTGCCGACCAGAATCACCTTGTTCACACTACCCGCCATCA
Organism: Bradyrhizobium sp. HKCCYLS3070; assembly: GCF_051167575.1. Lineage (NCBI taxonomy): Bacteria > Pseudomonadati > Pseudomonadota > Alphaproteobacteria > Hyphomicrobiales > Nitrobacteraceae > Bradyrhizobium > Bradyrhizobium sp. HKCCYLS3070. The sequence continues at coordinate 1,568,017 of NZ_JBNPTI010000001.1, forward strand.
CCACTCTCCCGCGGTTCTCGATCATCGGACCGGCCGTCCACACCGGCCTCACGGCGTCCGGTGGCTAACCCTTCCTCTCGCGGCGGACCCTATACGGTTGCCGCGCGGTCCACCCGCCCTGTCCATTGCTTATCCACATATAGCAGGCGGAAGGCCATTGTTCCAGTTTTGTTCGCGCGCATATGTCTACAACCGTGCGTCGAGTTCCGCGGAACTCGACGGAACCGCAAATTCTCGCAATGGAACCCGGAAAAAGTTCCCTTGTTCACGAAAAAGGGATTAACTTTCATCAAGTTAGACAGCCTCACTTCCTCCTCGGCTGTGGCTTTTGGGAGACGGTATCCAGGGTTGAATCGCGTATATTTGAGGATGGATTGGGGCCGCAAGCGTGGTCGCACCAACTTCACAGACGAGCGTCTCCGGGGACCATTTTGGAGACGCCCAACGCGGGAGACTTGGGATGAAACGAATTTTTCTCGGAGCTGTCAGCTTGATGGTTTTGGGGGCGCTGACGCCGGCGGGAGCCGCCGATCTCGCCGCCCGCCCGTACACGAAGGCCCCGGTGATGGCGCCGGCGCCGCTTCCGACCTGGGCCGGCTTCTACCTCGGCCTGCAGGGCGGCGGCGGCTGGGGCCGCAGCAACGAGACCTTCTTCGGGGCGCCGAATACGGCGATCTTTGCCGGCACCCAGAACTATGACACCAGCGGCGGCTTCGTCGGCGGTGTGGTCGGCTACAACTGGCAGGTCGACAACATCGTGTTCGGTCTCGAGGGCGACTATCACTGGGCCGACATCAACGGCCGGTCGGGCGTCGTCAACGCCGGTCTCGGCGATACCTACTTCACCAGGCTGCGCGGCTTCGGCGACATCAAGGGCCGCCTCGGCTGGGCTGCGGGTCCGGCGCTGTTCTTTGTCAGCGGCGGCGCTGCCGTCGGCGATCTCCAGCACCGCTACGACGCGGCGCTCAATGGTGGCGCGGCCAATAGCTTCGCTCAGAACAACTGGCGCTGGGGTTGGACGATCGGTGCCGGCGCCGAGTACATGTTCGCGCCGAACTGGTCGGCCAAGGTCGAATACAACTATCTCGACTTCGGCAAGAGCTCGATTCAGTACAGCGCGGTTCCGACCAACCGCTCCGAGTGGAGCGACACCGTGCACACCGTCAAGGCGGGCGTCTCCTATCACTTCGGCGGCCCGATCGTGTCGCGCTACTGATTGCACGCAAAAAGCGAATATGTCGAAAGGCCGGCCTCGCGCCGGCCTTTTTTGTGTGCCAGAACCGGCACTTGCCGAGCCGTTGTGTCCTTTGGGTGACGGCTTTTTACGGCGGAAGGAGCTATCAACGTCCGGCGGGTGGGCGTTGGTGAGAGCGTGCGTGCGGGCGTCGGACGTGGTTTGGGGAATGCGATGAGAAGGCTGTTGCTGGGGGCGACAACTTCGCTGGCGCTGGGGATTGCGCCGGCCATCGCTGCCGATCTGCCCGCGCGCACCTTCACCAAAGCGCCTGCGATGATCACGACGATCTATGATTGGAGTGGCTTCTATATCGGCCTGAATGCCGGTGGCGCAGCGGCCCGCACCTGCTGGACCAACAAGGTCAGCTTTGCCGGCGTGGCCGCAACCAACGCGGAAGGCTGCCATGATGCGACCGGCGCGCTGGCGGGCGGCCAGATCGGCTATCGCTGGCAGGCTGGCGGCTGGGTGTTCGGCATCGAAGGTCAAGGCAACTGGGCCAACCTCAAGGGCAGCAACACCAGCCAGTTCGCCCCGGCCGTGACCAACCAGACCAAGATCAACGGCATCGGCGTGTTCGCCGGCCAGATCGGCTATTCCTGGAACAACGTGCTCTGGTACGTGAAGGGTGGCGCCGCGGTCGCGGGTGAGAAGTACAACGGCCTCTCCACGGCCACGGGCGTGGTGCTCGACCAGTCCAGCGCCACGCGCTGGGGGGCTGCGGTCGGGACTGGTGTCGAGGTCGGCTTCGCCAAGAACTGGTCGGTCGCAGCCGAATACGAGCACCTGTTCATGGGCAACCGCACCCTCGGCTTCTCGGGTGTTCCCCTTGGAGCCGCGGGCCGGACCGATGCGGTCGGCCAGGACGTCGACATGGCGACGGTCCGCGTGAACTATCGCTGGGGCGGTCCCGTCGTTTCCAAGCACTGACCCTCGAGGGCTGACACTCGCGATCTCACGCGGCGGCGCCTGCCCGGCCTGTCGTCACTCACGCTGTGACACAGCTCCCCCGTCGGCACTGGCAGTCGCCGTCTTTACCCGCGCTTAAGCACGATCGGCACATCCCGTCACGCGGCTCGTCCCGGTCACGAGTTTGGAAAGCAGTCTCCCTTACAACCAGCCACAGGCCACCTTCGCGTGGGCCCGGATCGGAGGGATCCGGAGCGTGGTGTATTGGGACTGGGGAGAGACGAATGCAGAAGACGACCTTGATCTTGACCGCAAGCGCCGCGGCGCTGGGACTGGCGCCGGCCTCGGCGGCCGACTTCGCGACGCGCCCTTACAGCAAGGCGCCGCCGCCGGCCTATGTCACGCCGCTGCCGAGCTGGGCCGGGTTCTACCTCGGCGTCAATGGCGGCGCCGACTGGAGCCACAATTGCTGGACGCTCAACCGCGTCGGCGGCGTGGCGGTCGTGCCGACCCAGTCCGAAGGCTGCCACAATGCCTCGAGCGGCCTCATCGGCGGCCAGGTCGGCTATCGCTGGCAGGCGGCGAGCTGGGTGTTCGGCGTCGAGGCCCAGGGCAACTGGACCGACCTGAAGTCGTCCAATGCGAGCACGGCTGCGCTGGCCGCGGGCATCACCAACACCACCAAGACCGATGCGATCGGCCTGTTCACCGGCCAGGTCGGCTACGCCTGGGGCAACGTGCTCTGGTACGTGAAGGGCGGCGCCGCCGTCACCCACAACAAATACACCGGCACGGCGAATGCGGCCGCGCCCTTCCCGGTCGGCACGCTGCTGGATTCCGCCAGTGAGACCCGCTGGGGCGGCACCGTCGGCACCGGCGTCGAGTTCGGCTTCGCGCCGAACTGGTCGGTCGCCGTCGAGTACGACCACCTGTTCATGGGCTCGCGCGACATCAGCTTCCCGGCCACCGCAACCGTGCTGTCGCGCGTCGACACCATCAAGCAGGACATCGATATGGCGACCGTCCGCGTGAACTATCGATTCGGGGCGCCGATGGGCACGCGCTACTGAAAAAAGTACCGCTCGCACGCATTCGGAAAGGCCGGCCCTCGCGCCGGCCTTTTTCGTGTCAACAGCCCGGCAGCGTCGCGGCGTTTTTGTGCTAAATATATGATTTATAACGCTTTTTCATTTCTGTGGCGGGCGCGTTACAGCCTCTCCGGGATGCCCTGTGTATGACTTGCCCATCGCTTGTCATTCCAACCTCCCGGGGGAGAATTTGATGAAGAAGTTGCTTGTGATCACGACGGCGCTCGTCGGCATCGCATCCGCCACATCCGCGTCGGCGGCCGACATGGCGGCCCGCCCGTACACCAAGGCGCCGCCGATGGTCGCGCAGATCCTGAGCTGGTCGGGCCTCTACGCCGGCATCCAGGGCGGCGGCGGCTGGGGCACCAGCAAGGAAACCTTCCTTGGCCGCTTCAACGCGCCGGGTTTCCTGGGCACCCAGAACTACAACACCAATGGCGGCTTCGTCGGCGGCGTGGTCGGCTACAACTGGCAGGTCGACAACGTCGTGTTCGGCCTCGAAGGCGACTATCACTGGGCCGATATCAACGGCCGCTCCGCCGTGGTCAATGCCGGCGTCGGCGACACCTTCTTCACCAAGCTGACCAGCTTCGGCGACATCAAGGGCCGCCTCGGCTATGCCGCCGGTCCCGCCCTGTTCTTCGTCAGTGGCGGCGCCGCGGTGGGCCAGTTGCAGCATCGCTATGACGGCGTGCCCGGCAACGTCTTCAGCCAGAACACCACCCGCTGGGGCTATACGGTCGGCGCCGGCGCCGAATACATGTTCGCGCCGAACTGGTCGGCCAAGCTCGAGTACAACTATCTCGACTTCGGCAAGAGCACGATCCAGTACAGCGCTGCGGCGCTCAACCGCTCCGAGTGGAAGGACACCGTTCACACGGTCAAGGCCGGCCTCAGCTACCACTTCGGCGGCCCGGTCATCGCAAAGTACTGATGCCTGCAGCCGACAGGTTCCGAGAAGGGCCGGCGAAAGCCGGCCTTTTTTTGTTGCCCTGATGCCACTTTGTCGGCTCGCCACACGCGGAACCAAGTAACTGAGTGACATAGGCTTTCTGGAACTTGGCCGTAAAAACGCGGTTTGGCCGCGAGTGTGTCTTCAGGGTGACGGTAATCTGCACGGAACCGGGCTAAAGGAACCTCGTCAACTTGAACGGGTGAGTCTGTTTCGTGCGTAAGCTTATCGGTGCGATGCGGACTTCGAGGAATAAACTGGAGACTGGAATGAAGAAGATCCTGCTCGCGACCGTGGCCTTGGCCGCCCTGGCCGCTCCCGCTGCCGCCGCTGATCTTGCCGCGCGCCCGACCTACACCAAGGCCCCGGTTGCCGCGCCGGTGCTGACCTGGACCGGCTTCTACATCGGTGCCATGGGCGGCTATGCTGCCGAGGACAGCAGCGCGAACACGTTCGACCGCAAGGGCGGCTTCGCCGGCGGCACCGTCGGCTACAACTGGCAGCAGGGCGCCGTCGTGTTCGGCCTCGAGGCTGACGCAGCCTGGGCCAATATTTCCTCCAAGACCATCTTCGGCGACGAAGCCAAGATCCAGGATTGGGGCACGGTGCGCGGCCGCATCGGCTACGCCTTCGGCCCGGCTCTGCTGTACGCGACCGGCGGTTACGCCTGGGCCGACAGCAAGATCACCTTCGTGGGCTTTGGTTCGGACAGCAAGATCCACAGCGGCTGGACCGTCGGCGCTGGCGCCGAATACATGTTCGCTCCGCAGTGGTCGCTGAAGGGCGAGTACCTGTACAAGAGCTTCGGCAGCGAGAACTACACCTTCACGGGCCTCGGCACCGCAGCCACTGGCACGACGAACTTCCACTCGGTCCAGGTCGGTGTGAACTACCACTTCTAAGCACATAGCCTCCGGGCCAACGCACACAGCCTCCGCTCTGCCAGAGCGGAGGCTTTTTCTTTGTGGGATCGTGCACAAACCAGGACGGAACCGGCAGCCTCCTGCCAGTCGCTGCCATTCCCTGAGCGCATTGTTGATGATTCGCTGACGGCACTGGAAATCCAGCTCCGTTCTTCCTACGTTCCGACCATACCTTTTCCCCCTGGCGTCCGATGGCCGGCTTCCGGCGAAACGCGCCTGCAACGATGGCGCGACTCTGCGCCGTGGGACGATCGTCATGGATGAAGTGCTCAAGGCCAAGCAGCGCGCGCAAGCCAACCAGTCGAGCCTGCGGGCCATCACCATCCGCGGCGCCCGCGAGCACAATCTGAAAAACATCGACGTCGAGATCCCGCGCGACAGGCTCGTCGTGTTCACCGGGCTGTCCGGCTCCGGCAAGTCCTCGCTCGCTTTCGATACGATCTACGCCGAGGGTCAGCGCCGCTACGTCGAATCGCTGTCGGCCTATGCCCGCCAGTTCCTGGAGATGATGCAGAAGCCGGACGTCGACCAGATCGACGGCCTGTCGCCGGCGATCTCGATCGAGCAGAAGACGACCTCGAAGAACCCGCGCTCGACGGTCGGCACCGTCACCGAGATCTACGACTACATGCGCCTGCTGTGGGCGCGCGTCGGCGTGCCCTACTCCCCGGCGACCGGCCTGCCGATCGAAAGCCAGACCGTCTCGCAGATGGTCGACCGCGTGCTGGCGATGCCCGAGGGCACCCGCCTCTATCTGCTGGCGCCGGTCGTGCGCGGCCGCAAGGGCGAGTACAAGAAGGAGCTCGCCGAATATCTCAAGAAGGGCTTTCAGCGCGTCAAGATCGACGGCACCTTCCATGAGCTCGCCGAGGCGCCTACGCTCGACAAGAAGTTCCCGCACGACATCGACGTCGTCGTCGACCGCATCGTCGTGCGCCCCGACATCGGCCAGCGTCTCGCAGAAAGCTTCGAGACTGCGCTGAAGCTCGCCGAAGGCCTGGCCGTCATCGAGTTCGCGGACGCTCCCGCCTCGGCCGCGCCGGCGGAGGAGAAGGAAAAAAAGAAAACCGCAAAGATCCACGACAAGAGCGGGCCCGAGCGCATCCTGTTCTCGGAGAAGTTCGCCTGCCCCGTCTCCGGCTTCACGATCCCTGAGATCGAGCCGCGGCTGTTCTCGTTCAACAACCCCTACGGCGCCTGCCCGGAATGCGGCGGCCTGGGGGTCGAGCAGCACGTCGATGCCGACCTCGTCATTCCCGACAAGGACGTCACCCTGCGCAAGGGCGCGATCGCGCCCTGGGCCAAGTCGTCGTCGCCCTATTACCTGCAGACGCTGACCGCGCTCGGCAAGTTCTACAAGTTCACGCTGGACACCAAGTGGAAGGATCTGCCGAAGAAGACGCAGAACGCGCTGCTGCACGGCTCCGGCGACGACGAGATCAAGTTCACCTATGAGGACGGCGTCCGCGCCTACGACACCAAGAAGCCGTTCGAGGGCGTCATCACCAACATCGAGCGCCGCTTCCGCGAGACCGAGAGCGAGTGGGCGCGCGAGGAGCTCGGCAAGTACTTCAACGACGTGCCCTGCGCCGGCTGTAACGGCTACCGCCTGAAGCCCGAGGCGCTGTGCGTCAAGGTCGGCGGCAAGCACATCGGCGAGATCAGCGACCTCTCCGTCAAGGCGGCCGGCGAGTGGTTCGCCGAGGTGCCGAAGCAGCTCAACGCGCAGCAGACCGAGATCGCCACGCGAATCCTGAAGGAGATCCGCGACCGCCTCACCTTCCTGCTCGACGTCGGCCTCAACTACCTGACCCTGGCGCGCTCCTCCGGCACGCTGTCCGGCGGCGAGAGCCAGCGCATCCGCCTGGCGTCGCAGATCGGCTCGGGGCTGACCGGCGTGCTCTACGTGCTCGACGAGCCGTCGATCGGCCTGCACCAGCGCGACAATGCCCGCCTGCTCGACACGCTGAAGCGGCTGCGCGACCTCGGCAACACCGTCATCGTCGTCGAGCATGACGAGGACGCGATTCGCCTCGCCGACTACGTGCTCGACATCGGTCCCGGCGCCGGCACCCATGGCGGCCACATCGTCGCCGAGGGCACGCCGGCGGAGATCATGCGCAATCCGGCGTCGCTGACCGGCAAATATCTCACCGGCGAGCTCGAGGTCGAGGTGCCCGAGCGGCGGCCGCCGAACCATCGCCGCACCATCAAGGTCGTCAATGCCCGCGGCAACAATCTGAAGAACGTCTCGGCCGAGATTCCGCTCGGCCTGTTCACCGCGATCACAGGCGTGTCCGGCGGCGGCAAGTCGACGCTTCTCATCGACACGCTCTACAAGTCGATCGCACGCAAGCTCAACGGCGCCAACGAGGCCGCCGCGCCGCACGACCGCATCGAGGGGCTGGAGCATATCGACAAGATCATCGACATCGACCAGTCGCCGATCGGCCGCACGCCGCGCTCAAACCCCGCGACCTATACCGGCGCGTTCACGCCGATCCGCGAATGGTTCGCCGGCCTCCCCGAATCCAAGGCGCGCGGCTACGAGCCGGGCCGGTTCTCGTTCAACGTCAAGGGTGGCCGCTGCGAGGCGTGCCAGGGCGACGGCGTCATCAAGATCGAGATGCACTTCCTGCCCGACGTCTACGTCACCTGCGACGTCTGCAAGGGCAAGCGCTACAACCGCGAGACGCTCGACGTGCTGTTCAAGGGCAAGTCGATCGCCGACGTGCTCGACATGACCGTCGAGGAGGCCGCGGAGTTCTTCAAGGCGGTGCCGCGGGTGCGCGACACCTTCGAGACCCTGCGCCGCGTCGGCCTCGACTACATCCATGTCGGCCAGCAGGCCACCACGCTGTCCGGTGGCGAGGCCCAGCGCGTCAAGCTCGCCAAGGAGCTGTCCAAGCGCGCCACCGGCCGCACGCTCTACATCCTGGACGAGCCGACGACGGGCCTGCACTTCCACGACGTCAAGAAGCTCTTGGAGGTGCTGCACGAGCTGGTCGCGCAGGGCAACACGGTGGTCGTGATCGAGCACAATCTCGAGGTCATCAAGACCGCCGACTGGGTCATCGACCTCGGCCCCGAGGGCGGCGACGGCGGCGGCGAGATCGTCGCCTGGGGCCCGCCGGAAGATATCGTCAAGGCGCCGCGCAGCTACACCGGGCAGTTCCTCAAGCCGGTGCTGGAGAAGTCGGCCAAGCCGAAGAAGCGCGGCCGCGGCGCTGCCAGCGAGGCGGCGGAGTGATGGTCGCCGCACCGAGCATCAACAGAAGCGCTCACGAACAGAAAAAATAATACAATTTTTCAATGCCTTAGGAAGCGCACTCAGCCATCTTCGCAAACGGAATACATTTTCCCCCAAAACGTGCTTGCTGAAGTCAGCAAGCACGTTTATATTGTTTTCTGCGAAATTTGGAGATGAACATGAGTGGTCAATCAAAGGGCGGCCGATCTCGCGCCGAAAAACTCAGTAAAGAAGAAATTCGAAACATCGCTTCGAGCGGAGGCGTAGCCCGACGAGAGATCGCGAAGGCGCTCAGCGAAACTGGTGGTCTTCCTAAAGCAACCCATCAGGGCAAGATGCTCGTCGGCGAACTCGATCTTGATTGCTACGTTCTGGAAGACGGTCGCCGAGTATTCCACAAACGCGGGATGGCCCGAGCGCTGGGGATGAAGTCGGGCGGCGGCAATGTGTTTCTGCGGGCGGTCCAACGAAAGGGGCTTGGATCCGAAATTAACAAGAAGCTGCTGGCGAAGATCGAGAATCCGATCAATTTCAAGCCGCTGACACAGGATCTAGCGCACGGATACGAAGCAGAGGTTCTTGTCGAAATCTGTCGTGCAGTCATCCGGGCAAAAGAGACGGAAAAGCTGCATCCTTCGCAACACGGTTTGGCTGACCAAGCGCAGATTCTCCTCAACGCTTTTGCTAAAGTTGGTGTCACCGCTCTCATCGATGAAGCGACGGGCTTTCAACAAGTCCGCGGTCCCGAGGCTCTTCGCGTACTTGTTCAGCAGTACATCGAAGAGGAGCGTCGGGAGTGGGAAAAGCAATTTCCGGATGAGTACTACGACGAGCTCAATCGAATTTACGGCAGCAAACGGTTGACCGTGACGGGATCGGGAGCCGTGATCCAGAACAGACCGCAGCATTTCGCCAAATTCACAAGATCCTATGTTTATCACCCGCTCGCCAATGGTGCGGTTCTTGAAGAGCTGGATCGGCTCAACCCAAAGATCGATAAGAAAGGCACGCGCAAAGCTCGTTTCCATCAACACTTGAATGAGGGCTACGGCATAGAAAAGCTGAAACGCCAAGTGGGGGAGATCGTAACATTGATGAAGGTGTCCGACACGGTGAGTCAGTTCAAAAAGCTATTCGCACGCCGCTTTCCCCAATCTGGTACACAGCTGAGCTTTCTGGACGATGAACCGTCTTAGGACACGCTTGGCAACGAACCCGCTCCCTCAGTCCGGGGAGCGGGTTCGTTAGGTTAGGTAGCGCAGCTCACCAGCGGTAAAACCCGCTCCGCGTGCCGTTGTTGTTGCCGCGCGGTCCGACGTCGCCCTGGGTCGAGCTCGGGGTCGGGTGGTTGGTGCCGTTGTAGCCTGCGCCCCAGCCCGGGCCGTCATACGGGCCCGGCGCGACGGCGACGTAGCCTTCCTCATAGACCGGCCCTGGCGCCCAGGCGAAGGAATCGCGGTAGGCATAGGTGCTGGTGACCTGGCCGCCATAGCCGTAGCCGCCCGGCCCGTATTCGCCGGCCGAGGCGCCGATCGTGCCGGCGACCAGCGTGACGGCGGTGAGCGCTGCCAATCCAAACGTGCGTGTCATGAACTTGCTCCGTTGTTCCTAATTCATCGAGGAACAAACCATCGTCATGCCCCGGCAGTTCCGCCACCCGCCACAACATGTGTGCGACACAACGTGGCGCTCACGTTGCCGCGATCAGATGATCCAGAATGCTGGTCGCATCATCTCGCAAGCGCCTGGGCGCCCTCTCAGACGACAAACCCGCCGCTCTTGTCCGAGCGGCGGGCTTGATCGACTCACTTCAGCGCCAGACGGCAACTACCACTGCCGGTAGGCGCCGGTCAGCGTGCCGTTGTTGTTGCCGGACGGGCCGACATCGCCCTGGGTCGAGCCCGGGGTCGGATGGTTGGTGCCGTTGTAACCGCCGCCCCAGGCCACTGGGCCAGCCACCGGACCCGGCGCGTAGGCTGGCGCCGGCGCTGCGCCATACACCAGCTCGGAATCGGAGGTCTGCGCCGGCGGCACCCAGGCCATGGAGTCGCCGAATCGGGCATAGCCCTGCGCGGACGCAGCGGCGGTGCCGATCACCAGCGTGGCTCCGGCCAGCGCGGCCATCTTGATCGTACGTTGCATGTCTCTCTCCTTGCTTCTGTGCGGGGTCAACCACCGCACGGCGCCAGGCGTTCCCGCAGCGCACACTCACAATAATCGTGATGAAAGGTTGATTGGCCGACGCACCGAGCCCCCTTGCAGGACTGAGCGAACCCAGCCCCGCAAAAGCTGCCCTGCGGCGCTCAGGCCGCGACGGCGACCGCCCGTGGCCGCGCCACGCCGGTCTTGGTGACTCCCGGCAGCGGCGGCGCCTTCGTGCCGGTCGCATGCGGGAAATACTGCAGCTGCATGGAATGCATGTAGCCGGCTTCCGCGGTCCAGGAGTCGTTCGCCTCGACGATCGGCGTGATCGTGAACAGATCCGGATTGCTCGGCGCAATCGACGTATAGGTCGGGATCGCTGCGCTGAGCCACTCGAGCGGTTTGTAGATCGAGTAGTAGTTGGTGTCCTTCAGGACCGGCGCCGGCGGCGGATAGGTACCGAGAATTCCGTTCAGGTTGGCCCAGGCCATCGGCACGATGTCGTTGCTGTTGACCGCCGCGTAATAGGTGTAGCTCTTTGCGAAGGTCGTCGCGAAGCCCGCGTTCCACATCGTCGGAGCCGCGAAGGTGTGCGGCCACAGCGTGAACGTCAGCGACGAGTTCAGCTTCGGCAACTGGTCCTGCAGCCACGCCGTCGCCACCACGGCGAGCGCGCCGCCGAGGCTGTGCCCGGTCACCATCAGTTGCAGGTTCTGCTTGGCCGCAAGGCCGCGCAGATAGTCCAGCAGCGACAGGTCCGTCGTGGGATCGGTGAGCGCGATGACCAGCGCCAGCGCGTCGTTGATTCCGGCGCTGATCTGCAGCGGCGCTCCGGCCTGCTGCGGATACAGCCACGGCACCTGGAAGACAGCATCGGCATCGGCGAGCACGTTCTCGAACGCGCCGGCGACCGAGCCATCGACATCGGTGCCGCGGAACGCCACCGCGTAGCTGCCGTCGTTGCCTTGCGCGACGTAGGCGAGCACGCCGTTGTTGACCGCCGGGCCCCAGCACAGCGACCACGGACCGTTCGCCGCACCCGATGGGACGGACTTCAGCATCGCCACGAAATCGCTCGGCTGAACCACATCGAGCGCGTCGTCGATATAGGCGAAGTAGGACAGATACGCTGCAGCAACCTTGTTGAGGGCCATGTGAAATCTCTCTGGCTTGAATGATGAAAACAATTTCGATCAAATCGGGCAGGCAGACCATGATCCGCCGGCCCGCCGGGATGATAGACCGCGTTATCTCCAGGTGCACATCACAACATGTTCAACCCCTGATCATCGAACGTCACCGTGGAGCTGCGACACGCAATGATCGCATCTCATTTGCGCGCCGCCCCTCCCATTGCTATGGCGCAGGGCTGTCGCAGGACGACACGCCTCGACGATCATCAGTTCCTCGCCACGCTCACCCCGCGCGATGCCCTACTCTCTCGTCATCTTTGATCTCGACGGCACCCTCGCCGACAGCTTCCCGTGGTTTCGCACCCACGTGAACGTCGTCGCGCAGCGCTTCGGCTTTCGTCAGGTGAAGGACGAGGACATCAACGGGCTCCGCCATGCCTCGACCCGTGAGATCCTCGATTTCCTTCAGGTGCCGCGCTGGAAGCTGCCCTTCATCGCGCGCCACGTGCGCCAACTGAAGACGGCGCATGCAGCGAGCATCCCGCTGTTCGCAGGCGTCGACATCATGCTCGACACGCTTGCCGCGAACGGCACCATGCTCGCATTGGTGTCGTCGGACAGCGAGGCCAACGCGCGGCAGAAGCTCGGATCGCGCGCCGGTCTGTTCGCCGATTTCGATTGCTCGGCCTCGGTGTTCGGCAAGGCACGGAAGTTTCGCCGGGTGCTGAAGCGGCTGCGCGTCGACCCAGCCCAGGCCATCGCGATCGGCGACGAGACCCGCGACATCGAGGCGGCGCGCGCCGCCGGCATCGCCTTCGGCGCGGTGACATGGGGCTATGCCGCGGAGCAGGCGTTGCGCGACCACCAGCCGGAGATGCTGTTCACCCGGATGGACGAGATCGTGGAGCGGTTGGTGGTGCCCGCCAGACGAGATTCGTAGCCTGCATCAGCGCCGCCGGCGACATGCAGGGATAGTGACGAGCCTCGATAACCTCACCGCGTCATTGCGAGCGCAGTGTTCAGCCCGGAGACATGGCTTACACCTGTTCGGGGACATAGTTGACAGTTTTGGGGTCGCGCAGATCAATCGCTGCGATCTGATGTGCGGCAAAGAAAATTCCGAACTTTCCGTCGGCACTGAGTGGCCGGATAGCCAGCCGCTCACCTCGGAAGGCTTGCGGGACTTTCCAGAGCCGCCCCTCGAAACTGACGTAGGCCTTCGTGCTCGACACGGAACGGATGCTCTCACCCTCGTCGTATTCGACGATCGGAAGCCGGTCTGGCATCGCACGTTGGCTCGGTTGATAGCGGCTTGCCGGCACGTCGAAGTTCAAGGCCTCGTGCGGCCGGTCGAGATTGTAGACGGAGCGCCATCCGTCGAGTGCCCGCTGGACATCGGGAAGATCACGGTAGCGCCTGAAGGCAAACACCTCGGCCTTCAGACTGCGGTGGAAGCGTTCGTTCTTGCCGCGGCTCTGAGGATGGTAGGGCCGGCTGTGGATCGTTCGAACGCCGAGCTTCAGAAGCCAGACCGTCAACGCGGTCCAGGGGTCTTCGAGGGTAAATCCCCAGGGGCCACCATTGTCGACGAACATCGCATCCGGCAGTCCATAACGGCGGAACGTCGTCTCCAAATGTCCTTTGACCGTAGAGCCGCGCTCGTTGTCACAAGCCGCCAGGCACAACGAGAAGCGGGAGTGATCGTCCAACGCTGTCAGCGGATGACAGGACACACCGTTCTCCAGCGCACTGTGCCCCTTGAAGTCCATCTGCCACAGCTGATTGGGCGCATCCTTCTCGAACCGCGTGTAGGGCTGTCCGGGCGTGCCTGCAGGCTCGACCACTCGATCGTAGCGGCGCAGGATGGTGTGCACGGTGGATATCGCCGGGACAGCTTGACCATCACGCTCAAGACACCGTGCGAGCTTGCGCGCGCCCCAGGCCGGGTGAGCATCGCGCAATGCGACAATCTGCTGCTCGGTCGCAGCCGCGGTGCGCTCCGGACTTCGATGAGGCCGCCGCGACCGATCCGCCAGCGCCGTGTCCCCAGCGTCATGCCGCTGGATCCATTTGTAGCCCGTCTGAGGGCTGATGCCGAACCGCCGACACAGCTCCCGCCGGTTCGCCCCTTCCTGCTTGGCAAGCATCACAAACTCTCGTCGCTGGTCCATGACAGACACCTCTCGCCACGGCATCGCTCGCCCCTCTGCTTGACGAATCGAGCCGATTTTGAAGTGTCAACCATCTCCCCGAACACCCGTCAGCTATGTCCCCGGGCTGAACAGCAGCGAAGCAGTCCAGAGTCTTCGCGCGGCCTCGATTGCTTCGCTGCGCCGCTGCGCTCGCAGTGACGGAGGCTGCAGATGCAACTCCATTTCCGCCACCGGCGGACCTGCTCACCGCCGCAGGAACGCGCCGAATGCGCGCGGACCGTCGCCGACCTTGATCTCTCCGGTGACCTTCAGCGCGGCCACGTCGATGACGCTCAGAATGTTGCTCTCCCAATTGGCGACGATGACGCGCTGGCCGTCGGCGGTCGCCTCGATGCCCTCCGGATAGTCGCCGACGCTAATGCGCTTGAGCGGCTGCAGGCTCGCCAGGTCGAACACGCTGACCGTGCCGTCATACTGGTCGGTGGCGAAGCCCCTGCCCTGCGCCAGCGCCACCGCATAGGGCCGCAAACCGGTCTTGACCCGGCCGATCTCGCGGCGCTCGGCGAGGTCGATCACCGAGACGTCGTTGGAGGCGACATTTGCCGTGTAGGCGCGCTTGCCCTCGGCGTCGATGGTGACACCGAACGGCCGCGTGCCGACCTTGATGGTCGCAAGGCGCTGGCGCGTCGCCGTGTCGATCACCGAGACCATGTCGTCATCGCGGTCGGCGGAGAGCAGCAGCTTGCCGTCTTGTGTCACCGCAAGCCCCGACGGCGAGGCGCCGACCGCGATGCTGCCGGTCACGGTCCGGGTCTTCGCATCGATCACGCGGATTGCGGCGTTGTACCAGTCTGCGACGTAGACCGTCGAACCGTCCGGCGTCACGGCAATGCCGAGCGGCCCGCCACCGACCTCGACCCGTCCAACCACCTTTCGCGCGACAGCGTCGACGACGCTCACGCTCTTGTCGTCCGGGCTCGCCACATAGGCGAAGCGTCCGTCGGCAGCCACCGCGACGCCGGCCGGCTTGCCGCCGATCGGGATCGTCGCCACCGGCTTCGAGGTCGCGAGGTCGACGATCGTCAGATCGTCGCTGAGCTGGTTGGTGACGAAGGCCTCCTCAGCATGGGCGATGATTGTGGCGGACGCGAGCAAGATACCGGACAAAAGCGCACGGAGATGATGCGGGAGACGATGCGCGCTGGCTTGGCATCTGCCCATGGACGGAAATGCGATCGCATATGGCAATCGGAGTTTGGCGCTCGTCTGCGCCAAGACCGCCATGGCCGGGTTGCTCGCAGCAGTCCGGTGAGATGGAGAGCGCCGACCAAGCAACATCGTCAATCCACGCTAGCTCCCGCTTTCCACCTTCTTCTTCAACCCTTCGAGTCCAGCCTTGTACAGGCCGGTCACCGCATTGACCGCAGCCTCGTCGTTCAGTTCCGGCGGCGGATCGTTGTTGGGGAAGCCGCGGTAGAACGCGCCGGTCCATTCGACCACGCTGCCCTTGCCGTCCGCGCTCGGCGTCACCGCGATGGTCGACGAGTAGTTCGTCACCGGCAGCACCTTCACGTCGACGGCGGTGATACGGTACGAATAGCTCATCTTCTCGGCGTCGTATTTGTAGAGCTCCTCGTCGACGGTAGCGCCGCCCTTCAGGGTCAGCTTGCGCGTGGCGCCAATCTCGTTGCCCTTGTCGCCCGCGGTCTTGTCGACGACGCCGAGCCAGCTCATGTCCTGGAAGTTGCCGATCACGGCCCACACCTTGGCGGGCGCGGCGTTGATCTCGACGTGCTCCTGCACCTTGCGCCGGGTCGGACCATGCGCATCCGCTGTGGTCAGGGCCGTCGTTGCGATCGCGAGCGCCGCCGTCACGGCCAGCGCCTTGCCGAACACCATCCTCATGTCGTTTCCTCAGTCACTCTCATTGGCCGGCGCATCCGGCGCGCGGCGGCGCATCTTTGCACCGCTCCCGATTGTTGCAACAAAAAAGACCGTGTCGTGGCCGATCAATTCGCGCCGCAGCAGCGCTTGTATTTCTGGTCGGAACCGCAGGGACAGGGGTCGTTGCGGCCGACCCTGCCGAACGACGCGAAGGGATTGGGCTGCCGGGCGAAGCTGGTGGACGCGGGCAGCGGAGCCCCGCTCTGCCGGTATTGATGCAGCGTCAGCACCGCCTCGCGGATATTCTGGGGCGCGTTGCGACTGAGATTTCGATATTCGACGGGATCCGGGTTCTCGTCGAGAGTTGCACCGATCATCATCATCAGACCGACCGCAGCCATGGCGACTTCGCCGCCCACCCGCTCATACGCATCGAACCTGTCACGACGCAGGTTCGTGGCCGCCGCGAAGCCGTCGATCCACAGCTCCCAGACGACCTCGCCGTTGAAGCCGTCGATCGGAAAGCGCGGCTGGTACTGCTCCGGATGATGCGCGAGCGTCAGCGCGATCTCCCGGTGATAGTCCATGACCAGCCCGAGCACCTCGTTGGCATGGTCGATGCTGGTGAACACGGAGCGACGGCCCTTGCCGAGCCCGAAGGCCGCCGCGAACCATTCGCCCGGCGGAATCGGCTCAGGGAGCACGAGCAGGCCGGCGATGAAGCCGTCGAGCTCCTCCAGCACCATGGCGCGATCATCCAGGGCCAGGAGCGCCTGTTCGAGCTTGTCGTGGCGACCGATCTGCTCCGGCATGCAGCCCCTCTTCCTTCGCTCCTGTCACGTTCCGAGTCGCCCGACGGGCACGGCGCGCACATGGCCGAGCCACGACGCGGCCGTTTTGACACCAAAACGGCCATGCGCGCAAAACCTAAATTTGCGCACGGGATCAGCGGCATCACCCTTGTCCAGTCCTGCCGTGAAAAATATTCCTGTTTCGCCATTTCGGAATTTCTGTTTTCCTGCATGCGTCCTGTCCTCACGAGAGGGGCGCTTCGCGGTCGTCACGGGCGTGGAGGGCGGGATGCGATGGACGTCACGGGCCCGGCGCTTTTGCGCAGACGACGGGTTTTGTGGCGGACGGCGAAATCGTGTGGTCCTGACCTCCCGACGCTGAGGTCAAGTGGGTGTCGATGCCTTCAAGGCGTCGCGCCGATGACGGTGGCCAGAAGGCCCGGCGCACCGAGGAGAGCGCGTATAAGCCGGTAGAAACCGTCGCGCAGGGAAGGCCGGTTGTTCGGCCAATCCTGTGGTTCCTGCCGCCTGCATTTTTTTCGCAGGCGGGCCATGGGTGCGGCCTGCACCCGGCCTTCCCTGCGCCCTCTCACTGAGGAGGGCGGAATGAACGTCAAAGCTCGGGTGCACTTGGCACGGCGAGAACGTGCAGTCATGTCTCTCCGTCATCGCGAGGAGCAAAGCGACGAAGCGATCCAGAGTCCTCGTGGGATCCTGGATTGCTTCGCTTCGCTCGCAATGACGGCCGAGCAGGCTTCGCTCTGCTCGCCCATCATCCCGGCCTCACTCCGCCAGCACCGCCTGCACGAAGCCGTCGGGGTCGGCGCAGAACTCACGCATCGCCTTGAAATGATCCGTATCCTGCACCGCGACCTTCTCCAGGCCGTATTTGGTCAGCCGCAACAGGGTCGCGCCGGGATAGGCCATCAGGACCGGCGAATGCGTCGCCATCAGCACCTGGCAATGGCTGGAGTCATCCATGCGCCGCATCAGCTTCAGGAACTCGATCTGGCGCGCCGGCGACAGTGCCGATTCCGGCTCGTCGAAAATGTAGATGCCCTGGCGCTGGCAGCGTTCCTCGAAGAAGCGCAGGAACCCCTCGCCATGCGAATGGGACAGGAAGTCGGGCGGCGGCCCGCCGAACGGATCGTCCAGTGCGGCCTGATCGAGATAGCGCGCCACCGAAAAGAAGCTCTCGGCGCGGAAGAACCAGCCTTGCGTGATCTTCGGCAACCAACTCGCGCGCAGCGCGGCGGCAAGTGCGCCGCCCATACGCTCGATCGCACGCCCATGGTCGACCGGCATGTAACCCTTGCCGCCGCCAGCTTCGTCGTAGCCCGCGAGCGCGGCAATGCCTTCGAGCAGGGTCGATTTGCCGGTGCCGTTCTCGCCGACAATGATGGTGATGGCGTTGGTGAAGCTGAGCTCGAACGCGTCCTGCAGGAACGGCAGGCAAAACGGATAGGCCGCGCGATCGGAGATCTTCGCCGGATCGAGCCACAGCCGCTTCAGATAAGGGGCCGGCAGCCGGATCTCGCGTTGCTTCCTCGCCATGACGCCTTCACAACCTCGGTGACATCACCGGCAATCTCGCACATCGCGCCCGCATCGGCCACCGGGCTACGCCACGACTTCCAGCACCAGCTCCATCGTCATCAGCACCGGATTGTCGCCGCGGACGAGGCGCCCCCGCGCGAGCGCGCCGGTGTAGTCGACCAGCGCGACGTCAACAGTGGCTTCAAGGCCGTCGTCGCCCGGCGCGATCGCGCCGGCGGTGATGGTCAGCTCCGTCGCGAACGGCTCGACGACGACGCCGTCCTCGAAGCGCGCCCCGATGGTCGAGCCGACGCCGCCGCGAATGCGCGCTTTGCTGATCCCCTGCGCCCGGCAGAACGCTTCGAGGCAACCGGTGAAATCCTGGTTCGGCCGCAGCCGGAGCGCGAAGGCGCGGCAATCCGTCGTGGCGCCGCTTGGTGCAGCCGCTACCGGCCCGAACAGCTTGAAGCCGGTCTCGACGTCCGGCTCTGCCGTGAAGATCGCGCCGTCGAGCCCGAAGGCGCCGACCTCGAACGGCTCGGCGACGATGGTCTCCTCCGGCAGGATGTGCCCGCCGCCGTTGCGGCTCCCCTCCTCCGTCCACAGCGCGTGGCAATGGAAGAATGGCGCGCCGTCGCGCAAGCCGAGCGTCATCGTCCCCGTCGACAGGCGCGTCACACCGGCGGGACGATAGGTGTCGCTGTAGAACGCGGCATGATCCGCCGTCTTCGACAGCGCCGGCATCACATAGGCGAACGGTCCGAGCGCACCGCCTTTGATATCGATCACACCGCCGGCAAAGCCATTGGCCGCAAAGCCGCGGCGCGCGGCGTCCAAGAGCGGCAACCCCTGCTCCATGGTGAAGGTGAACACACGGCCGCGGGCCTCGACCCACTGGATGCGATCCGCGACGGGCGCACCGGGCTGGGTGATGGATCGCACCACGCGTCAGCCCTGCCTGGTGAGATCGAGCAGGCCGCGCGCCACGAGCTCGTCGCGCACCAGACGCTTCGGAATCTTGCCATAGCCCGATTTGGGCAACGCGTCCCAGAAGAAGAAGCGCTTCGGCATCTTGTAGCGCGGCAGCTTGGTGGCGAGATAGCCGGCGATCGCGCTCTCGCTCGGCGCGGCCGCACCTTCGCGCGCCACGCAGACGGCAACACCGACCTCGCCCCACACCGGATCGGGCACGCCGAGCACCGCGACCTCGCCGATGTCGGGATGCGTCAGGATCTTTTCCTCGACCTCGCGCGGATAGATGTTGGAGCCACCGGAGATGTACATGTCCGAGGCGCGGCCGGTGATGTAGACGAAGCCCTGCGCATCCATGTGGCCGAGATCGCCGGTGCGAAACCAGCCGTCGCGAAACGCCTTCGCATTGGCGTCGGGATTGTCGTAGTAGCCCGCGAACACGGCCGGACCGATGACGCAGATCTCGCCGGTCTCGCCCGGCTTCAGCTCGCGTCCCTGATCGTCCTGGATCGAGACCTGCATGCCCGTGCGCTCATAGCCGCAGGTGCCGATCCGCGCCTCCGGTCCATCCTCTTCCTCGTGCGCCGCGGCCGGGAACACAGTGATGTTGCCGGTGACCTCGCCGAGGCCGAAATACTGCACGATCACCTTGCCGAGCCGCGTCAGCGCGCGCTTCTGGTCCTCGCGATACATCGGCGCGCCGGCATAGATCACGTGGCGCAGCGAGGAGTGATCGAACTGGTCGACCGCGGGATGCTCGACCATCATCTTCAGGATGGTCGGGACCGTGAACAGGTTGCTGACGCGATGCATCTCGATCAGGCGGAAGGCTTCGGTGATGTCGAACTTCTCGCTCGGCAGCAGCACGGTCTTGGCGCCGCGCGCGCTCTGCATCAGCTGGTGCACGCCGGCGCCGTGCGACAGCGGCGCCACGACGAGAGACGCGTCGTACTCGGTCGTGCCCGGCGTCAGATCCGCGAGATGATTGGTGATGACGAACGCCATCTGGCCATGCGTCAGCACCGCCGCCTTGGAGCGACCGGTCGTGCCGGAGGTGAAGAAGAACCAGCAGGGATCGTCATGCTCGACGGCCGCGTTCGCGACGTGTGCGCCGACATGCGCCTTCATTGCGTCGGCCACGGCCCCCGTGCCGAAGCTGCCGCCTTCACCGATGCGCCAGGTAAAGTCAGCAGTCGTCACTGCGGCAGCATGATCCGGAAAGTCGCCGTGGCAGAGAAACGCCTTCGCACCCGAGGCGGTCGCGAGATAGGCGACCTCGTCCGGCATCAGTCGGAAATTGGTGGGCACCCAGACCGCGCCGAGCCGGAACGCGGCGAACATCGAGACGAACATCTCCTCGCAGTTCTTGGAGTGCACCAGAATGCGATCGCCCTTGGCGATCCCCTGCTCGGCCAGCGCCGCCGCGAGCGCCGAGACCATCGCGTCGATTTCGCGCCAGGTCCACGACCTCTCGCCCCAGACGAAGCCGACGCGGTCGCCGAGCCGGCGGCCATTTTGCGTGACGATATGCGCGAGGTTCATCACCCGGCGGGACATGCGCAGGGGTGCCGGTGTCATCGACAATCTCTCGCGCCGCTGCTGCTGACGAACAGACCCATGGAAGCGTCCCCTCGATCGATCCTTCAGGCGATCTCAGCCGCCCGATACCTTTGGGCCTGTTTATCCCGGTCCTGCTCGCCCTCGCAAGGCCGGCCTCCCCATCCCACCCATGCGGTGGCGTGTTTCGAACGGATGCGGATGCCGCGCGACAAACCGTGGCCGGCCGCGCATTTCTTCATATCACCGCGCGCCGAATCTGATTTGAGGACAACCATGATCGATCGTCGCTTCCTGCTTCTCGGCCTCGCTGGCGTGCTCGCCGCTTCTCCGCTGCACGCGCAGGCGCCTGCTTCCAGCGAGCCTGTCGGCATCATGACTGCGATCTACACCCGCGTCGCCAAGGGCAAGGGGGAGGATGGCGGCACCTTCGTCATCGAGGACAAGGCGGCGCGCGCGAAATATCTGTCGAAGTCGCTGGCCGCCCAATGGGCGAAGATGGACGCCCGCACGCCCAAGGGCGAGGTCGGGGCGATCGATTTCGATCCCGTCACGAATTCGCAGGATCCCGATGTCGCCTCGTTCAAGGTGACGTCGGAAATGCAGGACGGCGACAAGGCAACCGTCGCGGTCAGTATTCGCGGCCACCGGACCGAGCGCAAGGAACAGGCCGACGACATCATCCGTTACGACCTCGTGCGCGAAGCGGGCCAATGGAAGATCGACGACATCCGGGGTGCGGTCGATGGCAAGCCATGGTCGATCCGTGCACTGCTGGCGGAGTTCCTCAAGATCACCGAGAAACCTAAACGAAAGTAGAGGCGCATGACTGATGTCCGTGACAACAAGGCCGGGAGCCGCTTCGAGCTCGACATCAACGGCCACGTCGCGTTTGCCAATTACCGGGCCACGCCGCAGGGGGTGATCATCACCCATACCGAGACCCCGCTACCGCTGCGAGGCCGCGGCATCGGTTCGCAGCTCGTGGAAGGTGCCCTCGCGCTGATCCGCGCCGACGGCCGCAAGGTCATCGCGGGCTGCAGCTTCGTCGCCGACTACCTCCGAGACCATCCGGAGAACCGGGACATCATGGCCTGATGGGCCGTGGAATTACCGGGCGAGACGATTGGACGGAGCGCCTTAACGCAATGGCTACCTGGATGGATCAGCAATCCCCCGCCGAGCAAGCAACCAGACCCATGGGGAGAGGCACATGTTCATCACAGCCATTTTCGACGTTCTCAAGCGTTACGTTCACTACCGCACGCAGCTCGCCTATCTCGACCAGCTCGACGAGCGCACGCTGCGCGACATCGGCTTCGACCGCGACCAGCTGCATGCGGAGGCCTGGGAACGCGCCGGCTTCGTGCACGTCTGAGGCGCTGGCACAGCCTCACGCCAGACGCGATCCAAGACGACAAAGGCCCGCACGATGGCGGGCCTTTCGCTTCTTGTTCTTGCCGTGAGCGGCGCAAGCTCAGTGCTTGATCTCCGGCGGCAGTTTGCCGCCATTGGCGGCGAGCTTGCTCATCACCTGCTTGTGCAGCCACACGTTCATGCTGGCGGAGTCGTTGGTGTCGCCGCTATAGCCGAGCTCCTTGGCGAGCTCCTTGCGCGCAGCGAGGCTCGAATCGATATCGAGCGCCTTCATCAGGTCGACGATCGAGGTTCGCCACTCCAGCTTCTCGTGCTTGGCAGCCGCCGCCTTGTCGACGATCGCAGCCACATCGACATTTTGCGGCGCAGCAGCCGGGGCCGCCGTCGGGGACGCAGCCGCGCCGCCGGCCGGCGCGGCGGCGCCCGCGGCGGGCGTGCTGCCGCCGGCCGGTGCCGCCTCGGCATGATGGCCGAAAATCGCGCCCATGATCTTTCCGAAAACGCTCATCAATGGCTCCCAATGGATGGTGATCGTAAGAAGAACTCGGCCGGCGATGTTCCGTTGCAGAGACGCCCGTCGGAGCCGCTCCGCCACCGCCGTGGCCTGCCAAACGCGAACACGGCGACGAATGTGAAGCTTACCCAAGGCGGAATGACGGCGGAACGACTTTATTGGACCATGCTCAGGCTTCTGCATGGGCGTGCCAAGCTAATGCACTGCGACATTCACAGCCCTCACCGAGGCGTGAGTAGGCGCAGCCTGTTTTGCTACTATCCTGATGACTTCCGTTCGCGAATGGCCGCCCCGAGGTTCGTCGCGTCTGGCCATCCGCGAATTTGTTCCAACGAGAAGCGCAGCCCGCCTGCGTGGTTGGGAAGCGCCCCGCGCAAGTTGAGGGAGCACACGACGATGGCTACCTACCACAGCAATGCTGCCTCCCACGTTCGGGCGGCAGACGAGGTCGCGGCTGAGCTGACGATTCGTACGATCGACATGTCGAGCCTGATGCGTGCGCTGCGGCTCGGCTGGGATGACTTCAAGGCGGTGCCGAGTCACGCCGTGATGCTATGTGCGATCTATCCCGTTCTCGGCCTGGTGCTGGCGCGTGCAGTGTTCGGCTATGCGGTGGTGCCGCTGTTGTTTCCGCTGGCGGCCGGCTTCGCCCTGCTCGGCCCGTTCGCCGCGCTCGGTCTCTATGAGCTCAGCAGCCGCCGAGACCGCGGCGAGGACACCAGTGCCTGGGATGCCCTGGAGGTGCTGCGGTCGCCGTCGTTCGGCTCGATGCTCGGACTGGGCACGCTGCTGTTCGCGCTGTTCGTCACCTGGGTCGCGACCGCGCAGGCGATCTACGTCGCAGTGTTCGGCTATGGCGGCGCGACCGGTGTGAGCGATTTCCTGCAGCGGGTCTTCACTACGCCGCAAGGCTGGTGGCTGATCGCGGTCGGCTGTGGCGCAGGCTTCCTGTTCGCGTTGCTGGCGCTGTGCCTCAGCATCGTGTCCTTCCCCTTGATGCTCGACCGTCACGCCGGCGCGCTCGAAGCGGTCGTCACCTCGCTGCGCGTGGCGGCCAAGAACCCAGTTCCGGTTGCGGCCTGGGGCCTCATCGTCGCAGTGCTTCTGGTGGCCGGCACGATCCCGTTCTTCCTCGGTCTCGCCGTCGTGATCCCGGTGCTCGGCCACGCCACCTGGCATCTCTACCGTGAGGCCATCGCGATCCACCCCGACGCCGCCCGGATCGTGCCGCCGGTCCCCCGCAGCTCCAAGCCCGCGGCCGATTTCCCGGCGAACCTGTTCCCATGGCGCTCGCGTGACCAGATGTGAGGACGCAGCGATGAGTTTTCACTGCCGCCGGCCTCCGGGCCGGCGGTCGCGTCGAGGGGCCGCAGAGTGTGGCGGCGCTCACGAAATCCGACGCCAATGTGATCGAAAGGCCTTGCTGCTGCCGCGGTTACGCCCGACATGGAGCACGCCCAGCAACGCTTTTTGAATCCATTGCCGTCCAGGTGTTTCGATGATTGCTCGCGTTCTCGCCGTGTCCGCTCTTGCCTGTCTCGCTGCCCTTACCCCCCTGTCAGCGCCAGCGCACGCCGCGGTACCTTGCGGCAACGGCAATTTCGACGGCTGGCTCGCCGAGTTCAAGACCGAGGCTGCAGCCAAGGGCATCTCGCAAAACACGATCAATGCGGCGCTGACGGGCGTGACGCCGGACCAAAGCGTGCTGAACCGCGACCGCGGTCAGAAGGTGTTCAGCCAGACCTTCGAGGAGTTCTCCGGGCGCATGGTGCCGCCGCGCCTGACCCGCGGCTCCAACATGCTGAAGCAATACGGCTCGGTGCTGTCGCGGATCGAGCAGAGCTACGGCGTGCCCGGCGAGGTGCTGGTCGCGATCTGGGGCCTTGAGACCGATTTCGGCGTCAATGTCGGCAAGTTCCCGACCATCCGTGCGCTCGCGACCTTGGCCTATGACTGCCGCCGCGCCGAGCAGTTTCGCGGCGAGTTGCTGGATGCGCTGCGGATCGTCGACCGCGGCGATCTCCAGCCGGCCGAGATGCGCGGCGCCTGGGCCGGCGAGATCGGACAGACCCAGTTCATGCCGTCGTCCTGGATCAAATATGCCGTCGATTTCGACGGCAATGGCCGGCGCGACCTGATCCGCAGCGCGCCCGACGTTCTCGCCTCCACTGCGAACTATTTGAAGGGCTATGGCTGGCAGAAGGGCAAGGACTGGGAGCCCGGCGGCCCGAATTTTGCGGTCATCCAGCAGTGGAACAAGAGCGAGGTCTATGCGCGGACGATCGCGACCTTCGCGACGCAGCTGGCGCGGGCGCCATAGCCTGCCCGGAAAAAGGCCGATCGCGGTGACGCGATCGGCCCTTGGTTCAACGATGCGAACGACTGACGCGCTACTTGATCATCCCGGCCTGCATCGCCTTCGTCAGATGAACGCTGCAGGCGCCCATCTTGCCGCTCAGCAGCGCATCCTGGGCCGCCGCGATCTCTCGCTGCGCCGTGTATCTGGCATCGCCATCAGCCATAGCCTCGATCGCCGTCTCAGTCTTCTCCAGGTTGGCCCCGCTGCAGCCGGCGCCGTGCATCCGCGCCGCCTGAGCCGGACCGAACGCGGTCATCGCCGCGATGACGAGCGCGGCCCCCAACAGTTTGCTGTTCATTGTTTTTCCTCGCTGGTGCGACGGCGCAGGCATCATTGCCGGACGCCGCGACATTTTGTCGCACCACCTGGATATTCTCGCGAAATGAAATCACTGCGAGCCGCGCGTGATCGTGGACATCGGGTCACCGTCGCGACATCAAAGAGTGAATAAAGATTCACGCCGATCGACCCATGCACTTCGTCGGGGCTCGCGAGATGCTCAACGCCTAACGGCTTCATAGCCGCAGTGACAGCCAATCGATCGGGCTTTTCAAACGAACGATTGAAAAACAGCATGATTACGGAGGTTTCCAACAGATCCGCACCCTCTGATCCGCTGCCCGATTCTTACTCAAGCGTTACCCAAGCTATGCGCCGGAGGTTTAGCTGCATCGCAACATCGGCACTTCCGCATCGCAACAATCTCTTCTATGTTCATTTCAACGATGAGGTTCCAATGAAGAACTGAATCGTGAACTAAAGGAGATTTCTCATGTTGCTCTCGCTCATCCGCATGGTTCAGGCGTTCCGTGAGTATCAGCGCAACGTTGCCGAGCTGTCGCAGCTCAGCGATCGCGAACTCGCCGACATCGGTCTCGATCGCTCGGACATCCCGCGCGTTGCCGCCGGTCACTACAACGGCTGATCGGCCTTCTTCCGATATCTACCGGACATCGCCCGCCTCGCTGCGGGCGTTGCCGCATCTAGGCCTGGCGCAGCGAAACACATGCGCCCGCTTTCTCGCGCCGAGCCTCATTGGCGCATTTGCAGCGCTCGGGAAAAGCGCTACCTGTCCCGCGCATGACAGGCTCCAAATCACCTTCGAATACCGTCCACGTTGTCGGTGCCGGCCTCGCCGGCTCTGAAGCCGCTTGGCAGCTCGCCGAGGCTGGAGTCGATGTGGTGCTGCACGAGATGCGGCCGGACCGCATGACCGAGGCGCACCGAACCGCCACCCCGGCCGAACTGGTGTGCTCGAACTCTTTCCGCTCCGACGATGCGGCCAACAACGCCGTCGGCCTGCTGCATGCCGAGATGCGCCGGCTGGGCTCGCTGATCATGCGCGCTGCCGACGCCAATCAGGTTCCGGCCGGTGGCGCATTGGCCGTCGACCGCGACGGCTTCTCGGCGGCCGTCGCAGCGGCTCTCGAAGGGCATCCACGCATCGCGCTGCGCCGCGGCGAAGTTACCGGCTTGCCGCCGGCGGAGTGGGATCGCGTCATTGTCGCCACCGGTCCCCTCACCTCGCAGCCGCTCGCCGAGGCCATCCGGGACCTGACCGACGAGACGGCACTTGCTTTCTTCGACGCCATTGCGCCGATCGTGCACAAGGACACGATCGACATGACCAAGGCGTGGTTCCAGTCGCGTTACGACAAGGTCGGTCCGGGCGGCACGGGGGCTGACTACATCAACTGTCCGATGACGAAGGAGCAGTACGACGCCTTCGTCGCGGCGCTGCTCGCCGGCGAGAAGACCGACTTCAAGGAGTGGGAGACCAACACGCCCTATTTCGACGGCTGCCTGCCGGTCGAAGTGATGGCCGAACGCGGCCACGAGACGCTCCGTCACGGCCCGATGAAGCCGGTCGGCCTGACCAATCCGCACAATCCGACGGTCAAGCCCTACGCGATCGTGCAGCTGCGCCAGGACAACAAGCTCGGCACGCTCTACAACATGGTCGGCTTCCAGACGAAGCTGAAATATGGCCCGCAGCAGCAGATCTTCCGCACCATTCCCGGGCTGGAGAACGCGGAGTTCGCGCGGCTCGGCGGTCTGCATCGCAACACCTTCCT
Source organism: Bradyrhizobium sp. HKCCYLS3070 (assembly GCF_051167575.1). Lineage (NCBI taxonomy): Bacteria > Pseudomonadati > Pseudomonadota > Alphaproteobacteria > Hyphomicrobiales > Nitrobacteraceae > Bradyrhizobium > Bradyrhizobium sp. HKCCYLS3070. The sequence goes on from NZ_JBNPTI010000001.1 coordinate 1,594,866, forward strand.
CAACTCGCCGAAGCTGCTCGATGCGCAGCTCCGCCTGCGCGTCCAGCCACGGCTGCGTTTTGCCGGCCAGATGACGGGATGCGAGGGGTATGTGGAGTCGGCGAGCATCGGCCTGATCGCCGGCCTCTACGCCGCCGCCGAGGTGCGCGGCGCCAATCTGCTGCCGCCACCACCAACCACGGCGCTCGGCGCCCTGCTCGGCCATATCACCGGCGGCCACATCGAGACGATCGACGGTGCGACGCGCTCGTTCCAGCCCATGAACATCAATTTCGGCCTGTTCCCGCCGCTGGCGACGACCCCGACCCGCAAGCCGGACGGCACGCGGCTGAAGGGCAACGAGAAGACGGTGGCGAAGAAGCAGGCGATGAGCGCCCGCGCGCTGGCCGATCTCGACCGCTGGATCGCCGAGCACCTGCCCGTCGCGGCCGCTGCGTGAGAGCCCCATGAGTTTGCCGAAGACTGATTTCGCCGTGCTGGCGGCGCGCTGGAGCGAAGGCGTTCTGCTCAAGCGCGACGTGTTCTCGACCGTCGAGCGCGGCCGCTTCAAGAGCGAGGCCGGTGACGTCGACGCCGTGCTGCGCCGGCTCGATGAGGTGCCGTGGTGGTCGTTCGTGCTGGCGCGGCATTTGTTCGCACGCGAGCGCAAGGCGCTGATGCGCGCCAAGGGGCTCAACGCCGGCCCTGATCTGCTATGGGCTGGGGATCGCGCGCTGGTCCGCGGCTTCATCAATGGCGTGGCGCTGCACCTGGCCAAGCCGCACGGCAACGTCGCCTATTTCCGCTCGGCCAAACAGATGATGCGCCGGCTGCATCGCGCCGGGATCACGCACAACGATCTCGCCAAGGAGCAGAATTGGCTCGTCGGTCACGACGGCCATTGCTACGTGACCGATTTCCAGTTGGCCGCCTGCTTCGAGAGCCGCAGCCGGCTGTTCCGGATCGCGGCCTATGAGGACCTGCGTCATCTGCTCAAGCATAAGCGGAGTTACGCGCCCGAGGCGCTGACGCCGAAGGAGCGCAAGATCCTGGCACGCAAATCGCTGTTCGCGCGCGTCTGGCTGATGACCGGCAAGAAGGTGTATCGCGCCATCACGCGCGGCATCTTCAATTTCACCGACCGCGAGGGTGGCGGACGACGCCTGGTCAACGATGCGCCGGTGCTGATGGACATGATCCGGAAGAATCCGGCCGTGCGCGACGCGGCGATCGTTGCCTTCGCAGACCGCCGGACCGGCGTCGGGCTCTATGCGTTCGTCGAGGGAGAGCAACCGACGCTTGAAACTCAGCTGCAAAACGAGCTTGCTTCAGCCAAGGGCCCGAAGCCGCCGGAGCATATCCAGGTCGTGCATGCCCTGCCGCGCGACGCCAGCGGCAGGCCACGCACTGAACTGTTGCAGCTGGTCGCGATGAACCAGATCGACCTGATCGAACCGATGCTCACGAGCGACAGCGATCGCGCTTTCCTCAAGGACATCCTGGACTCGCGCAAAAACCTGCGCGACCGGTTCAATTTCGAGGCGGACCTGAACCTGCCTTCGGCCTGAGCGGACGAGACTTCGCGGACCGACCATTGTATCCTTTGGTTGCAATGTCGTTTGGGAGGATTGGCAATGAACGTCGAAACCCGCGCGGCCACAACGTCTCGGTCGTCGAACATCGAGATCATCCCGACCGGCCGGCAACTCGGTGCCGAGATTCGACATGTCGATCTCAAGCATCTGGACGATGCGGGCTTCGGCTCCCTGCTCCGTGCCTTTCACACGCACTCCGTTTTGCTGGTGCGCGGCCAGGGTCTGACGGACCAGGACTTGATCGCCTTCAGCCGCCGCTTCGGCGATCTCGACTGGGCGCCGGTGCAGGAGAACGGGCGCCGCTTCGTCGACGGTCTACCCGAAATCTATATCGTCTCGAACGTGAAGGTGAATGGCGAGGCGATCGGCAGCCTCGGCGCGGGCGAAGCGGTGTGGCATACGGACATGTCGTATCTCGACACGCCGCCGATCGCGAGCGCGCTCTACGCGCTGGAAATTCCCCCCGTCGGCGGCAACACGTCGTTCTGCAGCATGTACGCCGTGTACGACGCGCTTCCTCCTGAACTGAAGCGCCGCGTCGCAGATCTGAAGATCAAGCACGACGGCACCTACAACAGCGGCGGCTTCGTCCGACAGGGCGTAACGCCGACCGATGATCCGCGCACATCGCCGGGCGCGATCCATCCGCTGGTCTGCACGCATCCCGATTCCGGCCTGCGGATGCTTTATCTCGGCCGCCGGCGCAATGCCTATCTGGTCGGCCTCGAGCTCGCCGAGTCGGAAGCATTGCTCGACGCGTTGTGGGCCTATGTTGCCCGTCCGGAATTCTCCTGGGAGCATGTCTGGAAGGTCGGAGATCTCGTCATCTGGGACAATCGCTGCACCATGCATCGGCGCGATCCGTTCGATGATCATGCGCGGCGAATCATGCATCGGACCCAGATCAAGGGAACAGATCGTCCACACTGATTCGCTTGCGCGCGGGATCAGCACGATCAAGCGCCAGATTGCCTGCGAATGAGTTGCAGGTTGCTGGATATTTCCTCGCGCATCGCCTTGAAGCGTCCAACTTCCGACTCAGAGCGGCAGAGTGTGCCGACAATCGGCAGATCGTGCCGCGATCCTTCCGCGAATTGCCTCCGAGCCGAAACACCCCCGACAAATTACGATGGTTGATTTGCAGGCACTGGTGAAACTTGGGAGATGACGCAAGTGAGTCTCAGAAGCAACGTTGCTCGAAGCGCCGAAAGCAGCCTCATCCAGGTCATCCCGACGGGAAAGACGCTCGGTGCCGAGGTCTGCAATGTCGATCTCGGATCCTTCGACGATTGGGCGTTCGCCTCGTTCATGCGCGCGCTGCTCAAGCATCAGGTCCTGCTGGTGCGCGGCCAGCGGCTTGGTGAACGTGACATCGCGGCCTTCAGTCGTCGCTTCGGTCACGCGGATCTATTTTACACCTCCCCCGGGGGCTTGCTGGGCGACAGACTGTCATTCTGCAGCCTCTACGCCGCTTATGACGCGCTCTCACCGGCGCTGCGCAGCCGCGTCGCTCATCTGAAGGTTCGTCATCTCGCGACCGACACCGCCGATGATGGCCGTCGCACCGTCATCGCAGGCCCGGTGCATCCGCTGGTCGGCAATCATATCGATACCGGCCGCTCGATGCTCGCGCTGGGGCAGCGTCGCCATTCCTATGTCGTCGGCCTCGAGCAGGACGAATCCGACGCGCTGCTCGACGATCTCTGGCAGCTTGCCGAACGGCCCGAGTTCAGTTGGACCCACACCTGCCGACCGGGTGATCTCGTCGTCTGGGACACCCGCTGCACGATCCACCGGCACGAGCCGCCGGACATGCCGAGACTCCTGCACAGCCCGCCGCTCTGGAGCACGATGCCCTCGGCCTGAGCCCGCGACGGGGTCAGCGCGCGCGAAAACTCGTCGTCCCCGCGGCCCGCCACAGCGTCCACAGCGTCGCGAGGCGCGAGCGGGAGCGCGGCTGAAACGGATCGTCGCGGGGTCCGGCCCGCGCAAGGTCGCGCCGGACCAGCGCGAGCGGCAGCAGAACCGGCCGCACGGCCGGTGGCGCCTGACGCGCCAGCTCGAGGGTGTGATCGAGATGCTGCCGGGCCTGCCCGCGCAGGTCCATGATCACCTCCTGGATCGCCGGCGACGCCTTGCCGGAGAACATCTCCTCCTGGCCGACGCCATGCCGCGCGAGAAGATCGAGCGGGACATAGAGCTGCCGGTGGGCCGCATCGCGCGGCAGCGCCGCGATCACCTGGAGCAACCCTTGCGCGATGCCGGCATGGTGCGCGAGATGATCGGCGTCCGCAAACGGCGGCGCAATGATCTGCGCGGCCAGCGCGAACAGCGCGCCACGCGTGTCGCCGAGATAGCCGTCCAGCGCCGCCATCGTCGGCATCGGATCGTTGTAGAGATCGAATTGATGCTCATCGACCAGGCGCGTCAGCCGCTCGACCGGAAGCGCGAAGCGCTGCACGGTGAGCAGCAATTCGGCCGCAACGGGATTTCCCTCCGCGCCGCCATGTTCGTGACCCGTCAGCGTGTCGTGCCACCACTGCAGGCGGACTTCGCCCGGCAGCGGCTGCGACACGAGATCTCGAATGCGGCTGACTTCGACGTTGAATGCGTACAGCGACAACAGCGCACGCCGGGGCTCGGGCGACATGAACAGCGTCGAGGCGTAACGGTCGAAATCGTGCTCGCGGACAAGGCCTGCACAGAACGCGGCGTCGCTGTTGGCGTTCGTCTCGCTCATGGGACGGCGATGAGCGCTGCCGCAACCCGGCGCCGCTCGCCGATCATGACGTTGTAGGTGCGAATCGCGGGGCCGGTCTGCATCGCATCGAGCACGACGTTCACGCCACGCAGGGCCGCGCGCAGCGGTGCCGGCGCGATCCAGACTTCGTTTCCGGTGCCGATGATGAGCGTGTCGATCCTGTTCGCCGCATCAAAAACGCGCTGCAACGAATAGCGGTCGATCTGATCGGGCTGGATGACGTCCCAGGCCCAGATCGAGTCGGGCAGGCACAGCAGCGAGCCGCGATGCGACATGCCGGCAAAGGCGAAGCCGCCTTTGCCATAACCGTCGATCGGCGCGGACCGCGGGAAATGCGGGGCGTCAGTTGCCATGCGAGACCAACATCTCAACCCCGATCCGGGTCCAACGGCTGATCAGGGCTTCTTTTTCGGCTCGTCGATCTGATCACCCCGAACGGTTCCGACGCCGAGATAGATCAGGATCGGCGCGGCGATGAAGATCGAGGTGTAGGTGCCGACCAGCACCACGCCGAACATCATCACCGCGGTGAAGCTGTGGATCGCCGGGCCGCCGAACAAGAGCAATGCCAGCAGCGCCAGGGTCACCGTGACGTGCGTGATGATCGAGCGCGACAAGGTCGAGTTGATCGATTCGTTGAGCAGCTGCGGCATCGGCATCTTCTTGTAGCGCCGCAGCATCTCGCGGATACGGTCGTAGATGACGACGGTGTCGTTGAGCGAATAGCCGAGAATGGTCAGCAGCGCCGCGATGCTGGTGAGGTCGAAATCGACCTGGCTGATCGACATGAAGCCGATCGTCAGCACGATGTCGTGGACGTTGGCGATCATGGCACCGAGCGCAAACTGCCATTCGAACCGGAACCAGAGATAGATCAGGATCGAGATGATCGCGAGCATCAGGCCGAGCATGCCGACGGCCAGGAACTCGCCGGAAACGCGCGGCCCCACCACCTCGACCCGGCGATACTCTACGGAATCGCCGATCGCCGCCTTCACCTTGTTCGCGGCCTCCTGCTGCGCGGCGTCGCCGCCCGGCTGTTCGGCAATTCGGATCAGAACCGATGCATCGGCCGCAGTGCCGAACTGCTGCAGCTGCACCTCGCCCAGACCGAGGGTCGCCAGCGTCGCGCGCATCCCCGCAATGTCGGCGGTGCCGGACTTGGCCCGCACCTCGAGCAAGGTGCCGCCGCGGAAATCGATGCCGAGGTTCAAGCCATGGGTGAAGAACAGCACGATGGCGAGGATCGACAGCGCCGCAGAAATCGGAAAGCTGATGCGGCGGAACTGCGTGAAATCGAAATGCGTGTCGTCGGGAACGATGCGCAGCGACGGCAGCAGGCCGAGCGCGCTGACCACCGTCAGCACCGCGATCAGGATGCCAAGCCCGATGAGAACCCAGTGTGTCACAGTAGCTCCTAGATTGGCACGCTTTGCGGCCGCTTCCACCGCACCCACCCCGCGACGATCAGACGGGTGAGCGTGAAGGCGGTGAAGACCGTGGTGAGGATGCCGATGCCCAAGGTCACGGCGAAGCCGCGCACGGGGCCGGTGCCGATATAGAACAGCACGGCGGCGGCGATGAAGGTGGTGATGTTGGAGTCGAGAATGGTCGCCAATGCGCGCTTGAAGCCGGCGTCGATCGCCGAGATCGCATTGCGACCGCCGCGCAGCTCCTCGCGGATGCGCTCATAGATCAGCACGTTGGAGTCCACGGCGATGCCGACCGTCAGCACGATGCCGGCGATGCCCGGCAAGGTCAGCGTGGCATTGAGCAGCGACAGCACGCCGAAGATCATCGCGACGTTCACCACCACGGCGATGTTGGCGAACACGCCGAACAGCCGGTAGGTCAGCAGCATGAACACGATGACGAGGATCGAGCCGACATAGGAGGCGAGCTCGCCCTTGGCGATCGAGTCCGCGCCGAGGCCCGGACCGACGGTGCGCTCCTCGATGACCGTCAGCGGCGCGGGCAGCGCGCCGGCGCGCAGCAGGATCGCGAGCTCGTTGGCGGACTGCACGGTGAAATTGCCGGAGATCTGGCCCGAGCCGCCAGTGATCGGCTCGCGGATGACCGGCGCCGAGATCACCTTGTTGTCGAGGACGATGGCGAACGGCTGCCCGACATTCTCGGTGGTGGCTTGCGCAAACTTGCGCGAGCCGGCCGAGTTGAAGCGGAAGGTGACGATCGGCTCGTTGGTGCGCTGGTCGAAGCCGGTCTGCGCATCGGAGAGATCACCTCCGGAGACAAGCACCTGCTTCTTCACGACATAGGGCTGGTTGGGTGGCGATGCGCTCTGGAGCACCTCGGAATCCGGCGGCACCCGCCCCTGCACCGCCTGATCCGCCGGCACCGAGGTATCGACCATCCGGAATTCCATCTTGGCCGTGCGCCCGAGCAGGTTCTTGAGCTGCGTCGGATCCTGCAAGCCCGGCACCTGCACCAGAATGCGATCGTTGCCCTGGCGCTGGATCACGGGCTCGACGGTGCCGAGCTCGTTGACGCGGCGCTCGACGATCTGCATCGACTGCTCGATGGTCTGGCGGATGCGTTCGGTGATGGCCGCCGGCGGGATCGTCAGCCGGACCAGTCCGCCGCCGGCATCGCTGACTTCGAGGCTGCGCTGGCCGCTGGAGCCGAGCAGCCCGCCGAGCGGCTGCGAGAGATCGCGCAGCTTGGAGATCGCGGTTCCCGTGTCGCTTTCCTTGGTGATCCGGACCTCGACCCCATCACCCCGGCTCACCAATCCGGTGTAGCCGATCTTGGCATCGCGCAGCGTGCGGCGAACGTCGTCGCGCACGGCATCGAGCCGCTCCTTCTTGATGTAGTTGGAGTCGACCTCGAGCAGCAGATAGGAGCCGCCCTGCAGGTCGAGGCCGAGCACCAGCCGGCGCTGCGCCCAGGCCGGCCAGGTCTTGACCGTCGCTTCGGAGAAGAAGTTGGGCACCGCGCACAGGCACACGACGAGCGCCGTGAGAATGATGCCCAGCGCCTTCCACCGCGTGAAATACAACATGGAGGTTGTCCGTAAGGGCCGCAGCCGGCCCGGAAAATCAGAACATCACAAAGAGCGAAGGCCGGCGTTCAACCGGCCAGGCCGGCGATCAGCTCGCTGCCTTCTCGTCCTTCTTGTCGTCCTTTGCGTCTGCCTTCGCGGGCTCGCCCTTGGTGCGGACGCCCGTGATCATCTGGCGCATCTGGCGCACGCGCACGCCGTCGGCGATCTCGAACTCGACCTGGTCGTCGTCGACGACCTTGGTCACCTTGCCGACCAGGCCGCCCTGGGTCACGATGGTGTCGCCGCGGCGGACGTTCTTGACGAGATCGGCGTGCTCTTTGACCTTCTTCTGCTGCGGCCGCAGGATCAGGAAATACATGATCACGAAGATCAGCGCGAACGGCAGCAGCGACATCAGCATGCTGTTGGTGTCGCCAGCGCCGGCGGCCTGGGCATAGGCAGGGGTGATCAGCATGTGGTCGATCCTCGTGGGCAGCGCCCGGTGAGACGGGAATAGCCGGCGAACCACGCTTGTCTCGGCGCGGGCCGGCCTCTTGCGAATTTCGCGCGGAATATAGCGGCAGCAGTCCCAATAGCAAGGCGCCCCGCCCCTTCATTTCGCCCCGCTTGCGGCAGCCGGCGAGGCCCGATATGGCTGCCCCATCAGGAACTTGCAGCATGTCGAAAAAACCAGCCAGAGCCTCGTCCCGCGCCCCCGCCAAAAACGCCCTCAGACCGCTCGCCAAAGGCCTCCGGCCTGCAGCGCAAAAGCCACCAAAGATCGCGGCAAAACGTCCCGCCGGCCCCGCCTCCGATGATACGGCTGACCGGATTGCCCGTGCGCTGGAAGCAATTGCCGCGCATCTGGCGACAACCCATGCGGGTGCCACGCCCGCGCTGGACCTGACCGCGGCCGACGCCTTCGTCTGGCATCCGAACGGCCGGCTCTCGACGGTGCCGCGCGTCAGCCGTGTCGAGATCGACCTGCTCAAGGGCATCGACCGGATGCGCGACATCCTGATCGAGAACACCGAGCGCTTCGCCAACGGCCTGCCGGCCAACAATGCCTTGTTGTGGGGCGCGCGCGGCATGGGCAAATCATCGCTGGTGAAGGCCGCCCATGCCAGCATCAACGTCACGCGCAAGCCGGCCGACCGGCTGAAACTGATCGAGATCCACCGCGAGGACATCGAGAGCCTGCCGGCGCTGATGGACATCCTGCGTGCCGCGCCGTTCCATTTCATCGTGTTCTGCGACGACCTGTCGTTCGACGGCAATGATGCGTCCTACAAATCGCTGAAAGCCGTGCTCGAAGGCGGCATCGAGGGACGCCCGGAGAACGTCATTCTCTACGCCACCTCGAACCGGCGCCATCTGTTGGCTCGCGACATGATCGAGAACGAGCGCTCCACCGCGATCAATCCGGGCGAAGCGGTCGAGGAAAAGGTCTCGCTGTCCGACCGTTTCGGCCTATGGCTCGGCTTCCACCGCTGCAGCCAGGACGAATACCTCGCGATGGTCAAAGGCTATTGCAGCCATTTCGACATTGCAGTCGCCGAGGATCAGTTGGAGCGCGAGGCGCTGGAATGGGCCACGACGCGCGGCTCGCGCTCGGGCCGCGTCGCGTGGCAGTTCACGCAAGATCTGGCGGGCCGCCTCGGCGTGCGGCTGACAACGCAAAAAGCCGCGCAGTAATCTGCGCGGCCCTGTGTCGTCCACGGTTGCGTGGGGTCAAACGACCGGACCTCACGCCCCGTTGAGGAATTGCAGCGGGTCAACCGGAGACGATCCCTTGCGGATCTCGAAGTGGAGCTGCGGCGATCCGACTTCTCCCGATTGACCCGACTTGGCAATGACCTGGCCGCGCTTGATCGGATCACCGCGCTTCACCATCAGCTCACTCGCATGGGCATATGCGGTGACATAGCCGTTGGAATGCCGCACCAGGACCAGATTGCCATAACCCTTCAATTCATTGCCGGCGTAAGCGACGACGCCATCTTCGGCCGCCTTCACCGGGGTGCCCTCGGGCACGGCGATGTTGATACCATCGTTGGACTTGCCGTTGGTCTTGGCGCCGTAGCTGGTGATCACCTTGCCGCGCGCCGGCCAGCGGAAGGTCGGCAGCGAGCTGGTGGTCTCGGCGGGCCGCGCGGGCTCCTCCTCCTTCTCGGGCGCCGGATTGGCCTGGGCCAGGCGGGCGGTCTGGACCGGACCGGCGGCCGTCGCGACCCGCGTTGTCGGCGCTGGCGCCGGCACGGTCGCAACCGCCTGGGGAACGGTTGCGACCGGAGCCACCGGCGCAGCTGCCGCCACGGCCCTGCCAGGGACGGTCAGCCTGGTCCCGAGCTTGAGCGGCGAAGCCTGATCGAGATTGTTGGCGCGGGCGAGCTCAGCCGCCGTCAGATGATTCTGGCGGGCGATGCTGGCGAGTGTCTCGCCGCGGTTGACGAAATGGACGGTGGACGGTGCGACGGCCGCCACCGGCTTCGGCGCGACCATTGGCGCGGCGGCAACGGGCTGGGCCGCGGGCGCAGCCGCCACCGCGCCAGGATGCGGAATGATCAGCTGCTGGCCTGGCGACAACGCGCGCGGGCCCTTGTAGCCGTTGGCAGCCAGGATCTCAGCCGGCGTCACGCGGTAGCGCTTGGCAAGGATGTCGAGCGTATCGCTGGTGCCGACGATGATCTTGGTGCCACTGGCAGGACGCGCGGCCGCGACCGAACGCGGCGGCACGGTGCCGGTGGTCTCGAGGCGCGGCTGGGCCGGCGGAGCATAGGAATGCGCGGGCTGTGCATAGGCCGGGGGTGCGGCGACGGCGGGCGCCGCGACCGGGACCGCAGCGGGTGGCGCATAGGACGCGACGCCGCGCCCGCCCGACGACATGCCTCCGGCGCCGCCACCGGTCGGATAGGATTGCGGAGCCCCGACCGCCGGGGGCGGCAGCGCCGAGGACGAATAGGCAGGCGCCGGCGCGGGAGCCGGCGTGTAGGACTGGCTGTATTGCTGGTGCTGCCGGGGCGGCTGCGCCTGCACCGACCCGGTGGAATCGGATGCAAAGGGGTTTGAAAACGGATTTTGCGTCTGCGACAGCCGCGTCGACATGTCGGCGCTGCAGCCGGCGACGCCGAACGACATCAGCGCCAACGCCGCAACTTGCGGCAGGCGGCGCGAGCGAAGCAACTCGACAGTGGCGGGCATGGTTACTCACTCGTACGCAACAAACAACGAATTCGAGTAAACACAGCCGCGGTAAATAAGCGCTTAAGCCGCGAATAAAGCGATGTGCGGCCTGCTGATCCGCACGTTTAAAGTTCGCGCGCAATCCCCGGAATTGCCGGCACAAATCGCACGTCGACGAGCTCCTTTCGGTCGAAACGATCACCCGTCCGCGTGCTCCTGACGAGCGTCTGCACCCCGTGTTGCGGCCCGACCGGCGCGATCAGGATACCGTCCGGCTCCAGCCGGTCGAGCAGGCTCTGGGGAATCTCGTCCATCGCCGCCGTTACGATGATGCGGTCGAATTGGCCGCCCCCCGGCGGCAGCGCGTAGCCATCGCCGAGCATGACCTCGACATTGAAGCAGCCGAGCTTCTCCAACCGTTCCCTGGCCTTGTCGGCCAATGTCCGGAAGCGCTCCACCGTCAGGACGTTGGTGGCCAGCCTGGACAGAATCGCGGCCTGGTATCCTGACCCCGTCCCGATTTCGAGTACACGATGGGACTTCTGCAGCTTGAGCTGCTCGGTCATGTAGGCGACGACGAAGGGCTGGCTGATGGTCTGCCCACAGGCGATCGCCATCGCGCTGTCGCGATAGGCCTCCGGGCGGTCGGCCGGCAGAACGAACTCCTCCCGCGGCACCTCTTCCATCGCGCGCAACACCGCCTGATCGCTGATCCCCCGCCGACGCAGGGTCAGCTGAAACATCATTTTCTCGGGAGGAGCAGCTGGGGGCATCGGGATGTCGGTTGGTGGGCTCGTGCGCAATTTACCTGCCGGGCGAGGGTTGCGCACCGATTTTCCGCACACCCGTCGCAACCGGATGCACCGTCATGGTCCCGACGACGGACCGCGTTCCGCACAAGGAACCAAGTCGGGTCCGGTTCGTTCACTTTATGGGCGATCGTGCCCACGCCGCACGACCGTGAAAGACGACATTGTTGACGTTGCGCCATAAGCCGTTATTTGCGAGCGTCAAATCGGGTATGGGCAAGGACTGACATCATGACTGCACCGCGGCCGCCGCGCGGCTCTGTGTTTTTGGTTGAAGACGAAGTCATGATCCGAATGATGGTCGCCGACATGCTGGAAGAGCTCGGCTACACCGTCGCGGCCGAAGCCGGCGAAATCGGCGAAGCGATGCGGCTGGCCGAGAGCACCTATTTCGACGTCGCCATTCTCGACGTCAACGTCAACGGCAAGGTCATCTCGCCGGTGGCCGATCTCATCAAGGCGCGCAACCGTCCCTTCATCTTCGCAACCGGCTACGGCTCGTCGGGGTTGCCGGAAGAATATCGCGACCGGCCGGCCCTGCAGAAGCCATTCCAGCTCGAGACGCTCGGAAAGGCGATCGACCATGCCCTGCGTGGCGCTGGGCCACAGGGGTAGAAGGCGCTTCAGCCGAGAATGTCGCTGAGCTTGCCGGAGAACGCCTCGTCCGTGCGATCCAGGCGAAGCGGGGTCACTGATACGTAGCGCGCCGCGAGAGCTGCGAGGTCCGTCCCCTCGTCGGGCACATCGAGCGCGGCAGCCCGGTCGAAGCCGATCCAGAAATAGGGGTTGCCGCGGCCGTCGCGCCGCTCATCGACTTTCAAGAAGCCCAGATTGCGCTTGCCCTGGCGGGTGACCACGACGCCCCTGACCTCTTCCGGTGCACAGGCGGGGAAGTTGACGTTGATCACTGTATTCCTCGGCACGCCGGCTTCGAGCACCTTGCGCACGATCTGCGGGCCGAATTTGAGCGCGGTGTCCCAAGACGGCTTGTCACGCGTTGCGACGCTGAATTCCTGCGACAGGGCAAACGACGGCAGACCGAGAATGGTGCCTTCGAGCGCGCCGGCGATGGTGCCCGAATAGACCACGTCCTCGGCAACGTTGCGGCCCTTGTTGACGCCGGACAGCACCACGTCGGGCAGCTTCGCCCCCAGGATATGACGGGATCCCATGATGACGCAGTCGGTCGGCGTGCCGCGCACCGCGAAATGCCGCGGGCCGACCTCACGCAGCCGCAGGGGGTCATTGAGCGAGAGTGAATGGGACACGCCGCTCTGGTCCAGTTCGGGAGCCACGATCCAGACGTCGTCGGACAGGGCGCGTCCGATCTCCTCGATCACCTTGAGACCCGGCGCATGGATTCCGTCGTCATTGGTGCAGAGAATCCGCATGGCCAACCTTCCGTCCCTCCGAAAGCATCGTTCGGGGGTGTCTTATCTGCTGTGCAGCATCGAGGCAAACCTGAGCGCGCTGCGGCACCACCCGGTCAATGCCGGATCCGCCACTGCGGCAGGAACCTGGCGAACTGCCCTCGCGTGCCCAGCCTCAACGGTAGGCTGGATGTGCCGGATCCGCCGGGTGCCTGCTGGACAGGAGGCGCCGGCACCGCTGAAGGCTCCGTCCGCGGCACTGCCGCAAACCGGACCCGCGCGACACTCAACGCCTTCTCGAAGTCGACGGGGTTGAACCAAGCCTGATCGCGCAGCGAGTCGTGCAGGCCCTCGTCCCAGACCCTTGAGGATTCGATATCGAATGCTCCCTTCAGGCGCTGATCGACCGCCTGGATGCCGGAGCCGGTGACGGCCCATTGCCGCCCGATCCAGAAAATATCCCGATGCAGAGCCATGATGCCGGTATCTGAAAAGCAATTGCTGAACAGAACCGAGGATACGACCCGCCGGCGCGTACGCAATGGCGGCGACCTGAGCGGATGCAATTTGCCGCGACGCTATGGCTCCGCGGCCACCACCTTGAGGCCGCCCATATAAGGCTGCAGCACGTCGGGAATCGCGATCGAGCCGTCGGCCTGCTGATAGGTCTCCATGACCGCTATCAGCGCACGGCCGACAGCCGTGCCCGAACCGTTCAATGTGTGCACGAAGCGCGGCTTGCCATCGCTTCCGCGATAGCGTGCATCCATGCGGCGCGCCTGGAAGTCGCCGCACACCGAACAGCTGGAGATCTCGCGGAAGGCGCCGCCATCGCCCTGCCCGGGCATCCAGACCTCGATGTCGTAGGTCTTCTGCGAGGAGAAGCCCATGTCGCCGGTGCACAGCGTGATGACTCGATAGTGCAGATCGAGCCGGCGCAGCACTTCCTCGGCGCAGGCCAGCATGCGCTCATGCTCGTCCTTGCTGGTCTCCGGCGTCGTGATCGAGACCAGCTCGACCTTGGTGAACTGATGCTGACGGATCATGCCGCGGGTGTCGCGGCCGGCGGCGCCCGCCTCGGCGCGAAAGCACGGCGTCAGCGCCGTGAGCCGCATCGGCAACTCCTTCTCATCGACGATGGACTCGCGCACCAGGTTGGTCAGGGCCACCTCGGCAGTTGGGATGAGACCCAGCCGCTCGGTCTTGAGGCGATCATCCGGCTCTGCAATCAGCTCGCCCTTCACGGCCCAGAACTGGTCGTCCTCGAATTTCGGCAATTGGCCGGTACCGAACATGACGTCGTTGCGTACCAGCAGCGGCGGATTGATCTCGGTGTAGCCGTGCTCATTGGTATGAAGATCGAGCATGAACTGCCCGAGCGCGCGCTCGAGCCGCGCCAGGCCACTCTTCAGCACGACGAAGCGCGCGCCCGACAGCTTCGCAGCCGATTCGAAGTCCATGGTGCCAAGAGCCGCACCGAGATCATCATGCGGCTTCGGCGCGAAGGCGTAGTTGCGCCGGGCGCCGAACATGTGGCGCTCGACATTGTCGTGCTCGTCCTTGCCGTCCGGCACCTCGTCGAGCGGCAAATTGGGAATCGCCGAGAGCTCGCGCGCCAGCTCCTCATCCGCCTGCTTCGCGGCTGCCTCCAGCTCCGGCATGGTGGTCTTGAGCTTGGCGACCTCCTCCATCAGCGCCGATGCGCGCGCGTCATCCTTGGCCTTCTTGGCCTCGCCGATTTCCTTGGAGGCGGCGTTGCGCCGGGCCTGGGCCTGCTCGGAGGCCAGGATCGCCGCGCGCCGCCGCTCGTCGATGGCGAGCAGATGCGACGACAGCGGTGCCAGACCCCGGCGCGTCAGCGCCACATCGAAACCTTGCGGATTGTCACGGATCGATCTGATGTCGTGCATGGTCGTTCGGTCCTGGGAACGAAGAGTATCGGCGAGTCGCCTGGGCTCGCGGGCCGGCCTGCACTACCGCGAATGGCGCCGGATGGGAACAGGCAACGCCCTGGGATGTCCCCGAGCGCAACCGTTCTATTCGGAAGGGTCGGCCGGGAGATTCCCCGAGCCGGACGACGAGCCGGACTTGGCCGCAGCCGCCTGCTTCTCGACGATGCCGACCGCGATGATCGCGCCCTCGTAGAGCGCCAGCAGCGGCAGCGCCAGCGAGGCCTGGCTGAGCACGTCCGGCGGCGTAAGCACGGCCGCGATGATGAAGGCGATCACGATGAAATAGCGCCGCTTCTCCTTCAGCATCTGCGAGGTGACGATGCCGATGCGGCCGAGCAGGGTCAGGATGACCGGGAGCTGGAACGCGATGCCGAAGGCGAAGATCAGCGACATCATCAGCGACAGATATTCACCGACCTTGGGCATCAGCGCGATTTGCGCCGTCTCGGGGCCGCCGAGCTGCTGCATGCCCAGTGAGAAGCGCACGATCATCGGCCACACCGCAAAATAGACCAGCATGGCGCCAAGCACGAAGAAGACGGGGGTCGCTATCAAGTAGGGTAGGAAAGCATTGCGTTCGTGGCGATACAGCCCCGGCGCCACGAACTTGTAGATCTGCGTCGCGATGATCGGGAACGAGATGAAACCAGCGCCGAACATCGCGAGCTTCAACTGCGTGATGAAATATTCGAGCAGCTGGGTGTAGATGAACTTGCTGTTCTCGGCACCTGCGACCCAGACGAACGGCAGCACCAGGATGTTGTAGATCTGCTTGGCGAAAAAGAAGCAGAAGATGAAGGCCACGCCGAAGCCGATCAGCGCCTTGATCAGCCGCGACCGCAGCTCGATCAAGTGGTCCATCAACGGGGCCTTGCTGGCCTCGATATCTTCGACGGTCATGACGCTTTGGCGTCCTTCGGGCGGTCAGCTTCTGCTGACGCAGACATTTCAGGCTGTGGCTCGGGTTTGATTTCACGGACGATCGCCAGCGGCTCGCCCACGGATTGATGGACTTCAGCCTCTGCGAAGGTCTCGGCCACTGGAGGTTCGGGGGTGGTCGGGGTCATCACAGGAGGCTCGGGCGAAGCAGCAGCCACATCCGATGCGGGCGCCGGCTCGGCGGGCTTGTCGATCCCCTCGATATCGAGAGCCTTGTCGACGTCGCGCTGCAACGAGGAGATCACGCCGGTCGGAGTGAAACCGCTGGCCGCCTCGCGGACCTCATCGAAACTCTTCTTGAGGTCGGCCATCTCCGCTTCGCGCATCGCCTCCTGGAACTGGCCCTGGAACTCCGAGGCCATCCGGCGCGCCTTGCCGATCCATTGCCCGACCATACGCAGGACGCCCGGAAGCTCCTTGGGACCGATCGCGATCAACGCGACGACCCCAATGACGAGCAGCTCACTCCAGCCGATATCGAACATGAAACAATCCGCCTACGCGACGACGCCTCTGATCCCGCCTATCCGGGCCTGTCTGAACAGGTCCCGGTGCCGTCCCTGCGGGAGCGCGCCGCCGGCGCCTTTCACGCGCAGATCAAACGGCTTTGCTGCCGACATCCGTGCGGGTGGCCGAAGGCGTGGCGCCGTGATCGATCGACTTGACGGGCTCGGTCTTCTCCGGCGCCTTGTCGTCGTCCTGCATGCCCTTCTTGAACGCCTTGATGCCCTGCGCGACGTCGCCCATCAGATCGGAAATCTTGCCGCGCCCGAACAACAGCAGGACGACCGCGATCACGACGATCCAGTGCCAAATGCTAAGCGAACCCATCCTGCAACCCTCCAAACACCGGCGCAGCCTTCACCCGACTGCCCGTCGACGCTACCGCCGAAACCGCGTCATATCCATGGACTTGACCGCGACACTTCGCTTCTAGCATTCGATTGCGAAACATCAACACGAACGCGGCGCATCAGCCGAAAACGGCCCGCGGACAGCCCAATCTGGCCGGAAGGTAGGCGCCAACGCCCCCAAAAACAAGCACTTAAGGTCCGACAATTCGCGGCCGGACCTACGTAATAACGCGAGTGTTAACAGCCCCGGCCGCTAGCTTTGGCGCGGCGAGCCATCGTCGTCGGTATCGCGGTCGTGCGCGTCATCGGCCGCGTCGATCTCCTCATCCGCCGTGTCGACCTCGGCCTCGGCCTCTGCCTCATCGTCTGCCTGAGCGTCAGCGTCGGCAGACAGCTCGACGACCTCGATAACGGCCTCGTCGTCCGGCTCGACCTCGATCTGCTCGACGGCCAAGTCCACCTCGGTGATCTCGGTTTCCGCATCGGCGCCCGGCAGTTCCAGATCGCCAACGGCAACCTGCGACGAGGTGTCGTCCCGAACGGCGGCCTCAGTGGTCGCCATCTGGCCTTCGGCGACCTCGGCCGCAGCCGTGTCGGCTGCGACCGTTTCCATCTCGGCCGTTTCGTCTTCCGCGGCTTCGGCCTCGCCAGGCTCGGCCTCCACCGCCGGCGCAAGCGCCAGGTCGAGATCGCCCGGATCCAGCGGCTCCTCGTCCTCCCGCAGCGTCGGATCGTCCGATGGCGTCGGGACGGTGAAGCCGGTCGGCAGCCGGGAATCCAGCAGGCCGGTTCCCTTCAGCTCTTCCAGGCCAGGCAGATCGCCCAGGGTCTCCAGGCTGAACTGAGCCAGGAACGCATCGGTGGTTCCGAAGGTCAACGGACGGCCCGGCGTCTTGCGGCGCCCCCGCGGCTTGATCCAGCCGGTCTCCAGCAGAACGTCCAGCGTTCCCTTGGAGGTGACGACGCCGCGGATCTCTTCGATCTCGGCACGCGTCACCGGCTGGTGATAGGCAACGATGGCCAGAACTTCGATCGCCGCGCGCGACAGCTTGCGCGTCTCGGTGCTCTCGCGCGTCATCAGCCAGGCGAGGTCGCCGGCGGTACGGAAGGTCCACTTGTTGGCGACGCGCACGAGATTGACGCCGCGATTGGCGTACTCCGCCTGCAGCTGCGCCAGTGCGGCCTTGATGTCGACACCTTCAGGCATACGCTTGGCGAGCGCAGCCTGCTCGAGCGGCTCTGCCGAGGCAAACAGGAGAGCCTCGAGGATGCGCAACTCTTCGGGGCGCGCTACAGGCTCGATCGCGATCTCGTCGGGCTCTTCCATGCGCAGTTCCGCCAAGCTTGCCATGGCAGGGTCTCCTTGTTCGTTACTCAACCGTCAAGTCCGGCGCAGCCATGGCGCCGGGCTGGATCGGTGGACGCTTACGAAAGTACAGCGGCGCGAACGCCTGCTTCTGGTTCAGCTCGAGCTTGCCTTCGCGAACCAGCTCGAGGACGGCCGCAAAGCTCGATGCGAAGACGGTGGCCTTCTGTGCAGGCTCGACGACGTAGTCCAGCAGGTAGTCGTCGAGACATCCCCAATCGTCCGAGACCTCGGTCATGCCGACCAGACGCTCGAGCGAGGCGCGGGCCTCGGCAAGCGACCAGACCGTGCGCTTGGCCATATGAACGGACGTGACGACGCGCGACTGCCGCTGGATGGCATAGGCCGACAGCAGGTCGAACAGGGTCGCGGTGAACTTGGGACGACGGACCTCCGCTATGGCCTCCGGGTTGCCGCGCGGGAACACGTCACGCTGGAACTGGGGCCGGTTCATCAGGCGATTGGCGGCTTCGCGGATCGCCTCCAGCCGGCGCAGCCGGTTGGCAAGTGCCGTCGCCATCTCCTCGGCGCTCGGACCTTCCTGCGCTGGCGGCTCGGGCAACAGGAGACGCGACTTCAGAAAAGCGAGCCAGGCCGCCATCACGAGATAGTCGGCGGCGAGCTCCAGCCGGATCTTGCGGGCAGCCTCGATGAACTGGAGATATTGGTCGGCGAGCGCCAGGATGGAGATCTTGGCAAGGTCGACCTTCTGCTGCCGCGCCAGCGCGAGCAGCAGGTCGAGCGGGCCCTCGTAGCCCTCGACGTCGACGACCAACGCCGGTTCGGCCTCGGCCAGCTCCGTCGTGGGACGGCCGGTTTCAAACGACAGAATTTCAGCGGTCATGCGCTAGCGGATCCCAGCCGGTTGATCAAGGCGTCGAGCTCGCCGCGCGCGGCGTCACGATCGAAGCCTGTAGGTGCCTTGCGCGCCGCAAGCGCGCGATCGGCGCGGATCAGAGCCTGCCCTTCAAGCTCAGGCGTCTCGGCGGCCACGGCCTGCATCTCGTCGAGCTTGCCGTTGCAATGCAGAACCATGTCGCAGCCAGCCGCCACGATCGCACGCGTGCGCTCGGCGATCGATCCGGCCAACGCGTTCATGGAAACGTCATCACTCATCAACAAACCCTGGAACCCGATCCGTTTGCGAATCACCCGTTCGATCATTGTCGCAGAAGTCGTGGCCGGATGGGCGGCGTCGATCGCGCTAAACACAACATGTGCAGTCATCGCCATCGGGAGGTCGGCCAGCGGCCTGAACGCGGCGAAATCGGTTGCGTCGAGTTCCGCTTCTGGCGCGTCCACGGTCGGCAACCGGAAATGGGTGTCGGCGGTGGCCCGGCCATGCCCCGGAATGTGCTTCAGCACCGGCAGCACGCCGCCCTGCTCCAGCCCCTCCGTCACCGCCCGGGCGATCGCCGCCACCTTTTCTGGCGTCGTGCCATAGGCTCGATCCCCGATCACGGCATCGGCGCCGGCGACAGGGACGTCGGCGAGCGGCAGGCAATCCACAGTGATGCCGAGCGCGAGCAGGTCGTCGGCGATCAGGCGAGCGCTGAGCCAGGCGGCACGGAGGCCTGCGGCCGAATCAAGGTCGTAGAGACGGTCGAACACCACGCCGGCGGGATAGGCCGGCCAATGCGGCGGCCCCAGCCGCTGCACCCGGCCCCCCTCTTGGTCGATCAGGACCGGAGCGTCGGCGCGGCCGACGCAGGCTCTTAATTCCTCAACCAGCGCAGTCACTTGGGCGGGCGACTGGACGTTGCGTTTGAACAGGATGAAGCCCCAGGGCCTGGACTCGCCGATGAACGCGCGCTCGGCGTCGGTGAGATCAGGCCCGGAGATGCCGGTAATGAAAGCCCGCATGGTCATGCGGGCCGCATAAACCCCGCCTCGGGGGCGGTCAAGCAGGCCTTAATTGTTGCTAAACGGGAAACACTGTCCGCCGGCAGTTTTCAACGATCCGCACATCTTGTTGGCCTCTTCCTTCGTCGCGAAGGGTCCGACGGCTGCGCGGTACCTGACGCCGCCCTTCTCACCCAGATCCATCCGCTTGATGATCGGCTCATATTTGCCCAGCACGGCGCCGTACTTGTCCTGCACCGCCTTGTAGGACGACATCGCCTCCGCCTCGCTGGCCTGCGACGAGATCGAGACCAGGTAGCCGCCGGTACGATCGGTCTGGGTCTGCTCGGTGACCGGCACGGCCGCGGCGATGCGCGCCGGTGCGGCCGGCTGCGGTGTCAGCGGCATCGGGCTGTCGTTGGCGGCCGACGCATTGGCGTTGGCCGGCGATTTGCGGCCCTTCGGCGTCGCCGCCGGCTTGGTTGCAGGCGTCGCCGGCATCGGCGGATCGGCCGCAGCGGCCTGATTGCCCCCCGTCACGGACAGCGTCTTGATCGGACGCGGATCACTGTTGGGCAAAATGCCGTTGGCGTTGGCCATCTGCGACATCGGGGCCGCCCCGGCGCTGACCGGTGGCGGAGCCGCATTCTGGTTCATCTGCGGGAACACCACGCGCGGATTGCCGCCGCGGGCGTTCAGATCCATCGGCGTCTCCTCGCGGGACACCAGCTTCTCGCCGCCGTCATTGCCGAGCAGACGATCCGGCACCTTCGGCGTCGGATCCTGCTGGGCCATGATCTTGGTCGGACTGTTGTCGGCGCGAATGATCGGCGGCTCGCCGGTACGGCCGGACGAGATGTAGGTCTTGTAGCCGTAGGCGCCGCCGGTGCCGACCACCGCAAGGGTCAGCACGGCGAGCACGGTGCTCATTCCGCTGCGCCGCCGCGGCCGCTCCTCTTCCTCGCCCTCGTCGTAACCGTCCTGATAGCCGTATTGGCCGTCCTGGAAATCGTTGTCGCCCTGAAACCCCTGCTGTCCCGAGCCCATCTGCCCGAACAGCGCATCGTCATAGCGCGAGGAGTCCGGCTCGTTGTCGTCGAAGCCGTTGTCGCGGTTGTAGTCGCGGTCATTCTCGGCGAACCCGTGGCGCGATTCCCCGACGCTGTAGTCGAGCTTGGACAACTGATCGGCGAACTCCGCGTTCGGATAACCCTGCTGCTGCCGGGGAGTGGGCGCGGGCGCGAAATCCTGGTCCGGGAAACCCGGCTGGCCGCGCGGATCCTGATAGCCCGCCGGAAAGGCCGGCGGTGCAGGCGCCGGCTGCGGCGGCTCGCGGCCGATGTCGGCGAAGGGGTTGGCGGCGGCAGGCTGGGCACGTTGCATCCAGGCCGGAGCGCCGGCCGGAGGCATGCCGGGAACCGGCTGTTCCGGCGCGGGCGCCGCGGGGCGCGCCATCGGACGCGGTTGAGATTGCGGAGTTGCCCGGCCCGAGGCGGCAAAAGGATCGTTCTGCCCGATCAGGCGAGCGAGTTCGGCGAGCGGATCGGCATCGGCCTGTTGGTTTCCACCACGGCCAAAACCATCAGCGGGAAAGGGTCTGTCCTGGTAACGATCAGCCATCGTGATGAAGCGTCCCTGCGGGTGAGCCGCATATGCGTCCTAAGGCGGACCCTGCCAGATTGAGGCCCCCAACTGAAGTCGTGTGTTTCCCCCAATCAGCGCATTGCATCAGGAGCATTAACGCCCAAGATCGCAAGTCCCGACGCCAGAACCGAGACGACGCCCTGAACCATGGCCAAACGTGCCTTGGTCAATTCTGCATCATCATCGATAATGAAGCGTAAATAGGGCAAATCCCGCCCCCGCGTCCAGAGGGCGTGAAATTCGCTTGCAAGTTCATACAGGTAGAAGGCGATCCGGTGCGGCTCATGCGCCAGCGCTGCGCTCTCCACCGTACGTGGGTACAGTGCCAGGCGTTTCAAGAGGTCGTGTTCGGCCGAGTCGGAGAGTTTTTCGAGGTTGGCCTCGCGGAGGAACGCTAACCGCGCCCCCTCGTCCTCCGGCAGGTCCCGGAAGCTCTCCCGCGCATTGCGAAAGATCGAATGCCCCCGCGCGTGGCCATACTGGACATAGAATACGGGATTGTCGCGCGACTGCTCGATGACCTTGGCGAGGTCGAAATCGAGCACGGCGTCGTTCTTGCGGTAGAGCATCATGAAACGGACCGCATCGCGCCCCACTTCATCAACAACTTCCCGCAAGGTGACGAAGTCGCCGGAGCGCTTCGACATCTTCACCGGCTCGCCATTGCGCAACAGCTTGACGAGCTGCACGACCTTGACGTCGAGCACGGCCTGTCCGGCCGTCACCGCTTTCACCGCCGCCTGCATGCGCTTGATGTAGCCGCCGTGATCGGCGCCGAATACGTCGATCAGGTCGGCGAAGCCGCGCTCGAACTTGTGCCGGTGGTTGGCAATGTCGGAGGCGAAGTAGGTGTAGCTGCCGTCCGACTTGATCAGCGGACGATCGACGTCGTCGCCATAGGCCGTGGCGCGGAACAGAAGCTGCTCGCGATCCTCCCAATCCTCCACCGGCGCGCCCTTGGGCGGCGGCAGACGGCCTTCATACACGTCGCCCCGCTCGCGCAGGAACTCGATCGTGTCGGCAACCTTGTTGGTGCTGCCTGCAATCAGCGAGCGTTCCGAAAAGAACACGTCATGACGGATGTTGAGCGCGGCGAGATCATCCTTGATCTCGGCCATCATCATCGCGATCGCCTTGTCGCGCACGATCGGCAGCCACTCGGTCTCAGCGAGCGCCTTGAGCTTGTCGCCGTGCTCGGCCGCGAGCGCCTGCCCGACCGGCTTGAGATAGTCGCCGGGATAGAGCCCTTCCGGAATGGCGCCGATGTCCTCGCCCAGCGCCTCGCGATATCTGAGGAAGGCGGAGCGCGCGAGTACGTCGACCTGAGCGCCGGCATCGTTGATGTAGTACTCGCGGGTGACGTCGCGGCCGGCGAACTGCAACAGGCTGCATAGCGCGTCGCCGAACACGGCGCCACGGCAATGGCCGACATGCATCGGCCCGGTCGGATTGGCCGAGACGTATTCGACGTTGACCTTCGGCGCGCCCGGCACCGGCGCAACGCGGCCGTATTCGGCGCCTTCGCGCAGGATCGTCGCCAGCGCCTTCGCCCAAACCGTCGGCTGCAAAGTGAGATTGATGAAACCCGGACCGGCGACGTCGACCTTCGCCACCAGCGCATCTTCGCGCAGGCGCTGGGCGATCTGCTCGGCGAGATCACGCGGCTTAGCCTTCGCCTCCTTGGCGAGCACCATCGCCGCGTTGGTGGCCATGTCGCCATGGCTCGGGTCGCGCGGCGGCTCGACGACCACGCGCGAAAAATCGATGCCCTCGGGCCAGCCGCCATCCTTGGCGAGCGCGGCGCAGATCGCGTGCACGCGGGCCAGCATGTCGGCGAAAAGATAGGGGGTGGACGCTTGTTCAACCATGCCGCCGCCTAACGCAAATCCGGAGTCGAGTCAAAAAGCCGGTGGTGCTCCGTTAAGGCGAAACGGTCCGTCATTCCGGCGATAAAATGGCCGATGCGGCGAGCCCGATCGCCCTCGCCGTCGCAACCGTCCAGCCAGCCCGCGGGCAGCGTCGAACCGTCCTCATGGTAGCGGCCGTACAGGTCGGCGACGATGCGCTCGGCGTCGCGCATCACCCGCATCACCCGCTCATGGCGGTACATCCGCTGCCAGAGAAACCCCTTGATGGTCGCCTCATGCTCGGCCACATCGGCCGGAAATGCCACCAGCGGCCCGCTGTGCCGCCTGATGTCGTGAGGCGACATCGGCTGCGCCCGCGCGATCCGGCGCTCGGCCTCGGCCGCCACGGCGGCGATCAGGTAGGAGATCAGCTCGCGCACCAGCTCGGCGCCGCGCCGGATCGGATCGAGCGCCGGATATTGGCGATCGATCTCGGCGATCATCGCGGCCAGCAGGGGAATTTCCTTGAGGTCGTCGACCGTGAACAGGCCGGCCCGCAGCCCGTCGTCGATGTCGTGGGCGTCATAGGCGATGTCGTCCGCGAGCGCCGCGACCTGGGCCTCGAGCGAGGCGTAGCTCCACAGCTCCAGGTCGAACCGGGTATTGAACTCGGCGATTCCCGGCGGGATCGGCTCCTGCAACGGCCCGTTGTGCTTGACGATGCCCTCGAGCGATTCCCAGGTCAGGTTGAGTCCGTCGAAATCCGGGTAGCGCTGCTCGAACGACGTGACGATGCGCAATGTCTGGGCATTGTGGTCGAAGCCGCCATGGTCCGCCATGCAGCGGTTCAGCGCGCGCTCGCCGGCATGGCCGAACGGCGGATGGCCGAGATCATGCGCCAAGGCCAGCGTCTCCGTCAGGTCCTCGTCGAGGCCGAACTGCCGGGCCAGCGCGCGGGCGATCTGGGCCACTTCCAAAGAATGGGTCAGGCGCGTGCGGTAGTGGTCGCCTTCGTGGAAGACGAACACCTGGGTCTTGTGCTTCAGCCGGCGGAAGGCGGTCGAATGGATGACGCGGTCGCAATCCCTGCGGAACGCGCTGCGGGTCCGGGACGGCGGCTCGGCGAACAGGCGGCCCCGGCTGCGATCGGGATCGCAGGAATAGGGAGCGCGGGGGGCAGCCATTCCGACCGACACGGGCGATTGTTCCTTTTGCGGTTTGATTCCTCGGCGGAGCCCACTTAACTATGGGGAGCGCCCGGCACCAAATGAATAGGGCATGACGTGCTACCTCGGAGACCTCCTGCCATGACTGATGCCTCGACCGGCCCCGTCACCATCAGCGAACGCGCCGCCCGCCGCATCGGAGAGATCCTCGGCAAGGAGAGCGCCGGCGCGATGCTGCGCATCTCGGTCGAAGGCGGCGGCTGCTCCGGCTTCCAGTACAAGTTCGACATCGACCGTGCCAAGGCCGACGACGATCTCGTCATCGAGCGCGATCGTGCGGTCGTGCTGGTCGATCCGGCCTCGGTGCCGTTCCTCGCCGGCTCGGAGGTGGATTTCGTCGACGACCTGATGGGCGCCTCGTTCCGGGTCAATAATCCCAACGCCACCGCCTCCTGCGGCTGCGGCACCAGCTTCTCGGTCTAGCGTCCCCTCGTTGTCGGCTCAGGCCTCCGCCGTCGCAGCCGGGACATCTGACGGCGCAAGCGCCGGCGCCTCGACGTTTGGCGCGGGCGTTCCGATCGCCTTCAGCATTGCCGCCACCATGGCCGGCTTGCGCAACGGCTTGGCCAGAAAGTCGGTCATGCCGGCCTCGCGGCATTGCTTGATGTCGTCCGGGAAGGCGTTCGCGGTCAGCGCGATGATCGGCAGCTCGGCGAGCCGTCCACCCTTGGCCCGGATGGCCCGGGTCGCGGCGATGCCGTCCATTTCCGGCATGCGAACGTCCATCAGCACGAGGTCGAACTCCTGTTCGTCGGCCGCCTTCACCGCCTGCACGCCATCCGGAACGATGCATTTATCGACCGGGAACTCCTGCAGCATCTTCGACACAACCATGCGGTTGGTGGCGTCGTCCTCGGCGATCAGCACGCGCAAGGGACGGCCGAGTGCCTCGATCCGTGCCTTGAGGTCGCCCGCGCCGACCCGGTCGCCGCGCTGATCGGACACCTGCTTGTCGCTCCACGGCAAGGTCAGGCTGAAGCGGAAGGTCGAGCCTTCGCCCTGCACCGACGACACCGCGATGACCCCGCCCATCTGCTCGATGATCCGCCGGGAGATCGCCAGCCCGAGCCCGGTGCCGCCGAAGCGGCGGTTGATCGAGGCATCGGCCTGGGCGAAATCCGTGAACAGCTTGCCGACCCGATCGGCGGGAATGCCGATGCCGGTGTCGGAGACGCGCCACTCGATCGTCGCCCTGTGGTCGTCGCGCGTGCGGCAGGCCACGGCGATGGTGATGCCCCCCTGCTCGGTGAACTTCACCGCGTTGGAGGCGAGATTGATCAGCACCTGACGAATGCGCGCCACGTCGCCCTTGAGCGCCGGCGGCAGCTTCGGATCGATGTCCGCATTGACCAGCAGGCTCTTCGATTTCGCGTTGACGCCCATGATGGCGGTGACCGCCTCGACCAGCGCCGCCGGCGAGAAATCCACCGTCTCGAATTCGAGCTTGCCGGCGTTGAGCTTGGACAGATCGAGGATGTCGTTGAGGATGCGCTGCAGGTTGTCGCCGGACTCGCGGATCGTCATGACCGCGTGACGCTGCTCGTCGTCGAGCTTCGTCTCCAGCAAGGTCGAGGCGAGCCCGAGCACGCCGTTCATCGGCGTGCGGATCTCGTGGCTCATCATTGCCAGGAAGTCGGATTTGGCACGGCTTTCGGCTTCCGCCTGCTCGGCCCGCCAGCGCTCGGTGACGTCGCGGCCGAAGCCGCGATAGCCTGCGAACTTGCCCTCGTGATCCCGCGCCGGCCGCGCCGTCAGCGCCCAACGGCGGCGCTCGCCGCCAGCCACCACGACATGGATCAGAATTTCCGGGATCGACAGCCGCTGCGCCATGCGATCGGCCAACGTCTTGAGCGTCGCCGTATCGGTCGGGCAGAGATATTTCAGCGTATCGATCAGCCGCTCGCCCTTGAGCTGATCGAGCGGAAGCTGGGCCACGTCGGCGAAACGCTGCGGCGCGTCGATCAGCCGGCCCTCGGCATCGGTCTGCCACAGCCAGCTCGCGGCGTTTTCCTGGAATTCCTTCAGGAGCAGCGAGATCGTCTCGTTCTGGCGCTCGTGCCGGATCTGCGCCTTCAGGTTCTCCAGGAACACGTTGCCGTGCGACACCAGGTGCCGCACCATGAACGAGGTGTAGAGCAGCAGGAACACGACGAGCACGAGATAGGTCGCGCCGCCGCACAGAAACAGCGAGCCCACCGAGGCGAGCATCAGGGTCCAGGTGTAGGCGAGACCAGCCCGCGGCACGCTCGACATCGCGAACGCGCCACCGGAGATCATCCCGGTCATCAGTGAACCCACGATGATCTGCAGATGCGGATCGACCTGCGGCATCACGATCAGCGGCAGCGATCCCCAGATCGTCGCCAAGAAGAACGCCTGCAGCGTCATCCGGGAGATGGCGCGCTCGGACGCCTCCTGCGGCCGCGACTTGCGCGCGCGCCACCAGCCGCGCAGCGCCATGCCGCCGGCCACGCCGATCGCAGTGCCCCACGCGATGAGGAAGAGATTGGAGACGGTGTTCCAGAACACGCCGAGAATGATGGCCGCGTTCGCGAAATTGATGCCGATTGTCACGGGGACGAGGCGCGCGACGGCATCGACCTGCCGCGCCCGGATGCGCCGGCGATCGCGCTCGGTCAGCGCTTCGTCGTCGAGACCCTCGATGGCGCCGAAGCCGCCGATCCAAAGGAAGAAGGCCCCCAGCGGGCTGCCGCCGGCCGTTCGCTTCGAGCGCGTGGGATCCCCAGGCCAATTCATGAGCGCGCAGAACCTTCGTTGTGATCCCTTGCCATGCCTGATCGGCTGCTTCAGCCGCGTTAATTGTTCCGCCCGTAGAATTACGGAACCTCCGAATGCGCGCGCTGGCAGCGCCGGATGCAACTCATCGTTCCCGCGGCACGATGTGCCCGAGTCATGATCGTCCGTTTTCCCCTCGTTCAGGTCGAGGGCGCAGGGAATGCCGGGTGCTGGCCGCAACCCATGGCCCGCCTGCAGAAAGAAAGCAGGCGGCAGTCACCACAGGTCCAGCCGGTCAACCGGCATTCCCTGCACGACGGCTCTACGCCTTATACGCATTCTCCCCGGGGACCGGGCTGTCTTGCCCCCGTGACCGGCGGATCATCGTCACCACCGGCGTGGCCTCAGCGTCGGGAGACCAGGACCATGCGATTTCGGCGTGCGCCATGTGCCGTTCGTCCGCACGGCATCACGCCATGCTGCGGCCCACGACGCCCATCGCATCCCACCCCGCGTGTCGTGACGATCGCGATACGCCCCTCGTGCCGGGGTGGGACGGCGACATAGGAGCATGAATTCTGTAAAAGCGAAACAACGATATTTTTCGCACCGGGACTGGACAGGGCAAATCAGCTTGAAGGCGCTCATGAAATTAATCTCTCGGCGCACGCCTATTCGACGCCGGCTGCGCCCATTGGCATCGCCAACATGGGTCATGCGGTGGATCGATTTGCCCGACGTGCACGCCGGATCACAATCACCACGTCGTTGTTCGCTGATCCCTCACAGCACCGCGCCGGAGGCGTAGGCACTGGCCCAATGCGGAAAACCGTTTTCGGCGGCACGCGCCGCCGCGTGATCCCAGTCATAGGTCAGCGCCAGCAGCTCGGCCTGCCAATGTCCGCGTCGCTCGGTCAGAACCGCGTAGCGCGCGTGCGGCGAGCGATGTTCGAGCTGGGCTGCGATCGGGATGTCGCCGAACACCGGGCAGCCGACGCTGCCGGGGTTGATCACCAGCGGCCCACGGGGCACCTGCACCACCGCCTGCCGATGACTGTGGCCGCACAGCACCAGCGTGGCGCCGCCGAGATTGACGAGACGCGCGGCCAGCACGTCGCGACGCGCTGGCACGTAACGGCCGTCGTCGAGCATCTCTTCGAGGAGGCAGGTGCTGTCGTCGTCCGGCGTGCCGTGCACGGCAAGAATGCCCTGCTCCAACGCGATCCGCGCCGGCAAGGCATGCAACTGGCGTCGCTGCTCAGGCGTGACCGCCGCACGCGCGAAGCGGCCGGCCGGCGACAACTTCTCCTCCGGCCATTCCTCGATCCAGCGGTCATGATTGCCGCGCACCGTCGGCAGCGCCAGCGACTGCAGCAGCTCGAAGGTTTCCTGCGGCCATAGCGGGCTCGTGACGCAGTCGCCGAGATTGACGGTGGCATCGACGCTGCGGGTCGCGATGTCGGCGAGCACGGCCTCCAGTGCCGGAAGATTGCCATGCACATCGGAAATCACGGCCAGTCGCATTGTCGTTTCCTCGCGTCGCAATTCGTAGTGATCACTTGAGACAGAGCGATAGCATGATCGTCATTGCGAGCGAAGCGAAGCAATCCAGGGCGACGCGAGGATTCTCGACGGCTTCGCTCGCTCGCAATGACGGCGCAAACGTAGGGTGCAAAGCGTCGCCTAAGGCGGCGCGTGCCCACCGTCTTTCGCCCGGCAACGCCTTGAACGGTGGGCACGCCGCTTGCGCGGCTTTGCCCACCCTACGTATTGCCCCTCGCCCGCAAGGGCGGCGTCACACAATGGTCGCCGGAGTATAGCGCAGCAGCAGCCGGTGCGTCGGATAGAAGATCACGAGCGGCAAGCCGATCAACAGCAGCACAAACCACGCCGCGCCCGGCATGTAGCTCTGCGCCGACGCATCGCTCAGCCCGTAGACGTAGTTGATGTTGACGGGAAGATTGCCCGCGGCAGGCGGCGGCGGCATCAGGAAGTAGCACACCGACAGCAGCGCCCAGGCGCCAACGGTCCAGACTGCGAAGGCGCGGCGGTCATAGCCGAGCCGCCACACCAGCCAGGCCAGCACGAACGGCAGCCAGAAATGGAAGAACGACAGGCTGCGCGTGAACAGCGGCAGCTTGGCGTCGAACATGTAGGCGGTCATGCCGGTCAGCGGCACGCCGGCGGCGGTGCCGAGAAAGTCGACCACCCACAGCGCCTGCGGCAGCAGAATGCCCACGGCCGGCGCCGACGCGAGCAGCGGGCTTTCCAGCCAGACGGCGGCCAGCGTCGTTAGCAGCGCGACGTCGCAGAAATAGAGGAAGTTGGTCGGGCCGTAGGCCATGAGATAGGTCGGCACCAGCACCGCGCAGAACGCGCTGTAGGTGAGCTTGAACCACAGCGGAATGCCCACCTTCGCAACCGTCTCCATCGATCCCCTGCCCCTGCAATATGGCTGTCTTCGCAATCGCGCGGAGATTGTGGGGAGATGAGCCAGCCCGTCAACGAGACGGCAGACGATGTTCGTGGCAACGTTAATGAAAGTTTGCCCGGAGTGACGAGTTGCTGTCGATCCCAGGCTATTTGTCGGGCTTGGGCATGACGACCAATCGTATCGCGCCGAGATGATCGACCTGCTCCAGCCGATCGAGCCTTGTATATCCCATCTCCCTGAGAAACGTCTTCCCCTCCTCTGTCCATCGTCCAAACCGGGTGCCGACGACCTCCATCAGACCAAAGGCCGCGAGGACCTCGATCGCCTCTTCGCCAGCCGACATCGAATGGCTGTCCACCACCTCGCGACCTTCCAGATATTGGATGACCATCGACGCCAGTGCGGACAGGATCTTCTTTTCGTTTTCTGTCATGTCTTTCCTCAGGACTATCAACAAGTATAGCATGCCCCAGGTCACATTGCAGTCCGTACGGTGGGCGAAGCGAGCGCCGCAGGCGATCGCGTGCCCACCATCGGTGACCGCGCAAGAACGCCGGTGGGCACGGTGCTCGCGACGCTGGCGCGTCGCTGCGCGCCTTTGCCCACCCTACGATTCTCTCACTGCAGCGCCCCGATCGCGAACACATCCGCGCGCTCGATGATCAGGTCGCGGAACAGGCGGGCGCGGTGCGACATCCATTGCGGGTCGGGATAGACGACGTGAAGCGGCAGCGACGGAACGTCGTAGTCGGGGAGCAAATGGATGAGCCTGCCTGACGCAATGTGTTGAACCGCGCACCAGTCCGGCAGCACGGCGGCGCCGAGGCCTTCCAGCGCCGCCAGGGTCATGATGTCGGCGTCGTCGCAAGTGAGCGAGGGTGTGATGCCGACGACGTGGCGGCCGGTTTCGGATTCGAGGCTCCATTCGTTCTTCGGCGACAGCCGCGAATAGGTCACGCAGGGGAGCTGGCGCAGATCATTGGGCAACCGCGGCGGGCGGTGTCTTGCGAGCAGCGATGGCGCCGCAACCAGCAGCCGCTTGACCGTGCCGACGCGGCGCGCGACCAGCGAGCTGGAGCTGAGCACGCCGATGCGGATGGCGAGCTCCGTCCCGGTCTCCACGAGGTCGACGAACTGCTCGGTGAAGCGGATGTCGAGCCGCACCTCGGGATAACGGCGGCCATATTCGGCGAAGACGTCGCTGAAGAAATGGCGGCCGAACGAGGTCGGCACCGTCATCCGCAAGGTGCCCGACGGCGCGCCGACGCGCTTCGGCGACGGCATGCCCGCGCTCTCGAACAAGGTGACGATGTCCTTGGCGAGCTTGAGGACGCGATCGGCCTCGGCGGTCGGCCGCAGCTTGCGCGTGGTGCGGACGAACAGGCGACAGCCGAACTGCTCCTCCAAGAGCGCGATGCGCTTGGTGATCGCCGGCTGTCCCAGGCCCAGATCGGCCGCGGCCTGGGTGAAGCTGCCGGCCTCCATGACGCGGATGAAGGTCTGCAGCGCGTCGATCCGGTCCATCCATTCCTCCCCGGAATGAGTTTTATTCTCGTCATTCCGTATACGTCAGGAGGCAGGCCGGTCTAGCCTCTCAAAAAATCAAACGGAGGGAGACCATGGAGAAGTCGATTGGCATCGTCGGGGCCGGCATCGGCGGGCTGCACCTGGCGCTGTATCTGCAGAAGCAAGGCATCCAGGCCACGGTTCTGACCGACCGCGAGCCGGAACAGTATGCTGCAACGCGGTTGATGAACACGGTGGCCCATCACGGCATCACCGTGGCGCGCGAGAACGAGCTCGGCGTGAACCACTGGGACAGCCCCGAATTCGTCTATCACCACCACGATCACTTCTTCAATTTCCCCGGCAGTCCCCTGCTCTTTCGCGGGGCCTTCAAGCAGCCGAGCCGCGCGGTCGACTACCGGATCTACCTGCCGGCGCTGATGAAGGATTTCGAGGACCGCGGCGGCGCGATCGAATATGCCAGCATCCAGGACGACGACATTCCGGCGCTGGTGGCGCGCTTCGACCTGCTGGTGGTATCGACCGGCAAGGGCGCGCTGGGGCGGATGTTCAGCCACCGGCCGGAGCTGTCGCCCTACAACCAGCCGCAGCGCCTGCTCTGCGTCGGCCTCTATGACGGCGTCGACCACGGCAGCCCCGAGGGCGACGATCCGCGCGGCGTGACGCTGTCGGTCTCTCCGGGCCATGGCGAGATGATCGTGATTCCGACGCTCACCTTCGGCGGCATGAAGACGGCGCTGCTGATGGAGAACATTCCCGGCGGTGACATGGCCGAGCTGGTATCGCTCAACTACGACGCCGATCCCTCGGCCTTTCGGCAGACGCTGCTCGACAAGCTGGAGAAGCACCATCCGCACACCTACAACCGGATCGACACGCACCGCTTCGATCTGCAGCCGCTGGACCTCTTGCAGGGCGCCGTGGTGCCGACCGTGCGGCGCTCCTCGGTCAGCTTCGACGACGGCAAGATCGCGATTGCGCTCGGCGACGTGCACTCCGTGGTCGATCCGATGATGGGCCAGGGTGCCAACATGGCCTCCTATGCCGCGTTCGAACTCGGCAAGGCGATCACCGAGGCGGTGGCGTTCGACGACCGCTTCGTCGAGACGGTCGATCGCGCGCGCGAGAACCGCGTGCTCGCCGCAGCGCGCTGGACCAACCTGATGCTGCAGCCGCCGTCGGAGGCGATGGGCCGGCTGATCTTCACCATGGCGCAGGATCGCGGGCTCTGCGACGAGTTCACCGACAATTTCAACTATCCGGAGCGGCAGTGGGACCGGCTGGCGAGCGAGCGGCGCATTCATGCCTGGATCGACGAGCGGACGCGGCTCGCGGCGTGACGCGTGATGACGGAGAGCGGCCGATGAGCCATCATCCCGATGCCGCGGGTTTTCGCGCAGCCGCGTCGCGGTTCTCCACCGGCGTGACCGTCGTCACCAGCAACGATGGCGACGGCGCGCCGGTCGGCATGACCGCCAACAGTTTCACCACGGTCTCGACGCAGCCGCCGACGGTGCTGGTCTCGCTCAAGCGCGGCCGCACCTGGCAGGCGGTGAGCGCGTCCGGCCGCTATGCGGTGAATGTGCTCGCGGCCGATGATGTCGCGATCGGCCGGCATTTCGCCGGCGCGACCCTCGCACAGGGCGCGCCTGCCTTGGAGGCGCGTGACGGCTTCTTCCTGCTGCCGGCGGCCATCGCGCAATTCGGCTGCGAGGTCGTGAGCACGGTCGAAATCGCCGACCACACGCTGTTCATCGGCGAGGTCCGCTGGTGCCGCCACCAGGACGGCCTGCCGCTGGCATTCTACGCCAGCCGGTTTCGCAATGGGCTGGGCGCGGAGATATTGCCAAGCGATGGGCTGGCGTATCCGGCGGAGGGGTGGACGATCTGATCGCGCGGGCGGCCAGTGTCCTTCAAGCCGCCGCTGCTTACCCTCATGGTGAGGAGGCGCGCAGCGCCGTCTCGAACCATGAGGCCGCAGCGTTGGCCTCGCCCTTCGAGACGCCCGCCCGCGGCGGGCTCCTCAGGGTGAGGAGCGAGAGGTTCTCTCTTCAACGAAAATCTGATGCGGTCCGCCGGGACGACTTAGTGAGCCAAACATCGTCACATTGAAGACTGCGGGTCCGGCACAGTCGTGAGGCTCAACCGCCGATCAGTCCGGGGTCGATGCCCCCCGTTGTGGCGGCTCCAGAATGACCGAAGCGCGGCCACGTGACGATCGAACCTAATTTTACGTCCCGTCCGGCGTCGTCGTCAAATGGATCGGCACTGCAGGTACGAGGCCTGAGGCTGATGATCCACAGCAGTTCCGCTCGTGCTGGACTAGCGACGCTCGTTCAGCATCGGGAAGCCGCGCTGATGCCGGACCGGATAGGCCGCCGGCGTGTCGCTCGCGGCGTCGAGCGTGGCCACCTGCTCCGCCGTCAGGCTCCAGCCGACCGCGCCGATATTCTCGATCAGCTGGCTCTCGTCGCGGGCGCCGACGATGATGGTCGCGACCGTCGGGCGCTGCAGCAGCCAGTTCAGCGCCACCCGTGGAATGTTGCGCCCGCCTGTGATTCCCACGCCATCCGCCTTGACCGGAGTGGTCGCGGCTTGATCTAACCGGGGCCGTTTCTCCTTCCCCCCGGGAACCTCAAGCCAATGCGTATCGCAACTTGGAACGTCAATTCGGTCCGGCAGCGGATCGATCACCTCCTGACCTGGCTCAAGGAATGCTCCCCGGACATCGTCTGCCTGCAGGAGATCAAATGCACGGACGACGCATTCCCAAGGCTGGAGATCGAGGCGCTCGGCTACAACGTGGTGACGCACGGCCAGAAGACCTTCAACGGCGTCGCGCTGTTGTCGAAGCTGCCGTTCGACGAAACCAAGTCCGGGCTCGACGGCGATGCCGAGGACGTGCATGCGCGGTTCCTCGAGGGCGTGGTCAGCCTCAAGAGCGGGGTGGTGCGCATCGCCTGCCTCTACCTGCCCAACGGCAACCCGCCGAACACGGAAAAATATCCCTACAAGCTCAAATGGATGTCGCGGCTTCGTGACTACGCGCGTGAGCGGCTGAAGACCGAGGAGCCGCTGATCCTCGCAGGTGACTTCAACGTGATCCCCGCCGCCACCGACGTCTCCAACCCCGAGGCCTGGGTCGACGACGCGCTGTTCCGCCCGGAGACGCGCGAGAGCTTCCAGTCGCTGCTCGGCCTCGGGCTCACCGACGCGCTGCGCGCCGTCACCGATGCGCCGGGGCAGTACACGTTCTGGGACTATCAGGCCGGCGCCTGGCAGAAAAACATGGGGATCCGGATCGATCACCTGCTGTTGTCGCCGCAGGCCAGCGACCGGCTGGTCGAGGTCGGCATCGACAGCTATGTCAGGGCCTGGGAGAAGCCGTCGGATCACGTGCCGGTGTGGGCCGATTTCGATCTCGAGACGGCGTAACTCGAGAACGGTCCATGACGATCTACACACGGCGGCAATTGTTTCCGCTCGCAATCGTGCCGCTGCTGGCGGCGAAGCCGGTGCTTGCCGCCGACCTGCAGGCCACCATCGCCGGCATCGAAGTCGACAGCGGCGGGCGACTCGGCGTGGCGCTGCTGAACACCGCGAGCGGGGCGCTCAGCGGCCATCGGCTCGACGAGCGTTTCCCGATGTGCAGCACCTTCAAGGCGCTGCTGGCGGGCGCGATCCTCACCAAGGTCGATGCCGGCACCGAGCAGCTCTCGCGCCGCATTCCCATCGCGCAAGGAGACATCCTGTCCTACGCGCCGGTCACCAAGGCCTATGTGGGGACGTCGGGCCTGTCGGTCGGCGAATTGTGCGAGGCGACCGTGACGCTCAGCGACAACACGGCGGCGAATCTGCTGCTGGCGAGCCTCGGCGGCCCCGCCGGCCTGACCCGCGCCATCCGCGGCTTCGGCGACGCCATCACCCGGCTCGACCGCATCGAGCCTGCGCTCAATGAAAGCGTGCCCGGCGATCCCAGGGACACCACGACGCCCGCGGCGATGGCGCAGACCTTGGCGAAGCTGACGACCGGCACGGTGCTGTCGGCGGCATCGCGCGACATCCTGAATGGCTGGCTGATCGCCTGCAAGACCGGTGGCGCCAAGCTGCGCGCCGGCCTGCCCGGCGAATGGCGCATCGGCGACAAGACCGGCGCGGGCGAGCGCGGCAGCAGCAACGATGTCGCCGTGATCTGGCCGACAGGGCGCGTGCCGGTCGTCGTGAGCAGCTATCTCACCGAGACCAAGGCCAGCGACGACAAGCGCAACGCAGTTCACGCAGCGGTCGGCCGAGCCGTCGCCGGCGCGCTCGGGGCCTGAGCCTCGCGATAGATCGCGGCGATCGCGTCGAATCCGGTGCGCAGCTGGCGCATCTGGCGGCCCGCGAGGCGCACGCCGAGACCGGCGCTCTCCGGCAGCAGGCTTGCCGCGGCGTAGAGGCCGTCGATGCGGGACAGCGCATCGGCGAGACGCTGGCGGAGCGCGGTGAGATCGTTCGTCAGCGGCAGCATCAGCACGGCCGAGCCGAATGCGCGATGACCGTTGAAGACGGCGACATCAGGATCGCGCAGCTGCATGCGGTCGATGAGGAGCGGCGCCTCGCCCGTCCGGCGCACGACGAGCGCGGAGTCGAGCTCGCGGAACAAGCGCCCCTGCCCGTCCGGATCATGCATCGTGAAGGCGTCGGTCATGAGGGCCAAAGCATCGGCGGCGCAGTGCAGTTCGAGCACCTGGCATAAGGCAGCCCCGGGAAACAGAATACGCGGCTCCGGCCGATAATCGAGCCTGGCGCCGGTCTCGACCCGGAGCAGCACCTGCTCCATGGCACGTGCGCCCGGCTCGGCGCGATGGACTGAGGTGGCCCCCTGCGTGGTCACGCAAACGGCTGCACCCGCATGGAGCGTGAAGCGCTGCATCAACCGGTCCTCGCCATGCACCGCGCCACTGCCGGTCTGCAGGATCACGCCGAGCAGGTCCGGCCGCGCAGCATCGGTGTGGAAGCTGCGTGTCAGCACGAACGGCCACGCGAACAGCCGGCGGTCGATCACGGTGCGGCCGCCGCGCCGGACGAAGGAAAGATCGAGCCTCGGCTCTGGCGCGAGATCGCTCACGTGCGGAACAACACCTCGCGCTCGAGCAGATCGACGATCGCATCAATACCCTCGCCGCGTCGGCAGTTGGTCAAGAGCACCGGACGGCCGCCGCGCACCTCGGCCGCTTCGCGCTGCATGCGATCGAGATCGACGCCGACATGCGGGGCGAGATCGACCTTGTTGATGACGAGCAGATCGGCGCGGATCACGCCGGGGCCGCGCTTGCGCGGGATGTCGTCGCCGCCGGCGACGTCGATCACGAACATCCAGAAATCGGTGAGGTCGCGCGAGAAGGTCGAGGCGAGATTGTCGCCGCCGCTCTCCAGCAGGATCAGCTCAACGCCGGGAAAGCGCCGCTCCAATTCGTCGGCGGCCTCGATGTTGAGCGTCGGGTCCTCGCGGATCACGGTGTGCGGACAGGCGCCGGCTTCGACCGCCGACACGCGCGCCGGGTCGATCAATCCCGAGCGGCGGACGCGCTCGGCATCCTCGGCGGTGACGAGATCGTTGGTGATGACCGCGATGTCGATGCCGCGCGCCTGCAGCGCCGGGATCAGGCGCTCGACCAGAGCGGTCTTGCCGGAGCCGACCGGACCGCCGATGCCGACGCGCGCGGCGGTCATCGGCGCATCGGTGCGGGTGAGAGCGAGACGGCTCATCGCAGCATGAACCTCCTCGCGAGCGGCACGGTCGTCGCAGGCGGGCACATCAGCAGCTTGCCGTCGGCACGGACCTCGAAGGTCTGCGGATCGACCTCGACATGCGGCATCGCCGCGTTGCGGACCATGTCGGTCTTGCGCAGCCGGCGCACGTTCTTGATCTGCACGGTCTCACGGCCGAGCCCAAGCTTGGCGCGGATGCCGACGTCGACCGCGAGCTTCGACATGAAGTTGACGCCGAGCCGCTGTGGCGCTGCGCCGAGCGCACCCCACATCCGCTTCTGGATCATCGGCTCGGAGAGACCCAGACTGCCATTGCCGTCGCCCATCGCGGCCCACACCGGGAAGCCGTTCTTGATCACCATGTAGGGCTTGAGGCCGAACGAGGCGCGCGGCCACAGCACGAGATCGGCCATCTTACCGACCTCGATGGAACCGACGACATGATCGATGCCGACGGCGATGGCGGGATTGATCGTGAGCTTGGCGACGTAGCGCTTGATGCGCTCATTGTCGGCGCGCGCGGTGGTCTCCTCGGGCAGCCGACCGATGCGGTCCTTCATCACGCTGGCGAGCTGCCAGCATTTGGCGACGTTCTCGGCGAGACGTCCCATGCCTTGCGTGTCCGTGCCGAAGATCGAGATCGCGCCCATGTCGTGCAGGAAATCCTCGGCCGCCATCGACTGCGCCCGCACCCGCGCCTCGCCGAACATGACGTCTTCGGGCGCGTTGTAGTTGAGCTGATGACAGATCATCGTCATCGGCACGCCCTCCTCCATGCCGTAGGAGGTGTAGGGATTGGTCGGATTGGTGGAGGACGGGATCACGTTCGGCCAGGACACTACTTTGAGCAGGTCGGGTGCATGGCCGCCTCCGGCGCCCTCGACGTGATACATGTGGATGGTGCGGCCGTCGACCGCCGCCATCGTGTCCTCGCAGAAGCCGTATTCGTTGATCGAGTCGGTGTGCAGATGCACGGCGAAGTCGTTGCGGTCGGCGGCGATCAGGCTCTTGTCGATGACGTCGGGCGCGGCGCCAAAGTCCTCGTGGATCTTGACCGACATGCCGCCGGCCGCAACCGCCTCCTCGACAGCTTCGGGATCGGAGCCGCCGCGGCCGAACAGCGCGTAGTTCAGCGGCGAGAACTCGATCGATTTCAGGAAGTGCCCGAAATTCGGCCCCGAGCCGGAGCCGACATCGAACACCGGCCCGGAGCCGTTGCCGATCATCGTCGTGGTGCCGCCGGCCAGCGCATGGTCCGACTGTTCCGGCGAGATCAGATGCGCGTGGCTTTCGATCGCGCCGGCGGTGACGATGAACGGGCCGCCGGCGATCGGCGCGGTGGTGTGGCCGACCACCATATCCGGATGCACGTCCGGCATCACGTCGGGATTGCCGGCCTTGCCGATGCCGACGATACGCCCGTCGCGGATGCCGATGTCGGCCTTCACGATGCCGGCGACGGCGTCGACGATGGTCGCGTTCTTGACGACGACGTCGAGGATCTTGTGGGACGACGTGCGGTGGCCGGCGATGGCCTCGCCGTCGCGCAGGTTCTTGCCGGCGCCGACCAGGAGCTCATGGCCGTAGGTCGTGTAGTCGTGCTCGATCTCGGCGAGCAGGCTGGTGTCGGCGAGCCGGATGAGATCGCCCTTGGTGGGGCCATACAGCTCGGCATAGGCGCGGCGGGTCAGCGTGGCCATGAGTTCAAGCTCCCAGATAGCCGCGCGACTGCGCGAGTTTCAGCCCGGTCTCGCGCGCGCCGGCCGCGTCGAGCGGGCCGTTGACGAGTCCGGCCTGGCCGCGCACGATGCGGTCGCCGGTGATCGGCACGAGGCGTACCGATTTGGTGACGCCCGGCTCGAAGCGGACGCCGAGTCCCGCCGGACGATCAATCTTCATGCCCCAGGCGGCGGCACGATCGAACAACAGTGCGCGGTTGACCTCGAAGAAATGGGTGTGGCTGCGCACCTGGATGTCCCGGTCGCCGGTGTTGACGACGTCGAGCGTGACCGCCGGCAGCTCAGTGAACATCGCGATGTCGTCGCCGCCCGCAATGATTTCGCCGGGCACGAACTCGTCACCCGCAGTGCCGTCGGCCGGCTGGATCGGCTCGAACAGCGCCATTACCTTGGTGCCCTCGGCAAACATCAGCTCGACATAGAGCATCGGGATCATCTGGGCGACGCCGGGCTCGACGTCGTCGGTGGTGAGCAGCCGTCCCGCCATGTCGCGGATCTCGGCATAGGGCAGATTGCGGCGTGCCGCGGTCATCACTTCGTCGGTGATGTAGGCCACCGCCTCCGGATGGCTGAGCCTGATGCCGAGCAAGCGGTTGCGCCGCGCCATCTGCGCGGCGTTGAAGATCACGAGACGATCCATCTCGGTCGGCGACAGGTTCATCATGGCGCGGCACCTCTGGTCAGGTCGTGAACATGCGCACGTGCCGCAGCGGACCGCGCGACACGGCGATGTCGATGAAGGGCGTGAAGCTCGACGGCATGGCGTCGTCGTCGGGTGTGTCGTTGAGCAGATCGCCGAGCCGTGCGCGGGCAAGCACGAGGCTGCGCTGCGACTCGATGTGGCCGATCAGGCCGAGCCGCACGGCAGCGCTGACGAGGCCGGTGACGAGGGTCCAACCGGAGACCAGTTCGGCCGCGTCGAGGCCAAGGCCGGCATCGCGGCCGGTGATGGCTTGTACCACCGGCAGATGTCCGAGCCGCGCATCGGTTGAAACGCGGGCACGGTACGCCTGAGACAACGGACCGGCGAGCTTGACCCAGACGCCGAGCAGCGCCCTGCCCGCGCGCCGCGATCCCTCGCGCATCTCGGCCGACGGTGTGGTTGCCTCGGCGAGGCGATCCACGGCGGCGATCGCGGCAATGTCGTCGGCGTGCCAGGCGCGGCGGAGCAGGATGCGATCCATGCTGGCCCAGCGCTGCGCGAGGTGATCGGCAATAACGCCGTCGAGGTCGGCGCGACCGGACAGCAGGCCGTCGGCCGCGAGGCCTTCGATGCCCCAGGAGAACGCAAAGCCGCCGGCGGGAAAGGCACTGTCGCCGAGCTGCAGCAGCGCGAGCGCCTCGCCGCGGTCAAACATGATCGCGCTCCACGACCTCGCCGGCATCGAGCAGCGGCTGGATGCGGGCGCGATAGGTGTCGAGCGGGGCATCGAGCAGCACGATCAGATGATCGTCTTCGAAGCGGACGCGCCAGTGCAGGTTGCCGGCGTGCCAGCCGAGCTTCAGCGCACAGGCCGGATCTCGCGCGCGCAGGCGCCAGACCTGCTCCTCCCCGAAGCGGGCGATGATCGCGCGATCGGAATCGAGATGCAGCAGCGCGCCATCGACGAGCTGTTCGTCGCGATCGAGGCTGACGGCGCAGTCGGTGCCGCGATCGGTGGTCAGCCGGAAGCGCCTGCGGCCGGCGTCCTCCGGCGGCACGAACAACAGCTCGATGCCGCCGCGATGCTCCAGCGCGTGGAGTTTTCCGGCATAAGCCCTGTCGTCGGCGCGTCCTATGATGCCGTGCAAACGGAGCATCGGCGTGATTTCCTCTCGTTGACGTCATCACTGTCATTCCGGGGCAGCCCGCCAGGGCTGAACCCGGAATCTCGAGATCCTCAGGTGCGCAATTGCGCACCATAGTTCGATGCTGTCGCATCGCCCCGGAATGACTGTGGAGACGGTTGGTACCTCCCAGCGCACTACCGCAGCGTCGCCGACACCTCCTGCGACGTCACGAGAATGACCTCGCCGTCGAGGATCGGCTTGGCGACGCCGAAGAATGTCGCCACCGCGGCGGAGCCGTTGTGGCGGTCCATCGCGGCCTTGTCGGCGAAGCGCTCGTAGGTCGTGAACAGACCGGGCTCGGTCTCACTCTGCGAGATGAAGAACCCGATCGTCTCCGGCTCGTTGGCCGCGACATGGGCCGCGACGGCGACGAGAGCGTCGCGCATCGTGGCCTCGTGTCCCGCCTTGGCCCTGATGACCGCGGTGATGGTGATCATCAGAAGGTCTTCCAGTCGCCGTCGGCCTCGAACGCCGCCGCCGCCTGGTAGATGGTGGATTCGGCGTAGTCCTTGCCGATCAGCATCAGGCCGACCGGCAGGCCGTCCGAGAGGCCGCACGGCAGGGTCATCGCCGGATGACCTGTCACGTCGAACGGGCTGGTCGTCGCGGTCATCTCGAAGGCGCGCTGCACCACCTCGGCGAGCGGCGCATCCTTGGCCGGGATCGGCGTGGCGACGCACGGCAGGGTCGGCATCAGCAGCAGGTCGTAGGAGCCGAACATGGCGTCATAGGCCGCCTTGGCCTGGAGCGCGATGTTGCGCGACTTGGCGTAGTAGCGGCCGCGATAGTGCTCGAGGCCCCACTGGCCGACCAGCATCGTCAGCTTCAACGTCACCGACAGATCGTCGGCGCGCGTGCGCCAGCCGGAATGCGCATCGAGCAGACCGACATCGTAAAGGCCCTTCCAGTTGAACCCCATGCCGTTGCCGAGCATCATCTGCACGAGGAAGCCTTCGAGCGTGATCGGATTCCACGCCGCCAGCGCATGCATGTGCTCGGGGATCGAGACTTCCGACATGCTCGCGCCCATCTTGGCGAAGCGCTCCGCGCCAGCCTTGACCTTGGCGACCACGCCCTCTTCCATGTTGGGCG
Organism: Bradyrhizobium sp. HKCCYLS3070; assembly: GCF_051167575.1. Taxonomy (NCBI): domain Bacteria; kingdom Pseudomonadati; phylum Pseudomonadota; class Alphaproteobacteria; order Hyphomicrobiales; family Nitrobacteraceae; genus Bradyrhizobium; species Bradyrhizobium sp. HKCCYLS3070. The sequence goes on from NZ_JBNPTI010000001.1 coordinate 1,636,346, forward strand.
CGCTGAAGCCTTCCTTGAGCACGCCGATCTTGAGACCCTTGACGCCCTTGCCGAGCGCCTCGGTGTAGGCCGAGACCTTCGGCGCATATTGCCGGGGATCGAGACCGTCGGCGCCGGCCAGCACTTCGAGCAGCAGCGCATTGTCGGCGACCGACTTGGTCATCGGCCCGGTGTGGTCGATCGTCGATTCGATCGGCATCACGCCGGTGTAGGGCACGAGGCCGTGGGTCGCCTTCATGCCGTAGATGCCGCAATAGGACGCAGGGATGCGGATCGAGCCGCCCTGGTCGCCGCCGATCGCCATGTCGACCTCGCCGGCCGCCACCAGCGCGGCGCTGCCCGACGACGAGCCGCCGGCCGAATAGCCCATCTTCCAGGGATTGTGCACCGGCGCGGGATCGGAGGTGTGGCTGCCGCCGGACAGGCAGAAGTGCTCGCACACCGCCTTGCCGACGATGGTGCCGCCGGCATCGAGGATGCGCGAGACGATGGTGGCGTCGGCGGCGGGAATGAAACCTTCGAGCGTGGTCGAGCCGTTCATCATGGGAACGCCGGCGAGCGCGACGTTGTCCTTCAGCACGACGCTACGGCCGGCGAGCTTGCCGCCCGCTGCGCCCTTGACCTCGGTCTTGATCGCCCAGGCGTTGTACTTGTTCTCCTTCGGCATCGGCTTGGCGCCCGGCGTGCGCGGATATTTGACCGGCGGCAGCGGGTTCGGCAGCTCGTCAATGATATCGTACTGGTCGAACATGCCGCCCATCAGCGACAAATATTCGGCGGCCTCCTCGACCGTCATGTTCATGTGCAGGCTGGCGGCGAGATCGGCGACTTCCTCGGCATTCGGGCGTTTGATGGACATGAGTCATCCTTTCTTGTGAGGACAAGCTGGGCAGAGACAGCAGATTGTCAGTTCAATGGGCCGGCGCAGCTGCGCCGGTACGGGCTCTAGCTCGGGACCATCTGACCTTCCCGGGCCAGGAGAGTCTCACGGTCGAGTTCCTCGGTGATACGCCCCTTCTGGATGTGCAGGATGCGGTCCGATAACGACGTGATGAATTCGAGGTTCTGCTCGACCACGATCAAAGACATCTTCCAGCGCGACTTCAACGCCAGCAGCGTCTCGATGATCTCCTCGATGATCGACGGCTGGATGCCTTCGGTCGGTTCGTCCAACAGGATCAGCTTCGGCTTGGTGCACAGGCAGCGTGCCAGCGCCAGCAATTGCTGCTCGCCGCCGGACAGCGCGCCGCCGCGGCGGTCGAGCAGGCGGACCAGCCGCGGAAAATCCTGCAGCACGGCATCGATGACGCTACGGTCCTCCTTGGGAGCCGCGGCGAGCCCCATGCGCAGATTTTCCATGACCGAAAGGTCCGGAAAGATCTCCCGGCCCTGCGGCACCAGACCGATGCCGAGCCGCGAGCGCTCGTGCGGCTTGAGATGCGTGATGGCTCGGCCTGCGAACACCACCGAGCCGTCGGTGGTTGGCAGATGCCCCATCAGCGTGCGCAACGCCGTGGTCTTGCCCATGCCGTTATGGCCGAGGATGCCGAGATATTCGCCGTCGGCGACCGTCAGGTCCACGCCGAACAGGATCGGGATCCGGCCATAGCCGGACTTGAGCCCGTTGACTTCGAGAAGCGCACTCATGCCGCCACCTTCTTGCCGAGATAGACGTCGCGGACGCGCTGGTCGGCGAGCACCTTGTCCACGGTGTCCTCGACCAGCACGCGGCCCTGGTGGAACACGGTCACGCGCTTGGCGATCTGCTTGATGAACTCCATGTCGTGCTCGATGACCACGATCGCACGGGTCTGGTTGATCTCGCGGATGATCGCAGCGGTGTGGAAGGTCTCCTCGTCGGTCATCCCCGCGGCGGGCTCGTCGAGCAGGATCAGCTCGGGCTCGGCGGCCAGCACCATGCCGATCTCGACCCATTGGCGCTGGCCGTGCGACAGCGTCGCGACGATGCTGTCGGCGTAGTCGGTCAGCCGGATCATCTCGAGCACGGCATTGACCGCCGGGCCCTGCTGGCGCGGGGTCGCCTTGCGGCGCACCGCCATCCAGATGTTCTCGCGCACCGAGAGGCCGTTGAATACGTTCGGGACCTGGGTCTTGATGCCGATGCCCATGCGCGCGATCTCGTGCGACAGCTTGCCCGCGATCGGCATGCCGCGGAACGCGATGCTGCCCGACGTTGGCACCAGTTGTCCCGTCAGCGTCTTGAAGAACGTGCTCTTGCCGGCGCCGTTCGGGCCGATCAGGCAGCGCAACTCCATCTCCTGCAGGGTGAAGGTGATGTCGTCATTGGCGACGACGCCGCCGAAGCGCATCGTCAGGTGCTCGGCCTTGAGCAGAGGAACGAGGTCTGCCATGTCATTCGGCTCCTGCAGGATGCGGCGCCGCAGCGGATTGCACCGGTGGACCATTGGCTTTCGGCTTGGAGGCCGGCATCAGCCGCATCACGAGATCGCGGGCGGTCGGCACCATGCCCTTCGGCAGCAGCAGCACGAAGATCACCAGCACGCCGCCGAGCACGAGGTTGGAGTTCAACAGCTGCTGCGAGCCGATATAGGCGACGATGTATTCGATGACGACGCAGCCGATGATCGGCCCCAACAAGGTGCCGAGCCCGCCGACCGTGATCCAGATGATGATCTCCGCCGACAGCGAAAGGCTGAAGATGGTCGGGCTGACGAAGGCGCCCCAGTTGACGTAGAGCGCGCCGGCAAGCCCGGCGATCGCACCGCCGAGAATAAAGGTCAGGCACTTCACCAGCCGCGGGTCGTAGCCGAGCAGCGAGGCCCGCACCTCGTTCTCGCGCACCGCGACGATGATGCGCCCGGCCGGCAACGCCAGCAGCAGACGCAGCAGCAGGAACACGCCGAGCAGCACATAGGCCGTGGTCCACCACGACTGCTCGGGCGACAGCACGGTCGAGGGATCGAACGGCATGTTGAAGGTCGGCACCGCCGGCATGCCGTTGAAGCCGCCGAGCAGCGCCTTGCCGATCTTGTACGCATCGCCCGAGGTCGAGTTGACCGAGTTGAACAGGATCAGGGTCACCGTGAGCGTGATGACGCCGAGATAGACGTCGGAGATGCGGCCGAAGAAGATGAAATAGCCGAGGATCGCCGCGAACGTCGCCGGGACCGCGATGGCCACCAGGATCGCAGGCGTCGAGTCCTGGAAATTGATGGCCGCGATCGCATAGGCATAGCCGCCGAGCCCGAAGAACGCGGTCTGTCCGAACGACAGGATGCCGCCGAAGCCCCAGATGAAGGCGAGGCTGAGCGCCAGCACCGCCATTGCAGCGAACAGCGTCAGCTGCATCAGCGCGAACAGCTCGATCACGCTCGGCACGATCGCAATCGCTGCGATGGCAAGGACGATCGCGCCCACCTGGCCGGAAAGACGGAGGTGCTTGTCCATCACAGGTTCCCCTTGAAGAAGCGCCCGGAGATGCCCTGCGGCAGCAAGCGGATCAGCACGATCGCGGTGGTGAAGACGATCACCTCGCCATAGACCGGCGTGGTGAAATAGGCGCCGATCTGGTTGACCGAGCCGAACAGGCTCGCGGCCGAGAGCGTGCCGGAGAGGATCGCGGCGCCGCCGCCGACCACGGTCATGAACGCCTTGGCGACATAGGCGCCGCCCATCACGGGGGTGATGCCGGACACCGGCGCCAGCAGGCCGCCGGCGAGGCCGGTCACGGCCGCACCGAGCGCGAAGGTGCTCATGTAGACCCGGGCCGGGTTGACGCCGAGCGTCGCCGCCATCGCCGGATTCTGCATCGTGGCGCGGGCGACCAGGCCGAAACGGGTGTAGCGCATCACGCCGTAGATGATCGCCATCATGACGGCCGCCATCAAGGCAAGGAACAGCGTGTAGTAGCTCGACTGATACGAGCCAATCGAAAAGCCGCCGAGCGGCGTCGGCACGCCCTGCTGGGTGTTGCCATAGATCGTCGTGATGATCCCGATGATCAGGAGGCTGAGGCCCCAGGTCGCGAGCATCGAATCGACGAGACGGCCATAGAGGAAGCGGATCAGGCAGCGCTCGATGACAAGGCCCACGATGCCGACGAACAGCGGCGCGATGATCAGCATCGCGATCCAGATGTTCACACCGGCATTGGCGGAAATGACGGTCGCATAGGCGCCGAGCATGATGAATTCGCCATGGGCGAGATTGATGATCTTCATCATGCCGAAGATGATCGCCAGTCCCAGGCAGAGCAGGAACAGCGACGAGATTCCATTGAGGACGTCGAGCGCGAGGATGACGTAGATCGCCATGCGTCAGGTCTTTCAGGGCAGTCCAGGGACACCGGGCCCCGCCGGATGGCGGGACCCGGCAGGCGTCAGAGATTGATGATGTACTGCTTGGTGTCGGTGGGGTTCTTGACGAGGTCGCAGACACTCGCGGTGTCCGCCGGCTTGGCGTCGGTGTAGGTCTCCAGCACCGACCATTTGCGGTCCTTCACCTCGGCAAGGAACGCGTTGCGAACCGTGTGATGGGTCGGCTTGTCCAGCGAGACCTTGCCGCTGGGGCCGTCGAAGACGAGGCCGCTTTCGAGCGCCTCGATCACCTTCATGCGGTCGATGCTGCCGGCCTTCTTGACGCCCTCGGCCCACAGCATCACGCCTTCATAGGTGCACGAGGCGAGCTCGCTGATGTAAGGCGAATCCGGATGCGCCTTCTTGATCTTCTCGACGAAGCTCTTGGAGGCCGGCGTGGTCAGCTCCTCGAAATAGCCGTAGGCGCCAATGACCCCATCGCTTTCCGCCGCGTCCAGCGTCGAGGGCTCGTTGACGAGCCCAAAGGTGGTCGAGGCGATCGGGATCTTCGATTTCATGCCGGCGGCAGTCCACTGCCGGTAGAACGCGGTGTGGTTGCCGCCGACCAGCGCCGACAGGATGAGGTCGGGCTTGGCCGCCTGGATCTTCGAGATGGTCGAGCCGAAATTGGTGACGTCGAGCGGGAAGAAGTCGGTCGAGAGAATCTCGCCGCCATTGTCCTTGCAGTACTTGGTCATCCACTTCGCGGTGATCTGACCGTAATTGTAGTCGGCCGCGATGATGTAGGCCTTCTTGCCCGACTTCTTCATCGCGCTCGGCACAAGCTTCTCGACCGTCTGCGCCGGCGTGGTGCCGGTGCAGAAGGTGTTGCGGTCGCAGACGCCGCCTTCGTACAGCGTGTTGTAGAAGTACAGCACCTTGAAGCGGTCGAAGGTCGGCCGGATCGCCTCGCGCGAGGCCGAGGTGATGCCGCCATGGACGACGTCGACCTTGTCCTTCACCGCCAGCTGCTGGGCATATTGCGAGTACAGCTGGATGTTGGACTGGGTGTCGTAGTGGATCACCTTCAAGGGACGGCCGAGCAGGCCGCCGGCGGCATTGATCTCATCGACGGCAAGCTGCAGCGCGTAGACCATCGGCGTGCCGGAGGTGCCGATCGGGCCCGACTGGTCGTGCAGGCTGCCGACCGTGATCGGGTTCTCGGCCGCGAGCGCGCCTGAGCGGAACACCGCAGGTGCCGCGATCAAGGTCGACGTCGCGATGGCCGAGCGTTGCAGAAAACGACGGCGGGAAAAAATCATCAGGGGTCCCCATCGGTTGGTGATGCTGTTGCACAAGTCGCGCAAAGTTTAAAATTACAATATTTGAAAAGGCAAGTGTTTTTTGGGGCGCACCTTGCGCGTCAGCGCGAGGCGACGACCGCGAAGTCGTAGCCGTCCAGCTCGGCGAGGTGGATCGGGTGCCGGCCGCCAACCACCGGCTGTGCCTCCGTGCCGCGCGCGGTGCGCCGCTGCAGCGTGCGCCCGAAGAAGCGCCTGAGAACGCGCGCATCGAAGCTCTCGGCGCGCTCGATCAGCGCGGCGAGCGCGTGAATGCCCTCGTAGCAGGACTCGCCATAGCCGTTCGCGGGCGGCGGGTTGTCGCCGAACGCCGTGTAGTAACGCTCCAGGAAGGCGCCGTTGTTGCGCGAGCGCAGCGATGCAAAGTAGCTGGAGGCGACGAACACGTTCTCGGTCTCGCTGCTGTCGAGTCCATAGACGATGGTCTCGTCGAAGGCCGAGGAGAAGCGCAGAACGTGGCGGCTGAGCCCGGCGGCGCAGAAGGCGCGGCTGAACACGATGCAGTCGAAGCCGAGAAAGACCGGGAGAACGACGTCGCTGCGCGTGGTCTTGATACGATCGAGCATCTCGTCGAAATCATGCACGCCGACCGGCACGTAGTGCTCTCCGGTGACGACGCCGCCGTATCGCGCGATCAGGCGCTTGGCGATGTCGAGCGAGGAACGCGGCCAGATGTAGTCGTTGCCGCACAGGAAGAAGCGCCGGGCGCGCTTGCACTCCGAGAGCCATTGGATCGCGGGTGCCAGCAATTCGCCGGCGGTCTCGCCCGTGGTCATCACATCGCTGTTCGCCGGCAGGCCCTCGAACTGGGGCGTGTAGACGAACGGCACGCGGCCGCGCGCGGCTTGCGCGACAGGATCGCGCGCGTAGCTCGGCAGCATGCCGACGAGGCCGTCGACGGCGAACTCGTCGACCGCTTCGACCGCGGCCCGACCCGCGCTGGCGGCGGTTGCGCCGGCGTCGATGACGATCAGCTCGACCTGTCGGCGGCGGATGCCGGCGGCCTGGTTCAGCTCGGTCACGGCCAGCCGCCCACAGGCTTCCGCGGAGGGTGCCCACAACCCCGCCGAGCCGCGCTGAGGAATGATCAGGCCGATCCGAACGCTGTGCAAACGTGCCGCCTCTGCTGTTGCCGAGGATTTGCACTCACGAATCGTGCCAAGCGCGTTTTGGCGTCATCGCGGTCGTTCGTGTACCAAAGTTCGCCGATTTTGGTTCTGGAACCTGACGCTGGTCAGAACATCGGCGCGCCGACGCCTATTCGTTAGGCATCCGCTGCCATGGCCTCGATGTGTCGTCGCGACCCGCGACTCACCGCGCGGGACCGAGGGTTTTGCGCATCGGATAGGAGACCGCGGTGCCGAACTTGCCGGCGGGCACGCCGACATCGGCGTAGCCGCGGGCGAGATAGAATCGATGCGCGGTCTCGGTGCTCAACAAGGCGATCTCCCTTGCACCAAGCGCGAGCGCCCGCCGCTCCAGCTCGGCCACAAGCGCCGAGCTGATGCCGCGAAACCGGGCTCGCGGCGACACGTAGTTGACCGTGATCTCGCCGGGATGGGCGAGCCCGCCGACCGCGAGAATCGCACCATCCTCGACCGCGACCAGCAGTGAGCGCCCCTGCCCGTCCGCCCACTGCGCCACGTTCTGGGGTGTCTTGTTGGCCAGCCAGCGCGCCAGGATCTGCGGGTCGCCGCGGTGGTCGTCCCTGCACAATTCGGAAATCGAGGCCCGCAACACGGCGCAGGCCGCCTCGGCATCGTCAGCCGTCGCATCGCGGATGATCATCGCAGCCCCTCGCTCGAACGGAGGGAACGCGATGCATTCCGCTCCTGCTACTCGCGCTTGCCCTGCACCCAGCTCTCGAGCATCTGCAGCGCCGAGGCGCGGTCATCGTCCGAGGCCTTGGCGAAGGCGCGGTTGTAGCTCTCCTTGATCCAGGCTTCGTCCGGACCGGCGCTGTCGCGCGCCAGCGTGAGCCACATCAGTCCGCGCGCCGGCTGGCGCGGCAGCCGGTCGCCGTTGAACAGCATCTGACCAAGCAGCGCCTGGGCCTGGTGCTGGCCCTTCTGCGCGGCGAGGCCGAGCCAGCGCGCACCATAACGGAAGTCGTCGCGCGAGGCATCCGCGGTCTTCAGGTACATCCGCGCCAGGTCGTACTGGGCGTCCGCATTGCCGAAGTAGGACGCCGCATAGGAGAACATCTCCCGCGCGCGATCCGGATCGGCCTTGACCTTCGTGTTGGGGATGCCGCTCAGGTAATAGCGGCCGAGCGCGACGAAGGCATTGGCGACGATCTGCGCCTGCGGCGCCGACGGGCTGTCCTCCGCATGCGCATTGGCGATGCGGCTGAAATAGTCGAAGGCGCGCATGTCGTCGCGCGCAACGCCATCGCCCGCCGCATACATGCGGCCGAGCTTGAACTGCGCAATCGGGTGGCCTTCCTCCGCCGCGTATTGCAGCGCCGTCAGGGACTGCGTGGGTGAGGTCGAGGACGTCGTCGCGGGCAGCGCCTTGCGCAGCGCGCCGGCGCCAGCCTGCTGTCCAGCCACGGGGATCGCCGGCTCCTGGTTGACCGGAGCGCCATCGAACGCGAACGATGGCGTCGGCAACGCGAGCGGGGCAACCCCCAGCATCAATGCGAAAAGGATCCGATCAGATGTCCGCATAGCAATACTTCTCTTGCGCACCACCTGGATGGGTCACGGCGCCCGCCACGGCCGGCCCCACCTGCTGGGCATATTTCCAAAGTGCACCTGACGTGTGATGCGTCTCACGCGGCGTCCACTTGGTCTTGCGTGTCGCCAGCTCGGCATCGCTCAACTTCACGTTAAGGATGCCCGCCTCGGCGTCGATCTCGATGATGTCGCCATCCTCGACCAGCGCGATCGGTCCGCCGACCGCCGCCTCCGGTCCGATATGGCCGATGCAGAAGCCCCGGGTCGCGCCCGAGAACCGGCCGTCGGTGATCAGCGCGATCTTGCCGCCCATGCCCTGCCCGGTCAGCGCCGCCGTGGTCTGCAGCATTTCCCGCATGCCCGGACCGCCGCGCGGCCCCTCGTAGCGAATGACGATCACGTCGCCTTCGCGATAGGTGCGCTTCTGGACGGCGTCAAAGGCGTCCTCTTCCCGATCGAAGCAGCGGGCCGGCCCAGAGAATTTCAAGTTCGACATGCCCGCGACTTTCACGATCGCGCCCTCTGGCGCGAGATTGCCTTTCAGACCGACGACACCCCCGGTTGCAGTGATCGGCTTGTCAGCCGGCATCACCACGTCCTGGTGCGGATTCCACTTCACGCCTTTGAGGTTTTCGGCGATCGTCCGGCCGGTGACTGTGAGGCAGTCGCCGTTCAAATAGCCATGGTCGAGCAACGTCTTCATCAAGAGCGGAATGCCACCAGCCTCGAACATGTCTTTGGCGACATAGCGGCCACCCGGCTTCAAATCCGCGATATAAGGTGTCTTTTTGAAGATTTCGGCGACGTCGAATAAGTCGAACTTGATGCCGGCCTCGTGCGCAATCGCAGGTAGATGCAGCGCAGCATTGGTCGACCCGCCGGACGCCGCCACAACCGCAGCGGCATTCTCCAGGGATTTTCGCGTGACGATGTCGCGCGGGCGGATATTGGCGGCAATCAGCTCCATGACCTGTTCGCCGGCGGTCATGCAGAAGGCATCGCGGATTTCGTAAGGCGCCGGGGCCCCGGCCGAATAAGGCAGCGCCAGCCCGATCGCTTCGGACACCGTCGCCATCGTGTTGGCCGTGAATTGGGCGCCGCAGGCGCCAGCCGATGGGCAGGCGACGCGCTCGAGCTCGTCGAGGTCGTCGTCCGACATCGCACCCACCGAATGCTTGCCGACAGCCTCGAACATGTCCTGCACGGTGACCTGCTGGCCGCGGAAATTGCCGGGCAGGATCGAGCCGCCATAGATGAAGATCGAGGGCACGTTGAGCCGGACCATCGCCATCATCATGCCCGGCAGCGACTTGTCGCAGCCGGCGAGGCCGACGAGCGCATCGTAGGAATGGCCGCGAATCGTCAGCTCCACCGAATCGGCGATCGCCTCGCGCGACGGCAGCGACGAGCGCATGCCGTCATGGCCCATCGCGATGCCGTCGGTCACGGTGATGGTGCAGAATTCGCGCGGCGTGCCGCCGGCGTGGGCGACGCCCTTCTTCACCGCCTGGGCCTGCCGCATCAGCGCGATGTTGCAGGGCGCAGCCTCGTTCCAGCACGAGGCGACGCCGACGAAGGGCTGATGGATCTGCGCCGTGGTGAGGCCCATGGCGTAGAGGTAGGACCGATGCGGCGCACGCTCGGGCCCTTCCGTCACATGACGGCTGGGCAGCCTGCGCTTGATGTCGGTCTTCGCGTCCATCGCTGTTTTGGCCTCCCGGTGCTGCGGAGAACGCTCAAAATCCGGCAAGTGGATTTTCGGCAGCCTCACACGCACTGGTTATGTTCTGATCAAAGTATTTCACGACCAGGTGTGGCTAAAAAGCGGCGCGTTTGCGGAGCGCCGGAGATTGTTACCAAAACTTCGTAAACTGTGGCGACGTCGCAACATTCGTGGCCGATGCGCAACCATGTGCGATTGGGCGTGGCAGGGTGAGCCTACTCCGGCACCACCCCAGCGGCGCGGATCATCGGCCACCATTTGCGGATCTCGGCGCGCTGCAAGGTTCCAAGCGCGGCGGGGCTGCGCTGGTCGGCCGTCGGCATCTGCAACCCCAGGTTTTTCAATTGATTTTTCACATCCGGCTCGTCCAGCGCGGCCACCGCCGCCGCATTGAGGGTGTCGACGATCTCCTTGCTGGCGCCCTTCGGCAGCCAGAGGCCCGACCACAGGGTCATGTGGAAGCCCGGCAGGCCGGCCTCGTCGGTGGTCGGAATCTCCGGCGCGGACTCGAGCCGCTTGGCGTCGGTGACGGCGTAGGCGCGGATCGTCCCGGCACGAACCTGGTTGATGGCGTTGGAGGTCTGGTCGACGATCAGATCGATCTGGCCGGCGACCAGATCGTTCATCGCCGGTCCCGTGCCGCGATACGGCACATATTGCAGCCTGAGGCCGGTGATCTGCTCGAAATAGAGCCCCGCGATGTGGCTGCCGGAGCCATTGCCCGCGGTGCCGGCCGACACGGGATTCGGCTGCGACTTCACCCAGGCGAGAAACTCCGGCAGCGACTTCGCCGGGATGTTGTTCCTGCTGACGATGATCATCGGATTGCTCGGCAGCAGCACCACCGGCTCGAGATCGGCTTCGAGGTCATAGCCGAGCCGGTAGACGGCGCCGTTGGCGACATGGGTGCCGAGATGGCCGAAGCTCACGGTGTAGCCGTCGGGCTTCGAGCGGACGGCACGGCCCACGCCGATCGAACCGCCCGCCCCTGTCACGTTCTCGATCAGAACGGGCTGGCCGAGCGTCTGTCTCATGTGCTCGGCGAGGATGCGCATCATCGCATCCGATGGGCCGCCGGCAGCGAATGGCACGATCACGGTGATCGCGCGCGAGGGATAATTGTCGGCGCGCGCCGGCTGCATCAGCGCAAGACACACCAACAGCACGGCGCAAAGAGCTCGTCGCATCACGTCCTCCCTTGTGTCGCACGCACCGGCGGCAGACGCGAATGCGTCTGCGCCGGAGCATGTGCCCGAGGCCGCGGTGCTGGTTGTTAGTTAGAACTGCCCGAAGTCGATCGGCTGGTGACGATCGAGCGTGCGGGTGACCGGCGGCAGCGGATATTTAAGTCCTGTCGCGCAATTGAACAGCATGACGCGATCGTTTTTCGTTACGCGCCCGTCGGCCAGGCTCTGCTTGTAGGCGGCATAGGTCGCCGCGCCTTCCGGGCACAACAGCAGCCCCTCCTCGCGCGCGACCTCGCTGAGCGCAGATGAAATCTTCTCATCATCGACCGCGATGGCGAAACCTTTGCTCTCGCGCACCGCGCGCAGGATGAGAAAATCACCCACCGCTTGAGGCACGCGGATGCCGGACGCGATGGTGTGGGCGTCTTCCCACCGGGTCGCATGCTCGACGCCCTGCTCGAAGGCCCGCACCATCGGCGCGCAGCCCGACGCCTGCACCGCGACCATGCGCGGACGCTTGGAACCGATGAAGCCGATCTTCTCCAGTTCGTCGAACGCCTTCCACATGCCGATCAGGCCGGTGCCGCCGCCGGTCGGATAGAAGATCACGTCGGGCACGTCCCAGCCGAGCTGCTCGGCAAGCTCCAGGCCCATCGTCTTCTTGCCCTCGATGCGATACGGCTCCTTCAGCGTCGAGGTATCGAACCAGCCGACCTTGGCCTTGCCCTCGCCGACGATCTTGCCGCAATCGTCGATCAGTCCGTTGACGCGGTAGACGGTCGCGCCCTGCAGCTCGATCTCGCTGACGTTCACCTCCGGCGTATCGGCCGGACAGAAGATCGTGGTCTTGATGCCGCAGGAGGTCGCATAGGCCGCGAGCGCAGCACCGGCATTGCCGTTGGTCGGCATCGCCATGTGCTTGATGCCGAGCGCCTTGCCCATCGACACTGCCATCACGAGGCCGCGCGCCTTGAACGAGCCGGTCGGCAGCCGGCCCTCATCCTTGACGATGATCTCGCCGCCGCCGAGCTTCTTCGACAGCTTGGGCAGGCTGATCAGCGGTGTCATGACCTCGCCGAGGCTGACGATGTCCCGGCATTTGCGCACCGGCAGCAGCTCGCGATAGCGCCACATGTCGGCCGGACGCTGCGCCAGCGCGTCCTTCGTGAGCGCCCGCTTCACGCCCGCGAGATCGTAGCGCACCAAGAGCGGCTTGCCGGCCTTGGAGAGGTTGTGGACCTGATCCGCCGGATAGTGATCGCCTTCCATCGCGCATTCGAGATGGGTGACGAAGGTCGGACGTTCGATGGTGAGATTGTCGCTGGATTTCACGGCAGTGACTTTCTGGCTGCTGTCGTCATTGCCGGGCTTGACCCGGCAATCCATCCGCTTCGCAGAGTTTCCCGAAGCGCGATGGATGCGCGGGTCAAGCCCGCGCATGACGAGCGGGGACGGAGCTACATGTTCAGCACGCGGCCGTAGGCGTCGAGCACGGCTTCCTTCATCATCTCCGACAGGGTCGGATGCGGGAAGACCGTGTGCATCAGCTCTTCCTCTGTCGTCTCGAGGTTCATCGCCACGACATAGCCCTGGATCAGCTCGGTGACCTCGGCGCCGACCATGTGGGCGCCGATCAGTTGTCCGGTCTTCTTGTCGAAGATCACCTTGACCAGGCCCTGGTCCTCGCCGAGCGCAATTGCCTTGCCGTTGCCGACGAAGGGGAAGCGGCCGACTCTGACGTCGCGGCCCTGCTCCTTGGCCTTGGCCTCGGTGAGGCCGACGGAGGCGACCTGCGGATGGCAATAGGTGCAGCCCGGAATGAGGTTCTTGTCCATCGGGTGCGGATGCAGGCCCTTGATGGCCTCGACGCAGACCACGCCCTCATGCTCGGCCTTGTGCGCGAGCATCGGGGGACCGGCGACGTCGCCGATCGCGTAGACGCCGGGGACGTTGGTCTTGCCGTAGCCGTCGATGACGATGCAGCCGCGATCGGTCTTCACCCCGAGCTTCTCGAGGCCAAGATTCTCGATGTTGCCGACAACGCCGACCGCCGAGATCACGCGATCGAACTCGACCGACTCGGTCTTGCCCTTGCCGTCGTCGATCGTCGCCACCACGCTGTCGCTCTTCTTGTCGAGCTTGGTGACCTTGGCGCCGGTCATGATCTTGAGGCCCTGCTTCTCCAGCTGCTTGCGCGCGAGGCCGGCGATCTCGGCGTCCTCGACGGGCAGGATCTGCGGCAGCACCTCGACCACGGTGACGTCAGAGCCCATGGTGCGGAAGAACGAGGCGAATTCGATGCCGATCGCGCCAGAGCCGACCACCAACAGCGACTTCGGCATCTTGTCAGGAACCATCGCCTCGAAATAGGTCCAGACCAGCTTCTTGTCCGGCTCGAGCCCCGGCAGCACGCGCGGCCGCGCGCCGGTGGCAACGATGATGTGCTTCGCCTGATAGGTCCCCTCGCCCAGCGCGCCCTTGGGCGCCTCGACGTCGGATTTGGTCACCGTGATCTTGCCGGGCGCGTCGATCGCAGCCTTGCCCCAGATCACCTGGACCTTGTTCTTCTTCATCAGGAAGCCGACGCCGTCATTGAGGCGCTTCGAGACGCCGCGCGAGCGCTGCACAACCGCCTTCGGATCGTAGGAGATCTTCTCCGCCGACAGGCCATAGTCCTTAGCATGCTGCATGTAGTGATAGATCTCGGCCGAGCGCAGGAGCGCCTTGGTCGGGATGCAGCCCCAGTTCAGGCAGATGCCGCCGAGATAGGACTTCTCGATGATCGCGGTCTTGAAGCCGAGCTGGGCGGCGCGGATCGCGGCGACGTAGCCGCCCGGGCCGGACCCGATGATGATGATGTCGAAGGATGTGTCGGCCATGACGGCTCCCATTCAACTTAAGCAGTCGGAAATCAGACGGTGGGGCTGCGGACGGAGCGTCGCCAGATCATGGCTCGCATGACGGCTTCCAGGAGCATCAGCAGGGTGCAGATAGCGAATCCGGCGAGCGCGATCGGCGCCCAGATGCCGCGCGACAGCGCCTCGCCGGAGAAGAAGGCAGAATAGATGACGTCGATCCCGAGCGGATTGGCAAACAGCGCGGCGCTCACCAGCGCCGTGATCCAGGGCCACCGCGTTCTGATGCGCATGCGTCGGCCCCGTTTGCCATCCCGCTCCGGAAAGCAAGATCACACCATCATCATCACGGGATTCTCGATCAGCTGCTTGAAGGCGCCGATCAGCTCGGCGCCGAGCGCGCCGTCGATCGCGCGGTGATCGCACGACAGCGTCACGCTCATCATGCTCGCGATCTCGATCTTGCCGTTGCGCACGACGGGGCGTTCTTCCGAGGTGCCAACCGCGAGGATCGTGGCATGCGGTGGATTGATCACGGCGGTGAAGTGGTTGATGCCGTACATGCCGAGGTTGGAGACGGCCGTGGTGCCGCCCTGATATTCCTCCGGCTTCAGCTTGCGCGAGCGGGCGCGCGCGGCAAAGTCCTTCATCTCGCTGGAGATCGCCGACAGCGTCTTGGTCTCGGCCTTGCGGATGATCGGCGTGATCAGTCCTCCGGGCATTGCGACGGCGACACCGACATCGGAATGCTTGTGCTTGACCATGCCGCCTTCGGTCCAGCTCACGTTGCAGTTCGGGATCTTCTGCAGCGCCACCGCCATCGCCTTGATGACGAAATCGTTCACCGAGAGCTTGTAGAGCGGCTTCTTCTCCTTGTCCTTTGGAGCTGCCGCATTGATCTCCTCGCGCGCGGCGAGCAGCTTGCCGATGTCGCAGTCGATCGTCAGGTAGAAGTGCGGGACGTTCTGCACCGACGCCGTGAGGCGCTGCGCGATGGTGCGGCGCATGCCGTCGTGCGGGATGACCTCGTAGGAGCCGGGCTCGAACAGCGCCAGGATCTGCTTGTCCGACATCGACGGCGCCAGCGCGGGCGCGCCTGTCGCGGCAGGTGCCGCCGACGGCGCGGCCTTCAGGCCCTTGCCGGACTTGGCGTCCTCGACGTCGCGCGCAACGACGCGGCCGTGCGGGCCGGTGCCGGTGATGCGGCCGAGATCGATGCCGGCATCCTTGGCGAGACGTCGCGCCAATGGCGACGAGAAGATGCGCGCATGACCGTTGACCTGAGGGGCCGCCGCAGGCGCGGCTGGCGCAGGAGCCGTAGCCGACTTCGGCGCGGGCGCCGCGGCCGGTGCAGCCGTCGCAGCGGGAGCCGCCGATGCGATGGGCTTGGCCTCGGGCTTGGGAGCTGCCGCAGCCGGTGCGCTGCCGGCGGCCTTGACGTCCTCGCCCTCGCCGGCGAGCACCGCGATCACGTCGTTCACGGGCACGTCCTGCGTGCCTTCCGGCACCAGGATCTTGGCGAGGGTGCCTTCGTCGACCGCCTCGACTTCCATCGTGGCCTTGTCGGTCTCGATCTCGGCGATGACCTCGCCTGACTTGACCTGGTCGCCTTCCTTCTTGAGCCAACGGGCGAGGTTGCCCTTCTCCATCGTCGGCGACAGCGCGGGCATGAGAATGTTGATCGGCATGATCAGTGACCTTGTTTCGACCTGGGGCTGGTGGTGCCTGTATCGGTCGGCCGAGCCAGCTCGGCTTCGAACATCTCGACGATGCGCTGCAGCGCCTCGTCTTCGGAATAATCGCTCTCGCGCGCATAGGCGCGCGCAGCATGACGGGCGACGTCGACCAGGAGCAGCCCCCACACGTCGGGCTCCTCGAACGCGCGCTGGAAGGCGATCGAGAGCCCGCCATCGAGCACGAAGGCGCGCAACACTTCGGTGGCGTCCTCGCGGCCGATTACATCGGGCGGCAGCGGCTGCTCCTTGGGTCCGGCCATCTGGGCGTCCTCGACGGCTTACCGGTAGCAGACGGATTTGGCGGCCTGAACGACCTCCGCGGCCGAGGGCAGCGCGAGCTTCTCGAGATTCGCCGCATACGGCATCGGCACGTCCTTGCCGGACACGCGCGCGACTGGGGCATCGAGATAGTCGAAGGCGTGCTCCATGATGCGCGCGGCGATCTCGGCGCCGACGCCGCTCTGCTGCCAGCCCTCCTCCACCGTCACCGCGCGGCCGGTCTTCTTGACCGAGGCGACGATGGTCTCGGTGTCCATCGGACGCAGCGTGCGCAGGTCGATCACCTCGGCCTCGATGCCCTCCTTGGCAAGCTCATCGGCGGCCTTGAGCGCGTAGGTCATGCCGTTCGACCACGAGATGATGGTGACGTCCTTGCCGCTGCGGGCGATGCGCGCCTTGCCGATCGGGATCACATAGTCGTCGAGCTTCGGCACTTCACCGGAGTGGCCGTAGAGCACCTCGTTCTCGAGAAAGATCACCGGGTTCGGATCGCGGATCGCGGCCTTCAGCAGGCCCTTGGCGTCCGCCGCGGAGTACGGCGCGATCACCTTGAGGCCGGGAACGTGAGAGTACCAAGACGCGTAGTCCTGGCTGTGCTGCGCGGCAACGCGGGCGGCGGCGCCGTTCGGACCACGGAACACGATCGAGCAGCCCATCTGGCCACCCGACATGTACAAGGTCTTGGCTGCGGAGTTGATGATCTGGTCCATCGCCTGCATGGCGAAGTTGAAGGTCATGAACTCGACGATCGGCTTCAGGCCGGCCATCGCCGCACCGACGCCGATGCCGGCGAAGCCGTGCTCGGTGATCGGCGTGTCCATCACGCGGCGGGCGCCGAACTCCTGCAGCAGGCCCTGGGTGACCTTGTAGGCGCCCTGATATTCGGCGACCTCCTCGCCCATGATGAAGACGTCGCCGTCTCGGCGCATCTCCTCGGCCATGGCGTCGCGCAGCGCCTCGCGGATGGTTTGCGTCACCATCTCGGTGCCCGCTGGCACCTCGGGATCGGGCTCGGCCACGCTCTGCGGCGCAGCCACGCCGGTCGGCGCAGGCGATGCCGACACCGAAGCAGCCGGCTCGGCCGGCGGCGCCGACTGCGCGGCTTTCATCTCGGCAGCGGGTGCCGCCTTGCCGAGATCGGCCACGCTCTCGCCATCCGCGAGGATGGTCGCAATCGGCGTATTGACCGCGACGTCGGCGGTGCCTTCGGGGATCAGGATCTTGCCGAGCGTGCCCTCGTCGGTCGCCTCGACCTCCATCGTGGCCTTGTCGGTCTCGATCTCGGCGATCACGTCACCCGACTTGATCGCCTCACCTTCCTTCTTCAGCCATTTGGCGAGATTGCCCTTTTCCATCGTGGGCGACAGCGCAGGCATCAAAACTTGAATAGGCATATCAGCTCCAGAGAAACAGCTTGCGCGCGCTCAGCGGTAAACGTCGGTGTAGAGCTCGGCGACATCGGGCTCGGGATCGGCCTGCGCGAAATCGGCGGCCTCGTTGACGATCTTGCGCACGTCGGCATCGATCGTCTTGAGATCCTGCTCGCTGACCTTGGCCGCCAGCAGGCGGTTGCGCACCTGCTCGATCGGATCCTGGTCGTGACGGACCTTCTCCACCTCCTCGCGGGTGCGATACTTCGCCGGGTCCGACATCGAGTGGCCGCGATAGCGGTAGGTCTGCATTTCCAGAATGTACGGGCCCTTGCCCTCGCGGCACCAGGCAACGGCCTTCTCGCCCGCAGCCTTCACGGCGCGGACGTCCATGCCGTCGACCTGCTCGCCCGGGATGTTGAAGGAGATGCCGCGCTTGGAGAAGTCGGTCTGCGCCGAGGCGCGCGACACCGCCGTGCCCATCGCATAGCGGTTGTTCTCGATGACGTAGATCACCGGCAGCTTCCAGAGCTCCGCCATGTTGAAGCTCTCATAGACCTGCCCCTGGTTGGCCGCGCCATCGCCGAAATAGGCGACGCTGACCGAGTCGTTGCCGCGGTAGCGGTTGGCGAGCGCAAGGCCGGTGCCGAGCGAGACCTGGGCGCCGACGATGCCGTGGCCGCCGAAGAAGTTCTTCTCCATGCTGAACATGTGCATGGAGCCGCCCTTGCCCTTGGAGTATCCACCGCGGCGCCCGGTGAGCTCGGCCATCACGCCCTTGGCGTCCATGCCGGTGGCCAGCATGTGGCCATGATCACGATAGCCGGTGATGACCTGATCGCCCGGCTTCAGCGCCATCTGCATGCCGACCACGACGGCTTCCTGGCCGATGTAAAGATGGCAGAAGCCGCCGATCGCACCCATGCCATAAAGCTGACCGGCCTTTTCCTCAAAGCGGCGGATCAGCAGCATGTCGCGAAGCGCAGCCAATTCCTGTTCTCTGGTGAATTCCGGCGGCGGGCCGTTGTCTCTGTCCTGCCCTTGTTCCTTTGCGGCGGTCTTCTTCGGTGCGGCCATGGCAATTCCGGATGAGAGAAAAAGTAGCTCTCTCTAGCTCAACTCCAGGAGACGTAAAAGGACCGCGTGGCGCGTCCGAAGGCTTTGGCGTGCCGCGCTGCAATGCACACGAAATATTGCAAATACAATTCCACCATTTTTGGAATCCGACCGCAGGCCGCTACAAAAAAGAGCAGCCATCTCAGCGGATGGGACGCGTGAGGCCAAGCCGGCGACGCCCTCGACGACACCCTCATCGTTGGGATCTCGACGACGCCGACAGCGACCAAAAAACCCGACATATCGAACATCGGCATAACGGATATTCCGACCGAGCAGCGGCAGGGGGTCTCCGTGTTCCTACGGGCCTTCGAATCAATCAATTCTAAACCCTCCGCAGCGCACAATTTTTCCGAATTCATCAACGAAATCAAACAACTCAACGAAAATCCCTGGCTGCCTGGACTGTCCGGCTGCCTGGGCCCTCTGACAGGAACGAACATGGTTCTCACCATCCCTCGCCGCTTTGCGGTTCTGGTCGCGTTATCCATCGGCGTCTGTATCGTCGCCGTGGTCAGCCAGCTGCTGGCCACCCGAACAGCCCTGGTCGAAGAGCGTAAGGCCGCAGTCGTCGGACAGGTGCAATCTGCCGTGTCGATCGTGAAGGGCTTTGCCGATGCGGCGGCGAAGGGGGCCCTGACCGCGGACGAGGCGCAGAACCGCGCCAAGGCCGTGCTCCGCGGCATTCGGTTCGGCAAGAACGACTACATCTTCGTCTACCAGCCGGACGGCGTGAACCTCGTGCTTGGCCCGAAGCCGGATTGGGAGGGCAAGGGTCTGCTCAACGAAAAGGACGCCAATGGTCTGCCCTTCGTACGCGAGTTGATCGCGGCTTCGACCCAGCCTGGTGGCGGCTTCGTCAGCTATATGTTCGCGCGCGCCGGCAGCAGCGTCCCGGTGGCGAAGCTCGGCTACACCATGAAGGCCGATCCGTGGAACTGGGTTGTGGGCACAGGCGTGTATGTCGACGATCTCGACGAGGCGTTCTACGCCTCCGTCAAGGTGACGCTGATCTGGGCCGTCGGACTGATCGCCCTGCTGTGCGTTGCGACCCTGATGATCGCGCGCGGCCTGGTCCGGCCGCTGCAAGCGATCACCCGGACGATGACCGAGCTTGCGAACGGGAATCTCGCTGTGCAGATCCCGAACTCGGAACGGCGCGACGAGGTCGGCGAGATGGCCCGTGCCGTCGAGGTGTTCAAGGTCAATGCCGTCGCCCGCCAGCGGCTCGAGGCCGAGCAGAACGAGCTGGAGGCACGCCAGGCCGAGCAGCGCAAGATCGATACGATGCGCCTTGCGAACGATTTCGAGACAGCGGTCGGCCAGATCATCGAGACGGTGTCGTCGGCAGCGACCGATCTGGAGTCATCGGCCCAGTCGCTCAGCGCAACGGCCGAGCGCTCGAAGGGTCTTGCCACCGTCGTAGCCGGCGCCTCAGGCGCCGCCTCCAACAACGTCCAGTCGGTCGCCGCCGCCACCGAGGAAATGTCCTCCTCCGTGAACGAGATCAGCCGACAGGTGCAGCAGTCTTCGGCGATCGCCAGTGAAGCCGTTGAGCAGGCCCGCAAGACCAATGAACGCGTGGGCGAATTGTCGCAAGCGGCGGCTCGCATCGGCGACGTGGTGGAGCTCATCAACACCATCGCCGGCCAGACCAACCTGCTGGCCTTGAACGCCACCATCGAGGCGGCGCGGGCGGGTGAAGCCGGTCGCGGCTTCGCCGTTGTCGCCTCGGAGGTCAAGGCGCTCGCCGAGCAGACTGCCAAGGCGACGGGAGAGATCAGCCAGCAGATTGGCGCCATCCAGACCGCCACTCAGCATTCGGTGACCGCCATCAAGGAAATCGGCGACACGATCGGCCGGATGTCGGAAATCGCCGCCACCATCGCAGCCGCTGTCGAAGAACAGGGCGCCGCAACCCAGGAAATCTCGCGCAACATCCAGCAAGCCGCCAGCGGTACGAAAGAGGTCTCCGCGAATGTTGCCGACGTCCAGCGCGAAGCAACCGAGACGGGGACGGCTTCGTCCCAGGTGCTCAACGCTGTGCAGTCACTGTCCCAGGACAGCAACCGCCTGAAGGCCGAGGTCCACAAGTTCCTCGCCACCGTGCGGGCCGCATAAGGGGCAGCCCATCAGCGATCGTCGAAGGCCCGCGCGCAGCGCGGGTCTTCCTCGTCATGGGCTTGTCGTGCCTGCGTTCGTTACGCAGACGCGAGGCGAGTCTCACAACGGATGCATCGCGGAGACCGGCTCGCTCAGTTCGGCCGATTGATCCGGATCAGATCACGCGGGTTAGCGTAGCCGAGCTGGAAGCGGGCGCGCTCATCGAGCATGTCGGGATCGACCCGGTCGGAGCGCAGCAGCGACACGCGCTTCTCACCCTCCGCCCGCTCCTGCTTCAGCCGGGCGAGCTCGGAGGTGAGCGCAATGATCTCCTGGTCGAGCTCCTGACGCGCGGTCAGGCCGTAGCGGCCGGTATAGGCGTTGATGCCGAAATAGCCGATGATGGCGGCCGCCATCGTGTAGAGGGCGAGCCCGGTCAGGAACGATTTGAGCCGCGCGCGGGAGACCATGGGCCGGAAGATGGGGCGCCTTGGTTAAGGATCTGCTAATCTACGCCGCGCGGCTTCGTTCCGAAGGTCCCATCACGCGTCACTGGCTGACGGATTGCCGAAGCACCGTGAAACACAAGGTGGCTCGCGACACGAAGCCGAGACGCTCATACAGCGCGATCGCGGCATGATTGTCGTCTATGACGTGGAGAAACGGCGTCTCGCCCCTGCCCCTGATGGCCGTCATCAGGACCGTGACGAGCCTCTGGGCATAGCCAAGGCCGCGATAGTCCGGATGGACACAGACCGCGCTGATTTCCGTGAACCCGTCGAGGCGCATGCGCTCCCCGGCCATGGCGGCCAGTCGCTCCCCGTCACGAATGCCGATGTAGCGGCCCAGCTCGCGGGTCCTGGCCAGGAACGGACCGGGTTTGGTCCGTGCAGTCAGCTCCAGCATCGCAGGGATGTCGCGCTCGTCCAGCACCTCGACCGCGGCATCCCCCACGGGATCGACCGCCCCGACGGCAACCATCTGGCGGACGCTGGCTCTGAGCCGGGCGTCAAGGCCACGCACCTCGCCCGGGGGTGCAGGGGTCACGATCGCAACGACATCCTCGTTGGCAAGGTCGGCGAGTTCAGACCACGCAGCATCGCTGTCGTCCGACATGGCGGCAAATGGCGCAATCGCCGCCGGATAGCGACGAGCATGCGCGGCGCCCTCCGCAAGCGCTCGGTGCCCGGTGGTCAGGGCTGACCAGACGGGGCGATCCAGCGCTGCGTGCTGCTCGGCAGAAAGCTCCAATTTGGACATCGAACCAGCCTCCAGACGATCCGTCCTCAGCTCCGGTAGACCGGCTCTTCGAGGTCGAGCATGCGCTTGACGGCATCGAGGTGCAACCGAGCCGATTCCGCATCTCCTTCGCGCATCTGGCGATAGGCGGCCTCGGCGATCTCGGGCGCGACCGGCACCACCTTGCGGCCGGTCGACAGCGCCAGGCACTGCACCTGGCAGGCACGCTCGAGGTAGTAGAGATCGTCCCAGGCTTCGGCGATGGTCGGCGCCAGAACCATGACGCCATGATGCTTCATGAAGACGATGTCGGCATCACCGACAGCCCCGGCGATGCGATCCCCCTCCCGCGCGTCGAGCGCCAGCCCGTTGTAATTCTCGTCGACCGCGGTTCGCCCATAGAATTTCAGCGCCGTCTGCCCGGCGAAGATCAGCGGGTCGCCTTCGGTCATCGATAGCGCGGTGGCGTAGGGCATGTGGGTGTGGAACGCCACCTTGGCGCGCGGCAGCGCCTTGTGGATGCGGGCGTGGATGTAGAAGGCGGTCGCCTCCGGGCGGCCGTCGCCGGCAACGACGTTGCCGTCGAAGTCGCACACCAGGAGCTTCGAGGCCGTCAGTTCGCGGAACGCATAGCCGTAGGGATTGACGATGAAGAGGTCGTCATAGCCGGGGACCAGCGCCGAGAAGTGGTTGCAGATGCCCTCTTCGAACCCGTGCCGCGCCGCCATCCGGAAACAGGCCGCGAGGTCGATCCGCGTCTGCCAGACGGCCTCCGAGTCGAGATCCGGCTGGTTCGGGCCGGGCCTCGACGACGACGCGGGTGTGAACGAATGGGCCATCGTGCTTCCTTGGCAATGCGCATCCTTGCGCAGGTCCGGCATCGCCTTGAAACGGATCGGGCAAGGCGCGTCAACGCCCTGCCCGCATCATACCCGTCATGCAGTTGCCGACCGCCGCAGGTGGACGCGGCGGCGGCGAACGCGATCAGCCGTTCTGCTTGGCCACGAAGGTGGCGAATGCATCCAGATATTGCTGCAACACCGTCTTGAGCGAATCCTTGACCAGCTCGCCCTGGGCGTCGAAGGCGTCGCCGACGCCATTCAGGTAGATTTCCGGCTGCCCCATGACCGGGCCAGAGATGCCAGGCATGATGTTCTGCAGATGCTTGGCCGCCGCCACGCCACCGAGCGGGCCCGGCGAATTGGAGATG
Source organism: Bradyrhizobium sp. HKCCYLS3070 (assembly GCF_051167575.1). Lineage (NCBI taxonomy): Bacteria > Pseudomonadati > Pseudomonadota > Alphaproteobacteria > Hyphomicrobiales > Nitrobacteraceae > Bradyrhizobium > Bradyrhizobium sp. HKCCYLS3070. The sequence continues at coordinate 1,659,480 of NZ_JBNPTI010000001.1, forward strand.
AGGCCGACCGGCTTGCCCAGGAACGAACTCTGCCCATAGGGACGCGAGGCGACGTCGATCGCATTCTTGAGCACGCCGGGAATCGAGCGGTTGTATTCCGGCGTCAGGATCAGCACGCCGTTCGAGGCCTTCAGCTTCTCCCGCAGGGCGAGCCAGTCGGCCGGCGGATTGGCTTCGAGATCCTGGTTGAAGAACGACAGGCCGTTGAGCGTGGTCACGTCGATCTTCAGGCTGGCCGGCGCCAGCTTGGCGAGCGCATTGGCGATCTTCAGGGTGAAGCTCTCCTTGCGGAGACTGCCGACGAGGGCGACGATCGAATAAGGTGCGGGCATGGGGAATCCTTTGAGGAGCGGGGTGTGGAGCGCACTTAAGGCGCGCGAGCAGGAACATGCAAGTGCATGGACCATCCTCACGCGAAACACTGCGTTTCATCGCAAGCAACGCCCGAGTGTTCCCGACCCTTGCCCGCGTCGTGGAGCTCAGCCGGTCCCCTTGAGACAGCGCGTGAATTCCGCCACCGCCTGATGTGTGAGCCAGATCGCCTGCCCGTCGACCGGCTGCGCCCATGACGAGACCTTGGCGATCACGATGCCGTTGGCGGCATCGACGAACAGGTTCTGGCCGTGAATGCCCATCGCGAACATCAGCTGCGGCGCGTCGTTTGTGACGTACCAGCCGCTGCGATAGTGCATGTTGCGGCTGATCGCGGCAAAACTGTCGCGCCATTGGCCGTCGCGCCAGGCCTGCACATCGCCATTGTGCCTGATGTCGTCGATCCAACCTTCGGGAATGATCGTGTGAGAGCCCCGCCGCCCGCCTGACAGCACGAGCTGGCCGAGCCGGGCGACGTCGCGCAAGGTGGCGCAGAAGCCGCCGGTGCAGCGCGGCGCGCCGTTGCGGTCGAGGGTGATGAAGGCCTCGCCGCTCGCCCCCATCGGCTTCCACAGCAGGCTGCCGGCGAGGCTCGCGAAGCTGCGGCCGGTGGCGCGCTCGATCGCCCATCCCAGCAGATCGGTGTTGGACGAGACGTAGCTGAAGGCGCCGCCATGCGGCGCCGCCTGAGCGCGCATCGTCGCAAAGAAATCGTGCAGGTTCGGCGTCGTGCCCGGCGCGACCGGCTCCCAGCCCGCGGCGTCGGCATAGGCCTGCAGGCCGGCACCATCGAACACGACGCCCGCACGCATGTCGAGCAGCTGCCGGATCGTAGCGCCGCGATAGGCCGTGGCGGCCACTTCCGGCACATAGCGCGTGACCTCGGCGTCGACATCGAGCTCGCCGCGGCCGGTCAGGATGCCGGCCATGAGGCCGGTGATCGACTTGGTCGCCGACATCAGGATGTGCGGCGTGTCGCGGTCGGTGCCGCCGTCATACATTTCGAAGACGATGCGGCCGTCCTGCAGAATCAGGAGCCCGTCGGTCGCCGTCGCCTTCAGGAAACCGTCGAGATCGAGCGTGCCGCCCTTGGGCAGCCGCACGCTGAAATCGTCGAACGACACGAGGCTCGACGGCAGCGTCCAGGCGCTGCCCGGCGCGCTCTCGATGTCGGCGACCGGCAGGATCGCGCGGATGTTGTGAAAGGCCCAGCGGCTGAACGGCGCAGTGCGCCAGTTGGAGAGATCGGCGTTGGAGGGAGAGGGATCGGTCGACATACGAATCCTGCGGGATTTCCGAGGTGCTCGACATAGGGGTTCGCAACAGGCCCGGAAAGCCCGGCATTTCGCATATGCAAAAACGCTCAGGCCGCCCGAAGGCGGCCCCCTCTCTCCTCCGTCATTGCGAGCGAAGCGAAGCAATCCAGGGCTCGGTTGGGACTCTGGATTGCTTCGTCGCGGAGCCTGTCCTCGGGCTCGCCGGAGGCGAGACCCGGGGGCTCCTCGCAATGACGCTAACCGATATTCAGATCACCGGATTCCACGGCGCCGGAATCAGCCGGTACTTGGCGCCGTCCTTCTCGACATAGCCCACTGAAGGGAACGAGAAGTGGAAGCCGATCACCTTGGCCTTCTCGGCGGCGGCCATGTCGTAGAACCTGTGCCGCGTGGCCTGCGCCATCTCGGCATCGGTGTCGAACATCACGTGCCAGTCGGGGTTGCGCAGGAACAGCTCGGGAACGTTGGTGACGTCGGCCTGGATCAGGACCCTGGCGTTGCCGGACGCGACCGCGAACGAGGTGTGTCCCGGCGTGTGACCGGGCGTGCCGAGCGCGGTGATGCCGGGCGCGACCTCCTTGTCCCACTCGTACTGAGTGATATTGCTCTCGAGCCCGCCGAACACCTTCTTGAAGTTGGCGAAGTTGCCCTTCATCAAGTCGGTCTGCGCCTTGGCGGCGTTCTCGTCGCTATTCCAGAACGCCCACTCCTTAGCCGGCACCTTCAGCTCGGCGTTCGGGAACGCCAGCGAGCCGTCCGCGAGCTTGAGGCCGTTGATGTGGTCCCCATGCATGTGGGAGAGCACGACGACGTCGATGCTCTTCGGATCGACGCCGGCGGCAGCGAGGTTCTGCAGCGTGCGGCCAACCGCGCCCTTGCTGGCCTCGAAGGCGCCAGCGCCGTTGCCGGTGTCGATCAGGACCAGCTTGGAGCCGGTGTTGATCAGCTGCGGATTGAAGGGGATCGTGATCATGCCCTTCGGCATGTAGGCGCTTTCGGCAGCCGCGAGCGCGTCGTCCTTCGCCGTGTTGACGACGAACGTGTCGGGCATCGGGAAGGTGCGCGCGCCGTCATTGACGGAGGTGCATTCATAGTCGCCGACCTTGTAGCGATAGAAGCCGGGCGCCTGCGCGCCGGCGGGTGCAACCGCTGCGCGTGCCCGTCCGGCCAGCGGCGGCAAAGCGGTTGCAGCCCCGGCGAGGGCCGCACCGGCCAGAAATCGACGGCGATCCAATCGGGTCATGACAAATCTCTCCTCAGTGCTCCATGCGGCTGACACCGCCCCCAGACAAACGGGGCGGATTGTCTCCGCATGCGGGCCAAACGCAAGCCCGTCAGCAACGTCCGAGGAGCGACGTTAGGTCACTTCTCTTTGTTGGGGTCGATGAGGAATTTTTCGCCGGTGGCCCGTTTGGCGTACACGGCAAGGTTGGCCGGATCGAGCGCCTCGGACAAGGAAACCACCTTGGTGTAGTGGCTCGCAAAGGTCGTCTTCAGCTCGTCGACGACGCGCTGGCGCAGCCGCTCGGTATCCGCCTTGCCGATCTTCATCAGGAACGGAAACAGCAGCCAGCCGCCGACGCTCCAGGTCATGCCGAAGCCGCGCGTGATCTCGGTCGGGCGCGTGTCGAGGCTACCGTAGATGTAGACCTGCTTGTGCACGTTCGAGCCGTAGCGGCTGTAGGGATGCTTGCCGGACTTGTTGATCGCAGCTTCCATCGCGTTGAGGATCTGGCCGGCGAGCTTGCCGCCGCCGATCGCATCGAAGGCGATGGTCGCGCCGGTCTCGACCAGCGCCGCGATCAGGTCGTCCATGAAAGTCGGCGCCGTCGAATCCACGATGTATTTCGCGCCGATGCCGCGCAACAGCTCGGCCTGATCAGCGCTGCGCACGATGTTGACGAGCGGGATGCCGTCCTTGAGGCAGATCTTGTTGAGCATCTGCCCGAGATTGGACGCGGCGGCCGTGTGCACCAGCGCAGTATGGCCCTCGCGCCGCATCGTCTCGGTCATGCCGAGCGAGGTCAGCGGATTGACGAAGCAGGAGGCGCCCTCGGCCGGCGTGGTGCCGGCCGGCAGCGGCAGGCATTCGGAGAGCTTCAGGCAGCGATACTGGCTGTACATCGCGCCGCCGATGGCCGCGACCGTGCGGCCCATCAGCGCCTTGGCGGCATCCGAGGAGCCGGTCTTGACCACCACGCCCGCGCCCTCGTTGCCTACGGCCAGGGACTCGTCGAGCCGGCCGGCCATCGCCCGCATCCCCGCCTCCGACACCTTGGCGGTGATCACGGGCCGCTCCTTGGTGCCGGACGCCTGCATGGTCGCGAGGTCCGCCGCGCCGACGAGGAGGCCGAGATCGGACGGGTTGATCGGCGCCGCCTCGATCCGCACCACGACCTCGTCTGGTCCCGGCTCGGGGGTCGGCACGTCGACCAGCGAGAGCTCGAGCTCGCCGCTGCGCCTGATCAACGTCCGCAGTTGCAGGCCCTGTGTCTCGACACCCATGCGTGCCTCCCTTTTTCTTTGCTTTAGCTTGGTCCAGACTCAGGCCAGCGCCTTCAGCGCCGCCCTGCCCGCATACTTGGCCTGCGCGTCCAGCTCCTGCTCGATGCGCAGCAACTGGTTGTACTTGGCGGTGCGGTCGGCGCGCGCCAGCGAGCCGGTCTTGATCTGCCCGCAATTGGTGGCGACCGCGAGATCGGCGATCGTGGAATCCTCGGTCTCGCCGGAGCGATGCGACATCACGGCGGTGTAGCCGGCCTTGTAGGCCATCTCGACCGCGGCCAGCGTCTCGGTGAGCGTGCCGATCTGGTTGACCTTGATCAGGATCGAGTTGGCGCGGCCGTTGCGGATGCCGTCGGCGAGACGGTTGACGTTGGTGACGAACAGGTCGTCGCCGACGAGCTGGCACTTGTGGCCGATCAGGTCGGTCAGCTCCTTCCAGCCGTCCATGTCGTCCTCCGACATGCCGTCCTCGATCGAGGCGATCGGGTAGCGGGCGACCAGATCCGCAAGATACTTGGCCTGCTCGGAGCGCGAGCGCGACTTGTTCTCGCCCTCGTAGACGTACTTGCCGTCCTTGAAGAATTCGGTCGCGGCGCAGTCGAGCGCCAGCATGACGTCCTCGCCGGCGGTGTAGCCGGCCTTGCCGATCGCGCTCATGACGAAGTCGAGGGCTGCGTCCGCCGACGGCAGGTTCGGCGCGAAGCCGCCCTCATCGCCGACATTGGTGTTGTGGCCCGCCTTCTTCAGCTCGGCCTTGAGCGTGTGGAAGATCTCCGAGCCGCAGCGCAGCGCCTCCGCGAAGCTCGGCGCGCCCACCGGCATGATCATGAACTCCTGGAAATCGATCGGATTGTCGGCGTGGACGCCGCCATTGACGATGTTCATCATCGGCACCGGCAGGGTGCGGGCCGAGGTGCCGCCGACATAGCGATACAGCGGCATGTCGTAGGAGATCGCCGCGGCCTTGGCGCAGGCGAGCGAGACGCCGAGAATCGCGTTGGCGCCGATCCGGCTCTTGTTCTCGGTGCCGTCGAGCTCGATCAGGATCTGGTCGATCTGGACCTGGTCCTGCACCGACATGTCGCTGAGCGCCTCATAGACCTCGTCGTTGATGGCTTCGACGGCCTTCAGCACGCCCTTGCCGAGATAGCGGTGCTTGTCGCCGTCGCGCAGCTCGACCGCCTCGTGGGCGCCGGTGGAGGCGCCGGACGGCACCGCGGCGCGGCCGACCGAGCCGTCCTCCAGCACGACGTCGACCTCGACCGTGGGATTGCCGCGGCTGTCCAGGATTTCGCGGCCGATGATGTCGACGATGGCGGTCATGGGGTCCTCTTACGGCGTTTCCGGGTGGGCATTGCTGCGCCGCTTCTACCGCAAGGTCACGGGGGCGAAAAGGCCAAGTGGAGCAGAACTCGCGTCGAAATCACGAACCGGATGACGCACGCCCGGCGATTGGCTAAACGGGCGCCAATCGCGACAGGTGACACGACATATGGCGAAAAGATCCAACACCACCATGACATCGGCCGGCCTTCAGCTGGGCCGCCATGTGGCCGCCCCCGACAGTCCGGAAACGGCAACGCTCGACCGCGTTCCCAATCCGCAGAAGGACACGGATTACCTGGCCCGCTTCACGGTGCCCGAGTTCACCTCGCTGTGCCCGGTGACGGGACAACCGGATTTCGCCCATCTGGTCATCGACTATGCCCCCGGCCCCTGGCTGGTGGAATCCAAGTCGCTGAAGCTCTATCTGGCCAGCTTCCGCAACCATGGCGCGTTCCACGAGGACTGCACCGTCGCCATCGGCAAGCGCCTCGCCGCCGAGATCAAGCCGAAATGGCTGCGCATCGGCGGCTACTGGTACCCCCGCGGCGGCATCCCGATCGACGTGTTCTGGCAGACCGGCAAGCTGCCGAAGGGCCTGTGGGTGCCAGACCAGGGCGTGGCGCCGTATCGTGGGCGGGGGTGAAGCTGATCGAGGAAGGAGGTACGCCGTGAACGGCGCAGTAAAGCATGCCCGCCTGTCGGTGCACTGTCCCAAGTGCACCATAACCGTCACGTGGCCGCCCTCGCTGTCAGCAGAACACAAGGCGAGGATCGCAAGGGAAATCCGCCGCAGTCAGATTGCGGGCCACAAATTGCTCGCCGCCGAGTTCGGCTTCTCCATGGCGGAAGCAAAGGCCCTGACGCTACACGTCACACAGACCGCGGGCACGTGTCACCGCTGCCGCCGTCCCCTTTCCCGGAAGGACGATGTGATCGTCTGCGAGATGTGCCGGTCGGCAAATCTCGACTGGTAGTCGCCGATCGCGCGCGGGCCTGAAGGCCGCCGGTCCCCGGCGCCTCGTACGCACTTTCGCACTACCGCTAAACTACATTATTGAGAAGTGCTTCCAAACCTCTCCCAGGCGGGTCTTACGAGATTCAATTTGCATGGATTTGATCTCTTTCGTTTTTACATCTCTCCCCCGCATCACACATCCTTCTCCGCTTATGACAAACTTGCTTTCCTGCAAAAACGACTTCGGGAAAGGAGTCGCCAAAACGAAATCCAGGAGGGAGGCAAGATCGCTTTTCGATCGATTCGAGTTCTTCTTCGACCCCTTCAACATGATTACCCCGTACATTCTTCCGTTTGAAAACGGGTAGGCTGCATCATCATTGAAGTCGGTATCAAAAGAGACGAGCGTGTATCCGAGCCGCGAGCAGTACTGGAATGAAAGTCGTCAGACCGACCCTGATTGCCTAGCTCTACCGCACTAAGCACCTTCACCTTCTTTTTCCACCAAGATCGCTTCCTAAAATTATCAATGATCTACGCTGGAATATTTTCGTCGAAATACAAGAGCGGCTTCTGCTTGCCCGTTTCGCCGGTGCTTAGCCTAATACCACTCAAGCTCAACCGAGGTGCTTCGGCAACGCCAAAGGTTGCGCCACAAAGGCTTTCAATGACCGCCGGAACGAACCCAGTGAACTCCAAACGCTTCTTTGCTTGGGTCCTCGCGATGGCGTTGCAGCGTCGTGGGACGACCAGCGGTGGCGGACCGTAAATGCGGGTACAGCAGCCGCAGCCCAGCGTCGATCCATGGTTCTGAGTCGCCCGACGGGTGCGTTCCCGTTTGACTTTCCCGTTCTCTGCAACCACCAAACCGCTGCTCCTGAAAGCCGATTTTTCCTGCGCCTTCAAACCGATCACCCCTGTCCAGACCTTCCGCGAAAAATATTCTACTTTCGTTTTATCAGAATTCGTGATTGACTATCGTCGTCCCGTCTCGATCAGAGGGGCGCTTCGCGGTCGTCACGGACGTTGAGGCGGGATGCGGTGGGCGTGTCGGGGGCGCAGCGTGATCATTCATGCGGACGAACGGGCCTGATGCGCCGGCGAAGTCGTATGGTCCTGGCCTCCCGACGCTGAGGCTACGCTGGTGGTGATGATCCGCCGGTCACGGGGGCAAGACAGCCCGGTCCCCGGGGAGAGTACGTATAAGCCGCCCAACCATCGCGCGGGGAATGCCGGGATGTCTCGGCTGAACCTGTGGTTCCTGCCGCCTGCATTTTTTTCTGCAGGCGGGCCATGGGGGCGGCCAGCTCCCGGCATTCCCCGTGCCCTCTTCTCAGAAAGAGGGCATGTCCCAAGGCAAAGCTCGGACGCAGACGCGCCGCGAGATGGCGGCGGTGCGTCCCGCGGCCAACGAAAGCGCCGATATGTCTCAGCCGCGCATCTTCAGCATCGAGAGCGAGAAACGCCCTCGCCGCACTTTCCCAGGACCATCGCAGCTAACGATGGGCATTTTGCCCTCGCCCGTCTCCACGTCGTCATGGCCGGGCTTGTCCCGCGCATCCACGTCCTTCTCAGCGCGCCGAACGACGTGGATGGCCGGGACAAGCCCGGCCATGACGGAGCAACAAATTAGCAGGCGTTGCTGCCGCGACGGGACCATGTCTTCAGATGCAATGGGCCCGCGCCCGTGTCCGACATGGCCGTCAGCTGACCGCCGCATCTGCCGGCGGCCGCTGCCGCAGCAGCGCGGCGCAGGCGAAGCCGAGCGCGACCATCATGATGGCGGCGATCAGCAACGTCGGCTGCTTGCCGCCATGGACCAGGCCGAAGCCATAGGCGATCGGGCCGACCGTCTGGCCCATGAAGAAGAAGAACGAGTGCAGCGACATCGCGGTCGCGCGCGCCCCGATCGACAGCTCGCTGGCGAACACCTGCAGGCAGCCATGGATCATGTAGAAGCCCCAGCCCATCAGCAGCATGCAGCCGAACTGCAGCTTCCAGCCCGGACCGAAGGCGAGCGCGGCAAGCTGCAGCCCGACCAGGGCAGCGCCCGTGATCATCATGCCCTTGACGCCGAGCCGCGGCAGGAAGTTCGAGACCGTGAACGTGTAGAACAGGCCGCCGACCGCGAAGCCCGCGATGACGATGCCCGCGATCGACAGCGAGGTCTCGCCGAGATCGAACAGGAACGAGGCGATGAACGGAAACAGCCCGAACACGCAGCAGCCTTCGACGAACACGGCCGAGAAGCAGAAGCGCGAATTGGGGTTGGTGAAGATGGTGCGGTAGCCCTTCCTCAGCGCGGCGAGATCGGTGGTCGGCGCATGCGTGACCTTGGCGCCGCGAAAGCCTGCCGCCACCGCGAAGGAGGCGATCAGCCCGAGCGCGCCGAGGATCGCAAGCACGCCACGCCAGCCGATGAGATCGCCGATGATGCCGGATGCCGTCGCGCCGAGCAGGTTGCCCGCCATCGAGCCCGCGAGCGTGCGGCCGATCGCGACCTGCCGCTTGTCGGGCGCGACGAGATCGCTGGTCAGCCCGAGCGCCACCGGAAACACGCCGCCCGAGGCGATGCCGGCGAGGATGCGCGTCGCGAACAACAGCGGAAACGAGGTGGCGAGCGCGCCGAGGATGCTGGCGACACCGAGCAGCGCCAGGCACAGCGTCATCAGCCGCGCCTTGCCGAACAGATCGGCGGCGGCGCCGATCGCCGGCTGGATCAGCGCGTAGATCAGCGCATAGCCCGCGGCGATGCTCGCCGCCGTGGTGATGCTGATCGCGAAATCCTCGGCGACATGCGGCAGCACCGGATCGAGCGCCCGCGTCGACAGCGCCGCCGAGAAGCCTGCGAGGGCGATGATGTTCACCGCCGGCGGAAACTTCTGCCCCGCGGGCTTGGCGGCGGTCTGGTGCATCAGCGCCCGGCGTCCGCCGCCGGCGCCTTGGCGAGTGCGTCGAACGCCATCAGCGTTCGCAGCAGCCCCTCGAACTGCGCGAGCGGGACCATGTTCGGCCCGTCGGAGGGCGCATGATCGGGATCGGGATGGGTCTCGATGAAGACGCCGGCGACGCCCACGGCCACCGCCGCCCGCGCCAGCACCGGCACGAATTCGCGCTCGCCGCCCGAGGACGTGCCCTTGCCGCCCGGCTGCTGCACGGAGTGGGTCGCATCGAAGATGACCGGTGCGCCGGTCGTGCGCGCCATGATCGGCAGCGACCGCATGTCGGAGACCAGCGTGTTGTAGCCGAACGAGACGCCGCGCTCGGTGACCAGCACGTTGCGATTGCCGGAGCTCGTGATCTTGGCGACCACGTTGGCCATGTCCCAGGGCGCCAGGAACTGGCCCTTCTTGACGTTGACGACCCGGCCCGTCGCCGCGGCCGCGAGCAGCAGGTCGGTCTGCCGGCACAGGAACGCGGGGATCTGCAGCACGTCGACGGCCTGCGCCACCTCGGCGCACTGGCTGGCGTCATGCACGTCGGTCAGCACCGGCAGGCCGAGCGAAGACCGGATCTCGGCGAAGATCGGCAGCGACTGCGCCAGGCCGAGGCCGCGTGCGGCGGAGGCCGAGGTGCGGTTGGCCTTGTCGAACGAGGTCTTGTAGACGAGCCCGATGCCGAGCCGCGTCGCGATCGCCTTCAGCGCCGAGGCGACCTCGAGCGCATGCGCGCGGCTCTCGAGCTGGCATGGGCCGGCGATCACGGCGAACGGCAGGTGGTTGCCAAACTTGACGGAGCCGAGGCTGACGACCGGCGCGGCAGAGATCGAAGCGTTCACGACATCATCCTCATGAGAGCGCGCGACCATGGCCCAGCGCCGGCTGCCGGATCAACCGGCGTTTGCCTGCGAATAGCAGGGTTGCGGGGATCGGTCATCCCAGCCCCTCCCCGGCCTCTATTTCAGCGCCGAAAACGCCGTCGGCACCAGGAACTGGCTGGTGATGTTGGCAACGATCTGGCCGTCCTCCTCGCTCTTGGCACGCGCCGAGATCCAGTCGGGATCGGACATGAACTTGGTCCACTTGGTCTCGCGCTCGGCGAGCGATTCCCAGGCCAGGAAATAGGTCAGGTCCTGGTTGGATTCGCCGATCAGGGTCGTGAAGAAGCCCACGGGGCGGATGCCGTGCTTCTCCCACAGCTTCAGCGTCGTGTTTTCGAAACGCTTCAGCAGCGCCGGCAGCCGGCCCGGAATGCAGCGATAGATGCGGCTCTCGTAGATCATCTGATCCTCCCTGATCTTTTCTGGCTTCGCGCGATCGGGGAGCGTTGTCGCAACAATCGTCGCGGCCGTCAAAGGTCGCGTTGCGCGCCTCGGCCGTCATTGCGAGGAGCGTCAGCGACGAAGCAATCCAGAGTCCCGCCCGCGACTCTGGATTGCTTCGCTCCGCTCGCAATGACGGCACTTGGCGACAAAGGCCTGCTACACAAGCCGGCTCTGCACCACCGCGGCCTGAATGAACGACGCGAACAAGGGATGCGGCTCGAACGGGCGCGACTTCAGCTCGGGATGGAATTGCACGCCGATGAACCACGGGTGGTCCTCGTACTCCACGATCTCCGGCAGCACGCCGTCGGGCGACAGGCCGGAGAACTTCAACCCGTGCTGCTCGAGCCGGTCCTTGTAGGCGGTGTTGACCTCGTAGCGGTGGCGATGCCGCTCGGAGATCTCGGTGGCGCCGCCATACACCTCGGAGACGCGGCTGCCGCGCTTGAGCGCCGCAGGATAGGCGCCGAGCCGCATCGTGCCGCCGAGATCGCCGCTCTTGGAGCGCTTCTCCAGCTCGTTGCCGCGCAGCCATTCCGTCATCAGGCCGACCAGCGGCTCCGGCGTCGGACCGAACTCGGTCGAATTGGCCTCGGCGATCCCGACGAGATTGCGCGCCGCCTCGATGACCGCCATCTGCATGCCGAAGCAGATGCCGAAATACGGCACGTCGCGCTCCCGCGCGAATTGCGCCGCACGGATCTTGCCCTCGGCGCCGCGCTGGCCGAAGCCGCCGGGCACCAGGATGCCGTTGACGTGCTCGAGGAACGGCGCGGGGTCCTCGTTCTCAAACACCTCGCTCTCGATCCAGTCGAGCTTGACGCGGACCTTGTTGGCGATGCCGCCATGCGACAGCGCCTCGATCAGCGACTTGTAGGCGTCCTTCATGCCGGTGTACTTGCCGACGATCGCGATCGTGACGTCGCCTTCCGGATTGCGAACGCGCTCGTTGATCGTGTGCCAGCTCGACAGCGCCGGCGGCACCCGCGGCTCGATGCCGAACGCGGCCAGCACCTCGTCGTCGAGGCCGGCGGCATGATAGGCCTCCGGCACGGCATAGATGTTGTCGACGTCACGCGCCTCGATGACGGCGCTTTCGCGCACGTTGCAGAACAGGCCGAGCTTGCGCCGCTCCTCCTTCGGGATCGGGCGGTCGGTGCGGCACAGCAGGATGTCAGGCTGGATGCCGATCGAGCGCAGCTCCTTGACCGAATGCTGCGTCGGCTTGGTCTTCAACTCGCCGGCGCTCGGGATGTAGGGCAGCAGCGTGAGGTGGATGTAGATCGCGTGATGGCGCGGCAGCTCATTGCCGAGCTGCCGGATCGCCTCGAAGAACGGCAGGCCCTCGATGTCGCCGACGGTGCCGCCGATCTCGACCAGCACGAAATCGTACTCGTCATTCCCGGACAGGACGAAATCCTTGATCGCGTTCGTCACGTGCGGGACGACCTGGATGGTCGCACCGAGATAGTCGCCGCGCCGCTCCTTGGTCAGGATGTCCTGGTAGATCCGGCCCGTGGTGATGTTGTCGGCCTTGGTCGCCGGTCGGCCGGTGAAGCGTTCGTAATGTCCGAGATCGAGATCGGTCTCGGCGCCATCATCGGTCACGAACACTTCGCCGTGCTGATACGGCGACATCGTGCCGGGATCGAGGTTGAGATAGGGGTCGAGCTTGCGAAGCCGGACCTTGTAGCCGCGGGCCTGCAGCAGCGCGCCTAACGCGGCTGAAGCCAGACCCTTTCCGAGCGAGGAAACCACGCCGCCGGTGATGAAGATGTACCGCGCCATGGGACCCTACCTTTAATGCCGCGCGCTCGATTCGCCAAAACGAATCGCTTGCAGCCCGCAACGCTGTCGCGGGCCTGTGGGTTACTTCAAAATCTGAATGGTCTCAGGTACTTGAGACCGCCTCATGACGCAGGACGCCAATTGCGTTCCTGCATGGCTTATCCGCGTTATTGCGATTGCGGTGCCTGCGGCGCAGCCGGAGCCGCGGGAGCCTGCTGCTCGTCGGCCTTCTTGAGCTGGTCGAGCACGCCGCCCCCGGTCGGCGCCACCGGGCTCGCGCCGCCTGACTGGGTCTGCCCAGGCAAGGTGCCGAGAATCGAGGTCGGTTTGCGATCGTAGCCAGCCAGCCAGGTCAACAGCAGGCTCGTCAGGAAGAAGCCGACCGCCAAAATCGCCGTGGTCCGCGTCAGCAGGTTTGCGGTACCGCGGCTCGACATGAAGCCGGCGCCGCCGCCCATGCCGAGGCCGCCGCCTTCGGACTTCTGCAACAGCACGGCGCCGATCAGGACGGCGACGATCATGAGGTGAATGACGATCAAGACAGTCTGCATGGTGACCTTCCGTCACAAGCCCTCGCAGGCCCCGGCCGGAGGCCGGGATCGCGAGAGCTTCGCGGGCTATTCGGAAATTTGCGCGGTGTTACACGATCATGTCGGGCAACGCCACCCCGCAGATAATCGCAGCCGCGCTTCTCACAAGCGCTGCCGCGCCGCCCGTCGTCGAGGCTTGCCCGACCATCCATTTTCTACTATTAGAGACATATGGATCAAATAATAGACGACTTCAGCCAGCGGCTGGCGCGCCGCCTGCTGCTGGAACGGGACAGCCGCGGCTGGTCGCTGGCCGACCTTGCCGAGCGCTCGGGAGTGTCAAAGGCCACCATCAGTAAGATCGAGCGCGCCGAGGTCAGCCCGACGGCGGTCATCCTGGTCAAGCTGGCAAGCGCGTTCGATCTCACGCTGGCCGGCTTGATGCTCCGAGCCGAGGCCCAGTCGGAGCGCCTGTCCAAGGCGGCCGAGCAGCCGGTCTGGCGCGATCCGGACACGGGCTATGTCCGGCGCCAGGTCTTTCTCAGGCCGGATCATCCGATCGAGTTGGTGACCGTCGAGATGCCGGCGCACCGCAGCGTGACCTTGCCGGCCTCCTCCTACATCCACATCCGCCAGCTTCTCTGGGTGCAGAGCGGGCAATTGACCATCACGGAAGGCGCGGAACGCCACGTCCTCGGCCCCGGCGACTGCCTCGGCTTCGGCCCACCGATCGACACCACCTTTGCCAACGAGTCGGACGCACCCTGCGTCTATGTCGTGGCGCTTGCCCGGAGTTGAGAATGTCCGCGATTCGAATTGCATCCCTATCGGACACACCGGTCGTGCGAAGCGCGCTTCGCGCCATGCTGATCGAAACGGTCGCCGATGGTGGTTCGGTCAGTTTCATGCACCCGCTTCGCGAGGAGGATGCCGACGCCTTCTGGCGGGAATCGCTTTCGGCCGCGGCGCGCGGCGAACGAGCCGTTCTTGGCGCCTTCGACGGCGAGGATGTGATTGCGACCGTCACGTTGCAGCTGAAGCTGCCGCCGAACCAGCCGCACCGCGCCGAGATCGCAAAGATGATGACGCGCATCAGCCACCGCAAACGCGGAATCGCGACCGCGCTGCTGCGCGCGGCCGAAAACCTCGCCCGCGCGCACGGTCGGACGATGCTGGTCCTCGATACCGCCGAGGATGGGGGCGCCTCACGGCTTTATGAAAGCGTCGGCTTCCAGCTGAGCGGAACCATTCCGGACTATGCCTTGAAGCCGCATGGCGGCCTTACCGGCACGAAGATCTATTGGAAGCGAATCGAACAGGCGGACTGAGGCGTGCGCTTTCGCTCACGTTGCTTCTCAACAGCCCTTCGCAATGGCGAGAAAGTCTGAGGCTTTCAGGCTGGCGCCGCCGACCAACGCGCCGTTGACATTCGCGACCGCCATCAGCTCGGCCGCATTGGAGGGCTTCACCGAGCCGCCATAGAGGATGCGCGTCCGCGCTCCCTCCTGCTTGAAGCGATCGATCAGCAGCTCTCTGATAAAGGCATGAATCTGCTCGACATCCTTGGCAGTCGGGGTCAGGCCGGTGCCGATCGCCCAAACCGGCTCATAGGCCACGACCAGGTTGCCGGCCCGTGATTCCTGCGGCAGGCTGAGGTTGAGCTGGCCGCGCAGGATGTCGAGCGTCTGCCCTGCATCGCGCTGCTGCTGGGTTTCGCCGACGCAAACGATCGCGACCAGCCCGGCGCGCCACACCGCCTCGGTCTTCTGGTGCACCACAACATCGCTTTCGCCATGATCGGCGCGCCGCTCGGAATGGCCGACGATGATGGCGGTGGCGCCAGCATCGGCCAGCATCTCCGCCGAAACGTCCCCGGTATGGGCTCCCGACGCCTTGGGGTGGCAATCCTGAGCGCCGACCGCGATCGCGCGGGAGCCGCGCGCCCTCTCGGCGAAGCCTGCCACCAGGGTGGCGGGAGGACAGACCAGCAGGTCGGCCTTTCCGGTGACCTCGGCGGCTCCGGCCAGCATGGCGTCGAACTCGGCGGTCGAGGCCTTCAGGCCGTTCATTTTCCAATTGCCGGCGATCAGCGGCCGGATGCGGTCGGTCATGGCGGGATTCCAGCAAATGTTGTGACAGACATCGGCTAGCAGAGCCCTTCGACGAGCACCAGAGCGGGAGCCGTCTTCCCACCGCTTCAATCGGCCTCAGGGCCGAGGTTGCGACCGGGCGGCCGCCTCTTTATAAGCCGTTTCAACTCGGTGACGGCCTTTTGCGGAATCTGCTTTAAGGCGCGGCCTCTTCATCCTTTTTCCTGCAGACAGACTGGACCCATGCTTCGAGGATTACGCAAGGCCTCATCAAACTGGCTCGGCAAGACCATCATGGCGGTGGTCATGGGCGTTTTGATCGTCAGTTTCGGCATCTGGGGCATCGCCGACATCTTCCGCGGCTTCGGGCAGTCGACGGCTGCAACCGTGGGACGCACGGAGATCTCGGTCAACGAGTTCCGGCAGATCTATACCGACCGGCTGCAGCAGATCGGCCGCCAGCTCGGTCGTCCGCTGACCACCGAGCAGGCCCGCATGTTCGGGCTCGACCGCTCCGTGCTGCAGCAGACGATTGCGGAAGCCGCCCTCGATGAGCAGGCTCGCCGTCTCGGTCTCGCCCAGTCCGATGCGGAGACCATGCGGGTGATCCTCAGCGATCCCAACTTCAAGGGCCCGAACGGGGCGTTCGACCCGCAGCGCTTCCAGGCCATCATCCGCAATTTCGGCTTCACCGAGCAGCGCTACCTGGCTGACCAGCGCCGACAGTCGCTGCGGCGGCAGATCACCGGCACGATCGCGGCCGGGCTGGAGCCATCCAACACGATGCTCGAGGCGCTCGGCCGCTTCCAGAACGAGCAGCGCTCGATCGATTACATCAAGCTCGACGCGGCGCAGGCCGGCACCATCGATGCGCCCTCGCCCGAGGTTCTCGCGTCCTATTTCGAAGAGCACAAAGCCCAGTTCAAGGCGCCGGAATATCGCAAGATCTCCTTCGTCGTGGTGACGCCCGAAGAGATCGGCAAGTGGACCGACGTATCTGACGAGGACGCCAGGAAGCTGTTCGACCAGCGCAAGGCGCTGATGGGCACGCCGGAGAAGCGCCAGGTCCAGCAGATGACCTTCCCCACCATGGAGGAGGCGCAAGCGGCGCGCGCCCGGATCGCCGCGGGTGAAGTCACGTTCGACGAACTCGCCAAGGAGCGCAACCTCAACCCAGCCGATCTCGATCTCGGTCTGGTGACGAAATCGGCGATTCTCGACCCTGTCGTTGCCGATACCGCCTTCTCGCTGCCGACCGGCGAGGTCAGCCAGCCCGTCAAGGGCGCATTCAACGTGGCGCTGGTCAAGGTCAGCGCGATTCAGCCGGGCCAGCAGCCCGAATATGAGAGCGTCGCTGCCGACATCAAGAAGGAGATCGCAGCCGACCGCGCCAAGTCGCAAGTCGCCAATCTTCGCGACAAGATGGAAGACGAGCGCGGCGGTGGCGCCAGCGTCGCCGAGGCCGCCAAGAAGCTCGGTCTCAATGCCATCACACTCGAAGCCGTCGACAGGTCCGGCAAGCAACCCAACGGCCAGCCCGTTTCGAACATCCCGCTTGGCCTGGATGTCGTTGCGCAGGCCTTCACCAGCGACGTCGGTGTCGACAACGAGCCGATCTCGTTCCGCGGCGGCTATGTCTGGTTCGAGGTTCTCGGCATCACCCCGCCGCGCGATCGCCCCCTCGACGAGGTCAAGGATCAGGTCGCCGCGCGCTGGCGCGACGACGAAGTCGCCACCAAGCTGCGCGCGAAGGCCACCGAGCTGGTCAAGAAGCTCAGCGAGGGCGGCAAGCTCGCCGACGAGGCGGCATCGCTCGGCGTGAAGGTCGAGACGGCCAGCGCGTTCAAGCGCGACGCCTCGGTGCCCGGCGTCCCCACCGGCGCGATCACCGCCGCATTCCGCACGGCGAAGGACGGCGTCGGCCAGACCGAGGCTGATGGCGGCCGGCGGTGGATTGTGTTCCGTGTCACCGACATCATCGAGCCGAAGGTCGACCTCGCGTCCGAAGACACCAAGAAGCTGAAGGACCAGTTGCAGCGCGCGCTCGCCGACGAGCAAGGCACGGCCTATGTCATGAAGCTCGAGAAGGACATCGGGACGACGATCAACGAGGCTGCGGTGGCCCAGGTGGTCGGCGGCAACAATCAGTGACGGGTTTGCTAGGGGCACGCGTGATGGACGATCTCAAGTCGATCATTGGCAAGGTGGCGACCGGCGCGCCGCTGTCCCGCGAGGAGGCGGCGTCCGCCTTCGACAGCATGATGTCGGGCGAGGCGACGCCGTCGCAGATGGGCGCGCTGCTGATGGCGCTGCGCGTGCGCGGCGAGACGGTCGAGGAGATCACCGGCGCCGTCAGCGTGATGCGGGCGAAGATGCTGCGCGTCGATGCGCCGGCGAGCGCGGTCGACATCGTCGGCACCGGCGGTGACGGCTCCGGCTCGGTCAACGTCTCGACCTGCGCCTCCTTCATCGTGGCCGGCGCCGGCGTGCCGGTCGCCAAACACGGCAACCGCGCACTGTCGTCCCGCTCCGGCGCCGCCGACGTGCTCGCCGCGCTCGGCGTCAAGATCGACCTGAAGCCTGACCAGGTCGGGCGCTGCGTGCGCGAGGCCGGCATCGGCTTCATGTTCGCACCCGCGCATCATCCGGCGATGAAGAACGTCGGGCCGACCCGGGTCGAGCTCGCCACCCGCACGATCTTCAATCTGCTCGGTCCCCTGTCCAATCCGGCCGGCGTCAGGCGCCAGATGGTCGGCGTGTTCTCGCGGCAATGGGTCGAGCCGTTGGCCCACGTGCTGAAGAATCTCGGCTCGGAGGCCGCCTGGGTCGTGCACGGCTCCGACGGGCTCGACGAGATCACCTTGACCGGCCCGACCTTTGTCGCCGCGCTGGAGAACGGTCATATCCGCACCTTCGAGGTCACGCCCGAAGAGGCCGGGCTTGGCCTGTGCGGCAGCGACGGTCTGAAGGGCGGCGACGCCGAAGCCAACGCGGTGGCCCTGCAGAGCGTGCTGGACGGCCTGCCGAGCCCCTATCGCGACGTGGCGCTGCTGAACGCCGCGGCGGCGCTGGTCGTTTCCGGCCGCGCCAAGACGCTGAAGGAAGGCGTCGCAATCGGCCGGGATTCGCTCGACAGCGGCGCTGCGGCGGCGCGGCTGAAGCAGCTGATCGAGGTCTCCAACAG
This sequence comes from Bradyrhizobium sp. HKCCYLS3070, assembly GCF_051167575.1. Classification (NCBI taxonomy): domain Bacteria; kingdom Pseudomonadati; phylum Pseudomonadota; class Alphaproteobacteria; order Hyphomicrobiales; family Nitrobacteraceae; genus Bradyrhizobium; species Bradyrhizobium sp. HKCCYLS3070. The sequence goes on from NZ_JBNPTI010000001.1 coordinate 1,677,771, forward strand.
CTGATCCACCGGAGCGTGCCATGTCGGACATCCTGACCAAGATCGAAGCGTATAAGCGCGGGGAGATCGCGGCAGCCAAGCGGGCATGCCCGTTGCCGGAGCTCGAGGCCCGCGCGCGTGACGCTTCGCCGCCGCGCGGCTTCGTTGCCTCGATCCGAGCCAAGCATGCGAACGGTGACTACGCGCTGATCGCCGAGGTGAAGAAGGCCTCGCCGTCCAAGGGACTGATCCGCGCCGATTTCGATCCGCCGGTGCTTGCCAAGGCCTACGAGGCCGGCGGCGCGGCCTGCCTGTCGGTGCTGACAGACACGCCGTCGTTCCAGGGCCATCTCGACTTCATGGTCGCCGCGCGGGCCGCGACCGCCCTGCCCGTGCTGCGCAAGGACTTCATGTTCGACACCTACCAAGTGATCGAGGCGCGTGCTCACGGCGCCGACTGCATCCTCATCATCATGGCCGCGCTGGACGATGCCGCCGCTGCGGACATCGAGGCTGCCGCGCTCGCCCACGGCATGGATGTCCTGATCGAAATCCATGATCGCGCCGAGCTCGATCGCGCGCTGAAGCTGCGCTCGCCGATGATCGGCATCAACAACCGCAACCTGCGAACCTTCGAGACCACGCTGGCGACCTCCGAAGCGCTGGCGCCGCTGGTCCCGGTCGAGCGTCTTCTGGTCGGCGAGAGCGGCATCTTCACGTCGGCCGATCTCGCGCGCCTGGCGCGCGTCGGCATCCAGACCTTCCTGGTCGGCGAGAGCCTGATGCGGCAGGCGGACGTCACGGCGGCGACGCGCGCGCTGCTTGCGCGCAATGCCGCCTCCGCCAGCGCGGCTGAGTGACCATGTCCGACAAGTCGCCCGACGCTCCCGCCCTCACCCACATCGACGCCCGCGGCGAAGCCCGCATGGTCGACGTGTCGGACAAGGCCGCGACCGAGCGAACCGCGACCGCCGAGGGCCGCGTCGTCATGAGCCCGGCGACGCTCGAGCTCATCCTGTCCGGCAACGCCAAAAAAGGTGACGTGCTCGGAACTGCCCGCATCGCAGGCATCATGGCCGCCAAGCGGACCTCCGAGCTGATTCCTCTGTGCCACCCGCTGGCGCTGTCCAAGGTCTCCGTCGACATCACGCCCGATGCCGCGCTACCCGGCTGCCTCGTCAGCGCCACCGTCAAGGTGACCGGGCCGACCGGCGTGGAGATGGAAGCCCTGACGGCCGTGTCCGTCGCCTGCCTGACCATTTACGACATGATCAAGGCGGCCGAGCGCGGCGTACGCATCGAAGGTATCCGCTTGACCGAAAAGATCGGCGGCAAGTCCGGGCACTATCGCGCCTGAAGAGATTACCAAGCCAAATACAACTTCGAATTAATTGTTCGCTAACTCAACTTCCTAACCTCACTTCCATCGCGGACCGATAGCAATGGTTGTGGGAGGGACATCGTAGCGGTCCATCCCGAAGCGCCGATCGCAAGCGTATTCAGGACCGATGACGACCGATACCACCAGTCCAGGGAATGCCCTCAGAGCTTCGACCGACCGCGGTGGACCGATCCGCTGGCTGGTCGGCGGAGGCCTCGTGCTGATTGCAGCCATCGCGATCGGTACGACCATCATGGCCGACAGTTTCCGGGAACGCGCGCTGAACAGCGCGACGCGCGAGCTGGAGAACACCGTCCTCCTGCTGGCGCGCCATTTCGATCAGCAGATGGAGGATCTCGGCGCGATCCAGCGCGATCTCGCCAACTACGTCCGACAGAACCACATCGACAGCGGCGCCCGCTTCAAGGAGCAGATGGGAAGCGCCGCCGTCAATGCCATGCTGAAGGACAAGCTGAGCGCGGTGACCTATGTCGGCGGTTTGAACATCTTCGACTCCGACGGCAACCTGATCAACTCCGGAGCGGCCTGGCCGGTGCCGCCCGTCAACATTGCCGATCGCACCTTCTTCAAGCGGCTGAAATCCGATCCGACCGCGCCGCAACTGCTGATCGAACCGGTGGTGGGCCGGATCACCGGCACATATGTCGCAGTCATTGCCCTGAAACTGACCAGTCCCAACGGCGAGTTCCTGGGCATCATCAGCCGCAGTCTCGAACCCATCAATGTCGAGCGGTTCTTCGCCTCGGTCGCGCTCGGTCCCGACGCGGCGATCTCGATGATGCATCGCGACGGAACCCTTCTGGCCCGCCATCCACGCCATGAGGGCATGCAGAACCAGAACTACAAGAACGCGCCGATCTTCCGCCAGATCCTGGCCGGCGATGGCAACACCACGGGCATTTTCAGCAGCCCCGTCGACGGCGAGCACCGCATCGGCGCATCGCACCGGCTGACGAGCTATCCCTTGATCGTGACTGCGACGACGACGGTCTCGGCGGCGCTCGCCGACTGGCGCGAGCAGATGCGCTTCCTGATCGCCGTCGGCGTGACGTCGGTGCTGCTGATCGCCGGCATGCTTTACGTCGTGGTGCGCCGGCTGATCAGCGACCACGACGCCTCCAGCCGCCGCTTGACGCTGGAGAAGGAACGGCTCGACAAGGCCGTCAACAACATGACCCAGGGCCTCTTGCTGTTCGATGCATCGGAGCGCCTGGTCATCAGCAACCAGCGCTACGTCGACATGTACGGCCTGTCTGCTGACGTCGTGAAACCAGGCTGCACGTTTCGCGCGCTGATCGCGCACCGCAAGGCCACCGGCTCGCTGGCGGGCGACGACGTCGAATATGCCGATGCGGTGCTGCGCGACATCGGCCGCAAGACCTCGCAGATCATCGAGACCACGGACGGTCGCTGGATCCAGATCGTCAACGAGCCGATCGCGGGCGGCGGCTGGCTCGCCACCCACGAGGACATTACCGAGCGCAAACGGTCCGAGGAGCAGATCACGCATCTGGCGCACTACGACGCCCTGACGGATCTGCCGAACCGCACCCTGTTTCACGAGCGCCTCAAGGAGGAGCTGACCGGCGTCCCCCACGGCCGGCGCCTCGCGCTGCACTACATCGACATCGACGAGTTCAAGGGCGTCAACGATTCGCTCGGCCACCTCATCGGCGACGAGCTGTTGAAATCCGTCGCGGCGAGCCTGAGCGCCTGTGTCGGCACCGCGGGGTTCGTCGCCCGCCTTGGTGGCGACGAGTTCGCCGTGGTTCAGACGGCGATCCGCAACCGGGAGGATGTCGAACAGCTGATCGAGGATATTCTCGGCGCGATCCGCGCTCCGCGTGACTGCCTCGGCCATCAGCTCACCGCCGACGCCTCGATCGGCGTGGCGTTGATCCCCGAGCACGGCACCGATCTCGACCAGATCATGAAGAACGCCGATCTGGCGATGTACGCCGCCAAGGCCGCGGGACGCCGCACCTGGCGCTTCTTCGAGCCCGAGATGGACGCCCAGATCAAGGCGCGCCACCAGCTCGAGGTCGACCTGCGCCAGGCCATGGCCGACGATCGACTCGAGGTCTACTACCAGCCTTGTCTGAGCCTGCAGGACGACCGCATCGTCGGTTGCGAGGCGCTGGTGCGCTGGAGGCATCCGACCCGCGGCGCCGTCTCGCCGGCCGAGTTCATTCCGATCGCCGAGGACACCGGCCTCATCAACCTGCTCGGCGAACGCGTCCTCCAGGTCGCCTGCACCGAGGCGGTGAGCTGGCCGGACGACATCCGGCTCGCCGTCAACGTCTCGCCGGTGCAGTTCAAGAGCGGCACCCTGGCGCTCAAGGTCGCCAATGCACTTGCGACCTCCGGCCTGCCGCCGCATCGGCTGGAACTCGAGATCACCGAAGCGGTGCTGATCCGCGACGACGACGCGCTCGACACCCTGCACCAGTTGCGCGCGCTCGGCGTCCGCATCGCGCTCGACGATTTCGGCACCGGCTATTCGAGCCTCAGCTATCTCCAGCGCATTCCGTTCGACAAGATCAAGATCGACCGCTGTTTCGTCAAGGACATCACCGATAGCGAGGGTTCCGCGGCGATCGTCCAGGCCGTGGTCAACATCGCCGCCATCCGCAAGATGTCGACGACCGCCGAGGGCGTCGAGACCGAGGCGCAGCGGCAGGTGCTGAAGCGGCTCGGCTGCTCGGAGATGCAGGGCTATCTGTTCAGCCCTCCGAAGCCCGCAGCCGACGTGCGGCAATTGTTCGCTGCGCAGCGCGCCAATCCCTCATCCGGCCGCCGTTCGCGCTCGGACGCCGCCTGAGCCGGTTCCGAACCGATAAATACCGTTGCAATTTGAGGCTTTTCCGCAAGCCAGATTCAAACCCTGCCGACCGGTCGTGCCTTGAAGTCCACGGCTCCGCCATGATCTACGGGACACAGACGGACATACTCCGTGTTCGCCTGTACACACTGGTCGAAAACCACGGCGGGACGGCCTCAGGGCCGCCCCGTCGGGTGTGAGCATCGCAAGCCGCGCACCCGCCCGCTTCGCAGATCAGTTCGGCACCGCCGCCTTGGCGCGGACGTCAGCGTTCACCGTGACGCCCCGCAGCACGTTGAATGCGGCGTGCAGCGCCTTGTCGTCCTTCTCGTCCGGCGGAACGTAGGACTGCGAGCCGGTCTGCTCGGTGCCGTCGGGCGCCGAGAGATGGCCGCGCATGCCGGCCTCACCCTTGAGATCGCCGCGATCCTTCAGCTCGTCCGGCACGTCCTGCTTGACCTCGATGTCCGGCGCGATGCCCTGCGCCTGGATCGAGCGTCCCGACGGCGTGTAGTAGCGCGCCGTGGTCAGCGCCAGCGCGCCGTTGCCGGCGCCGAGCGGAATGATGGTCTGCACCGAGCCCTTGCCGAACGAGCGCGTGCCGACCAGGGTCGCACGCTTGTGATCGTGCAGCGCGCCGGCCACGATCTCCGACGCCGAGGCCGAGCCGCCATTGATCAGCACCACCAGCGGCTTGCCCTTGGTGAGGTCGCCGCCGCGCGCGGTGAAGCGCTGCGTCTCCTCCGGATTGCGGCCGCGGGTGGAGACCACCTCGCCCCGCGGCAGGAATGTGCTGGAGACCGACACGGCCTGATCGAGCAGCCCGCCCGGATTGTTGCGCAGGTCGACCACGTAGCCGGCGAGCTTCTCCTGCGGGATCTCCTTGGAGATGCTGGCGACCGCCTTGCGCAGACTCTCGGTGGTCTGCTCGTTGAAGGATGTGATGCGGATATAACCGATGTCGCCGCCTTCGGTGTGATAGCGCACCGGGCGCACCTTGATGATCTCGCGCGTCAGCGTAACGTCGAGCGGTGCGTCCTTGCCCTTGCGCATGATGGTGAGCTTGGTCTTGGTGTTGACGCCGCCCTTCATCTTGGCGACGGCCTGCTCGAGCGTCAGTCCCTGCACCGCCTCGCCGTCGATCTTGGCAATGAGATCGCCCGAGAGAACGCCGGCCTTGGACGCGGGCGTGTCATCGATCGGCGCGACGACCTTGACCAAGCCCTCCTCCATGGTGACCTCGAGACCGAGTCCGCCGAACTCGCCGGACGTGGTCTCCTGCATGTCGCGCCAGGACTTGTCGTTCATGTAGCGCGAATGCGGATCGAGCGACGACACCATGCCGTTGATGGCGCCTTCGATCAGCGCGGGATCGCTCGGCTTCTCGACATAGTCGGCGCGAACACGCTCGAACACCGCGCCGAACAGATTGAGCTGCGAATAGGTGTCGGCCATGCCGGCCGCGGCCTTGGCCTTCGCAACGAGTTGCGCGCCGTCGGGACCCGTGACCATCAGGGTCAGACCGACGCCGGTCATCGTGCCCGCCAAGAACAGCCAGTTTTTTCGCATTGTTTGCTTCCCGAGCGTTTGTTGGATGGCCGGCCGATCAAATGGTCCGCACGCATCGCCGGCGCGATTTGTGTTGCGAACACACACCACATTTCCGGTTTCTTCAAGGCCGATATTGCGCCGCCGTACCGGGGCCCGACCGCCGGCGCTCGCATCCGAAATGGACGTTCACAGGCTGAAATCAAGCTCAAGGCTGCGCCGGCGCCGGGCCCGGCTGAACATACCCCGGCTTTCACGGACACCCATGATCACAATTCGACGAGCCGTGTACCACGCCGCGATTTGATGGCCTGGGCCTGCGGGGCGCCGCTCCCCGCGCGCGCCCGGGAAGCTCGAGTTCGGAATGGCTTGCTCCCGGCCCGCTCGATGGGCAATGCTCCGCAGCAAAACCGCAAGCATGACAGTCGCTGGGAGGCAAACATGAACCAACGGACCCCGATCGAGGCCGGGTGGCGGAACGTCGAACTCGGCTCGAGCGACGAGAAGTTCCAGAACCTGCACGAGCTCATCCGCAAGGCGCGCGCCCAGCTCAACCAGAACGCCTGGGACTACATCATCGGCGGGGCCGAAACCGAGACCACGCTGCGCCGGAACCGGATGGCGCTCGACGAGATCGCGTTCCGTCCGCGCGTGCTGCGCGACGTGTCCAGGGTCGATGCCTCGGTCGAAACTTTCGGACGCAAGCTGCGCCTGCCGGTGGTCATGGCCCCGGTCGGTGCGCTCGAAATCTTCGATCCGGCAGGGGCGGCCAGCGTGGCCCGTGGGGCGGGCCGATTCGGAGCCGCGCACATGCTGAGCTCGGTGTCGGAACCCGGGCTGGAGAAGACCGCCGAGGCCGCGCCCGACGCGCTGCGAATCTTCCAGCTCTATGTCCGCGGCGACGACGCCTTCGTCGAGGACTATGTGAGCCGGGCGGTCGCCAACAGCTACACCGCGTTCTGCCTGACCGTCGACACCGCCCATTACAGCCGGCGTGAGCGCGACATCGCCAAGCGCTACGTCCGCGAAAGCCGGCTGCGCGCGACCGGCGGCGACCACCAGAAGGCGCTGAGCTGGCACACCGTCAAGCTGATCAAGGACAAGTTCAAGCTGCCGCTGATCATCAAGGGCATCGCGACCGCCGAGGACGCGCAGATTGCGGTCGATCACGGCGTCGACTGGATCTACGTCTCCAACCATGGCGGCCGCCAGCTCGACCATGGCCGCGGAGCCATGCATGTGCTGCCGGAGATCGTCGCCGCCGTGAAGAGCCGGGCAAAGATCATGGTCGACGGCGGCTTCTGCCGCGGCACCGACATCGTCAAGGCGATCGCCTCCGGCGCCGACCTCGTCGGCATCGGCCGGCTGCAATGCTGGGCGCTCGCCGCGGCCGGCGAGGACGGCATCCTGCGCATGCTCGAGCTGCTGGAGGACGAGGTCATCCGCGCGCTCGGCCTGCTCGGCGTCACCTCGTTCGCGGAGCTGAACGCGTCCTATCTGCATCCGGCGGCCGCCACCAACCTGCCGAGCGTGGTCAGCGCGTTTCCGCTGGTCGACATCGAGCCCTACCGGTATTGAGGAGGCGCCGCTTCCGTCCCACGCAAGGCATCGTCGACCCGCCCCATGCCCGCCTCCGCTCTCCGCCCCGGCGTCGCCGACGCGCTGCTGTTCGACCTCGGCCGCGTCGTCATCGACATCGATTTCGTCCAGGTGGTCTCGCGCTGGGCAGCGCATGCCGGCTGTCCGCCGGAGCGCATCGCCGCGCGCTTCGTGCGCGACGAGATCTATCACGGGCACGAGCGCGGCACCGTCTCCGATGCCGCGTTCTTCGCCAACCTGCGCCGGCAGCTCGGCATCGACATCACCGACGCGCAGTTTCTCGAGGGCTGGAACGCGATCTTCGTCGGCCCGATGCCGGGCATCGCCCCGCTGCTCGCACGCGCGACTTCGAGACTGCCGCTCTATGCCTTCTCCAACACCAACCAGCCGCACATCGATCACTTCTCGCCGCGCTATGCCGACCTGCTTGGTCACTTTCGCGAGATCTTCCTGTCGTCGTCGATCGGCCTGCGAAAGCCGGATGCCGAGGCGTATGATCACGTGGTGCGGGCGATCGGCGCGCCGGCCGAGCGGATCGTTTTCTTCGACGATCTCGCTGAAAACATCGACGGCGCGCGAACGAGCGGGCTGCAGGCGGTGCTGGTGCGCTCGACGGCCGACATCGCCGCGGCGCTGGAGGCGCTCGGGATCTGATCGCGTCGCGCAAGGGTGCGTCATGGCCAGCGGCGTGACGTTCTGAAAGGCTGCGCTCGCAATGACGGTGCCCACTCGTGCAAAATTGTTCTCGCGACACGATGTGCCCGAGCTTTGCTGCTCTCATTTCACCCTCCTCCAATCGGAGGGCGCAGGGAATGCCGGGCTGCAGGCCGCAACCCATGGCCCGCCTGCAGAAAAAAAGCAGGCGGCAGTCACCACAGGTCCAGCCGACATCCGGCATTCCCTGCGCGATGGTCTTCACGCTTATACGCGATCTCCCCGGTGCCCGGCTTGTTGGCCACCGTCGCCGACGGGATCATCAGCACCCTTCGGCTTGGCATCAGCTTCGGGATGCCAGGACCACGCGACTTCACGTCCGCGCCATGCCGTTCGTCCGCGCGCCATCAGGGCACGCTGCGACACGTCGCGGCCACCGCATCCCGCGCTCCACGTCCGTGACGATCGCGAAGCGCCCCTCCTGTCGAGCACGGGACCAAATCAGCATAGCAGCTTTTTCCGAAAAAGCGAATCCTAAATGCGACCGCCGGCAACGGCGCCATCCGGCCCGTCTCCCGCCACATCCGCTGGCCGCAGACGAGCCGGCGCCTAAGCGCATCGGCATCGGCGGCGAGATCGTCAAGATCGCGCCGTGCTCGATGACCATCGTCGGCACGCTCGCCGATTGGTCGCAATGGACCGGCGTGACCTTCGACAGCTCGGGCGAGATCGAGGTCCCCGGTGCTCTCGTGCCCGTGCTCGCGTCGGTCGAGCACGACCGTGCCGCCTATGTCGAGCCGAATGTCTGGATTCGGCATCCGCTCTGACGCGGTGCAGGTCGTCCGCGCGACGATCAACGCGCCGGCACGACGCGCTCGTTGAGAAATCCGATCACCACGTCGAACGCCTGCCGTCGATTCCGCTCCATCAGGATCATGTGCGTGCCCTGCCCGATCTCGACCAGGCGCTTGTATGGCGCGCTCACGAGGCGAACGAACAGGTCGTGCGCCATCCCGAAGCGGACATCCACATCCCATTCCGTCGCGAGCACGAGAACCGGGCAGTCGATCGTGCTGGGATCGTAGATCGGCTGGTCCACGGTCCAATGCTCGTCCATGTGGCGCGTGCAGATCGAGGGCGTCGCGGCAACGCATATGACGATCGCCTATGACCGGCGCGGATTTGGTGAGACGGTCGCCTATGAGGAAGCTCATTCTCCGGTCGAGGACCTGCTCGCCGTCGTCGACGCGCTCGCGCCGGCGCGGCCGGCGACGCTGATTGCCTGCTCGCAAGGAGGCCGCATCGCGCTCGACTTCGCGCTTCGCCATCCGTCACGTATGGCATCGCTGGTGCTGATCGCACCTTCGATCAGCGGCGCGCCGGAGCCGATCTATCCACCGGAGATCAAGGCGCTAACGGCGTCGTTGGCCGCTGCCGAGGCCGCACAGGATTGGGATCGGGTCAGCGCTATCAAGGCGCATCTGTGGGTCGACGGTCCCTTGCAGCGCGAGGGACGCATCTCCGGCGAGCCGCGCGAGACGTTCCTGAAGAAGAACGCCGCCGCACTCCGCGCGCCGCCAACCGGCGCGACTCTCGATGTGGCACCAGCCTTCCCACGCCTCGCGGAGATCGTCGCGCCATCGCTCGTCATCCGGGGGGACTTGGACTTTCCTCACATCCAGCAGCGAAGCAGGCTGCTCGCCGCAACAATGCCGAACGGGTCAGGACATGAGCTGGCCGGAACGGCGCACCTGCCGAGCCTGGAACGTCCGCAGGAGGTCATGCGGTTGATTGCGGACTTTCTCGCGCGATCGTGAGGCAGCGGCCCGGAAACGGCCCACAGCAGACGGTCAGAACGCAGGGAGCGGCCTAGGCCCTTGGCCGCGCCGTGCGCGTTCGGTTAGAAGGCGATTCATTCGATCTGCCGTCTCCGTCCGAAGGAACTCTCATGGCCCTGATGCCGGTGTCTGATGCGTTGTCCGCCGTGCTCGCCGGCGCCGAACCGCTGGCCGAGGAGCAGGTCGGGCTGGACGAAGCGTTTCACCGCATCCTGGCGCGGGACCTCGCGGCGCTGCGGACGCAGCCGCCCGAGGCAATGTCGGCGATGGACGGCTATGCCGTGCGCGCCGTGGACGCCGCCCAGGCCAAGGCGCGGCTGAAGGTCATCGGCGAGGTCGCGGCGGGGCGGCCGTTCGATCGCGTGGTTGGACCCGGCGAGGCGGCGCGGATCTTCACCGGTGGCGTTGTCCCGGAGGGCGCGGACGCGGTGGTGATCCAGGAGGACACGATCGCCGAAGATGGCCACGTCGTGATCACCGAGGCCGCGATCAAGGGCCGGCATATCCGGCCGGCGGGCGTCGACTTTCACCAGGGCATGGTGCTGCTGAAGTCCGGGCGCCGGCTCAGCGACCGCGACCTGTCGCTGGCGGCCAGCATGAATCATCCGGCGCTGCCGGTGCGGCGCCGGCCGAAGGTGGCGCTGCTCGCCACCGGCGACGAGCTGGTGATGCCGGGCTCGACGCCCGGCCCGGGCCAGATCGTCTATTCCAACGGCTACGCCTTGCGGGCGCTGGTGCGCAACGAGGGCGGGACCCCGATCGATCTCGGCATCGCCGCGGATACGATGGAGGCGACGATCGCCGGCATCCGCCGGGCCCGCGAGGCCAAGGCCGACATCTTGATCACGACCGGCGGCGCCTCGGTCGGCGATCACGACCTGGTCAAGCAGGCGCTCGAAGCCGAGGGCGTCGAGATGGCGTTCTGGAAGATCGCGATGCGGCCGGGCAAGCCGATGATGCACGGACGGCTCGGCGACATCAGGGTGATCGGACTGCCCGGCAATCCGGTGTCGTCCTATGTCTGCGCCATCCTGTTCCTGGTGCCGCTGATTCGGCGGCTGCTCGGCCGCGACGAGGCCGTGATGCCGCGCGAGACCGCCCTGCTCGGCCGCGAGCTCGGGCCGAACGATTCGCGCGAGGACTATCTGCGGGCGCGGCTCGAAGAGCGCGCCGACGGCACGCTGGTCGCCACCCCGGTGAGCCAGCAGGATTCGTCGCTGCTCGGCAATCTCGCGCTCTCGCAGGCGGTGGTGATCCGGCCGGCGTTTGCGCCGAAGGCGCCTGCGGGCAGCCCGTGCGAGATCCTGCGCCTGCCGAACTGAGCCGCTTCCCCGGTAAAGCCCGGTCTGTTCATCATATTTTTAGGATTGCGGAACACACATCGAACATATAGTGTCCGTTCATGATTTGTTTTTAGTATGTTGCGGGCGACGCGATGACGGTCCGACTCCAGGGCGCTCTCAGCCGGTTTGTGCGCGAGGCGCAGCTCCTGGACTCGGACGACAACAAACCGGGGACCAGGTCGAGATGCTGACGCGCAAACAGTACGAACTTCTGCGGTTCATCAACGAGCGGCTCAAGGAAGCCGGCGTGCCGCCGTCCTTCGACGAGATGAAGGATGCGCTCGATCTGCGCTCGAAGTCCGGCATTCATCGCCTGATCACGGCGCTCGAGGAGCGCGGCTTCATCCGCCGGCTGCCCAACCGCGCCCGCGCGATCGAGGTGATCAAGCTGCCCGAGCTGTCACAGGCCGCCAACAACCGCCGCGGCTTCACCCCATCGGTGATCGAGGGCAATCTCGGCAAGGTGCGCACCAGCACTCCCGCGCTGGACGATGGCGAGCGCCCCGTCGCAGTGCCGGTGATGGGCCGCATCGCCGCCGGTACCCCGATCGAGGCGCTGCAGACCCGCAGCCACACCATCAGCGTGCCTGCCGACATGCTCGGTAACGGCGATCACTACGCGCTCGAGGTACGCGGCGACTCCATGGTCGATGCCGGCATCCTCGACGGCGACATGGCGCTGATCCAGCGCAACGAGACCGCCGACACCGGCGACATCGTGGTGGCGCTGATCGACGATGAGGAAGCGACGTTGAAGCGCTTCCGCCGCCGCGGCGCATCGATCGCGCTGGAGCCAGCCAACACCGCCTACGAGGTACGCATCCTGCCGCCGAACCGGGTGAAGATCCAAGGCAAGCTGGTCGGGCTGTACCGCAAGTACTGATCGCGAATGGGATCGGTCGATCGGCGGCGGGCGCACGCGCTTTCGCCGCCGAGCTGGAGGCTGCCCAGCAAAATACGTCACGCGCGAATGCACCTCATGATGTGCAGCGCGGCATGCTCAAACGCTTGTGATCGGCCGCGGGCACACGCGATGCAGATCAGCGCAGAATTGCCGCGAAGCGCGCGCTAACATCACCATCGATGTCCACTCTGATAGAGGCCTGCGCCTGTCCGGGGGGAGCGTGGGTCGGCTATCTCTCAACGAGGAGCGATCCGATGTGTGACTACAGCCTCCATGCGGTTGCGTCCCGTCCCGCCAAGGTCGGCGAGACGTTGATCTCGATGACCTTCCGTGGCACCGCCACCCGCGGCTTCGCGCTGGAGAGCGAGCCGACCGTCGCAGTCTGCATGCTGCCCGGCACCGAGTTGGCCTTCGCCGAGGACGTCCGCTACGACAGCCGCTGGCTCTGGACCCGGACGATCCGCGAGCGCGTCGCAAAGTTCAACAGCATCGAGACTCACATTCCCGATCGCCATCACGACGCGATCGAATTCGCCGATGGCCGCCACGTGCTGGTGACCCAGCTCTGCGAGGGCCAGCGCGTCACCGTGCTGCAATTGCCGGTCAGCAAGCAGCCGGCGGAGCGACGCCCGGACATCGCCGAGGACGTGCCGCCTTCGCAGGCCACACCGATTCGCCGCATCAGCATCACCTGAGGGGTCTCCGCATCGGCATTTCTCTCGGTCGTGAGCGAGCTTTCGACCGTGGGAGATTTGGGTTCTGCAAGCGCAAAGTCCTCTCGGGCGAACCTCACGCCCCGGCATCGCATCGGATAGGAACGACATCCCTCGGCCGGCATGATGTGCCGGGGGAGCCTGCCGCCGTGGTCAACAAGATCGATTGGAACAAGGCCGCCGGGATCACCGAGCCCGGCTGCAATATGCTTGTGTTCGGATGGCTGACAGCCACGGCTGACGACATCGCCATCTGGCAACGCTATCCGCGCGCTGCGTTCACGCTGGCCGAAAGCCCCTCGCTGTTCGATGGACTTGGCAACATGGACCTGGCGACACCGAGTATCATCTCGGCACGTTCGAGCTGCCCGGCACTCAGTCTTCTTCGCCCTGCTCCGTCTCCGGCGGCGTCGCGTCCTGAGGCCGCACGGCCGGCGCGCGCGGCGTCAGCGTCGTGTCGAACTCGCCGGCCTCGGCGGGCGCCGGCCACCATGGGCGGTCAGTGCCGCCGGCGCGCGCCGGCGTGACGGCGAAGCTCCTGCCCCGCTGCACCAGCATCAAGGCGCCCTGCTGCCGCAACCGCTCGCGATCGATGACGGCCGCCGCGCAGGATGACGGCGCGGCGCGCGCGGTGACGATGAGCGCGGCACGGGCGCAATCATCGGCGAGCGCCTCGGCGCGCAGGGTCAGGGCGGCGAATCGGCCGTCGGCCATTGCGACCACGCAGCCCGCCTCGTCGCAGGAGACGCCATCGGTGAGCGATGAATCCGCCGGCAGCCGGGCATCGGCGTCGGCCGCGAGCCACTCCTTGGTGGCGAACACATCCTTGCCGATGCGCATCGCATGCAGACGCCCGTCACGGCCGCGCACCGCCACCGCGCGCCCATCGCCGGCGATCAGCACGTCGGGCAGCGGCGTCGCGGCGGCCCACGCGGTGGCCACCACGAGCCCCACGACGCCCGACCAGCGCAACGGTGTGCGCAGCAGGCCGATCAGGATGACCCCGAGGCTGGCCAGGATCAGTGGACCGATGCCGAAGGCCGGGATGCGCCCGACCGCGCCGGGCAGCGCCGCCACCCAGCGCGTCACCGCGATCATCCAGTCGATGCCGAGGCCCATCAGCGTCCACCAGGGACCGTCGAGCCCGAACGGCGCCGCCACGAGGCCCATCAGGCCGGCCGGCATCACCAGCGCCGAGACGACCGGCATCGCTGCGAGATTGGCGAGCACGCCATACGGCGTGACGCGATGGAAATGGAAGGCGGCATAGGGCGTGGTCGCGAGCCCCGCGATCAGCGAGGCCAGCAACAGCATCGCAAGCTCCCGGCCGCCCCACAGCGCGATGCGCTGGGTGGTCGAGCTGTCCGGCGTCGCGAACAGTCTGGGCAGGCCGAACTGCACCAGCGCGACCAGGCCGAGCGTTGCCGCGAACGACATCTGGAAGCTCGGATGCACGAGCGCTTCCGGGGCCGCCACCAGTACGATCATCGCTGCGACCGCGAGCGTGCGGAAGGTGACGGCGCGGCGGTCGACCATGACCGCGATCAGCACGACCGCCGTCATGAAGAACGACCTTTGGGTCGCGACCTCCGCGCCTGAGAGCAACAGATAGAACGCCGCCGCGACCAGCGCCGCGGCCGCCGCCCATTTCTTGATCGGATGGCTGATGGTGAGGCCGGGGATCAGCGCCAGCAGCGCGCGCACGGCGAAGAATACGACGCCGGCGACGACCGCCATGTGATAGCCGGAGATCGACAGCACATGGCCGAGACCGGAGACGAACATCGCGTCGTTGACATCGGGCGTGATGGCGTCGCGCCGGCCGGTCAGCAGCGCGGTGGCGATGGCGCGCTCGTCGCCCGACAGGCGGCCGCGGATGCGTGCGTCGATCGCATCGCGCAGACCCTGCATGGCCGCCGCATAGCCCAGGCCGAAGCCGGCGGCCTGCGGCGGCGTCGCCGTCGTGATCGCGCCCATCACGAAGCCGGAGGCGCCGATGCCCTGGAAGAACATGTCGCGCGCGAAGTCGTAGGATCCCGGCCGCACCGGGGCCATCGGCGGCAGCAGCCGCGCCTTGAGCTGCACGAAGCTGCCGACCTCGGGCGCCGCGCCCTTGCGCACCGCGAGCCTGACACGCGCGATGGTGACGGCGTTGCGCGGGCTCTCCATCGACGTCACCCGCAGCACGATGCGGTCGCTGCGCTCGCGGATGTCGCGCGCCTCGACGAAGCCGGACAGCGCCACCGAATACAACGGCCGCGCCAGCACCGGATGCGCGACGCGCGCGGTCTTGACGGTCGCCGCGGCGAAGCCGCACGCCGCCGCCGCGATCATCACGGCAACCGGAAACAGCCGATGCCGCCGCATCATGATGGCGACGATGCCGAGCAGCGCCGCGGTGGTGGCGGCAATCCAGAGCACGGGCTCGTGATCGGCGGCGAAGTACAGCGCGATGCCGGCCCCGAACGCCACCGGCACCCAGGGCAGCAGCCGGCCCGCCCCGGCCTCCTCGGCCGCCCAGCTCTTCAGGCGGGCGGCGAACACCGACGACGCACCGGCCCCGATCGCGGGCCAGCCGCCGGCCAGCGCGCCGCGCGGCGGCCAGACATCGGCCATCACGCCCGCGATCCCGCGACGCCCTCCCGGCGGCCTGACCGGCTCCGCCATTGCCCCCACACCACCCGTTACCCGACGGGCGGAAAGGCTACCGGAAGCTGCGCGAGCGCGCCTAGCAGAACGGAACGGGAATCCTGGAGATCTGCACGGCCGCTGCGGGGGAACTTTTTGCGCCGCACGTGCTTTTCAGGGGATGGACGCCCACGACCCTGAAGACCCCTTCGCCGACCTCGCGCTCGAGAAGGCGATCCACCTGCGCTGGACTCTCCGGGACATCAAGGCCCACCGGCTGACGCTGTCCCCTGTCGCCGACGAAGATCTTTCGCTGCTCACCGAGCGCGGCCTCGTCGAACTCACCGACGGCGTGCCGACGCTGACCGAGGCCGGGCAGGACGCGATCAGCTGAGCCACACGCGTCCCGCGGTCTCCGCTTGCCTCACCCCTTCGCGACTTCCTTGGCGAAGGTGTCGCGCAGGCCGATGGTGCGGTTGAACACGAGCTTGTCGGGTGTCGAATCCGGATCGCGCACGAAGTAGCCCTGGCGCTCGAACTGCATCGGCGCGTCGGAATTGCTCTCGGCGATCGCCGGCTCGATGCGCGCGTCGGTCAGGACCTCGAGCGAGTTGGGATTGAGATCGGCGGTGAAGTCGGCCGCATTGGGGCTCGGATTGGCGAACAGCTGGTTGTAGAGGCGGATCTCGGCAGGCAACGACTCCGCCGCGGAGAGCCAGTGCATCGTCGCCTTGACCTTGCGTCCGTCCGGCGCATTGCCGCCCTTGGTCGCGGGATCGTAGGTGCAGCGCAGCTCGACGATCTCGCCGGCATCGTTCTTGATGACCTCGCGGCACTTGATGAAATAGGCGTAGCGCAGCCGCACCTCGTTGCCGGGCGACAGGCGGAAGAACTTCTTCGGCGGGTTCTCCATGAAGTCGTCCTGCTCGATATAGAGCTCGCGGCCGAACGCGATCCTGCGCGTGCCGGCGGCGGGATCGTCGGGATGGTTGATCGCCTCGAGCTCCTCGACCTGGCCTTCCGGATAGTTCTCGATCACCACCTTCAGCGGCCGCAGCACCGCCATCCGACGCAGCGCCGTGCGATTCAGCTCCTCGCGGATGCAGAATTCGAGCATGCCGACGTCGACGATGCTGTTCGCCTTGGCGATGCCGATGCGCTTGATGAACTCGCGCACCGCCGCCGGCGGCACGCCGCGCCGCTTCAGGCCGGCGATGGTCGGCATGCGGGGATCGTTCCAGCCGGAGACATGGCCGTCCTGCACCAGCCGCGTCAGCACGCGCTTGGATAGCAGAGTATACGTGAGATTGAGGCGCGCGAACTCGTACTGGTGCGGATGCGACGGCACCGGCAGCTTGTCCAGGAACCAGTCGTAGAGGGGACGGTGATCCTCGAACTCGAGCGTGCAGATCGAGTGCGTCACGCCCTCGATCGCGTCGGACTGCCCGTGCGCGTAGTCATAGCTCGGATAGATCTTCCAGGCGTCGCCGGTGCGCGGGTGGTGGGCGTGCAGGATCCGGTACAGCACGGGGTCGCGCAGGTTGATGTTGCCGGCGGCCATGTCGATCTTGGCGCGCAGCACGCGCGCGCCGTTCGGGAATTCGCCGGCCTTCATGCGCCGGAACAGGTCGAGATTCTCCTCGACCGAACGGTCGCGG
The DNA here is from genome assembly GCF_051167575.1 of Bradyrhizobium sp. HKCCYLS3070. Taxonomy (NCBI): domain Bacteria; kingdom Pseudomonadati; phylum Pseudomonadota; class Alphaproteobacteria; order Hyphomicrobiales; family Nitrobacteraceae; genus Bradyrhizobium; species Bradyrhizobium sp. HKCCYLS3070. Next base: position 1,694,858 of record NZ_JBNPTI010000001.1, read on the forward strand.
AACGGGCTGTTCCTGCCGGGCTCGGTGAGCGTGCCGCGCGACAGGCGGATTTCCTCCTGCGACTGGTCGTCGACATAGGCGAGCCCGGCCTTGATCAGCCCTTCCGCCCAATCGTAGAGCCGCTCGAAATAATCCGAAGCGAAGAACAGGTTGTCGCCCCAGTCATAGCCGAGCCAGCGCACGTCGGCCTGGATGGAATCGATATATTCCTGCTCTTCCTTGGTCGGATTGGTGTCGTCGAAGCGCAGATTGCAGCGACCGCCGAATTCCTGGGCAATGCCGAAGTTGAGGCCGATCGACTTGGCATGGCCGATATGCAGGTAGCCGTTCGGCTCCGGCGGGAACCGGGTGACGACCGTCTTGTGCCTGCCGCTGTCGAGATCGGCCTGGACGATGTCGCGGATGAAGTCGCGCCCTGCCTCTGCCGTCGCCGCCGTGTCTGTCGTCGTGGTCATCAAGAATATCCTGCTCCGGAATTTGGCAGCCTATCTGCCAAATCCGCTTCCCCCAAGGAAGGCTTTAGTTATGCGATAGGCCTGCTATACACCCCCCGCCCTCTTGAGCCCCTGCCTGGATTTCGTGCTGCCGCCCATGACCACCCCGATCGTCACGCGCTTTGCCCCCTCCCCGACCGGCTTTCTCCACATCGGAGGCGCCCGGACGGCCCTGTTCAACTGGCTGTATGCGCGCGGCCGCGGCGGCAAGATGCTGCTCAGGATCGAGGACACCGACCGCGAGCGCTCGACCAGCGCGGCGATCGACGCCATCCTCGACGGCCTGAAATGGCTCGAGCTCGATTGGGACGGCGAGGTCATCTACCAATATAGCCGCGCTGCGCGCCATCGCGAGGTCGCCGAGCAACTGCTCGCCAGCGGCATGGCGTATCGCTGCTATGCCACCGCCGAGGAGCTGGCCGCGATGCGCGAGAAGGCACGCGCGGAAGGCCGCACCCGGCTCTACGACGGCATGTGGCGCGACCGCGATCCCAAGGAGGCGCCCGAAGGCGTCAAGCCGACGATCCGGCTGCGCGCGCCGCTGACCGGCGAGACCGTGATCGAGGATCAGGTGCAGGGCCGCGTGGTCTGGCAGAACGAGAACCTCGACGACCTCGTGCTGCTGCGAGGCGATGGCAATCCGACGTACATGCTGGCGGTCGTCGTCGACGACCACGACATGGGCGTCACCCACGTCATCCGCGGCGACGACCATCTGATCAACGCCGCGCGCCAGAAGCAGATCTACGATGCGCTCGGCTGGATGGTGCCGTCGATGTCGCACATCCCGCTGATTCACGGGCCCGACGGCTCGAAGCTGTCGAAGCGCCACGGCGCGCTCGGCGTCGACGCCTACCGTGCGATGGGATATCTGCCGTCGGCACTGCGCAATTACCTAGTGCGGCTCGGCTGGAGCCATGGCGACCAGGAGATCTTCTCCACCGAGGAGATGATCAAGGCGTTCGACCTGCCGGCGATCGGCCGCTCGGCGGCGCGGTTCGACTTTGCCAAGCTGGAAAATCTCAACGGCCACTACATCCGCCACAGCGACGATGCGGCGCTGGTGCGCCAGTTCGAGGACGTGCTGAATTACGTGCCGAACGGCGCGGCTCTCAAGGCCAAGCTCAACGACGCCACGCGCGCGCAGCTCACTTTGGCGATGCCGAGCCTGAAGGAGCGCGCCAAGACGCTCTTGGAGCTGATCGACGGCGCCGCCTTCATCTTTGCCGACCGGCCGCTTCCGGTCGACGCCAAGGCCGCCGCCCTGCTGACGCCGGACAGCCGCGCCTTGATCGGCCGGCTGCGTGACGCGCTGGCCGCTGTCGAGTCCTGGAGCGGACCGGCCACGGAAGCCGCGCTGCGTGCGTTTGCTGAAGCCAACAATCTCAAGCTGGGCGCGGTGGCGCAGCCGCTGCGCGCGGCGCTCACCGGCCGAACCACCTCACCCGGTATTTTCGACGTTCTGGCGATCCTGGGGCGTGATGAATCCTTGGGCCGTCTGGAGGACCAGACCACCTCATAAGGTCTCATGGCCCCCCATCTTGCAGCGCACAGGGCAATACGATACGCATTTGCGCGGCACCCACTGGTTTTCCCGGCTCGAACATCCTTCACACGTTGCGGCGGGCTCGTTGACGGATGTTAGGGCCGAAGGACACTAGTAAGTATAAGATTCCAGTACGGTTTCGGATTTGACCTTCGCTTAAGCTGTTGGCAGCGACAGTGACGCGAATGTCAAAGCCACCGCACTGGATAAAGTCCACCTGCCCTGCCATCTCTCAAAAAGAACAAGGGCCAAGCCTAACGATCTCATCGGGGACAAACGATGGACGCAAAATCCGCAAGCAAGACCGCGACCCTCACCGTCGGCAACAAGAATTTCGATCTTCCGATCCTGAGCGGCACCGTGGGTCCCGACGTCATCGACATCGGCAAGCTCTACGCCCAGACCGGGATGTTCACCTATGATCCCGGCTTCACCTCGACCGGCAGCTGCCAGTCCAAGATCACCTATATCGACGGCGACGCCGGCGTCCTGGAATACCGCGGATATCCGATCGAGCAGCTCGCCGAGAAGGGCGACTTCCTGGAGACCTGCTATCTGCTGCTGTACGGGGAGCTTCCCACCAAGGCCCAGAAGCAGGATTTCGACTATCGCGTGACCCACCACACGATGGTGCACGAGCAGATGTCGCGCTTCTTCCACGGCTTCCGCCGCGACGCGCATCCGATGGCGGTCATGGTGGCTTCGGTCGGCGCGCTCGCCGCATTCTACCACGACTCCACCGACATCAACGATCCGAAGCAGCGCATGATCGCGTCGATGCGGATGATCGCGAAGATCCCGACCCTGGCGGCGATGGCCTACAAATACACCATCGGCCAGCCTTTCGTTTATCCGAAGAACTCGCTCTCGTTCGCCGAGAACTTCCTGCACATGTGCTTCGCGGTGCCGTGCGAGGAGTACAAGCCGAACCCGGTTCTCGCCGACGCGCTCGACAAGATCTTCATCCTGCACGCCGATCACGAGCAGAACGCCTCGACCTCGACGGTGCGCATCGCCGGCTCCTCGGGAGCCAACCCGTTCGCGTGCATCGCCGCCGGCATCGCCTGCCTGTGGGGTCCGGCGCATGGCGGCGCCAACGAGGCGGCACTGAACATGCTGGCCGAGATCGGCACCGTCGACAAGATTCCGGACTTCATCGCCAAGGTGAAGGACAAGAACAGCGACGTGCGCCTGATGGGCTTCGGCCATCGCGTCTACAAGAACTACGACCCGCGCGCCAAGATCATGCAGAAGATGTGTCACGCGGTGCTCAAGGAGACGGGCCACGCCGACGATCAGATGCTCAAGGTCGCGATGGAGCTCGAGAAGATCGCGCTCAGCGATCAGTACTTCATCGAGCGCAAGCTCTATCCGAACGTCGACTTCTACTCGGGCATCACCCTGAAGGCGATGGGCTTCCCGGTGTCGATGTTCACCGTGCTGTTCGCCGTCGCCCGCACCGTCGGCTGGATCAGCCAGTGGAGCGAGATGATCGAGGATCCGCAACAGAAGATCGGCCGTCCGCGCCAGCTCTACACCGGCGTCGCGACGCGCGACTATGTCGAAATGGACAAGCGCGGCTGAGCGCAGCGCAACTCCGCTTTCGAACGGCGCCGTCGATCCCGACGGCGCCGTTTCGTTTGTGAGGTCGCAGCTTTCTGACTCGCGGCATCTGCCGGGAGTGCATCAGGCCAGCGCCTCGAGATGAGACCTGAGCTGCTCGGCCCCGTATGGCTTGGCAAGGAAGCGCGCGCCGGACGGCAGTTCCGAAGGGGTCACCTGACCTGACGTCACCAGGAGCGCGACCGGAGGCCAGCGGTCCCTGATGACGGCGACCAGCCGCAGGCCATCCATCGACCCCGGCATTTGGACGTCCGTGAAGACCACCGATATGCGGTCACATCGTTCGAGAAGCGAAATGGCCTGATCGGCGTCAGCTGCCTCGATGACTTCGAAACCGAGGTCTCTGATCATGTCGACAGCGTTGGCGCGGATCAGCCCCTCGTCCTCAACGACCAGAACTGTTTTTCTTGTGAGCCGAACGCGGGACACTCTGTCTCCTGTCCAATCTCATTCAATCGCACGACGATCATTTTGTTCCGGCGAACGTTCCGGGGCTGAATGCGTTGAACGGTGCAAATCGAAGACACGACTTGCATCCTGGATCGGGGACCAGCTCGAGCATACGATGACGACCAATCCCAACCCGGACGTCGACGCTGTCCAGCAGCTCGACGCCGTTCCCAAAATTCTGGACTCGGTGAGCAGGATCACCGGGATGGGATTCGTTGCGGTCGCGCGCGTGACCTCGGATCGATGGGTCTGTTGTGCGGTTCGCGACGACATCAATTTCGGCCTGAAAGAGGGCGGCGAGCTGCGCGTCAAGACGACGATCTGCAGCGAGGTCCGGGAGCGAGGCAAAGCTGTCGTCATCTGTGACGTCGAGACGGATCGCATGTTTCGCGATCACCCGACGCCAAAGCTCTACGGCTTTCGCAGCTATATCTCCGCTCCGATCACCCTGTCCGACGGGACCATCTGGGGCACCCTGTGTGCGATCGATCCAGCGCCGCGCGAGCTGGACCGGCCCGAGATCGTCAGCACCTTTCAGCTGTTCGGGGAGTTGATCGCGGCCCAGCTGGAGCTTCATCAGCGCTTCGCGCTCAGTCAGGCCAGCCTCGGCCTCAGCGAGAAGCGCAGGTTTTCGACCGAGGAACGGCTGAAGATCACCCAGGCTGACCTGCTCGACGAGCGCCGGACCGCCGAGCTGAGAGAGCAATTCATCGGCGTTCTCGGCCATGACCTCCGCAATCCACTGGCTTCGATCGACGCCGGAATGCGCGTGCTGCTCCGCAGTCAGGACAGCGCCAGAGCGCCTGAGATCATTTCCATGATTCAGAAATCAGTCATGCGCATGGCCGGACTGGTCGACAACATCATGGATTTCGCCCGGGGGCGCCTCGGCGGCGGCCTGACGATCAAGCCCGACGCGCGGCAACCGCTGGCGCCGGTGATCGAGCAGGTCATCTCCGAGATCCGGCTGACCTGGCCCGATCACGAGATCGAGACCCGGATCAACATCGCGGAGCCGGTCAAATGCGACCGCAGCAAGATCGGGCAATTGTTCTCGAACCTGCTCGGCAACGCCATCTCCTACGGCGACAAGGACAAGCCGATCCAGGTCTCCGCAACAACGAGCGAAGGCTCTTTCGTGCTCGCCGTCACCAATCACGGACCGCCGATCTCGGACAAGGCGATGCAGAATCTGTTCAAGCCCTACATGCGTGGCGAGCGTCCGAGCCAGCATGGTCTCGGGCTCGGACTCTACATCGCCTCTGAGATTGCGCGAGCGCATGGCGGCACGCTCCAGGCCACGTCGACCGGCGACAGAGCGACCTTCGAATTCAAGATGCCGCTTCAGGCCTGATCAGCGCCGTCCGTTGCGCATCGTTGCCAGCACGATGTCGGCCGCGCGCACGCTTGGCGAGGCCGCGCCCGTGGACATGATCGCGTCGAGGCGATCGAACGCTTCGACCTGGCGCGAACGTATCGGACCGTCGCCCAGGAGATCGGCGAGAACGGGCGCGAGATTGTCGGCCGTGCAGGCTTCCTGAAGGAATTCCGGAATGACGTTCTCGCCGATCACGAGATTGGCGAGAATGACCGATTGCACGTTGACGACTCGCCGGAGAATGAACGCCTCGATCTCGCCGACGCGATACGCCGTCACCATCGGCACGCCGGACAGCGCGAGCTCCAGGGTCACCGTGCCGGACTTGGCGAGCGCGGCGCGCGCGCGCCTGAAGGCTGCCCGCTTCTCGGCCTCGCCCGTGATGATCTCCGGAACGAGCGGCCAGTTTGCGACTCCAGCCCGCACCGCGGCTTCGAGATGCGGCGTGGTGGGCAGCACGGCTTCGAAGGCCAGGTTTTGGGCGCGCAGCCGCGCCAATGTCTCGCCGAACACGGCGATGTGGCGAGCGACCTCGCTGCGCCGGCTGCCAGGAAGCACCAGCAGAACGGGAGGGGCGGCATCTCGGCGCGCCTGCTCTGCCGCATTGGGCCGCAGGTTGGCGAGCTGCTCGATCAGGGGATGGCCGACATAGGTACAGGGCGGACCATTGAGCCTTCGGAACGCCTCCGGCTCGAACGGCAGCAAGCCCAGCACGTGATCGACGTAGCCGCGCATCGCGCGTGCCCGGCCCGGGCGCCACGCCCATACGGTCGGTGCCACGTAGTTCACGATCGGAATCTCGGGATCGCGCGCGTGAACCCGCTTCGCCACGCGCTGGGTGAAATCGGGACTGTCGATGATGACGAGCACGTCGGGCTGGTCCGCAACGATCGCATCGACGGTGCCGCGGATCAGGCGGAGGATCTTGGGCAGCTGCTTCAGCACCGCCGCGAAGCCGACGATCGAGAGCTCCTCGATCGGAAACAGCGAGGCGAGCCCCTCGCGTGTCATGCCGCGGCCGCCGACGCCGGAGAATTCGACGCCGTCACCGAGCCGCTGGCGCAGCACCTTCATCAGGCTGGCGCCGAGGCGATCACCGGACTCTTCGGTCGCGACCAAGCAGATCCTGCGCATGGCCGGGCCTGCCGGAGGCCGGGGCGTCACGCCGTGACACCCGTGATGAACACGCCTGCCCGATCGGCGGCAGCCACTGTCTCCTGGGGATCGGCGAGCAGAGTATAGGCGGCAGCGACGGCGACTCCGGCGAGACCCGCGGCCGAAAGTCCCTCGATGGTTCGCGGACCGATGGTCGGCAGGTCGTAACGCAGGTCCTGGCCAGCCTTGGGCGCCTTCACCAGCACGCCGCGCCCGGCAGCAGCACGAATGCGGCGATCGGCGCGCAGCCGCGCCACGCGGGCCAGCAGCCCGTCGGTGCCCTCGATGTCCTCGAGCGCAACGACGTGGCCGTCGATCACGACCACGGCCTGCCCGACATCGAACGGCGCCATGGCGCGGAGCACGGACATTCCTTTGGCGATGTCGCCAGTCACCAGATCGTTGGGCCCGCTCCGCGTCAGCCGCCCTTCGGGCACGAGCAGATTGGGGGCGACGTCCTTGACGCCGATCATGTGAAAGCCGTGACGCTCGAAGATGCGGCCGACGCCGGACAGCAGATGATCGTCACCGCCGCGAAAGGCCGACCAGATGTAGGGCAGCTCGCGCAGCGTGCCCCAGTCGAAGCGGATCTCCGACACGGCCGGACGAACGAGATTGCCGATGAACATGAGATCGCGAACGCCCTCGGCCTTCAGGAGCTTCAGGGCATTGCCGAGTTGGCCGAGGCCGATCCAGTGATGACGGAAGCGCGCCAGCGGCTTTGGATCGCAGATGCCCTTCAAGGCGAACAGCACCGGCGTCTGGCCGCGCGCGACGATGGCATCGGCGACCGCGAAAGGCAGCACCCCGCCCGCGGCGATCATGCCGATCGGCGGAGAGGTCACGGCGGCCGGCGTCGCCATGGCGCTACGGCTCGATGGCCGGCCTGCCGATCTCGGGCAGGCACAAGGCGCGATGTCGGCCGCCATCGATGAAGGCGAGGATCTCGGCAATGGCGGGATCCTCGCCGGCCAGCGGCCGCACCGCCGCGAGGCGATCGGCGAACACGCCGGGGCCATGGAAAAGCTTTTGATAGAAGGCACGCACCGTGGCGAGGCGCTCGCGTGTGAACTTGCGGCGCTTCATGCCAATGACGTTGAGACCTTCGAGCGCGGCATACTGGCCGTTGGCGAGGCCATACGGAATGATATCGCCGCGTACGCCGCAGACGCCGCCGACCATCACGCCATGGCCGATGCGGGTGAACTGATGCACCGCGGACAGACCGCCGATGTAGACGGAATCACCGACCTCGACATGGCCGCCAAGTGTCGCCGAGGTCGCGAAGATCACGTTGTCGCCGACAACGCAATCGTGGGCGACATGGGCATTGTTCATGAAGAACCCGGCATTGCCGACCTTGGTCAGGCCGCCGCCTTTCGTGGTGCCGATGTTCATCGTCACGCCTTCACGGAAGGTGCAGCCGGAGCCGATCTCGAGCCGATGCGGCTCGCCGCGATAGCTGAGATCCTGCGGCGCGCCGCCGAGCACGACGAAGGGCGAGATCACGTTGTCATCGCCGAGCGTGGTGTGGCCCATGATCTGGACGTGGCTGATCAGCTTGCAGTTGGCCCCGATCACGACGTTGGGGCCGACGATGCAGTAAGGACCGATCACGGTCCCCTCACCGATGACGGCGCCATCCTCGACGCGTGCGGTGGGATCAATCTTGCTCATTTCGACGCAATCAACTTTCTACCAGCCCGTCAGTCGGTCAGCATCGCGCCGACATCGGCCTCGGCGACGACGACGCCGTCGACCTTGGCATCGCCGTGGAACCACCACATCGTCTTGCGCCGGCCGATCGAGCGCATGTGATACTCGATGGTCTGGCCGGGCAGCACCGGCTTGCGGAACTTGCACTTGTCGATGGTGAGGAAATACACCGCGCGCGGCTTTTCCGTGCCCTCGACCGACTTGATGCCGATCACGCCGGCGGTCTGGGCCATGCCCTCGATCATCAGCACGCCCGGATAGACCGGCCGCTCCGGAAAGTGCCCCTGGAAGCAGGGCTCGCCGATCGAGACGTTCTTGACGCCGATGCCGCTGTAGTCGGCCCGGATGTTCTTCACGCGGTCGATCAGGAGAAATGGATAACGGTGCGGCAGCGTCTTGAGAATCTCGTTGATGTCGACGTCCGCAAACCTGATGGGTGACTCCTCCATCACTCCCGTCCCTCGTCCCTGTTCGTCGCGGTCGAATCTCGCACCAGCCGTTCCACCGCAACGATCTCGCGGAACCACTGCTTGGTCGGCTTGGCGAAGAAACCGCCCCACCGGCCGTTCGGCGGAATGTCGTCCTTGACGCCGCTCATCGCCGTCACCTGCGCACCATCGCCGATCGTCAGGTGATTGTTGATACCAACCTTCGCCCCGAGCGCGACGTTGTCGCCGATCGTGAGACTTCCTGCCAGCCCGATCTGGGCCGCCAGCAGGCAATGCCGTCCGATTGTGACATTGTGGCCAATCTGCACCTGGTTGTCGATCTTGGTGCCCTCGCCGATCACCGTGTCGCGCAGGCTGCCACGGTCGATCGTCGTGCCGGCGCCGACCTCGACATGGTTCTGGATCAGCACCCGCCCGGTCTGCGGCACCTTGGTGTGCCCATCCGCGCCGAAGAAGATGAAGCCGTAGCCATCCTGGCCGATGCTGCAGCCAGGATGGATCAGGACGTCGTTGCCGATCAGCGCGCACTGGATGACGGTGCGGGCGCCGACATTGCAGTCGCGACCGATCTTGACGTGGGGACCGATCACGGCACCCGCACCAACGATCGTCCCCGAGCCGATCTCGACATGGGCGCCGATCACCGCCAGCGGCTCGACGATGACGCCGTCCTCCAGCCGCGCGGTGGGATCGATGATGGCTTGAGGCGAGATTCCATCGTCGCCGAACCAGGGCTGCGGCCGCAGTGCGTCGGCATGGAACTCGCGCGCGAGCTGCACGAAGGCGCGGAACGGCTGATTGGCGCGAAGCACTGCGACGTGGGACGGCACGCGCGCCTCGAATCGCGGACTGACCAGGCAGGCGCCCGCTTTGGTCCCGGCGAGCTGGCCTGCGTATCTGAGGTTGTCGAAGAACGCCAGATGCATCGGGCCGGCCTCGTCGAGCGACGCCAGTCCCTTGACGACCTGCTCGCCGCGGGATGGGTCGACCAGGGTGGCCTTGGCGGCGGCGGCGATCGCCGCCAGGGTCGTGGGCGGCGGCGATTGGAAGAAGGTCGGCTGGGCCATTCCGTCGTACTCTCAAGACAAAAAGTCAGAGCCCGGCTCCGGTGTCCCGGAACCGAGCTCCCATTTCTTACACCGGCGAGGTTGGTCGATGCCAACCCGGATTCGATCGGCCCAGGCTCAGAACGAGGTACCGCCGCCGAACCGGAATTCCTGCGTCCGGTCGAACTGACCCTTGGTGAGCGGGATCGCGTAGTCGAAGCGCAGCGGACCGAACGGCGACGCCCACACCAGACCCACGCCGACCGAGGTCCGGACCTTGTTCTGGTCATCGAACTGCAGACCAAGGCAGGTGCCGGCGTTGTTCGGGTTGCGCGTCGGCTTGATGCAGCCGGGGGTATTAACCTCGCCCGTCGCAGCCCAGGACGTCGGACCCTGATAGCCCCACAGGCCGCCAGCGTCGGCGTAGACGGCCCCCTTCAGGCCCGTCTCCTTGGGCAGGAACCAGAACGGCATCTGCAGTTCGAGCGAAGCGCCCCAGTACTTGGTGCCGCCCAGCGCGTCCTGCGTGCCGAACGGATTGATATCGCGCGGACCAATGCCGTTCGGAGCGAAGCCGCGAACCAGGTTTGGACCCATCTGGAAGTGATCGAGCATGCGCAGCTGCGTATTGCCGATCTTGTTCAGGATGCCGCCCTGGAGGTGGACGATGCTGACGATGTCCGACACCAGCGGGGTGAAGTACTTCGCATCGAACGCGGTCTTCAGGTACGACACGTCGCCGCCGACACCCGCGAAGTCCTGCTTGAAGTCGACCAGCAGGCCGTCGGTCGGGTTCTTGTTGTTGTCGAGCGTGTTGTAGTTCAGCGTGTAACCGAGCGCCGAGGTCAGCGTCGCGCCGTTCGCCAGCTCCTGGCGGACCGGCAGCGAGGCCTCGCCATTGGCAAAGCAGCCGAGACCGCCGTTCGGATCGGCGAGACCATTGGCATTGATGAACGCCGGCGTCGGATTGAACGGCACGAAGCGGTTGCCGATCAGGGTGCCGGCCGCGACGTTGTTACAGTCCGACAGCGTCGCCGGCAGCGAGATCTCCTGGCGGTAGATCGAGTAGCGCAGTTGCAGCGACAGGTCTTCACGCAACTGGAAGCCGAGGCGCGGGCTGAAGCCGAGCGTCTTGGTGCCGTAGGAGATGAAGTTGTTGGCGAGCTGCTGGCGCTGGTACAGGTCGAGGCCCAGCGCGACCCGGTAGTCGAGCAGATAGGGCTCGACGAACGACAGCGAGTAGCCGCGGGCGAACTGGCCGTAGGTCACCGACGCCTTGGCGAACAGGCCGCGGCCGAGGAAGTTGCGCTCGGAGATCGAGACCTCGGCGAGCGCACCGTCCGTGGTCGAATAACCGCCGGAGATCGAGAAGTCACCGGTCGACTTCTCTTCCAGGTTGACGTTCAGGACCACGCGGTCGCTCGAAGAGCCCGGCTCGGTGACGATCTTCACGTCCTTGAAGAAGTCGAGGTTCTTCAGGCGGCGCTCGGCACGGTCCACCAGGGCGCGGTTGTAGGCGTCGCCCTCGGAGATGTCGAACTCGCGGCGAATGACGTAGTCACGGGTGCGGGTGTTGCCGCGGATGTTGATGCGCTCGATATAGGTGCGCGGGCCCTCGTCGATGGCGAACACGACCGACACCGTATGAGCCTCGAAGTTGCGATCGCCGCGCGGACGGACCACCGCGAACGCGTAGCCGCGCCGCGAGGCCTCGATCTGCATCTCCTCGACCGACTTCTCGATGTTCTCGACGTTGTAGAGCGAGCCGACGCTGACGCGCGAATATCCGCGCAGCGTGGTGGCGTCGAGCGTCGCGATCGACGACTGGAAGTCGACCGAACCGACCCGGTACTGCTGGCCTTCCTCGATCTTGAAGGTCACGAGGAAGCCCTTGCGCTCCGGATCGTACTCGCTGAGCGCAGCCACGACCTGCACGTCGGCATAGCCGTTCTTCAGGTAGAAGCGGCGAATCAGGTCGCGGTCGGCCTCGACACGGTCCGGATCGTAGACGTCGCCCGAGCCGAGGAAGCTCAGGAGGTTGGTCTCGCGGGTCTTGATGACGTCCTTGAGGCGATAGGACGAGAAGGCGTTGTTGCCGACGAACTCGATCGACTTCACGCCGGTCTTCGCGCCTTCCTCGATCGTGAAGATCAGGTCGACGCGGTTGTTCGGCTGCTCGATCATTTCCGGCGTGACGCGCACGTCGTAACGGCCCGAGCGGCGATAGATCTCCGCGATGCGCTGGGCGTCGGACTGCACCATCGGGCGCGACAGCGTGCCGCGCGGCTTCGACTGCACTTCCGCCTGGAGCTGCTCGTCCTTGACCTTCTTGTTGCCCTCGAACGCGACGCGGCCGATCACCGGGTTCTCGACGACCGTGACGATCAGGCGCCCGCCCTGGCGGTTGATCTTCACGTCGGAGAACAGGCCGGTCTCGATCAGCGCCTTGAGGCCGTCATCGACCCGGCCGGCGTCGAGCGTCCCGCCGGGGCCCGGCTTGAAGTACGAGCGGATGGTCTCCAGCTCGACGCGGCGGTTACCGACCACTTCGATCGAGTTGACCGTCTGAGCCGCAGCTGGCGACGAAAGAACCACGCTCGCCAGCGGCAAAGCCACCGGGCCGGCGAACATGATAAAGGCGGCCGCCAAGCCCCCCCGCACCCGCAATCCGAACTTCATGCGCTACGCGCCCTTATATTCCGTTGCCGGTTCCGTACCCCTACGAACCCGACAGATTCCCATTTGTCGTTCGCTTGTAGCCAATTTGGACCCGGCGGCAAACGCCGGATCTCTCTGAATTTTCAAATTCGTTTCAAAACGTTGCCCAACGGCCACGTCGTAAAAAAGCCGCGCTCAGGACCCGGCGAGGTGAAGGATATCGTTATAGGTTGCAAAGACCATCAGCATGAGGACCAGCCCGAGGCCGATTCGGAACCCCATCTCCTGCGCCCGCTCCGACAGCGGCCGGCCGCGGACGGCCTCGACCCCATAGAACAACAGGTGTCCGCCATCGAGCAGCGGAACCGGGAACAGGTTCAGGAGCCCGATCGAGACCGACAGCGTCGCGCACAGTTGCACAACGAACTGGAAGCCGAGGCTGGCTGCCTGTCCCGAGAGTTGTGCGATTCGGATCGGACCGCCGACGTCGCCAGCGCTTCCGGCGCCCGCGAACAGCGAGGCGATGAACTTGAAGGTCGTGGAGATGATGAACCAGACCTGCTCGAAACCGATCTTGATCGACTCGAGGAACCCAACGGGGATCGACCGCGATTCGTCCGGCTTGGCGTTGTACTGGATGCCGAGCACGCCGATCCGGTGGCTGTTGCCGAACAGGTCCTTGACCTCCTTGAGCGCCGGCGTCGCCTTCAGGGTGAGTTCCGTGCCGTCCCGCTTGATCAGGAAGGACAATTCGGTGCCGGCGCTGACCGAGACGACGCGCTGCATGTCGGCGAAGGTCTCGATCGCCCGGCCGTCGATGGCGGCGACGACGTCACCGTCCTTGAAGCCGGCCTGGGCCGCGACGCTGTCCGGCTGGACGGCATCGACCCGCGGGGTCGTGTTCGGCTTGCCGAAATACAGCGCCATGCCGGCGAAGATGATGACCGCGAGGATGAAATTGGCGATCGGGCCGGCCGCGACGATCGCAGCGCGCTGACCGACGGTCTTGTGGTGGAAGCTGTCGGCCCGCTCCTCGGCCGTCATCTTGGCGAGCGCCTCGGCCGAAGGCGTCGAGGCCTCGGATTCGTCGCCGAAGAACTTCACGTAGCCGCCGAGCGGGATCGCCGAGATCTTCCAGCGGGTGTTGTGGCGGTCGTTGAAACCGATCAGTTCTGGGCCAAATCCGAGCGAAAACGTCAACACCTTCACGCCGGCCCAGCGTGCGATCAGGAAATGGCCGAGTTCGTGGAAAAACACCACGATCGTCAGCACGAACAGGAACGGGACGATGTAGCCGAGAAGGCCGTGGCTCAACGTATTGAAGATATGGTGGAAAAATTCCGACATCGATGACCTTCCCGATGGGCCGGTGGCCCGTCCAACCCTTTAAGATGCTTTTGCGGCGATTTGAGGCAAGAGGCCGGAGGCCCTTTTTCGCGCGTCATGGTCAATGGCGATGGCGTCGTCCGCCGAGGTCAACGGTGCCAGATTACCCGAACGCGTCCAGTCCTCGAGGGTCGCCTCGACCAGCCGGGCGATCGCACCGAACCGGATGTGACCAGCGATGAAGGCCGCGACGGCGACCTCGTTGGCCGCGTTGAACACCGTCGTCGCGCCGCGCCCGGTGCGCAGCGAATCGTACGCCAGCCGCAGACCGGGGAACCGCTCGAAGTCCGGGGCCTCGAAGGTCAGCGTGCCGATCTTGGCGAGATCGAGCCGGGCCGACGGCCCCTTGATGCGCTCCGGCCAGCCCAGGCAATGGGCGATCGGAATCCTCATGTCCGGCGCGCCGAGCTGCGCCACCACCGAACGGTCGGAGAACTCGACCATGCCGTGGACGATCGACTGCGGATGCACCAGGACGTCGATCTCGTCGGGCGACAGCGCGAACAGGTAGGACGCCTCGATCACCTCGAGGCCCTTGTTCATCATCGAGGCCGAATCGATCGTGATCTTCTGGCCCATGCTCCAGTTCGGATGTTTCAGCGCCTGGGCCAAGGTCGCCTGCTCGATATCGGCCGGCGCCCAGGTGCGGAACGGGCCGCCCGAGGCGGTGATGATCACCCGCACCAGTTCCTCGCGATTGCCCGAGGACAGCGCCTGGAACAGCGCGTTGTGCTCCGAATCGGCCGGCAGGATGCAGGCGCCAGCCCGCGCGGCCCGCTCCATGAAGAAATCGCCGGCACAGACCAGGCATTCCTTGTTGGCGAGCGCCACGGTCGCGCCGCGGTCCACCGCGGCGAGCGCCGGCTTGAGGCCGGCGGCGCCGGAGACGGCGGCCATGACCCAGTCGGCGGGACGGGCTGCCGCCTCGATGATGGCGCTCTCCCCTGCCCCGCATTCGATCCCGGTGCCCGCCAGCGCGTCGCGCAGCTCGTCGAGGCCGGCCGGATCGGCCACCGCCACGAAGCGCGGGTTGAACTCCCGGGCCAGCTTCACCAGGCCCTGGACGTTGCTGTTGCCGGTCAGCGCCTCGACGCGGTAGCGCTCCGGCGCGCCGCGCACGAGGTCCATGGTCGAATCGCCGATCGAGCCGGTGGCGCCGAGCACGGTGACGCTGCGCACCTCCGCGAGACCGGCCTTGTTGTTCCGCAATGGCACTGCGCTCATGTTCTCACCAAACAATCTCGACCGGCCAGCCGCGCTGCCGGTCACCAAACCAGAAGACCGCGGCCGACGCCATCGAGGCCGCCGCGCAGCAAACCGAGCAACGCGGCGACGACGATCGCCGCGACATAGCCGTCCAGGCGATCCAACAGACCGCCATGGCCGGGAATGATGTGACTGGAGTCCTTGACCCCGAACTGCCGCTTCACCGCAGATTCGAGCAGGTCGCCGAGCTGCGAGACCACCGACAGCGCCGCGGCGAGCATAAGCATCGCCATCAGGCCGCCGGCGCCGGCCATCGACCAGGCGGCCGCGGCGACGAGGCTGGCGGCGAAGCCGCCGACGGCGCCGGCCCAGGTCTTGTTCGGGCTGATCCGCGGCGCGAGCTTCGGCCCGCCGATGCTGCGGCCCGCCACGTAGCCGCCGATGTCGCTGGCCCATACGACCAGAAACACCAGCACCAGCGCATGCCATCCCTCGGCGGCATCGAAGCGCACCAGCACCGAGCCGAGCTCGGCGGCCGACGCGTAGGCGAAGCCGGCGGCCACCCAGGCGCGACGTCCCGCAGCGAGCGCAGTGACGGCGACCAGGCCGAGCCCAAGCACGACGACGGCGAAGTCGATCAGGCCATAGGCGCAGCAAAGGCCGGCAACGCCGATGGCCAGTGCGCCGGCCGTGCCGACGCTGGCCGTGCGAACCTCGCCCACCACCATCAGCCATTCGAGATACAGGCCGACCGCGACCACCGTGACCAGTGCGGTCCAGAATACGCCGCCGGCATAGGCGGCGCCGAGCGCCAGCGGCACCAGCACCAGCGCCGCGGCAACCCGCATCACCAGATTGCTGGTTGCAGCCTTTTTCGGCGGCGCGGGATCATTGCGCTGCGCGGCGTTGGCGGCGTCTCTCACGGCAGCGGTATCCCGTTTGGTCACGAGGCGGTTTTCGCCACGAGACCGCCGAAGCGGCGTTCACGCCGGCCGAACTCGGCGATCGCGCCCTCCAGCGCGGCCTTGTCGAAGTCGGGCCAATGGATCGGCACGAACACCAGCTCGCTATAGGCCGCCTGCCACATCAGGAAGTTGGACAGCCGCTGCTCGCCGCTGGTGCGGATGATGAGATCGGGATCTGGAATATCGGGCGCATCGAGATGAGCGCCGATCGCATCGGCATCGATCGAAGCCGGATCGCGCCGGCCCTCGGCGACCTCGCTGGCCAGACGCTGCGCCGCGCGCGCGATCTCCTGGCGCGAGCCGTAGTTGAAGGCGACCACGAGCGTCAGCTTCGTGTTGCCCCGGGTCAGTTCCTCGGCCTCGCTGAGGAGCGCGCAGATGTCGGGCTCGAGCCCGTCGCGCTCGCCGATCACCCTGACACGCACGCCGTCGCGATGCAGGGTCGCGAGATCGTTGCGGATGAAGCGGCGGAGCAGCCCAAACAGGTCGCCGATCTCGCTGGCCGGACGCGACCAGTTCTCGGACGAGAACGAGAAGATGGTGAGATAGCGAATGCCGAGCTCATGCGAGGCGCGCACCACGCGGCGCAACGCCTCGACGCCACGGCGATGCCCTTCCGCGCGCGGCAGCCCGCGGGCCGCAGCCCAGCGGCCGTTGCCATCCATGATGATGGCAACATGGGCCGGTCCGTCGGACCGGTCCGGCGCCTCCGTCATCGGGGCCGCGGCATTGGACATCAAGCGCATCCTTCAGACGGTGAGGATTTCCTTTTCCTTCGCCGCCAGCAGCTGGTCGATCTCCGAGATCACGCTGTCGGTCGCCTTCTGCACATCGGCAGCGAGGCGCTCCTGATCGTCCTCGGACATCTCGTGATTCTTCTCGAGCTTCTTGAGGGTATCGAGACCGTCGCGGCGGACATGGCGGACGGCGACACGGGCAGCTTCCGCATATTTATGCGCGACCTTGACCAGCTCCTTGCGCCGCTCCTGGTTGAGCTCGGGAATGCGCAGCCGGATCACCTGGCCTTCGGTCGCCGGCGACAGGCCGAGGTTGGAATCGACGATCGCCTTCTCGACGGCCTTGACCATGGAGCGGTCCCAGACCTGCACCGAGAGCAGGCGCGGCTCGGGCACGGAGACGGTCGCGAGCTGGTTGAGCGGCATGTGCGAGCCATAGGCCTCGACCTGGACCGGCTCCACCATCGATGCCGAGGCGCGGCCGGTGCGCAGGCCGCCGAGCTCGTGCTTCAGCGCCTGGGTCGCGCCCTGCATGCGGCGCTTCAGTTCGTTGAGGTCGAAATTGCCCGTGCTCATCACGCTTTCCTTTCTGCAATCCGGAGCGTTGCGGCCGGCTCTGCCAGGCCTTGAAATGCCTGCGGCCGGACTCGGGCGACTCCCGGATGAATTCCTGTCTCGCTTACGCTTCTACCGCAGGCTCGGGATCGGTCCAACACCGGCGGCCGACGGTGCCGCGGCTCACCCCGCGACGATGGTGCCGCGCCCTTCGCCCTGCAGCATCGCGCCGATCGAGCCCGGTTCGGCAATGGAGAACACAATGATAGGCAGCAACGTTTCCCGGGCAAGGGCGAATGCGGTCGCGTCCATGACCTTGTAGCCGCCCTCGATGGCCTGCGAATGGGTCAGCCGGTCGAAGCGCTTGGCGGCCGGATCCTTCTTGGGATCGGCGCTATAGACCCCGTCGACATTGGTGGCCTTGAGCACGGCCTGGGCACCGATCTCGGCCGCCCGCAAGACCGCTGTGGTATCGGTCGTGAAATAGGGATTGCCGGTGCCGCCCCCGAGCACGACGATGCGTCCTTCGGCCAGCGACTTGTGCGCCGCAGCGCGCGTGAACAGCTCGCACACCTCCGGCATGACGAAAGCCGAGAGCGCCTGCGCCGGGGTGCCCTTGCGCTGGATGGCGGCTTCCAGCGCCAGGCAGTTCATGACGGTGGCGAGCATGCCCATGGTGTCGCCGGTCGGACGCGACACGCCCTGCGACGAAACCTCGACGCCGCGCACCATGTTGCCGCCGCCGACCACGACTGCGATCTCGACGCCGAGCTTCTGGGCCGCGATGAGGTCATCGGCGATGCGATCGACGGTCGGCTGGTCGATGCCGAAGGAATGAGGGCCCGCGAGATATTCGCCGGACAGCTTGACCACGACGCGACGATAGACCGGCTCAGCCATGTGCCAATGCTCTCCTATCCCGCGCGTTGAGATCCGGCGCGAACGCCGCGCCGGATCGTGACTGTGCTCAGTCGTTACTTCTTGCCGCTGGCGGCGGCGACTTCGGCAGCGAAGTCGGTCTCTTCCTTCTCGATACCCTCACCGAGGGCATAGCGGACGAAACCGGCAACCTTGATCGGACCGCCGACCTTGCCTTCGGCTTCCTTCAGCGCCTGCGCGACCGACTTGCCGCTGTCGTGGATGAAGGCCTGCTCGAGCAGGGTGACTTCCTTGTAGTAGGTCTTCAGACCGGACTCGACGATCTTCTCGATCACGTTTTCCGGCTTGCCCTGCTGACGATACTTGTCGGCGAGCACGTCCTTCTCGCGCTTGACGAGCTCCGGATCGAGACCCGCCGCATCGATCGCCTGCGGATTGGCCGCGGCGACGTGCATCGCGAGCTGACGGCCGAGCACGGCGAGCTCGTCGGTCTTACCGGGCGACTCCAGCGCCACGATCACGCCGAGCTTGCCGGCACCCTCGATGACGGCGCCATGGACGTAGCTCGACACGACGCCTTGGCTCACTTCGAGCGAAGCCGCACGCCGCAGCGTCTGGTTCTCACCGATGGTGGCGATCGAATCGGCAATCGCGGCCTCGACCGTGATGCTGCCCACCTTGGCGGCCTTGATCTTCTCCACGTCGGCCCCGACGTCGAGCGCGACCTGGGCAATCATCTTGACCAAACCCTGGAAGTGCTCGTTGCGGGCGACGAAGTCGGTCTCGGAATTGACCTCGACGACCACGCCCTTCTTACCGGAGGTCAGCGCGCCGATCAGGCCCTCGGCCGCAACGCGACCGGCCTTCTTGGCGGCCTTCGACAGGCCCTTCTTGCGCAGCCAATCCTGCGCGGCCTGCATGTCGCCGCCGTTCTCGGTGAGCGCGGCCTTGCAGTCCATCATGCCCGCGCCGGTCGACTCGCGCAGGTCCTTCACCATCGCTGCGGTGATATTAGCCATCGTTGAACGTCCTTTTGCCTGTCCAAAGCGCGACGCAGCGGATGGCTCGTCGCCGCCCGCTGCCAGGAAAAACCTATCTCAGTCGCGATGGCCGGCGTGAGACGCCGGCCAGAATGGTGTTGTGTCGTCTTACGCGTCGGCGAGCGACTTGGCCTGCGCGACCCAGGCATCGGCCCGGCTCGGGAGACCGACTTCTTCGCCGATCTGGTGCGCGGTGTCGTGGTTGAGCTCGGCGAGCTGCCAGTAGTGGAAGATGCCGAGGTCGTTGAGCTTCTTCTCGATCGCACCGGACACGCCGGTGAGCTTCTTGAGATCATCGGCGGTGCCGCGCGGACCAGGCAGACCCTGGAACGTCGAAGTGGACGCAGCCGGAAGATCTTCCTCGAGCGGAGCCGCCGAGGCGCCGACGTCGATCCCGAGCTCGCCCTGCGCGCGCGAGATGCCGTCGATGGCGGCCCGCGCGATCAGGTCGCAGTACAGCGAAATGGCGCGGCCGGCGTCGTCATTGCCGGGCACGACATAGGTGATGCCCTTCGGATCGCAATTGGTGTCGACAATCGCGGCCACCGGGATCTTGAGGCGCTGGGCCTCCTGGATCGCGATGTCTTCCTTGTTGGTGTCGATCACGAAGATCATGTCGGGCAGACCGCCCATGTCCTTGATGCCGCCGAGCGAGCGGTCGAGCTTGTCGCGCTCGCGCTGCAGGGTCAGCCGCTCCTTCTTGGTGTAGGAGTTGGCTTCGCCCGAGGACAGCACCTCGTCGAGATGACGCAGGCGCTTGATCGAGGCCGAGATCGTCTTCCAGTTGGTCAGCGTGCCGCCGAGCCAGCGCGAATTGACGAAATACTGCGCGCAGCGCTTGGCTGCATCGGCCACGTTGTCCTGCGCCTGGCGCTTGGTGCCGACGAACAGGATGCGGCCGCCCTTGGCGACGGTGTCGCTGACGGCCTGCAGCGCCGTGTGCAGCAGCGGCACGGTCTGGGCGAGATCGATGATGTGGATGTTGTTGCGGGCTCCGAAAATGAAATCGGCCATTTTCGGATTCCAGCGGTGAGACTGGTGACCAAAGTGCACGCCAGCTTCGAGCAGCTGACGCATCGTGAATTCAGGCAGCGCCATTGGATATTCTCCGGTTGATTCCTCCGGAAACGCGTGAGCAAAAACGGGCCGTCAAGGCCCGGCTTGCCACCGGACGCCCTCTAGGAGAGCCAAGTTTCCGTGTGAGATGGCGCGCTATATAGCCGGATTTTGGCGCAACGCAAGGAAAATGGGCTCATTCGGCCTGCAGAAGCTCGACCATCGCCGTCCGGGCCTGCCCCTCCTGCAGCGGAACGAAGTCGACCGGGCCCTTGTTGTCAGCGCCCGACGAGGCCGCGGCCATGACGCCCATGCCGAGCAGGCCGAACGCCATGCCGCCGCCCTGCATGGCCCTGGACCGATCACTGGGCCTGATCGAGAAGAAATAGGTCCGCCCCGGCTCGGTGTTGAAATCGAGCACCGAGTCGCCTGGGAACAGGGTCTGGGTGGCGACGAGGTGGTGCGGACCGGCCGGACGGTCGACGTAGACATAGGTTCCGGGGATCAGGCGACTCAGCGCGACGCCGTCGACCTTGGCGTCGCACGTGGTCCGGTCCAGCCAGGCATCCTTCAAGCTCATGATGATGATGCGGGACTGCCCGGCACGCGGTGCCCCGATCTTCTGTGACACCACAGCGTATTCGGTGCCTTCCTTGCCTGTCAGGCATCCTGATACCAGAAATGCCGCTCCCAATCCCAGCAGCGCTCGCCTGTTCATTGCCCCCTCCCCGTAGAAACCCGGGGTTCGAGGCTATGACGGGAACCAGGGAACTTTCAACCTCCGGGAGCAAAGACAGTGGAACTGTGATCAGCGCTCCACACCGGCCGGGGCCAGCGCGGCGCGGTCGGCATCGAGCTTCGCCCTCAGCCGCGCGGCGTCTTCGAAGAAGGTCTGCTCGTCCTGCACCGGGACCAGGCGCAGGGACGGCGGCATCAGCACGTGGCTGACATTGGGACGGCCGGAATTCGCCAACGCCTCCGACCGCTGCACGGTCTGGATCGCGATCGCGACCACCAGCAAAAGGCCGACCACCAGGCCCTTGGCGAGCATATGGGTGCGTCCGACCTCACGCAGATGCAGCAAGCAGGTCGCGGCGAGAACGATCCACGAAACGACGTAGCCGTAGGTGAAGACAGCGCTCCAGGTCAGGGCGAACGAGGCAATCTGGGCGAACTCGCTGTAGACCCAGAACGCAATCAGACCCGCCTGCGCGATCAGGAGGTGGCGCAGAAAATGCGAGCGGCCGGAAAACAGCCGCGCCAGCAGCGCCCAGACGCCAACCCATGCGACGACCACCCCGATCATCGTGACGGTCGGCACAAGATAATCGGACAGATGCGCCTCGGAGGTCTGCGCAAACCAGGTCATCACCGCGTTGATCGCGAGCAGGACGACACCGAGGGCGATCGCGGCGATGATCGGCAGCGCCCCGCGTTCGGAGCCCGCGAGCCGCTCCGGCTCGACGGCATGGCCGGCGTCGCGGATCCGAAGCAGCGTCTGGCCGATCCGGATCGGCTTGGCGCCGTCGAGGACGAGCTGCGGCTTCCGGCTCTTGCCGCGATCGAGAAAGAGGCCATTGGCGCTGCCGAGATCCTCGGCGACCAGGCGCCCCTCGCCGTCGCGGAAAATTCGCACATGGCGCGCGGCGACATAGGGATCGTCGAGGATGACGTGATTGTCGTAGCCGCGGCCGATGCTGATCTCGGCGGCATCGACGCGGAAGCGGCCGGCGACGTCGCGATGCTTGGAGAGGATCTCGATCCAGATCATCGTGCGACCTGCAGGCGTTCGAGGAAGCTCTTGCCGAGGCGCAAGGCGTCGTCATAGGCGATCGCCTGCAGGTTCAGCCGCGACACCAGCGCCTCGTCGGCATGGTCCTGCGTCACCGCGACCAGCACGACGTCATAGAGGCCGTCGAACTCGCGATAGCCCTGCGCACACCACAGCACGCGTAGCGACGGATGAGCGGCCGCCGGCGTCACGCCGACGAAATCGGCATGGCAATGCTGCGGCGTGTACCATTTGCGAAAAGAACCGCCCTGGGTGAGTCGCGGCTGCGCCAGCTGCGTCAGCACGGTCGCGAACTGGAATTGATTGAGGTCGATCGATTTCGCGTAGGAGTGGCTGACCTCCACCACGCCGGTGTTGAGGTCGGAGGCGACATAGACGCTGGCCTCGGCCTTGCAACTGGTCGAATTGATGCTGGCGCGCGGCTTCGGCGATGCGCTGACATTGGTGCTCGCCCAGCATTCGAACCAGCCCGCGCGCGTCTCCGGCGCCTGATAGGACCCGAACACCCGATCGCGGAAGCCCTCCTCGCCCAGCGACTTGTAGAGCGCTCCACGCCAGCTCGTAAGCTGCGCGATCACGTCCTTGCGCAGATCGGCCGCGGCCGGCCTGGCGTCCTGGCCGCGCGCCAGGAGCGCGGCCGCGAAGCGGGCGGGCACCAGGAAGCTGATGAGCTGGCCGCCGCGGCGCGTGGCGACGTTGATGCCGACCACCTGGCCTTGCGCATTGACCGCGGGCCCGCCGCTCATGCCGGGATTGAGCGCGCCGGTGAAATGGATGTGATCGTTGTAGCTGTGCTCGACGAGACCGTTATACGTTCCCTCGATGATGGTGAAGCCGAGGTCGAGCGGGTTGCCGAGCGAATAGAGCCGCTCGCCTTTCGGCAGGCTGCCGTCGAGCGCGGCCTTGTCGAACGAAAAGAACGGCGCGTTCTGCTTGTCGACGCGAACGAGCGCGAGATCGTTGGGCAGGTCGACAGCGAGCAACGTGACGCCGCCCTGCGTGCCATCGGCTCCCGTATATTCGAGCCGGTACGTCTTCGGCTCGAGTGCTGCATCCGACACAACGTGATAGTTCGTGACCGCGAGCCCGTCGGCGGAGACCAGAAAGCCGGATCCGGTCGAGGTCTGGCGGCCGGCATCGGCCACGAGCGTGCGGATCTGGAGCAGGCGCGGCGGCGCCGAGGCATAGACGGCTTCGGCGCCCGGCAGCGCTTGCGCATCGCTTGGCGATGGCAGGCCGGCGATACCGACGCCGCAAAGCGCGGCCATGATTGAGCTTCGCAAAGACAGCGTGCGCAAGGTCCCGACAAACGCTGATATCACTGATGCCCCCGCAACACGTCGTCGGCCGTCGACGTCCTGCGCCCACGATCGATCAGTCCGGCGGTCCGGCCATATCGAAAACAGGCCGATGTTGCAACCGCGCCGACCTCAGGCCAACGCGCCGCGGCTCAGCAATGCGGGACGTTCGGCGGACATCTCTTGCCCGGCGGCGGGGCCGCCGGACGTGGCGGCGGCGGCGCGGGCCGCGCCATCGGCGGCGGCGCCGGCCGGGCCACGGCGGCCATCGGCGGCGGACTGGGACGCGCCATCTGCGGTGGAGGCGCAGGACGCGCCATCGGTGGCGGAGCGGACGGACGCATGACTTGCGGCGGCGGTGGCGCCGGCCGAGGTGGCGGAGCCGCCCGAACCATCGGTGCAACCGGCGGTCGTGGCGGCGCCGGTGGCGGGCTCAGACGCGCCGTCGCCGGTGGTGGCGGCGGGCGGCGCTGGATCTGCGGTGGCGTCGCCTGCTGAATGCGCGGGCTCACCTCAGGCCCGCGCGGAACGGCTGACGGCATGACCGGACGGGACGGCGTCACCGATGGCCTTGCGGGCTGCGGCACGACTGCGCCCGGCGGCGTGCGGTTCGCGCGCAGATCCTGGCGCGCGGGCGGTGGCAGCGCGGCAGAGGGCGATGCCGGTGCCGGCTGGCGCAGACTAGGAGCCTGAACCGATGGTGGCACCGGCGGACCACCGCGACCGGGCACCGGCAGCGGATTGACATTGGCATGCCCCTGCCCGGGTCCCGTCATGGCCGGCGAGGGTCCGCCCGGCGGAGCGTTGGCCTGAATGGCCGGTGCTGCACCGGGCCGGACCGTGGGATTG
This sequence comes from Bradyrhizobium sp. HKCCYLS3070, assembly GCF_051167575.1. Classification (NCBI taxonomy): domain Bacteria; kingdom Pseudomonadati; phylum Pseudomonadota; class Alphaproteobacteria; order Hyphomicrobiales; family Nitrobacteraceae; genus Bradyrhizobium; species Bradyrhizobium sp. HKCCYLS3070. The sequence goes on from NZ_JBNPTI010000001.1 coordinate 1,719,136, forward strand.
GTGAGCGGTCCTCCCGGCGGCGGGACCTTGCCCTGCTGGATCAGCGTGGCGCGCTGCGCGACGGCCGGCGGCAAGGCCGGTGCCACCGCCACGGCCGGCGTCGTCACGGCCGCGGGGCCGGCAGTGATCGGCGCGGCCGGCGGCGCCGGACGATTGATCACGGTGTTGATGACGGTCGGGTTGTGGATGTTCTGGTAGATGATGTTGTTCGGCGGCGGGGCAACGAAAGCCGGCGGCCGGACATAGACCGGGATCGGCACGAACACCGGCCGCGGCAGGATGAACAGGCCGACCGGAGCGAACGGCGGCGGCAGCTCCACGAACTCCGGCAGAGGCGGCGGCAGGATGTAGACCGGCGGCGGGGGCGGCGGCACGAAATCGAATTCGGGATCCGAGAACAGCAGCACTGGACGTTCGACATAGATCACCTCGTCGAGCGGCGGCGGCGGCACGTCATATTCGATCATCGCGAAGGTCGGCGGCGGCGCCGGCTGTGCCGACAACATCGCCAGCCGCCGCCGGGCGTCCTCGGCATGCGCGCCATAGGGATAGCGCTTCAGGTAGGACCAATAGGCCTCCGGGCTGTCGGTGCGAAACGTCCGTCGCCAGGTCAGCGCCTCGCGGCGAGCGGCGACGAGGGCGCGCACGCGCCGCGCCAGCGGGTCGCTCGGATAGGCGGCGATGAAATCCTCATAGCCCTGCAGCGTGTCGCGCTCCAGCGCCGCGGCATAGGCCTCCTGCACCGGCAGCTCGCGGATCGGGCGCGAGCGCAGCGCCGCGGTCTGCTCCGGCGAATCCGGCGTGGCGGGCGCGTCCGGCGCCCGCTCGAAGAAGGTGAAGGCGGCCTGGATCTTCTGCGCATCCCACGGCACCTGCGCGCCCTTGGTCTCCTCGTTGACGCGCAGCCGCAGCCGGTCGAACACCTCCGGCAGCGACAGGCCGCCGGTGCGGATCATCTCCGCGAGCGAGCGCGCGTAGACGCCGTAGGCGCCGGTCTCGTTCGGCGCGATCGTGCCCGGCGCCGCATTGAAGGCGATCAGCATGTTGGCATCGGGCTCAACCAGCGCCAGGCCGCCGGCGATCGCCGGACCGCTGGCGATGAAGGGCTGCTGGCGGGCGGCATCGAGCACCACGACGCTGGCCTTCACCGGCGTCGCCGCAAGCTGGCGGATGTAGTCGCTGAGGCGCAGGCCTTCGGTCGGAATGTCGACGTCGCTGCCGATGTTGGCGTCGACGGGAAGAAAATAGTTCTCGCCGGCGAGCTGCATGCCGTAGCCGGCCAGATAGACCATCGCGACGGTGTTGGTGTCGGCTGACTGGGCCTTGTGAATGAAATCGCGAAAGCTCTTGCGCAGCGTGTCGGCATCGAGATCGCGCGCGCCGACCACATCGAAGCCCGCGGCCTGCAGCGTCTGCGCGATCAGGCCGGCGTCGTTGGCCGCCGTCGCCAGCGGGCCCTTGGCATAGGCCCCGTTGCCGATCACCAGAGCGATACGCTTTTCGGCGCCGGGCTGCTGCGCTGCGGCAAGCCGCGGCAAGGCCGCCAAGGCGAGCAGGCAGAGCGAGACACTCAGGACGATCTTCGCGGTGATCTTGGTCAAGCGCATGGTTCAAGCCCCTTCGAGGCACCCGCCGCGGATTCAGCGGGAGAATGGCTGAACCGCGGTTGAACGGAGGCATGTCCGTACAGCCCACGCGCAGCTTTTTTGTTCCTCGTCCCCCCGTTCGACCAGCAAGATCGCCGAACGCAGCCGCTCCAGCGGAACGATCGCCTCGATTACAGCTGCTGCACGTCGACCACGCCGGTCACCGCCTTGATGGCACCTGCGATTTGTGGCGAAACCTTGAAGCGCCCCGGCAGTTTCATCTCGACCTCGGTTTCGAGGTCCAGCATCATGACCAGCGACACCTCGCCTTCGCCTGCTGCGGTGCGGGGCGCCAACGGCGGCGCGGCGCTCTTGGCGATCGCCCCGTTGCCATTGACCGCGGCACCTTCCGGCCCCTGCAGGCGCTTGACGATGGAATCGAGCGGCTTGGTGTCGCGCAGGAAGATGCGCAATCCGCGCTGCGTCTTGGCGGCGGCATCATCGAGCGGCTCGGCATGCAGCACCCGCGCGCGGACATCCTCGCCCTGCAGCTCGGCGCCGAGCTGCAGCAGCACCGCCGCGCCCGGCTCGAGCACGTCGCGATATTGTGCGAGGCCCTCAGAGAACAGCACGGCCTCGAAATGGCCGGTCGGATCCGACAGACCCATGATGCCCATCTTGTTGCCGGTCTTGGTGCGCCGCTCCATGCGCGACACCACGGTGGCGGCAACCTTGCCCGCGGTCGCGCCGGTCTTCACCGCACGCGAAAACTCGGCCCAGCTCTGCACGCGCAGGCGCTTCAGCGCCGCCGCGTAGTCGTCGAGCGGATGGCCCGACAGGAAGAAGCCGATCGCATCATATTCGCGCCGCAGACGCTCGGCCGGCAGCCAGTTCTCGATGTTCGGCAGGATGATCGCGGGCGCATCGGCGGCGTTGCCGAACATGTCGTTCTGGCCGGAGGTGGCGGCCTCGTGCGCGCGCTGGCAGGCGGCGACGATCGCGTCCGCGCCGGCGAACACCCGCGCGCGGTTCTTGTCGAGCACGTCGAACGCACCGGCCGCCGCCAACGTCTCGATGATGCGCTTGTTGATCGCGCGCGGATTGACGCGAGAGGCGAAGTCGGCGAGCGAGGTGAACGGGCCGCCCTTGTTGCGGGCCTCGACGATCATCTCGATCGCCTGCGGGCCGACGCCCTTCAACGCCGCGAGCGCGTAGAAGATGGTGTTGCCGCTGACCTCGAAGGTCGGCCCCGAGCGGTTGATCGACGGCGGCTCGACCTTGATGCCGAGGCGCTGCGCCTCGGCACGAAATTCCGAGAGCTTGTCGGTGTTGTTGAGATCGAGCGTCATCGACGCCGCGATGAACTCCACCGGATAATGCGCCTTCATGTAGGCGGTGTGGTAGGACACCAGCGCATAGGCGGCCGCGTGCGACTTGTTGAAGCCGTAGTCGGCGAATTTGGCGAGCAGGTCGAAGATCGTGTCGGCCTGGTCCTTCGGCACGCCGTTCTTGACGGCGCCTTCGACGAAGCGGACGCGCTGCTTGTCCATCTCGGCGCGGATCTTCTTGCCCATGGCGCGCCGCAGGAGATCGGCTTCGCCGAGCGAATAGCCGGACATCTGCTGCGCGACCTGCATCACCTGCTCCTGGTAGATGATGACGCCGAAGGTCTCCTTCAGGATCGGCTCCAGGATCGGGTGCAGATATTCCGGCTCCTCCTCGCCGTGCTTGCGGGCGCAGTAGGTCGGAATGTTGGCCATCGGACCGGGACGATACAGCGCCACCAGCGCGATGATGTCCTCGAAGCGGTCCGGGCGCATGTCGATCAGCGCCCGCCGCATGCCCTGGCTTTCAACCTGGAACACGCCGACCACGTCGCCCCGCGCCAGCATCTGATAGCTCGGCGCGTCGTCGATCGGCAGGGTCGCGAGATCGACGTGGACGTCGCGCTGCTTCAGAAGCTTCACGGCGACGTCGAGCACGGTCAGCGTCTTCAGGCCGAGGAAGTCGAACTTGACGAGGCCGGCGGGCTCGACCCACTTCATGTTGAACTGGGTGACCGGCATGTCCGATTTTGGATCGCGATACATCGGCACCAGCTCGCTCAGCGGCCGGTCGCCGATGACGATGCCGGCGGCGTGGGTCGAGGCATGCCGCGTCAGGCCTTCGAGGCGCATCGCGATGTCGAAGGCGCGCGCCACCACCGGGTCCTCGTCGCGGAAGGCCTGCAGCTTCGGCTCGCCCTCGATCGCGGCGGCGAGCGTCACCGGCGCGGCCGGATTCTGCGGCACCAGCTTGGTGAGCTTGTCGACCTGCCCGTAGGGCATCTGCAGCACGCGGCCGACGTCGCGCAGCACGCCGCGCGCCTGCAGCGTGCCGAAGGTGATGATCTGCGCCACCTGGTCGCGGCCGTAGCGCTGCTGCACGTAGGAGATCACCTCGCCGCGGCGGTCCTGGCAGAAGTCGATGTCGAAGTCCGGCATCGAGACGCGCTCGGGATTGAGGAAGCGCTCGAACAGCAGCGCGAACCGCATCGGGTCGAGGTCGGTGATGGTCAAGACCCAGGCGACCAGCGAGCCTGCACCGGAGCCGCGCCCCGGTCCCACCGGGATGCCGTGCGCCTTGGCCCATTTGATGAAGTCCGACACGATCAGGAAGTAGCCCGCGTACTTCATGCGCATGATGACGTCGAGCTCAAAGGCGAGCCGCTTCTGATAGTCCTCCTCGGTCATGCCCGGCGCCATGCCGTGCACCTTGAGGCGCCGCTCCAGACCCTCCTCCGCCTGTCGCTTCAGCTCGGCGGCCTCGGCGCTGGCGGCGTCCACGGCATCGCTGCCGGTGCCGGCGCCGACCGTGAAGAACGGCAGGATCGGCTTGCGCGTCCGCGGCCGGTACGAACAGCGCTCGGCGATCTCGACCGTCGAGGCCAAGGCCTCCGGAAGGTCGGCGAACAGCACCGCCATCTCGGCACGGGTCTTGAAGCGGTGATCCGGCGTCAGCTGCACGCGCTCGGTGTCGGCGATCAGATGGCCGCCGGCGATGCACAGCAGCGCATCATGCGCCTCGTAGTCGTCGGCGGTCGCGAAATACGGCTCGTTGGTCGCGACCAGCGGCAGGCCCTTGCCATAGGCGATATCGATCAGGCCGCCTTCGACGCGGCGCTCGCGGTCGACGCCGTGGCGCTGCAGCTCGATGTAGAGGCGGTCGCCGAACAGGCTTGCCAGCCGCTCGCAGCGCTGCGTCGCAAGTGCCGCCATGTCGTGCTGGATCGCGAGCGAGATCGGCCCATCGGGCCCGCCCGTGAGCGCGATCAGACCATCGACACCCTCGTTCAGCCACTCGAACTTGATGTGCGGCGCCTGGTGCGTCGGCGTCTCCAGGAAGGCGCGCGAGTTCAGCCGCATCAGGTGGCGGTAGCCCTCCTCGCGTGCGGCGAGCAGGACGATTCGCGAGGGCTGCGCGACCGCGCCGGCATTGCGGGCATTCGGGTCCATGTCGCCGAAATCGATGGCGAGCTCGCAGCCGGCAATCGGCTGGATGCCATAGCTCGCCATCTTGTCGGAGAATTCGAGCGCACCGAACATGTTGTCGGTGTCGGTCAGCGCCAGCGCCGGCTGGCGGTCGGCCTTGGCGAGTTCGCCGAGCTTGCCGATCTTGATCGAGCCCTTCAGCAGCGAATAGGCGGAATGGACGTGGAGATGGACGAATCCGGCGCTGGACATGCTCGCCTTGCAGCTTCCCTGGGGCTTGTTCCGAGATCACGGTGCGGGGCCAAGCCTTGGGCTTGGCTCGAAGTCATGAACCGCCATGCCCCCGACCCCGACCGACTCGCTCCGCATCATATCGGACGACCTCCGGCGAGTCCGGCGCCCTCGCCTGCCTTGTCCCCAGCCGCTGCGCTCGGAAAACTAAAGCTGTGGAATGATTTGCGCCCAGAGCGCGATCATGCCGACGAACAGCGTGATCGACGCCAGCGCGGCGGCTTCTTGAACGAAAACCTTCAGCATCGGGACCTCCCTGAGTCAGAACATATGAAGAACAATGTTCCTTTTCTGTTCTCAGGTCAAGCGCGCTGATCGGCTCATCGCCGCGCCGGCACAGCAAATGGTTAACCCGCCTCCGCAAACAAAAAGCCCCGGCGCGAACGCCGGGGCTTTCCAATCCGCCGATCGAGCGAGGATCGACTCAGTACCGCGTCGCGACCGGGCCGCCGAAGCGGTAGTTCAGGCGGGCGGTGAACAGATCGACGTCCTGCTTGATGCTGTCGGAGCCGAGCGCGCCGAAGCTGACGGTCTGGCGGTCCATGAACAGATGGTCGTACTCGACGCCCAGCGACCAGTTCGGCGCAAAGCCGTATTCGACGCCGGCACCGACCACGCCGCCCCAGCGCGTGTCGTCGTTGGAGGCGAGGAACGCGCCGGTCGCCGCATTGGTGATCGTGTACTTGTTGCTGGTCACGGCCGCGCCGCCCTTGGCGTAGAGCAGCACGTTGTTGATGGCGTAGCCGACCTGGCCGGTGAACAGGCCGAACGCATCGGTCTTGGTGCGGTTACGCGTTCCGAACAGCGCGCTCTGATTGTCGCCGGTGAGGTCGGCCCAGTTGCCCTGCGCCTCGACGCCGAACACGATCTGGCCCATCTGCCAGCGATAGCCGACCTGGCCACCGACGGTGCCGCCGGATGCATCATGCGAACCCTCGCGGCCGCCGCCGACCAGATCCCAGGTGTTCTCGCTCCAGCCGCCGCCACCGTTCGCGCCGATGTAGAAGCCGCTCCAGTCATAGATCGCAGCCATCACCGGCGGCGGTGCCTTCGTGTAGGGACGCGCAGCGAGATCCGCGGCAAGCGCCGGCGAGGCCAGCACCACGAGCGCCGTCGTCGTCAACAGAAGTTTCTTCATCACAGGTCCAGTCTCGTCTCATTTGGCCCCCAGGCCAGCCGCACCTCTTACCGATCTGCGCCACAATTGCTGTAGCCGCTCGGTCACAGCTCGCTGCTGAAAGGCCACGAGACATGTTAGGAAATTAATCTTTAATCACAGTGTGTTGATGGAACTTTCCAGCTTGCAATCGAGGGCCGACCGACTACACACGCGTGAGGGCCGTCGCGCCGGCGCTTCGCCATGAAGCGCGCGCGTTCTGGTCATCAAGGGATGAAGGGAGATCGTTGATGCGTGAGGTTTTATTTGCGGCCCTGGCTGCAGCCGGCCTCGTGGTCGCAACCCATGCGCCGGCTCACGCCGTCGGTGTCAGGCATGCGTTCTGTCTGCAGGGTGATGAGTTTCCGGGCTTGAGCCACTGCACCTTCGACACTTACGCGCAATGCCAGGCGACGGCGTCGGGACGCCTGCTGAACTGCATCGCGAACCCCTATTTCGCCGGTGTCAGCAATGACCCGCGCGCGACGCCCTATCCGTATCCGCACAGGCAGCGGATCAGGCCGCGTCCGCCGGCGCCGAATCCCTACGCGCCGTTCCCCAACCCGTTCGTGTTCGAAGAGGACTGACCCGTCCCCGCCTTCGACGCAGCGAGCCGCCGTCTCAGGCCACACCATCGAAGGTTCGTCGAAGCCGCGGCTTCGACGAACCGGAGCAATCGAGGGTGACGTTGCGTCAGCGCATCATCCCGAAACCCGGACCGAACTTGTAGTTCAGCTTCACGAGCCCGATGTCGACATCCTGCTTGATGCGATGAGTCATCGCGGGCGCGCCGGCCGCGGCGACGAAGTTCAGGTTCTTGTTGCCCAGGAAGATGTGGTCGTACTCGACGCCGACCGACCAGTTCGGCGCAAAGCCATATTCGAGGCCGGCACCGATCGTACCGCCCCAACGCGTCGTGTTGGCGCGATCGAGCATCACGTTGGTGCCCGTGGTGAAGGTGTCGTAGCGATCGCCGACGACCGCGGCACCGCCCTTGATATAGCCGAGAATGTTGTCGAAGGCATAGCCGACCTGGCCGGTGAACAGGCCGAAGCCGTTGGTGCGTGAACGGTCGCTGACATTGGGAAGAATCAGGTTGCGATTCGTGCCCTTGAAATTCGCCCAGTCGCCCTGCGCCTCGACGCCGAACACCCAGTTGGCCATCTGATAGCGGTAGCCGACCTGGCCGCCGACGGCCGCGCCGCCGCCCCCGGAGCAGCCTTCGCGGTTGGCTGCCGGGTTCACCGCCACACCGGCGTTCGAAACCAGATTCCAGCAATCCCGGCTGGAACCTCCGCCGGCGTTGAAGCCGACATAGAAGCCGCTCCAGTCATACACCGTCGCCACGACGGCGGGCGGCGCCTTGGTGTACGGCCCCTTCTTCATTGGAAGATCAGCTGCGAATGCAGACGTCGCCGCGGCGATTGCGCCGAGCCCCACCGTTGCGCCGAAAAGCGTCTTCATCATCGAACTCCGTAGCTTCTGTCCCAAAGTCCCCAGGCCCCCTGGTTCCGTGCGAAAAACATGCAGCGCGACGAAGCGACTATGCCACCCGCATTCGCTCCGCCGACATCAACCGATGTGCAGATCAGAACCATTCTTTCCGGCTTTTATGGGATTGGACGCAAATGCCTGTTTTTCAAGGCTTTGCCGGCAACATGAACAAACAACTAATAAGATGTAAGGAGGAGTCGTGGCCGGCGTCCATCCATGGCCACAATGCGAGCGACGGCAAAATCGTGATCGGGAAACTCCCGGTCACGGAACGACCCCTGTCACGTCTCAGTCGTGAATTCTTCAGGGCAGCACGACGAGTCTTGCGAATGCGTAGCATCATCATGCGCAAAGCGGACGAATGTGTGGTGCTTCCCGGCCGACGCGGAATGCACGCTCGTCCGGAGCGGCATCGTCATCACGTGTAGTAGATCGCCAACTTCAGCGCGGGATCGTCGTTGGACTGGAAGGTCGCGTATCGCAGCCTCACGCGGCCCTTCTTCGGATGCTCGAGCAGCTTTTCGCCCGCAGCAAGCGCATTGACGTCGTGCGCCGCCCACAAGCCATCGAACTCGCGGCTGCCACGCCGCAGCCGCGCGATCAGATCGACGAAGGCGGGATCGCCCGCCCACAGATCATAGGTCGCGCGAAACTGCGCGACCATGCGTTGCGCCAGCTCCTTCCATTGCGCGCCGAACAGCCGGCGCACGCCGGGCTTGCACAGCATCAGCACCAACGTGTTGCGCTCATCGTCGGCGAGTTGCGAGAAGCCGAAGATCTCGTCCGCCGCCGCATTCCAGGCGAGCACATCCCATCGCCGTCCGGAGATGTAGGCCGGCTGGTTCAGACTCTGCACGAGTTCGCGCAGTCGGGGCGGCACCTGCTCGCGCACGAACGGCTTGCGCGCAGGATCGCGCACCAGCGCCTTGAGATGAGCATGCTCGGTTCGGCTCAGGCGCAGGGCGCGCGCCAGCGCATCGATGGTGGATGAGGACGGCTTCACCGCACGGCCCTGCTCGATTCGGATGTACCAGTCGACGCCGATGCCAGCGAGCTCGGCTACTTCCTCCCGCCGCAGCCCTGCGGTGCGTCGCCGCCGCCCGGCTGCGAGCCCGACCGCCTGCGGCGTCAGCTTCTCGCGCCGCGAGCGCAGGAAGTTTCCGAGTTCGGCATGTCTTGGATCACTCATCTCCGAGATCACTCATGGTTCGCCCCCGATGGCGGTGCGCCCAGCCTGGGCTTCTTCAATCCTAGGATAATACCAGGCCTTCTTGCGCGTAGGATAGACCGGCAGACTGGTGCCTCGCCATCGCGAAAATGGAGAAGATCATGAAGGCTGCAGTGCTCAAACGATTTGGATCGCCGCTCGAGATCGAGCATGTCGAAGACCCCGTGCTCGGCACCGGCGAGGTGATCGTCGACATCGCCGCAGCCGGCGTGCTGTCCTATGCGAATGAAGTGTTCAGCGGAGAACGCAAATATCTGCTGGAACTGCCGGTCATCCCGGGAACGAGCGGCATCGGCAGGGTCAGCGCGCTCGGTCCCGATGCCACGCATCTTGCGATTGGCGACTGGGTGTTCTGCGATCCGACGGTGCGCTCACGTGACAATGCGCTCGCCCCCGACATAACCCTGCAAGGCCTGAGCGCGCGCGGACCGGGCGGGCTCAAGCTACAACGGCATTTCCGGCACGGCTCGTTCGCCGAGCGCATGCGGCTGCCAACGGAGAACGCCAAGCCGATCGGTGTCATCGATGCCCGCGACGCGGCGCGGTGGTGCGCGCTCGGCACCCTGCTCGTGCCCTATGGCGGCTTTCTTGCCGCCAATCTGCAGGCGGGCGAGACCGTGCTGGTCAGCGGCGCCACCGGCAGGTTCGGCAGCGCCGCAGTCGCGGTGGCGCTCGCCATGGGCGCCGCTGCGGTCGTGGCGCCCGGTCGCAACGAGGCCATGCTGGCCGAGCTCAAGCGCCGGTTCGGCGCACGCATCCATCCAGTCAGGCTGTCGGGCCATGAAAGCGAGGACACCGAGCGCATGAAGCGCGCCGCGCCCGGCCCGATCGACTGCGTGCTCGACATCATGCCGCCCTCCGTCACGACCAATGTCGTGCGGACCGCCGTGATGACCGTACGTCCCTATGGGCGCGTGGTGTTGATGGGCGGAGTCGGCATGCTCGGCGGCCCCGGGCTCGAGCTGCCCTATCCCTGGATCATGCGCGACTGCATCACCATCCGCGGCGTTTGGATGTGCCCGCCGACAGCGACAGTGAAGATGGTGGGACTGATCAGGGCCGGACTGCTCGACCTCGCGCAGTTCGAGCCGACCTGTTTCGACCTCGACCATGCCAACGACGCGGTCGCCCATGCCGCCGCCCATCGCGAGCCGTTCAAGATGACGGTGATCAGGCCCTGACTGCGGCCGGACTCAGTCGAGCTCGACGACCTTGCCGCCGACGATGGAGACGCGCCGGTCCATGCGGCCGGCCAGCTCCATGTTGTGGGTCGCGATCAGCATCGCGACCCGCGTGGCCTTCACGAGCTGCATCAGCGCGTGAAAGACGTGATCGGCGGTGCCAGGATCGAGATTGCCGGTCGGCTCGTCCGCCAGCAGCGCACGCGGCGCATTGGCGACCGCACGCGCGATCGCGACGCGTTGCTGCTCGCCGCCGGAGAGCTCGGCCGGGCGGTGCTTGATGCGCTCGCCGAGCCCGAGATAAGCCAGGATCTCGGTCGCCCGCTTCACCGTCTCGGACCGTTTCAAGCCGCGGATCATTTGCGGCAGCATCACGTTCTCCAGCGCCGTGAACTCCGGCAGCAGCCGGTGCGACTGGTAGACGAAACCGATGTCGGTCCTGCGCATCTGGGTGCGCTCGATGTCGGTCAATTGCGACGTCGGCACGCCCCCGACATAGACCTCGCCCTCGTCGGGACTCTCCAGGAGACCCGCGATGTGCAGCAATGTCGACTTGCCCGAGCCCGACGGCGCCACCAGCGCCACCGACTGACCGGCCCACAGCGCCAGCTTGGCGCCGTCCAGAATGGTCAGCTGCTGCTCACCCTGCATGTACCGCCGCTTGATCTCGTGGAGATAAACGACCGGCACATCCTCGGCCCCCTGCTCGTCCATCAGCGCCTCACTCGTAGCGAAGCGCTTCGACCGGGTCTAATCGGGCCGCGCGCCAGGATGGATACAGCGTAGCCAGGAAAGACAGGGTCAAGGCCATGATCAGAACGGCCGCAGTCTCGCCGGCATCGATCTCAGCCGGCAGCTTCGACAGGAAATAGAGTTCATTGGGAAACAGATCGGTGCTCGTCAGCCAGGACAAAAACTTCCTGATCGAATCGATGTTCATCGAGATCAGGAGGCCGACGACGAATCCGGTGAGCGTGCCGACCACCCCGATCGAGGCGCCGGTGATCAGGAATATCCGCATGATCGCCCCCTGCGAAGCCCCCATGGTCCGCAGCACGGCGATGTCCTGGCCCTTGTCCTTGACCAGCATGATCAGTCCCGAAACGATGTTGAGCGCGGCGACCAGCACGATCAAGGTCAGGATCAGGAACATCACGTTACGCTCGACCTGCAGCGCATTGAAGAAGGTCGAGTTACGCTGGCGCCAGTCGACGAGAAAGATCGGGCGGCCGGCCGCCTCGGTGACCGTCTTGCGAAACTCCTCCACCTTGTCGGGATTGCTGGTGAAGATCTCGATCGCGGTGACGTCGTTGTTGCGGTTGAAATAGGCCTGCGCCTCGGCCAGCGGCATGAAGACGAAGCTGGCGTCGTATTCCGACATGCCGATCTCGAACACCGCCGCGATCTTGTAGGGCTTGATGCGCGGCGTGGTGCCCATCGGCGTCACGGCGCCCTTCGGGGCGACCAGGGTGATGCTGTCACCGGCATGCAGCGACAATTGGTCCGCGAGCCGGCGGCCGATCGCGACGCCCTGGCCTTCGTCGAAACCTTCCAGCGAACCCTGCTTGATGTTCTTGGCGATCGACGTCAGGTTCGTGAGGTCCTGCGCGCGAATGCCGCGGATGAACACGCCTGACGCATTGAATGGCGACGAGCCCAGACCCTGTCCGTCAACCACCGGCGCGGCAAGTCGGATGCCCTGCACCTGCGCGATCCGCTCGGAGACGTCCTTCCAGTCGGTGAGCGGCGACTCCAGCGGCTGCACCAGCAGATGCCCGTTCAGACCGAGGATCTTGTCGAGCAGCTCCTTGCGGAAGCCATTCATCACCGCCATCACGATGATCAGGGTGGCAACGCCGAGCATGATGCCGAGGAAGGAGAACCCCGCGATGACGGAGATGAACCCCTCCCGGCGGCGCGCACGCAAATAGCGCCCCGACAGCATCCACTCGAAGGGAGCGAAGGGGGTGGTGGTCTGCACCGGTTCGGTCATGGCGTCATCCATTGTGCGATCATCCCATGATTCGGGCCGAATGTGGCCGGATTGGCCTGAAGGGACGGGCAGCCCCGGTGGATAATCCGATGATCGAACGCGCGTCTCAGCCAGCCAATGTCCCGCCGCCGAGCCGTGCCACGACGTCCGCGGGGGACATCATCTGGCGGGCGCCGTCGCTGCGGGTCTTCACCTCGACCTTGCCTTCGGCGAGGCTCTTGGGTCCGACCATGATCTGCCAGGGGATGCCGATGAGGTCCGCCGTGGCGAACTTGCCGCCGGCGCGCTGCTCGGTGTCGTCGTAAAGCACGTCGACCCCCTTGGCGAGGAGATCGCGATAAAGCTGCTCGCAGGCGACATCGGTGTCGGAGCCGCCCTGCTTCAGGTTGAGGATGACGGCACGGAACGGGGCGACCTCCTCCGGCCATTTGATGCCGGCCTCGTCGTGACAGGCCTCGATGATCGCACCAGCCAGCCGCGACACGCCGACGCCATAGGAGCCGCCATGGATGGTGACCTCCGCCCCATCGGGGCCGGCGACCAGCGCCTTCATCGGCTCGGAATATTTGGTGCCGAAATAGAAGATCTGGCCGACCTCGATGCCGCGGGTATGGACCCGCCGCTCGGCCGGCACCTCGGCCTCGAACCGGGCCGCGTCATGGACGTCCTCGGTCGCCGCGTAGAGCGACGTCCATTGCTTGATGATCGGGGTCAGGTCGCCGTCATAGTCGACGGACGCCGGCGGGATCGGCAGATCGAGCACGTCGCGGTCGCAGTAGACGCCGGATTCACCGGTCTCCGCGAGCACGATGAATTCGTGGCTGAGATCGCCGCCGATCGGACCGGTCTCGGCGCGCATCGGGATGCCCTTCAGGCCCATGCGCGCGAAGGTGCGCAAGTAGGCGACGAACATCTTGTTGTAGGCACGCCGCGCGCCAGCTTCGTCGAGATCGAACGAATAGGCGTCCTTCATCAGGAATTCGCGGCCGCGCATCACGCCGAAGCGGGGACGCTGCTCGTCGCGGAATTTCCATTGGATATGATAGAGATTGAGCGGCAGGTTGCGGTAGGACTTCACATAGGCACGGAAGATCTCCGTGATCATTTCCTCGTTGGTCGGCCCGTACAGCAACTCACGCTTGTGGCGGTCGCTGATACGCAGCATCTCCGGGCCATAGGCATCGTAGCGGCCGCTCTCGCGCCAGAGGTCGGCGAGCTGCAATGTCGGCATCAGCAGTTCCAGCGCTCCGGCGCGGTTCTGCTCCTCGCGCACGATCTGCTCGATCTTCTTCAGCACCTTGAAGCCCAGCGGCAGCCAGGCATAGATGCCGGCCGCCTCCTGCCGCAGCATGCCGGCGCGCAGCATCAACCGGTGCGAGACGATCTCGGCTTCCTTCGGATTTTCTTTCAGAATGGGCAGGAAAAACCGCGACAGACGCATGGGCGAGGCCTTCGAGATTCGGTTCGGGCTGGCGCAGTCAAACCGGATCAGGCGGCAAAACACAAGGCTGGGTTTGAAAAAAGGCGGCTAAGCCGCCGGATTCCCAATCAATTTACCGGTTCCGCTGAAGTGGAGGATGAACGGCGCACGTCGCCGTGATGAGGCTCGCGCAGGGCGACCGGGCAAGATCCCCGCGCCCCGGCCGTCTTAGTGCCCCCGCCCCTGCTCCGAGGACCATTTGTCGAGATCGCCGATCTCGGCGCTGCCTTCGATGGTCGAGACCGCGCCCTCGCGGGTCACGAGTATCGTGCGCGGGATATCACCCTGCCAGGACGGATCGATCTCGAACCGGAGACGCTCGACATATCCGTCGTTGAAGATGAAGTTCTCCGCCGTGGTGAGTCCGGCCTTGTCCAGCATGGCCTGGGTCGCAGCGTTCAGGTTCGGCACCAAATCGGCGCTGACGGTGACCACGTCGATCTCGGGATGATCGGACATGAACTTGCCGAGCTGCGGCAGCTCGAGCTTGCAGGGGCCGCAGGTGACGCCCCAGAAATGGATCAGCGTCGGACGACCCGCATGGGTCCGCAGCACCTCGCGCCAGGTGCCGCGCTCGAACGGCTTGAGCGATGGCGGTGCTGCGGTGCTCGACGCCGTCAAGGCGACGAAGCCAAAGATCGCAAGGGCGGCGAATGCGCGTTTCATGACTCATCTCCGATCGGCTGCAACCGATAGCCATCAGACTTGGTCATCCAGGACAGGAAGATCTGCCTGCCACGGGCGACCAGCAGCGGGTGATCCGACGCATTGTCCGTGCTGGCAAGGGCGCGCGGCTTCGACCACGTCTCGCCATCGTCCCGCGATTGCATTCCCATCACCGTGGTGCGCTCGCCGTCGAACTCCTTCCACACCAGCGTCGTGCTGTCCTGGGTCGCGAGCACATAGGGTCGCGTCGGATTGCGGTCGGCCTGGCCGATCGCCATGGGTTCCGAGAACGTCCGGCCACCGTCGCGCGAATGCGCGTAGAACAGCCCCTTGCGAACCTTGCCGCTTGTGAACCAGGCGACATGATAGGTGCCCGCCGGCGACACGGTCAGGCTCGGCCCCTGATGCGGGCAGGCCTTGATCTGCCAATCATCGGTGCTGACCCGGTGGACCTCGCCGGGGGTGCCGAGGTCGCTGAACGTGACCACCGCATGGTCGCGCACGCTGCCTTCGAAGATGTTGCGGAACATCACCACCGGACGTCCCGGCCCCGCGAAGGCAACGCCGAGCCGGCAACATTCGCAGGTGTTGTCCTGGGCCAGCGTCGCTTCGGCATAGGTGGCGCCGCCATCGCGCGATGATGAGAAGAACAATCCCGCGCCCTCGTAGGCGCGCCCGGCGGCCTTCGCCGGCACCCGATTGCGCTTGTCGAGCCACGCCACGAAGACGGTGCCGTCCTGGTCCAGCGCCAGCGCCTCGAAGCGCTGGCTTTCGTTGTTTGGCGTGATGGGACGAGGCGCCGCGAAGCTTTTGCCGCCATCCTCCGACCGGGAGTACAGCACCTGGCCGTTGAACGCCTGGTCGCGGAAGATCGAGAACGCCACCGCTATGACGCCTTTGCCGTCGACCACCAGCTTCGGACGGGCATCGGGCCCCCAGTCGAGATTGAGCTGCTGCTCGGTGACCGGTACGGCGGCGGAATACGTTTTCCCGCCGTCGGTCGAGCCCGCCACCGACACCCGTCCTCCGGCCATCCAGACGAGCCAGAGCTTGCCGTCTTCAGCGAAGAACGGCGTCACCTTGGTGGCGCATCGGAGCTCGGTGCCCTCGCATGCTGCGTCCGATCCGTGCTGATGTGCCATCTGGGCCCGCACGGACAGCGGCCACATCAGGGCCATGGCGAGTCCGACGACGCAGCCTCGAAGCAATGACGTGCTTGTCATGTTGTGCCTCATCGGAATGCCACCTTCATGCCAGCGACGAAGGCGCGCGGTGAGCCGGCATAGATCGAGCCGGTGGTATTGGCCAGAACGCTGGCGGGATTTTGAACGCCTGCAGACGTGACCGAGTTCGCGATGTTGTTGGCCGACGCAATATAGGTGCGGTCGAACACGTTCCTGACCTCGAAGAAGACGTTGAGCGACTTGAAGGCTTCGGACGCAAGCTCGGTCCTGTAATGGACGTTCAGATTGACCAGCTCGTAGCCGGGCGCCCTGAGCAGGTTCGCATTGTCCATATAAAAGGAATCCTTCCATTGGACCTCGACGAAGGCACCCAGCCCTGCAAGCCTTCCGCTGGCGTGATCATACCCCAGCCGGGCCGTCAGCTCGTTCGGGGAGATCCCTGGGATCTTGTTGCCGGCGCGGTTGAAGCGGAAGACCGTGCCATTTGTCAGGTTCTCGGTATAGTCGGTGTAGATTTCGTCGAGATAGGTGTAGGCGGCCGTGAAGCGCCAGCCGGACAGGAATCTCCAGTCTGCTGCCAGCTCGACCCCGCGATGCTCCGAGCGCGGGGCATTGAACGCATAGGTCACGCCGGCAACCGGCGTTGCCTGGTTGACGATCTCGTTGCGGAAGAATTCGTAGAAGCCGGTTGCGCTCAGGGTGACCGACTTGTTGGGAGTCCAGTCGAAGCCCAAATCGTAGCCAAGATTGCTTTGCGAGGCGAGATTGGTGTTGTTTCCGGCTGTGCCGCTCGGGAGCACAAACAGGTTCGAGACCTGCGGCGTGCCATATCCCGATGCGACGCGCGCCCGCACCAGCCAGTCGCTGTTCACCTTGTAGAGCAGCGCAAACTCGGGCGCGAGATTGTCGAACTGCCGGTCCGCGGTCGTGAGCGTCGTCCCTGTCCCCCCTGCCGTGTTCACGCCGCGCAGATGGGTGCGCTCCCAGCCGAGACCGGCCACCGCGGTCAAGGCCGACGTCAGCTTGAGCTCCTCGCGCGCCCGCACGCCGAAATTCGTCGTCTCGCTCAGAAGGTTGGTCGACAAGCGGCCGAGCGTGCCGTTGCCGCCCGGCATGACGTTGAACGTGTCTCCGGACGCGGTGAGCGTATTGTAGAAGGCGCCGAAGAAGCTGGTCGATTCCAGGCCGAAGATCTCGCCCCGCCGGGTGATGTCGCTCATGTAGTTGTAGGACGGATAGTCGCCGACCGCGCTGGTCGACCCGGTCGGCTGGCTGATGTTGCGGTCATCGAACACGAACTGATTGCGCCAGGTCGTGTTGTTGTCGAAATCGTGCTCCCAGCGCCCGCCGGCGATGGTGCGGCGGTCGTTGCGGCCGAGCCCGGCCTGCAGCGCCGTCTCTTTGTCCGTTCCAGCCGAGTTGTTGAACCCGTTGTTGAACAACGTGACGCTGCCGCAGCCCGCGGCAGCTGCCGTCCATGTCGCGCAGCCCTGCTGATAGGGATTCTGATAGTACTGATTCAGCGACGACCGGATCGGCAGCCGCGTGAACAGGTCGTTGTTGATGATCTTGACGGTGAAGCGGTCGTCGGGCGTCGCCTTGTAGGTGCCGAGGAAGTTGACGGTCTGGGTGTTGAACCAGCTGTTGCCGAGATAGCCATCGCCGCGGACGTCGCTGGTGAACAACGAGCCCTCGAAATTGCCGACCTTCTTGCCGAACGTCATGTAGTTGCTGAGATAGCCGAAGCTGCCGCCTTCGCTGCCTATCTCCGCACCGTCGATGCTGCTGCCCGGGCGGGTGCGGAAATTGATCGCGCCTCCGGTCGCATAGTTGCCGTAGAGCGCCGAGGACGGCCCGCGGATCACGTCGACCGCACCATAGGCGTGGGGATCGATCAGGTCGCTGCGCGACAGCCCGTCCGGCTGGGTGACTGGAAATCCGTCCTCGAACAGCACGATGTTGCGGATGCCGAAGCCGTTGCGGGCATTGGAGCCGCGGATCGAGATGCCAAGGTCGCGCGGTCCGTTGCCCTGCTTGAGCGAGACGCCGGGGCTCTCGCGCAGGATGTCGCCGACGGAAAACGCAGGCCGGTCATCGTAGCGGCTGCGGTCGATCGTGGTCGCGGTCTGGCCGGTCGGCGACTGGTTGAGCTGGCTGCGGGCGGCGCCGGCACCCGAGGCTGGATCGGACACCGCTCCTCCCTGTCCGGAGTTGCTGGCCACGGATGCGGCAGCCGGCTTTGGCGCGCGCGTGCGGACGAACGTTGCCTGCGTGACCGGCTTGCGCACGGCCCGTTGTGGTGCGGCACGCGGCGCGTCGACGGTGACGGACGGCAATTCCTTCTCGGTCTCGGCGCGCGCGATCGTGGCCGATTGCAGCAGCAAGAGCTGCAGTGCGAGCACGCTCACACCACCCAGGGCATGACGACGGAACATGTTTGACTTCCCCGATGCCGGCTCTGCACGGCCGGTCTTCCTGATTCAAAACGGATCGGCGCGCGGCTGCGGCCGATGACGATTTCTGTCCTCAGGAGAGGAAGGGAGGTCCTCTTGGTTGCGCCTGTGCCCGGGCGAGCAGATGAACGAGGCGGAGCTCGCGCGCCGTCCAGACGATGGACGCCGTCAGACGCAGCGGAGCCGCATCGAACGGCGCCGGCGGCGCATCGAGCGCCGCGGCGGCGTGCAGCACGCAGCACATGACGCAGTCAAGGCCGCAGGCGGTGCGGTCGGTATCGCCACCAAGGGGCGCCGCATCCGTCTCGGCATGACAGATCGCCATCCCGCCGAACGGATCGGCCGTCGCGATCGTCGCGGCCCTCAGGGCGGACGCCGCCACTGGCGCCAGCACCTGCAACAGCATTGCTAGCAGCGCGACCGGCAGATATCGGCCGAGCTTCTGACGGACATTGGCAGGACGTCGGGCGCGGTCAGCCGCCACCAGCCGGCTCGCGCGCGAACCGGCTGTCATGGCGGCGTTCAACACCCGTTGCTTCATCGAGACCGGCCCTCCGTCGGAGTCGCGGGGCGCCCGGCCTACATCTTCATGCCGGAATGATCGTGCTGCTTCATCATGCTGCCGCCCTCGCCGCCCGGCCCCTTGGCGCCGACCGCCTGCACCTCGAGCGTCACGGACACCTTGCCGGCCTTCTCGAACTCCAGCGTGACCGGCAGCTTGTCGCCCTGCTTCAGCGGGCTCTTCAGATCCATCAGCATCAGGTGATAGCCGCCCGGCGCCAGCGCGACGGTCTTGCCCGGCTCAATCGTGACTCCCTTGTCGAGCGGACGCATGGTCATCACACCGTTGGTGACGGCCATCTCGTGAATCTCGACTCGCCCGGCGACAGCGCCGGTCACCGCGACGAGGCGGTCCGGCGCGCTGCCCTTGTTCTCGATGGTCAGATAGCCGGCGCCCGTCTTGGCGCCACCCGGCGTGGCGCGGCTCCATGGCTGGGTGATGACGAGGTCACCGGCCTTCACGTCCGCGGCGAAGGCGGCAGAAGATCCTCCCAACAGGAGAGCGAATGCGAACAGAGAGCGTCCGAGGAAGGTCATGTCGTTATCCTTTTCTTGGCGGCGATGCGCCAGCTTGATCGATTGGCGCGTATCCGCACGGCCGGGGCCGAGCAGACAACGCGGGTCGTAATCTTGCGATTTGGGAGATGAGGGCCGCACAGCGGCCAGCGCGTCACGCTGCGGGCGGAGCCCTTGCCTGCGCGTTCGAGAAGGCCTTGGTCATCCGGACGGCCGGATCACCGGCACGCCACACGACCTCGCCCGAATCCCGTTGCGGCGTGGCGATGACGGACAGCTCCGGCCCATCCAGGGTGACCGGCTGCGCCAGGCAGCACAGCGAACAGCCGCGGAGCGCGGGCTTGGCCGGCGACTCATCGTCCACCGACTGGGAACCGGGCTGGCTGTGGCAGATTTCGAGGCCGTGCAGGGGATCCGCCGCGGCTGACGCGGCCGCCCAGGCAACGCCGATCGGCGCCAGGATCTGCACCATCAGTGCGATCAGCATGATCGGGAGAAACGCCTGCAGCCGCTGCCGCATGAAAAGCCTGCCAAATGAACTGAATTGTTGTGCCCGAGCGAACGCCCGGAGTCGAGGTCGCGCAGAGCACAGTCAGCACATTTCGCCAGCGGTCGTTGATTAAGAACAATCCGCTACGGCCGAATCGGCCCTCGCGGGACGCCAGCCTCCAAGGTAATTCGGCACCTATCGCGAGAAGACTCGAAAACAAATCTCGTCAATTGCAAGCACTTACCGATCATTTCAGGAAGTGCGCGAAATTTGAACAATCGTTGCCGAAAAGGATGACAAACGCAAAAAGATCGTCTACGAATTCGGGCCTCAGGCTATCGCTTGCGGAAGTCTGGTGGTCCAAGTCTCGGGAGGAGCCCTGGCGCGCAACAAGCAGCGTCACCCCGCTTAACAAGATCAAATCTGAACTTGCGGGATATCTAAAGGGTCGACACAATTTCCGAGCAGGGCCCGCTGCCCTGCTCTATTTTTTTGGCAGTCATCGCAGCGCGCCACGATATTCTCCGTTGACGGTATCGCGGGCCGCATGAACGCTGTCTGAACACGCAATCACCTCAGGCCATCGCAGCAGTCGCAAAGCACGACAACGGAGCGCACCACCGCGCCTTGGCCCTCGGCCATGGCAGTGTCACCGACAGCGGTTCGCGGCCAGTCACCGTCCAGCGCAACGAACCATCGCCGATCGTCAGGATGCCCGCCGCTTCGGCTGGATCGCCCGAGATGAACGTCTCCGTCAGCGACTGCAAGGTCAGATGCGGTGTGCCATCGACCGTTGTCAGCGTATTCCAATGAACGTGGCCGGCGAGTCCGACGATCGGGCACGGCGCATCCGCGATCGCCGCGCGGATCGCGTCGGTCTCGGCATAGGCCGCGTGTCCCGGATTGGCTTCGAAGTAGTAGTTGCCGGTCTGAGCATGTCCTGACAACGGCACGTGGCTGACGAGCAAGGTCGGCCGGTCATCCTGAGCGAGCAGCTGGACCAGCGCGTCGAGATCGCTCGCGGACAGGCGAAAGCCGCGCGTCGGCGTCAGACTCACGTCGGGCTGCCAGAACACACATCTGACATCACCGACGATCACCGCGCGCGATCCGCTCGGACGATCGAGGATCGCTTCATTGTCGGCGAGGCTGAGCAATGCGACATCATGATTGCCACTGACGTGATGATGCGTCGGTGCGAGCTTCGCGAAGCACATCGCGACATCGCTTTGCAGCAGCCGATCGCGCTCGGGATCTTCGTCAGAAATCCGGTCGCCGAGATCGATGACCGCATCGATGTCTTCGGCGTTCACTTCCGTGACGAAGCGCTCGAGCAGTTGCAGCGCCACCGATCCCCGCTTCGTGGGCGTATCCCGGCCGTGATGGATGTCGGCGATCACGGCGATGCGCGTCGTTGCCAAAGGTTCTCTCCCAAAGCTGCGCTGCCGCGTACCACGGGCGCATCACGGTTTTCTGACATCGCGCGTGCAGCGCGAAAGTCGCTCGGTGCGACGCACAACATCCGGCTGTGGCGTGATCAATGGGGTTGTGAAACACTGCTGCTCTCGGCGGCGCGATCAATGACGCCGCCGGACAACGATGGGACAGGGAGCACGGGATGTCCGGCACTAGAAAAACGTCCACGACGAGGCGCGATCTTCTCCAGGCGGCGACGGCCGCGGGCTCTGCGGCGGCCCTTCTCGCCGGCTTTGGCATCACTCCGGCGATGGCCGCCGAGATGGGCCGCTCCGAAAAGCCGCTCAAGGCAGCCTTCTCCAATGCCGGCTTGCAGGCGACCTGGTGCGCCCAGGGCAAGCAGGCCGCGGAATGGTGGGGCAAGCTGCTCAATGTCGAGGTGACCTGGTTCGACGGCCAACTCGATGCGGTGAAGCAGCGCGCCGCGATCGACAACATGGCGTCGCAGAAGTGGGACTTCGTCGCGATCCAGGCGTTCGGCATCGGAACCCTGACTCAGCCGGTGCAGAAGATGATCGATGCCGGCATTCCCGTGATCGACATGGACACGCTGATCGCGCCGCTCGATCAGATCAACGTCCACTCCTTCCTCGCACCCGACAACGAGTTCATGGGCGCATCGGTCACGCAGGCTCTGGCGACTGCGATGGGCGGCAAGGGCAAGATCATCATGACGCAGGGCGCGCTCGGCCACACCGGCGCGCAGGGCCGCGCCAAGGGCTTCAACTCGGTGATCAAGCAGTTCCCGAACATCGAGGTGCTGGACACGCAGCCGGCCGACTGGGACGTGTCGAAGGCGGCACGGCTGTGGGAGACCTATCTCACGAAATATCCGCAGATCGACGCGGCGTTCTTCCACAATGACGACATGGCCCTCGCCGCCTACAACATCATGAAGGCGCGCAACCGCACCAACATCCTGATCGGCGGTGTCGACGCCATGCCGCCGGCGATCCAGGCGGTCAGCGAGGGCCGCATGTTCGCGACCGTGCGCAATCCGTCCTGCCGCATCCATGGCGGCGCGATCGTCGCAGGCGTCGCCGCGGTCACCGCCGGCGAAAAGAGCGGCCAGGGCATTCCGAAGCACGTCATCACCGACGGGCCCGTCGTGACCAAGGCCAATGCCGCCGGCATGCAATGGATGGAGGATCACTTCCTGATCTGAAGTCCCTCCCATGTCGAACAGCCGCCCGCCTCTTCTGGAATTGCAGGACATCACCAAGTCGTTCGGCGGCGTCACCGCGTTGCGCGGCGTCGACTTTACTCTTCGCCCCGGCGAGATCCATGGTCTCGTCGGGGAGAACGGCGCCGGCAAGAGCACGCTGATGAAGATCATCGCCGGCGTGCACACCGGTTTCTCCGGCCGTTTCCTGCTCGACGGCCGCGAGGTTCATTTCAACTCCGTGCGGGACGCTCGCGCGGCCGGCATCGCGATGGTGCACCAGGAACTCAGCGTCGCGCCGGACCTCACCGTGGCCGAGAACGTGTTTCTCGGCAACCAGCCGACAAATGCGCTCGGCATCGTGCAGTGGCGTCGCATGGCACGCGAGGCCACCGAGCAGCTCAAGCGGCTCGGCATCGACGCCGATCCGATGAGCCGGCTGGGAGATCTGCCGATCGGCGTTCAGCAGCTGATCGAGATCGCGCGGGTGCTGTTCTCCGGCGCGCGCATCATCATCCTGGACGAGCCGACCTCGGCGCTGTCGCCGCCCGAGGTCGAGCGGCTGTTTGCGGCGTTGCGCAAGCTGCGCGAGCAGGGCACCGGGATCGTCTTCATCTCACACTTCATCGAGGACATCCTGCTGATCTCCGACGAGGTCACGGTGTTCCGCAACGGCCGCAAGATCATGGAGACGCGTGCCGCCGACACCAGCAAGGCCGCGCTGATCGAGGCCATGATCGGCAAGGGCCGCGATGCGCTGGAGGACAGCTACACCCACGACATCACCCTGCCCGCGCCGACGGCCGACAAGCCCGTGGTCGTCGAAGCCGACGGCCTGTCGCTGGCGCGCAATCTGAAGCGCGTCTCGTTCGCCGTGCGCGCCGGCGAGGTGCTCGGCATCTACGGCTTCATGGGCTGCGGCCAGCTCGAGCTGGCGCGCATCCTGTTCGGCAAGCTTGCGCCCGACGCCGGCGAGCTGCGCGTATCAGGCCAGCGCAACCGCTTCAAGAGCACGGCGGATGCGCGCCGCGCCGGCATCGCCTTCGTGCCGGAGAGCCGGCGCGACATGCTGTTCCTGCAGGAGCCCGTCTACAAGAACATCTCGATCAGCATCCTCGACCGCATCAACGCCGTGCTGTTGAAGCCGGCGCGCGAGCGCGCGCTCGCCAAGCGCCAGGTCGAGCAGTTGCAGATCAGGCCCGCGGATGTCGAGATCGACCTCGGCCTGCTCTCCGGCGGCAACCAGCAGAAGGTCGCGCTCGCCAAATGGCTGAGCCATCCGCCGCGGCTGCTCGTGCTGTGCGAGCCGACCCGCGGCATGGATGTCGGCGCCAAGAGTGACGTCATCGGAATCGTGCGGAAGCTGCGCGACCAGGGCATCGCCGTGATCGTGCTCTCGACCGAGCCGGAGACCGTGCTGTCGATGGCCGACCGTGTCATCGTGCTCAAGCGCGGCGAGGTCGTGCGCGAATTTGCCGGCGAAACCATCAGCAAAGACCGTCTGCTCGAGGCGGCGTAGGGAGATTGTCATGGCGCATGGCGAGACCGTTCCGATGCCGGAGGCGCCGTCGCGGCGCGCAGGCGGGGTCGCATCGCTGCTGCGTTCGCAGATGCGCAACATCGCGCCGTTCCTGACCTTGATCTTCCTCACGGCGTTCTTCGCGATCGCGAGTCCGTCCTTCGCCACGCTCGACAACGTCGGCAACATCCTGACCCAGGTGTCGGTCACCGGCATCATCGCGGTCGGCCTCACCTTCGTGATCCTGTGCGCCGAGATCGACCTGTCGATCGCCGCCATCGCCAACGTGACCGGCATCGCCGTTGCCTACTTCACGATGCAGGAGTCCTACGTCAACATCGCCAACGTGCCGATGCCCGGTTTTGTCGCCATCCTGCTCGCGCTGGCGCTGTGCGCGTTGCTCGGGCTGGTCAACGCCTTCGGCCTGACCGTGATCGGCATTCCCTCCTTCATCATGACGCTCGCGATGATGCAGATCGCCGCCGGCATCTCGGCGATGCTGGTGCGCGGCCAGATCGCCTACAAGGTTCCCCCCATCATCACGACGCTCGGCTCCAGTTCCGTGGCGGGAGTGCCCTGGATCGTGATCGTGGCCGCCCTGATGCTGTTGCTCGGTCACCTCGTGCTGACCTACACGCGGTTCGGCCGCTACGTCTACATGGTCGGTGGCAACCGCGAGGCGGCGGAGTATTCGGGGCTGAACGTCAAGCTGATCCTCGGCAGCGTGATGGTGATCTCAGCCGTCTGCTCGGGGATCGGCGGCATGCTCGGCGTAGCGCATTTCGGCAGCGCGCAGCAGAACGAGTTCGACACCTACCTGCTGGATTCGATCGCCGCCGTCGTGGTCGGCGGCACCAGCCTGTTCGGCGGCCGCGGGGGCATCGGCAACACCATCGTCGGCCTGTTCGTGCTCGGCGTGCTCAACAACGGCCTCGACCACGTCAACATCGACAGTTTCCTGAAGATCCTGATCCGCGGCCTGATCCTGCTCGCCGCCCTGGTGATCAACGTCTATGCCCAACGGCTGCGGGCGAAGGCGGCGGATTGAGCGGGCTGCGACGCGCGCTGCCGTAGCCCGGAAGCGACATCCGCGATCACACGAGCCGTATCGGAAAACCCGGATGTCGCTTCGCTCATCCGGGCTACGAGCTCTTCCGCGACGTTGCGAGCGCGACTCGCTCCTCATAACGACGCAAAAAAACGAGGCGACGAAATTAAAGCCCCGGCTGCCAGTGGCGCAACTCGCGGGCAGCCCGCGTCACCGCCCCGATCGTCGTGAACGTCGTCGTCTCCACCATCAGCGACCGTGCCAACCGCAGTGCCCGCACCTCGCAGGTCGCGCGCCGCTTGGCGTCCTCGATCAGTTCGAAATCGATGTTGTGAGCGAGGCCGAGGATGCGACGAATGATCTTGGCTGCGGTGAAACCGATGGCGTCCTGGAACAATCTCGCCACGTAGGCCTGACGCTCGGTCTCCAGGCGTGCGGCGCCCGCTTCACCCGGAAACAGTGACCGCGGATACGCATCGCCGGTCGCCTCGCTGCGCCACAGCGCCAGGAACTTGTCCGCGAAACCGTTCCAGACCTCATCGACTGCCGCCAGCACCCATCCCTCGAAGTGCTCCCGCTCGCCCGCCCGCTGCTCGTGTCCTTCGGACGCAAAATAGGCCATCAGAAGATTGGCGAGGACCGCACCGACGTCGAATCCCATCGGACCGTAGAAGGCGAATTCGGGGTCGATCACCTTGGTCTCGGTGTCCGTCACCATGATCGACCCGGTGTGCAGGTCGCCATGGATCAGCGCCTCGGCACACGACAGGAATTTCAGCTTGAGCCTGGAGATCGCGACGTGCAGATCGAGATCGCCGCGAATGTCGGCCGCGGTCGCGTCGAGCCACGGTGACGTCCAGCGATTCTGTTCGGCGATGCGATAGGGATCGGTGAAGATCAAATCCTCGGTGATCTTGCACAGCGCATGATTGCCGGCAAAGCTTGCGATCGCCTCCTTCTTCTCGGCGGCAGACAGTGCGAGGTCGGACGAGAAGAACAGCGTCCGCGCCATGAAGGTCGTGATGTGATCGACGAAGGCCGGATAGGTTGTGCCCGCGACCAGCCCCTTGCGCATGATGATGTGCGGCTCCAGCAACTCCATCGCCGTCAGCGCCAGCGCCGGATCATGATGAACGATGGCCGGCACGAGGCCGGGGGCAAGGCGGTTCTGATGCGTCAGCGCCAGATGCTCATAGTGGGCGCGTGACAGCGGCAGCGGCCAGCTCTCGCCGACCAGCCGCACGTAAGGCAGCGCCTGCTTCACCGCGAGACCGCCGGACGATCCCTTGACGATGAAGACCAGATTGAGGTTGCCATCGCCGACCTCGGTGATTGACCAGCGCTCGGCCGGTCCGCCGAGTTGCCCTGCAAC
This sequence comes from Bradyrhizobium sp. HKCCYLS3070, assembly GCF_051167575.1. NCBI lineage: Bacteria > Pseudomonadati > Pseudomonadota > Alphaproteobacteria > Hyphomicrobiales > Nitrobacteraceae > Bradyrhizobium > Bradyrhizobium sp. HKCCYLS3070. The sequence continues at coordinate 1,745,462 of NZ_JBNPTI010000001.1, forward strand.
TGAAGGGATCCCCGCGAGATAGTTTCGAAGATCAACCTCGTTCAGAATGCGATAGCCCGATTGCGTCCCGTTCCGGGCCTCGGCCGATGTCATCACGCGCAACCTCCCTGTCGGTCTTGTTTTGACCTCCTATAGCAAAAAAGCCGACGCACGTCCGCGCATCGGCTTCGAGAGAACGTTGTGCGATGCGAGCGGGGCTAGAACGGAATCCCCATCAGCCGCGAAAGCCGCTCAACGCTGAGATAGCCGGCCTGATAGGCCACGAGTGACAGGGCGAAGATCGCGGCCGACAGCAGCGTCGTCCAGATCAGGCGCCGCCCCATTCGGCTGATCGTCGGCGCACCGGGGTCGGTGCCTAGCGGGCCTCCGCCGGACTCGTGCTGGCTGCGGATGCCGAACGGCAGGGTCACGAACAGCGTGACCCACCACATCACGAAGTAGATCGCGAGCCAGGTGGAGATCGTATAGGCCATGGTCGCCCCGCTGCCTCAGGCCTGCTCGATCTCGACGAGCGCGCCGGAAAAATCCTTCGGATGCAGGAACAGAACCGGCTTGCCATGCGCGCCGATCTTCGGCTGGCCGTCGCCGAGCACGCGGGCACCCTCCTTGATCAGGGTGTCGCGCGAGGCGATGATGTCGGCCACCTCGTAGCAGACGTGATGGATGCCGCCGTCCGCGTTGCGCTCGAGGAATTTGGCGATCGGTGACGCCTCGCCCAGCGGCTGGATGAACTCGATCTTGGTGTTGGGCAGAGTGACGAACACCGTGATCACGCCATGCTCCGGCAGCGGTACCGCCGCCGAAATCTCAGCACCGAATGCCGCGCCATAAATCCTGGCGGCCTTTTCGGCGTCCTTGACCGCGATGGCGACGTGGTTGAGCCGGCCCAGCATGACATCCTCCACTTCTTCTTTTTGAACGGCCGTTCAGCAGGCCCGCGTCAGACTTCCAACACATGGACGAGACAGATCGGCTTCTTGCCCCACTGCTCATTGACCGCCGAACGCACGGCCCGCCGGACGGATTCTGCCGCTGCGTCAGAATCGCGCCGACGCGCCCGCGGAAGACCTTCGAAGGTGGAAACGACAGCATCGAAGACGATGTCGTCCATCTCCTCGCCCGCCGCATTCTTCTCGGGGATGCCGACCATGTCGACCTCGGGATCGTCGGCCAGCTCGCCCTTCTCGGTGATGGCAAGCGCCACGAAGATGCAGCCGGCAAAGGCCATCTTGCGACGCTCGACCACAGCGCGCGACTTCGAATCCTCGACGATGCTGCCGTCCTTGTAGAGCCGCCCCGCCGGCAGTTGGTCGATGATTCCGGGATCACCGGGGCCGAGCTTGACGAGGTCGCCATTGCGGCAGGTGATGACCTTGGGCACGCCGCAGGCGCGCGCCAGCCTCGCGTGCTCGTGCAGATGCAGCGCCTCGCCATGCACGGGGATCAGGAGCTGCGGCCGCGTCCACGCGATCATGTCGCGCAGCTCGTCGCGGCGCGGGTGGCCGGAGACATGGACGAGATGGTTGCGGTCGGTGATGATCTCGATGCCCTGCTGCACCAGCCCGTTGATGACGGCGCCGACCGCCTTCTCGTTGCCGGGGATGGTGCGCGACGAGAAGATGACGGTGTCGCCCTTGTTCAAGGTGACCAGCGGATGATCGTCATTGGCGATGCGCGAGAGCGCCGCGCGCGGCTCGCCCTGGCTGCCGGTGCAGAGCGCGAGCACCTTGTCGGCCGGGAAATGGCCGTAGAGATCCATGCCACGGAAGTTCTGCACGCCGTCGAGATAACCGGTCTCACGCGCGACCTGGACCACGCGTTCCATGGCACGGCCGACGATGACGACCTCGCGCTCGGCCTCGCGCGCCGCTTCGGCAACGGCGCGGATACGCGCGACGTTGGAGGCGAAGGTGGTCACGGCCACGCGGCCCTTTGCTTCCTTCACCAAAGCCGCGATCGTCTTGGCAACCTCGGCCTCGGACGGCGAGCGTCCCTCGCGCACGGCATTGGTGGAATCGCCGATCAGTGCGAGCAATCCGGCATCACCGAGCTCGCGCAGCCGCTTCTCGTCGGTCGGCGCGCCCAGCACCGGCGTCGGATCGATCTTCCAGTCGCCGGTATGCAGGACAGTGCCGACCTCGGTGTGGATCGCCAGCGCGTGCGATTCAGGGATCGAATGCGCGACCGGAATGAACTCGACGTTGAACGGACCGATGTCGACGCGGCCGCCGGAGGGGATCACCTTGACCGGGATCTTGGCTGGGAGGCGCTCGGCCTCGCACTTGGCCTCGAACAGTGCGGCGCTGAACTTGGTCGCGTAGATCGGGCATTTCAGCCGCGGCCACAGGTCTATGATCGCGCCGAAATGATCCTCATGCGCGTGGGTCAGCACGAGGCCGACGAGATTGTTGCGCTCCTTCTCCAGGAAAGCGACGTCGGGCATGATCAGGTCGATGCCCGGCAGATGCTCCTCGTCGCCGAAGGAGACGCCAAGATCGATCGCGAGCCACGAGCGCTGGTGGCGATTGCCGAGCCCGTAGATCGACAGGTTCATGCCGATCTCGCCGACACCTCCGAGCGGCGCAAATGTCAGTTCGTCGGGACGTGCCATCTAGACCGCTCCTTTGGATGCGACCGAGCCGAAATGAACATCACCGGCCGTGATCGGCTCCAATCGTCCCTCCGCGGTCCGCACCAGCATACAACCCTGTTCGTCGATCGTGTCGAAAATCCCCTCGATGATAGCATGTCCGGACCTGATGGCGACCGGCTGGCCGAGGCCTGCGGCGCGCTCGAGCCAGAGTTTCCGGATGTCACCGAAGCCCCGTCCCTCGTTCCAGATGCCGAAATACTCGACCCAGGCATCCGACAGCGCCGAGAACAGGTCCTCGGCGGTCACCTGGATGCCGAGGTCCGCCAACGACACCGCCGGTGTCGGGGTATCCAGCGGCGCCGCGACCACGTTGGTTCCAATACCGGCAACCACCGCAAGCCCTTGAGCCACCTGCTCCGCCTCGAGCAGCATGCCGACGATCTTGCGGCCGTCAGCCAGCACGTCGTTGGGCCATTTCAGCGCGAATGACGCGCGTGCTCCGGACCGCAGCGCGGCCTCGATGCTCACCTGGCGCAACGCGCTCTCGATGGAGAGGCCGGCGGCGAAGCCGAGTGTGGCTGCGATCGCAGGAGCCACGTTCAGCACTTCCAGCACGCTCGAGGCCAGATTGCCGCGCGGGGCGATCCACGGGCGCTGGCGCCGGCCGCGCCCGGCCGTCTGCTCAGACGTGACAAACCAGCACGGCGCCTTGCCGCCCTCTCGGGCCGACTTCAGCGCCTCGACATTGGTTGAGCCGGTCTGGTCGAACGTGACGAGTCGGTAGCCAGCCTTGTCAGCCTGGGACCCTAGCGCAAACGTCATCTAGAACAGCGACTTCGCCGCGGCCGCGGCCGCGCTGACCAGCGGGCCGGGATAGGCGAAGAACAGGATGTTGAAGACGCCGGAGATCGCGAGCACCGTGCGCAGCTCGATACGGACCGGATCGAGCGTCGGCAGCGGCTCGTCGAAATACATCGTCTTGACGATCAGGAGATAATAGTAGGCGCCGACCACGCTGGTGAGCACGCCGATCACCGACAGCGTGAACAGTCCGGCCTTGATGGCGGCGACGAAGACGTACCATTTGGCGAAGAAGCCGGCGAGCGGCGGCACGCCGGCCAGCGAGAACAGCAGCATCGCGAAGAAGAAGGCAAGCAGCGGATTGGTGCGCGACAGCCCCGAGAAGTCGCTGACCTTCTCGAACGACTGGCCGTTGCGCTTGATCGCCATGATCACGGCGAACGAGCCGAGCGTCATCGCGACATAGATCGCGATGTAGGTCAGCACGCCCTGCGCGCCCTCGACCGTACCGGCGGCGAGACCGACCAGCGCGAAGCCCATGTGGCCGATCGACGAATAGGCCATCAGGCGCTTGATGTTGGTCTGGCCGATCGCGGCGAACGAGCCGAGCGCCATCGAGGCGATCGAGACGAACACGATGATCTGCTGCCACTGGAAGGTGATGCCGGGAAACGCCGTCAGCGCGACGCGCGCGAACACGGCCATCGCCGCGACCTTGGGCGCGGAGGCGAAGAACGCAGTCACCGGCGTCGGCGCGCCTTCATAGACGTCCGGCGTCCACATGTGGAACGGCACCGCCGAGACCTTGAAGCACATGCCGGCGAACAGGAAGACGAGGCCGAAGATGATGCCGACGCTGCCGGTCTTGGTCACCGCCGCGATTCCGGCAAAACTCACCGTGCCGGTGAAGCCATAGATCAGCGAGGCGCCGTAGAGCAGCATGCCGGAGGACAGCGCGCCGAGCACGAAATACTTCAGGCCGGCTTCGGTCGACTTGACGTTGTCACGATGGCTGGCCGCGACGACGTAGAGCGCGAGCGACATCAGCTCGAGACCGAGGTAGAGCGTGATCAGGTCGCCGGCCGAGATCAGCACCAGCATGCCCAAGGTCGAGAGCAGCACGAGGATCGCATATTCGAAGATGCGACGATCGGGCTTCGACAGGAACTCCGCCGACATGATCAGGGTCGCGATCGAACCGATCAGCGCCAGGATCTTCAGGAAGCGCGCATAGCTGTCAGCGATGAAGCTGCCGCCGAAGGCCTGGCCGCCCGGCTGCCTGAGCACGAGGATGCCGACCACGATCAGCAGAGCGACCGCCAACCACGTGACGAGCCCCGTCGTCTCCTGCCCGCGAAACGCGCCCAGCATCAACAGCGCCATGGCCCCCACGGCCAACAACAGCTCCGGCAGCACCACCCAAAGCTGAGGCCCAAGATTCTCGATCATCGTCTGTGTCCCGACCCCTCAAGGTCTCATCATTGGAGCAGCGCGGCGGCCTTCACGGCCGTCACGGCGGTATTGTAGTTGTTGACGAGCTGCTGCACCGACGCCGCCGACATGTCGAGGATCGGCTTCGGATAAACGCCGAACAGGATGGTCAGCGCCACCAGCGGAAACAGGATCACGCCCTCACGCAGGGTGAGATCTTTGATGCTGGCGAGCGACGGCTTGGTCAGCGCACCGAACACCACCTTGCGGTAAAGCCACAACGCGTAGGCCGCCGAGAGGATGACGCCTGATGTCGCGAAGAACGCGGTCGGGATCGACACCTTGAAAGTGCCGAGCAGGGTCATGAACTCGCCGACGAAGCCGGACGTGCCGGGCAGGCCGACATTGGCCATCGTGAACACCATGAACACCAGCGCGTAGACCGGCATCCGGTTCACGAGGCCGCCGTAGGCCGCGATCTCGCGGGTATGCATGCGGTCATAGACCACGCCGACGCAAAGGAACAGCGCGCCCGAGACGATACCGTGCGAAATCATCTGGAACACGCCTCCGGCGACACCCTGCATGGTGCCCGCGAAGATGCCCATGGTGACGAAGCCCATATGCGCCACCGATGAGTAGGCGATCAGCTTCTTGATGTCCTCCTGCATCAGCGCGACCAGCGAGGTGTAGATGATCGCGATCGCCGAGAGCGTGAACACCAGCGGCGCGAAGTCGTGCGAGGCCAGCGGGAACATCGGCAGCGAGAAGCGCAGGAAGCCGTAGCCACCCATCTTCAAGAGGATCGCGGCCAGGATCACCGAGCCCGCGGTCGGCGCCTCGACGTGCGCGTCCGGCAGCCAGGTGTGCACCGGCCACATCGGCATCTTCACCGCAAAGGAGGCGAAGAACGCCAGCCACGCCCAGGTCTGCAAGGACCGCGGCACCGCCGTATGCATCAAGGTCGGAATGTCGGTCGTGCCGGCGTTCCAGTACAGCGCCATGATGGCGAGCAGCATCAGCACCGAGCCGAGCAGCGTGTAGAGGAAGAACTTGAACGAGGCGTAGACCCGGCGCGGACCGCCCCAGACGCCGATGATCAGGAACATCGGGATCAAGCCGCCCTCGAAGAACAGATAGAACAGCACGAGGTCGAGCGCCGAGAACGTGCCGACCATCAGCGTTTCCAGGATCAGGAACGCCATCATGTATTCGCGCAGCCGGTTGGTCACCGACTTCCAGCTCGCGATGATGCAGAACGGCATCAGGGCGGTGGTCAGGATCACGAACGGCAGCGAGATGCCGTCGACGCCCATGTGGTAGCTGATGCCGGCCGCCAGCCAGTTCGACTTCTCGACGAATTGGAAGTCGGTCTGGGCGGGATCGAAGCGCAGCACCAGGATCACCGACACCCCGAACGTGATCAGCGTGGTCCACAGCGCGATCCAGCGCGCATTGCGCCTAGCCGCCTCGTCGTCGCCGCGGACCAGATAGATCAGCAGCGCACCGACGATCGGCAGGAAGGTGACGACGGAGAGAATTGGCCAGGTGGTCATTGCTGGCCCCCCATGAACATGAACCAGGTGATCAGGCCGGCGACGCCGATCAGCATGGCAAAGGCGTAATGATAGAGGTACCCGGTCTGGATCTTGACGACGTTGCGCGTGATGTCGAGCACCCGCGCCGAGACACCGTCCGGACCGAAGCCGTCGATGACGAAGCCGTCGCCCTTCTTCCAGAGGAAGCGGCCGAGCCACTTCGCCGGACGGACGAAGATCACGTCATACAGCTCGTCGAAGTACCACTTGTTGAGCAGGAACTTGTAGAGCAGCGGCTGCTGCGCGGCGAGCTCCTCCGGGATGTCCGGACGTCTGACGTAGAAGATGTAGGAGACCACAAATCCCAGCACCATCATGACGAAGGGAAGCTGAGCGAGCCAGGCCGGCATGTGCTCCATGTCTTCGAGAATGTGCGGGTTCATCTTCATCGACTCGCCGAAGAAGTGCTCGACGCCATGGGGATCGGTGAACACGCCCTTGAACGGGAGGCCGGCCAGAATCGAGCCTGCCGCGAGCACGCCGATCGGGATGAGCATCCAGATCGGGCTCTCGTGTGCGGCATCATAATGATGCTGATCGTGCGGCGTGCCGAAGAAGGTCTTGAACACCAGGCGCCAGGAATAGAACGAGGTCAGGCCGGCGGCGACAATGGTGAGGAAATACGCGTAGGTCGCGAACGGATTGTGCGCGGCGTACGCGGCCTCGATGATCGCATCCTTGGAGAAGAAGCCTGCGAAGCCGGGGAAGCCGGTGAGCGCCAGGGTGCCGACCGTCATCACCGCGAAGGTGTATGGGATCTTGCGCCACAGGCCGCCCATGTTGCGGATGTCCTGCTCGTGATGCATCGCGTAGATCACCGAGCCAGAGCCCAAGAACAGCAGCGCCTTGAAGAAGGCATGCGTGAACAGATGGAACATGCCGACCGAATAGGCCCCTGCTCCCATCGCCACGAACATGTAGCCGAGCTGCGAGCAGGTCGAGTAGGCGACGATGCGCTTGATGTCGTTCTGCACGAGGCCGACGGTCGCAGCGAAGAACGCCGTGGTCGCGCCGAAGAACATCACGACGGCCTGGGCGTTCGGGGCGAGCTCGAACAGCGGCGACAGGCGCGCGACCATGAAGACGCCGGCGGTGACCATGGTCGCGGCATGGATCAGCGCCGAGACCGGGGTCGGACCTTCCATCGCGTCCGGCAGCCAGGTATGCAGCAGGAACTGTGCCGACTTGCCCATGGCGCCCATGAACAGCAGCAGGCAGGTCAGGGTCAGCGCGTCGGCATGCCAGCCGAGGAAGTTGATCGTCTTGCCGGCAAAGCTCGGCGCGGCGGCGAAGATGGTCTCGAAGTCGGTCGACTTCGCCAGCAGGAACACGGCGAAGATGCCGAGCGCGAAGCCGAAATCGCCGACGCGGTTGACGACGAAGGCCTTGATGGCGGCAGCGTTGGCCGACGGCTTCTGGAACCAGAAGCCGATCAGCAGGTAGCTCGCCAGACCGACGCCCTCCCAGCCGAAGAACAGTTGCACGAGGTTGTTCGCGGTCACCAGCATCAGCATCGCGAAGGTGAACAGCGACAGATAAGCGAAGAAGCGCGGACGGTTCGGATCCTCGTCCATATAGCCGATCGAATAGAGGTGGACGAGCGAGGACACGCTGGTCACAACGACCAGCATCACCGCCGTGAGCGTGTCGACACGCAGCGCCCAGGACACCTGCAGCTCGCCGGAATTGATCCAGGGCAACAGCTCTTTCACACCCGCCTCGTGGTGCATGAAGCCGACGCTGATCAGCATCGCCCAGGACAGGCCGGCCGACACGAACAGCAGCGCCGTCGTGATCACCTGCGCCGCCCAGGTGCCGGAGGCCGGCGGCTCGGCGACATGATGGTCGTCGTGTCCGTGGCCGTGATCGTCATGCGCGTGCGCGTGCGCGTCGGCGGCGCCGTGGTGATGACCGTCGTCGTGATGATGCTCGACCGTATCACCGCTCGGATGGCGCGCATGCGCGCCGAGCAGCGCGATCAGGCCGGCCAGGATCGCGCCCAGCAGCGGCAGAAAGACAATGGCCTGGATCATTCGCCCGTTCCCTTACGCATGACCTTGCCGGCGAGCCGGCCCCCATCTGTGCGGATCATGCGCCCTTAGCCCTTCATCATATTGACGTCTTCGACCGCAATCGAGCCGCGGTTGCGGAAGTAGACCACCAGCACGGCAAGGCCGATCGCGGCTTCCGCCGCCGCAACTGTCAAAACCAGCAGCGCGAACACCTGCCCGACGATGTCGCCCAGGAATGTCGAGAACGCCACCAGATTGATGTTCACCGCAAGCAGGATCAGCTCGACCGACATCAAGATGACGATGATGTTCTTGCGGTTCAGGAAGATGCCGAGGATGCCGAGCGTGAACAGCATGGCCGCGACGGCGAGATAGTGCCCCAATCCGATGGTCATTTCACCCACTCCGCCGCGTCCGTGTCCTGCAGCCCCTGCCCGACCGCGACCTTGCGGACCGCCATCGCCATCTCCGGCGTGCGCGCGTTCTGGACGTTGATGTCCTGGCGCTTGACGCTCGCCTTGTGGCGCAGCGTCAGCACGATCGCGCCGATCATCGCCACCAGCAGGATCATGCCGGAGAGCTGGAAGTAATGGATGTACTTCGTATAGAGCACGAGGCCGAGCGCCTCGGTATTGGTGACGTTGGTCGGGATCGCCGCGGTGATCGCCTTCGGCGTCGTCGGGTTGATGACCCAGTAGGACACCGTCAGCAGCAGCTCGAACAGGAAGATGCCGCCGATGACCAGTCCGATCGGCATGTACTGCAGGAAGCCCTCGCGCAGCTCCGTGAAGTCGACATCGAGCATCATGATCACGAACAGGAACAGCACCGCGACCGCGCCGACGTAGACGACCACGAGGATCATCGCCAGGAATTCGGCGCCCATCAGCACGAACAGGCCGGAGGCGTTGACGAAGGCGAGGATCAGATAGAGCACCGAGTGAACGGGGTTCTTCGAGACGATCACCATCACGGCCGAGGCCACGCAGACCGCCGCGAAGAGATAGAAGAAGAGCGCAGGAAGGATCATCGGACGGCCTCAGCGGTACGGCGCGTCGAGCGCGATGGCTTTGGAGATCTCGCGCTCCCAGCGGTCGCCATTCGCGAGCAGCTTGGCCTTGTCATAATACAGCTCCTCGCGGGTCTCGGTCGCGAACTCGAAGTTCGGTCCTTCGACGATGGCGTCGACCGGACAAGCTTCCTGGCACAGGCCGCAATAGATGCACTTCACCATGTCGATGTCGTAGCGCACCGTGCGGCGGGTGCCGTCGTTGCGGCGCGGACCGGCCTCGATCGTGATCGCCTGCGCGGGACAGACCGCCTCGCACAGCTTGCAGGCGATGCAGCGCTCTTCGCCATTGGGATAGCGCCGCAACGCGTGCTCGCCGCGGAAGCGCGGCGAGATCGGGCCCTTCTCGAACGGATAGTTCAGGGTCGGCTTCGGCTGGAAGAAGTAGCGCATCGCGAGGAAGAATGCGGAGACGAACTCCTGCAGCAGCAGCGACCGTGCGGTGGCGGAAATGTTCATGACAGCCTCATTTCGGCGCGATGCCGGCGAAGTGCAGCACGCCTGCGACGATGACCACCATGGCCAGCGACAGCGGCAGGAATACTTTCCAGCCCAGTCGCATCAACTGGTCGTAGCGGTAGCGCGGCACGATCGCTTTCGCCATCGCGATCAGGAAGAACATGAAGAACAGCTTGAGCGAGAACCAGATGACGCCCGGCACCCAGTTGAACGGCGGCAGATCGATCGGCGGCAGCCAGCCGCCCAGAAACAGGATCGTCGCCAGCGCGCACATCGTGGTGATCGCGACATACTCGCCGAGCATGAACAGCAGATACGGCGTCGAGCCGTATTCCACCATGAAGCCGGCAACGAGCTCCGATTCCGCCTCGACGAGATCGAAGGGCGGACGGTTGGTCTCGGCCAGCGCCGAGACGTAGAACACCACGAACATCGGGAACAGCGGCCAGACGTACCAGTTCAGGATCGTCAGCTGCGGCAGGCCGATCAGGCTCGCAAGCCCGCGGGCATGCTGCGCCTCGACCACCGCCGACAGGTTCAAGGTGCCGGCGCAGAGCAGCACGGTGATGATGACGAAGCCGATCGAGACCTCGTAGGACACCATCTGCGCCGCCGAGCGCAGCGCCGCCAGGAACGGATACTTCGAGTTCGACGACCAGCCGGCCATGATGATGCCGTAGATCGACAGTGACGAGATCGCGAAGATGAAGAGAATGCCGACATTGATGTCGGCGATCGCCCAGCCGAGATTGGTCGGAATCACCGCCCAGGCCGCCAGCGCCAGCACGCAGGAGACCAGCGGTGCCAGCAGGAACACGCCCTTGTTGGCGCCGGCCGGAATGATCGGCTCCTTGAGCACGAACTTCAGCAGGTCTGCGAACGACTGGAACAGGCCCCAGGGCCCGACCACGTTGGGACCCCGGCGGATCTGCACCGCCGCCCAGATCTTCCGGTCGGCCAGCAGGATGTAGGCGATCGCGACCAGCAGGACGACGAGCAGCAGGACGCTCTGCGCGACCATGATGATCAGCGGCCAGAGGAAGCCGGTCCAGAACGAGCTTGCGAAGAAATCAGCCATCAGGTCACGCTCACTCCGCTGCCGTCAGCATCTGCCCGGAAGCCAGACGGGAACATTCCGCCATGACCGCCGATGCGCGCGCGATCGGATTGGTGAGATAGAAGTCGTCGATCAGCGGCTTGAACGGTGCCTTCTCGAGGTTGCCGCCCTTGCCAGCCAGGGTCTTGATGTCGGCGATCTTGCCCGCCTCGATCTGGTCGACGCGGCCAAGATGCGGCACGGCCTTGATGATCGCAACGCGCAGCGCGGCCAGCGAGTCGTAGCCGAGCTTCCTGCCGAGCACGTCGGACAGCGCCCGGATGATCGCCCAGTCCTCGCGTGCCTCGCCTGGCGGGAATGACGCCCGGCCCGTCATCTGCACCCGGCCCTCGGTGTTGACGTAGAGCCCGGACTTCTCGGTGTAGGCAGCCCCCGGCAGGATGACATCGGCACGATGGGCACCGCGGTCGCCATGGGTACCGATGTAGACGACGAAAACGCCCTCGGGCACATCGACCTCGTCGGCGCCGAGCAGGAACATCACGTCCATGGTGCCGAACGTCGTCATCTGCGCAGCCGTGAGGCCGGTGCCGTTGAAGCCGATGTCGAGGGCGCCGACCCGCGAGGCGGTGTCGTGCAGCACGGCAAAGCCGTTCCAGTCGTCGCGCACGGCGTTGACGTCCATCGCGATCTTGGCGGCCAGCGACAGGATCGCGCCGCCATCGTGGCGCGCCGCGGCGCCGGCGCCGACCAGCACGATCGGGTTCTTGGCGTTGCGGAAGGTGGTCGCAAACGAGTGCTTGCCGGCGGCGACGTCGCTCAGCGAGTCCGTGCCCGCGCCGATGTGCTCATAGGCATAGGTCAGGTCGGCCTTGGGACCGACCACGCCGACCTTGAGCTGGCCCGAGCGCCAGCGCTTGCGGATGCGGGCGTTGAGCACGGCCGCTTCCTTGCGCGGATTGGCGCCAATGATCAGGATCGCGTCGGCCTGCTCGATACCCGCGATGGTCGGATTGAACAGATAGGACGCACGGCCGAGCTTGGCATCGAAGCTGTCACCGCCTTGCACCGCGACGTTGGTCGAGCCGAGCTTGGCGAGCAGATCCTTGAGCGCGAACATCTCTTCGACCGCGGCGAGATCGCCGGCGATCGCGCCGATGCGCTTGCCGTCGATGCGCGACAGCTTGGTGGCAATCGCCTTGAACGCCTCCGGCCAGGAGGCGGCGCGCAGCTTGCCATCCTCGCGAACGTAGGGACGATCGAGCCGCTGCGTGCGCAGGCCGTCGACGACATGGCGGGTCTTGTCGGAGATCCACTCCTCGTTCACGGCATCGTTGATGCGCGGCAGGATGCGCATCACCTCGCGGCCGCGGGTGTCGACACGGATCGCCGAGCCCACGCCATCCATGACGTCGATCGACTGCGTCTTGCCGAGCTCCCAGGGGCGTGCGGCGAAAGCGTAGGGCTTCGAGGTCAGCGCACCGACCGGACAGATGTCGACCAGATTGCCCTGCAGCTCCGAACTCAGCGCCTGCTCGAGATACGTCGTGATCTCCATGTCCTCGCCACGGCCGATCGCGCCCATTTCCGGCACGCCGCAGACTTCCGCCGAGAAGCGGACGCAACGCGTGCACTGGATGCAGCGGTTCATCGAGGTCTTGACCAATGCGCCGAGATACTTGTCCTCGACGGCGCGCTTGTTCTCGGCGAAGCGGCTGGTGTCCACACCATAGCCCATCGCCTGGTCCTGCAGGTCACACTCGCCGCCCTGGTCGCAGATCGGGCAGTCCAGCGGATGGTTGATCAGAAGGAATTCCATCACGCCTTCGCGCGCCTTCTTGACCATCGGCGACCGCGTCGAGATCTCCGGCGGCTCGCCCTTCGGGCCCGGCCGGCAGTCGCGCACGCCCCAGGCGCAGCTCGCGACCGGTTTCGGTCCGCCCTTCACCTCGACGAGGCACATCCGGCAGTTGCCGGCGATCGACAGCCGCTCATGATAGCAGAAGCGCGGGATCTCGGCGCCCGCCGCCTCGCACGCCTGCAACAGCGTGTACTCCGGCGGCACATCGATCTCTTTGCCATCGATGATGATCTTGGTCATTGCCTCACATCTCTCTCAAACCACGGACCACCGCGCCGCTGCGCACCGTGAGGGCGCGAGCGCGGGGAAAACGTTGCTGGCGAACCGGGCCGCCATCACCTACTCCGCCGCTACCATGCGCGCGGGATCGCGCACGCCCACGTCGTCGACATCGGCCTTGTGCGAATACTGGTCAATGCGCGCCTCGATCTCGTGACGGAAATGCGTGATCAGCCCCTGGATCGGCCAAGCTGCCGCGTCGCCCAGCGCGCAGATCGTGTGGCCCTCGATCTGCTTGGTGACTTCGAGCAGCATGTCGATCTCGCGCTTGTGCGCCCGGCCCTCGGCCATGCGCGTCAGCACGCGCCACATCCAGCCGGTGCCCTCGCGGCACGGCGTACACTGGCCGCAGCTCTCATGCTTGTAGAAGTAGGAAATGCGCGCGATCGCTCGGATCAGGTCGGTCGACTTGTCCATCACGATCACGGCCGCGGTGCCGAGGCCGGAGCGCAGCTTCGACAGGCTGTCGAAATCCATCGGCGTATCGATGATCTGCTCGGCCGGCACCATGCGCACGGACGAGCCGCCGGGGATGACCGCCTTCAGATTGTCCCAGCCGCCACGGATGCCGCCGCAATGCTTCTCGATCAGCTCGCGGAACGGGATGCCCATCGCCTCTTCGACGTTGCAAGGCCGCTCGACGTGACCGGAGATGCAGAACAGTTTTGTGCCGACATTGTTCGGACGGCCGATGCCGGCAAACCACGCGGCGCCGCGGCGCAGGATGGTCGGCGCCACCGCGATCGACTCGACGTTGTTGACGGTGGTCGGGCAGCCATAGAGGCCGACGTTCGCTGGGAAAGGCGGCTTCAGCCGCGGCTGGCCCTTTTTGCCTTCGAGGCTCTCCAGCAGCGCGGTCTCCTCGCCGCAGATATAGGCGCCGGCGCCATGCGCGACATAGAGATCGAACGGCCAGCCATGGATGTTGTTCTTGCCGATCAGGTTGGCCTCATAGGCCTGATCGATCGCCGCCTGCAGCCGCTCGCGCTCGCGGATGAACTCGCCGCGCACATAGATGTAGCAGGCATGCGCGTTCATCGCGAAGCTGGCCAGCAGGCAGCCCTCGACGAGATGATGCGGATCGTGCCGCATGATCTCGCGATCCTTGCAGGTGCCGGGCTCGGACTCGTCGGCGTTGACCACGAGGTAGCTCGGCCGACCGTCGGTCGATTCCTTCGGCATGAACGACCATTTCAAGCCGGTCGGGAAGCCGGCGCCGCCGCGGCCGCGCAGGCCGGAAGCCTTCATCTCGTTGATGATCCAGTCGCGACCTTTTTCGATCAGCGCCTTGGTGCCATCCCAGCTGCCGCGCCGGCGTGCGCCTTCGAGGCCCCAATCATGCAGGCCATAGAGGTTGGTGAAGATGCGGTCCTTGTCGTCGAGCATGATCAGACGGCTTCCTCGGGTGTCAGCGGTTCGACTGCATGGTGGCGATGAAGGCGGCGCAGCCGCCGAACACCAAGGCCCACAGCAGACTGGACTCCAGCGTCGCATTGAGCGCGAACCGCTGCAGCACGAAAATGAAAGCGGCGGCTGCGAGCGTATGCAGTGCCACGTAGCGCCAGTTCTTCATTGCGGCGCCCTCTTCGGTCAGGGCCGCAACGCGGGTGCGATTGCGGCTCATGTCTTCTCCTTCAGCGTGGTCGGCCCGCCCGCCGGCGCCGAGAATTGGCGGCCATTCTGCGGACCCTGCGTCGGCAGGTTGCCGGTCGCGAAGCCGTCGAGCACCTTGCCGAAGCTCTCCGGCGTCAGGTCCTCATAGGTGTCCTTCCAGACCTGCACCATCGGCGCGTTCACGCAGGCGCCCAGGCACTCGACCTCTTCCCAGCTGAAGTCGCCGTCCTTCGATAGGTGGAAGGGATCGTGATGGATGCGATGCTTGCAGACCTCGATCAGTTCTTCGGCGCCGCGCAAACGGCACGGCGTGGTGCCGCACACCTGCACATGCGCCTTCTTGCCGACCGGCTGCAGCTGGAACATCGTGTAGAAGGTCGCCACCTCGAGCACGCGGATGTAGGGCATGCCGAGCATGTCGGCGACGACGCGGATGGCCGCCTCCGACACCCAGCCTTCGTTCTGCTCCTGCGCGCGCCACAGGATCGCGATCACGGCCGAGGCCTGGCGGCCTTCCGGATATTTCGCGATCTGCGCTTTGGCGAAGGCAAGGTTCTCGTCCGTGAACGCAAAGCTCGCGGGCTGGACTTCCTTCGGGGCAAGACGGCGGACGGACATGGCTCTTCAATCTTTCATTGCATGCGGCGCGCGGCACTTGCATTGAGCGCTGCGACGCGATTCTGCCAGAAGGCACTTGCAGTTCCGAACACGTTATAGCCGACGTGGGCGGACGCCTTGATCCGGTCGAGGATCGACAGCTCTGTCACGGTCTCGAGGCGGCCGCTTGCGGGGTCGTAGACCATCAGTTGCATCGGCGTCTGATCGAGGATGTAGCGCGAAACCGTATGGTTGCGATCCTGGCCGTGCTCCTCGCACAGGATCATGCTGTCGGTCGCGAGCAGCCGCGCCCCGCCCTTGATCGCCTCGATCTCGACGCCCTCGACGTCGAGCTTGATCAGGTACTTGCCGGAAGCGGCGACCTTGCCGTCGTCGATCAGATCGTCGAGCGCCATCACCGGCACCTGCTCGCCGCCGGCGCTGTCGCCGGCGATACTGAAGGCCTCGTGCTTGGTACCGGTGAGATGCGCGACGCCGCGGCGTTCGCCGATGGCGCACTTCATCACTTCGAAGCGGCCGCCGTTGATCTGCGCATTGTTCGCGAGCTTGGCGAAGTTCGCCGAGGACGGCTCGATCGCGATCGCCTTGTGCGCGCCGTAGGGCGTGCTCGACACCAGCACCGACCAGTAGCCGTAATTGGCCCCGCCGTCGATGAAGGTGTAGTCGACATCGACAGTGCCGAGAAACAGGAACTCGAGTTCGTCCTCATAGTGATAGTCGCGGTTGAGCAGCTTGCTCCAATAGCCGTCGCCATAGGGAAACTCGAACACGGCGTCCGGGTTGAGCTTCACCGCGATGTCGCGTTCGGGCAGCGCCAGCCGCAGCAGATTGGCACAGCGGTTGTAGCCGCGATGCGAGAAATGCGAGGAAATCTTCGAGCCGGTCGACAGCGCCAATGCAGCCGTGCGCTCCCAGAGGTTCGCTCCTTCGAGCGCTCCGGAAGCACGATCGAACTGGATCGGCGCATGGCCCATCAGCGGTCCACCTCTCCGAACACGATGTCGAGCGAGCCGAGAATGGCCGAGACGTCGGCGAGCAGATGGCCGCGGCAGATGAAATCCATCGCCTGTAGATGCGCGAAGCCCGGAGCGCGGATCTTGCACTTGTACGGCTTGTTGGTGCCGTCGGCGACGAGATAGACGCCGAACTCGCCCTTCGGCGCCTCGACGGCCGCATAGATCTCGCCTGCCGGCACGTGCACGCCTTCGGTGTAGAGTTTGAAGTGGTGGATCAGCGCTTCCATCGAGCGCTTCATCTCGCCACGGCGCGGCGGAGCGATCTTGTTGTCGGTGATCATCACCGGGCCCTGCCCGTCCGGTGCGCGCAGCTTCTGGATGCACTGCTTCATGATACGCACCGACTGGCGCATCTCTTCCATGCGGATCAGATAGCGGTCGTAGCAGTCGCCGTTCTTGCCGATCGGAACGTCGAACTCCATCTCGGCATAGACGTCGTAGGGCTGCGACTTGCGCAGGTCCCAGGCCGCGCCCGAGCCGCGCACCATCACGCCGGAGAAGCCCCACTCCCAGGCCTGCTTCAGGGTCACGACGCCGATGTCGACGTTACGCTGCTTGAAGATGCGGTTGCCGGTGAGAAGCCGGTCGAGATCGTCGACCACCTTCAGGAACGGATCGCAGAATGCGTCGATGTCGTCGATCAGCTTCGGCGGCAGGTCCTGGTGGACGCCACCGATGCGGAAGTAGTTGGCGTGCATGCGCGAGCCGGAGGCGCGCTCATAGAACACCATCAGCTTCTCGCGCTCCTCGAAGCCCCACAGCGGCGGGGTCAGCGCGCCGACGTCCATCGCCTGGGTGGTGACGTTGAGCAGATGCGACAGCAGCCGTCCGATCTCGGAGTAGAGCACGCGGATCAGCTGGCCGCGGCGCGGAACCTCGATGCCGAGCAGGCGTTCGGCGGCGAGGCAGAAGGCATGCTCCTGATTCATCGGCGCGACGTAGTCGAGCCGATCGAAATAGGGCATCGCCTGCATGTAGGTCTTGGTCTCGATCAGCTTCTCGGTGCCGCGATGCAGCAGGCCGATATGCGGATCGACGCGCTCGACCACCTCGCCGTCCAGCTCCAGCACCAGGCGCAGAACGCCATGGGCCGCCGGATGCTGCGGGCCGAAATTGATCGTGAAGTTGCGGAGGGCCGGGCTCTGCTCGTTCATGCTCGCGCTCCCACTCACTTCGTCGCCTTCTCGTCGCCGGGCAGCGGATAGTCCGCACCTTCCCAGGGCGACAGGAAATCGAACTTGCGGAACTCCTGGTTGAGCCGCACCGGCTCGTAGATGACCCGCTTCTCCTGATCGTCGTAGCGCACCTCGACGAACCCCGTCGTCGGGAAGTCCTTGCGCAGCGGATGGCCGTCGAAGCCGTAATCCGTCAGCAGGCGGCGCATGTCCGGGTGGCCGACGAAGATCACGCCGTAGAGGTCGTAGGCCTCGCGCTCGAACCAATCGGCGCCCGGAAAGACATCGATCAGCGACGGCACCTGCGTCGTCTCGTCGGCCTCGGCCTTGAGCCGGATGCGCGCGTTCAGCGTCGGTGACAGGAAGTGATAGACAACATCGAAACGTTTGGCGCGCTCAGGATAGTCGACCGCCGTGATGTCGGTGATGTTGACGAAGCGGAGAGCCGGATCGTCGCGCAGATGTGTCACGACCTCGACGATCCGGGCGGACTCCACGTTCACCGTGAGCTGATTGAAAGCGACCGTATGGCCGATCGCGGCGCCCGGGAGCGCGCTTACGATCGTCTGCCCAAGGGCGTCGAGCCTGCCGTCGTCCATAACGAAAAACCTTCAGCGTTCGATGGTGCCGGTGCGCCGGATCTTCTTCTGCAGCAGCAGCACACCGTACAGCAGCGCTTCGGCGGTCGGCGGACAGCCGGGCACGTAGATGTCAATGGGAACGATGCGGTCGCAGCCGCGGACCACCGAATAGGAATAGTGATAGTAGCCGCCGCCATTGGCGCACGACCCCATCGAGATGACGTAGCGCGGCTCCGGCATCTGGTCGTAGACCTTGCGCAGCGCCGGCGCCATCTTGTTGGTCAGCGTGCCGGCGACGATCATCACGTCGGACTGGCGCGGCGAGGCGCGCGGCGCGAAGCCGAACCGCTCGACGTCGTAGCGCGGCATCGAGACCTGCATCATCTCGACGGCGCAGCAGGCTAGGCCGAACGTCATCCACATCAGCGAGCCGGTGCGGGCCCAGGTGATGAGATCGTCAGCGGTGGCGACGAAGAATCCCTTGTCCGACAGTTCGTGCCTGACCTCGAGGAAATACGGGTCGTTGGCACCGATCGGCCTGCCGGTCGCGGGATCGAGAATGCCCTTCGGGGCCGGAGCGATCGCCGGCCCGGTCGAGGACGTGGTCGGGCTCAATCCCATTCAAGCGCGCCTTTCTTCCATTCGTAGGCAAACCCGACCGTCAACACGGCCAGGAACACCAGCATCGACCAGAAGCCGGCCGCGCCGAGCTTGCCGAATGCGACTGCCCAGGGGAACAGGAAGGCGACTTCGAGGTCGAAGATGATGAAAAGGATGGCAACCAGATAGAAGCGGACGTCGAACTTCATGCGGGCGTCGTCGAACGCATTGAAGCCGCACTCGTACGCGGAGAGCTTCTCGGGATCGGGCTGCTGGTAGGCGACCAGGAACGGCGCGATCAGCAGCACCACCCCGATGATGGCTGCGACACCTATGAAAACGACGAGGGGGAGATAGTTCTGAAGGATGCCGGTCATCGGCGCCACTTTCCTCTGCGGTTTCGGTGCAAACCGCAGACTCGTTGCATTGGAATTGGTCGAAGCCTTAGCGCAGCGCACCAAGCCGCGCAAGACAAGCCGTCTCGCCGGTGTCATCCCTCCCCACATTGCGGAAACCCGGACACACCGAGCAACGGCGCCGCGGATGACGCGTGCAGGAGCCGCATTGCAGACCCGCAGCATTACGGTGCCGCACGGTCCAACGCAGGACGCTGAGGCGATCAGCAATCGCGAGGACGCACGCCGGTGTGCGCAGGCTGGCTGGTCGGAGACGGATGCGGATCAGCGCTCGATCGGGAGATCCAAACGAGGCGACGGGACCGTCACCCGATAGGCTTCCGTTACCGCGGGAGATGGTCACGAAGGGCCACCGGATCAAGATCATCCACGGCCGCCGTCGATACCGGCACCGCCGCGCGCTGTTAGCCCCGGCCGCATACTCCCGATTGCCGCCGCGGCGGCTGCAACCGATGAAACCATTTTGAGGAAACGAAGAAACGGGATCGAAACAAAGCGGGGGTACATGTCCAGGCAACAAAGTGGCGCTCTGAGACGCCGGGAGGCTGACATGAACCACTCGCTGCATTCCGCAGACCGATCGACCCATCTGAAGATCGTCGTCGTTGCCCTGGTCGCCGGCATCGCGGTGACCGCTTTCGGCATCGCGACCCGCGCCAACGTCGACTACAGCCAGACGGCATCGCACGTCGTGAAGGCAGGCAAGACGGTGACCATGACGAGTTCCAGCGACTCGATGGTCGTCCGCTGAGTCCACTGCTCCGCTGCCATCTGACGGCAATCGCAGGCCACCCGCCGGGTGGCCTTTTTCATGCCCGATCGGAAAATCGGCGACGGAGCACTTGCAGTCCGGCGGAGCGCCAGGTCGTAGACGGGAAGGGATCGCGCGGCGGCGCTGATTGCGCCAGCGGACAGATCACATCAAAAGCTAAGCCATTGAAAACATGGCGCGAGAGACGGGGCTCGAACCCGCGACCTCCGGCGTGACAGGCCGGCGCTCTAACCAACTGAGCTACTCCCGCGTGATCGCGAAATCCGCGGAGGAGTGCGACTTAAAGGGGCGATGTTTCGAAGTCAAGGACAATGAACCGACAGCTGTGCGAAGTCCTTGATGGGGGAGCAATGCAGGACGCCCGATCTCCTTGGCTGGGCCCGGGCAGCCGACGTTAGTCGCCGCACGGTGATGGGCCAAATCGACCTGTCCCGCGTCTCTCCTTCCGGACCGCAGCAACCCCGCCCCGCGGCGGCGGCGCTGGCGGTCGCTTCGCGACGACGTCGCAGGCCGGATATGGCAAAATGGGCGCCAAGTCCGACCGCGCGTACTTCCGGCATATTGAAATTTCCGGCCGCCGTACCCACCGAGGCGCACTTGCTGACCAGAAAGCGAGTGAGAGGAGATTCCTCGCGGACGCTGCCCACGAATCGCCCGCCACCGGTGCGAGGAAGATGAGCTTCGAATCGCCGGAGTCGGTATCCTGCAGGTGGCGCGCGCCGGAGTGCGCAATCCTGCTGTCGGCGAGGCGGTGCTGATCAACGCCGGCCCGCGACCCGCCGTATTCCGCACGGGAGCTGGCGGACGATCTTTGATCAGAGCGGAAACCCTTGATAGCCTGCCACCCCCTGGTATCTGGCATGCAATAACTGATATATTAGTATACTGATACCTCCAGTAACGTCTCCCTCTCTCTCTCTTGGTGCCCATGGCCGACCCGCTTCGCAGCTACACCCACTCCGTCACCGAGCGCCTGCTCCGCTACGCCGCGATTGACACCCAGTCGGACCCGACGTCGCCGACCTGTCCTTCGACGCTCAAACAGAAGAATCTCGGCCGGATGCTCGCAGCCGAGCTGCAGGCAATGGGCCTCTCGGACGCCCACCTGGACGACCATGGCTACGTCTATGCGACCATCCCCGCCACCACCGACAAGGCCGTGCCGGTGATCTGCTTCTGCTCGCACATGGACACGTCGCCCGATTGCTCCGGGGCCAACGTGAAGCCGCAGATCGTGCGCAACTACCAGGGCGGCGACATCGTGCTGCCGGGGGACCCGAGCCAGATCATCCGTGCGGCTGAGCATCCTGCATTGAAGGACCAGATCGGCAACGACATCGTCACCACCGACGGCACCACCCTGCTCGGGGCCGATAACAAAGCCGGCATCGCCGAGATCATGGACGCGGCGCAGTTCCTGATCAGCAATCCGCAGATCAAGCACGGCACCATCAAGATCCTGTTCACGCCGGACGAGGAGATCGGCCGTGGCGTCGACCGGGTCGACCTGAAGAAGCTCGGCGCCGACTTCGGCTACACGATGGATGGCGAAACCGCCGGCAACATCGAGGACGAGACCTTTGCCGCCGACGGCGCCACCATCCTCATCAACGGCGTCAGCGCCCATCCCGGCTTTGCCAAGGGCAAGATGGAGCACGCGATCAAGATCGCGTCCGCAATCGTCGATCGGCTCCCGAAGGATGGCTGCTCGCCGGAGACGACGGAGGGCAAGGAAGGCTTCCTGCATCCGGTCGGGATCTCCGGCGCGCTCGAACAGGCGCGACTCGACTTCATCGTGCGCGATTTCAGCGAGCAGGGCCTGCGGCAGAAGGAAGCGCTGCTCGAGGACATCGTCAGGGATGTCCTGAAGGACTATCCGCGCTCGAGCTATCGGATGGAGGTTCGGCAGCAATACCGCAACATGAAGGAGGTCATCGATCTGCATCCGGAGATCGTGACCTATGCCGAGGAGGCGATCCGCCGCGCCGGCCTGACGCCAGTCAGGACATCGATCCGCGGCGGCACCGACGGTTCACGGCTGTCGTTCATGGGCCTGCCCTGCCCCAACATCTTTGCCGGCGAGCATGCCTTCCACTCGCGTCTCGAATGGGTCAGCGTCCAGGACATGGAGAAGGCGGCGCAGACCATCGTCCATCTGGCGATGATCTGGGAAGAGCGATCCTGAGCGTCGTCCGGCGCGCGTCAGACGCGCGCCGTCACCAGCCAGATCGAGCCGGCGAGCGTCACGCTGTCGCCGCGTACATACTGCGTCAGCAGCTCGCGGACCGACTGCCGCGCCGCCTCGCGCGTCTCCTGGGGATGCCCCTCCAGCGCGCGGCTGGCGGGGCCGATTTCGAAGGCCGACTCCACTGCCGCCTCGAGACCCTGCCCGCGGGCGATGTCGAGTGACAGCGCATGCGCCTCCAGCGCGACGTCGCTGAAGCCGGCCTCGCCCAGGATCCGCGCCACTCTCGCTTCGGATGCGAAGGCGAACGGGCCGGGATCCTCCGGCGCCATCTCCGGCAGCTTCGGGACGTGACGATAGACCGCCTGCAGCGGCGCGATCATCCAGGGATTGGCCTTCGGCTCGCGCCAGCAGGCGAACACGACCCGGCCGCCCGGCTTCAGCGCACGGCGGATGTTGGCGAACGACGCCACCGGATCGGCAAAGAACATCACCCCGAACCGCGACACCAGCAGATCGAAGCTCGCCGGCGCGAACGGATGCACGGTGGCGTCGGCCAGCACGAACTCGGTGGCAAGTCCCGCCGGCGCCACGACGCGCGCCCGATCGAGCATCGGTGCGGAGATGTCGACGCCGAGAACGGAGCCGCCGGGCGCCACCTGCCCGGCCAGCGCGATCGACAAACCACCACAGCCGCAGCCGATGTCGAGAATACGATCACCCGGCTTCGCGGCGATACGCTCGATCAGGATCTGCGACACCGGCGCGAGCAGGATGTCCTGGGCCTCCTGGCGATCGGACCAGCGCTGGCCGCCGGGCCCGTTCCAATAGGCGATCTGGTCGGCGTTGCGGTCGTCCCCTGCCGGCAATTGCATGATGTGCCCTGTCTGATTGAGGTCATCGCAAGAGCCGGCATGGCGCATGCAGCCGCCTGTCCTGTCAAGGCACGAGGCCGCGATGCGCTTGAGGAAGAAAATGGGCCGGTCCTCACCACGGTTCGGAGAGACTCTCGCCGATGGCGAGAGCGCTCCAACGTCGGCTCAGACGCGCGAACTCCTGTCGGATGGCGTCGCGCCGCGCCGGCGTGTAGGCCGCGCGCTCCTCCGCTGACATCCCGTCCAGCAGGCTGCGCGCCGACGGTGCCATCTCGGCCCCGCGCGCCCGCAGCGCCGGATCGTCAGCCTGCTGCAGCCAGTCCTGCCAGCACACATATGTAGCGCGCTCGGAGCGGGCATAGTCCTCGCTGCGCTCCGGCATCAGGCGCTGGTCCCTGGTCTCATGCCTGCGACGCAGCCGCGCGGCCTCGCGGGACGAGGTCGCATGCGGGACCAAATGAAAGGTCCCGGCCGTGCCGCCGGCCGCGAGCCGCCCGAATACGGCGCCGTCAATCCCGAGATGCTTTTCGACGATGAAGTGTTGCAGATCATGCGGCATCCAGGGATCGAAGCCAGGCGCCGGGCTCATTTCGAGGGTGTGTCCGTCGCCGAGCGTCGCGCGCACCGCGTAGCGGCGTTCGCCGGTGCGGACGAAGGAAACAGTCATTGGCGGTCGCGGACGACGAGACATGGACACTCGCAATTGGCAGCTGCGGCTGAACAACGGCCCCATCATACCGCCGCGAGTGAGGGATCGATAGATGCGCGCGGACCTGCTGGCGAGCGCAGCAGCGCAATGCAATAGCGGGACAGCCTCCGGTGTCCCTGGTTCTGGTCTCGCTCTTGCTTCGATCAGGCGCGTCAGGAGCCACATGCGCACTCTCATCGTTGCCGATCTTCATTACTCGCTGCCGCAGTTCGACTGGCTGGTGGCGGCTGCCGATCATTTTGATGCGGTGGTGTTCGCCGGCGATGCGCTCGATCTCGCCTCGATCGTCGACATTCGCGCCCAGATCGTGGTCGTGAAGACATATCTCGCGCTCCTGGCGGCCAAGACGCGGGTCATGATCTGCTCGGGCAATCATGACCTGGAGGAGCGCAACCCGGATGGCGAGAAGATCGCGGCCTGGATCAGGACGGTCCGCGAGCTCGGCATCGCAGCCGACGGCGATGACCTTCTGATCGGCGACACGCTGTTCTCGGTTTGCCCGTGGTGGGACGGTCCCCTCGTCAAGGCCGCCGTCGCAAGCCAGCTCGATGCCGCCGCGAGGCGCGACACAGCCCGCTGGATCTGGGTGCATCATGCGCCGCCGGCCAACTCGCCGGTGAGCTGGGGCGGCAAGCGCTTCTTCGGCGACACCGAGCTCGAAGGCTTCATCGCGCGGCACCGCCCGGCGATGGTGATCTCCGGCCACGTCCACCAAGTCGCCCTTCATCACGGATGGGTCCTGGTTCGATCGCGTCGGTGAGACTTGGGTCTTCAACACCGGGCGGCAACCCGGGCGACCGCCGACCTACATGGTGCTCGACACCGACGAAGGCCGCGCCTTCTGGTTGGCGGCGGGGCAAGCCGAATGGATCGATCTCGCCGGCCCCCTGCAACGCCCGGCGCAGCCCGTGACGGCGGCGCCGGACTGGCTCAGAGTCGTGGATCGGATGCCAGATCCGTTCCTGGCGAAACCTGCTGCGGCGGCAGGTTGATCATGCTCTGCAGCACCTCGCCGACCATCGAAAGATGGGTGCCATGGCCGGCATATTGCCGCTTCAGGTCGGCGAGATAGCTGTTGGCGACGTTGAGGCGCTGCGCAAGCATGCGCGCAATCGCGAGCGTCGCCTCGGGATTTCCACTGAGGAAGCGTGGCGCATCCGGGATCTCGTAGATCCGGCAATCGACGAGCGCCCGCACGGTCGCCGTGTGCGGCTGCTCAAGCAGCAGCGACATTTCACCGAACAGCGCGCCCGGCTCCGACACGACCGCCACCGTGGCGCCGGCCTTGATCACCTCCAGCTCTCCGTCGAGCAGGATGTAGAGATGCCCAGTGCTGTGCCCCTCCTCGAGCAGCATGGTGCCCGCTGGAATGGCGCGCTCATGTCCGCCGGTGCAGTGGCGCAGGAAGTCGGTCATCGGTTCGCCCGCGATGTTCACGCCGCGCGCTAGGCTAGCCGAAGAACGGTTCATCGCCACGCGAAATCGTCCGGGCGCTTCGCACCAGCTGACGCAAAGGATTTTGAACCCTTGTCCGAATTGAGCACTCGGCGGCGCCATCATCGTGATCGGGACGTGGGTTTGGCTCAGCCGCCGAGGCTCGATGGCAAGGTGGCTCAGCTTGGAGAGCAGCAGATCGATGAAACCCGACGCACAAACGCGCTTCTGGAGAGTATCGCCATCAGCTTGGAAAATCGACGCACCACAATAGCAGCGTCACCATTGCGAGGGTGCGTCCCAGCGGATGCTAATGGTAGGCGGCGAGAGATTCGAACTCCCGACCCTCTCGGTGTAAACGAGATGCTCTAACCAGCTGAGCTAGCCGCCCTCACGTCGCGCTTCTTTACCCCCTGCCCGATCCTCAATCAACGCCGGAACCACGCGGCGGCAGCGAGAAACCGCCGCAGCGGGAACGGTGGGGGCAGACCACGCACGCTCGAAGGGTCGGTGGCTCGATCCCCCAAACGAAAACGGCGCCCTTACGGGCGCCGTTTCCTTGGATCAGTTCGGACCTCAGTGGGCGGTCAGGCCGCCGGCGGCTTCGTCGCCATCGGCCTTCACCGGGACCTTGGTATCCTCTTCCCAGACGATCGGCACCGGCTTGCGGACCAAGGCCCGGGCGACGACGTCGTCGAGACGGGAGACCGGGATGATCTCCATGCCGCCCTTGATCGCATCGGAAATCTCCGTGAGATCCTTGGCGTTGTCCTCGGGGATCAGCACCGTCTTGATGCCGCCGCGGGCCGCGGCCAGGAGCTTCTCCTTCAGACCGCCGATCGGCAGCACGCGACCACGCAAGGTGATCTCACCGGTCATCGCGACGTCGTGACGGATCGGAATGCCCGTCATGACCGAGATGATTGCGGTTGCCATCGCGACGCCCGCCGACGGACCGTCCTTCGGGGTCGCCCCCTCCGGAACGTGGACGTGGATGTCGCGGCGGTCGAACATCGGCGGCTCGATGCCGTAGACGATCGCCCGCGAGCGGACGTAGGACGCCGCCGCCGAGATCGACTCCTTCATGACGTCGCGCAGATTGCCCGTCACCGTCATCTTGCCCTTGCCGGGCATCATGACGCCTTCAATGGTGAGCAGCTCACCGCCGACATCGGTCCATGCCAGACCCGTGACGATCCCGATCTGATCGTCGCTCTCGATCTCACCGAAGCGGAACTTCGGAACACCCAAGAATTCCTCGACGGTCTTCTCGGTGATCTTCACCGACTTCTTCTTGGACATCATGAGCTCCTTCACGGCCTTGCGGGCCAGTGTGGAAATCTCACGCTCCAGATTACGTACGCCCGCTTCGCGGGTGTAGCGCCGGATCACGAGCAGCAATGCGTCGTCGTCGATCGACCACTCCTTCGAGTCCAGTCCGTGCTTGGAGATCGCGCTGGGGATCAGGTGCTTGCGGGCGATCTCGAGCTTTTCGGTCTCGGTGTAGCCTGCGATGCGGATGATCTCCATGCGGTCCATCAGCGGCCCGGGAATATTCAGCGTATTCGCGGTCGTGATGAACATGACGTTCGACAGGTCGTAGTCGACCTCCAGATAGTGATCGTTGAAGGTCGTGTTCTGCTCGGGGTCCAGGACCTCCAGCAGCGCCGACGACGGGTCACCCCGGAAGTCCGAGCCCATCTTGTCGATCTCGTCCAAGAGGAACAGCGGGTTCGAGGTCTTGGCCTTGCGCATCGACTGGATGATCTTGCCGGGCATCGAGCCGATATAGGTCCGGCGATGACCGCGGATCTCCGCCTCGTCGCGCACGCCGCCCAGCGACACGCGAACGAACTCGCGGCCGGTGGCCTTCGCGATCGACTTGCCGAGCGAGGTCTTGCCGACGCCGGGAGGTCCGACCAGGCACAGGATCGGGCCGGTCAGCTTGTTGGCGCGCGACTGCACCGCCAGATACTCGACGATGCGGTCCTTGACCTTCTCCAGCCCATAGTGATCCGCATCCAGAACCGCCTGCGCGGCCTCCAGATCCTTCTTCACCTTGGACTTCTTGTTCCACGGGATCGACAGCAGCCAATCCAGATAGTTGCGCACGACGGTCGCTTCCGCGGACATCGGCGACATCTGGCGCAGCTTCTTCAGCTCGTGCTGGGCCTTCTCGCGCGCTTCCTTGGAGAGCTTGGTCTTGTTGATGCGCTCTTCCAGATCGGCGAGCTCGTCGCGGCCGTCCTCGTCGCCCAACTCCTTCTGAATGGCCTTCATCTGCTCATTCAGGTAGTACTCGCGCTGGGTCTTCTCCATCTGGCGCTTGACACGCGAGCGGATGCGCTTCTCGACCTGCAGCACCGAGATCTCGCTCTCCATCAGGCCCAGCACCTTCTCCAGGCGCGTGGTGACGGACAGCGTCTCCAGGATGCCCTGGCGATCGGCGATCTTGACGGCGAGATGCGAGGCGACGGTGTCGGCCAGCTTACCGAAATCGGTGATCGACTGAACGACGCCGACGACCTCTGCAGAGATCTTCTTGTTCAGCTTCACATAGCTCTCGAAATCCGACACGACGGAGCGCCCGAGTGCCTCGGCTTCGACCGACTTGGCGTCGGTGTCCTCGAGCGCAACGGCAGTGGCTTCGTAGTAGTCGGCACGATCGGTGTATTTCTCGACGCGCGCGCGCTCCAGGCCCTCGACCAGCACCTTCACGGTGCCGTCGGGCAGCTTCAGGAGTTGCAGCACGCTGGCGAGCGTCCCGGTCTCGTAGATCGCATCCGGAGCTGGATCGTCGTCGGACGCGTTCTTCTGCGTCGCGAGCATCACCAGCGCGTCGTTCTTCATCACCTCTTCGAGGGCGCGGATGGATTTCTCGCGGCCGACGAACAGCGGAACGATGTTGTGCGGGAAGACGACGATGTCGCGGAGCGGCAGAACCGGATAGGCGTGGCTCTCGCCATAAACGATGGTCGGCCGGGGTTTGGGGGTCGTCATGGCCTGTTCCTTTTGTTTAGCCCCCTTGCACGCAGTCCGCCATCGTGCGCAACCGCCACAAGGTGCGATCTGATCCGGACATCACTGACGCGTCGATATCGCCCGCTTGTTTCGGATCGTTGTTGAGGCGAATCCCGGGATTGAGATTTGTATCGCCACGCGACATTAGGTGGCTATCGACCCGGGGGGTGTCAAGTATCGGTAAACACCCGCCAAAAATGGCTTTACGCGGCGGGACGCTGAAACGCTGCGATGCCGCGGACATGACGTCCGCGGCGATCGCCGATCTAATAAATCGAGGTCTTCTGTCTCTCGTACCAGCGCGCCTCACGCGCTGGCGCTGCTTTCCACCGCGCGATCGGAGCGATCGGCGTAAATGTACAGCGGGCGGGCGGTGCCCTCGACCACTTCACGCGAGATGACCACTTCCTCGACACCCTCGAGACCCGGCAGGTCGAACATCGTCTCGAGCAGGATGCTCTCGAGGATCGACCGCAGACCGCGCGCGCCGGTCTTGCGCTCGATGGCCTTGCGCGCCACCGCGCCCAGCGCCTCGTCGGCGAAGGTGAGCTCGATGTTCTCCATCTCGAACAGCCGCTGATACTGCTTCACCAGCGCGTTCTTGGGCTCGGTCAGGATCTTCTTCAGCGAGTTCTCGTCGAGGTCCTCGAGCGTCGCAACGACCGGAAGACGGCCGACGAACTCGGGGATCAGGCCGTACTTCAGGAGATCCTCAGGCTCGACGTGACGGAAGATCTCGCCGGTGCGGCGGTCCTCCGGCGCCAGAACCTGGGCGGCGAAGCCGATCGAGGTCGACCGGCCGCGCGCCGAGATGATCTTCTCGAGGCCGGAGAACGCACCACCGCAGATGAACAGGATGTTGGTGGTGTCGACCTGCAGGAACTCCTGCTGCGGATGCTTGCGGCCGCCCTGCGGCGGAACCGACGCAACCGTACCCTCCATGATCTTGAGCAGCGCCTGCTGGACGCCCTCGCCCGACACGTCGCGGGTGATCGAGGGATTGTCCGACTTGCGACTGATCTTGTCGATCTCGTCGATGTAGACAATGCCACGCTGCGCGCGCTCGACATTGTAGTCGGCCGCCTGCAACAGCTTCAGGATGATATTCT
The DNA here is from genome assembly GCF_051167575.1 of Bradyrhizobium sp. HKCCYLS3070. Taxonomy (NCBI): domain Bacteria; kingdom Pseudomonadati; phylum Pseudomonadota; class Alphaproteobacteria; order Hyphomicrobiales; family Nitrobacteraceae; genus Bradyrhizobium; species Bradyrhizobium sp. HKCCYLS3070. Next base: position 1,774,747 of record NZ_JBNPTI010000001.1, read on the forward strand.
CGACGTCCTCACCGACATAGCCGGCCTCGGTCAGGGTCGTCGCATCCGCCATCGTGAACGGCACGTCCAGGATGCGGGCGAGCGTCTGGGCGAGCAGCGTCTTGCCCGAGCCGGTCGGACCGATCAGCAGGATGTTCGACTTCGCGAGTTCGACGTCCGAGTGCTTGGTCTGGTGATTCAGCCGCTTGTAGTGGTTGTGGACGGCGACCGAGAGCACCTTCTTCGCATGGTTCTGGCCGATGACGTAATCGTCCAGGACCTTGCAGATCTCCTTCGGGGTCGGAATCCCGTCGCGCGACTTGACCAGCGAGGACTTGTTCTCCTCGCGGATGATGTCCATGCAGAGTTCGACGCACTCGTCGCAGATAAAGACGGTTGGACCTGCGATCAGTTTGCGGACTTCGTGCTGGCTCTTGCCGCAGAACGAGCAATATAGCGTGTTCTTCGAGTCGCTCGTGCCGACCTTACTCATTCCTGTCTCCGTCCGCGGTTCGCTCTTGTCCGCTCGTTCGTCCCGATCCGGCACGGGCCGGACCAGACTGGTGAAAGAGCAAATTTCGTACCAAAATTAACACCTTGTTCTTCACCTGTCGTGCACCCACGACCTACGCGAATCCCCCACGATCCATAACTCGACACTCTAGCCAATCATGCTGTCATCCGACTATCAAGAATTCGCTAATCGGAGCACAGACCCTAGACCGTGACATTACCGTGATTTTGGGGCTTGACACGGCAATAACACGCGAAATCAGCGGAGCGTTGCGTGTTTGCCACGCCTATTTGCCGGCCGCACGGCAAGGTTGCGGCTCTTTTGGGACCCTACCTCAGCACCTTTGCCGACCGAAGCCGGTAAAGGAGCCGCCGTTACATCCCCCAGGCCCGTCCATCGGGCCCCGCGTCGCTTACTGTTGGCTCACTTGCCCATCGCCGCCGGATCTTCCGGCCGCTTGTCGATGACCTTGTCGATCAGGCCGAACTCCTGGGCGGCTTCCGCCGTGAGGAACTTGTCGCGCTCCAGGGCGTCCTCAATCGCCTTGTAGGGCTGGCCGGTGTGCTTGACGTAGATCTCGTTCAGCCGCTTCTTCAGGTTCAGGATCTCCTGGGCGTGCAGCATGATATCGGTCGCCTGGCCCTGGAACCCGCCGGACGGCTGATGCACCATGATGCGCGAGTTCGGCAGCGAGAAGCGCATGTCCTTGTGGCCGGCACAGAGCAGCAGCGAGCCCATCGAGGCCGCCTGGCCGGTGCACAGCGTCGACACCGCCGGACGGATGAACTGCATCGTGTCGTAGATCGCGAGGCCCGACGTCACCACGCCACCGGGCGAGTTGATGTACATCGCGATTTCCTTCTTCGGGTTCTCGGCCTCGAGGAACAGGAGCTGAGCGACGATCAGGGTCGCCATGCCGTCCTCGACCGGACCGGTCACGAAGATGATGCGCTCCTTCAGGAGGCGCGAGAAGATGTCGTAGGCGCGCTCGCCGCGGTTGGTCTGTTCGACCACCATAGGCACAAGGTTCATATAGGTTTCGACGGGATCGCGCATGAATCACCCAAGGGTTGGACCAGCAGTTGAGACGACCGGCCGCCGCAGGTGAGGCTCATTTCAACGAGCAGCGACGGACAGGTGTCCCGTGATGCAGAACTTCAAGACCGAGCCCACAGATATGGACCAATTTGCCGGTGACAAGACCGGGTGCCCTGGGCCGCCGCAAGCGAGGTCGTTGCCCTGTTCAAGCTGATTCCCGCGGCGGCGGCCAGCGCCGGAACCTGGACGACCGGCGCTTTCGCCGGTCAACCTTAATCTCGCGCTTATGTCGCGAACCCTACGATGGACAGCCTGATCAGGCCGCCTTGTCGCTGTCGTCGTCCTTGAACAGCTCGTCCTTGGAGACCTTCTTCTCGGTCACGTTGGCGAGTTCGAGGATGAAGTCGACGACCTTGTCCTCGTAGATTGGCGCGCGCAGCTGCGCGAGCGCCTGCGGGTTGCTGCGATAGAAGTCCCAGACCTCCTTCTCGCGGCCCGGCATCGAGCGCGCACGCTCGATCACGGCGCGGCTGACCTCGTCGTCGGTCACGGTGATCTTGTTCTTCTCGCCGATCTCCGACAGCACGAGGCCGAGGCGCACGCGGCGGTCGGCGATGGTGCGGTACTCCTCCTTCGCCTTGTCCTCGGTGGTGTTCTCGTCGGCGAAGGTCTTGCCGCTGGAATCCATCTCGGCCTTGACCGAGTTCCACATCAGGTTGAACTCCTCGTCGATCAGCGACGGCGGCGCATCGAACTTGTGGGTCTCGTCGAGACGGTCGAGCAGCGCGCGCTTGACGCGCTGGCGGGTCGCCTGGCTGAACTCGCCGGCGAGACGATCGCGCATCAACTGCTTCAGCTTGTCGAGCGATTCGAGGCCGAGCGTCTTGGCGAACTCATCGTCCACCACCTTGTCTTCGGGCGCCTCGATGGCGGTGGCGGTGGTTTCGAACTCCGCCGCCTTCCCGGCCAGCTCGTTGTTGAGATAATTGGTCGGGAACGTGACCTTCAGCGTGCGGGTCTCGCCGACGCCGATACCGATCAGCTGGTCCTCGAAGCCGGGAATGAAGGTGTTCGAGCCGATCACGACGTCGATGCCCTCACCCGTGCCGCCTTCGAAGGCGACGCCGTCGATCGTACCCTTGAAGTTGATCTTCACGCGGTCACCGCTCGCGGCCTTCGCGCCCTCGGCCTTCGCCGCGTAGCTGCGGTTGGCATCGGCCAGGCGCTTGATCGCCTCGTCGACATCGGCATCGGTGATGTCGGCCACCGGCTTCTCGACCGAGAAGGTCTTGAAGTCGGCGAGCGCAATCGCCGGCACGACCTCGACGGCCACGGTGTAGGTCAGGTCCGACTGGCCAGAGAGAATCTTCTCGACCTCGGCCTCCTCCGTCGGCATCGTCACCTTCGGCTCGGTGGCGAGGCGGAAGCCGCGCTCGGTGAAGATCTGCGTGTTGGTGTCGCGGATGGTCTGGTCGATGGTCTCCGCCATGACCGACTTGCCATAGATCTTCTTCAGATGCGCGACCGGCACCTTGCCGGGGCGGAAGCCGTTGATGCGGACCTTGTCCTTGAGATCGACCAGCTTGGCGTCCGCCTTGGCGTCGAGATCCGCCGCCGGAACGCTGATCTGGAACTCGTGCTTCAAGCCTTCCGACAAGGTTTCTGTGACCTGCATGGCGTCAATCTTCTTCCGCTTCGGTCCGAACCCTTGCGATCCGGACACATCTGACTCAATTGTGGACGACGCGCAGCAAAAGGCTTTGCGCCGGTGGGATCGGCGGCCCCGCTTCTCTGTCCGAGAGAGCGGGTCTGCCGGTAAAACTTGGGGCAAACGCCGGAGAAGCGCTTGGTGCGGGCGGAGGGACTCGAACCCCCACAACTTTCGTCACTGGAACCTAAATCCAGCGCGTCTACCAGTTCCGCCACGCCCGCGTGAACTGCATCGATAGCCCGGCCGCGGTGCCGCGGGCGGCGCGGCTTATACCACGCACGAAACCGTCCGCAGCAAAAAAATGGGCTGTTGAAAGCACCACCGGCAGGCCGATCGACCGTGTCGCACGCACAGATAAGGGAAAACAGCATGATCCGCATCCCCCTCATCGCACGATGTTTTGTCGCATGACGGAACCGTCGGAGGGGCTCAGCCGCCGCGCCCTGCTCGGCGGCCTTGCGGCAGCCGGCGCGGCCTCGTTTACCCGCTCGGCTCGGGCCGGTGGCCGAATCTCGGTTTCGTTGAACGCTCGCGGCGAATCTCTGGTGCTGGCCCAGGGACGCTCGGCCAGCCCGCTCTGGCGGCTGGCTGCACCGGCCCCGGTGGTCCGGCTCGCCCGCGGCACGGCGCTCGACCTTGACCTTTCGAATGGCCTTTCGATCCCGGCCGCGCTGTCCAGCCGCGGCCTCACTTTGCCCGCACCGCTGCTGGCGCAGGCGGAGATCGGCCCCGGCGGCCGGGCCACCATTCCAGCCCTGGCGTCGCGCGCCGGGACCGGCCTGCTCGACCTGCGGCTGCTCGCCGACGCCGTGCCGATCCGCCCGCTGCCTGTCATCGTCGATGAGGCCGCGACGGTAACTGTCGACCGCGACGAAATTTTCCTGGTCGAGGATTTCAGGCTCAAGGCGGACGGCACCGCGGTTGCGCCAGGAACCGAAGCGCAAGACACCGAGCTCATCTACACCGTCAACGGGCACATCCAGCCGGAGATCGCGCTGCGGACCCATGCACGGGTCAGGCTGCGGTTCATCAATGGCTGTCAACGCGCTGTGATCGCGATCAAAATCGCCGACCTCGACGCCGTCCGCGTGATGGCCATCGACGGCCAGCCGACCGAGCCTTTCCTGGCTCGAAACGGCGCGGTGGTGCTGCCGCCCGGCGGCCGTACCGACGTCTTCATCGACATGCCCGCCGCCAAGACGGTGCTGGCCGTGCTGCTGCACGACGGCAGCAATCCGCGTCCCCTCGCCCGGCTGGTGGCGTCGAGCGAGCCGCCGCTCCGTGCTGCCCCACCGCCGCCGGCGCCGCCTTTGCCGTCGAACGGGTTGCCGGACAAGCTGGACCTGAGGACCGCCGCTCGGGCCGAGCTCGCGCTCGACGGCGCCGGCTGGCAACCGCCCGCCGCGTTCAACGCCGCCGGCGCCCCCACCTTCCAGGCCAAGGCCGGCCAAGTGGTCGTGCTGGCATTGGCGAACAAGACCGCCGGCACCCATGTGGTCCACCTTCATGGCCAGCCGTTTCGGCTGCTCGACCGGCTCGACGACGGCTGGAAGCCCTATTGGCTCGACACGCTGGCGCTGGAGGCCGGCCAGACCCAGCGCATTGCATTCCTTGCCGAGCAATCCGGCCGGTTCCTGGTCGAGAGCATGGCGACCAACTGGGCGGCGCCGCGGCTGCTGCGGTGGTATGAGATCAGGTGAGGAAACGAACCTGAGGGAACAGTCCCCATGACCACTGCCGCCATCACCGGGGTCACGGCGCGCGCCGTGATCACGCCCATGAAGCGCCCCCTGCGCAACGCGTTCGGGATCATCGACTCCGGACCGCTGGTGTTGATCGACGTCGCAACCGATCAGGGGGTTACCGGCCATTCCTACCTGTTCGCTTACACCAGGCTCGCCTTGAAACCGCTGCTGCATCTGGTCGAGGAGATCGGCCGAGAGCTCAAGGGCCAAGCCCTGGTCCCGTTCGACCTGATGAAACTCATGGACGCCAAATTCCGCCTGCTCGGCTGGCAGGGCCTCGTCGGCATGGCCGTCTCGGGCCTCGACATGGCGTTCTGGGATGCGCTCGGTCAGCTCGCGGGCAAGCCCGTCGTCGAGCTGCTCGGCGGCACGGCGCGGCCGATTCCGGCCTATGACAGCTATGGCGTGCTCGATGCCAAGGACGACGAGCGCACCTTGCGCGCCGCGCGCGACGAGCACGGCTTCCGCGCCATCAAGACCAAGGGCGGTCATGGCGATCTCGCGACCGACGAAGCGATGATCAAGGGCCTGCGCGCCCTGCTCGGCCCGGACATGGCGCTGATGCTCGACTTCAACCAGTCGCTCGATCCCGCTGAGGCGACACGTCGAATTACCAACCTTGCTGCCTACGACCTGACCTGGATCGAGGAGCCGGTGCCGCAGGAAAACCTCTCCGGCCATGCCCGGGTGCGCGAGCGCTCGGAGATCCCGATCCAGGCCGGCGAGAACTGGTGGTTTCCGCGCGGCTTTGCCGAGGCGATCGCCGCCGGCGCCTCCGACTTCATCATGCCCGACCTGATGAAGGTCGGCGGCATCACCGGCTGGCTCAACGTCGCGGGGCAAGCCGACGCCGCCTCGATCCCGATGTCGAGCCACATCCTGCCCGAGGCGAGCGCCCATGTGCTGGCAGTGACGCCGACGGCGCACTGGCTCGAGGTGCTGGACTTCGCCGGCGCCATTCTCGCCGAGCCGCTGCGGGTGGTGGATGGCAAGGTGACAGCCAAAGGTCCCGGCCTTGGGCTCGCCTGGAACGAGAGCGCGGTGGCGAAATATCAGGTGACGTGAGCGGGTTCAGCCAAGAGCAGGACGCGCCGTCGCCGCCTCACCCCCAACTGTCATCACCCGCGAAGGCGGGCATGACAGCGTGGTTGAGGCGACGACTCGCCCCTATCAATACTCGACGCCGAACCGGTCATAGAGCCGCCGGAACACCGCAGGCAAGGTCTCCGTCAGATCCTCCGCGATCAGCCCCGGTCCCGCCTCGTTGCCCGCCTCGCCATGCATCCAGACGCCGATGCAGGCGGCCTCGAACGCCGGCACACCCTGCGCCAGCAAGCCGGCGATGATGCCGGCGAGCACGTCGCCGGCGCCGGCGGTGGCGAGCCAGGGCGGCGCGTTGGCGGCGATCGCGGCGCGGCCGTCGGGCGCGGCCACCGTCGTGTCGGCGCCCTTCAACAGCACCACGGCGCCGCAGCGCACGGCCGCCGCGCGGACGCGCTCCAGCTTGGAGCGGCCGGGATGCTTGTTGCTGAGATCCGAGAACAGCCGCGGGAATTCGCCCTCGTGCGGCGTCAGCACGATCTGCGCCTCGGTCATCGCCCTGATCTGCTCGAACAACCGCTCCGGCGCATCGGCGAAGCTCGTCAATGCGTCGGCATCGAGCACGAGATGACGCTGCGCCGTCAGCGCGGTGTAGACGAGGTCGCGCGTGCGCTCGCTGACGCCGGTGCCGGGTCCGATGATGCAGGTGTTGTAGCGCTTGTCGCCGAGCAATTCGCCGAACGCGATTGCGGTGTCGGCGGCACGCACCATCACCGCCGTCAGCGCCGCAGCATTGACCGCCAGCGCATCGCGCGGCGAGGCCAGCGTGACCAGGCCGGCGCCCGCCCGCAATGCGGCCCGCGCGGCCATCCGCGCCGCGCCCGTGGCGGTGACGTCGCCAGACATCGCCAGCACGTGCCCGCGGGCGTATTTGTGGCCGTCGATGCGTGGCACCGGAAAATGGCCCTGCCACAGCTCGGGATCGTTCTCGAAGGCCTGCGGCCTGATCTCGGCGAGCACCTGGGGATCGATGCCGATGTCGGCGAGCCGGACGCGCCCGCAATGCTGGCGGCCCGGCAGCAGCAGGTGCGCCGGCTTCTTGCGGAAGAACGTCACCGTCTCGGTGGCGCGGACCGCGATGCCCATCACCGCGGCCGTGGTGCCGTTGATGCCGCTCGGCAGGTCGACGGCGAGCACCGGCGCGCCATTGCCGTTGATCGCTGCGATGACGTCATGGGGCTCGCCGGTGACGGGCCGGCTGAGACCTGCGCCGAACAGCGCGTCGATGATCAGCGCCGGCTTGCCGATCGCCTGCGGCGTGAACGGCAGCACCGGAAACTTCCAGCCCTTGGCGGCGGAGGCCGCGTCGCCGTGCAGCGCGTCGCGCTCGCACATCAGGATGACCGACACGTCCCTGCCCTGCGCGGCGAGCTCGGCCGCGGCAACGAAGCCGTCGCCGCCATTGTTGCCCGGCCCACACACGACCACGATCGGCCCGGTCTCGACCAGGTCCATGGCCGCCTCGGCCACCGCCTGTCCGGCGCTCAGCATCAGCGAAAAGCCCGGCGTGCCGGCCGCGATGGTCAGCCGGTCGGCGCGCTCCATTTCGCTCGTGGTCAAGATGTCCATTACCGCTCTCGTCCCCAGCCGCCGTCTTGCGCCGGCTGCGTGATGTCGTCCCCGTCGCCTCGCAGCGGACGTCGGCGCCCCGTCCCTCGGAGCCGGTGCGGGCGAATCCCGCGCTCCCTATTGCCGCGCCAGCCCGCAACTTCCAAGGGCGCTGCACATCTGGCAAGACGCGACGAAACCCGGCACGTCGCCTTTTCCCTGGGCATTTCGGACAGCGCGCGGCTCCGCCGTCAAGACCTGCACAATGTTTGATCTGTTTGCCTAATCTCAAGGCTCCGGTATTCTAGACGTTCCTTGAGGGAATCGTCGGGTGCTGGTGAAATGCCTGAATATCGGCTCCATTTGGGCCCGTTAACGACTTGGCATAGACCCTGCTTTTGTGGAGCCACTTCGGCACGGGGCAAGTCGGGCAATCAATCACCGGGCCTCCGCCGGAGCGTGTTGGGCCCGGTAACGAAATGATCGAACGACTTGCGCGTGGGCGCAGCCTGACGATGACCCACATGTTGTTTATAGCGGAATGCCCGGGAGGCGCTCAGTGAAGAAGATCGAAGCCATCATCAAGCCGTTCAAGCTCGACGAGGTGAAGGAGGCGCTTCAGGAGGTGGGACTTCAGGGCATCACCGTTACCGAAGCGAAGGGTTTCGGCCGGCAAAAAGGCCATGCCGAGCTCTACCGGGGCGCCGAATACATCGTTGATTTCCTGCCCAAGGTGAAGATCGAGATCGTGATCGGCGACGACCTGGTCGAGCGCGCGATCGAGGCGATCCGCCGCGCCGCCCAGACCGGCCGCATCGGCGACGGCAAGATCTTCGTGTCCAACATCGAGGAAGCCATCCGCATCCGAACCGGAGAATCCGGGCTGGACGCGATCTAGCCTGACCGGGGGGCCTCAACGGACCGTCCGCTCCGGGCCCCCCACGGAACGTTTGCTGCGCCAGCAGCCCCCACGGCAGCTCGAGTGTCCTCTGCGAGGCGCTTGCACGCGGCCGTTTTGCCGTTTCCGATGTTGTCTTGGCTCCCGCACGAGGCTATGGAGCATGACCCGCGGACGCCGTCCCGCGCCGGGCCGTGACGTTATAAGCCAAGAGGGGTATTCATGAAGACCGCCAAGGACGTCTTGAAAGCAATCAAGGACAATGACGTCAAATACGTCGACCTCCGCTTCACCGACCCGCGGGGCAAGTGGCAGCACGTCACCTTCGACGTCAGCATGATCGACGAAGACATTTTTGCCGAAGGCACGATGTTCGACGGCTCCTCGATCGCCGGCTGGAAGGCGATCAATGAATCCGACATGTGCCTGATGCCCGACCCGGTGACCGCGACGATCGATCCGTTCTTCGCCGAAACCACCATGATCATCACCTGCGACGTGCTCGAGCCGACCACCGGCGAGCCGTACAACCGCGACCCCCGCGGCATCGCCAAGAAGGCCGAGGCGATGGTGAAGTCGATGGGCGTGGGCGACACCGTGTTCGTCGGCCCCGAAGCCGAGTTCTTCGTATTCGACGACGTGCGCTACAGCTCGTCGCCGTACAACACCGGCTTCCGCCTGGACTCCTCGGAGCTGCCGACCAACTCCGACACCGAATATGAGGGCGGCAATCTCGGCCACCGCATCCGCACCAAGGCGGGCTATTTCCCGGTGCCGCCGCAGGACTCGGTGCAGGACATGCGCTCGGAGATGCTCGGCGCCATGGCGCGCATGGGCGTCAAGGTCGAGAAGCACCATCACGAGGTCGCCTCGGCCCAGCACGAGCTCGGCATGAAGTTCGACACGCTGACCTTGATGGCCGACCAGATGCAGATCTACAAATACTGCATCCATCAGGTCGCCCACATCTACGGCAAGACCGCCACCTTCATGCCGAAGCCGGTCTATGGCGACAACGGCTCGGGCATGCACGTCCACCAGTCGATCTGGAAGGACGGCAAGCCGGTGTTCGCGGGCAACAAGTATTCCGACCTGTCGGAGACCTGCCTGTCCTACATCGCCGGCATCATCAAGCACGCCAAGGCCATCAACGCCTTCACCAACCCGTCGACCAACTCCTACAAGCGTCTGGTCCCGGGCTATGAGGCGCCGGTGCTGCTCGCCTACTCCGCGCGCAACCGCTCGGCGTCCTGCCGCATCCCCTACACCTCGTCGCCGAAGGCCAAGCGCGTCGAGGTCCGCTTCCCCGATCCGCTCGCCAATCCCTATCTCGGCTTTGCCGCGATGCTGATGGCCGGCCTCGACGGCGTGAAGAACAAGCTCGATCCGGGCCCGGCGATGGACAAGGACCTCTACGACCTGCCGAAGGAAGAGCTGAAGCAGATCCCGACCGTCTGCGGCAGCTTGCGCGAGGCGCTCGAGAACCTCGACAAGGACCGCGCCTTCCTGAAGGCCGGCGGCGTGTTCGACGACGACTTCATCGACAGCTACATCGCGCTGAAGATGACCGAGGTCGAGCGCTTCGAAATGACCCCGCACCCGGTCGAGTTCGACATGTACTACTCGGGCTGACAGCCCGATTGATCGGCGGATGACGACACCAGGGCGCCCCTCACGGGGCGCCCTTTTCATTGGTGTCGCAGTGCCGTGCTGCGAAGGCCAAGGCCGGCATGAGCGCCAGAACGGCGGTATGACATTCCTCCCAATGACGAATAGGGACAGGCGCAAGGAATAGATCGGGCCGGAATGAGTTTCTATCCCTGTGATCCACATGCATTGGGAGATTTCGAATGACCAGGCTTTCGATCTCGCGCCTCTTCGTGACCGCCGCAATCTCACTCGCGGCGATCTCGTCCGCCAGCGCGGCGCCTCCAACCAAGAGCGGCAGCAGCACGAAGGGTGACATCCTCACCGACAACAAGGGCATGACGCTCTACACGTTCGACAAGGACGTCGACGGCAAATCAGCCTGCAACGGTCCCTGCGCGACCAACTGGCCGGTCCTGAAAGCCGAAGCCAGCGACAAGGCCGACGCCAACTACACCATCATCACCCGGGACGACGGCTCCAGGCAGTGGGCTTACAAGGGCAAGCCGCTCTACACCTTCGCCAAGGATCAGAAGCCCGGCGACATCACAGGCGACGGCTTCCTGAACAACGCCTGGCATCTCGCAAAGCCCTGATCGCAGCCGCGCTCTCGCCACGCGCGGGACGAACTGCACGGATTGGGCTTGGCCGTAGGAGACGGCCGCTCTCGGAGAATCCGCCGGACGCGCCTGCGACCGGCGCCCATTGACGAGCGCTGCGTTGTCGTGGCTATCGAGAAACGCGGCAAGCTTTCCTGATGGAGATCTTGCCGCACCACCCCTGCCCCCAGCGCCCTTCACCGGGCGCCTTTTGTTGGTGGCTGCTCATCTGCGATGATCCAACGGGACTCGTCCTTCGAGACGCTCGGCTATCGCCAAGCTCCTTAAGGATGAGGAGATGGAGGTCGCGCGAGGCCGTGGTTTCTCCTCATGGTGAGGAGGCGCGCGCCCATGAGTCAATGAGATCATCCGACAGAAGTGCGCGCTATCTCGAACCATGAGGCCCGACGGCGCAACTCAGCCGCTATTTTTCGGGAAAGCCCACCACGATCTGCTCGACCACCGGTCCCCATTTGCGCAACTCCACCTTGTCGGATGCGATGCGATCACCGATCGGATTTCCCTCGTGGTCGTCACTGCCGAAGCGAACGCTGACGGAGCATCCACCCGGCAAAGGACGGCTCAGCGTGCCGCCTTTCCAGTCGACAACGAAGCCGCCACCATCGGTGAAGAACTCGCGGATCAGAAACGGCCTGCCATTGATCTTCTGCACCTCGGCCAAAGTGGAGCCGAGCGTCACGCCGGCAACGTTCCAATGACTCGTCTTGGAGTCGATCAAGGTGAGACGTGACACCCGCCGCATCGTCTCGTCAGCAAAGCCGATCTCGATACGCCAGTCCGGCACTTTTGGCGACAGCACGACGCCTTGATAGGTGATGTCCTCCACCCCGGTGAACAACCGGTCGTCTGTCACCGCCTCCTGGCCGTAGCGCTGCATCAGGCTCTTGGCGGAGTCCGTGACCGACACCGGCGAGGTGCAGGTGATCGGCCCATCGGCAGGCGGCGCGGTCTGTGCCCATGCCGGCGCAGCCAGAAGCATCAACAACAAGCTCGTTCGGCGCATGCTCATCCCGGTCAGTCCTGCGACTATGAAGCCATCACTTCGCGGCGAAATTGATGCCGATCTCGGTGACGACGGGCGCGAATTTCACCAGCGCCGGATTGTCGGACGACACCTTCACACCATCGCCCGAAAGCGCCCGCGGCGCGTCCTTGTCCCTGCCGAAGCGCACGGTGACCGAGCAGCCGCCCGGCAAGATGCGTCCCAGCGTGCCGTTCCTGAAGTCGGTGACGAAGCCGCCATAGTCCCAGCCGAAGCCTGAAACGACGAACGGCTTGCCATTGGCCTTCTGGACTGCGGCAAGGCTCGCACCGATCGTGATGCCTGCAACGCTCCAGCGGCTCGTCTTGGCCGTATCGCGCAAGGTGAGCCCGGACACCGTCGCGACCTTATCGTCGATGAAGCCGACCTCGATGCGCCGGTCCATCGCCCGCGGAAACAGCACGAGGCCCTTGTAGGTCTCGCCCTCGGCGCCCGGCAGATCCTGAACCACGGCCTCGTCGCCATAGCGCTGCTTGAGGCTGTTTGCCGAATCGGTGGCCGCGACCGGCGACGAGCAGGTGATCGGGCCTTCCATCGGCGGCGTGCCTTGGGCCAAGGCCGGAGCGGCGAGGAGCACAATGGCGACAGTCAGGACGTGGCGCATCACGGATTCCTTGTGACGAGCTCACGATGAGCCGTCTCTGCAGCTTCGTCTGCCGTTTTGGAAACCCGGTTCAGCCCCGACGTCAGGATGACAGATGCCGCTTCCTCACCGCCTCACCGAACGCCTCGAACAGCTTGCGATTGATCGGGTTCTTCTGCGGGTCATATTCGGCATGCCATTGCACGCCGAGCGCAAAGGATGGCGCCTCGGCGATGCGGATGGCCTCGATGGTGCCGTCCTCGGCGATGCCCTCGATCACGACGCGGTCGCCCGGCTCCAGGATGCCCTGACCATGCAGCGAATTGACCTTGATGCTGTCGCAGCCGAGGATGCTGGCGAAGGCACCGCCCGGCGTCAGCCGCACCTCGTGGCGATCGGCGAACACGACGTTGGGATCGGGATGGATCTCGCCGTTCTCCAGCCTCGGCATGCGGTGGTTCATGCGGCCGGGAATTTCGCGAATCTCCGGATGCAGCGAGCCGCCGAAGGCGACGTTCATCTCCTGCAAGCCGCGGCAGATGCCAAACAGCGGGATGCCTCTGGAGACGCAGGCTTCCGACAACTGCAGCGCGACCTCGTCGCGGTGGACGTCGTAGGGCTCGTGCTTGAGGCTCGGCTCGGTATTGAAGCGGGTCGGATGCACATTGGCGCGGGCGCCGGTCAGCACCACGCCATCAACGACATCGAGCAGCGCGGCGATGTCGGTGATCTCGGGAACGCCGGCAAACATCAGCGGCAGCGCGCCCGCGACCTCGGCCACGGCGCTCAGGTTGCGCTCGCCCACCATCTGCACGGTGAACCTGTTCTCGACGCGATGGCTGTTGCCGATCACGCCGACCACCGGACGTTTCATTGTTTTTGTTTCTCTCCCCTCTTATGTGGCCGTTGGCGGCCGCGTCCGCCAGTGTGGCAGGCACAAATCATGCCCGCGTCGCACGGCAGGATCAACATATGGCCACGCGGGTCCCCAATGCCAATTCCGGACACCCCCGCAAGCGTCCTGCAGCGCCCCGCTTCCCCAAGCCTGCGCTTGATCCGCCAGCCGTTTTCGCCAATGTGTGGGGGCCGATCAGCACAGAGGATGCCTCATGACCGCCCCCGCCGACCCACGCCTCCAGGCCCGCAGCGACCTGGCCTGGGCCATTGCCGTGGGCGGCATCGGGGTAACCCTGTTCATGGCCGGCATGGCCTTCACCTGGTATTACGCGGCTGCGATCTTCCTGTTGTTCGCGGGCATGCTGCTCGGCGTCGCGCTCAACGCGATGACCAGCCTGCTCGGCCGCGTCCTGCCCTGGCCGCATCCGGCGCGGCTCGTCATCGTCTGCCTGGCGCTCGCGGCCGTGCTCGTCGGCATCGTCTTCCTCGGCGGCACCACCATCGCGGACCAGGCCAAGGTGCTGAGCGATACGATCAAGTCGCAGCTCGGCAACATCAAGGGCTTCCTCGACCGCAACGGCATCGACACCAGCTTCTTCGACTTCAACGCCGCGAGCACGGCCACTGCCGCGCCTGATGGCGGCTCGACCACACCGACCCAGACGCCGTCCCATGGCCTGCCGGGCGGCCTGCCCTCGCCGAGCGCGCTGGCCTCCTCCGGCGGCGCCATCGTCAGCCAGACCTTCAAGCTGCTGCTCGGCACCGTCAGCGCCGTCGGCAACTTCTTCATCGTGTTGTTCCTGGGATTGGCCTTCGCGGCCCAGCCGGCGGTCTACCGCAGCGGATTGCTTTTCCTGGCGCCGGCGAAGTATCGAGACCAGGCCACCGTGATCGTGGACCGCATCAGCTACACGCTGGAGCGCTGGCTGATCGCCCAGATCACGACGATGTTCGCCGTGTTCCTCGTCACCTGGATCGGCCTCGCCATCATCGGCGTGCAGAGCTCGTTCATCCTGGGCATCCAGGCCGGCCTGCTGGCGTTCATTCCGACCGTCGGCGCGATCATCGCCGGCGTCATCGTGGTGCTGGCGAGCCTCGCCTCCGGCTGGGTCGCAGCGGTCAGCGCCTTCGTGCTGTTCCTCGGCGTGCACGCGATGGAGAGCTACGTGCTGACGCCGCTGATCCAGCGCCAGGCGCTGGACATCCCGCCGGCCACGCTGTTTGCGTTCCAGATCCTGCTCGGCATCGTGTTCGGCGTCTGGGGCCTGACCCTGGCGCTGCCGCTGATGGCGATCGCCAAGGTCATGATCGACTATTTCAAGAGCGACCGCCGCACCGAGGACGCCGCGGCCGCGATCTGAGGCCCGGTCAGAGCCCGCTCAGCCGGCCGGCATCGCGGTCTCGACCAGCTTGGCCCAATAGCTGATGCCGTGCGGAATCACGTCGTCGTTGAAATCATATTCCGGGTGATGCACGCCGGCCCCATCGCCGATGCCCATGAAGATGAACGCGCCGGGCCGCGCCTGCAGCATGTAGGCGAAGTCCTCGCCGCCGAGCCGGGGCGGCATGTCGGTGATGACCTGTTCCGGCCCGACGACGCTGCGCGCCACGTCGGCCGCGAACGCGGTCTGTTCTGCATGGTTGATGACGACCGGATAGCCCCATTCGTAGTCGATCTCCGCCTCCACGCCCATGCCGCTCGCGAGCGCCGTTACGAGGCCCTTGAAGCGTTCGTCCATCAAGCGGCGGATGTCCTCATCGAGCGTACGCACGGTGCCGCCAATGACAGCGGTCTGCGGAATGATGTTGTCGGCGGTCGTCCCCGCGTGAAAGCGCGTGATCGACAGCACCGCGCTTTCGACCGGATCGACGTTGCGCGCCACGATCGTCTGCAGCGCGGTCACGATCTGCGCGCCGGCGATGATCGGATCGACGCATTTGTTCGGCCGCGCGGCATGGCCGCCGAGGCCCTTCAGGCGCACCTCGAAGGTGTCGGCCGCGGCCATCACGGCGCCGGTGCGCGTCGCGACCGTTCCGAGCGGCAGGCCCGGCGCATTGTGCAGGCCGTAGACCTCCTCGATGCCGAAGCGCTCCATCAGGCCATCCTCGACCATCGCACGGCCACCGGCCCCACCCTCCTCGGCCGGCTGGAAGATGACGATGGCCGTGCCGGCGAAGTTGCGCGTCTCGGCGAGATAGCGCGCCGCGCCCAGCAGCATGGCGGTGTGGCCGTCATGGCCGCAGGCGTGCATCTTGCCGGGAATGGTGGATTTGTGCGGGATGTCGCTGACCTCCTGCAGCGGCAGCGCGTCCATGTCGGCGCGCAGGCCGATCGCCCGCGGCGACGACTCGCGGCCGCGGATGACGCCGACGACGCCGGTCCGGCCGATGCCGGTGACGACCTCGTCGACACCGAACGAGGTCAAGAGCTCGGCGACACGCCCGGCCGTCCGATGCACCTCATATTGGAGCTCGGGATGCTGGTGGAAATCGCGGCGCCAGACCTTGGCGTCTTCCGCCAGCTCGGCGGCGCGGTTGATGATCGGCATGACGGAGTTCCAGAAAATGGGGAGCACGTCATGGCGACGCGCATGTCATCCCATTGCATGTCGAGCCACGGCAAAAGACAAGCGCTATCAGCACATGCAATGCTGCACGGGCTGCATTGCCGCGGCGACGCGGCCGCGCGAAACGCCTGAGCTGATCCTGCTTATGATCGAAGGCCGCGCAGCTCGCGCGCGAGGTTGGCCCGCGCCTTCTGGTCGAGCGCAGCGGCAAAGCTCGCATCCGGATAGATGACGGGGCGCCGCGCGAACCGCTCCAGCACCGCCGCGCGCCCGGCGCGGTAGGCGTCGTCCGGCACATGCGCATATTCGCGCCGGATCGCATCCGCATAGGCGTCGTAGCTGGCCTCGTCGGTGCCGAGAATGGCGAGATCGATCGAGACGAGCAGCGCGCCAAGCCGATCGTCGGGCGCGACATCGTGCGTCCGGGTCAGCCGGATCAGGCGTCCGACCTCGTCGCGCAGCTCGGGCGCGACGTGACGCTCGGCAAGGATGGCGCTCTGCTCCTCATTGTCGGACCGCGTGGGATCATACACGGCGTCGTGCCACCAGATCGCCAGCGTCAGGACCTCGCGCTCGCGGACGCTGAGGTCCGCGACGCGATCGAGCTGGTCCAGGCAATCCTGGACGTGGCGAAGATCGTGGTAGTGCCGTCCCCCGGCAGAGTAGGCTTCGACCAGATCGTCATGCGTCATGTTGTGTTCCGTGGCGGAGCAGCGCTGACGCGCGGCCTCAGCCGGCCGAGGTCAGCACCGTCTCGGTGTGCTCGACATCCGGAGGATTGGCAAAATACTGCCCGACCAGGCCACGCCATTCGGTGAAGTTCTCCGAGCCGCGGAAGTCGACCGTGTGGTTCTCGAGCGTTTCCCACTTCACCATCAGGCGGTAGCGCTGCGGCTTCTCGATCGATTTGTGCAGCTCGAAGCCGTGAAAGCCCTTGGAGCGGCCGAAGGCGGCGCGTGCTTTCGCGACCGCGGCCTCGAAATCCTTCTCCGTGCCCGGCTTGACGTCGATCTGGGCGATTTCCGTGATCATGTTCTGTCGGCCTCCCCTGGTGTGGGCCGCTTGTCTAGCCCAGACCTCGGGAGAGCGAAAGCCGCACCTCAGCTGGACAACACCGCCTCTCCCGACTGCGGCAGGCTGGCAGCCGCGGCAGCGCGCTGGCGGCGGTAGCGGTCGAGCGACAGCGGCAGCTCCGCCGAGGCCTCGACCCGGTTGCGACCGGAGCGCTTGGCCTTGTAGAGCGCGGTATCGGCGGCCGCGAGCAGCACGTCGAGATCGGTCCCGCCCGGCCCGCCGGCAACGCCGATGCTGACGGTGGTATCGACCGGCTTGTCCTCGCACACCACGCCGGAGGCTGCGAACGCCTCGCGGACACGCTCGGCGGCGACCATGGCCTCTTCGATGGAACAGGGCAGAAGTGCTGCGAACTCCTCGCCGCCGATCCGGCCCGAGAGATCGGTGAGGCGCAGATTGTTGACCACGACGTTTGCGAACAGCTTCAGGACCTCGTCGCCCTCGGCGTGACCGAAGCGGTCGTTGATCGACTTGAAATGATCGATGTCGAAGATCAGCACGCTGACCGGGCGCTGCTCGCGCGCCTCGCGCTCGATCAGCTGCGCGCAGGACTCGGCAAAGCCGCGGCGGTTGAGCAGGCCCGTCAGCGGGTCGGTGGTCGCCGCACGCTTGTGGGCGCTGACGATGCGCTCGGACACCAGCATGAAGATCACGAACACGGTGCCGACCGCATAGAGCACGAGCTCGATCGAAAAGATCGTGACCCAGGCCGCGGCGAAGGCGCCGTCGGAATCGCGCAGCATGTTGCCGAGCAGGATCGGCAGCATCAGCACGAAGCCATGCATCACCGGCACGATCAGCGCCGGCCAGCGCTTGTGCAAGGTCCGCCGCCGCTCCTGCCACAGCTCGGCGGCGGTCAGCATGGCGTAGATCACGACGATCGCGGCGCCGATCGTCAGCCGCAGCGCCTGCGCCGACGCATCGAGCAGCATGCCGCTGGCGATCCAGACCGTCGCGCCTAGTACGAGCCCGGGCACGCTCGCCGGCTTGCCGTGGAACACGCGCGCGGCGTTCCACACCATGGCGGTGGCGATCAGGCCGATGGAGCTCAGGAACAGCGACACCACCTCGCCGTAGAGCTCGCCGATCAAGGTCCACAGCGCGATCGCGACCGCGCCGAGGACGTAGGCCGCGCCCCACCAGCGCAGCGCCGGCGTGTTCTCCTGCCGGCCGAAGTGGAGCAACATAGCGCCAAGCAGCGCTGCGACCATGGTCGCTACGATGTCGAGCGTCATGCTATCAAGCGCCATCGATCACCTCGCTTGCTGCGGCGGCGCGG
Organism: Bradyrhizobium sp. HKCCYLS3070; assembly: GCF_051167575.1. Taxonomy (NCBI): domain Bacteria; kingdom Pseudomonadati; phylum Pseudomonadota; class Alphaproteobacteria; order Hyphomicrobiales; family Nitrobacteraceae; genus Bradyrhizobium; species Bradyrhizobium sp. HKCCYLS3070. The sequence goes on from NZ_JBNPTI010000001.1 coordinate 1,792,990, forward strand.
GAATTCAGGGTTAGCGCGGCCTTATCGCGATCAACCTAGCGGGCGGTTTGTTGGAAAGAGGTTTGCCTGGGATACCAAGTTTTCTCGAAAAGCTCGGCACAACTCGTCAGCAAATTGCTGCGCAAGAAATCTGCAAACAGGATTCAAAAATGCCGGGGCAATCCGCGCGACCGCCCGCCCTGATTGTACACGGCACAGCGTCATTCATTGATAGTTGTGCGCCCCATCGTGCGGAATCAATGGCTTCCCGTCCTGCGGCGAACACTCATCGAAACGATAAGAAACCTTCTCAAATTTGAGATCATCTCTCCCTAACACGTCCCGACCGCGGCGCGACCGCCGCTCGAGGTGGGGACAAGGATGTCTTTCGACGACGATTCATCGAACAACAAGCCGGCCGCAGGTGATCATCCGGCGCGCGACCCGCAGCCGGCGCAGGGCGTCGATCGCCGCACCCTGCTGCGCAATGCCATGGGCGTCTCGGCGCTCGGCCTCGGCGCCAGCCTGCTGCCCGGCCAGGCGGCACACGCGCATTGGCGCATGCACCATCACCATCGTCACGTCACGACCAGCTTCGCGCTCGCCGTCCTTCCCGATACGCAGTTCTACTCGCGCTATGCGACGTCAGAAGAAGGCCAATCCTATCAGCGCCAATATGGCAGCACGCCCTACCCCGCGCAGACGCAGTTCATCGTCGACAACGCCGCGAAGTACCACATCCCGTTCACGATCCACCTCGGCGACGTCGTCGACCAGTCCAAGCATCCGCAGCAATGGGCGGTCGCCGATGCCGCGATGAAGCTGCTGGAAAATGCCGGCCGGCCCTATTCGGTGCTAGCCGGCAATCACGACGTGCTGTCGGCGCTGGAGTTCGAGAGCGCGGCAAGCCAGAGCGCGGGCACCGATGCGCAGCGCGCTTCATCCGAGCCCTATCTCTCATGGTTTCCGACCAGCCGCGCGGCGAAGCAGCGGACCTTCCTGGAGCGCCATCCGAGCGGCTGGCACGAGGCGCATGTGTTCCACGCCTGCGGCGTCAGCTTCATGGTGCTGTCGCTGTCGTGGCGCGCCTCGGACGATGCCATCGCCTGGGCGCGCAGCATGATCGCGCGGCATCCGATGCTGCCGGTGATTCTCGCCAACCATCAGCTTCTGAACATCGCCAATGACGGTGTCAGCCCGCTCGAGGTCGCCTACGGCCAGTACCTGTGGGAGAAGCTGATCCGCAGCAACGACCAGATCTTCATGACCCTGAACGGCCACTATCACGGTGGCGCGCTGCTGACGAAGATCAACGACTTCCACAACCCCGTCCACCAGATGGTGGTCGACTATCAGATGGCCTATCAGGGCGGCAACGGCCTGATGCGGCTGTACGAGTTCGACTTCACGGCCAACAAGATCGATGTCGCCTCGTTCTCGCCCTGGGTGGTCGAGAAGCCGAAGGACAGCCTGAAGCAGTTCGACCGCGCCTGGCTGTCCGAGGACAATCACGCGTTCTCGATTCCCATCGACTTCCGCCGGCGGTTTTCACGCTTCACCAATTTCTGCCATCTGCCGGCCTTCGCCGGCACGCCGATCCTGCCGCGCCTCAAGCAGGATCTCTACGCCAACTACACCGAGGCGCCCGAACCGGTGGTGGTGCCGCCCGCGAACGAGCAGGACTATCCGCTCGTGGCCGAGACCGTTGCGCATTGGCGGATCACGTCGTCGGCGATCGGCAAGGCCGTGGCCGCCGGCACCGCGCTGTCGGACCTCACCGCCGCCAACCCGATGCAGCGCGCCACGCTGGCGGGTGCCGCCCAGGTCGCCGACGTCGTCTTCACAGCCGACAAGCATCGCCTGTCGTCGGCGCCGGGCAGCGTGCAGTTCCTCAACACGACCAAGCAGGGCGCCGGCCGCTTCAGCTGGTTCACGACGGCGGCCAACGCGCCGATCAACGCGGCAACGCTCGCATCCGGCTACACCGTCGAAGCCTTCATCAAGATCGATCCGAACTGGAAGGCCGCCGACCACGCCTGGTGCAACATCCTGACCCGCTTCGGCAACCGCGGCTGGCTGCCGGGCTACGCCGGCGGCGATCCGGAATCGCCGCCGATCCTGTTTGCGATCTCGAACCTGCGCGAGGTGCAGTGGGAGATCGTGCCGTCGAGTTCGACCCGGCAGCCGCAGACCGACTGGTCCGGCGAGATCATGCTCGACACCTGGTATCACCTCGCGATCGTCAACGATCCCGCCGACAATTCGACCGTGCTCTACATCGAGGGCGCGCCGGTCGTGCGCAGCGTCATCGGCGGCAACGGCATCGCCTCGACGGCCGCGTCGCAGCCCTGGGCACTCGGCTGCGGCTGGTGGGACCGCGCGCCGTCGGACGGCTTCATCGGCAGCATCGGCGAGGTCCGCGTGGTGTCGAAACCGCTGGCGCCGAGCCAATGGCTGACCGCGCGCCGCGCCAGCGCCTGACCCGCGCAAGCCTGCGTCAAAAGCAAGACGGGCGCCCGCGAGGGCGCCCGTTCGTATTTGAAGCTGATGGATCCGGACGGAGCCGGAGCCAGGCGATCAGCGCTTCGAGAACTGGAAGGAGCGGCGGGCCTTGGCCTTGCCGTACTTCTTACGCTCGACGACGCGCGAGTCGCGGGTCAGGAAGCCGCCCTTCTTGAGGACGCCGCGCAGCTCCGGCTCGAAATTCGTCAGCGCCTTGGACAGGCCGTGACGGACCGCACCGGCCTGGCCGGACAGGCCGCCGCCGGCGACCGTGCAGATCACGTCGTACTGGCCCTTGCGGGCAGCGACGACCATCGGCTGCTCGATCATCATGCGAAGCACCGGACGGGCGAAGTAGACCTCGATGTCGCGGGTGTTGACGGTGACCTTGCCGGAGCCCGGCTTGATCCAGACGCGGGCGACCGCGTCCTTGCGCTTGCCGGTGGCATAGGCGCGGCCGAACTTGTCGACCTTCTTCTCATACTTCGGAGCGTCGGGAGCCGTGACGGCCCCCTTGAGCTGCGACAGCTGATCGAGAGACTGGATGCTTTCGGCCATCTTATGCGGCCCTCGTGTTCTTGCGGTTCAACTTGGCGATGTCGATCTTCTCGGGGTTCTGCGCTTCGTGCGGATGATCGGGTCCGCCATAGACACGCAGATTGCCCATCTGCACGCGGCCGAGCGGCCCGCGCGGGATCATGCGCTCGATGGCCTTCTCGATCACGCGCTCGGGGAAGCGGCCCTCGAGGATCTGGCGCGCGGTGCGCTCCTTGACGTGGCCGACATAGCCGGTGTGCTTGTAGTACACCTTCTGCTCGCGCTTGCGGCCGGTCAGCACGGCGTGCGCGGCATTGACGATGATGACGTTGTCGCCGCAGTCGACGTGCGGCGTGTAGATCGGGAGGTGCTTGCCGCGCAGCCGCATGGCGACCAGCGTGGCGAGACGGCCGACGACCAGACCCTTGGCGTCGATCACGACCCACTTCTTCTGGACCTCGGCCGGCTTTGCCGAAAAGGTTTTCATGAGAGATATCCGTGACAGGGAGAATGCGGCGCGGGTGACGCACCGAACTGGTCGCAGCTTCTAGAGAAGCGGCCTGCATTCGTCAACGCCATCGGCGTCAAATTAATGCAACAAAAACAGCAGCTTGCAAATATGGTGCAATAATACCCTCGAAAACCCTACGCATTCGGAATGGAATAGGTCGCCGTGACATGGGCGATCGGATCGGGCGATTCCCCTGACAGCAGCATGACTTCGCCGACCGCGAGCCGCTTGCCGAGCTTGAGCAGCCGCGCCTCCGCCAGCACATCGGCGCCGGCCGCGCCCTTGCGCAGGAAGTTGATGTTGAGATTCGTGGTCACCGCAAGACCGACCGGACCGATCGCCGACAAGAGCACCACGTACATCGCGAAATCGGCCAGCGCCATCAATGTCGGCCCGGAGACGGTGCCGCCGGGGCGCAACATGCGCTCATTGAAGCGCTGGCGCATCCGGCAGCTCTTGCCGTCGGCGCTCTCGATCGAAATGTCACCGCCGGTGCGGAACGCCTGGGGAAATTCCGCGTGCAGGAACGCTTCCAGCTCCGCGATGGTCATCTTCGCCGTCATCTCTCCCCCTGCTCTCGTCGTTGCTCATCTGTTACATTAGCTGCATCGATGCGCCCATATGGAAATCGCAATGTCCGTCCCTGCCCTCGCCGACGCCGCCGATACGCCGATTCTGTTGCGCGAGATGGCGGGCCCCGTCGCCGTGCTCACGCTCAACCGCCCGGCACAGCGCAACAGCCTGTCGGAGCCGCTGATCGCAGAGCTGCATCGGGCCCTGGCCGAGATCGGCGCCGACAAGGCCGTGCGCGCCGTGGTGATCGCAGCGAATGGCCCTGCGTTCTGCGCCGGCCATGACCTCAAGGAACTCACCGCGCATCGCAGCGAGGCCGACCGCGGCCGCGCCTTCTTCGCCCGGCTGATGAACGCCTGCAGCGCGATGATGCAGGCGATCGTGCATCTGCCCAAGCCGGTTGTCGCGTCCGTGCAGGGCATCGCCACCGCCGCCGGCTGTCAACTGGTCGCGAGCTGCGATCTCGCCGTCGCCTCCGAGCGCGCCTCGTTCGCCACGCCCGGCGTCGACATCGGCCTGTTCTGCTCGACGCCGATGGTGGCGCTGTCGCGCAACGTACCCCGCAAGCAGGCGATGGAGATGCTGCTGACCGGCGAGCCGGTTCCCGCTGTCCGCGCCCGCGAATTGGGCCTCGTCAACCGCGTGGTCACGGCCGGCACGGAACGCGACACCGCGATTGCGCTGGCACAACAAGTGGCGCGCAAATCGGCCTATACGATCAAGCTCGGCAAGGAGGCATTCTACCGCCAGGCCGAGATGAGCCTTGCCGACGCCTATCGCTATGCGGCAGAGGTGATGACGCAGAACATGCTCGCCCGCGACGCCGAGGAAGGCATCGGCGCCTTCATCGAGAAGCGGACGCCGAATTGGCGGGACGAGTGAAGCTCGCCCTGCTCTCTCCTTCGTCATTGCGAGCGCAGCGAAGCAATCCAGAGTCCCGCTCGAGCCCCTGGATTGCTTCGTCGCAAGTGCTCCTCGCAATGACAGAAACTGAAACTGGCTCGTCATTCCGGGGCGCCCGGAGGGCGAGCCCGGAATCCATAACCACGATCGGGAGTATGGATTCCGGGCTCGTGCTGCGCACGCCCCGGAATGACAATAACTAATAGAAGCGTCCCGCCATGAATCACGACACCTATCCCGACGACTACATCCGCGGCATTCTCAACGGCGTGAAGGTGATCGCGATGGTCGGCGCCTCGCCGTCGGAGATCCGGCCGAGCTTCTTCGCCTTCAAATATCTGGTGCAGCGCGGCTACGACATGATCCCGGTGAACCCCGGCCATGTCGGCAAGAGCCTGATGGGCCGCCCCTTCGTCGCCTCGCTCGCCGACATTGGCCGCCCGCTCGACATGGTCGACATCTTCCGGAGCTCGCAGCACATCATGCCCGTCGTCGACGAGGCGCTGAAGCTCTCACCTTTGCCGAAGGTGATCTGGATGCAGCTCGGCGCGCGTGACGATGCGGCGGCCGAAAAGGCCGAGGCCGCTGGACTGAAGGTCGTGATGAACCGCTGCCCCAAGATCGAATATGGCCGGCTGTCGTCGGAGATCTCCTGGATGGGCGTCAACTCGCGCACCATCAGCGCCAAGCGCGCGCCGATCCCGACCCAAGGCATGCGGCTGTCGCTGAACCGCACCAGCGTCGGCGGCGGCACGACGGCCGCGGCCGACCGCGCCGCGAAGAACAGAAGCGATCCCGCCTGACGCATCTGCGAAAGGAACGTGTCGCGACGACGGCGCGACACAGCAGCGCATTTCAAATCGGAGCGATCGGCGCCGGCAGCCTTGACGCCATCCTGGCCGCTGGCAAATGTCCTCCGCCGGGATGACGCGGAGGCGCACGATGCGCGCTATCGACACCGTCTCCCATCATCGATCCCTGCGCCAGCCGGCGCCGGCGCGCAACGGATCAAGCCAAGAGGAAACACCATGACCGAACGTCCCCCGGGATTTGCCACCCTTGCCATTCACGCCGGCGCCCAGCCCGACCCGACCACCGGCGCGCGGGCGACGCCGATCTACCAGACCACGTCGTTCGTGTTCAACGATGCCGACCACGCCGCCTCGCTGTTCGGGCTGCAGGCATTCGGCAACATCTACACCCGCATCGGCAACCCGACCAACGCCGTGCTGGAGGAGCGCGTCGCCGCGCTCGAGGGCGGCACCGCCGCGCTTGCCGTTGCCTCGGGCCATGCCGCGCAGGTCGTGGCGCTGCAGCAGTTGCTGTCCCCCGGCGACGAGTTCATCGCCGCGCGAAAACTCTATGGCGGCTCGATCAACCAGTTCACGCATTCGTTCAAGAGCTTTGGCTGGAACGTGGTGTGGGCCGACACCGATGACGTCGCGAGCTTCGAGGCGGCGGTGAGCCCACGCACCAAGGCTGTATTCATCGAGTCGATCGCCAATCCCGGCGGCACCATCACCGACATCGAGGCGGTCGCGCAGGTGGCGCGCAAGGCGGGCGTGCCGCTGATCGTCGACAACACCTTGGCCTCGCCCTATCTGATCCGCCCGATCGATCACGGCGCCGACATCGTCCTGCACTCGCTGACCAAGTTCTTGGGCGGCCACGGCAACTCGATCGGCGGCGTCATCGTCGACGCCGGCACCTTCGACTGGGCCGGCAGCGGCGACAAATACCCGATGCTGACGCAGCCGCGTCCGGAATATCACGGCATCCGGCTCCACGAGACGTTCGGCAATTTCGCCTTCGCCATCGCCTGCCGCGTGCTGGGCTTGCGTGATCTCGGACCGGCGTTGTCGCCATTCAACGCCTTCATGATCCTGACCGGCATCGAGACCCTGCCGCTGCGCATGCAGAAGCACTGCGACAACGCCAAGGCGGTCGCCGAATATCTCAGCAAGCATCCCGGCGTGGCCTCGGTGAACTACGCCGGCCTGCCCGAGGACAAGTATTACACGTTGGCGCGCAAATACTGCCCGAAGGGCGCTGGTGCCGTGTTCACCTTTTCGCTCAAGGGCGGCTACGACGCCGGCGTCAAGCTGGTGTCGAACCTGAAGCTGTTCTCGCATCTCGCCAATGTCGGCGACACCCGCTCGCTGGTGATCCACCCGGCCTCGACCACGCACAGCCAGCTCGACGACGCGGCGAAGATCAAGGCCGGCGCCGGCCCCGACATCGTCCGCATCTCCGTCGGCATCGAGGACAAGGAAGACCTGATCGCCGACCTGGAGCAGGCGCTGAGCGCGTAAGGCGCGTTTCGCTCCACGGATCGCGCCGCGCGTCGACATGCGGCATGACGAGCGCATCTCTCACCACGTCATGGCCGGGCTTGTCCCGGCCATTCATGTCTTTGCCTCGGCAATGACGACGTGGATGCGCGGGCCGTCGCCGCGCCGAAGGGGCTTCGGCCCCGCAGGCGGGAAAAGCCCGCGCATGACGAACAACTGACAGCTGAGGCAGCAAGCGGCCCCGAAAACAAAGAGAGCGCGGGCGGCCCCCTTGGGCTTCCGCGCTCTCCTTCGTCCCACGGCCGGGCCGTTGCCGGCTTCTCGGACCGCGCCCTCGTTAACTCCAGGTGATCATCCCATCAGCTGCAACAGGCGCGCGTGCATCTGGCCGGCCAGAGGCAGCGCGGAGGCCGCGATCAGCCGGCTCGCCGACAGCGCCTGCAGGCCGGCGGCGCCCTCGTCGATGGCAGCGAGTTCAGCGTTGACTGAGCCGGTCCGTGATTTGAGATTTTGGCGCGCCGACGCCGAAAACATGATCACCGACATGCTCGAAACCTTCTGGTCTGAGACTCTGATGAAATGCAGCAGAGATTTTCGCGCCCGGACGCAGCGGCCGGGCTGCATTCGGCCGACCTTCAAAATCGCCGGCAGCAGTAAGCTTGCACCCGCAGAACTTAACAAAAGCTGAAAATGCCCGTCCTTCTACGGATGATTGCAGCCAACTGTCGGATGCCGGAAGGATTTCGTTAACCATACCCGGCTCATCCTGCCGCCCGTGGAATCGCCTTCCGGACCCGCGTGAAAGCAGCGGTGGATGTATCGCGAAGCGCCGACGCCACCCGAGCAGAAGTCGAGGAGAGCAGGATGCGAACGTTGGTGATCATGATGCTGCTGGCGGCCATCGCGGCGAACGGCGTCGTGCTCGCGGCCGACCTGCCGGCCGTCCACGACAAGATCGTGCACACCAAGGCCCGCCGCGCCGTGAGAGCGCCGCCGCCGACGGTCGTCGTCGTCAGGGACCAGGACTCGCTGATCTCCCCGATGTGGCCCTCGACGCCGCTGCTGTTCGGCCGCCAGGAGCTGCCCGGCTATTACGGCCGCGCCTTCTCCTACGACTACCAGGGTCCCTATTACGGCGGCGAAGGCTATACCAACTATATGTTCCGCCTGCCCTACGCGTGTGGCGTGTATGGGTATTGCTGAGCGGGGTGCCGTTGGCATGTAAGTAGCCCGGATGAGCGAAGCGACATCCGGGACGACGAGGACGAGGTCCCGCATACCGCCAAGGCTCGTACGGATGACCGCAATAGACGCCTATTTTGCGTAGGCACCGCCATAGCGCCCCGCGCGGATGCTCGCCAGGATTTCGGCTTCACGCTGCTCCTGCGCGCGGGCGGAGGCGAGCAGTTCGGGTGCGATCGCCGGCGCGAAAGCGACCACTCCGTCGGCGTCGGCAACCACGATATCGCCTGGCGTGACGATCATGCCGCCAATCGACACCGGCACGTTGATCGCACCCGGACCGTTCTTGTAGGGGCCACGGTGATTGACCGCACGCGCGAACACGGGGAAGTCGGACTTCATCAGCACGCCGGAATCCCTGATCGCGCCGTCGACGACGATCCCGGCCGCGCCGCGTTCCCTCGCGATGGCGGCGATGATCTCGCCGACCAATGCCCGCGTCTCGTCGCCGCCGCCATTGACGACGAGGACGTCGCCGGGCGTGATGAGATCGAGCGCGCGATGAATGAAGAGATTATCCCCCGGCGCCGTATTCACGGTCAGCGCGATCCCGGCCATCGGCGAGCCCGTATAGAATGGCCGTAGACTGGCTGCACCAGGCAACCGCTGAAGGTTGTCACTGATCACGGCCGTGGAAACGCTCTTGAACGCGGCGACGACCGCCGCATCGATCGGCGCACCAGGCTGCGCTTGTCCCTCACCCATTCTCGCTCCCCGTCTTGCACAGTCCAGAGCGTCGCCCGATAGCGACCCGCCTCGGCGGTGTAGGACTCGTCTTGAATTCAGAAAACCGATAAATGGAGATATCAATCCATCTCTTTTTTGAATGCGAAAAATGGTCACCCTGAAGCAGCTGGAAGCTTTGAACTGGATCGCGGAGCTTGGCACGTTCGAACGCGCCGCGGCCAAGCTGAACACGACGCAATCGGCGATCTCGAAGCGCATCCAGGAGCTGGAGGCCTCCGCGCGCGTTCCGCTGTTTGATCGCAGCCAGCGCGGGGCTCGTCTGACCGAACGTGGCGAGCAGATTCTTGCTCTTGGCCGACAGATGTTGGCGTTGCAGGACCAGATCCTGGAGTTGAAGGACGGCCGGCAGTCACCGGCCCGCCGCCTGCGGCTTGGGGCGACGGAGCTGTCAGCGCTGACATGGCTGCCGCGTCTGGTTTCGGCGATTCGCGAAGCCCATCCGGCGGTGATGATCGAGCCTGAAGTCGAAACCTCCCGAAGCCTCTACGATCGGCTGATCGAGGGCAGCCTCGATCTCGTCGTCATCCCGGACGTCTTCTCCGACCCGGAGGTGACGTCGGTGCGGCTTGCCGAAGTGCAGAACGTGTGGACGGCGCGCCCCGGCCTGGTCAGAGCGCGCCGGAGCCTCGATTTCGACGAGCTTGGTCATCATACGATTCTGATGCAGGGCCGTCGCTCGGGCTCCGGCCTCTTCGTCAACAAATGGCTCGCGGCCAACGGCGTCTCGTTCAAGCGCGCCATCTCGGTCGACAATCTGACCGCGCTGGTCGGGCTCGCCGTGGCCGGCCTCGGCATCAGCTATCTTCCGCAACGCTGTTTTCGTCCTCTCTTCGAGCAGAAGAAGCTGGTCATCCTGCCCGTCAAGCCGACGCTGCCGGCCGTGCCCTATGCGGCCATGTATCGCAACGACAGACCCTCGGCCTTCGCGGCCGCCGTAGCGGAGCTGGCGCGCCAGACCTGCGATTTCGGCCGTCAACTCGAAGGTTAGACCGGGCAGGTGAACCCGGCGACGACGCCCGGCGCGGTGATCCATCACCTCCAGGAATGAGAAAGAAGGCGGTTTTATCCCTTTTCATCCAGGCTGGACGCAGCGAGGCTGCATCGTCGCTGCGCGTGCAACGCTGCACGCGCGAAGAGGATTGCTGCGAGGAGAGGCTTTGATGCGCATTTGGGGACTTCTGCTGACGGCAGCGCTCGCTGCAAACGCCGCCGGCGCCGAGGAACTGACCGGCACGCTCCAGAAGATCAAGGAGACGAACAGGATATCGATCGGCTTCCAGGAATCGTCGGTGCCGTTCAGCTATCTCGACGGCAACCAGAAGCCGGTGGGCTACGCGCTCGACATCTGCGGCCGGATCGCGGATGCGGTCAAAAAGGAGCTGGGGCTTCCTGACCTCACGATCGAAACCGTTCCGGTGACGTCCTCCAATCGCATCCCGCTGATGACGAACGGCACGATCGACCTCCTGTGCGCCTCCACCACCAACAACGCCGAACGTCAGAAGCTCGTGGCCTTTGCCAATACGCACTTTCTCAGCGCCACACGCTATGCGGCCAAGAAATCGCTCTCGCTCCAGACGATCGACGACCTCAGGGGAAAGACGGCCGTCGCGATCGCCGGATCGACCAACATCGCCCAGCTGAACAAGGTCAATGTCGAACGCAAGCTCGGCATCAACATCGTTCCGGCCAAGGACCAGGCCGAGGCGTTCCTGATGCTGGAGACCGACCGGGCGCAGGCCTATGTGCTCGATGACGTCCAGCTCGCGGTCGCCATCGCGCGGTCGAAGGACCCGGCGGCGTACATGATCAGCAACGACGCATTCTCCAAGCCCGAACCTTTCGGTATCATGCTGCGCAAGGACGATGCGCCGTTCAAGGCCATCGCCGATCGCGTCACCGCCGAGCTCTATCAGAGCCCCGCCATCGACGCGCTCTACAAGAAATGGTTCGAGTCACCCGTGCCGCCGACCGGGATCAACTTCAACTACCAGATGCCCGCCGCTTTACGCGCGGCGTTCAAGTCGCCCAGCAGCAGTCCCGACCCGGACGCGTATGCGCCCGATTGAAGCTCGCGATATCCGTGCCAACGGCAACGGCGGAGACTAGCCTCATCCGCCGTGGTCGCCTGCGACGGACGGCCATCGGATATTGCCGAGATCAGCGGCGGCGTTCGAGAAGTCGTATTCGTTCTTCATTGGTTGAGAGCAGCTGTGATCTTGTTGATCCGCGCGCGCCAGTAACTCACTCCGCGACCACGACGCGCACGTCGAACTGCACGCCTGTCTCTGCCTGCAACACGCCGATCACGCCAAGCAGGTTCTCGGCCGTGGGATTGCCGGATGGCCCTAACATGCGCATCAGGCTCTTCGACGGCCGCCCGAGCGCGTTGCTCAACGCCTCGAAGCCGATCGTTGCGTTGATATACGCACGCAGGCCGGCGCGGCCGTCATCGACCTCTCCGCGCAGCAGCGCACTCACGGCTTCCTGGAACAACGCCTCGCGAAACGCCGGATCGCGGTCCGAGCGCGCCCGAACCGTGTCGCGGTCGCGAAGGCATCATGAGGTGCTCGCAGAAACTCCCAAAGAGCTATTTCGCAGCCTCGATCCGCTCAATATCCTCCTTGAGAAGCGTGTTGACCAATTCGGTCAACGATACGCCCCGCGCGCTGGCCAGCCCGGTCAGGTGATCGAGCACATCAGGCTCGAGATGCACCGGAGGCAGCATTCGCGCGCCCTTGCGAAAGAACTTGCCGCGTTCGGCGTTCGAGAAATCGTATTCATCCTTCATCGGATCACCCATTCTCGTAGGAGCGGATTTCGCGCCGGGTCGGGCGACGGACAGAAATGATGCGGATCGCTGCGCGGTCTGCCGATAGCTCCGTGTACGTATGCACGACCAGCAGTAGCTCGTGAGCAATATTGCGTCCCATCGTAACCCATCGTTCCTCGCCTGCGCCAGATCCGTCATCGAGACGCGAGAGCGCCAACGGATCGCCGAAGATGCTCATCGCCCGCTCAAACGCAACGCCATGCTTGCGCAGATTGCTCTCTGCCTTGGCCGGATCCCAATCGAACTCGAATTGCATGGTCCGCCCCACCCGGCGATGTCCGCGACACGCCACGCTTGCCAAACGACGCAAATCAGCTTATGTTCTCTTTTTGTTCCTGTCCAGCCGAGGGGCGCTTCCGGATCGTCCAGTTGCGTGGGATTGGGAATGCGGTGGACGTGGCGGGCCGTGTGCGGACGAAAGTTCGCGCGGACGAGCGGCTTGTCACGGACGGCGAAATCGCGTGGTCCTGGCGCCCCGACGCTGGCGCTAAGTCTCGTGTCGGTGCTCACGCATCGCATGAGGTGACGGGGGCAAGACAGCCCGGTCCCCGGGGAGATCGCGTATAAGCGTTAAAACCATCGCGCGGGGAAGGCCGGGTGTTTTCGGCCGTACCTGTGGTGACCGCCGCGTGCTTTTTTCTTTGCACGCGGGCCATGGGTGCCGGCCAGGCATCCGGCCTTCCCCGCGCCCTCGCGTGTTTTCGAGGGTGAAACGATCGGCAAAGCTCGGCGTGATCGCGCGCGAGGATGAAAACTGATGTCTCCACGTCATTGCGAGCGAAGCGACTTGTCCGCCGAAGCTCGAAGAGCGAAGGCGGAAGCAATCCAGAGTCCCGCGCGCGACTCTGGATTGCTTCGTCGCCTTCGGCTCCTCGCAATGACGGAAGAGAAACTCTACCCCACCTGCCCCGCAGCCACCGCCGCCTGCGGCACGGCGACAACAGCCGTACGTCGCGGCGACAGGCGCTCGGCTTGCAGCACGGCGAACGTCAGCACGATGATGGCCGTGCCCTGATGCAGCAGCGCGAGCGAGATCGGAACCAGCGCCAGCAGGGTCAAGATCCCAAGCACGGCCTGCACCAAGATCGCGGCGAGCAGCCGGTGCGCGCCGCGCACCACGTCGCGGCCGACGCCGGCACGCATCACGTCGAAGGCGTGCCAGGCTGCCAATGCCAGCAGCGTGTAGGCGGTCATGCGATGCATGAACTGCACCGTCAGGTCGTTCTCGAACAGATTGATCCACCACGGCGAATGGATCCACAGATTGGCCGCCTTCGGGATCAGGCCGCCGTCGATCTCGGGCCAGGTGTTGTAGACGAGGCCGGCGCGCAGGCCGGCGACCAGCGCGCCGAGATAGAGCTGCACGAAGGTGACGCCGACCAGCACCCAGGCCGTCAGCCGCAGCCGCGCCGGCACCTCGGCCTCCTCGCGCGGCGCGAGCCGCCGCAGCGTCCAGACGATCGACGCATAGATCAACAGCGCCAGCGAGAGGTGCGTCGCGAGACGGACCGGCGCCACCTCGGTGCGCTCCGTGAGGCCGGAGGCCACCATCCACCAGCCGACCGCGCCCTGCAGCGCGCCGAGGCCGAAGATCAGCCACAGCCTGCGGCCGAGCGGCCCGGAGACGGCGCCGCGCCACAGGAACCACAGGAAGGGCAGCAGGTAGACCATGCCGATGACCCGGCCGAGCAGCCGGTGGCTCCACTCCCACCAGAAGATGGTCTTGAATTCGTGCAGGGTCATGCCGGCGTTCATCTGCCGATACTGCGGAATGGTCTTGTAGGCCTCGAAGGCGTCGGTCCAGGCCTGCGCGGACAGCGGCGGCAGGGTGCCGGTGACCGGCTTCCATTCCACGATCGAGAGCCCGGATTCGGTCAGCCGCGTGGCGCCGCCGACCAGCACCATCAGCGCGATCAGGCCGGCGACGGCGAGCAGCCAGATGCGGATCGCGGCGAGATCTCGTGTGCGGGGAACCGTGGTCATGGACGTTGAACGCTCGATTGAACCGGGGCTGACAGGCCCTTATAATCCCGGGGAAATCGCGCGCAAGCCGCGCCGCCCCCAGCCGAGGCTGACAATCCCGTCATGACGATCCGCACCCGCAAACTGATCGGCGCCGTCGCGCTGCTCCTGCTCGCCTTCGCCTGGTCGATGATGGGCATGGTGATGGCGCAATTCCCCCTGATCGCCAATTCCGGCTGGCTGCAGGCGGTGTATTACGTCGTCGTCGGCATGGGCTGGGTGCTGCCGGCGATGCCGATCGTGAGCTGGATGCTGCGCCCGGATCCGGAGCGGCAGCAGGGCTGATCAGCCGAGATCGAGCTTGGGCGGCGGCGCGGATTTTTCCCGCGGCAGGGTGATGCCGGCCATCAGCACCTTCAATGCGCGCAGCGAGCGCGAGCGGCCGTCCCAGGCGATCCGCGGCAGCATGTGCAGATGCGTGCGGCCCTCGCTCTGCACGACGCCTGGCATCGTCGAGGCCGCGCTGACGAAGCCCGCCTGCTCGGCGAGCACGACGTCGCTGCGGCGGAACGAATAGCGGTCGCCGAACGGATACGCCATGTGCCGGACCGGGCGGCGCAGCGCCGTCTCCAGCACCGCCTTGCCCATCGTGATCTCGCGCTGGGCGTCGGCATCCCGGAGATTGGCGAGCACGGGATAGTGCACGGTGGCACTGCCGATCGTGACGTTGGGGTCGGCGGCAAGACGGGCGATGTCGGCCCAGTCCATCGAGGCCTCACGGCTGAGGGCGGCGAGATCGACCGAATGGCGCGAGCAGAGGTCGCGGATCGCGATCGACAGCTCGGCCGGTGGCAGCTTGCGCAGCCACGCCGAAAGATACGCGAACAGCTCATATTTTTCGGCCGGCGTGACCACGTTGAAGCGCTGCTCACGATGATCGATCACAAGGCTGATGCGGGCCTCGCGCGCGATCACGGCCTCCAGCGCCAGCCACCAGGCTTCGCCGAGCCCATCGGGGAAGGCCGAGGGCACGTAAACGGTGAACGGCACGCCGTGGCGCGCCAGCACCGGATAGGCGTGCGTGATCAGGTCCTTCGCGGTGCCGTCGAAGCTCAGGCAGGCGAAGCGGCTGCTTTGGGGAAGGCGCACGGCGCGGTCGCAGGCCTCGTCGAGCGAGACGATGTCATAGCCCCAGCGCCTCAGCGCCCGGATCACCTTGTCGAGGAAAACGGGGGTGATCTCCGCGCATTTCAGCGGCTGGAACGCGCCCTTGCGCCGCGGGCGCACGCGCTCGAACCGCAGCACGGCGCCCGCGCCACCCGTGGCGCGCGACGCGAGCAGCGTGCCACCGCTGAAATAGGCCAGCTCGAGCCGGGCGCTGCGCAGCCACCTGTTGTCCGACGACAATTCCCGCGCCCCTTCCCCGAATCCCACTTGAAACCAGACCGTCCGCGCCCACCTGATGCGGACAGACCGTGGCGCGATCGCGTCATGATCACCGCCATCCGATGATAGCGATCGTCCGCCGTCAAGATCGCGTGGCCGCTGCCGATTTGAACAGGTCTTTGTTTGTGCCATTCCCGATTTGGGACGACGTCATTGCCATTACCTTTTGTTGAGACTTCTTTGCGAGGGTCTCCTGACGTCAAGCAACAAAATTCCACGACAACGCGAGCTGCGCGATGACCATGGCCGCCGTGATCGAGAGCCGGACGGCGCAGGCGCCCGCGCGGCGGCTGCCGTCGGGGCTCGCGCGGGTGGAGATCGTGTCCGATCTGGCTGCCGCCGAGCCGGTCTGGCGCGCGCTCGAAGTCCCCGAACATGTCTCGACGCCCTACCAGCGCTTCGATCTGCTCGGCGCATGGCAGCGCGACGTCGGCGCGCGCGAACATGCGACGCCGTTCATCGTCATCGGGCGTGATGCCGAGCAACGCCCGCTGCTGCTGCTGCCGCTGACGTTGCGGCACGCCTGCGGCGTGCGCATCGCCACCTTCATGGGCGGCAAGCATACGACCTTCAACATGCCGCTGATGGATCGCGAATTCGCCGCGCGCGCCAGCGCCGGCGATCTCGACGTCCTGCTCGCAGGGCTGCGCGATCGCGGCGGTGTCGACCTGCTCGCCTTGACACAGCAGCCGGAGCGCTGGCGCGATCTCGCCAATCCGCTGGCGCAATGGCCGCACCAGCCGTCGGTGAACGACTGTCCGGTGCTGTTGATGCCGCCGGGGGCTGCGCCGACGGCGCTGTTGTCGAATTCGTTCCGAAAGCGGCTGAAGAGCAAGGAAAAGAAGCTGCAGACGCTGCCCGGCTACCGCTACATGGTCGCGAGCAGCGACGCCGAGATCGCCGAACTGCTCGACTGGTTCTTCCGCACCAAGCCGATCCGCATGGCCGAGCAGAGGCTGCCGAACGTGTTCGCCGAGCCCTGCATCGAGGCCTTCGTGCGAAGCGCCTGTATGGCAAAGCTCGACTGCGGGCATCGCGCCATCGATATCCACGCACTGCGCTGCGACGCCGAGATCATCGCACTGTTTGCCGGCGTGGCCGACGGGGCGCGCTTCTCGATGATGTTCAACACCTACACGTTGTCGGAGAATGCGCGCTGGAGTCCCGGACTGATCCTGATGCGCTCGATCATCGATCACTACGCGCAACAGGATTTTCGTGCCCTCGATCTCGGCATCGGATCGGACGACTACAAGCGGATGTTCTGCAAGAATGACGAGCCGATCTTCGACAGCTTCATGTCGTTGACCGCGCGGGGGCGCGTCGCCGCGACGACGATGGCTGCGGTTGGACGGGCCAAGCATGCCGTCAAGCACAGCCCTGCCCTGTTCCGTCTGGCACAACAGCTGCGTGGCGCGCTGCAATCGCGCGGCGGCGCCGCCAAGGCTGACGAGAGGGCCGAAGATTAGGCGGCGACGCCGCGCGGCCCCGGCTGGTTGCGGTTGGCGCCTCCGGCCGGTGCCTTCAGCATGGTGACGGCGCCGAAACCGACCTCGCGCAGCTGCTCGCTCATCTGGCTGCGCGCCTCGGCAGCCATCTTGGGATCGGGCACGACGACGGCGCGCGCGCCCGCGGTCAGCAGCTCGGCCGGCAGGTCGGAGGCATTGCCAGCGTCGAGCAGGACGTGGTCGTAGACGCGCAACAGTGCGTCGATCGCGAGCGCGAGCCGCGGCGATTGCAGTTGGCTGCGGTCGGCGCCGGGACGGCCAGCATTGACGATGTGCAGCCGCGAGGCCTGGTCCTTGGTGATGATGGACGCGAACGATGCCTCGCCCAGCATCAGCTCGATCAGCCCGGGCGCGGCCGGATCGACCGAGACGCCCGCAAGCAGTTGCGGGCTGCCGGCGAGGTCAACCAGCACCACGCGCGCCTGCGCCGCCATGGTGCGGGCGATCGCGAGCGCAGTGGACGTGACGGCCTCGCCGCCGGCCGTGCCGAGCACGGTGACCTTGCGGGCGCCCTCGCTCGCGCCGAGCAGATCGGCGGCGAGTTGCTCGAACTCGTTCAGCGGTGGCGGCGCAGGCTTGACCGGCTCGGCCGACGGCGCCTCGGCTGGCTGCATGGCCGTGGGGGGCGGCGGTACCGAAGCCGGACGCGCGGCCTCAACCGGCGCCGACGTCGAAGGTGGTGCAACGGCCGGCGATGCGGAGACCGTACGCGGGGCGATCATCGGCTCGACCCGCGCCGCGAGCACCATGACATCGGCCATGCTGCTCATGGCCGGGGCGGCCGGGCCCACCGCACGCGGAGCCGTGAGGCGCAGCAGCTCGCCGGTGATGACCACGCCCGAGGTCAGCATCAAGGTCGCCAATGTCGCGATCAGCACGATCGGCAGCTTCTTCGGATACGCCGGCGTGTTGGACACCACCGCCCGCGAGATGATCCGCCCATCCGCCGGCGGCGTGTCGAGCGACTCACGGGTGTTCGCCTCGCGGTACTTGGCGAGATACGATTCCAGCAGGTCGCGCTGCGATTTGGCATCCCGCTCCAGCGCCCGCAACTGGACATCGAGGCCATTGGTGGAGGTGGCCTGCTTCTTGGCCTGATCGAGGCTCTGGCTCAGCATCTGCACCCGCCCGTCGGCGATGCGCGCGTCGCTGTCGAGCGAGCGGGAGATCTTGCCGGCCTCGTCGCGGATCTGGCGGTCGAGATCAGCCAGTTGCGCCTTCAGTTCCTTGATGCGCGGGTGATTGTCGAGCAGCGTCGACGACTGTTCCGCAAGTTGCGCGCGCAGGCTCACGCGCTGCTCCGACAAGCGCCGCATCAGCTCCGAATTGAGCACCTCGGACGCCTCGATCGGCTGGCCGCTCTGCAGCATCTCGCGGATCAGCCGCGCCTTGGTCTCGGCATCCGATTTCAAGGCGCGCGCATTGTTGAGCTGGGTATTGACCTCGCCCATCTGCTGGTTGGACAGCGAGGTGTTGTTGGTCCCCATGAACGAATTCGACTTGGCGCGGAACTCCTCGACCCGCGATTCCGCCTCCTCGACCTTCTTGCGCAGGCCCTGGATCTCCCCGGCCAGCCACTGGCTGGCGGACTTCGCCTGCGCCTGCCGAGCGTTCTGCTGAACAACGAGATAGCCGTCCGCGATCGAATTCGCGACCTTCGCCGCAAGCGCCGGATCCTGCGACTGGAACTCGACGACGAGGACGCGCGATTTGTCGACGGCGTAGACGGTCAGGCGTTCGTAATAGGCATCCATGACGCGTTCGTCCGGCGTCATGGCAAGCGGGTCCTTCACGAGCCCGACCATCGCCAAGACCGACTTCAGCGGCGACACGCCGCGCAGGACGGGATCAAACTCCGGCAGCTCGCCCAACCTGTTCTTCGCGATAATGTCGCGCGCCAGATCTCGCGACAGGACCAGTTGCACCTGGCTCGTGACCGCCTCGGCATCGAGTGCCGTCCGCTCTTCGGTACGCTCCCCGTTCGGCCGCACGAACACGTTCTCGCGTCCGTCGATCAGGATCCGCGCTTCGGACTTGTAGCGCGGCGTGATCATGTTGACCGCGGTGATCGACAGAACGAGAGCGAGCAGCGTCGGCAAAAGAATGAAGCCACGCTTTCGTGCCAAGGCGCGGCCGACCAGCCGGAGATCGAGATCGCCGGCCGGGCCCGGCTCCGCCGACGATGGCGAGCCTGTCACGGGTCGGACGGAGGCTCCGTCAACCTGTGTCTTCTCGCCGGCACGCCAGAACGCCAACCGCATCATCCACTCCCGCGAGACCTACGCCACGCCGCTACCATACGTGGTACAATTACACTCCATTAAGGTTGCTGACGGGTTAACCGGAGCGCCTGCAACCTCGCCCTATCGAACAATCGTCATCCTTCGCCAAATGCTGCTTGCAACACGTAGGCTTGCGCCAGATCGTCACAATGCTGGAGCGAACCTGCCCGGCAGTGACGACAAGTGAGACTTTGTTAACCATCAAGCCTCTATCGAGGTTGGAGCTATCAATATTCAGCGACGAGAGGCGCCCGTGCTTCCTCTATCCGCCAGTCGTCAGATCAGCTCGCGCAGCGACGCCTGGCTAAACCACGCGCAGGCCGATGGCGCGGGCGAGTTCGACATGGCACCGTCGCAGAACAAACCTCTCAAAATCCTTCACGCGGTCAGAGCTCCCGTCGGCGGCATCTTTCGGCACATCCTCGACCTTGCCAACGGCCAGGTCGATCGCGGGCATGACGTGGGCATCATTGCGGACAGCCTGACCGGCGGCGAACGCGCCGATGCCGCGCTGGCCCAGATCGCGCCTCGCCTGACACTCGGCGTGCACCGCGTTCCCATTCATCGGGAGCCTTGGCCGAGCGACATTCTGGCACTCAGCCGATTCCATCGCCTCTCCCGCGCGCTCGCCCCCGACGTGCTGCACGGCCACGGCGCCAAAGCCGGCGCGTTCGTACGCCTGCTGCCGCATCGGCCAGGAACGATCCGCATCTACACGCCTCACGGCGGCTCGCTGCACTACCCGCTCGACACGCTCAAAGGCGCGCTGTATGGCCGGCTTGAACGTGCGCTGATGAACCGGACGGATCTCTTCCTGTTCGAGAGCGCCTTCGCCCGCGATACCTATGAGCGCATGATCGGCCATCCCAACGGATTGGTGAATTGCGTCTTCAACGGCGTCACTGCAGGCGAATTCGACCCGGTCACGCCGGCTCAGGACCAGACCGACCTGGCTTATGTCGGCGAGTTCAGGCACATCAAGGGCACGGATCTGCTGATCGACGCTGTCGCGCAGTTGCGCTCCCGTGGCCGGCCGCTGACGCTGACCTTGGGCGGCGACGGCGAGGAGATGTCGAAGCTCAAAGCCCAGGTCGAACGCCTCGGTCTTGCGGCCGCGGTGCGTTTCATCGGCCATGTGAAGGCCCGCGACGGATTTTCCAAAGGACGACTGCTCGTCGTTCCGTCGCGCGGCGATTCCATGCCCTATGTCGTGATCGAGGCGGGAGCCGCTGGGGTTCCGATGATCGCGGCGAGGGTCGGCGGCATCCCCGAGATCTTCGGGGCGCACGACGACGCGATGTTCATGCCAGGCAACGCGACCGCGCTGGCCGACGCCATTGCAGCCGCACTGGACGATCCGGCTACCGCGCAGCTGCGCGCCAAGGCGCTGCGCGAGCGGATCTTCCAGCATTTCTCGCAGAAGGCGATGGTCGAGGGCGTGCTCGACAGCTACCGCGAGGCGTTTACCAAGACCTGACGTCATTTACCATCGCTAACCGTTTCTTCCGATTTGGCCCTTAATCCCGCCGGTGGGGAATTTCCCCCGGCGCTATCAGCGCTTACATGACCACAAATACTAACAAACATAATCCGGGCTTGTACGACTGTGGAACCGATCAACGCTCGCTCGATGTTGGATGCTGCTGCGGCCACGGCCGCATCGACGGCCGCGGCAGGCAAGCCGGCCGTTGAACGGCGTCGCCGCCTGTCGCCGGCGGCCCTGGCGGTCGCCAATCAGAAGGTTCACCGCGCCTACTCTCCGATCGTCCTCGCCGGCATCGTCCGCATCACCGATTTCGTACTGCTGAGCGTCGTCGGCAGCGCCGTCTATTTCGGCTACGTGGTGCCGCTCAGCGGCTTCCATTGGGAGTATCTCGTTGCCATCGTCGGCCTCGCCGTGAGCACGGTGGTGTGCTTCCAGGCCGCCGACATCTACCAGATCCAGGTCTTCCGCGCCCAGGTGCGGCAGATGACCCGGATGGTCTCGTCCTACTGCTTCGTGTTCCTGCTGTTCATAGGACTGTCCTTCTTCGCCAAGATCGGCAGCGAAGTCTCCCGTCTCTGGCTCGCCGCGTTCTTCTTCGTGGGGCTCGGCGCGCTGATCGCGAGCCGCGTCGTGCTGCGCAACCTGATCCGCAGCTGGGCTAGGCAAGGACGTCTCGATCGACGGACCATCATCGTCGGAGCCGACCAGAGCGGCGAGGACCTGGTGCGTGCGCTGAAGGCGCAGGACGACTCCGAGATCGAGATCCTCGGCGTGTTCGACGACCGCAACGACTCGCGATCGCTCGAGGCCTGCGCCGGTGCGCCGAAGCTCGGCAAGGTCGATGATATCGTCGAGTTTGCCCGCCGCACCCGCGTCGACCTGGTGCTGTTCGCGCTGCCGATCTCGGCGGAGACCCGCATCCTGGACATGCTGAAGAAGCTGTGGGTGCTGCCGGTCGACATCCGCCTTTCGGCCCATACCAACAAGCTGCGTTTCCGCCCGCGTTCCTACTCCTATCTGGGCGCGGTCCCGACGCTCGACGTGTTCGAGGCTCCCATCACCGACTGGGACCTGGTGATGAAGATGCTGTTCGATCGACTGGTCGGCGGCCTCATCCTGCTGCTCGCACTGCCGGTGATGGCGCTGGTTGCGCTTGCGATCAAGCTCGACAGCCCGGGACCGGTGCTGTTCCGGCAGAAGCGGTTCGGCTTCAACAACGAGCGCATCGACGTCTTCAAGTTCCGGTCGCTCTATCACCATCAGGCTGATCCCACGGCGTCCAAGGTCGTCACCAAGAACGATCCACGCGTGACCCGCGTCGGCCGCTTCATCCGCAAGACCAGCCTCGATGAGCTGCCGCAATTGTTCAACGTGGTGTTCAAGGGCAACCTCTCGCTGGTCGGTCCGCGGCCGCACGCCGTGCAGGGCAAATTGCAGAACCGGATGTTCGACGAGGCCGTCGACGGCTACTTCGCCCGCCACCGCGTCAAGCCGGGGATCACTGGATGGGCCCAGATCAACGGCTGGCGCGGCGAGATCGACAACCAGGAGAAGATCCAGAAGCGAGTCGAGTTCGACCTCTACTACATCGAGAACTGGTCCGTGCTGTTCGACCTCTACATCCTGCTCAAGACGCCGCTGGCGCTGATGACCAAGAGCGAGAACGCCTATTGATTGCGGGGATCCGGAGCGGGCCCACGTCCGCTTCGCGCGCGTGTCTGGCCGATCCCGCCGTGCGTTGCGTATGAGTGTGAGTTCGCGATGGCCGTGACGGCAGCAGCCGAAGAGTTCGCATCCAGGCCGATGGCCCCTCCGGGCGTCGTCGCCCTGCAGCGCGCGCTGGTCTGGCTGGTCGGGGTCTCCGGCGCCATCGTGTTCATCGAACCGAGCCCCTATGAGCTTGTCACGCTCGCCTCCGCCGCGGTGTTCTTCGCGACCGGCATGAGGCTGCGCCTCGTCTTCCTGCCGCTCCTCCTGTTGCTGGTCCTGGTCAATCTCGGCTACACGATCAGCGCGATACCGCTGCTCGACGATTCCAAGATCGCGACCTGGATCGCCACCTCCTGGTACATGGCGTTCACGGCGATCTTCATTGCCATGCTCACGTCGGACGACACCGAAGCGCGGCTCGACATGCTCCGGCGCGGCCTCGTGATGGGCGGCGCGATCGCGGCCCTCGCGGGTGTCGCCGGCTACTTCCATCTGGTGCCCGGAGGCTACGATCTCCTCACCTTGTATGGCCGCGCGCGCGGCACGTTCAAGGACCCCAACGTGCTCGGCGCGTTCTTGATCCTGCCGGCGCTGCTCGCGCTGCAGAACGTCGTGACCGCCCGCTTCGCCGCGACATTGCGCGCCAGCTTTGCGCTCGGCGTGATGGCGCTCGCCATCCTGCTCGCCTTCTCGCGCGCGGCCTGGGGCGGCCTCGTCCTCACCGCCGCCTTCATGCTGGCAATGATGGTGCTCACCAGCCAGACGCGGGGCGAGCGCTCCCGCATCATCTTCATGACGTTGGCGGCCGTCGTGGCCGGCATCGTCCTGATCGGCGTTCTGCTCTCGATCGATTCCATCGCCGACATGTTCAAGCAGCGGGCAAGCTTCGACCAGAGCTATGACGAGGGCCGCTTCGGACGCTTCGGACGCCACATTCTCGGCGCCGACATGGCGCTCGACCTGCCGTTCGGGATCGGGCCGCTGCAGTTCCACAACTACTTCCCCGAGGACACCCACAACTCCTATCTGAACGCCTTCATGTCGGGCGGCTGGCTGTCCGGCATCTGCTATCCCGCGCTGGTGTTCACCACTGTCATTCTCGGCTTCCGCTATCTGTTCGTGCGCGTGCCCTGGCAGCGCACCTACATCGCGGTGTTCTCGGCGTTCCTCGGCACCGTCGGCGAAAGCTTCATCATCGACACCGACCACTGGCGACACTTCTTCCTGATGCTCGGCACGATGTGGGGCATGATCGCCGCCACGCGCGCCCATCAGGCCGAGGCGAACCGATCCGCAGGGATCGGCCCGCACATCGCAGCCTACTAATCCTCCACCGTGAACGTCAGGCAGGCGTGGTCGACCAGCCGCTTGATCAAGCTGTCGCCGAGCGCGGCGCCGGGCGTCCAGAAACCGCCCTTCACAACGGCACCATCGCGCTGCAGGCCGATGGCGCATTCGCTGATCATCCTCGCCGTCAGACCGTAGCCGGGATCGCCCTTCCCTTTCACCGACGCGCAAACGCGCCGTCCGTCGGGAGACACTGCGACGTACAACAGGTCGAAGTATCCGTTGTCCCGCATCTCCTTCGAGGGCCCCTCCCCGACCTTGGGCGCATTCGGGCCGGTCTTCTCGGCATTTGCCGCCATGACCAACTTGGCGTTGGCTTGGCCTTCCTCTCCATCGCCCGTCAGCACCATTTCGTCGTAGACAAAGTCCTGCCCGTACGGAAAACCCATCAGCACGTTGGCACGATGGACGTTGCGTGTGTTGACCAGCGCCATTGCAAACGGCGCGGCCCAAGACTGGAGATCCTCCTCATAGATCGGTCGGTTGGCCGGTGGCTGCTTCGGGCCGGTGAATCCCGGCGTCAGCGCGAACGGGTCCTTCATGATCGCCACAAGGCTCAAATCGGCGGTCAATGCCGCCGCTGTTGCCTTGGCGCTCGCCGAAGTGCCGCCCGACAGCGAGCCGCTCATGCCGCGAATGCGCCCCTTCACGCGCGGCTGTGGCGCACCTAGCACCTGTTTTGCCTGCTGCTGCACGAACAGCACGCCGAGCTCGAACGGCACCGAGTCGAAGCCACACGAGAACAGGATTCTTGCACCGCTGTGCTCCGCCTCATCTCGATGCTTCTCGATCATCTGGCGCATCCACAGCGGCTCGCCACAGAGATCGACATAATCGGTCCCCGCAGCGACGCAGGCGGCGAGCACATCGGCCCCGTAGAGCTGATAGGGTCCGACCGTAGTCAACACCAGTCTAGCCTGATCGACCATCGTGCGAATGGAGCCGGGGTCGCTGGAATCGGCCACGATCAGCGGCAGATCAGGCGGCGCTCCGACCGCATCGCGCACCTTGGCGAGCTTGTCGCGGCTGCGCCCAGCCATGGCCCAGGTCAGCTTGGCTTCGCCGCTACCGCGCGCGGCGAGATACTCGGCCACGAGTTGGCCGGTGAAACCGGTTGCACCATAAACGACGATGTCGAATTTAGCCGACGTCATGGTTGCTCTCTGGGCCGCGGCGGATGGATTCCACCGCTCTTAGCCCTCCACCGTGAACATCAGGCCGGCGTGGTCCACCAGCCGCTGGATCAGGCTGTCGCGGAGCGCCGCGCCCGGGGTCCAGAACCCGCCCTTCACGCCGGCGCCGTCGCGCAACAGGCCGACGGCGCATTCACTGATCATCTTCGAGGTCGAACCGTAGCCGGGATCGCGGTTGCCCTTCACGGATGCGCGGACCTGGCGGCCGTCGGGGGCTATCGCGACGAAGAGAAGATTGTAGTAGCCGTTCTCGCGCTCCTCCTTCGAGGGACCCTCGCCCGGCTTCGGCGCGTTGGGGCCGGTTTTCTCGGCATTCGCCGCCATCACCTTCTTGGCGTTGGCCTCGCCCTTCTCGCCCGGGCCGGTCAGCACCATCTCGTCATAGACGAAGTCCTGCCCGTAGGGAAAACCCATTAGCATGTTGGAGCGGTGGACATTGCGGGTGTTGATCAGCGCCATCATGAACGGCGCCGTCCAGGACTGCAGATCTTCCTCATAGACGGGCTTGTTGCCCGACGGCTGCTTCGGACCCTTGAAGCCGGGCGTCAGGGCGAACGAGTCCTTGAGGATCACGACCAGGCTCAGATCCTTGGCGACCGCATCGAAGGTCGCCTTGGCGCTCGCCGCGGTGCCGCCCGAGAGCGTGCCGCTCATGCCGCGGACGCGGCCCTTCACACGCGACGCTGCGGCGCCGAGCACCTTCTTGGCCTGCTGCTGCACGAAATAGACGCCGAGCTCGAACGGCACGGAATCGAAGCCGCAGGAGAACACGATGCGCGCGCCGCTCTTCTCGGCGGTGGCCTGATGCTTGTCGATCATCTGCCGCATCCACACCGGCTCGCCGCACAAATCGACGTAGTCGGTGCCGGTCTCGGCGCAGGCCGCGACGAGCTCGTTGCCATAGAGCTGATAGGGACCGACGGTGGTCAGCACCAGCTTCGTCTGCGCCACCATGGCCTTTAGGGATGCAGGATCGGCGGCATCGGCCGCGATCAGCGGCGTATCGGCGGGCGCGCCGATCGCATCGCGCACGGACGCGAGCTTGTCGAGGCTGCGACCAGCCATCGCCCAGCGCAGCGAGCTGTCGCCGCGATATTGCGTGGCCAAATATTCAGCGACGAGCTGCCCGGTGAAACCGGTCGCGCCATAGACGATGATATCGAACTTGGATGACGTCATTCTTGTTCCCTAGCGATCAGCTGCGATTTTAGTGCCCCGTCATTGCGAGGAACGCAGCGACGAAGCAATCCAGAGTCCCGTCCTCAGCCCTGGATTGCTTCGCTGCGCTCGCAATGACGGAGTTTGCGGGTCTACTTTTTTCCATAAGACACATTCATTCCGGCGCGGACGTCGTTCTGGATGCCGTAGGGGGCGATCGGGTAGCGCAGGCCGTTCCTGGCAAGCTGTTTCATGCCGGCGATCGCCTTGGCGAGATCGGATGGCTTCAGCGCCATCAGCATCTCTTCGTCCGGCACGCCGCCATAGCGGCGCTCGGCGAAGCATGGCAGCGACAGGCTCGGCTCGCCGGTTTTCAGCGCGCGTCCCCAGGAGTCGGCGCAGGCGGTCTCGCCGACGACGCCCCATTCGAACTTCTTGTAGCCGACATATTGCAGGCCGTTGATCAGGATGATCATCTGTCCCGGCGTCGCATAGACTAGGCAGATGTCCGGCGGATCCAGCCGGCCGCTCGACAGCGGGCTGACGGCCATGGCCTGGTAGCGGCCGAACGGCACGACATCCAGCGCCTCCTGTCGCTTGCGCGCGTCCTCCGCCGTGCCGTGCCAGACGCCGACATAGTTCGCGCCCTCGAGCCAGGTGTCGTCCTGCGGGCCGAGCCCGATCACCGCGCGGCACTGCGCGCCGACCAGATCATCTCCGGTGATGCCGACTGTCCAGCCGAGCCGCGAGGCCATGCTGACGATCTGGTCGGTGGTGTGCACCGCGTTGGGCCGGCGGATCTTCTCCACCTCTTCCATGTCCTCGACGCGGGCGAACATCTTGATGCCGATCACGGTCGTCTTCAGCCGCAGCAGGCCGTTGAGATCGGCCACCATGGCCGCCAGATCCAGCCTGTCCGTCCCGTTCGGCTGTTGCATGTGGCGCTCCCTCCCTACCGCACCGCCTGCCGGTCCAATGCGTGGTTCGACTTCGGGGCGCTTGTTAGACCCTCGCACCGCGTGATGCCAGTATTTCCGCCCTCCGGGCTCGCCCGCCATACCATGATCCTTCTCGATATTACGGGAATCACTTATGAATTTTCGATCCTCGGACAGGATCAGTCGATGACCCGCAGCGACCGGAAGGAAGGCGCCAAGAGCGCAACGGCCGGCCCCGGCGGAACGCTCGTGCTGTCGCCCGCCGCGCTCTACGAGGCGGGACTGCATCACCTCGGCGGAGGGCGTCTGCTCGATGCCCAGATGTGCTGCGAGCAGGCGCTGGCGGCCGACCCGGCCCACGCCGACAGCCTTGCGCTGATGGGCATCATCGCGCTGCAGACCGGCCAGCACGACCATGCCGTTGCGTGGTTCTCGCGCGCGATCCGACAGACGCCGAAGATCGACTATCTCACCAGCCTCGGCTTCACCCTGAAGCAGATGGGCCGGCTCGACGACGCCCTCGCCGTCTTCGACAAGGCGATCCAGCTCAAGCCCGACGAGGCCGAGTTGTGGAAGCATATGGGCGGCGTGCTGCTGGCGCTCGACCGTGGCGCCGAGGCGCTGCTGAGCTATCAGCACGCGCTGACGATCGATCCTTCGCACCGCGAGGCCGCGTTCCAGAGCGGCCTGCTGCTGCATCAGCAGCAGCGTTATGAGGAAGCCGCCCAGGCGTTCACCATCTGCCTGACGCAGCAGCCGAATGACCTGCAGTCGCTGCAGATGCGCGCCCGGTGCCTCCGCGAGCTCAAACACTACGACGCGTATCTGGCCGATTGTGAACGCGCGCATGCGCTGGCGCCGACCGAGGCGATGGTCTGCAACAATCTCGGTGATGCCTTTGTCTGTCTCGGCCGCAGCGCGGAGGCGCTGCCGTGGTTCGATCAGGCCCTGGCGTTGCGGCCGGACTTCGTCGAGGTGCTGCTCAACAAGGGTTTTGCGCTGATGCAGCTCCTGCGTTTCGAGGATGCTGCTGCCGTCTACCGGCAGATTCTCGCGCTCGTCCCCGATCATCCCAAGGCGGCGTGGCAGCTCGCGCATATCGAGCTGCAGTGCGGCGACTTCGTCTCCGGCTGGGCCCGGCGCGAGGCGCGCTGGGCCATGCCGGATTTCTCGATCGACTATCCGCGCTTTGCCGAGTCCAAATGGCTGGGCCACGAGGACATCGCCGGCAAGACCATCCTGATCGAGGAGGACGAGGGTTTCGGCGACACCATCCAGTTCGCCCGCTACGTGCCGATGGTCGCCGCGCGCGGCGCCAAGGTGATCTTGGTGGTGCGCGAGGCGCTGCGGCCGCTGATGGCCGGCATCGACGGTGTGACGCAATGCCTCGCCTACGCGCCGGACCTGCAGCGGCCGGTCTTCGACATGCACTGCCCGGTGATGAGCCTGCCGCTGGCCTTCGGCACCACGCTCGATACCATTCCACCGCCAAGCTATCTCCCGCCACTGCCGGCCGAGCGCATCGCGGCCTGGGAGCGGCGGCTCGGAGCGCATGACCGGCTGCGGGTCGGCCTCGTCTGGTCCGGCAATCCGCATCAGGGCAACGATCGCAACCGCTCGATGCCGCTTGCGACCCTGCTGCCGCTGCTCGATCTCGGGGCGGATTTCATCAGCCTGCAAAAAGAGCTGCGGCCAGCCGACAAGGCGGTGCTGGCGCAGCAGAGCGGCATCCGCGACCTTACCGTCGAGTTGACCGACTTCGTCGAGACCGCGGCGCTGATTTCCTGTCTCGACGTCGTGGTCACCGTTTGCACCAGCGTCGCGCATCTCGCCGCGACGCTCGGACGGCCGACCTGGATCATGCTGCCCCACCTCGCCGACTGGCGCTGGCTCAGGGATCGCGACGACAGCCCGTGGTATCCGAGCGCGCGGCTGTTCCGGCAGGATTCGAGCTGCCGCTACGAGCCGGTCGTCGCGCGCGTGCGCGGCGAGCTGGCGGCGAAAGCGGCGGGCTTCAGCAAGACGATTGCCTAGGCCGGTCCCGGAAACAGATCGTCGATGCGGCCGCGCAGGCGGTAGGCCACGAGCCCGACCCATTCGCGCACGGCGATGTCGGCGCGCCGCAGGCCGAGCAGCGAGATGCCGTCGAAGTCGAGCACGCGGCCGACGCGCCAGTCCACCGGATAGGGCTCGACCGGAAAGCCGGCCTTGCGGAACAGCCCGACCGAACGCGGCATGTGATAGGCCGAGGTCACCAGCAGCCAGCGCTCGCCCGGCTTCGGAGAGATCATCGCCTTGGAGAAGATCGCATTCTCGTAGGTGTTGCGCGACTGCCGCTCCAGCAGCAGCCGCTCCTTCGGCACGCCGAGGCTGAGCAGGATCTCGGCGCCGACATCGGCCTCCTTGGCCTCTGTCGCGATCAGGTTGGCGCTGCCGCCGGTGAACAGGATGCGCGCATTCGGATAGCGCCGCGCCAGCGCGGCGGCCTGGATCACCCGGTCGGCGCCCGCCACCGTCACCGGCATGCCGTACATGACCGACAGGTCGGAATCGACGGGACCACCGAGCACGATGATGCCGTCGGGCGCGCCATTAGCCGGGTCCCATTTCGGAAACCGGCTCTCCAGCGGATAGAGCATCAGGCTGCCGAGCGGCGTCAGGCCGACGATCGCCAGCAGCAGCATGGCCGAGACGACCAGCCTGCGCCCCAGCACGGCAAACCGGGTCAGCATCAGGATGGCGCCTGCGAGGCCCAGCGCGATCATGAAATTGGTCGGCAGTGCCAGCAGGCCGAGCGTCTTCGACAGCACAAAGAACATTGCGAACTCCGGCGCGGAGTGAGGTGCCACGGCCGCCCTCATACACGACAGCGGCCATGCGTCGCCATCTCTCTGCGGCGGCCAGCGGATGCGCTATGCTCGGTCCCGAACCGGTACGAATGAGAGGACCATGGCCCATCACCATCTGCACGCGAGCCCCGAGACCTGCCATTGGGGCTTCTTCGAATCCCGGCTGAAGCCGGTGCTCACGATCGACAGCGGTGACGAGGTCACGATCGATTCGATCAGCGGCGGGCCCGACGTGGTGCCCGACACCAGCAAATTCCACGTGCCGCCGGAATTGTTCGACGTCCACGCCCGCAGCGAGCGCATGGTGCCCGGCCACATCCTGACCGGCCCGATCGCGGTCAAGGGCGCGGAGGTCGGCGACGTGCTCGAGGTCGAGATCCTCGACGTCCAGCTGCGGCAGGACTGGGGCTACAATTTCATCCGGCCGCTGGCGGGCACCCTGCCCGACGATTTCCACGAGAGCCGGCTGATGAACATCCCGCTCGACAAGGACCGGATGGTCGGCAAGCTGCCGTGGGGCCTGGAGCTGCCGCTGGCGCCGTTCTTCGGCGTGATGGGCGTGGCGCCGCCGCCGGCCTGGGGCCGCATCACCTCGCTGATCCCGCGTGCGATGGGCGGCAATCTCGACAACAAGGAGCTCGGCGCCGGCGCCAAGCTGTATCTGCCGGTGTTCGTGCCGGGCGCGCTGTTCTCCTGCGGCGACGGCCACGGCGTGCAGGGCGACGGCGAGGTCTGCGTCACCGCGATCGAGACCGCGCTGCAGGGGCGTTTCCGTCTCACTGTGCGCAAGGATCTCAACTTCGACTATCCGCGCGCCGAGACGGCCACCCACTACATGACGATGGCGATGGACCCTGACCTCGACCAGTGCGCGGTGAAGGCGCTGCGCGACATGATCGTGCTGCTCGGCGAGAAGCGCAATTTGTCGCGCGAGGACGCCTACACGCTGTGCAGCCTCGCCGCCGACCTGCGGGTGACCCAGACCGTCAACGGCTCCAAGGGCATTCATTGTATGATCGCGAAGGCGGTGGTGCACGGGTGAGAAGACAGGGCTGAGCGTCGGGCCAAACACACTGCTGTCGTCCCTGCGAACGCAGGGACCCATAACCACCGAACCAAGTCGTGACGCGAGGTGGTTGGACTTGCGCAAGCCAACTGCTCCCTGGGGTTATGGGTCCCCGCCTTCGCGGGGACGACGCCATTGATGCCGCGCGAGGGAGCGCATCGAACGACGCGTGACGTCGCGCTGCCGCGGCAGATCCTGCCCGGGTCATGCTGCAGATCTCACCCTCTGAAATGTCGGAGGGCGCAGGGAAGGCCAGGCGCCGGCTGGCGCCTGCGGCCCGCCTGCGAGAAAAAATGCAGGCGGCAGGTACCACAGGTGCAGCCGAGAACGCCCGGCCTTCCCTGCGCGATGGTCTTCACGCTTATACGCAGTCTGCCTGGTGCGCCGGGCTTGTTGGCCACCTCCGCGCGAGGCGAAGCCTCGTCGCGATCGCGACAACGCGCAGAGCGCGTTGCGCGGATAACACCAGCGTCGGGGTGTCAGCACGCTGCGACTTCACGTCCGCGCCGAGCCGTTCGTCCGCGCACCCGAGAGGATACGCTGCGGCTCCATCACGGCCATCGCTCCCCGCCTCGCGTGTCGTGACGATCGCGCGCAACGCCCCTCCGGCCGAGGCGGGATGGCGGCACTAAAGCACAATTTCCGGAAAAGCGAAAGCGTTATTTCTGGAATGACGAACTTTTCTCGCCGTGACCGTGATGACCCGTCTACCTGCTCTGCTGAAAATTCACCAAGGGGATCCCGAAGCAGGCGCCGCGGCACGGCGGTGGTTGAAGCGACCATCGGGCACCGCGGCTCACGCGAATCTTCCCGGCCCGTGCTTCCCCGTACCATTCCGGCCCCGGACTCGCCGAGCGGGCGGAGAGTCACCGTCGCGACCTCGCCGATTCGTCATATTTCGATAAAATTCAATATCTTAACCAGTTATCCCCAAGCCGCTGTACAACCTATTGGATTCCTAATAGAGTCTAAAAAGTTACTTTTCTGTACACCGGTTACGGACTAGCTTTTAGGCATGGCGACGGAAAAAGCCGAAACTGACCGCATCCCCGTAACCCTAGCCCTGGCAACCATCGGCTATCTCGAAAAGCTCGTGAAACAGGGAACCCACGGCACCAGCGTTCCGGGTGTCTGCAGAACGTTGATTGAAGAAGGCATCCGGCTCGCCATCAAGGATGGGCTGCTGTCGATTCGCGACAACGGACGGGCGTAAGCTAGGGACACGCAACGCGGACAACAGTTTCGGTGCAGCCGTCGGCCAGGACGATCCAGGACGGATCAAACTTGGAAGCGACAACAATGCCCGCCGAACGACAGACACTCCCCACCTGGACCGAGGAACGGCTCCAGGCCCTGAAGCAGCACTTTGAGGCCGGGCTGACCTGCCGAGAGATCGCCGCCGAGCTCGGCGTCAGCCGCAACGCCGTGATCGGCAAGATCTCCCGCCTGGCGCTGACGCGCGACAATGGCGGCGACACCAGGCGCGTGGTGCGCGGCGAGACGACACGCGATGGCGCACGCCGTCCCGTGCCGAAGCTGCGCCGCCGCATCCTGCGCGCGGTCCAGAACGACCCGCCGCCTGCGATCGTCGAGGAACCGGTCGGCACCGTCGTGAATGGCTGCTCGCTGTTCGAGCTCTCCAAGGAACGCTGCCGCTGGCCGATCTCGACGCCCGGCGCGGATGATTTCTGCTTCTGCGGATCGAAGCCGATCGAGGGGCTGCCGTATTGCCCGAGCCACACGCGGATGGCGTACCGGGTGGCGTCGTCGAGGTAATGAGGGCGGCGTAGCAAAGATCCTACGGGCCTAATGGCTTTCACGCTTTGCCTAGTCTCCGCATTTTGCGGGGACGGCGCGGCGGCCTCGTCTCCCCTCCCCCTTGCGGGGAGGGGAGCTCACCGTCTCGGGGGGAGAGATCCCGTCCCAACTACACCAATGGACCCGCCCTACCCCAGCTTCCACCCAGCCTCCTGCGCGAAGCGCTGGAAGAACTCGGGCTCGTAGGCCTGCTCCGGTGACTGGCGGACGCGCAGGTCCAGCAGCTTGGCGTCCTCGCCGACGAGGATGCGCCATTGCTCCGCCTTGACGCCGTCGAGGATGATCTTGGCCGCCTGTGCCGCCGTGGTCGGCGCGTCCTCGAGGAAGCTGCGGGCGCGCTCGCGGGCGGCAGCCTGGATGTCGGCATCGCTCATGGCGGCGACGTCGATGCCCATGCCCTTCATGCGCTGGCGCGCAAGCCCGATCTCGGTCTCGCTCAGCTCGTCGGACTCGGTGCCGCTCTGCACCTTGCGCGAGTTCGACACGATCGAGGTGCCGATGTGGCCGGGCATCACCACCGAGCATTTGATGTGCGGGGCGTTGAGGCGGAGGTCGTTGATCAGCGCTTCGGTAAATCCCTTCACCGCGAACTTCGCGGCGCTGTAGGCGGTGTGCGAGACGCCCATGCCGACCGAGGCCCAGAAGCCGTTGACGCTCGAGGTGTTGACGATATGGGCCTCGTCTGCCTTCAGCAGCATCGGCAGAAAGGTGCGGACGCCGAGATAGACGCCGCCCCAGCAGATGTTGAAGGTGCGCTCCCACTGCTCCCGGGAGTTGGTGAACAGGCTGCCGCCGCCGCCGATGCCGGCATTGTTGAACAGCAGGTGGATCCTGTCGGTGGCCTGCTGCTCGGCGAGCTCATCGCGAAAGCGCTGCAGCTGGGCTTCGATCGAGACGTCGGCGACATGGGTGGTGACACGCAGGCCCTGCGGCAGCTTCTCGGCCTCGCACAGCCGCTTGGTTTCGGCCATCGCCTCGGCCGAGACGTCGCACATGGCGACGTTGCAGCCTTCGGCAACGAGCTGGCGCGCGAGCTCGCGGCCCATGCCCGTGCCGCCCCCGGTGATCACGGCGATCCTGCCGGCGAAATCCTTCATTGGATGGTCTTCCTTCCCTGCTGCGGGACGGCCATGCCGTCCCGGCGACCTGCTCGTTCTCTTCGCGGAACGCGTTCCGAGCTTAGGACGTTTCGCCGGCCTGACCAGAGGGGATGTCGGGGATTTGCGTTGCAGCGCATGCAACGAAGATTTCAGCTTGGGGTTGAACCTTCTCGAGGGGCGTCCGACTTATTCCACGGGGAGGCAGGCTCGAGGAGGTTCGCATGGCGTACCAACAGGGGCACTGGCAGGACGAAGGCTGGCGCGACACGATGGTCGATCCCGCGGGATCTGACGACGGCGCCTATGTGACGGGCTGGACGATCAGCGGGCTCGCAGTGATCGGCACCATCGTCGCGGTGTGGCTGCTCGGGATCTGAGACCCGAGACGGTCTGCAGCAGATATGAAAAGGCTCGCCGCCGGCGATCAGCCTGCGCAGGACGATTGCGCCCCCGCTCCTCCTCGCCGCGACGTTCGTTCTGCACCGCTTTGAGCTGGAGGCCGCCGCCGCGTCGCAGGCAGCGGTACAGGTTCCATCCGGTCGAACTCGTTGCATACAATTAAAGTCAATTGACTAAATTTTAGGCTGATATCGGGCGGGAAATTCGTCTGCCTAAGCTGCGATCATCTGCAAAATCGTGCCATTTCAATAGCTTGGTGCGCCTGCCTTCCCGCGCGCCGCTGGCACAAAGCTTGCGATCACTCCCTTCAAGGCTCCGCCGTGGCGGTGAAGCCGAGATGACAGCGCGGGCGGACCGACCCGCCGAGGGAGCTCACCAATGGACTTTGGCAGGATTTCACGACGGCACCTGTTGCAGGGTGGCGCGGCGCTGACGCTCGGCGCAGCCGCGGGCCTGCGGCCGGCCTTCGCAGCGGAGACGACGATCGGCTTCATCTATGTCGGCTCGCGCGACGATTACGGCTACAATCAGGCGCATGCGCAAGGCGCGGCGGCGCTGAAGAAGCTGCCCGGGCTGAAGGTGATCGAAGAGGAGAAGGTGCCGGAGACCGACGCGGTCGAGAAGACGATCGAGTCGATGATCAATCTCGACGGCGCCACCCTGCTCTTCCCGACCTCGTTCGGCTACTACAATCCGCACATGATCAAGATGGCCGCGAAGTATCCGAAGCTGCGCTTCGAGCACTGCGGCGGCCTGTGGAGCGAGAAGGACCCGAAGAACGCCGGCTCCTATTTCGGCTATATCGACGAGGCGCAGTACATTGCCGGTATCGTCGCCGGCTATACGAGCAAGAGCGGCAAGCTCGGCTTCGTCGCCGCCAAGCCGATCCCGCAGGTCCTGCGCAACATCAACGCCTTCACGCTCGGCGCCAAGCTCGCCAATCCCAAGGCCACCACGCAGGTGATCTTCACCGGCGACTGGTCGATGCCGGTCAAGGAGGCCGAGGCCACCAACAGCCTGATCGACCAGGGCGTGGACGTCCTGACCTGCCATGTCGACGGCCCCAAGACGATGGTGGAGAATGCCGCGCGCCGCGGCGCCTTCGTCACCGGCTATCACGTCAACCAGTCGCCTTTGGCACCGAAAGCGTATCTCACCGGCGCAGAATGGAATTGGGAAGCGCTGTATCCGAAGTTCGTCAAGATGCTCCAGGCTGGCGAGAGCATTCCGAACTTCTATCGCGGCGGCCTCAAGGAAGAAGTGGTCAAGATCTCGGCGTATGGCGAGGCGGTGTCCGAGCAGGCGCGCAAGCATGCCGACGACATCAAGAGCAAGTTCCTCGGTGAGGGCTACACCATCTTCAAGGGCCCGATCAAGGACAACAAGGGCAACACCGTGATCACCGCCGGCACCGAGCGCGGCCAGAAGGATCCTGAGCTCGAGAAGATGGACTACCTGGTCGAGGGCGTGATCGGAGCCACATCGTGACATCAGAGGCGGCCGATCCGGTTGATGCGGCCGCCATCGCGCCGGCCGCCGACGCAGGTTTCCTGCAACGCCATGGCGCGAGCATTGAATACATTCTCATCCCGGGCGCGGCGCTGGTCGCCGCGCTCATCGTGTTCGGCATCTTCGTCGCGCTGTTCGGCAAGAACCCGCTCGATCTCTATTGGTACATGTATTACGGCGCGTTCGGCACCTGGTTCTCCTGGCAGAACACGCTGACGCGGGCAGCTCCCTTGATTTTGACAGCGCTATGCACCGCCCTGCCCGCGCAATTGGGCATGGTGATCATCGGCGGCGAAGGCGCGCTCCTGATCGGCGCGCTCTCGGCAACCTCGGCGGCACTGGCGCTGCAGGGGATGCCGCCGCTGGTGGTGCAGATCGCGATGGTGATCGCCGGCATGACCGGCGGCGGGTTGTGGATCCTGCTGTCCGGGGCCTTGCGGCAGTATCGCGGTGTCAACGAGACGATCTCGAGCCTGCTGCTGGTGTATATCGCGCTCGCGATCCTCAACCATCTCGTCGAAGGCGCGATGCGCGATCCGGCCAGCCTCAACAAGCCGTCGACGCGCGAGATCGGCGCCGCCAACATGATCGGCAGCATTCCCGGCACCGACGTGCATTGGGGCCTGGTGTTCGGCCTGATTGCCGCCATCGCGGCCTATGTGCTGATCTACCATACCACCTTCGGCTTTGCCGCGCGCGTCGCCGGCGGCAACATCCGCGCCGCCAAGATCGTCGGTCTGTCGGTCGGCAAATTGATCCTCACCGTCTGCTTTCTCGCCGGCGCCTGCGCCGGCCTTGCCGGCATGGTCGAGGTCGCCGCCGTGCAGGGCCGCACCAACGCCAACCTCGCGGTCGGCTACGGCTTCACCGGCATCCTGGTGGCGTTCCTGGCGCGGCAGAATCCGCTCGCCATCATTCCGGTCGCGATCCTGCTCGGCGGCATCAATGCGTCGGGCGGACTGCTGCAGCGCCGGCTCGGCCTGCCCGACGCCTCGGTGCTGGTGCTTCAGGGCATCATCTTCATCTCGGTGCTGGCGAGCGACGCGCTCTACGGCCGCATCGGTTTCCTCAAGGGAAAGTCCTGATCCATGGCTGACGGCAATATCGGGCTCTGGACCGTGCCGCTCGCGGTGCTCGGCGGCGCCATCCGCGTCTCCACGCCGTTCCTGTTCGTGAGCCTAGGGGAATGCATCACCGAGCGTTCGGGCCGCATCAATCTCGGCCTCGAGGGCACCCTGGTGATGGGCGCAATGAGCGCCTATGGCATCTCCTATCTCACGGGATCGCCGTGGGCAGGCGTGCTCGCCGCTGGCCTCACCGGCGCGCTGCTCGGCGCGCTCCACGCCGGCATCTGCTCGCTGCCGCGCGTCAACGACGTCGCGGTAGGAATCTCGCTGATGCTGTTCGGCACCGGCCTCGCCTTCTTCCTCGGCAAGCCGCTGATCGAGCCCACCGCCGCGCGGCTGCCGGCGATCGATTTCGGCTGGTGGAGCGACGTGGCGCAGGTTCGCGCCGCGCTGCGCATCAACGTGCTGTTCCTGCTTGGCGTGGGACTCGCGCCGTTGCTGCTGTGGGCATTCAAGACCACGCGCTGGGGCCTCCTGATCCGCACTGCCGGCGAGAGCGCCGACGCGGCGCGGGCGATGGGCCATTCGGTGCTGATGATCCGACTGCGCGCCACCATGGCCGGCGGCTTCCTCGCCGGCATCGGCGGCTCGTTCCTGTCGCTGTTCTATCCCGGCAGTTGGAACGAGGGCTTGTCGTCGGGACAAGGCATCACGGCGGTCGCGCTGGTGATCTTCGCACGCTGGGACCCGATGCTGTGCCTGTGGGCCTCGCTGGCGTTCGGCGGTGCTGCGGCGCTCGGACCGGCGCTGCAATCCGTCGGCGTCACCTCCGGCTATCACTTGTTCAATGCCGCGCCGTATATCCTGACGCTGCTGATCATGATCATCACCTGCTCGCCGAAACGCACCCTGAGCGGCGCGCCGGCTGAATTGTCCATCACCCGCTGATTTCGGAGGTCCATCATGACCGCGCGCACCATCCGCTCCGAGCCCTATGCCTGGCCCTACAACGGCGATCTCCGTCCAGAGAACACGGCACTGATCGTGATCGACATGCAGACCGATTTCTGCGGCGTCGGCGGCTATGTCGACAAGATGGGCTATGACCTCTCCTTGACCCGCGCCCCCATCGAGCCGATCAAGACGCTGCTGACGGTGATGCGCGCGCAGGGCTTCCTGATCATCCACACCCGCGAGGGCCACCGCACCGATCTCTCCGACCTGCCCGCCAACAAGCGCTGGCGCTCGCAGCAGATCGGCGCCGGGATCGGCGATCCCGGGCCGTGCGGCCGCATCCTGGTGCGCGGCGAGCCCGGCTGGGAGATCATCCCGGATCTCGCGCCCCTGCCCGGCGAGATCATCATCGACAAGCCCGGCAAGGGCTCGTTCTGCGCCACCGACCTCGAGCTGATCCTGCGCCTCAAGGGCATCCAGAACATCGTGCTGACCGGCATCACCACCGACGTGTGCGTCCACACCACGATGCGCGAAGCCAATGACCGCGGCTTCGAATGCGTGCTGCTGTCGGACTGCTGCGGCGCCACCGACAAGGGCAATCACGATCACGCGCTGAAGATGATCAAGATGCAGGGCGGCGTGTTCGGCGCGGTCGCGACCTCCTCTGCGCTGATCGAGGCGCTGTCGTGATCGGCGACGATCCGACGCCTGCGGGCGCGTTCGGCGTCGAGGCCATCGCCATGACGATGCGCTTCGGCGCGTTCACCGCGCTCGACAATGTCGAGCTGAAGGTCAGGCCCGGCTCGTTCCACGCGCTGCTCGGCGAGAACGGCGCCGGCAAGTCGACCTTGGTCAAATGCATCATGGGCTACTATCGGCCGACCGAGGGCGACGTGCTGATCGCCGAGCGCGAGCGCGCAATCGACAACCCCAGGGATGCGCATGCGCTCGGCCTCGGCATGGTCTACCAGCACTTCACGCTGGTACCGGCGATGACGGTGGCCGAGAACCTGGTGCTGGCGCGTGACGACGTACCGGCAGTGGTCAACTGGGCCAAGGAGAAGAAGGA
Source organism: Bradyrhizobium sp. HKCCYLS3070 (assembly GCF_051167575.1). Taxonomy (NCBI): domain Bacteria; kingdom Pseudomonadati; phylum Pseudomonadota; class Alphaproteobacteria; order Hyphomicrobiales; family Nitrobacteraceae; genus Bradyrhizobium; species Bradyrhizobium sp. HKCCYLS3070. The sequence continues at coordinate 1,831,972 of NZ_JBNPTI010000001.1, forward strand.
GCTGGAGGCCTTCCTGGCGCGCATGCCGTTCCGCGTGCCGCTCGACGCCAAAGTGTCGGACATCTCCGCCGGCGAGCGGCAGAAATGCGAGATCCTCAAGCAGCTCTATCTGAAGCGGCGCTTCCTGATCCTGGACGAGCCGACCTCGGTGCTGACGCCGGGCGAGGCGGATGAAGTCCTGGGCATGCTGCGCAAGATGGTCGAGGCCGGCGAGCTGACCATTTTGATGATCACCCACAAATTCCGCGAGGTCATGGCGTTCGCCGACGAGGTAACGATCCTCCGGCGCGGCAAGCTCGCCGGCCGCGGCAAGGTCGGCGAGCTCACCCCCGACGACATGGCGCGGATGATGATCGGCGCCGAGCAGCTCACCGTACAGCCGGCGCGCACCGGCGAGGCCGGTGCGATCAGGCTCGCGATCGACAAGCTGGTCGCCCGCGACGACGCCGGAGGCCTGGCAGTGCATGACCTGTCGCTGACCGTACGCGCCGGCGAGATCGTCGGCATCGCCGGCGTCTCCGGCAACGGCCAGCGCCAGCTGGTCGAGGTGCTCGCCGGCCAGCGCGAGGCCGAGAGCGGCGCTGTCAGAGTTTCCGGCGCAGCCTATTCCGCCACGCGCGACGAGATGCGCCGGCACAAGATGTCGCTGCTCCCCGAGGAGCCACTGAGGAACGCCTGCGTCGGCGGCATGAGCGTCGCAGACAACATCGCGCTCCGCGAGTTCGACCGCGTTCCGTTCGCGCGCGGCGGCTGTTGGCTGAACAAGTCCGCCTTCCGAAAGGACGCGACCGCCAAGATCAACCGCTACAAGATCAAGACCCGCACGCCGGACACGCCGATCTCGGCACTCTCAGGCGGCAACGTGCAGCGCGCCGTGCTGGCGCGCGAGCTCGGCCACGACGTCGAGGTGCTGATCGCCGCCAATCCCTGCTTCGGCCTCGACTTCGCGGCGGTGGCGCAGATCCATGCCGAGATCATGGCCGCCCGCAACCGCGGCGCAGCCGTGCTCCTGGTCAGCGAGGACCTCGACGAGCTGCTCGAACTGTCCGACCGCCTCGTGGTGATGTTCCACGGCCAGCTGGTCTACGAGACCCGGGCAAGCGGTGCCGATCTCACCGAGATCGGCCGGCACATGGCCGGGCATTGAGGCCGACGTCGACTGCACCGGACTACGAAACCAGCCGGCTGCCCTTGCTCGGCCCTGGATTGCTTCGCTGCGCCGCTGCGCTCGCAATGACCGTGGAGAGAGTTGGGCCCGCTCCGCGGGACATTGCACCAAACCGGGGATAAACGACTTCAGGCTGTTGACGACTAATTCATCCCGCTGAGGTAACATCGCGCGAGTGCGTGCTGGTTGCGGCCGCCTGGCCGTCCCGGCCGACATTTTTCTTCCTTCATCTCAAACATTTAAATTGCAGGTCGATTTCATGAAGGCCTATTTCATCGGCGGCGGCATCGGTTCGCTCTCAGGCGCAGCATTCATGATCCGCGACGGCGGCATCTCCGGATCGGACATCACCATCTTCGAGAAGCGCCTGCCCTATGGCGGCAGCCTCGACGGCACGCGTCTTCCGGACGGCTCCTACTCGATGCGCGGCGGCCGGATGCTGACGACCGAGCAATACGAATGCACTTGGGACCTGCTGTCGACCATTCCCTGCGAAACCAACGCTCAGGAGACCATCCTCCAGGAGACCGTGGCGTTCAACAAGCTCCACGTCACCCACGCGCAGGCGCGGCTGGTCGACGGCAACCGGCACAAGGTCGATGTCTCCACCATGGGCTTCTCGATGCAGGACCGCATCGAGATGACCAGGCTCACCGAGGCCTCCGAGGAGAAGCTCGGCAATTCCTTGATCTCGGACTGGCTGTCGCCGCCTTTCTTCACCACCAATTTCTGGTACATGTGGCAGACGACGTTTGCCTTCCAGACTTGGCACAGCGCGGTCGAGTTCAGGCGCTATCTGCGCCGCTTCATGAACGAATTCCCGATGATGGATACGCTTGGCGGCGTCAAGCGGACGGTGCACAACCAGAATGACTCGATCGTCAAGCCGCTGGTCCGCTGGCTCGAAGGCCACGGCGTCAACTTCGTCGGTGGCACGGATGTCACCGATATCGAGCTCGTCACCATCAGCGGCAAGCACCGCGCCGTCAGGCTTGCTCTGACGCAGGACGGCGCGAGCCGCACGATCGATCTCGCCGACGACGATCTGGTGTTCTACACGGCCGGCTCCATGACGGATGCGACCAGCCTCGGCAGCCACGGGGCTCCGCCGCAACAGCTCACCAAGGACGACAGCCACGGCTGGACCCTGTGGGAGAAGCTCGCACACGGCCGCCCCGAGTTCGGCAATCCGGCCGCGTTCAATTCATCGGTTCCGGAATCGAGCTTCGAGTCGTTCACGGTGACCTGCCGCAATGCGCGCTTCTTCGATGCGATGCAGACTTTCACCGGCAATGTCGCCGGCACCGGCGGGCTCGTCACGTTCAAGGATTCGAACTGGCGGATGTCGATCGTGCTCTACACCCAGCCATACTTTCCGGACCAACCCGACAACATCAGGATCTTCTGGGGCTATGGGCTCTATCCCGATCGCGTCGGCAATTTCGTGGGGAAGCCGATGTCCGAGTGCAGCGGCGCCGAAATCCTGAAGGAGCTGTGCGGGCATCTGCGCTTCCCGCTCGCCGTGTTCGACGAGGCGACCTGCGTGCCGTGCTGGATGCCCTACATCATGAGCATGTTCATGCCGCGCAGCTATGGCGACCGGCCGCTACCGGTGCCGCTCACCTCGCAGAATCTCGCCTTCATCGGCCAATATGTCGAGCTGCCTGAGGACGCCGTTTTCACGATCGAATATTCGGTGCGCGCGGCCATGCATGCGGTCTATCAGCTCTTGAAGATCGACCGGGCCATTCCGCCCGTGACGCCCTACGACAAATCGCTGAAGGTGCTGCTGCAGTCGGTGGTGAAATCATTCGCCTGACGGACCACGCGAGATCGTGATCACCGCGCGTCGCAGCGCTTGACCTGGATCAGTTCCACGAGGGAACACAGCGGCTAAGCCCCGGATCGTAGCACACGATCCCGGGTGGACCATCATGAAGGCGTATTTCATCGGCAGCGGCATCGGCGCATTGGCCGGCGCGGCATTCCTGATCCGTGACGGCGGCGTCGAAGGCCGCGACATCACGATCTTCGAAAAGCACCTGCCCTATGGCGGCAGCCTCGATGGTGCGCGGCTGCCCGACGGCTCCTATTCGCTGCGCGGCGGCCGCATGCTGACGACCGATCACTACGAGTGCACGTGGGACCTGCTCTCCACCATCCCGGATGCCGGCGATCCCAACCGCACCGTGCGCGACGAGACGATCGCCTTCAACAAGGTCCATGTCGCGCATTCGCAGGCGCGCCTCGTCGACCGCAACCGGCACAAGGTCGACGTCTCCACCATGGGCTTCACCATGCAGGACCGTCTCGAATTGGTGCGGCTGACCGAGGCCTCCGAGGAGAAGCTCGGCAACTCCCGCATCACCGACTGGCTGTCGCCGCCGTTCTTCACCACGAACTTCTGGTTCATGTGGCAGACGACGTTCGCGTTCCAGCCCTGGCACAGCGCGGTCGAGTTCAAGCGTTATCTGCATCGCTTCATGAACGAGTTTCCGCGCATCGAGACGCTGGCTGGCGTCAAGCGCACCGTGTTCAATCAGTACGACGCGATCGTCGTGCCGCTCGTCAAATGGCTGGAGGGCCGTGGCGTGAATTTCGCCGGCGGCGTCGACGTCACCGACATGGAGATCGCGACGGAAGCCGGCAAGCACGTCGTCAAGCGCCTGATGCTGGATCGCAGCGGCCAGCCGGAAACGATCGCGCTGTCGAGCGACGATCTCGTCTTCCTGCAGAACGGCTCGATGACGGACGCGACCAGCCTGGGCACCCAGGATGCACCGCCGCCGCGGCTCACCAAGCAGGACAGCCAGGGCTGGACGCTGTGGGAGAAGATCGCGAAGGGCCGCCCCGAGTTTGGCAATCCCGCCGCGTTCAACTCATCGATCCCGGAATCCTGTTGGGAATCGTTCACCGTCACCTGCCGCAATCGGCGCTTCTTCGACGCGATGGAGGCGTTCAGCGGCAACGCCGCCGGCACCGGCGGGCTCGTCACCTTCGCGGAATCCAACTGGCTGATGTCGGTCGTGCTGTATCACCAGCCGCATTTCGCCGGTCAGCCTGCTGACACGCAGGTGTTCTGGGGCTACGCGCTGCATCCCGACCGCATCGGCAATTTTGTGCCGAAGGCGATGGCCGATTGCGGCGGCGCCGACATTCTCAAGGAGCTCTGCGGCCACCTCAACTTCGACCTCTCGGTGTTCGACCAGGCGACCTGCGTGCCCTGCCGCCTGCCCTACATCACCAGCATGTTCATGCCGCGCAACAAGGCGGACCGGCCGCTGCCGGTGCCGGCGAACTCGAAGAACCTCGCCTTCGTCAGCCAGTTCGTCGAGATCCCCGACGACGTCGTGTTCACGGTGGAATACTCGGTGCGCGCGGCGCAGATGGCGGTCTATCAGCTGCTCGGCATCACCCGGGCGATCCCGCCGATCACGCGCCACGACAAGTCGTTCCGCGTGCTGATCGAGACGATGGAGAAGGCCTTCGCATAACGCCTCTCGCATCGGCAAGAACGAGCGCGCCCGGATCAGTCTCGATCCGGGCGCGCTTTCCGTCTCGCGAGGCACAGATGCGCCTCGATCCTTGTTGCGTGAATTGTCAGTAGCCGAGCAATGCGAGACCGACCCAGCTGACGGCAAACAGCGATACCACCGAGGTTGCAGCGGCGAAAACGGACAGCGAAACTTTCAAAGTCCTGAGGACCATACGCGCCTCCTTCAACGACAATGAACAGCACATCGGGGTGAACCCCGATGTCAGTCTGAAATTTCCTGGAACTGGCTCCACAACGAGCCGAACACAGGTTTGGTGCGCGCGTGCGCGCAAAGGTTCAATGTCAGGGTGTAGGGCCTCAATTGAGCTGCTCGATCGTTAACGGAGATGGCCGATCGCGGTTCCCGAATGGAACTGGAACCGCTCCAACGTAGGCCCCTCTCCCCCTCAGAGCCGCCTTCTGCGGGGCTCGAAGGTTGAGAAGGCTCCTGGCTGCAAGTTTTCAGGATGGATCCGGCCGTCAGGCGCTATTTCAGCGGCAGGAACAGGTCCGCAGCCATCTCGTGCTCGGGAACCTCCGGGAAGAAGTTCAGCCGCTGGCAATAGATCGGGAAGTCACGCGCCTCCTCGCCGCTGGCCGGAAGCCAGTCGCGATAGAGGAACAGCGCGGCCGGCTCCAGATTGTGGGTGTTGCCGACGACGCGCAGCACCGCGCAGCGTCCGCCGGGGATCACGCCGGCCCTGATTGTCGCGTCCTGCGTTTCGACCGGCTGGTCGGTCCCGACACAAAGGTCCACGCTGTAGTCGGCAGGCGAGGCCGGGCGACGCTCGGAGCGCCAGACCGTGAAGGTTGGATTGGCTCGGGGATGTAGGCCGGCGGCCTTGCGCCAGGCGATGAAGCGCTGGATCGTGGCGCCGAGCGTGGCCGGGTCGCCGCGATGCTCCATGATCGCCACCGGCGTGGTCGGCACCTCGCGAATCGTCACGTCGTCAGGGGTATAGGTCGTCCGCATCAGCTTGCTCCTTGCGTCGTCGAGAGGCCCGAAGGCCGCAAGCCACGGCTCCCAGTCGGGAGATTTCCGGAACGATGACGGCGATTGCCCGAACCGTTGCCGAAAGGCGCGGGCAAAGGCGTCCGGCGCATCGTAGCCGGCCTCCATCGCGACCTCGGTGACGCTTTGGGCATCGCTGTAGGCCAGCTGATAGGACGCCCGCTTCATGCGGGCGAGCTGGATGTAGCGATTCACGGACAGACCGAAGGTCGCCGTGAACTGCCGGTGGAAATGATATTTCGAGTAGGCCGCGATGCTGCTCAGCGCGTCCAGATCGAGATCATCCTCCAGATGCCGGTCGATATGATCCAGCACCCGCTGCATCCGCGCATGGTAGTTTCGCAGCGCCGCCTTCATCGTTCCGTGCTCCGTGGCGGCTGCAGCTAAGCGCAGGCGGACATGACGCGCTCGACCGATCTTGCGACTTTGTCACGGGACGCAGTGATCAAGACCGACTTTCACGGATCGACGGCCGTCACGGTCCAGAACGAAGCGGGCACCATGACGCCCGGGCCCTTGGCGTAGCGCGCCAACGCCTTCCTCACGGCGGCCGTCGCGGCCTCCACCGCCTCGGACGACTGCCCGGCCACGGCACGGCCGGCGGGCCCGATCGCGAGAGCCGTCTGCACCGCGCTATCGAGGCCGGCGCCCGCGCCGAAGTCGAGCGCGACGTCGTGACGCTCCAGCCGGATGCGCCGCAGCCCGGCATCGGTCGTCACCTTCTCCATCCACTCGGGAGCACCGAACGCGAAATCGTCCGGCGCGTGCGGCGGCAAGCCCGGCAGCTTCGGCACGTGGTCATAGGCCGCCTGCAGCGGCTCCAGCGCCCACGGGTTGTCGCGCAGCTCGCCCCAGCAGGCGAACGCGACGCGCCCCTCCGAATGCAGCGCATTGCGGATGTTGAGCACGGCGCGCACCGGATTGGCGAAGTACATGACGCCGAGGCGCGAGATCACGAGATCGGCGCTCGCGGCCTTGAAGTGGTGCACCATGGCGTCGCCTTGCACGAAGCTCACCGGCGCATCGGCAGGGGCGAGCTCGTGGGCCGCGGTCAGCATGGCTGCGGACACGTCGAGGCCGAGCACGCTGCCGCCGGGGCCGACCTTCTCGGCCGCCGCGATCAAGGTCGCCCCGCAACCGCAGCCGATGTCGAGCACCCGTTCGTCCGCCTGAATTGCCGCGCGCTCCAGCAGCGCCTCCTGCACCGGCGCCAGCAGCGCATCGATCTCGGCGCGGCGCGCGACCCAGCGCCCGCCGCCCGCACCGTTCCAGAAGGCGATCTGCTCGGCGTTCTCGAAATGCCCAAAGGAGATGTCGGCGACGGCGGCGTCCATGAGGGAAGTCTCGGCAACAAAGTTCACAAATGAAACGAGCCGGCTCGAACAGTGTCCAGCGGCGCCCAGTTCGGGGAGTTTAGGGGGCGGTCTGCAGCTTGAAAAGCCAATCTCACGGACGAAGCGGTCGTGGCAGGTGCGCGCAAAACCGCATCGGCCGACGTCAAATACAGCGATTTGAGAAAAATGGTCGGAGCGGCGGGATTCGAACCCACGACCCCTAGTCCCCCAGACTAGTGCGCTAACCGGGCTGCGCCACGCTCCGATGGCCGTTCCTCTAGCCGTGATCGGGGCGGGATGCAAGGCGCGGCGGGAGGGTTTCATAGTGTGATCGGATGGAGCGGAGATCGTGGCCCTCCGCCCCCTTCCAGAACGGTGGAGAGTGCACAGCCGACTCGCGGCGCTCGGCGTGGCTCAATGCAACGGACACCTGCCGCCATGCTGGCGCATTCTGACGACCAGCCCCGCCCTCAGACTTCCCTCATCGCCCGGTCGAGCAGCGCGCGGCAGTCGACCAGCTCCTTGAGCACGCCCTGGAGCTTCTCCCGCTCCTCCGGCTTCATGCCGGCGCGGGTCGGTGGGCCGACGCGAAAGGTGTCGAGAATGTCGTCCTCGGTGTCGACGAAGCGGAAGTCGATGCCCTCCTCGTCGGAAGCCTCCTCCTCCTCGTCCTCCGATTCGACCTCGGCCTCGCCGATCGGCTCCTCTTCCATCATCGCCTGGCCGAGCGTCTCCTCCATCGCGCCAAACGAGACCGCGGCCGAGCTGTCGGCCAGTCCCTGGACCGATTTGACGCCGTGCTCCTTCAGGATGCGCTGCACACCCTTGATGGTGTAGCCTTCGCCATAGAGCAGACGCCGGATGCCCTTGAGCAGGTCGACGTCGTCGGGCCGGTAATAGCGCCGGCCGCCGCTCCGCTTCATCGGCTTGATCTGGGCGAACCGGGTCTCCCAAAACCGCAGCACGTGCTGCGGAATGTCGAGCTCCTGCGCGACCTCGCTGATCGTCCGAAACGCATCCGGCGCCTTGTCCAAATGCCCGTTCCCCTTCGACCGTGCTGACAAGAAAGTGGGAGACTACGCTGAAAAGATTGGACGAACTATACGCGGGACGAACGATACGCGTTCGACACGGCCCTGCCGGCAAAGCAGCGGGACGACGGCCTCGGCCCTAATCCGGCTCGGCGCCGAACTCGGCACTGGCCTCGCCGTTCATCTTGCCGCTGCCCTGCTGGCCGTTGATGCGCTGCTTCAGGATCGCGGACGGCTTGAACACCATGACCCGCCGCGGCGAGATCGGCACTTCCGTGCCGGTCTTCGGGTTTCGTCCGATGCGCTGCCCCTTCTTGCGCACCATGAACGACCCGAAGGACGATAGCTTGACCGTCTCGCCGCGCTCGAGGCAGTCGGTGATCTCCTTCAAGACCAGCTCGACGAACGCAGACGACTCCGTCCGCGACAGCCCCACCTTCTGGTAGACTGCCTCGCAGAGATCGACGCGTGTGACTGTTTTTCCGGTTCCCGCCATCGCCTGCCCCAAACTCACGGCGAATAATTCGCTCCGGAAATTAAGAGGTTAAGCGGCGGTGGTCAACAGCAGCGTGAATAGAAGTACAGGCCGTAGTGCCAATCTCAGGCGTAATCCCGCCGCGCGGCAGGCTCACCAGCGCACCAAAGCCGAGCCCCAGGTAAAGCCGCCGCCCATCGCCTCCAGCAAGACCACGTCGCCCTTCTTGATGCGGCCGTCCTTGACGGCCACGTCGAGCGCCAGCGGGATCGAGGCAGCGGAGGTATTTCCATGCCGATCGACCGTCAATACCACCTTCTCCGGCGCGATGTGCAGCTTGTGCGCCGAAGCGTCGATGATTCGCTTGTTGGCCTGGTGCGGCACGAACCAGTCGATGGTCTCGGCCGACAGGCCGGTGGCATCGAAGGCGTCGACGATCACGTCGGTGATCATGCCGACGGCGTGCTTGAACACCTCGCGGCCTTCCATCCTCAGATGCCCGACGGTCTGGGTCGAGGACGGACCGCCGTCGACATAGAGCTTGGCCTTGTGACGGCCGTCGGAGCGCAGATGCGTGGTCAATACGCCGCGATCGGCTGCCGTGCCGCCCTGCTCCTGAGCGTCCAGGATCAGCGCTCCGGCGCCGTCGCCGAACAGCACGCAGGTGGTGCGGTCGTTCCAGTCGAGGATGCGCGAGAAGGTCTCGGCGCCGATCACCAGCGCGCGCTTGAACGAGCGGCTGCGCAGGAAATTGTCCGCGGTCGCGAGCGCATAGACGAAGCCCGAGCACACCGCCTGCAGGTCGAACGCCGCGCCATGATGGATGCCGAGGCCGTTCTGCACGGCCACTGCAGTCGCCGGAAAGGTGTTGTCCGGGGTCGAGGTGCCCAAGACGATCAGATCGATCGACTGCGGATCGACGTCGGCCGCGGCCAACGCGGCACGAGCCGCGTTGATCGCCAGATGCGAGGTGAACTCGCCGTCGGCTGCGACGTGGCGCTCACGGATGCCGGTGCGCTGCACGATCCACTCGTCCGAGGTCTCGATGCGGCTTGCCAGCTCGGCATTGGTCACGACCCGCTGCGGGAGGTACGAGCCACAGCCGAGCACGACCGAACGAATTGTCACGAGACAGCCTCCTGGGCGACGGGTTCGGACGCTGGCGCGCCGCCGTCGGGATTGAGTGTTTGATTGATCTTGGTCAGGAGATCGTAGCGGGCCATCTCATAGCCAACCCTGACCGCCGAGGCAAAGCCCTCGGCATCGGTTCCGCCGTGGCTCTTGACCACCATGCCCTTGAGGCCGAGCACCACGCTGCCGTTGGATTTGCGCGGATCGAGCCGGGCCCGCAAAGCGGCGAAGGCGCCGCGGGCCAACAGATAGCCGATCCGGGCAAGCCAGCTCGCCTGGATCGCGCCGCGCAGGAAATCCGTGACCTGGCGGACGGTGCCCTCGGCCGTCTTCAAAGCGATGTTGCCACTGAAGCCTTCGGTCACGACCACGTCGGCGGCGCCCTTCCCGATGCCGTCGCCCTCGACGAAGCCGATATAGTCGAGCTGCGGCAGGTTCATCGCGCGCAGCTGCTCGGCCGCCTCGCGGATCTCCTCATGGCCCTTGATCTCCTCGACACCGATGTTGAGAAGGCCGACGGTCGGCCTCGGCTTGTTGAACAGCACGCTCGCCAGCGCGCCGCCCATCACGGCCAGCGCGACGAGGTGGTGGGCATCGCCGCCGATCGTTGCCCCGAGGTCGAGCACCACCGATTCGCCGCGCGCGGTCGGCCAGATCGCGGCCAGAGCCGGCCGGTCGATCCCGTCCAGCGTGCGCAGGCAGAAGCGCGCCATCGCCACCAGCGCGCCGGTATTGCCCGCGGACACGGCGACGTCGGCCTCTCCCTTCTTCACCGCCTCGAGCGCGAGCCACATCGACGAGGTCTTTCGGCCGCGCCGGAGCGCCTGGCTCGGCTTGTCCTCCATGCTGACGGCGACGTCGGTGTGGATGACCCGCGAGACCGCCTTCAGCCGCGGATGCCGGTCGAGTTCGGGTACGATCTTGGCGCTATCGCCGAAGAGCAGAAACTCCGCATCCGGATGGCGGCTCAGCGCGATCGCGGCACCGGGGATGACGACGGCCGCGCCGAAATCCCCGCCCATGGCGTCCAGCGCGATTCGAACCTTTTGAGGCATGACGTCCCGGAAACCTGATCTCGAGCTTTGTCTCGTCTTGGCCGTGACTTGGTTGGCCGTGTTTGGCGGTCGTTCAGAGGCATTGCGCGGCCGATGGACGGGCCAGAGGCCGTCCGGGCCTTTTCGTCGCACCCCGACCCGGGCGCGACAATAGCGTCTCTCCGTGTCGAAACAACCTCCCGGGAGCGATGCATTTTGCAACCGCCGCGCCGGGCCGGGGCCGGCAGGGACCCGCCTTTGCCATCGAAATCAGCAGCTTGAGAGGATTTCGAGAGGCTTTGTGACAGGATCGATCGTTTCCGGCCTGCCCAACGGCGCGTCAATCCTCACCCGTTTTCTTCGCTTTGACCGCGCCCGGCCCGGCGGCATCTGCCGATTTCAGCGCCTTCAGCGCCGCGAAGGGATGGGCCTCCGGCTCGGCGGCCGCAGCCACCGGCTGCTCGAACACGGCGCCCGGCTTGCGCGGATAGGGATCGATCCCCAGGAGCAGCGCGTCGGCGGCGAGCCGGCCGAGATCGATCTGCCCGCCGATGATCGGCTCCGGCGGATCGGCCGTCTCCACCTCGCTGTTGGGATCGTCCTCGACCAGATCGGCAAGCTCCGGAATCTGCTCCGGCGGGGCGAACATCTGGTCGATCGGCTCGTCGATCTCGATCTCGATCGGATCCAGCGTGACGACGCAGGTCTGACCGATCCGGGCCTGCACACGGCCCTCGACATGCACCTTGCCGTCCCGCTTCTGGACGACGTCGAACGAGGCATGGGCCGAGATGACCTCGCGCAGATCGGCAACCGCGGCGAGCGCGTTGCGCGTGGCCTCGTCGGCCTCGATCTCGCGATGCAGGCCGGCATCCGGAATCTGCGCCACGATCACCGGCGGTGCCCGCCAGGGGTCCTTGGAAGGGTCTCGCGCCGTTTCGCGCGAGGTGTCTCTGTCTCTGGTCATGTCGCTAGTCCTGCTGAACCGGCCGCGGGAAGCTCCAGCCGGCGCCGAGCAGCCTGTTGTCGTCGAGAGCGGCGAGGTGCGCGGCCACCCGCGCCGCATAGGCGGCAAGTCCGGCCGCGCTGTCCGGATGCTCCCCGTTCAAGATATTCTTCTGCAATGCGTCCGCCAGCCGGGCCTCGCTCTCGGACCAGGCAAGGTCATAGGCGGCGGTGCGGCCATAGAACGCCTCGCCGAACTTCTGCATCCGCTTGGGCACGGTGAGATCCCCCACCCCCATCTCGCGCAGATTGTCGTCCATGTCGTCGCAGAACCGGTCGAACAGCGCCTGCGACAGGTCCGATCCCACCCCGCGCAGCCGCCGCAGCACCAGCCAGAGGTGCAGAATCAGCAGATCGAACCGCCCGTCGACCGTGTCAGGGACATTCAAGTGTCTATAAAACAACGGGTCTCGGGTTTGTGCCACGATCGTGCCATAGATCGGCTCGATGGTCCCGCGCGGGGACGGTCGGGATTTCCTGAGATGGTTGAATGGCCAGAGCATGACGGTTCCGCGGTCGAGTTTCCCTGACCCTGTTCAGGGGCATGTTGCAATCCGCAAGTTTGCCCGGTACGTCAACGCCCTGCCCGACGCAAGGGGACGGGATCCGATCTGAAGAAGATGACCCAGACAATGCGAACGACTGCCCGCCTGCTCTCCCGTGGCTTGAGCTCCCGTCTGCGCACCCTTGGTGCGATCGCGCTGACCTGCCTGGCGCTCGGCGCCTGCACCGGCGAGCAGTTCCAGAAGGGCTACATCATGCCGCCGGGCGCGCTGGAGCAGATCCCGATCGGCGCCAGCCAGGACCAGGTGCTGATCGTGATGGGCACGCCCTCGACGGTGGCGACACTCGACGGCGAGGTATTCTACTACATCTCCCAGCGAGCCGAGCGCCCGGTTGCCTTCATGAACCAGAAGGTGGTCGATCAGCGCGTCATTGCGATCTATTTCGACAAGAACCGCCAGGTCCGCCGCCTCGCCAATTACGGCATGAAGGACGGCAAGATCTTCGACTTCGTCAGCCGCACGACGCCGACCTCCGGCCAGGAGCTCAGCTACCTGACGCCGCTGTTCAAGCTGCTCAGCTTCAACTGATCCGGGCCCGATCGCCGCGGTCCGGAATATGTTTCCGGGTGACGGCACAAAGCCGGTGAACTGCGCTGATTGGCGCAGCTCGTGCGCCATTCGCCTGCTTGCTCTGGCGCCGCAATCTTCCCTACCCTGCCGCAAAACACAGGCAGGGAGGAATCATTGGCTCTTCGTATCGCGCTGTCGCGCCGCAAGCTGCTGTCCGGAGCCGCCGCGCTGTCCACAGCCGCCATCCTGCCGCGCGCGAGTCTCGCCGACTGGCGTCCGACCGAGACGGTCAAGCTGATCGTGCCCGCCGCGCCCGGCGGCAGCACCGATGTGATGGGACGCTTGCTGGCCGCGCATCTGCAGACGGCGTGGGGACAATCGGCGGTGGTCGAGAATCGCTCCGGCGGCGGCGGCACGATCGGCGCCGCCGAGGTCGCGCGCAACACCAAGGGCGACGGCCATACGGTCCTGATCGGCAACCCCGGTCCCAACGCGATCGCCTATTCGATCTTCCGCAACCTCGCCTACAAGCCGGATCAGTTGCAGGCGGTCTCCAACATGATCCGCATCCCCAACATCGTCTCGGCGCATCCCTCGACCGGCCTCAAGTCGATCCCGGAGCTGATCGCTTTTCTGAAGGCCAATCCCGACAAGCTGAACTACGCCTCGTCCGGCGTCGGCCAGAGCCCGCATCTGACCGGCGCCTGGTTCCTGCAGCTCACCGGGCTGAAGATGACGCACATTCCGTTCCGCGGCGCCGGCCCGGCGCTGCAGGCCGCCCTCGCCGGCGACATTCAGATTCTGTTCGATAATCTGTTTCCATCGCTGCCGCAGGTGCAGGAGGGCAAGCTGACTGGCCTGTGCGTCACCACGCCGGAACGCAGCGCCAATGCGCCTGACCTGCCGACGATGCGCGAAAGCGCGCCGGAGCTGGCCAAGTTCGACGTCTCGTCCTGGTTCGGCGTATTCCTGCCCAAGGCCTGCCCGCCCGAGATCGTCAGCGCGCTCAACCTGCAGGTCAAGGCGATGCTGGAGCGCGAGGACATCCGCAAGAATATCGCCGCGATGGGCGCGCGGGCCGATTACGGCACGCCGCAGCAGTTCGGCGACTTCGTCCAAACCGAGACAGCCAAATTCGCGTCGATCATCCAGAAGGAAGGCCTGCAGATGGACGTGAAATAGCCCTGGGCCCGGCGGCGCCGCGTCTCGGCGGAGCATTGGAATGGGGGTTCGTGGTGTAACGGCACCTTAAGCGGGATGATGCGATAGATGGCGGCCGCGTGTCTTTGATCTGGTTGCGAGATACCGTCGGCGGATGCCGGGCCGACAACCTCGCGTGGATGCGGTCCGATCATCGTCCGAGGGGCAGGCGTCGGCGTCGTCCATCGCGTGAGCCGTGCCTTGCCCAACAGCGTCCTCCATCAGCTCGAAGACATTCTCGCCAGCCGCTACGTCTCCCGGCGCGCCGAGATCCTGGAGCGCGTCACCGACCTGTTCGTGGTGGGCTCGGGCAAGTTCACCGAAGAACATGTCGATCTGTTCGACCACGTGCTGTCCAAGCTGCTCGACAACGTCGCCATTGCGGCGCGGGCGCAGCTCGGCAGCCGGCTCGCGGTCCTGCCTGATGCACCTCCGCGGCTGCTCCGGCTGCTCGCCAGCGACGAGACGATTGCGGTGGCAGGCCCCGTGCTGCGCCGGAGCGACCGGCTCGACGACGAGATCCTGGTTGCGACCGCGCAGACCCGGGGCCAGGAGCATCTGCTCGCGATCTCCGACCGCAAGATCCTCACCCAATCCGTCACCGACGTTCTGGTCGATCGCGGCAATCAGGCCGTCGTCTCGAACACCGCCAACAATGGCGGCGCGCGCTTCTCCGATCACGGCTTCTCCGGCCTGGTGACGAAGGCGGCCGACGATCCCGGCCTCGCCTTGAAACTCTGGAGCCGGCCCGACAGCCCACGCGAGGTGCTGGTCCGGCTGTTCGTCGAAGCCTCCGACGCGGTACGCAGCCAGCTCGCCCGCGCCGACGCGGCGCGGACCGAGATCGTCGAGCTCGCCGTGGCGCGGGCTTCGGACCATCTGCAGGCTGCCGCGCGGACACGCTCGGCCGATTTCGTCACCGCCAAGAACTATGTCGAGCTCCTGCACGCGACCGGCCAGCTCCACGAGGCGCAACTGCACGGCTTCGCCAAGGAAGCCAGTGTCGACAAGGTGACGCTGGCGCTGTCATTGATGTGCAAGCTGCCGCTCGACGTGATCGAACGCGCCTTCGTGCGCAACCAGCCGGACCAGCTCCTGGTGCTCGCCAAGGCGCTCGATCTGTCGTGGGTCACGACGACGACGCTGCTGTTCATGCAGGCCAGCGCCAGCGGCAGCGCGCGCCCGCAGCTCGACCAGCATCTGGCGAGCTTCTCGCAGCTGCAGCCGCGGACCGCGCAGAGCGCGTTGCAGAGCTATCGGACGCGGCAGCGCGCGGCCGAGTAGCAAACAACCAAACAACACAGCCTCATGAAAAGACCCCGCGGCTCGCGCCGCGGGGTCTTCGCTCGTCAAGACGCGTCGGCGCGCCTCAATGCGCGAGGATCGCCAGCAGCAGCAGGGCCACGATGTTGGTGATCTTGATCATCGGGTTCACCGCGGGGCCCGCGGTGTCCTTGTAGGGATCGCCGACGGTGTCACCGGTGACCGCAGCCTTATGAGCATCGGAGCCCTTGCCGCCGAAATGGCCGTCCTCGATGTACTTCTTGGCGTTGTCCCAGGCGCCGCCGCCGGAGGTCATCGAGATCGCGACGAACAGGCCGGTGACGATGACGCCGAGCAGCATGGCGCCGACGGCCGAGAACGCTGCCGACTTGCCGGCCGCGCCACCGCCTGCGATCGCGTAGATCAGGAAGTAGACGACGATCGGCGACAGCACCGGCAGCAGCGAGGGAATGATCATCTCCTTGATCGCCGCCTTGGTCAGCAGGTCGACGGCCTTGCCGTAATCCGGCTTGTCGGTGCCCTGCATGATGCCGGGCTTCTCGCGGAACTGGCGGCGCACCTCCTCGACGATCGCGCCGGCGGCACGGCCGACCGCGGTCATGCCCATCGCGCCGAACAGATACGGCAGCAGGCCGCCGAACAGCAGACCGACCACGACATACGGGTTGTTCAGCGAGAAGTCCTGCTTGATCCCCGCGAAATAGGGATGGTGCGCCGAATCCGCGATGAAGAACTGCAGGTCCTGGTTATAGGCCGCGAACAGCACCAGGGCGCCGAGACCGGCGGAGCCGATCGCGTAGCCCTTGGTGACCGCCTTGGTGGTGTTGCCGACTGCGTCGAGCGCGTCGGTCGACTTGCGGACCTCCTTGGGCAGGCCGGCCATTTCGGCAATGCCGCCGGCGTTGTCCGTCACCGGGCCGAAGGCGTCGAGCGCGACGATCATGCCGGCCAGCGCCAGCATCGTCGTGGTCGCGATCGCGATGCCGAACAGGCCGGCGAGGCTGTAGGTGACCAGGATGCCGGCGATGATGACGATCGCGGGCAGCGCAGTCGACTCCATTGAGATGGCGAGGCCCTGGATCACATTGGTGCCGTGACCGGTGACCGAGGCGGCCGCGATCGACTTCACCGGGCGGAAGTCGGTGCCGGTGTAGTATTCGGTGATCCAGATGATCAGGCCGGTGACGACGAGACCGACGACGCCGCACATGAACAGCGCCGTGCCCGTGTAGTCGACGCCGTCGAGCTTGCCGAAGCCGATCAGCCACCCGATCGCCAGCGCGACGCCGCCGAGCGAGAGAACGCCGGTGGCGATCAGGCCCTTGTACAGCGCGCCCATGATCGACTGGCTGGCGCCGAGCTTGACGAAGAAGGTGCCGGCGATCGAGGTGATGATGCAGATGCCGCCGATGGCGAGCGGCAGGGTCATCATGTTGGTCAGCAGCGACGACTTGGCGAAGAAGATGGCCGCCAGCACCATGGTGGCGACAGCGGTCACCGCGTAGGTTTCGAACAGGTCGGCGGCCATGCCGGCGCAGTCACCGACGTTGTCGCCGACGTTGTCGGCGATGGTCGCGGGGTTGCGCGGATCGTCCTCGGGAATGCCGGCTTCGACCTTGCCGACGAGGTCGCCGCCGACGTCGGCGCCCTTGGTGAAGATGCCGCCGCCGAGACGGGCGAAGATCGAGATCAGCGAGGCGCCGAAGCCGAGCGCGACCAGCGCATCGATCACGGTGCGGCTGTCGGGCGCGAGCTTCATGAAGCCGGTGAGGATGCCGAAGTAGATGGTGACGCCGAGCAGCGCGAGACCGGCCACGAGCAGACCGGTGATGGCGCCGGCCTTGAAGGCGAGCTCGAGGCCGCCGGCGAGCGAGGTGATGGCCGCCTGTGCCGTGCGGACGTTGGCGCGCACCGACACGTTCATGCCGATGAAGCCGGCCGCGCCGGAGAGGATCGCGCCGATCGCAAAGCCGATCGCGACGAGCATGCCGAGGAAATACGCAAGGAGCACGAAGATCACGACGCCGACGATTCCGATCGTCGTATATTGGCGGCGAAGATAGGCCTGCGCGCCCTCACGCACCGCCGCCGCGATTTCCTGCATGCGCGCATTGCCGGCGTCCGCGCTGAGCACCGATTGTGTGGCCCAGATCGCATAGACGATCGACAGCGCTCCGCAGAGCACGATCACCCATAAAGCTGACATTTAGTTTCCTCGGCTCTTTGCTTTTTCTAACTACGTCACGCCGCGATGGTGCGACGCACGCCCCCTGTCAGGCCGCTCCGGGCGGAGCCGCCTCGAACATATGAAGCTTGCCAAAATCGCCATGATGACGCAACGCCGCGACGCCTGAACCGCTCCAAATTCAGACGCTTCTTTGGTCGCATTGTGCGGTGCAAATAGGTGTCAGAAGTGGCTGAAGGACAACCGCGTCAGTGTGACGGGACGGCCCTGCCCGTCCAGGAAGCGCGGGGCTCGCGCCCCTTCGACGATGGCGCCGATGTCGGTGACGGCAACGCCCGCCGTCTCGGCTGCAGCACGGAACGCTGCGCATTGCGCTGCGGGAACAGTGCAGAGGATCTCGTAATCGTCGCCGCCGGAGATCATGCCTTCAAGCTGCGCGGCCCCGACAGCAAGCAGCTTCGCCGCTGCCAGCGATCGAGGAATGTCGGACAGCGCGATGTCGGCGCTCACGGAAGAGGCGGCGCAGAGCTTGGTCAGGTCGCCTGCGAGGCCATCAGAGACATCCATCGAGGCGGTCGCGCAGTCTCTCACGGCCGCGGCCAGTGCATTGCGCGGCTGCGGCTTGCGATAACGGCCGATCAGCATATCCCGCGCGGCGGCATCGTCGGCCAGCGCCGTGGCGTCGGCTGTGCCCGTCAGAATGCGCAGGCCGAGCAAGGCGTCGCCGATGGTCCCGGTCACCATCACCCGGTCGCCGGGACGCGCGCCGAAGCGATGCACCATCCGGCCCCTGGGCACCCTCCCCCAAGCCGCGATCGAGATCATCACGGGACCGGGCGTCGACACGGTGTCGCCGCCGAGCAGCGGACAGCCGAACGCCGCCGCGTCCTCGCCGAGGCCGCGCGCGAACTCCGACAGCCACGCGTCGTCCTTCTCGCGCAGCGCCAGCGTCAGGACGAAGCCGGCGGGCACCGCACCCTTGGCGGCGAGATCGGACAGGTTCACCCGCAGCGCCTTGCGCGCGATGGTGTCGGGGGGATCGTTGGCGAGATAATGGACGCCTTCGACGATGGCGTCGGTCTTGACGACGATGTCGTCACCATTGGCCGGAATGATCGCGGCATCGTCGAGGAGGCCGAACGCGCCGGGGTCGGTCGCCAGCGGCTTGAAGTAGCGGGCGATCAGGGAATCTTCGCCGGAGGCTTCGCGGGTCACGCGCTCGTCCCCCACACTCTGCTGTCATCGCCCGGCTCGACCGGGCGATCCAGTACGCCGCGGCCCTTCCGTATCCCTTGAACGTCTGTGGAATACGGGATCACCCGCCGTCGCGGGTGATGACAGTCGAGGAAAGAGACTGGCATCGCGCCGGTTCGCAGCGATCGTGCTCCGGCGCCGCCCATCGCTACTTCGGCCCCATCTCGTCGGCGCGGTATTGCCGGGCGAGTTGCTCCAGCACCGCGTTGACCATGCCGGTCTCGTCGCGCTCGACGAAGGCATGGGCGATGTCGACATATTCGGACACGACGACCCGCGCCGGAATGTCCTTGCGTCGCTCCAGTTCATAGGCGCCGGCGCGCAGCACCGCGCGCAGGATCGCCTCGATCCGCTGCAGCGGCCAGCCGCGCTCCAGCGCCGTATCGAGCACCGGATCGATCTTGGTCTGGTCGCGCACCACGCCGGAGACGATGTCGCGGAAGAACGCAGCCTCGGCCGGCAGATACTGCTCGCCCTCGACCTCGTTGCCGAGCCAGTGGCTCTCGAACTCGGCCAGGACGTCGTTGATGCCGGCGCCTGCGATGTCCATCTGGTAGAGCGCCTGCACGGCGGCGAGACGGGCGGCGCCACGGCGATTGGCCTTGCGGTCGCCGGCACGGACCGGGCCCTTGATTGGCTTGTTGCTGCTCTCGGCCATGTCAGCCTCGCGCCAGACGGCGTTTGATGCGCAGCACGGCGAGCGCGGCGCGGGCGGCATCGCCGCCCTTGTTCATCTCGGAGACGCGGGCGCGCGCCCACGCCTGGTCCTCATTATTGACGGTGAGGATGCCGTTGCCGAGCGGCAGGCCGCGCGCCACCGACAGATCCATCAGGGCTCGCGAGGATTCCTGCGACACGATCTCGAAATGGATGGTGTCGCCACGGATGACGCAGCCGAGCGCGATCGCCGCATCATAAGGCTTGCCGTTCTTGGCGGCAGCATCGAGCGCAATGGCAATAGTCGCCGGAATCTCCAACGAGCCGGTGACGGTGAGAACATCATAGCCCACGCCCGCCGCCTTCAGCTCGGCGGTGGCGCCCTCCAGCAGGGCGTCCTGAAGGTCGTCGTAGAAGCGGGCCTCGACGATCAGCGCCCGTGCGCCGGTGATGTCGGTCTGGTCTTTGAGCGGCGCGCGCCGTGCGTCTGCCATGGTTCTGTTTCCATTGTCTTCAGGTGCCTCGCCCCAAGGGAGCGGCCATCCGGCCGCGTCGCGAAGGGCGAGATGAAATCGGCCTCATGCTGCGAGACGACACATCGGCGCCTCCTCGCCATGAGGGCTGGCCTTGTAGGCGCGAGCGCCCGCAAAGCCAAGACGGAAAGCCCCCTTCGAGGCTACTTCATTTCCGTGAGGCGCGCGGCATAGCGCGCCATCAGGTCGACCTCGAGATTGACTTCGCTGCCGGCCTGCCAGGACGACAGCGTGGTGACCGACAGCGTATGTGGAATGATCAGCACCGAGAAGGCCAGTTCGTCGACGACGGTGTTGACCGTGAGCGAGACGCCGTCGAGGGTGACTGAGCCCTTGGTGGCGATGAAGCGCGCCAGATCCCGCGTTGTCTTGAAAACGAACCGCGCCATGTCCGGCAGGTCGTCCCGGCTGACGATGGTCGCAATGCCGTCGACATGGCCTGCGACGATGTGGCCGCCGAGCTCGTCGCCGATCTTCAGCGCCCGCTCCAGATTGAGCTTGGTGCCGACGCGCCAGTGCTTGGCGGTGGTCAGCGCCAGGGTCTCCGCGGCGGCATCGACCTCGAACCAGGTCTTTCCGTCGGCCACGCCTGACTGCACAACAGTGAGGCAGACGCCATTGTTGGCGATCGACGCGCCATCGGCGATGCCGGCCTGATCATAGTGGCAGGCAATGCGCAGCCGATGCAGCTTTCCTTCGGTCCGCGGCGTCAGGCTGACGATCTCGCCGATGTCGGTGACGATGCCTGTGAACATTAGGCGCGCTCGTAAATCGTAAGGTTGTCCTGATCGAGCGTTTCGCTAGCACGAACGCGATAGGCCGGCGACTGCGTGATTGCGGTCAGCGGCAATGCGTCCAGCGCAGCAATCCCGTCAGCTCCGATCTCGCCGGGGCCGCGCAGGAGCCAGATCTCATCGACCAGGCCGCTTGCCATGAAAGATGATGCGACGCGGCTGCCGCCTTCGATCATCAGACGCGTGACGCCGCGTTCCGCCAGCGCCTTGAGCACGGCCGGCGGCTCCAGCGCCGACGGGTCGGCCTGCGGCGGGACACGGATCACCTGCGCACCGGCGGCGCCCAGCCGGGTCGCGGTAGCCGGCTCGGCCACCTCGAACGCGACGAGCCAGAGCGGCGTCGTGCGCGCGGACTGCATCAATCGGCTCGCAGCCGGAAGGCGGAGCATCGGATCGAGCACGATCCGGACCGGCGAGCGCGCCTCCATGCCCGGCAGCCGGCAGGTCAGCAGCGGATCGTCGGCGATCGCGGTGCGCACCCCGATCAGGAGGGCGTCGCTCTGGGCCCGCAGCAGATGCACGCGGGTCCGCGCTGCCTCGCCGGTAATGGCCACCGGCTTGTTGCCGGCGGCTGCGATCTTGTCATCGGCGGAGACCGCGAGCTTCAGGATCACGTGCGGCCGTCCGTCGCGGATGCGGCGGAAATGGCCGGCATGATCACGCTTGGCGTCCGCCGAGCAGAGGCCGACCTCGACCTGAATGCCCGCGGCGCGCAGCTTCGCATGCCCCTGCCCTGCGACCTCGGGATTGGGGTCCTCGATCGCCGAGACGACGCGGTTGATTCCGGCGGCGATGACCGCGTCCACGCAAGGCGGCGACTTGCCGAAATGCGAGCACGGCTCGAGCGTCACGTAGAGGGTGGCGCCCTTGGCGGCCTCGCCGGCGCGCTTCAAGGCCTCGGGCTCGCCATGAGGGCGTCCACCGGGCTGGGTCCAGCCGCGGCCGACGATCACGCCGTCCTTGACCACGACGGCGCCGACGGCGGGATTGGGCCAAGTCCGCCCCAACCCACGACGGCCGAGCGACAGCGCGAGCTGCATGAAGCGGCGGTCGGCGTCCTTCTGCGCCTTCAGCTTCTCGCCGACCTGATCGACCAGAACCCGGAAGATCATTTGCGGACCGGCGCGAGGCGCGGTGCTTCGTCCTCGGCCGAGAGCTCGCCGAGCACGGCCTCGAAATCCTTGGCCTCGCGGAAATTGCGGTAGACCGAGGCGAAGCGGACATAGGCGACGTCGTCGAGATCGCGCAGATGCTCCATCACGATCTCGCCGATCGCCTCCGAGGACACCTCCGACTCGCCGCCGCTCTCGAGCTCGCGCACGATCGCCGACACCATCTTCTCGACCCGCTCCGGATCGACCGAGCGCTTGCGCAGCGATATCTGCACCGAGCGCATCAGCTTGTCGCGGTCGAACGGCACGCGACGGCCGTTGCGCTTGATGACGGTCAGTTCGCGCAGCTGCACCCGCTCGAAGGTCGTGAAGCGGAAATTGCAGGTGACGCAGACCCGCCGCCGCCGGATCACCGAGGAATCCTCGGTGGGGCGGGAGTCCTTCACCTGCGTATCGAGGCTGTTGCAGCTCGGGCAGCGCATTGTGGCTTCAAGCCTTACTGGTAGATCGGAAACCTGTCGGTCAGCGCCTTCACCTTCTCCTTCACCGCGGCTTCCACCAGCGGCGCGCTGCCCTCGGAGGACTGCGCGATCGCGTTCAACACCTCGGCGATCAGGCTGCCGACCTGCTGGAATTCGGCGACACCAAAGCCGCGGGTCGTTGCCGCCGGCGTGCCGAGCCGCAGGCCCGAGGTGACGAACGGCTTCTCGGGGTCGAACGGGATGCCGTTCTTGTTGCAGGTGATGCCGGCGCGGACCAGCGCCTTCTCCGAGATGTTGCCCTTCAGCCCCTTGGGCCGGAGGTCGACCAGCATCAAATGGTTGTCGGTGCCGCCGGAGACGATGTCGAAGCCGTGGGCGCGCAGCGATTCCGCCAGCGCCTTCGCGTTCTCGACGATGTCCTTCGCGTAAGTCTTGAACTCCGGCCGCAGCGCCTCGGCGAACGCCACCGCCTTGGCCGCGATCACGTGCATCAGCGGGCCGCCCTGCAGGCCCGGGAAGATCGCCGAGTTGAACTTCTTGGTGAACTGCTCGTCGTTCCACAGGATCAGGCCGCCGCGCGGGCCGCGCAGCGACTTGTGGGTCGTCGTCGTGGTGACGTGGGCATACGGCACCGGCGAGGCATGGACGCCGCCGGCGACGAGGCCGGCGAAGTGGGCCATGTCGACCAGCAGGTACGCACCGACGCTATCGGCGATCTCGCGGAAACGCTTGAAGTCCCACGGGCGCGAATAGGCGCTGCCACCGGCGATGATCAGCTTCGGCTTCACTTCCTCAGCCTGCTTCGCCACCGCATCCATGTCGATCAGGTGGTCGTCGCGGCGCACGGTGTAATGCGCGGCCCTGAACCACTTGCCGGACATGTTGACCGGCGAGCCGTGGGTGAGATGGCCGCCGGCGGCGAGGTCGAGGCCCATGAAGGTGTCGCCGGGCTGCAGCAGCGCCAGGAACACCGCCTGATTCATCTGGCTGCCGGAGTTCGGCTGGACGTTGGCGAAATTGGCGCCGAACAGCTTCTTGGCGCGGTCGATCGCGAGGTTCTCGGCGACGTCGACCCATTCGCAGCCGCCATAATAGCGCGCGCCCGGATACCCTTCCGCGTACTTGTTGGTCATCACCGAGCCTTGGGCCTCCAGGACCGCGCGGCTGACGATGTTTTCCGAGGCGATCAGCTCGATTTCGTGCCGTTGCCGACCGAGCTCACCCTTGATGGCGGCGGCGATCTCGGGATCGGCCTCGGCCAGGGTGGCGGAGAAGAAGGAATCGACTGACGAGGCGGGCTTGGCGCTGGAAGCGGTCATCGGCGGAATATCTCCACGTCCGCAAGGCCTTAGGTGGCCTGCGGTCGGTTCAGTGAAGGCGGTCGGAAAAGACCCCTGCCCTTACCATATGGGCGGCGGCAGGCCAAGGGACAGACCAAGCGGTTGCGGGTCAAACCGGATATTTGCGCCAGATATGGTGGACGAGGTCCGGGGCAAGCCCTGCTCAAGCCAGGCGCCTATTCTGGCCCGTGCTTCTCGACTGTTCGGTCCCTTCTGGGACCAAACCGTCTCAACCATACTCCTCGTGGGCAGGCTCAG
The DNA here is from genome assembly GCF_051167575.1 of Bradyrhizobium sp. HKCCYLS3070. Classification (NCBI taxonomy): domain Bacteria; kingdom Pseudomonadati; phylum Pseudomonadota; class Alphaproteobacteria; order Hyphomicrobiales; family Nitrobacteraceae; genus Bradyrhizobium; species Bradyrhizobium sp. HKCCYLS3070. The sequence continues at coordinate 1,855,872 of NZ_JBNPTI010000001.1, forward strand.
CTCACCGCACGCGACGGCCAAGAATCCGCGATGACCAAGAATCCCGCGATGACGATGACTCGGGACACCAAATGCATCGATCCCCCAAGAACAAACAACCCGCATGAAACCGGAAGGTCTCATCCAGGTTGTCGGGTATTATGAGGCAAGCGTCGCGCGAGCAAAGTCGCGCCGAACACATCAGAGGCCGGTGTAGCCCGCCTTCACCGGATCGACGCGGCCGTCGAGCTGGCGAAGATAGGTCAGGCCGCACACCGTGAGACGATGCGGATCGCGCTCGCCGGCTTCGAACAGCGTCTGGATGTAGGCGCTCACCTTGCGACGCGCCTCGTCGCTCGCCGCAGCGGTGCGGTTCGCCAGCAGGTCGTAGGTGTGCATGATGCGATCGATGGCGGCTTCCATATCATCCCCTCTTGAACGTCAGCCGTCAGGCAGACTTGAACATCGAAATCGCCTTGTTGGCGAGCTTGAGCTTGTTGAATTCTCCGCGGTGAATCAGTTGAACGATGATGTCGACAAGTCTTTCGTTCGGCGTGAACTCCTCCGGCATCTCGCCAGAGAGACGCAGATAGTTGGAGGCGATGGCATAAGCATCGCCGACCATCGCCACGTTCATGACTTGCATTCCGGCATCGTGCAGCATGGTCCGACCTCCGGTCCAAGGACATAAGCCCAGGAGCCTTGATTGGTTCCAATTCGGACCGGGGATTTTGCCAAACGAACACGAAAAAGCGCCGGCCGAAGGGGCCGGCGCAAGAACGACTTCCAGACGATCAACGACTGTCCGGTCTTGGCTCTCGAGGTCGGAGCCGGCTCAACCGAGACGATGAGGCCTGCTCAGAGGCGATAGAGGATCTGATCGGTCCAGAACCGCTCGAGACGATGCAGCGACTTGTTCAGCGTCGAGAACTCCTCGCTGGAAATGCCGCCGACCTGCTCCACGGTCTTGACGTGCTTCTGATACAGCGAGTCGACGATGCGGCGGATCTCCTGGCCCTGCGGGGTCAGGCGGATGCGGACCGAGCGGCGATCGACGCGCGAGCGCTGGTGATCGAGGAAGCCGAGCTCGACCAGCTTCTTCAGGTTGTAGGAGACGTTGGAGCCGAGATAGTAGCCGCGCGTGCGCAGCTCGCCCGCGGTCAGCTCCTTGTCGCCGATGTTATAGAGCAGCAGCGCCTGGACCGAATTGATGTCGGAACGACCACGGCGGTCGAACTCGTCCTTGATGACGTCGAGCAGGCGGCGATGCAGCCGCTCCACCAGCGTCAGAGCTTCCAGATAGAGCGACTGGACGGTGCCGCCCTGGCCCGGCGCAGCAGTCTCCACGGCCGTCGCAACGGCTTTCATCATGACACTTCCCCTGTCGTCGTTTTTGTCGACTTATTCGACGAAACTTTTGTCCCGTCTGATAGAACGAACTTAAGGGGCGTGCTTTGAAGATCGCCTTAAATAAGAGCATAAAGAGAGAATGAATCGCGGAGAGTGAATCCTCTTTTAATTCAGTAATTACAGAGGCTTTTGCAATAGTCCGTTGACGGTCGAGGCGCGATGTTCGCGCTCTGTTTCACCCACCTGTCGCATTCCAAAACACGCTTGGGTAGCGCCGCTAAGGTCTCTGTAACAGCTGTGGCAGGCGCTCTTAAGGTGTTCGAAACATTACTTGCATGGCGCTGAAAAGATTTACAGCGTGCAACGAATTTTCCGCACGACCTATGGTGGCCGCTCCCGGGCCGCCATCCAGGCCAGCACGAGGTAGGCGGCGAGCATGATTGCCTCGCCCGCGACCACCAGCAGATTGCCGCCGTAGATGCCCGGGAACATCAGCTCGATCACCGCCATCGACACCACCGTGGTGAGCCACACCACTGCGCCCCACGGCGTGGCCAGCCACAGGCCCACGGCGGCGACGAGCTCGATGACCGCGAAATAGACCGTCGCAGCCTGCCAGGCCATCGCCTGGTTTTCGAACGCGTCGTCCTCGCCGCCGATGAAGCCGGTCACCTGGGCCCAGTGGTACAGGCCCTTGGCGATCGAGAGCATGGCCATGACCCGCAAAAACAGCACGAGCCGCCGCGTCCAGACATTGTCGTCGCTCTCGCGCCGATCCGAGGACATGGCGGCAATCGACATGGCGGCGTTGTCACGTGCCAGATCTCGCGCCGAGGGAATCTCAGCCATGGCAGCTCGAGCAGAACAGGATGGTCGTCATTGGGGCCTCTCAAGACCAGGAGCATGGCGATTCTTGGCCGGCCGGCACCGTGAAAGCAACCGGGTAGGAAATCAACCGGGCCGCTTGCGTCAGGTCAAGTGACGGGCGACGGCCGAAGTGCTACAGATTGTTGGAATTACAACAAATCAAATCCGGCTCGCCGGCCAGCTCAAGGAGCCAGCACCCCATGGCGATCAAATTCGGCCGCCCGATCGACCTGCGCGACACCGCGCGCAACCCGGCCACTGCACCGACACCGGCGCTCGAGCTGACCATCCGCCCCCGCCGCAACCGCAAGGCCGAATGGGCGCGCCGGCTGGTGCGCGAGAACGTGCTCACCACCGACGATCTGATCTGGCCCCTGTTTGTGGTGCAGGGCGACCGGACCCGCAGCACCGTCGCCTCGATGCCGGGCGTGGAGCGGCTGAGCGTCGACGAGATCGTCCGCGATGCCGAACGCGCGGTTAGGCTCGACATCCCCTGCATCGCACTGTTCCCCTATACCGAGCCGTCACTGCGCGACGAGCACGGCTCCGAGGCCTGCAACCCGGACAACCTGGTCTGCCAGGCGGTGCGCGCGATCAAGAAGGAGTTCCCGGAGATCGGCGTGCTCTGCGACGTCGCGCTGGACCCTTTCACCAGTCACGGTCATGACGGCCTGATCCGGGACGGCCGCATCCTCAACGACGAGACCGTCGCCGTGCTGGTGCGCCAGGCCCTGGTCCAGGCCGAGGCCGGCTGCGACATCATTGCGCCGTCGGACATGATGGACGGCCGGGTCGGCGCGATCCGCCAGGCTTTGGATCAAGCCGGTTTCCTCGACGTGCAGATCATGGCCTATGCAGCCAAATATGCATCCGCCTTCTACGGCCCGTTCCGCGACGCGATCGGCTCGGCCAAGACGCTCACCGGCGACAAGCGCACCTACCAGATGGACAGCGCCAATAGCGACGAGGCCCTGCGCGAGGTCGAGCTCGACATCGCCGAGGGCGCCGACATGGTGATGGTCAAGCCGGGCATGCCCTATCTCGACGTCGTCAGGCGCGTGAAGGACACGTTCAGCATGCCGACCTTCGCCTATCAGGTGTCGGGCGAATACGCGATGATCGCGGCGGCCGCCAACAATGGCTGGATCGACGGCGATCGGGCGATGATGGAGAGCCTGCTGGCCTTCAAGCGCGCCGGCGCCGACGGTGTGCTCACCTATTTCGCCCCGCAAGCCGCCGAACGGCTGCGGCAGCAGCGTTGAGGAGGCGCTGGGATCTTTCGGGACCCGCCGGTCTTTGAGCACGCCGATCCTTTCGCGTGCGCGAACCGCCGGGTCGCGGAAAGGGCTCAGAAGTCGCGAAATGGCCGGAAATTTGCCGCGCCTCCTGCAAGAACGGCCCTTGCAAGCGCAAGTCGGGTTCCCATGTGCTGGGTGCCAATCCGGAGGGCTTATTCATGGCGTATATGGGCTCAGGCGATAGCAATGACGGTCCCGGTGCTCGGCCGCACGCCTACGATCCCTATCAGCAGCCGGAATTGTTTCGCGGCGTGCTGACGCGGCGGATGATCGCATTCCTGATCGATCTCCTGGTGCTCTCGGTCCCGGTGATCCTGGCGGTGATCTTCATTGCCGTATTCGGCGTGGTCACGCTGGGTCTCGGCTGGGCGTTGTTCTGGCTGGTGTCGCCGGCTTCAGTGATCTGGGCCATCGTCTACTACGGCGCAACGATCGGCGGGCCGAACTCGGCGACGATCGGCATGCGGGTGATGGATCTGGAGGTGCGGACCTGGTACGGCGCGCCGGGCTACTTTGTGCTCGGTGCCGTGCATGCAGTCTGCTTCTGGATCTCGGTCTCGGTGTTGTCGCCGCTCGTGCTGCTGGTCGGACTGTTCAACAGCCGCCGCCGGCTGCTGCACGATTTCGTGCTCGGCACCGTCGTGATCAACACGTCTGTGCGCTCGCAACTGACTGAACCGGCTCGTACCTGATGAGACGTCCGGTGGCACAGCAAAAGCGATTGACCGGCCGCCTCCGGAGCGCAATTCTGTTGATGATCGCCTCGGAGGCTCACGACGTTCCTTGACCCAGCATTCGCGTGACACCCCGCAATTCTACCTGACCGCGCCCTCGCCCTGCCCGTATCTGCCGGGCCGGCAGGAACGCAAGGTGTTCACGCATCTGGTCGGCGACAAGGCGACCGATCTCAACGACCTTCTCACCCATGGCGGCTTCCGTCGCAGCCAGTCGATCGCTTACCGGCCGGCCTGCGACCAGTGCCGCGCTTGCGTGTCCGTCCGCGTGATCGCCAACGAATTCCGCCCCTCGCGCAACTTCCGGAAGGTGCTCGCGCGCAACTCCGATCTGGTCGGCGAGCAGCGCAGCGCCGTGCCGACCTCCGAGCAATATTCGATCTTCCGCGGCTATCTCGATCAGCGCCATCGCCATGGCGGCATGGCCGACATGACGGTGCTCGATTACGCCATGATGGTCGAGGACAGCCATGTCGAGACGAGAATCATCGAGTACCGCCGCCGCAATCTGAGCAACGGTCCGAACGCCAGGGGCGGCGAGTTGGTCGCGGTCGCCCTGACCGACGTGCTCAGCGATGGCCTGTCGATGGTGTACTCGTTCTTCGACCCGTCGGAGACCACGCGCTCGCTCGGCACCTTCATGATCCTCGACCACATCGCCCGGGCGCGGCGCCAGGGCCTGCCCTACGTCTATCTCGGCTATTGGATCGAGGGTTCGAAGAAGATGGACTACAAGAGCCGCTATCTGCCGCAACAACGGCTCGCGGCTGCCGGCTGGCTGCGCGTGGATGCCGAAGGCGACATCGCGCCCGAGCCGCAGGACTAGAGGGAGGCAATAGCGAGGGGGAGTAGAGGTCTTTCGACATCCCCTGGTTCGCTGCTCCCTGCGCGCCATCCCTATCCCGTGGCCAGATCCCACACCAGCTTGGCATTGAGCGCGATGATCACCACCGCGATCAAGGTCGCAATCGCCGTCAGCCAGCGCGGCGCCACGAACTGCCCCATCTTGGCCCGGCTCGCGGTGAGCAGCACCAGCGGCACGATGGCGAACGGCAGTTGCAGGCTGAGCACGACCTGACTGAGGATCAGGAGCTGCCCGGTCGCCTTCTCGCCGGCCCAGATCGTCACCACCACGGCCGGCACGATTGCGATCATGCGGGTGATCAGCCGGCGCAGCCAGGGCGCGATCCGCCAGTGAAGAAAGCCCTCCATCACGATCTGGCCGGACAGTGTCGCGGTGATCGTCGAATTCAGGCCGCAGCACAACAGCGCGATCGCAAACAGCGTCGGCGCCAGCGTCGACCCGAGCAGCGGCGCCAGGAAGGAATACGCCTGGTCAAGCTCGGCGACGTCGCGTTGTCCGGTGCGGTGGAACGTCGCCGCCGCCAGGATCAGGATCGAGGCGTTGATGGTCAGCGCCAGGCACAGCGCGATGGTGGAATCGATCGTGGAGAGCGTGATCGCCTCGCGCTTGTCCTCTGGGCTGTCGCCGTAGCCGCGAGTCTGGACCAGGCCCGAGTGGAGATACAAATTGTGCGGCATCACGGTGGCGCCGAGAATGCCGAGCGCCAGATAGAGCATCTCCGGATTGGCGATCAGCTGTCCGCTGGGAACGAAGCCCTTCACCACCTCGGCCCAGTCCGGCTGCGCCATCGCGATCTGGATCGCGAAGCACAGCGCGATGATGCCGAGCAGCGCGACCACGAACGCCTCGATCCAGCGGAAGCCGAACGCCTGCAGCGCCAGGATCAGGAAGACATCGAGTGCGGTGACGCAGACGCCGATCGACAGCGGCAGCCCGAACAGCAGGCTGAGACCGATCGCAGTACCGATCACTTCCGCGAGGTCGGTGGCCGTGATCGCGATCTCCGCCGACAGCCAAAGCGGCACCGAGACCCAGCGCGGGGTAGAGTCGCGACAGGCCTGGGCGAGGTCGCGGCCGGTGGCGACGCCGAGCCGTGTGCACAGCGACTGCAGCACGATCGCCATCAGGTTGGACAGCAGCGCGACCGAGAGCAGGACGTAGCCGAACTTGGCACCGCCGGCCAGCGACGTTGCCCAATTGCCGGGGTCCATATAGCCGACGGCGACGAGGTAACCGGGTCCGAGAAAGGCCAGCAGCTTGCGCCAGAGCGACCCTTTTGTCGCGGTTCGTACCGTCGCGAACATGTCGCCGAGAGACGGATCGCCGCGCTCACCGCGCCAGCCTCCGTTCAGGCGGTCGCTCGGCGGAACCATGGCGTGCAGCTGCGAAAGGTCTGACGATTTTGCGTCCATGGCGCTATCCTGGACGAAACCGACGTTTAATGCAACTTACTTGCAAGTGCGACTTGCCCATGTGGCGGTGCCGCATAGAGATGCTGGAAATCCTCCGATACCGCTTCATCATTGCGAAAGCTCGTCCCTGCCGATTCGCGGCCCGCCTCCTCGAGGCGGCCCATCGGCGACGGGCGCCACTGCCCCACTGACGGGATCCACCATGCTCTCTACCCAACTCGGGCTCCGACCGGTCACGAACGCGCCCGTGCCTTGCAAGATCTGTGACGGTCCTGCCTCGCTCTACGGCGTGGTCGACATGAACCGCCCCTGCCAGACGGCCCATGCCCATCGCCCGCCGCTGGCCGGCGTACCAATCTACTACCGGCGCTGCGCGGATTGCGGCTTCCTGTTCACGGACGCCTTCGACGACTGGAGCATCGAGCAGTTCAAGACCCACATTTACAACGACGGCTACGAAGCCGTGGATCCGGACTATCGGATCAAGCGGCCGACCGACAATGCGGCGGCCGTGGCCCGCTTCTGGGCGCCACACAAGGCCGGAATGCGGGTGCTCGACTTCGGCGGCGGCAACGACTTGTTCTGCACCGGCCTGCGCGCTCAAGGCTTCGCGGAAGCGGTCACCTATGATCCGATGGTGGCCGAGCACGCAACCCAACCCGATCGCAAGTTCGATCTCGTCACCTGCTTCGAGACGCTGGAGCACGTGCCCGATCCGCTGGCGACGATCGGAGCCATGGCAGCCTGCGTGGCCGAACCGGGCGCGGTATTCTACTCGACGTTGACCCAGCCGGACGACTTCGAAAGCCAGGGCATGTCCTGGTGGTACATCGCGCCGCGCAACGGCCACATCTCGATCTACACCCAGCATGCGCTGGCGCTGGCCTGGCACCGGTTCGGCTTCAAGACGGCGCCGCTGAATGCCGGCACGCATCTGGCGTTCCGCACGCTGCCGCCGGAATGGGGATTGGCCGAGGCACCGACCGCGGCGTAGGCCGTCCGCAGCACGACGGCCGATGCCGGAGATCAGGAAGCGGGTGGGCGCAGGGAGGCTGAGCGGCGATGATGGCCACATCATCACATCAGGTTCCTCTTCATGACTCCCTCGCCCGCCCTGCCCGCCGCCTTCCACCGCCTCGCCTGGTCGAACCTCACCGCGCAATCGGCCGAGCAGATCGCGCTCGCCGCAGCGCCGATCGTCGCGGTGCTCGCGCTCGGTGTCGGCGAGGGCGAGACTGGACTCTTGCAGACGGCGCTGACCGCGCCCTTCGTGCTGTTCGCGATCCCTGCGGGGCTGCTCGCCGACCGGATGTCGCGACGGCTGCTGATGGCGCTGGCAGAGATGCTTCGCGCGCTGGCGCTGCTCGCGATCCTCATCGCCTTCGCGGCCGGCGCGCTCACGCTGCCGTTGCTGGCGGCGCTTGGATTCGCAGCGGTGTGCGGCACGGTGGTGTTCAGCGTCGCCGCGCCGGCCCTGGTGCCGAGCCTGGTCGCCCCCGCCCAGTTGGCGCCTGCGAATGCGCGCATCGAGCTTGCCCGTACCGTCGCCTTCGCCGCGGGGCCCGCGCTCGGCGGCGTGCTGGTCGGCTGGATCGGCGGCGCGCCCGCCTTCGGCTGCGCCGCTGCGCTCTCGCTGGTCGCAGCCGTCTGCCTGGCCGGCATCGCCGAGCCCGCCCGCGCGCCCGTGCCGCGCCGCCATCCGCTGGCCGACATCAGGGAAGGCGCCGCCTTCGTGCTGCATCATCCGCTGCTGCGGCCGGTGTTCGCAACCCAGTTCATCTTCAACACGGCCCATTTCCTGCTGCTCGCGGTGTTCGTGCCCTATGCAGTCCACCGGCTCGGCCTGTCGGCAGGAGGCGTCGGCTCGGTGCTGTCGATGTTCGGCGTCGGCATGGTGTGCGGCGCGCTGCTGGCGACGCGCATCATGCGGCTTCTGCCGTTCGGCACCGTCATCGGGCTCGGCCCCGTCACCGGCTTCGCCGCGGCGCTCGTGATGGCACTGACCACGTTCGTTCCCTCGCCTGTCCTTGCCGGGCTCAGCTTCTTCCTGCTCGGCGCCGGGCCGATCCTCTGGGTGATCTCGACCACGACGCTGCGGCAGTCGGTGACCCCGGCCGGCCTACTCGGGCGGGTGTCGGCCATCAACATCCTGAGCTACGGCGCCCGTCCGCTGGGCTCGCTGCTCGGCGCGGTCGTCGGCGGCCGCTACGGCGCCGACACGTGTCTCTACCTCGTCGCCGCCATCTTCGGCCTGCAGGCGCTCGTCATCCTCGCCTCGCCGGTCGTGGCGATCGCGCGGCAACCGGAGCCGCAGCCCGCCTAGCGATAGACCAGGATCGGCACGGTCGAATGCGTCAGCACCTTCAAGGTCTCGCTGCCCAGGATCGCCGAGACGCCGCGCAGCCCATGCGAGGCCATCAGCACCAGATCGCAATGCTGCTTGCGGGCGGTCTCGACGATCGCCTCATAGGGCTTGTCGTGCTCGACGCAGAGCGTGGCGCAGGCGACGCCGGCCTGCTCGGCATCGTCCTTCACATGATCGAGATATTTCGCGGTCTGATCGGCCACCAGCGACTTGTATTGCGCGAGCGCCTTGGTCGCAGCGTGAGGATCGACGACCAGCGAATGCAGCGGCGTCGACACCACCAGCGCCGTGACCTTTGCGCCGGTCGCCTTGGCGAGCGCAATGCCGTGCTTGATCGCGGCCTTGGACAGATCGGAGCCATCGGTCGGCAGCAGAATATGTTTGTACATGAGCTTTCATCTCCCGGCAGAGGGATGCTGGGCAGACTCGCTTCGGCTGGGCATTGACGTGGGTCAAGGGTGCGACATCTCGTCCGCCAGGTAGTTCTCGTAGGCCCGCGTGGCCAAGGCGCTGCCGGCAATTTCCGGATCGAGCGTGAAGAGATCCTGCGCGCGGCCGATGCCGCGCAGCGCGTAGCGGCCGGTCGACACCAGGTAGCGGCGACCTTCGTCGTCGAGCCCCTCGCAGAATTCGGCGGACGCCAACAGTTCGCGATCGACCGAGCGGCACATCGAGGCGATGCGGCTGACCTCGTTGACGGCCGGTCCCACGACGGTGAAGTCGAGCCGGTCCTCGCTGCCGATATTGCCGTAGAACACCTCGCCGACATGCAGGCCGACATAGGCCGAGGTGACGGGCCGTCCCTCGCCGGCGCGCCGTGCGTTCAGCTTCAGGATGTTCAGCCGAAAGCGATGCTCGGCACGCAGCGCAGCCCGGCGAGCCGAGGCCATGTCGCCTCCGGTGAAGATCGCCAGCACGCCGTCGCCGATCAGCTTCAGCACGTCGCCGCCGGACTCGTAGATCGCGTCGATCGAGGCTTCCGCATAGTCGTTGAGCAGCGGGATGATCTCGTCCGGCGATATGCTCTCACTGATTGCGGTCGAACTGCGCAGGTCGGAGAACCACAGCACCGCATTGATGCGCTCGGTGACACCGCGGGAAATCCGGCCGCGCAGCACCTGCTCCGACGCATCGCGGCCGAGATAGACGCGGCCAAGGGTTCGCACGATGTCGACCTGCTGCGCGGATTTGATCGTCAGCGCGAGCAGCGGGACCAGGTCGCGCAATGCGCCGACCTGCGTGTCGGTGAAGCCGCCGTCACGCCGCGTCAGCCAGTTCGAATAGAAGCAGTCCATCTGGCCGAGCGTGCCGGCTTCCCCGAACCGGTGCACGAAGGCGAGATAGTGCCGATGTCCCTGTGCGGAAAGCTCCTCGATGATCGGAAAATCGAGATGCGCACAATTCATGAAGTCAATGCTGAACTCGTCATGGCCGTTCTCCAGCATGTGGTGGAAGACCGAGCGCCGCCAATTCTGGGCCGCCTCTCCCTCATTGCTGGAGCCATATTCAAAGCTGTCGGCTTCGTTCGTGTCGAAATCGTTCCAGCGGAAGCCACGCCCCTCGAAAATCGGATGCAGCGTATCGATGATCGCAAGGCTGCGCGACAGTTCAAGCCCGGCCGCGCGACAGCGCTCGCAGAAACCGCGCAGGATCTCGTTTTCCGGCGCGCCGGTCAGGCTCTGACCTACGAGCCAGTTCGCCACTTCGAGACGGGTCGCCGTATCCATGGTTTCAACTCACCAACGCGTCACGATCCGGAAGGCTTCAGGCAGGCCGGCTCACCACCTCGCCGTCCTCCTTGGTGAAGGAGGAGACGGGATGATCGAGCAGGTCGAGCACGAGTTCGGACGGGCGGCAGAGCCGCGCACCCCTGCTGGTCACCACGATCGGCCGGTTGATCAGGATGGGATGCGCGAGCATCGCCTCGATCAGCTGGTCGTCGGTCCATTTGGGATCGCCCAGCCCAAGCTCGGCATAGGGCGTGCCCTTCTCACGCAGCACGTCGCGCACCCTGACGCCCATCGCGTTGATCAGCGCAATCAGCTGTTCGCGGCTCGGCGGCGTCTTCAGATATTCGATCACCTCAGGCTCCTCGCCCGAGGCGCGGATCATCGCGAGCGTGTTGCGCGACGTGCCGCAGGCCGGATTGTGAAAGATCGTCACGGGCATGGGCTGTCCAGTCGTTGCGTTCCGAAGGCACATTCCCGTGCCGTGCGTCTCACCCCAGACATCGTGTCCCTGATGGTGCGGCCGCGATGCGGGAGATGGTCACTGTTATCACGGCGCCGCCGCCGGCCGGAATGGGAACTCCGCCGGTCGAGGGAAATCGCCGGCGCGATGTGCAGACTGGCAGGAAGGAGCTGACCCATCGCGGCTTACACCACGTCGGCAGGAGCGAGCTTGCAGGCGCAGCCATCGGCCTCGATCTGCAGGGTCGGATGCTGGATGTTGAAGCGATGTGACAGCTCGGCGCAGACGCGATGCAGGAACGCATCATCCGTTCCGCCTGCCCGGACCAGATGCGCCGTCAGCGCGGTCTCGTTGGTGCTCATCGCCCAGACATGGAGGTCGTGCACCTCGCTGACGCCGTCGAGGGAGGCGAGATAATCGCGCACCTCGGGAAGCGCGATGTCGCGCGGCACGGCGTCGAGCGCCAGATTGACGCTGTCGCGGGCGAGCTCCCAGCCACTCAGGAGCACGACGAGCGCGATGACAAGGCTGACCACCGGATCGACCCACAGCCACCCGGTCCAGATCGTGACCAGCGCCGCGACGACGACGCCGAACGACACGGCGGCATCGGCGGCCATGTGCAGGTAGGCGCCGCGGATGTTGAGGTCGGTGTCGCGGCCGCGCATGAACAGCAGCGCGGTGGCGCCGTTGATGGCGATGCCGAGCGCGGCGACCCACAGCACGGTGATGCCGGCCACCTCGCCCGGATTGCGCAGGCGATCGAACGCCTCGACGGCGATGCCGCCGACCACCACCAGCAGCACCCCCGCATTGATCAGCGCCGCCAGGATCGAGGCGCGGCGATAGCCGTAGGTATGGCGGTCGGTCGGCCGCCGGCCCGCCAGCCACAGGGCGCCCCAGGCCAGGAGCAGCGACATCACGTCGGACAGATTGTGGACCGCGTCCGAGATCAGGGCCAGCGAATGCGCGGCGTAGCCGAAAACGAGCTCGGCGATGACGAAGCCGGTGTTGAGCGACACACCGATCGCGAAGGCCGCGCCGAAGCTCGCCGGCGCATGGCTGTGGCCGGCGTGGCCGTGGGCGTGGGAATGTGAGTGGCCGTGCGAATGATCATGGTCGCGGTGGTCGTCGTGATGCTGGTGTGAGTGCGCCATGCGATCTGACCTACTACTCGCTGCTGATGAGCGCTCTCGATGTCGTCCCGGCGAAAGCCGGGACCCCATAGCCACCGGCGGCAATCGGTTGGCACGCGCGTCGTTCCAGCCTGCCCATTCCCACGTCCTGTGGTTATGGGTCCCGGGTCGGCGCCATCGGACAACGCTACGCGTTGCCGATGGCTTGCCCGGGACGACAGTCTTGGTGTCGTCCCGATGAGTGGCAGACCGAAGGGGCGCTCGATCTTCACTCTCCCGCGCCTCACTCGATCGGCCGGTTGAACTTGTTCGACTTCGGCAGGCCCTGCGCGATGCGGCCGGCGTCGGCGCGGTTGCCCCGGTAATCGGCCAATTCCTTCCAGCTCAGACCCTGATCGCGGCCGGCGGAATCCTTCCAGGCCAGCCCCTGCTTCTGCTCGAAGGTGGTGACGTCGGACAGCTGCGCGCTGGTGTATTTCTGCAGCCGGACGCCGCGGCCACGCGCCATCTCCGGCACCTGGTCGAGCCCGAACACCACCATCTTGTGGTTGGTGCCGATGACCGCGACCTGATCGCCCGTGACGGTGGTGATCGCGCGCGCTTCCGCTGGCGCGGTCACGTTGAGCACCTGCTTGCCCTTGCGGGTGTTGCTGACGCAATCCTCTTCCTTGACCACAAAGCCCTGGCCGTCGGAGGCCGCCACGAGGAACTTGCGCTCGCCCTTGGCGACGAACATCGACACGATCGAGGCGTCCTGGTCGAGGTCGATGAACATGCGGATCGGCTCGCCATGGCCGCGGCCACCGGGCAGCTTGCCGACGTCGAGCGAGTAGAACTTGCCATTGCTGGCGAACAACAGCACCTTCGAGGTGTTCTCGGCGAAGAACGCCTGGCCGAGCTGATCGTCGGTCTTGAACTGCAGGTTCGACAGGTCGGCGACGTGGCCCTTCAAGGTGCGCACCCAGCCCTTGTCGGAGACGACGACCGTAACCGGCTCGCGCTCGATGAAGGCCTCCTCGATGGCGGCGAGATCGTGCTCGGGCGCGTCGGCGAAATTGGTGCGGCGCTTGCCGAGCGGCGTCTTCGGCCCGAACATGTCGCGCACCGTCTTGACCTGCTCGCCGACCTTGGCCCATTGCAGCTGCTCGGATCCGAGCAGCGCATTGATGCCCTTCAGCTCGCCGCGCAGGTTCTTGTCCTCGGTGCGGATCTCCATTTCCTCGAGCTTGCGCAGAGAGCGCAGGCGCATGTTGAGGATGGCCTCGGCCTGGACCTCGGTGAGCTTGAACGTCTTCATCAGGACCGGCTTGGGCTCGTCCTCGGTGCGGATGATCCGGATCACCTCGTCGATGTTGAGGTAGGCGATCAGGTAGCCGCCGAGAATCTCCAGCCGGTTCTCGATCTGCTTCTTGCGGTAGTTCGAGCGTCGCAGCAGCACGTCGCGCAGATGGTCGAGCCATTCGCGCAGGCACTCGGCGAGACCCACCACCTTCGGGATCTTGCCCTTGATCAGCACGTTGAGGTTCAGCGGAATCTTGCTCTCGAGATCGGTGAGCCGGAACAGCGATTCCATCATCAGCGCCGGATCGACGTTCTTCGACTTCGGCTCGATCACGAGCCGCACGTCCTCGGCGGATTCGTCGCGGACGTCGCCGACCAGCGGCAGCTTCTTCTCGTTGAGCAGCTCTGCGATCTTCTCGACCAGGCGCGACTTCTGCACGAGATAGGGAATCTCGGTGATGACGACGATCCAGGTGCCGCGGTTGCCCTCCTCCTGCTTCCACTTGGCGCGGACACGGAACGAGCCGCGGCCGGTGGTGTAGGCCTCGATGATCGATTCCTTGGAGTCGATCACGGTGCCACCGGTCGGGAAGTCCGGGCCCTTCACCCAGCGCAACAGCGCGCGCGACTTGGCGTCGGGCTTCTCGATCAGATGCAGCGCGGCGTCGCACAGTTCGGCGGCATTGTGCGGCGGGATCGAGGTCGCCATGCCCACGGCGATGCCCTGGGCGCCGTTGGCGAGCAGGTTCGGGAAGCCGCCGGGCAGCACCACCGGCTCCTTCGACTGGCCGTCATAGTTCGGCCGGAACTCGACGCCGTCCTCGTCGATGCCGTCCAGCAGCAGCCGCGCGACGTCGGTCATGCGCGCTTCGGTGTAGCGGTAGGCGGCCGGGTTATCGCCGTCGATGTTGCCGAAATTGCCCTGGCCGTCGACCAGCGGATAGCGCGAGGAAAAGTCCTGCGCGAGGCGGACCATCGCGTCGTAGATCGCCTGGTCGCCATGCGGATGGAACGAGCCCATCACATCGCCGACGATCTTGGCGGATTTCTTGAAGGCGGTGCCGGGATCGAGCCGCAGCAGCCGCATGCCGTAGAGGATGCGCCGATGCACCGGCTTGAGGCCATCGCGCGCGTCGGGCAGCGCGCGGTGCATGATGGTCGAGAGCGCGTAGGCGAGATAGCGCTCCTCCAGCGCCTCGCGCAGCGCGACCTCGTGAATCTCCGCCGGCTCCGGCGGAATCAGTGATTTTCCCATTAGCGTTTAGCTTTCAGTGGGTTAGCCCAGGAGCTTGAGCTGGCGTGAACGATTTGGGAACAGGCTTTATGCGATGACGCGCCGGGGCGCAATGACGGCCCTGCCCGGTTCCAGAAGGAAAAAGCCGGGTGTCCGGCCGCGGAACCGCAAAGGAGCCCGCAAATCATGCAGATCACGCGCCGCAGATGCATGTGGCTCCGCTCACGGATTGAGCAGCCAACGCGGGTCCCGTTGAGGTGCAACGCTGTCGCACACGAGTCTGTGTTGCTGAGATCGTCACGCTCCGTCGCTAAGGTGGCAGCGGGCATCCTTCGTTGCGTACCGACGCGACGAGGCGCGCCATCACGCCGCGCCTTGAACGCGGCAGATTCCATCCAGTGAGAAAGGCAGACACTCCATGAGCTCAGGATTCGTGACGACATCGGACGGCACGCAGATCTTCTACAAGGATTGGGGCTCGGGCCAGCCGATCGTCTTCCACCACGGCTGGCCGCTGTCGTCCGACGACTGGGACGCGCAGATGCTGTTCTTCCTCGACAAGGGCTTTCGCGTCATCGCGCATGACCGGCGCGGTCACGGTCGCTCCAGCCAGACGGAGACCGGCAATGAGATGGACACCTATGCGGCCGATGTCGCCGCGCTCGCCGCCAAGCTCGACCTGCGAGACGCGGTCCATGTGGGCCACTCGACCGGTGGCGGCGAGGTCGCGCGCTACGTGGCGAAGCACGGCAAGGGCCGCGTCGCCAAGGCTGCCCTGCTCGGCGCGGTGCCGCCGATCATGCTGAAGACGGAGAGCAATCCCGGCGGGCTGCCGATCGAGGTGTTTGACGGCTTCCGCGCGGCGCTCGCCGCCAACCGCGCGCAATTCTTCCTCGATATTCCGACCGGCCCGTTCTACGGCTTCAATCGCAATGGCGCCAAGGTTTCCGAAGGCGTGATCCGCAACTGGTGGCGCCAGGGCATGATGGGCGGCGCCAAGGCGCATTACGATTGCATCAAGGCGTTCTCCGAAACCGACTTCACCGAGGACCTCAAGGCGATCGACGTGCCGGTGCTGCTGATGCATGGCGAGGACGACCAGATCGTTCCGATCGACGATTCCGCGCGCATCGGCATCAAGCTGTTGAAGCATGGGACCTTGAAGACCTATCCGGGCTTTCCGCACGGCATGGCGACCACACATGCCGACGTGATCAATGCCGACCTGCTGGCCTTCATCAAGGGGTAGCTCGATCGTTGCAATTCGCCGAATGAGCATTCCGATGCCGATGAAGCGATAGATCTCAAATCCTGCTCGTCATGGCCGGGCTTGTCCCGGCCATCCACGCCGCACCGCACACGCCGAACGACGTGGATGCCCGGGACAAGCCCGGGCACGACGAGTTCGGGGCTACCATTGATCCACTATCTCAATTTCCGCGTCGGAGACGTCGTCCTGCCTTCTCGCGACGCGCTCCGCGCCCGAGCTATCAAGATCGATTACCCTCTTCGGACAGAGGGCACAGGGAAGGCCGGACCTCGACTGAGGCCCGTGGCCCGCCTGCTCAAAAAATGCAGGCGGCAGGTACCACAGGTTCAGCCGAGATCACCGGCGGATTCAATTGGTCGTCGCAACACTCGATGAGGAGGTTGCGATGGGCATTCGAAAGAAACGGTCAACGCGGGGC